>JAJDTM010000037.1 GCA_022827185.1 Candidatus Poribacteria bacterium
CTTCCAAAAAGGCGTGGCTTTACCGGATTGTATCCAACGCCTTGCGCGTGAGGATTTCGTAGGCATTAGAGGCGTTTGGTTTTTATCTACAACGACAACTAACATGCGTAAACCTCTTTCGAGTATGTATTGCCCCTTCCCCATCACATATCCAAGGGGTATCAGACGAGGGGAGTATCCGATACATAGTTAGGCTACCACGCCATAGATATGCGATATGTTACGGTAGTCAACGGTTTAACTCGTGGAGTGAACGGTTGGTATACGCTTCGCACAAGCCCCCGCCTTTAGGTAGGGGTTATTGACTGTGGTTTCCTTTAATTCTAATTCTTAACGCTCAAAGCTCTTTAATGTACTATTGTAGGTATGAAGCGTATTTGGATGGATCATGACCCCTTTTTTGAGAAGGTGCTCAATTTTCGCACGAGCGACGCAATGCACCGCGCGCTCCAAATCTGTGTATGCCAACTCCCGTACTATACGAACAGCACCGTGTGTCCGTGCTGGCTCCGCAAAGTCTGCCACGTATAATACTTGTGAGAGAGACCCCATTGATGGGCTTCCAGTCGTATGGTTCCGAATGGCTTCGAGTACCTCTAACTCGGTTATGGCGAATTTCTCTATTGCCAGTTTTACACCGATGAGTGGGTGCAGCAGCGAAGGATTTATCTCTTCAACCGGATCAAGCCGGATGTCATAGCGACGTACGGCGTTATATAATTCCTTAGCGTTCATCCATTTCGCGCTATCATGTAAAAGCGCGGCAAGATTCGCATGCCAAACATCTACTTCATGAACACAGGCGAGGTCAACCGCCATTTCTTGTACAGAGAGAACATGCTGAAAGCGTTTCTCGCTCAGTTTGTCGGAGAGATACTGCTGAATTTCAATTGACTTCGGGTGCGTCCGAAGTTCTTCGAGTGTAATGTCCATTTGACTGTATGCGCGCTATTTAATCTTTCTCATCGTCAATGTGAATCCCTAATTCGGCTAATTCAGCAAGCAACTCTCGTTCGGTGTCCGACAAAATCGTTTCCGGTAACGGCGTACGAATCGCGTATTCCTCATTGATCCATTTTGACAGGTCCGCTGCCTTACACCGGGTACTGCAGAATGGGAAGTTTTTCGGTAAAGGTGTTCCCGCTTTCCATACAAAATCGTAGGTTGTTCCGCACATACTGCATGTGTGTTCCACGTTCTTGATGTCCTCGTATTCGATTTCGGTGTGTCAATTTTTAAACGGATTTTTTCGTTTCAGGACTTACGCATTTTTCCATAATAACGGACGTATAATGCCCTGCAGTCGGGGTTTGAAACCCCGCCTGCAAAGGGGCTGCGTAAGTCCTACTTTTGTTGATACAACCGATGTCGATGAATATAAGTTTCGACTGTTTCGGGTACGAGATACCGGATCGAAAGCCGTTTCCGAATTCGTTCGCGAATGGCTGTAGCAGATATATCTACACCGGTTACTGGGAACGTCGTAACCCGTTTGCGTACTTCCAACGGCACTCGGTTCAGGTCGTAATTCGGACGTGTTGTTGCGATCATAACGCATCGCGCCAAAACCTCGTCAAAGTCTTTCCAGACCTTATACTCAATGAGCGAATCAGCACCGATAATCCATGCCAGTTCTGCCGTTTCTCCGTAAAGTTTCTGCAGAGATTTCAGTGTTTCAATGGTATATGAGGGACCGGCGCGCTCCAATTCAATCCGTGATACCTCGAAATGTGGGTTCTCTGCAATCGCCAAAAGTACCATCTGATATCGGTGTTCGGGTTCGATAATATCGGCATCTGCGACCTTATGTGGGGGTCTGGCAGAAGGAATAAACAAGATATTATCGTAGCCCAATCCGACCCGGACCTGTTCAGCACTGAGTAGATGCGCGTAGTGAATCGGGTTGAATGTCCCGCCCATCACAGCGATTCTTTTGGTTATTTTCAGCATCAAAATGTCCAGCAGATGCAACTTACTTCAGAAAATCCGGCATTTTTTCACGGTTCTTAAAGTATACAGATTTGCAAGGGGAAAGTCAACGGAAAAATTGTGGTTGGACTAACTTCCTTGGACGCGAGCCTTGTAATCGTCATACGCCCTTTCAATCTGCTTCGCCGATTCTTCGGGACCAAGAAAATGTGCACCCGTTAACACAACAGGGGGTTTCCCGCGTTCTGTCAGGAGTTCGGCGACTCGGCACTTAATCGCATTGACAATCGAAAGTGTTCCGATGCTTGACGTAGGTCCCACTGGATATGCCAAATTTGGGATCTCTACGACAGCATCCCCGGGTGGATTGCAGTTGTCGATCGTTAGATCCGCAATCTCAAAAAGCCGTTTGCCAGAAGTGTGTTTGGATGTAGATGAACGGCTGTGTGCGATAGAAGTCACTGCAATAACAGGCAAACTCCGTTCCTTCGCGCCTATTGCCATTTCAACGGGCAGAATATTCGTGCCAGAATTAGAAAATACCATCATGCAGTCGTGAGGCCCGAAAGTGAAATTGCGTAAGATCACTTCTGCATATCCTGAGATATTTTCGAGAAAAAGTGCTTGGCGTTGACCGTTGCAACCGACGACTTGGTTGTGAAACGTGACAGCCAATTCTACGATGGGAAAAAACCCCGGAAAACTCCCGTAACGCGGAAAGATTTCTTCGACTGCCATGCGGGAATGTCCCGATCCAAATAGGTAGACGAGCCCGTCCTCAGCTATTGTTTCAGCACACATATCGGAGGCTTGCGCGATCGCATCGGTTTGGGTCGCTTCAATCTGTTTCAGAATGTCTTGTGCGGTATGTAGATAGCGTAGATAAGAAATGCTCATAATAGTGTTGTTTGCTGTAACCTCAATCGCTTGGTTTTTGAATTTTAAGGGTGTAGCCTATAAGTCCATATTGCTACAGTACTGTTACCTATTCTATCACGATTCTGACATATTCACAACGCTTTTCTGTCCACTTCCCAGAGCCATTCAGTTTCGGTTTTCTGTTGGTTATATGGATAAATCGGGATGCCGAAAAATGGTGTAAAATTTCACAGTTTTCATAGCAAATCGAGAATGCTATGAATTTTGTGAAGTGCTGTAAACCTAATCCACGACTGGGTTTTTGACGGTTTCAGTAGCAGGATCGTTAAAGGCTGCTATGAAATTTGCTATGAAAACTGTGAAATTTTTGTGATTTTATTTCTGCCGTCATTTTACACAGATGCCCTCCGCACCGGACTGAAAACATGAAACCCCAAACAGACAAAAAATCTGCGCAATTGTGACTTCACCGAATAAATTTGACGATTTTTCTTAAATTTTGTAAAATATAGCGTTAATAGAATAAAATATATTGTTTTATTATAAATTATTAACTTAAATCAGTATAAATTCCATTTTTTTTTACAAAATTTCAAATTTGAGTCTACTTATTTTGTAAAATTTTTGAGATTCTTTTATCAAATCTTCCGCTACAAAACCCAATCCTTTAGGTTTAGGATGTAGTAGCGGCTAATCGGTTGACATATCACAAAAATAATATATTTTACCAATGCTTGCGAGCATTCCACCTAATGTTTCTGTAACAAGCGTAATCGGTAAAAGTAAAGGATATACAGCCAAGATACTTCGCAACGAGTTTCCAACATTGAAACGCCGACTGCCTTGCCTGTGGAGACGTTCAAAGTTTGTTGCGAGTGTGGGTAGCGTCACACTTGAAATCCTGAAGCAATATATTGAGAACCCAAAAGGTGTCTGAATGCCAAGTTTCTACCGAACTCAAACACTGAAAATAGAAGAACAACCGATATTCTCTGCAGTCAATGCTGCGTCTGCTAACGTTTGGAATGACTGTTGCTATCAAATGGATATGTATCAGTGGCACCGTGGCTATCCACACGCTCATAATCACTTCTATTTCGGTAAGGATTGCGAAGGTTGGATAGACGAAAAACTATCTAATCCGTTATTGCATTCGCAAAGTAGGCAAGCGGTTCGGGAGCGTTACTTCAAGTCTTGGAACTCCTACTCCGCTGTAAAAAAGAGCGGTGGTGTTCAGACCCCGAAACCTCCTAATAAAGAAAAAAACTACCTGACGACACGTTTCAAAAAGTCTGCTATCCGATTCGTTGAAGGGCGACTGTTTGGCAAACGTGTTGAACTCTCTTTGGCAAAAGGTCAACCGAAAATAGATATACCTTTGCCAAGTAACTTTGATATGTCTAAAGCCGAACATATCGCAACGATTGATTTGTGCTATAACTACGGGCACTGGACCCTCCATTTCTCGTATAAGTATGAAACCGAAACAACCGAAACAGGGCAAGAAGTTGTAGGCGTTGATATAGGCGAAATACACCCGATTGTCTCTCACGACGGGCAGGACACGCGTATCTACAATGGACGGTATATTCGCTCACTATACCGCTATAGAAACAAGGTGCTTGCCGAATTTAGTCAGACGATCAGTCGTTGTAAACGGCATTCAAAACGCTGGTGGAAACTCACGCGTCGGAAATGGAAGCGTATCCGAAAGATTGATAACCAAATCAAAGACGCACTCCATAAACAGACGACGAAGTTCGTGAAATACTGCCAAAACAAAGGCATTGGCACGATAGTTCTTGGAGACCTCACAGGTATCCGAAACACTATCAACTATGGCAAACGTGCGAACCAGAAACTCCACCAATGGGCTTTCGGTAAGATAGCGGAGTTGATAACCTACAAAGCAAAATGTTTAGGTATCAAGGTTGAAACGATTGACGAATCCTACACTTCACAAACCTGCCCGAAATGTGGCAACCGAAAGAAACCAACAAACCGAAACTACACTTGCAGCTGTGGATTCAAATATCACCGCGACGGTGTCGGTGCAATCAATATAAGACGAAAGTATCTGGGTCACTTCGGTGATCCCGTAGTGGCGGAAATGGACGCTGTCCGCATGACACCGCCCTTGGGCTTTCGCTTGGAAGTCCCTGTTGCCTCGTCTTAAACACGAGGAATGTTTCTACAAGGAACAAAAGAACCCCTGGTCTCCTTTAGGCTTGGGAGTATGTCAGATGGCTACAAATATTAATCCAAAGACGATATTCACGGGTGATAATCTACCTATAATGCGTGGGATAAATAGTAAGTCAGTGGATTTAATCTACCTTGACCCACCCTTTAATAGCAATACTAACTACGCAGCACCTATAGGTTCAAAAGCTGCGGGTGCTGAATTCAAAGATACATGGACGCTTGATGATATTGATAATGCTTGGCTTGATCTAATTGAGACCAAGTATCCTGTTCTTAACCGAGTAATTCACGCTGCGATGACAAACAGCGATAAATCTTACCTGATTTACATGGCTGCTCGGTTACTGGAAATGCACCGTATCCTCAAAGATACAGGGTCTATCTACCTACATTGCGATGCGACAATGAGCCATTATCTCAAGCTCGTTATGGATAGTATTTTCGGTAAAGATATGTTTCGGAATGAAATTGTATGGCAACGATCTTCAGGACGAGCAAAAGGCAGCCAACACAAAAGTAAAACCCTTGGACGCGATACTGATAGTATATTTCACTACTCTAAATCGAACGACTTTTTGCATAATTCGGTAAACATTCCTTTAACTGAATCTGAAATAAGTCTTAAGTTTCCTAAAACTGACGAAAATGGACGAAGATACAACACAAATACCCCTATCTTTTGTCAACCATCAATGGGATCTCGTCCTAATCTTTGCTATGAATATAAGGGCGTAGTAAATCCACACCCTTCGGGTTGGAGAGTAAAAAAAGAAAAATTAATTGAAATGGACAAAGCCGGTTATATTATATGGAGAGAAGGCAAGCGTCCATTACGAAAAGCGTACGCAGATGAATATGAAGGTAAACCCGTTGGAAGTCTATGGACTGATATATCAATTGCAGCAGGAAAAGAACGCACTGGATACCCCACCCAAAAACCTTTAGCACTCTTGCACCGGATTATCAAAGCATCGTCTAACGAGGGATACGTGGTATTAGACCCTTTTTGCGGTTGTGCGACAACTCTCGTCGCAGCAGGTAGACTTCAACGAGATTGGATAGGTATTGATATATCAGCGAAGGCAGCTGAATTAGTTGTTGAACGTATCAAAGCAGATCAGGGATTGTTTCAGAAAATTGTTGCACGCACAGATATTCCTAAACGCACGGATTTAGGTGATATTCCCCGATACAACGCACCTGAAAACAAAACACGGTTATATGGAGAGCAAAGCGGGAATTGTAATGGGTGTGGTACACATTTTCAGCAACAACACCTTGAAGTTGACCATATTATCGCAGAAAATGTTGGGGGGACTGACCATATTGAGAATCTTCAACTGCTCTGTAGTAACTGCAACAGAATTAAAGGTGACCGTGGACAAGAATATCTGCTCTCAAGACTGAACAAAGATTGAAATGTGAAAACTACTAATTGCGAAAAAGAGAGGATTCTATTACAAGAATGTTTATGTCGTTTTTGAACTTAGTACCATTGCCCATATTAGTATTGTTAGGTTTTGCTGTATTAGGTTTTTGTGATTGTTTGAAGAAATTACACACATGGGGATCGAAAATAGAAATGTTCAGTGATTATAGAGAGAGATTAGTAGAATTCCATAATAACGTTAAAGAGAGTAAAGATTTTAATCCCGAATTAAGCGATTATCTTCTTGAAAATGCTTTGAAAATCAATTTAGACAGTATTATTCGTATCAGAAAAAATCACCCAATGTTGGGTATTTCAACAGGAATTATGAATGAAATTAACGATATAGTTACACTTAAATGCTATAATTTTACAGAAGACTGCCGAGATTTTGATAATATGCTGGTTCAGAATATCGGTGCTTTTAAAAATAAACATCAAGAGACTCAATCTAAAATTATCAATCCGATACACCTTGTAAAAAATGGTGTATTTTTCATATTTAACAATATTCCGATTGTTAATCTTATCCCAACAAATCTTAAAAATCTTCTCATTAAGATTTTTCTTTTTATATCCGCAATAGAAACCTTACTATCTTTATTTAGTCAAAAACTACTAATAGAACAGATTATAGAGCGGATTTCTGAATTGCCAATTTTTTGACTGCCTTTTATTTTTGGTGAATTGGAAATTAACTAATTCCAACACGAATTATTACGTAAAAATTTCTGCAAGTCCAAACTGACTAATTCCGATCAGTAATAGTTATCGGAATTAGTGCAATGGTATTGAGTTAATCCAAATTTAAGCCATACGAAAACTACTTATTGCGTTTTGTTTTATAAGATAGCGGTTTTGGGTGTATGCCCGGTGCGGTTAGAAACCGCGCCATAGGTGTCAATTTAGGGATTGTTCATGGTATTTTGTAACACCGAAGCTGCTATAAACATAATGAAGAAACACCCAAGCAAATAAACCCTACGGGACTGAAGAGGTTTTTGATTCATACAAGGTTTTTGTGTAAAACCCGGTTCGGTTAGGAAACCGCACCTACCGGGTCTGGGTCTGAGGCGGTTGTTATTTTTAAATTGACGCTTATGGTGTTAGTAGACGTGGTGCCTATTCCTACCGCCCTCCTGACTACTATTCGTGCAGCATTTGCTCAAAGGCTTCAATATTTTGCACCCTCGCAGCGGCGACTAGCAATTGCTTAAGTTTTTGCAAATCGTTTATACTGCGAAGTTCAGGTGTTAAGGCATTCACTGCCTCTGCCTGGAATTGATCTTCCAGCAAAGCCAGGGTGTTTTCGATGGTAGTCTCTCTGGCGGCTCTTTCCATTTGGCGTTGGTAAAACTTAGATTCTCGCATAAGTTCCTCCGGTATAAGTCGTTCGTACAACTCGGAGTTATGGACTATACAGCCGAAGAGAGAAGTAGCGTACAGTAAATCCGCTTGTGTTTCCTGATCGACAGTTACAGCCATTGTTATGTCAACACATTCTTGAACCCAACGTTCAAGGTCCATCCTTGCAGGCGGTTGCATCAACGGTGTAAACGGAAGCAGACCGGGTGCTTGCCTTTCTAAAACCGATTGCCCCTCTATCTCAATGAGCCGAATCACTTTATAGCGATTGGTGTGTTCGTAATCACCCCAACTATAGGTGTACCCGCCTGGGTCGTTCCTGCCCGCGTTCGGGTGAAAGTAGATGACATTTGAGTAGACTGGCATCTGGTGTTCACCGACGAGGTATCCCTGATATTGTGCGTTTCTTGCCCACATCGGTTTGTCTGTACTATCGCGAAGTTGCAACTCAACATGGAGAATGGCTTTATGACCGTTGATGTGGATCTGCTTTATGATGTCAGTTTCCCGCTCGATAATCTGCTGCTCGGTGCCCAGGTCTGCCAGCACTTCAACATCGTCTGTGTCCAGTACGAATCGCGAAAGGTCTTCGGCGTGGTCTGCCCACAATTTTTTTCCTATATTGTCGTAGTCTTGTGCCATGGATATAGTATACTTGAAACAGTGGAAAAGTGTCAAACAAATACGCAATAAGGGGCGGATTCAGTTTCGGTTTTCTGTTGGTTGTATGGATAAATCGGGATGCCGAAAAGTGGTGTAAAATTTCATAGTTTTCATAGCAAATCGAGAAAGCTATGAATTTTATAAAGTGCGGTAAACCTAATCCATGACCGGGTTTTTGGCTGTTTTAGTGGCAGGCTCGTTAAAATTTGCTATGAAATTTTATATAGCCGTCAGCCGTCGGTTTTCATATAGGAGGAGTCTCCCAATTTGAATACATCGCGATCGGTGCGATCACTGAATCGCGACTGCTTCGACTGTGTGTGACGTTAATGTGACGTTCTGCACGTCACATGTGACGTGCAGAACCCATGAGAATCGTATAGGGTGCTATTACCGGATTTGATACTGCTTAACAGCATCCATATCGAGACTAATCCCCAATCCGGGTGCATCAGATAGGTGGATCGCGCCGTTAGAGAGATCCATGCTACCGCCAGAGAGATCGTCAACGCGGATGTGTGGGAGTTCGTCAATCGGCATCGTGCAATTTGGCAGTGTGCAAGCGATATGTGCAGCAAAAGTCGAGGCGACACATGAACCGAACGCGAAGATTTGCACCCAAATCGGCAAATCGGCGGCTTCGGCAACGGCAGCACTTTTGCGGATACCGGCGACGTTGCCACCCATATTGACAGCGTCTACTGCGTCAGCACGGATGTTTTCCAATATCCCTGGGGGGGCACCGAGATGCCGAGCGACTGGAACCTCTACCTCTTCCCGCATCTGGCGGTACCAAGACAAATCCTCAAATCGGATTGGGTCTTCATAGACTTCGATGTTATACGGGCGCAACTCCTGTGCGAGTCGAAGCCCTGTCTCTAAATCACCAAATTCGGTGTTTGGGTCAACGCGAATCTCGAAATCGGGTCCGCAGGCTTTTTCAATTAAACGAGCGGTCTCAACGATATTCGCTTTCCGAGCCTTGAGTTTATGTACCCGAAAGCCCATATCCGCGGCGCGTTCTGCCTCCGCTGCTGTTGCTTCCGCGGGCATCGGTGGTGACCAGTAAGCAAGCTCAACGCTATCTCTATATTTCTGACCGATTAGTTTATGGGCGGGGATACCCAATGCCTGTCCTGCTAAGTCATAAAAGGCACACTGGAAGGCGAATGACTCGGAGGCGAGGTCTATATCCCAAAGGTTCTTGCCGACATATTTTTCGGCGATGCTGTCGGCTTGATCTGTAATGTCACTATTCAGGGAATTGCTCTCTCCGAGCCCAGTCAGCCCTTCATCTGTGTGTACCCAAATCAGGGTTGTCGGATACTCCATACCCCGGTGTTCCTGTATCGCCGGGATAAATGGGATGGAGATGGTGCGGTATTCAATGCCTGTGATTTTCATCGGTTTCCCTCCAATATCTGGTTTTTGATAGTTAGAATTTTATGCGATTTTCCTAATTGATGTCAAACATATTAACACATTTCTTCTGGATTTTAGATTAGAAGTCTGCTATAATTTCCATATATTCCACGAAAGACTCAATGAATTCTAAAGGGCAGGATTGTATGCCCGTTTGAGAAAAGGACACTCTTTTTAATGAAACACCTAAAGATTCCGGGAGTCAGCAAAGACATCTCACATCTGATTCTGGGTAGCATGCTGTTTTCTCCTACGAGGTTTGACTATAGCACTGAAATGCTTGACGCATTTTTTGAAGCAGGTGGGAATGCGCTTGACACCGCACACGGCTATGGTGGTGGTGATAGTGAGATGCTCATCGGACTCTGGCTGCGGCAACGTGGGAACCGAGAGGATGTTTTTCTTATTGATAAAGGTGGACACCCACAAGGCAGAGTGCCACGCCCGCGTCTCTCTCCTGAAGAACTCAAAGCCGATCTCGATGAGAGTCTTGCACGGCTCCGCATTGGCTATATTGACCTTTACATGCTCCATCGCGATGATCCGGTGATACCCGTTAGCACGATTATCGATTATCTGAACACGGAAATAGGTGCAGGACGTATCCGAGCGATTGCTGCCTCCAACTGGCAACCTGAGCGTATTATTGAAGCTAACGCTTATGCGGATGAAAATGGATTGGCGGGTTTCATCTCTTGTAGCAACAATATTAGTCTCGCTGTGCCGATGGAGCCGATGTGGTGGGGTTGCGTCTGTGTAGATGATGCCGCACGTGCATGGCATCATGAGAGCCAATTTCCGTTGATGCCGTGGTCTTCGCAAGCACGCGGCTTCTTTAGCGGTGCGTTCACACCGGAGAATCGCGATAATGGAGATATGGTGCGCGTCTATTACAATGACGAAAACTTTGAAAGACTTGCACGCGCAAAGAAATTAGGAGAAAAATACGGCTATTCCGCAATTCAGGTCTCCCTTGCCTATTGCTTAAATATTTCGTTTCCTGTTTTTCCGATTATTGGACCCGCGACTTTAGATGAAATGGAGTCCTCACTCGGCGCGAGGGAACTTGAACTCTCTGATGCTGAAATGAAATGGCTCAACTTAGAAACGGATGGCGATCCTCTATGATGATTCGGATTTTTTATCTCCTACTCTGCCTTCAATTCATTCTTTTCCCCTTCGGCTTTGCCCAAGAGAGCTGAGGTGCCTGAAGCAATCCCGCGATTCCACGTAGGGGGATCGGTGAAGTCAGTTTGACTTCAGGAGAATTGAAGAAATTTCAGGGCACTTTCAGTATGATGCGATGGTTTGACGCGCAAGGTGGACACCTTGAAACAAAAGGTGTGTCCTCAGAAGGAAAGGTAGTAGAGGTACCGTTGCATCGACACCATGTTAAACTAAACACATTTCGCATTGATATTGGGTTGAAATATCAATTCAATTCGCAGTGGATGTTAGAAGCGAATGTGCCATACGAGACCAAAATCCAAGAGGCGACCATTGAAGAAATTGATCCGCTCACGGATGCCCAACGAACAGCAATTGAGCGGAATCGGGACAATCATCATCGAGATGAGACCTACATTGGACCCAGGGATTCCGATATTTTCTTAGGGTATCAGACACAAGGGCTGCTTATAGAGAACGATTTTTTGATGGCGCGTATCGGAACGACAATTCCGTTCGGCAAAACCGAAGAAGATCCGTGGAAGTTAGGGGATGCTGGACTTGAGCATCTTCATATCCAGTTCGGTACTGGCACCTTTAACCCGATCGCGGATCTGCATTACAGGCTCCCCATCTACAAAGGGTTAGGCACGAATGCCAGTGTCCGCGGTAAACTTCCGTTCTATGAAAATAGCAAAACCTATCGCGGTTCCAGAGAGGTTACCTATACAGCCGGTCTAAATTATCGGTTCAATGACTGGCTTTCGCTTCAGGCAGGCTATCTCGGTTTTTATCAATCCTTCGCGTATTGGGCGGGGGAACAGGACATTAATAGTGGGCTCCGGTTCAGTATGGTATCGTTTGGAGCCTCGGTTGCAACGCCTTATAACATCCCGTTGTCTTTAGCCGTGATGTTCCCGTTGAGCCAAGAAACGCTTTATGACGATAGTGACGCTTTATTGGGTGGTAGGTACGAGGAGAGCGATGCTTTTGAGTTCGGTCCTCTGGTATCGTTAACAGTTCTATATGCGTTTTAAGCGCTGTTTCGCCGAAAAGGTGAGGGTAATGATGAAATTATTGAAACACCACTGCCCGACACAGCAGATCCATTTTAGGGTGTCGCTTTCAAGCAGATGTGCTATAGTGCTAATGGGACTCATCTTTTTTTTCAGTTGTGGTATCCCAAACAACCCGTATCCGAAATCTCAACAGAACGAGGAAATCTACTACAACACGTTTGATGAAGAACCAAAGCACTTTGACCCGGTAGTGTCTTATAGTTCGGATGAATACAGGTTTATCCAACAGATTTATGAACCGCCGCTACAATATCATTACCTGAAAAGACCCTACGAATTGATTCCGCTAACAGCAGAGACGGTTCCGCAGCCTCAATATTTTGGCGCGAACGGAAAGGAGCTGCCGCAAGGGGCACCGGCAGAATCCGTTGCCCGTGCTGTGTACGAGATCCGCATCCGACCCGGTATCATGTTTCAGCCGCATCCGTGTTTCGCGAAAACCGAAGATGGAACATTGCGGTATCACAACTTGACCAAAGCCGAGGTGAAGGGTTTTACCGAGATTAAAGATTTCCCGATGACAGGGACGCGTGAGCTGACCGCAGCGGATTATGTCTACCAGATCAAACGGATGGCGGATCCTCAACTCTCCTGTCCGATTCTCAGTACATTGCAGGATTATATCGTTGGCATGAAAACGTATTCGGCTGCCCTTGCGAATGGGCAGACCGAGGCACCTTTTCCGGGTGTAGCGGTTGTGGATCGATACACGTATCGGGTTACCCTAAAAGCGAAGTATCCACAGTTTGTGTATTGGTTGGCGATGCCGTTCTTTTCACCGATGCCTGAAGAGGCGATCAATTTCTACAATCAACCCGCTATCAAAGACCGAAATATTACGATTGATAGGTTTCCTGTCGGAACGGGTGCCTATCGGATAGACACCCTCATTGCCCATAAAGAGATAGTGCTCGTGAAAAATGAGAACTTTCGGGTGGAACGCTATCCATCAAGCGGTGAACCCGGGGATAGAGAAGCCGGACTTTTGGACGACGCGTGGGAAACCATTCCGTTTATCCCAAAGGTTATCTATAAGTTAGAAAAAGAATATATTCCGCGCTGGAATAAGTTCTTACAAGGCTATTACGATAGTTCGAGCATCTCTTCAGATACGTTTGACAGTGCGGTTGTCTTCAACGATACAGGCGACCCGACGGCAAGTGAGGCATTAAAAGCGAAGGATATAGTCCTACGCACCAGTGTTCAACCCACAACTTATTATCTTGCTTTCAATATGTTAGACGATACTGTCGGTGGATACACCACAGAGAAACAGAAACTTCGCCAAGCCATCTCAATCGCCTTGGATTACGAGGAGTTTACTGAAATTTTTCTCAACGGACGCGGCGTTGTGTCCCATAGTCCGCTGCCACCTGGTATCTTCGGTTATGAGTCGGGCGAGCGTGGTATTAACCCTTACATGTATGATTGGGATGTAGACGCTGATCGTCCGGTTCGCAAATCCATTGAAGAAGCGCGTCAGCTGCTCGCGGCGGCGGGTTATCCGGGTGGGCAGGACAGCAAAGGGAATCCGCTAATTATCTCTTTTGATAACACATGGAATTCGGCAGGTGCGACGGCGCGTCTAACATGGATGCGGAAGAAATTAGAACAACTCGGTATCACGATGGAGAGCCGTACCACCGATTACAACCGTTTTCGGGACAAGGTGAAAGACGGGAACTTCCAATTCATCTTTTGGGGGTGGCATGCGGACTATCCTGATGCCGAAAATTTCTTGTTCCTTCTTTATGGTCCGAACGGTAAAGCGCGGTACGATGGTGCGAATTCTGCTAACTACGATAACCCAACGTACAACCAACTTTTTGAAGAGATGAAGAATATGGAGAATTCTCCAGAACGGTTGTCACGTATTCGTGAGATGAATCGCTTAATACAGCGTGATGCGCCGTGGGTTTTTACCTTTCACCCCGTCAGTTTCGGTTTGTCGCATCAATGGGTAAAAAACAGTAAGCCAAATTCGTTGGGCGGTGGGACACTCAAATATCTGCGGGTTGATGCCAACAGGCGGGCGGAAAATCGTCAAGCGTGGAACCGCCCTGTCGTTTGGCCTCTATGGCTGTGCCTCGGTGTATTTATTTTAGGCACGATCCCGGCTGTCATCACAATTTGGAAACGGGAACGCAGGACACAATAGATTTCATTAGAAATAGAGTTAGAATTTACGAAAAGAGCAGCAATTTCGGTATTTTAACCCCCTAAAGAATCAACGGTATGAATGCCGCATGGCATTCCCCGCCCCTTATCAGGGGGACTTTAAGAGGACTCAAATGTTTTTAACCCCCTAAATCCCCCTTATCAGGGGGACTTTAAGAGGGGATGCGGCTAACAGAGACGACGTGAGGTGCGTTGGTAAAAAGTGATTACCTATATTGTCCGACGAATTCTTTATGCCATCCCTATCTTAATAGGCGTGAATCTCCTCGTCTTTTTTCTCTTTTTTGTTGTCAACTCACCTGACCAGATGGCGCGAAAGATACTTGGTGAGAAGAATATTACGCAGCAAGATGTCGACAATTGGAAAAAACAGAACGGTTATCATCTGCCGCTCTGGTTTAATACAGAGGCATCTGGTATCTCCCATTTTACAGAGACGATCTTCTATCAGAAATCGGTCAAACTTTTCGTTTTCGATTTTGGCACCTCGGATGCAAACAATATTGACATCACCTCACAGGTTGTGCAGCGCATGTGGCCGAGTCTCGCTATTACGCTGCCAACACTGCTAATTGGGCTGCTGGTCAACATCACGGTTTCAATGATTGTGGCGTACTACCGAGCAACCTACGTCGATTTTTGGGGGACGATCGTTGCAGTGATCATCATGTCTGTTTCCCAATTGTTCTATATCATTGGTGGTCAGTGGGTATTCGGAAAAATATTGCGTCTTTTCCCTATTTCTGGATATGATACTGGAACGGATATGCTGAAGTTTGTAGTGCTGCCGGTAGTCATCGGTATCATTGCCGGTATCGGTGGCGGTATCCGTTTTTACCGAACGATATTCCTTGAAGAGGTAAATCGTGACTATGTGCGTACGGCACGTGCGAAAGGTGTGAGCGAAGCCGGGGTCCTCTTTAAACACGCCTTGAAGAATGCTATGATCCCAATTCTAACGAACGTCGTCTTGTCGATTCCGTTTCTCATTATGGGGGGGTTGGTGATGGAGGCGTTCTTCGCTATTCCGGGGTTGGGGAGTTTTATAATTGAAGCGATTCAAGCACAAGATTTTGCGATTGTGCGTAGTATGGTTTATCTGGTTTCTGTACTGTATATTATCGGTCTGTTACTCACCGACATTAGTTACACTTTAGTTGATCCGCGTATCCGATTTGAGTAAGAAAGTGGAAAATGATTTCACAAAATAGAAGTTATCAAATTATACAAGGCGTGATGAGCCTTCTGTTGGGATGTATCAGTATCGCCTTATTGGTAACACTCCGACATTCAGAGTATCCGAATGTAATCCTTGCTACTTTTCTGGTAGTAGGGGTTACGCTAATCTTTTCCGGCGATTATCTTCTCAACCCCTTCAGACTACCGGTCACGCCCTTAAAACAGGAATTAGCGAGCGATATTGGTTTGATCGCTTATGGTGCGCTCTATTTCAGCATTGCTATGTCAAAACTACTCGAGCCGCGTTGGTTTACTGTCGGGTTGCCAGTCTTTTTAGAACCGATCTGGGTACGGCGCGGGTTAGCAGGTATCGGGATCGTCCTAATTGCTGCAGGCATTTACGGTATCTATCATTTATACGCGGGGCAATTATCCGATAACTCGCCAGAATAACATGAGCCTGAAAGCGTTTCGGACACAACCGCCCCTTTCAGTCCTCGTCACTTCGCAATAATCACGGCATAGCGTAATGGTGTCTCACCGACGTTGCGTATCCCGTGCAAAACTTGGCAATCGACATGAACGGCTTCGTTGTCGCTGACACGGTGTGTCTGTTCGCCAAATAGCACTTCGCCTTCGCCTGAAAACACGTAGAAAATTTCTTGTCCGTCGTGTGTATGCGGTGGATGTGCGCGTTGTCCAGGTCCGACTTCTGAGATATGGAGATGGAGCTGATCCCTATCCGATCCTGTTTCAAAGATAAAGCGGTGGATGCCTTTGATGTCACTTCTGATTTCTTTTTCCATGAGAGTTTCTCCCTTTGATATTGCTTGCGAAACAGTATTGCGCTAAAAATTTGGGAGTTAATGTAGCATGTTCACCAAGAATTGTCAATTTGCAAATCAAATCACAAGGGTATGTAAACATTTTGTCAAAAGTTGGAATTAAAATGGTTACAGGAATAGTTATCGGTAAGGTAAGATTCATCTGATGGTTCAATTTCAAATGCAAAACGGGGTTTCATGAATACGAAGAGTTTAATCGCCGAGTTTATCGGTACCTTCGCGCTGATTTTTATTGGTGCTGGTGCAGTGGCGATAGATATAGGCGGTTTGTTAGGGGCTGCGTTCGCTCACGGTTTCGTCGTTGTGGCGTTTATCTATGCTTATGGGCACATCTCCGGTACGCATATCAATCCGGCTGTGACGCTCGGCTTGCTGATAGCCGGAGAGATCGAATTTGTTGCAGCACTCGGGTATTGGGTTGTGCAATTTCTTGGCGGGATATTGGGTGCGGTTCTGCTTAACGCTGTGCTACCGAATCCAGGCGATCTGGGTGTGACAATTTTGACTGAAGGTGTTACGCCGGTTCAAGGACTTGTTGTCGAAATCGTGCTTACTTTTTTCCTTGTCAATACGATTTTTACGACTGCTGTGAACGGGAAAGCAGGCAATTTCGCGGGGCTCGCGATTGGGTTCACATTGATAGCGTGTATCTTAGTGGGTGGTCCGTTGACGCGGGCTTCTTTGAATCCGGCTCGGACATTGGGACCTGCCCTCTTTAGTACAGATCCGCAGTGGGGTAATATGTGGCTCTATTTCGTGGGACCGTGCGTCGGTGCGATCCTCGCTGCGCTGCTCTATATCGGTGTGTTGAAAGATAAAGAGGATATGTAGTACATTCATCATAAGGAAAAAGAAAGGCTGGCACGTTTACGCGCCAGCCTTTTCGCTTGGGTTTGAGGGTTGTGTCTTAAGAGGCTGTTGAAATTGGAATTTCGGTCGGTTTCGCGGCTTCCGCCTTCGGAATTCCGAGTGTCAAGACACCGGCCTTGAATTCTGCTTTGATAGCATCGGTTTCGATGTGTCTTGGCAATGTGAAACTCCGCTGGAAGCTGCCATACCGTCTTTCAACACGGTGGTAGTTTTTGCTGTCTGTCTCCGCTTCCTGATGTTTCTCGCCTTTGATGGTGAGCAAGTTATCGGTCACGGAAACATTGACATCTTTTTCCGAGACACCGGGAAGTTCAGCGCGGATCTCGAATCCGTTTTCCGTTTCAGAAATGTCAACCGTAGGCAGCCAAGCGGTGCTTTCTGTATCCGTTTCACTTTCGTGAGAGGCGCAGAGGTCGCTAAAAACCTTCTCCATTTGGCTATGGAGATTGAACAGGTTTTTCATGGGTCTGCGGATCGTTAAGTAAGTCATTTTTTTCTCCTTCTGAATTTTGTTTGTGTAAATGTTAGTTGCAAGTTCCATGCCAAATACGTTGCAAGTTTGATGCCAATCTTTTCAGAGGCAACCGACGATGTTGCCGTTCTGTTTGCATAATAAGCAAATTGCGTGCCAAAGTTGTTTTAATGGTAAATAGGACAGACACAAAACACTTCTATTAGGGCTGGAAGGGTAGAAGGTTGGAAGAGTGGAAGCGTGGAAAGTTGGAAGCATGGAAGGTTGGAAAAGATAGGTTTGCCATTTTGACATCACCCTTGCCACTGTGGCATTATGGGGATGTCAAAATGACTATGTAGGGAAAAGTGCACTTTCGACGCGCGTTTATTGTGAAGACATTCTGCCTTCCTGAATTCGGGTGCGGATTCCTGCGACAAGCGTGTGTAATGCAACCGGATTTTCGTCTTGGAACGGGATAACGAGGTCTGCGTACTGTTTGCAAGGTTCGGTGTAGACGGGGAAATTGGGTAGGACATCGCGCCGGTACCAGTTGATTGCCCATTCCAGATCGCCGCCGCGCTGTGCGACATCACGGAGCATCCGTCGCAAGACACGTTCGTGTGCATCTACATCAAGGAACAGTTTGATGTCCATCAAATCGCGTAAGTCTTCACTCCAAAAGATAAGATGTCCTTCTACAATGACAACATCACTCGGTTGAACGCTCGTTTTTTCGTTGCCACGTTGTGCAGCCCGGGTGCCAGTGGTGGGAAAATCAATAGCGTCTCGGGCACGCAGTTTCTTTATATCTGTGATAAGGGCATCCCATAGCACAGCATCCGGATGATTCGCGGTAATCACACGTTCCCGTTCTGCCTCCGAGTATTCCGACCAGTCGCGGAAATAGGAATCTTGGTTCAGTACGATCGGCGAAAAGTCGGCGAGTGCTTCCGCCAAGGCATTGGCAAATGTGGTTTTCCCGGAAGCGGAACCGCCCATAATTCCAACAGTAATAGGTGTGAAGTGCTTTTCTTTTTCCATAGTTTCCCCGTTTACATTAGATTTTTGATTTCGGTGTTGTATCTTAGCGTACTTCGGCTGGCGGGTCAATGTTATTTTGTTCCTTTAACAGGACGATTTGGTTTTCGTTTATAGGTGTTAACATTTTTTCCAAGATCGCGAGCACAGCTCGCTCCTACAGGGGAGTGCTTTACGCGACAAATCGAAATTATGTGAAAATTGAATGACTCTGATTCCTTTAAAAAGAAATTTGACTTCCAGAAAAAAATATGTTATTATATATTTAAAGTCAGTGGTAGAGGATGCTACTGTTCTGTTCAGGAAGTTTAAAGCGCGTAGCGTAGTTTCCCTATTACAAGGCTAAACGTTTTTTTGTGAATAACGTCTTAGTCGTAGAGGTTGTTTTTGAGACGTTGTGGGTATGTTTTTTGTTGCCCGGATTCGAGGAACTTGATAATGCGAACGCTTGAACACAATACCATCACAACACAAATCACCCGTGTAGGGATCGTTCAGAATAACGTTCTCGGTGCTTGGGCTCTTTTTACGTATGCAAGCAGCAGTTTGCTGTTAAAAGGCGTGTTTGTGTTTTATCTGTATCTGTACTTATATTTGTACGGCAACGATAGGTGGTGAAGGTTCGTAGGTAATGCCTCAATTGTATGATTAACCGATTCCAGTATCACCACCCAGCGTTGAAGATAAATTCGATGTTGGGTAATTTTTTTTAACCGAATTAGATTTGGGACAGAGTCCTTTTCGGTGCAGCGTGCTAACCGAGAACTTGCTATTCAAAAGACGGTGCAGCGTGCAACACCGGGGTCCCCACCCGTTACTGGGAGGGGGCTAAACTTGCTATTAAGAAGGTGGAGGTAGTTGAAAAGAATGGTAATCGTTACCAAGACCGATGCGACACAATCAGATATTGATGCTGTTGTCAAACGGATCGAGAGTGTCGGGTTGAAAGCGCAAATTTCAACTGGCGAACGGCACACGGTCATCGGTGTTATAGGAGATAAAACGTTGCTTGGTGATATTCCGATAGAGTCCATGTCCGGTGTTGAACGGACGATGCCGATTACAGCACCGTTCAAGTTAGCGAGCCGCGAATTTCGGGATGAGCCGACAGTGATTGCAGTCAATGGCACAAAGATTGGCGGTAAACAGGTGCCTGTTATCGCCGGCCCGTGTGCGGTAGAGAGTACAGAACAGATCGTGACGATCGCTCGTCTGGTTGAGAAGTCAGGTGCGAGTTTCATCAGAGGCGGAGCCTTTAAACCGAGAACGGGACCTTATAGTTTCCAAGGTTACGGTGAAAGCGCGCTCAAGATGCTAAAAGCAGCGAAAGACGAAACTGGACTCGGTATTGTCACCGAAGTTATGACACCCCACGAAGTCGAGCTCGTCGGCGAATACACAGACATGTTCCAACTCGGTACCCGGAACATGACGAATTTTTACCTGTTACGTGAAGTTGGACAGGCACAGAAACCGGTGATTCTCAAGCGTGGGATGTCCTCAACAATCGAAGAGTGGTTACTCGCTGCGGAATATATCCTCGCCGAAGGGAATCCTGATGTGATTCTCTGTGAACGTGGCATTCGCACCTTTGAGACGCATACGCGTAACACGCTTGATTTGAATGCGGTCCCCGTTATTCACGAATTGAGCCACCTGCCGATTATTGTGGATCCGAGTCACGGCACGGGTATCCGAAGCCTCGTGTGTGATATGACGAAGGCATCTGTGGCTGCAGGTGCAGATGGGTTGCTGCTTGAGGTGCATCACGATCCAGATCATTCGATGACAGGAGATGGCGCGCAGTCGCTATTCCCGGATCAATTTGAGACGCTCATGAGCGAACTGAAACCGATTGCTATCGCTGTTGGTCGTGAAATGTAGGGAATAGTTATAAGTTATAAGTTATAAGTTAATCTCTTGTGGCAGTTGCTGTTGTTGTACCTGCCACAGCACGACTCTTAACTAATAACTCTCACTGCGAGGCAAACTGACAACTGACGACTAAATTGGAGGAAAGAGCCTTGGACGATTTTGAAACCAATCCGCAGAAAGTTTATATTTTTGATACAACGCTCCGTGATGCCGAGCAGACGCCCGGTGCTGCTCTTGGTATTGAGGAAAAACTCGAAATTGCCAAGCACCTCGCGAAATTAAATGTTGATGTCATTGAAGCCGGATTTCCAATTTCGTCACCGGGAGATTTCGAGGCTGTCCAACGGATCGCCAATGAGGTTGAAGGCCCGGAAATCTGCGCGCTCTCTCGCGTTGTAGAGAAAGACATTACTGCCGCATGGAAAGCGATTGCGGACGCGCCGCGCGCTCGTATCCACACATTTGTTGGAACATCGCCGATTCACATGGGGCGCATCACACGGACGACCCCTGAAGATACACTCCGGATGGCAACGGATGCTGTCGCCTACGCGAAAAGCCTCTGTGAAGGACACTCAGATGCGAATGTCGAATTCTCACCGATGGATGCCGGACGGACGGAATTAGCGTTTCTTTATGAGGTCGTTGAAGCGACGATCGCTGCAGGTGCGACCGTCGTCAATATCCCAGAAACCGTTGGGTGGACGGTACCGACGGAGTTCGGTAACTTGATTAAAGGTATCATGGAGAATGTCCCGAATGTTGACGATGCCATTATTAGTGTGCACTGCCATAACGATCTCGGATTGGCGGTGGCAAACAGTCTTATCGCGATTGAACAAGGTGCGCGTCAGGTGGAATGCACAATCAACGGACTCGGAGAACGTGCCGGAAATACCTCACTCGAAGAGGTTGTCATGGCAATCCGCACCCGACGCGACTATTTCAAAGAATATTACACCGAGATTAACGCAAAAGAGATTGTCCCGATTAGTCGGCGTGTGAGCCGAACGATGGGTATTGCTGTTCAACCGAACAAAGCGATTGTCGGTGCGAACGCTTTCGCACACAGTTCGGGTATTCATCAAGACGGCATCATCAAATCGCGCGTAACGTTTGAGATTATTGATCCGCAGGAGATTGGGTGGAAAGAGAGCCAGTTGATCCTCAGTCCGCGTTCCGGACGCAACGCGCTCAGACACCGCCTCAACGAACTCGGCTACGAGGTGGATGCTGAGCAGTTGGACAAGGTTTATGAAAGGTTCCTGCGGGTTGCTGATAAGAAGAAAGCAGTGCAGGATGCAGACCTTGAGGCGATCATGAGCGATGAGATTCGCGCCATCCCTGCTGTCTTTGAACTCGATTATATCCAAGTCGTCAGTGGCACGAAAATTTCACCGACAACGACAGTCGGTATTAAGACGGAGAATGGAGTGGTTGAAAAAGCGTCAACTGGCGATGGACCCGTTGATGCGGCGTTTAAGGCGATTGGTCAGGTTGTTGACCTCCAACTCAACCTCATTGACTACCAGATCCGTTCCGTAACCGAGGGTGAAGATGCTATCGGTGAAGTCTCGTTGAAGGTCCAAGACAACGGGAACATCATCACTGGGCACGGTGCCAGTACAGACATCATTGAAGCAAGTGCCCGTGCTTACATCCATGCTATTAACAAGTTAATTCAGATCCGATCTGAAGGGTAAAGGCTATCGGCTATCGGCTATCGGCTATCAGCAGTCAGCAAGAGAACCTTTTTGCTGATGGCTGACTGCTGATGGCTGATGGCTGTTAAACTACCAATCTTCAACCAATTGCACCAGCAACCGCACGCCGTAGCCTGATGCGCCTTCAGGGATATATGTAGAGCCTTTCATCCCCCAAGCGGTGCCGGCGATGTCGAGATGCACCCATGGGTAGCCTTCCGCAAACTTCTTCAAGAACGCGCCACCAGCAATCGTGCCAGCGGTACCGTCGCCGATGTTCTGGACATCCGCCACCTTGCTTTTAACCGCTTCGTCATAATCGTCCCAGAGCGGCAATTCCCAGACGCGCTCATGCGTTTTTTCGGCTGCGGACTCCACTTTCTCCATGAGTTCGGGATCTGTCCCCAGTGCTCCGGCTGCGATGTGTCCTAAAGTACCGATCACGGCACCGGTCAGCGTTGCTAAGTCGATAACACCTTTTGGGTTGTACTGTGCTGTCCATCCGAGTGCATCTGCCAATACCAGTCGTCCTTCAGCATCGGTGTTGAGAATTTCAATCGTTTTACCACCATAAGAGGTAACAACGTCACCCGGTTTAACGGCTGTCCCGCTCGGCATGTTCTCGGTTGCGGCAACTAAACCGATGACGCGAACGTTGGGTTTGAGTTGACCGATGACTTGCATCGCGCCGATCACAGCGGCGGCACCCGACATATCGTGTTTCATCTCGTGCATACCGCTTCCACCTTTGATTGAGATCCCACCTGTGTCAAAGGTAATCCCTTTTCCGACCAGCACGACGGTATCTTGCCCTTCACCGTCAGGCGTGTATTCGAGAATGATAAACCGCGGCTCTTCAGCACTCCCTTGCGCGACAGCGAGGAGTGTGCGGAACCCTTTTTCCGCTAAGGTGGGTTTGTCAAAGATTTCACAACCGAGTCCTGATGTTTCTGCTACGGCTTCTGCCTTTTCTGCGAGTTGCGTCGGTGTGAGATAGTTTGCGGGTTGATTGCTCAGGTCTCTGGCAAGAAGTGTACCGTTGGCGATTACTTCTCCACGCTGGACTGCTGCTTCTATGGTTGCCTGACTCTGATCACTTTCAGCTAAGAACGTGATAGATTCAAATTTTTTCTTTTCGTCTTCATCGCCGCTGTCTGTTTTGTGTTCATCGAACTGGTAGAGCGCGAGGAGCGACGCTTCCGTAGCACCTTGTATCATCTCAGGTGTCGCTTCATTAGGCATCGGAACAGCGGCATTTCTTAAGCCCATATCCCGAATCGTCCGCACGGCATGCCCTGCTGTCTGACGGACCTTCTCAACGGTAAGGTCATGATACTCTCCTAAGCCTACCAAAAGTACGCGAGGTGCGGTTATTGCGCCGTTTGTGTAGAGCCAACTGGTCGTTTTCAGTTTACCTGTGAAATCGCCGAGGTTCATGCGTTCCCGAATCCGTCCACCGAGTACTTGGTCTATGGTTTGGAGCGGTGCGCTATAGAAATCTGGGTTTTCCAATATACCGATGGCAATGACATCGGTCTGTTCTTGGTTGAATCCGCCTGTTTTGACAGTAATATTCATAAGTGTTCCTTCATATTTTAGCGTGTTTTTAAATTCAATTTTTTCGTTGTTAAGGCTGATTGTTTGAAGACCGCATTCCCGTCAAGACGACTAAGGGTTCCTTGCTTGTAACTGTAATCGAGTGGTAGGTATTTGCAGGGACATCCATCCGGTCACCAGATTCGACAGTACCCTGTTCATCGGCAACCTTCACGTCTGCGGTGCCAGATAGCACACAGACGACTTCATCTTGCGTGTGAATATAATCGAGGTATGCACCCCTTGGACGACCTGACCACTCATAGGCATTGAAACCTTCAGATTGCAGCTGTTGCTTTAACGCGTCAGCGTCCGCATGTTGTTCTGACCAACGTGATTTCCAATTCATAGCGACTCTCCTTTAAAAACTAAAAACGCGCTTCGTTTTTTTTGTTAGTGAGAAATCTTAGAGCGGTTCTAACCGGACGGGACAGACCTTTAATTCAGCGGTGTGCGTAATGGGATCGTAACCCGAACCTGTCAACAAATTGACTGGGACATCTGCGAAACTGAAGCTGGCGAAGACGGTGCCGCGTGGTGAACGGTTCGTCGCTTTTACTTTAATATTAATACTACCACGCGCACTGCTCATTTTACACCACTCGCCGTCCGCTAATTCCCATCTCTCAATGTCAGCAGGGTTGACTTCGAGTGATTCTTCAGGTAAAAGGTAATCAATCCCTTGTGCCCTACCCGTCTGTGTGCGGGTATGGTAAGATTGCAGACGTCTACCCGTTGTCAGCCATACGGGGAAATCTTCGCTGATTGTCTCGGCGGGGTCTCGATAATGAACATTTGAGAAGATACCGCGTCCGTTGACGAAGGTTTCCTCGTGCAGTCGTGGTGTGCCGGGATGTTCTTTATGTGGCACGGGCCACTGATACTCGCTGTTCTCAATGCGATCCCAATCTAATCCGGCATAAATCGGAGAAACCCGACAGAGTTCGTTGAAAATCGGTTTCGGTTCGTCAAAATCAAAGCCTTTAAACCCGAGGCGTTGCGCGATTTGACAGATAATCCACCAATCCGGTTTTGCCTCACCCGGTGGCGGGACTGCAGCACGCATCCGTTGGACGCGCCGCTCGGTATTCGTGCATACACCATCCGTTTCACCCCATGCCGTTGCTGGCAGCACGACATCGGCGAGTTCAGCCGTCTCAGTGAGAAAGATATCGATGACAACGAGATGCGCCAATGAACGGAGCGCGTGCTCACAATGCGCTCGATCCGGGTCGGAGAGTAACGTATTTTCGCCATCAATGAGCATTGCATGGATACTGTCACCGCAGAGTTCTAAGGCAGTTACTTTCGTGATTCCCTTCTCTAAATCGACTTCTCTACCGTATGCCGCTTTGAACTTCGCCTGATGTGCTGGATCGGTGACAGCTTGGAAACCGGGGTAGTTATTCGGTAATGCGCCGCTATCGCCCGCTCCTTGGATGTTGTTTTGCCCACGCATCGGATTGATACCTGTTCCCTCGCGTCCGACGTTCCCGGTCATCAAGGCGAGATTGCAGAGGCTCTGGACATTCTCAACGCCGCAGATATGCTCGGTGATGCCAAGCGTATAGTAGATAGCCCCTTTGTTCGCACTGCCGTACCACATCGCCGCTGTCTCTATATCTTTTGCTGGCACCCCTGTAATCGTTTCTGCCCACTCCGGGGTCCACTGGCTGATGTGCTCAAAAAACGCATCAAATCCGGTCGTGCGGTTTTCGATAAAATCTTCATTAATCAAGCCTTCACGGGCAATCACGTGCGCCATACCGAGGAGCAGGGCAGTATCCGAACCGACGCGGAGCGGCAGATAGAGATGCGACATCTCTGCTAACCCGATACGCCTTGGATCCGCGACGATGAGTTTCGCACCGCGAGCGACTGCTTTCTTCAGTCCTGTCGCTGCGACGGGATGGCATTCCGTCATGTTTGTGCCGATGCAAAAGATTACATCGGGTTTTTGCATGTCAACGAGCGGGTTAGACATCGCGCCACGTCCGATTGTCGCTGCCAGACCGGCAACGGTCGGCGCGTGTCAGGCACGGCTGCAATTGTCTATATAGTTGGTCCCAAACCCTACGCGGATAAACTTCTGCATGAGATATGCCGCTTCACTCGGTGCGCGTCCTGAAGCGATGCCGTAGATGCTATGTCTACCGTGTTCGGCGTTAACCTTTCGGAACCCTTCAACGGCTTTGTCGAGTGCATCTTCCCATGTTGCTTCATGGAGTTCACCGTCATTGCCGCGAACGAGTGGGGTGTTCAACCGATCCGGGTGTTGCACAAAATCGTAAGCAAACTGACCTTTAACACAGAGTGCACCTTGATTCGCAGGGCCTTCCATCGCAGGATGAATGCCAACGATCTTCTCATTTTTCGTGAGTATATCAACAGAACATCCTACACCGCAGTATGGACAGATTGTGCGTGTTTTTTCAGGAACGGTATCGCCGACCTGATCCGCTGCGCGGAGTGCTTTTTTATCACCGAGTGCCCCTGTCGGACAGGTCTGGATACACTGTCCACAAAAGGTGCAGGCGGAATCCTTGAGAAGCCCATCAAACTCCGTCGTAATCTGTGTATGAAAGCCGCGGTTCATAACGTTAATGGCGTGGTCGCCTTCCTGTTCAGCACAGACGCGGACGCACCGATAACAGGAGATGCAGAGTTCATAATCTCTGAGTATAAACGGGTTATCGTCATCGGTTTTGTTCGTACCGGATGTTGTTCCTGTTATACGGCTCCCGTTGATTTCATACCTGTCGCGCAGGGTCGCGAGTTCACCAGACGCATAACCGCGCAATGGGGACACGTCAACTTCTCGGTTTTCGCTAACGACCATCTCCAGCAGCGTCTTCCGGTACGCTTCTATTGTATCGGTTGATGTACGGACGACCATCCCGGGTGTAGCCTTTGTTGTACAGGATGCCACCGGGTTTCGCGCGCCTTCTAACTCGACGATGCAAAGGCGACACCCCCCGAAAGGTTCCAGCCTCGGATCATAGCAAAGCGTTGGAATCTCTTTTTGATGGCGTTGTGCGACCTCAAGGATCGTTTCGCCTTCAGTAAACGCGACTTCAACCCCATCAATTTCCATTTTGTGTGTCATGGTGTCTGCTCCAAACACAGCGTCGCTTGTTCTTCGGAGATTATTCTTCTTCCTTTTCAGTGAAATCAATTTGTGGGACTTTCAATTCACCAGCAAGGATTTTGGCTTTCGCATCTTCGACAGCTTTTTGGACATTTTCTGGGATCTTATCTTTCCATGCTGGACTGTATGTAAGGGTGATCGCTTCGTCTGTCAACATGTTAAAGGTATAGACCTTCGGTTTAAACTCCCCGTCTTTAATGATCTTGGCAATTTGCACAAAAGCGTTCGGTGTAATTACGGCATTCGCAATTACGGTCGGAGAAATATCACTCTTGTCGCGATTTGCCCCAAAGGTATACACCATCTTACCCTCTTTTTGAGCGAGTTCCGCGGCTTCATAGGCACCGAGTCCTGCTGCGTCTGCATTCGGGAAGATAAAGTCAACACCTTCGTTAATCTGCGCGAGTGCGAGTTCTTTGCCTTTACCGATGTCCTCCCAATTTCCGACGTATACCCAAGATACTTCTACATCAGGGTTGACGCTTTTCGCGCCGCCTTCAAATGCCATAAAGGTGCTATTCACAGACGGAATATTCTGTCCACCCATCACACCGAGTTTATCGGTTTTCGTCATCATACCCGCCATCATCCCTAAAAGGTAGGCAGGCTCTTCAACCCGGAAGTTAACCGGCGAAATGTTGTCGGTGATGGTACCACCTGACGACGTAATGAAAATTGTCTCTGGAAAGTCAGGTGCGACGGCTTTCGCGGGGTCTTGGAACTCGTATCCGTGCCCAAATACGATGTTGTAACCATCAAGCGCGTAGGAACGGAATTGTTCTTCTTGATCCGATGGGGTTCGGGTCTCGGCATGGCTCGTTTCTGCACCGAGCTGCTTTTCTATTGCTACGAGTCCTTCGTAAGCTAAAGCGTTCCAACCCGCATCGCTGATTGAACCTGGTAGCAGCATTGCAACCTTGAATTTCTCATGCCCTTTTGCGTTGAGATCTATGTTCCCAACGAGTATGAATCCGATAGCGAGCATGCATAGGAGTGGGATGTAGATTGCAACGTTGTTTTGTAAGTTGTTGAATAACTGTTTCACGTCAGTATTTTCTCCTTCATCATTGGAATGTTTGATTTAAATTATAGCATGTTTTATCGAAAAATGTAAAGCGTTAATGATGTTGCCTGCAGCGTCATTCAGTTTTAAGAAGATATAGGGTTTCTCGTCCTTTTTTTTGAATCTGGTTCGGTTGGGCAAAATTTGGGCGTGTACGCCGCAAAACCGAATCTACCGGGCCGGGGGTCCAAAATTGGACTAAAAACCGAAAACTGAATAGCCCTGATGTTGCCTGTTCATGTTAATATTTGACTTCTGCAGGGCGGTGTGATACAATGTATTGCGACTTAGCATCCGATAGCACCGTTATGACCGATTATGTCTTTAGAAAAATTGGAGAAAAAGGAAGATGAGACGTTTTGGAACCGAAGGTCGTTTGTACCCTGCAGATAACTACATTGTCCCTCGTACAGAAGAGACGACTAATTTCATCAATCGTGTCAAACAAGGCAAATATATCGTCCTGTTCGCACCACGCCAGACCGGTAAAACGACCTTTTTCCAATTAGCATTGGACGCGCTCGTCGCCCAGGAACCCATCTACTTCCCTATCCGCTTAAATTTTGAGACCTATGAAGGCTGTACACCTTCCGATTTTTACGAAGGCTTCTGTGAAGATATCCACGAGGAAGTAGAGACTGTTTTTCAGATACGTGGAGAGTTACCACCTACGGCGTTGATGCAATTTTTAGCAAATGTCCAACTAACCGACCATCTCTCGGTCCGAAGATTTTTTAGACAATTAGCGCGCCTGCTAACTGACAAGCGGATTGTGTTTCTCATTGACGAGTTTGATGCGATCCCCCGGGATGCTGTTACGGGTTTTCTGCGGTCGCTACGCCATATCTATCTTTCCGGTAAGACGCGATGTCCGCACAGCGTCGGCATTGTCGGTGTCAAGAACATCATCCAACTCAACTACGACAGGTCCATCTCGCCGTTCAATATCCAAGATGAGTTCCATCTACCTAACTTTACACTTGAACAGGTGCATGAACTGCTTTGCCAGTATACTGAAGAAGTGGGACAAGCCTTCGCTCCCGAAACCGTCGCATCTATTCACAAGCAGACCGCTGGTCAACCTGTGCTTGTCAATCGGTTGGCGCAGATTCTCACTGAGGAGATGGACATCCCGAAAACTGAAACGATTGCGATGGAACATTGGACAGCGGCACATGCACGCCTTCTCCACAGTCGGAATACTAATATTGCGCATCTGACAACGAATATCCGCAAAGACGCGCGCTTTGAAAAAATCCTCATGCGGATCACTGGGCAGGATGATGGCGTGCCGTTTAACCTGCACGACGAGATCATAGATGAACTTGCGACTTATGGGGTTATCTCGGAAGGTGCGGACGGTCTGTGTGACATCGCCAACCCAATTTACCTATATGCGATCCTACAAGCATTCAAGCCAACAGTAAATGGATTAGAGGATGAATATTTCCCTGAAGATACCCGCGCAGGCTTCAAAGGGTATCTCACAGATACAGGAGAACTTGCCATAGCGCAGCTGCTTGATAACTTCCGGGACTTCATCGCCCGGGCGGGCTTCCGAATTCTGCAAATGCCAGATACACCGCAGGAGTTCGTGGGACAATATCTGCTTTTTAGTTACCTTGATCAATTTGCCCGCTTAGTGGGCGCTCATATCTATCTTGAAGTACAAACAGGGCGAGGCAGGATGGACCTAATTATCCTCCACAACAGAAGCAAGTACATCGTCGAGACCAAGATTTGGGAAGGCGATCTGCGCTATGAAGTCGGCAAGCAGCAGCTCGCCGCCTACCTCACATTAGAAGGCGCGGATGAAGGGTATTATATTGTCTTCGATCATCGTCAAACGCCCGAACCTCGTGTGGAGACTGAGATGCTCGAAGGGTTGACAATCCGGAGTTATGTCATACCTGTGGTGCAAGAACGCCCTTCAGTTGTTCACCCTAATGTCTGAAACTCACCAATCAGACAATTGATCCGTTTCCTACCCACTACAGAATTCCTGTTGACACACTCACACAAATAATCTATACTTTTCAGGAATGCTTGACACATAACCATAACTCCGTAATTATATCGGTGCTTTTCTGTAAGGAGGAATTGTTCACATGGCGAATTCAACACAGTTATCTGCTCAGCATCGGTTTGTCTACAAGGAACCGGGAAGGTTCGCTGGGTGGCCCGCTAATGGGGGTATCTGGCATTGGGGTGATGAAATCCTTGTCCAATTTCAGATCGGTACCCATGATGAGAGTGGCGGTGGACACGCTATTTCTCGTGATGAGCCGAGCCGTCAGATCCTTGCACGCAGTTTGGATGGCGGCGAGACGTGGACGCATGAGGAGATAGTAGCGAATCAGGGGACACCTGAGATGCATACGCCGATAGATTTCGCGCATCCAGATTTCGCGATGCAGTGCAGCGGTAGTAGATTTCATATCTCTTACGATCGCGGGAAAACGTGGAGCGGTGATTACGATTTACCGGATGTCGGGAATAAGTTGACATCACGTACCGATTATCTCGTCAATAGTAAAAGCGATTGCCACTTTTTTCTCTCTGCGAAAGAGAAACGGGTGCAAGCGGGCATCCAAGATCGCGCGTTCTGTGCCAGAACGACTGACGGTGGAGAGAATATTGAATTCGTCAGTTGGATAACGGATGATATTGAGGTCAGATCTGTGATGCCTTCAACGGTGCGGATATCGGATACGCATCTGGTCACGGCACTCCGTCGCCGATATGATACGAAACAAGATGATGGCACTCGACTGAGTAACAACTGGATTGAGATTTGTCATTCGACGGACAATGGGGAGACTTGGTCTTTCCTATGCAAGGCGGCGGATACTGACGGTGGTGCTGGTCGGAACGGAAATCCACCGAGCATGGTTCGCTTGAAGGATGGCAGGCTCTGCGTTACTTACGGCTATCGGTCAACGCCTTATGGAATCAGAGCGAAGTTGAGTGAAGATAACGGAAAAAGTTGGGGTGCTGAAGTCCATCTGCGCGATGATGGCAGAAACTGCGATTTTGGCTACACGCGCACCATCCAACGCTCGGATGGCAAGTTAGTAACAATCTACTATTACACCACTGCTGAAGATCCAGAACAGCATATTGCTGCTACAATCTGGGAAATAGATAAAAAATAAATCGTGTCTGTCCATAGGATTTCGATTCTACTGGACTTACGCATTTTTCCATGATAACGGGCGTATGACGCACTGCAGGCGGGGTTTCAAACCCCGCCTGCAGTGGGGGCTGCGTAAGTCCTATTCTAAATAGACGAGGAAATATGCAAGAAAAATTTGAAGTTAGAGTAAATGCCAAAACACATCTGGTTGTTGAAGCCGATACTGGTCGTTGTTTGGGCGGTGTCGGTGCGAATTTTTATCGTCCGTTTGTCTTTCCGTTCTATACGCCAGCCGGACATACCGTCGTTCAAGAATTTGCCTTTGATCATCCGTTCCATAACGGTATTTTCGTTGGGCAGGGCCCGGTTCAGGTCGGTGATAGGGAGGCGGGTTTTTGGGCATCGCCACCCCGCCGTTCTTGGACGGATAAAGTCTTTGAGAGATTGGGACGGATGGATACACAGAAAGACATTGACATCACACCGCATGCGGATGGCGTTCAATTTGTTCAGAACGTTGTCTGGCGCGATGAAAACGAGGCACCGTTGATTGACGAAATTCGCACTGTCAATCTTTACGCACTTGCGGATGCTACGGTTTGCGATATGGCGAGTGAGAAGATTGCATCTTACGGTGCTGCGACGTATCCACAGACGAAGTTCGGGAGCATCGGTATCCGCGTTGAGCCGAGGCTCTTGCCTGTCATGGGCGGTATTGTGCTCGGTGACAATGAACGCAAGGGGAGTGTTGATGTTGTCCACGAAGGCGAATCGGATTTCGTTGCCTACCAGAACACGTTAAGCGGGCATGGCGCGTTTGGTGTCTTTATGAGCATTCTTAATGAAGGCATTCGGGGGCCGTGGTTCATTCGGGATTACGGGATGGCACTCTATAACCCGACTTGGACAGGCTCTGTATCAACACCTGAAGGCGAAAGTTGGAAAGTCTCACTTCGGGTTATCGCTTATGATGGCGAATTGACATCAGCGTGCGCGGAGAAATGGTGTCGGTTGTAGATGGAAAAAGAAAATATCCTTGAACTTCGGAATATTACCAAAACCTTCGGTGACTTTGTCGCTGTTGACAATGTAGATTTTGCGCTGCAAGCCGGTGAGATTCACGCGATTTTAGGAGAGAACGGTGCGGGTAAGTCTACACTGATGAATCTCATTTATGGGCTTTATCAGCCATCAGTCGGACGTATCTATGTCACAGATCGTGAAGGCTGGCGGCGTAGGTTACGGGCAAAATCGCCACGTGATGCGATTGCTATTGGTATCGGTATGGTGCATCAGCACTTTATGCTGGTTGAAAATCTTACGGTTGCTGAGAACATCGCGTTGAGTCTTGGGCAATTACGGAATGACGCAGGAAGGACTTGGGTGGAAGGATGGAAAGATGGAAGGATGGAAAAAGAGCATCGCCCCGAATCTTCCAATCTTCCAATCTTTCGATCTTTGAAAAAATTGGATGCGTTTCGGTTTAAGAAGGAAAAGGCTATTGAAATAACGGAGGCACTCTCGGAGCAGTTCGGTCTGGCTGTCGATCCGAGTGCGTTGGTGCGGACGCTATCAGTGGGCTTAAAACAACGCGTGGAAATCCTGAAGGCACTGGCGGTTGATGCTCGGATTCTCATCCTTGATGAACCGACGGCTGTTCTGAGTCCGCAGGAAGTAGAAGGCTTCTTTACAATTTTGCGCAACCTCCAAGCCGATGGTAGAGCGATTATCTTCATTAGCCACAAGATGAAAGAGGTTTTGAGTATCAGCGACAGGATTACCGTGTTAAGGCGCGGGAAAAAGGTCTATCTCGGTCCGACGGGTGAACTGACTGCACGGGAACTCGCGCGGGAGATGATCGGAGAGGACATTGACGAAGTTGAGCGTTCGTCAAACGGAAACCGCGAAAGTGGATCATCAGACGGCGTGCTGCACCTCTCAAATCTAACGGTGCTCGGCAGTCGCAACGAGATTGCGGTCTCAGATGTCTCTCTGGAGACGTATCGCGGTGAAATCGTCGGTATCGCTGGCGTTGATGGCAATGGACAACGCGAACTCGCCGAAGCGATTATGGGTTTACGGCACAGCGAATCCGGGACAATAAGCATTTTAGGTACTGATCCAAAAGGGACAAAGGCGGTGCGCCAGCGCGGGGTCGGTTATATCCCTGAAGATAGACAAACAACGGGTGTTATTGCGTCGTTCTCAGTTACGGAAAACCTTTTGTTGAATGTAACGCATTTGAAAAACACGGCACGGTGGAATGTCCTCAATCAAAAAAGAAAACGGAACACTGCAGAACAACTTATCGCTGATTATGACATCCGTCCGCCTATCGGTGGCATTCCTGCCGCCGCACTCTCCGGTGGCAACCAACAAAAAATTGTCCTCGCCCGAGAAATCTCGCTTCAGCCCGATCTGCTTATCGCTGTTAATCCGACACGCGGTTTGGATGTCAACGCTGCTCGTTATGTCCATGAAAATTTACTGGCACAGCGCGACGCAAAGAAGTCCGTGCTGCTCATCTCAACGGAGTTAGACGAAGTCTTACTCTTGAGTGACCGGCTCTTTGTGATGTCCAGGGGTAAGTTGATTGAGGCGACAGCGCAGCGCACCGATATTGAAGCACTCGGATTGTTAATGACAGGGGAAGGGTTATAACTAACAACCGACAACTCTTAAAACATGATACCCAAAATAATCAACATATTCAAAAGAATTGACATTCACTGGGTGGTGACACCGGTTTTAATTCTCGCGAGTGCATTTGTCCTAAATGCTATTATAATGCTACTTTGTAACTATAACCCGTTGGAAGCCTATCAGGCAGCGGTGAGTGGAGCCTTCGGCAATAGTAGGAAATTCGGGGAGACGTTGGTAAAAAGCACGCCATTTCTGATGACAGGGCTTTCAGTTGCGATGGCGTTTCGGTGCGGGATTTGGAATATCGGTGCCGAAGGGCAGTTTTTGATGGGTGCGTTGGCAGCGACGTGGTTTGGGACGAGACTCGCTTCACTTTTTCCTGAGACCCCATGGATTGCAGTGCCAATGTCGCTCGGTATTGCGACGCTTGCAGGGGGGATATGGGGACTCATCCCTGCGGTTCTCAAGATAGCACGCGGTGTCAACGAAGTTATCAGTACGATTATGTTGAACTACGTCGCTATTCATCTGGTGGGTATGATGATAGATGGTGGTCCCTTGCAGGAGGCATCCCAACGGGGCCCTCAGAGTGATCGGATAGCCGAGTGGGTGTTTCTGCCTCGACTTTTCCCACCGCATCGGATCCATCTCGGCATTGTTATCGCCGTTCTATTAGCAATTATTCTTACATTTATTCTTTTTCGGACGGCATTTGGATATCAACTCCGCGCGGTAGGAGAAGGCTCGGCTGCAGCAGAAGCGGCGGGGATTTCGATTATGCACAACACGCTCCGCGTCTTTTTTATTAGCGGTGCGCTCGCCGGACTCGGTGGCGCGATTGAACTGACAGCACTGACCCGCCGACTTTTTCTCAATTTCTCACCTGGGTACGGTTACACAGCGATTGCAGTTGCGCTGTTGGCAAAATTGAACCCGTTAGTGACGGTTGCCGCCGCGCTGCTGTTTGGCGCGCTATCGACCGGTTCGTATAGTATGCAGCGAACGGTGGGTATTTCTGACAAAGTAACCTTTGTGATGCAAGCAACGATTCTGCTTTTTGTTATCGGCTATGGTTCTATCCAACTTTTCCGCAAACGTGCGTCTTCGCATTCTTCAACAGAATAACCTTATGGAGTGCTTTACATGCAAGTGAAACGTTTGTTTATTACAATAACTGTTCTGTTCAGTCTTTTACTGCCAAGCCTTTCACAGGCGCGAAATGTGTCAATTCCAGATGCGAATTTAGCAGCAGCCATCCGGCAAGAGATTGGCAATGCAATCACGACAGATACACTGCTGAATCTAAAGCGTCTTGATGCCCGCAACCGAGGGATAAAAGCCCTCACCGGACTTGAACATGCCCAGAATCTTGAAGTACTTGAGCTTGGCGGCGAGTATATTGAAGGAGAGGGAACTGTCAACAGCAATACAATATCGGATTTTACGCCGCTGGCGGCACTAACAAACCTAAAATCGCTGTACCTTTCGAACTGTTCTATCTCAGATATAGCGTTCCTTGCGAAGTTAACACAATTGACATACCTCAATCTTTTAAGTAACCCTGTCTCAGATGTGTCCCCTCTCGCGGGGCTAACCCAATTAAACGGGCTTTATCTTTACAGCACTTCTATCTCAGACGTATCCGCCTTGTCTGGGTTAACAGAGTTGACAGGTTTAGGTATTTCTGGCAGTGCTGTCTCGGATGTATCGCCGCTGGAGGGTTTAACACAGTTAACTTATCTGTATCTTGAATGGAACGCCATCTCAGATATATCGGTCCTATCAGGACTAACACGGCTAAGCTCCTTGCATCTTGCTGGCAATGAGATTTCAGATGTATCGCCACTGGAGGGTTTAACGCAGTTAACTTATCTGTATCTTGGATGGAACGCCATCTCAGATATATCTGCGCTGTCGAGTCTGACACAACTGAAGGTCCTAGATCTTCGTAATAACTCGATTTTGGATGTGTCCGCTCTGGAAAAATTAAACCTGACGGGGACAGAGTGGAATAGCACAGGACTGTATATTGAGCGTAATCCGCTAAGTTACGCCGCTATCTACAGGCATATCCCTGCTATGAAAAGAAAAGGGATTGAAGTTCAGTTTGACTCGCGTACGCCAACAACACTTACGAAACGCTTAGGTGATGCGCAACAAGCTAAACCTCGGACTGCCTTAGCAACGCCGTTAGTTGTAGAGGTCAGGGATGAGAAAAATATACCCTTTGCGGGTGTGCCGATCTATTTTACTGTAACTGCCGGCGGTGGAAAGGTTAATCCTGCCGAGACTGTCTCAGATGCCACCGGTAGGGCAGAGACAACGCTCACGCTCGGTTCCAAACTCGTTGAGAACATTGTCCGCGTGACTGCCACCAAGACTCAGCAGCGGGTTATCTTTAGTGCGACAGCTGTTGACAATCCACCACCGACTTTTCAAAAGCCTATCACCTTCTCTGTCCGAGAAAACACTACGGCTGTTGGTACCGTGAATGCCACAGATGTGGACAATCAAGATCGCTTCACGGGGTACGCCGTTAGTCCGACCGCGGGAGAAGATAGCGCGCGGTTCTCAATCACGCCTAAAGGGGACCTGCGTTTTAAGACCGCACCGGATTATGAGCGTCCAACGACTGCCTCCCGCAGCAACGTATATATCGTTCTGGTGTCAGCAACGAGTGGTACTGGAGACCGCGCGCGCACCGGCACGCAACCGTTTACTATCACTGTTACAGATGTAGATGAGCCGCCTGATAGGCCGGCTGCGCCTACGGTTATCCCCGCCACGCCGACGAGCCTGATCGTGAGTTGGGCTGCCCCTGCAAACACGGGACCGCCGATGACATACGAAGTGAGATATCGTGAAGGCGATACAGGTGGATTCACCAATGCGAACTACAACGGCAGAGAGACAAACTTCACGCTCAGCGATTTAAGGCGAGGCAGACAGTATCAGGTGCAGGTGCGAGCCAAAAACGATGAAGGCACGAGTGATTGGTCGCGTTTGGGGATCGGCACTCCTAACGCCAGTCCGTCTATAGACTTCCCCGATACTGCGCTTCGTGCGAAGGTAGCAGAGGCACTCGACAAAAGGAGAAATGCTGCTATAACTGCTTTGGATCTGTTAGCACTGACAGAACTTCATGCCCGAAACGCGAACATCCGTAACCTCACCGGCCTTGAACACGCCCACAATCTGAGAGGTTTGGACCTTGGCGGTGAGTATATTGAAGAAGAGCAAAGAAACTCCTACAACGATGCTATATCGGATCTTTCACCGCTTCAGGGGTTAACGCAACTGACGTGGCTGGATCTTTCTGGCACTAATGTCTCAAACGTATCGCCACTGTCGGGATTGACAGCACTAACGTCGTTGCGACTTTACGGCACTCCTCTCTCGGATGTATCTCCGCTCGCCGGATTGCCACAATTGAGGGACTTGAATCTTTCAAGTACCCCCATTTCAGATGTGTCTCCGCTCACGGGGTTGGCACAATTGAGGGACTTGCATCTTTCAAATACCCCCATTTCAAATGTGTCCCCGCTTGCAGGACTAACACAACTAAGGAGTCTCTATCTTCACAGCACTTCACTCTCAGACATCGCTGCCTTGTCCAGTTTGACACAGTTGACGCATTTAGGTATTGGCAGCAGTGACATCGCAGATTTATCTCCATTGGAAGGATTAACTCAGTTGGTTCATCTGTCTTTTGGGGGCAACGCCATCTCGGATGTATCTCCGCTGGCAGGTCTAACACAACTGACGCAACTGTATCTTGACTCGAACGCCATCTCGGATGTATCTCCGTTGGCAGGTCTAACACAGCTGGAGGTCCTATTTCTTAATTATAATGCCGTCTTAGATGTATCCCCTCTGGTGGGGTTGGAGCTACCGGGGACGCAGTGGAATAGCACAGGACTGTATATTGAGGCCAATCCACTGAGTTACACCTCCATCAATACGCATATTCCTGCGATGCAAGCGAAAGGCATTGAGGTGAAGTTTGATGCGCGCGTCCCAACGACGCTGCTCAAAATCTCAGATGCAGCACAGGAGGGGGTCGTCAATACTGCGTTACCCCTCCCGTTTGTCGTGGAAGTGCTGGATCAGAAGGATCGGACGTTTGCGGGGGTGCCTGTGAAGTTTGCTGTTACTGCAGGTCGGGGTAGGTTGAATGCTACAACCGTTAAAACGGATGCCATGGGTAGGGCAGCTGCACACTTGACACTCGGGCGAACCGAGGGGACGACAACCGTCCGCGTGACCGCAACGGATATTTCGGAACCTGTGGCGTTTACGGCGACGGCTATCCTCCATAGTTCACTTGTAATGATCCCGGATACCAACCTCCGTATGAAGATCATGGAAACCCTGCGGAGACCCCTTGATGAAACGCCTACCGCTTCGGATATGTTGAAATTGACAACGCTGACCGCGAACGATGCTGACATTCTTGATCTCACAGGGCTGCAGCATGCCGCTCATCTCACAAGGCTATCGCTTGAGAACAACCGTATATCAAATGTATCCGCCTTAGCAGGATTGACCCAACTAACGACATTGAATCTCAGGAACAATTGGCTATCGGATGTCCTGCCCCTGGTAGTCTTAGCGCGGTTGAAAGGTGCAACAGACTGGAACACTCTGTATTTGCAAGGCAACCCACTCAGTGACATCTCTATTGACACACGTATCCCGATGCTACAGGCAGCGGGGGTGAATGTCCGTTTTGATAGCATCTCGACACAATCGAGACCTACAATCCGACTCATCTATTTCCTTCCACGCGACCGTCAACCCCAACCGGATATAAATGCACAGATGGATCGATTGATCAAGGAGGTACAGCAGTTCTTCAAGAAACAGATGGAAAAGTATGGGGTGGGTCGGAAAACCTTCCAGTTTGAAACTGATGCACACGGAAATGCTGTTGTCTATCATGTTAACGGAAAATTCGACGACGTATATTATCATGACGATTCAAACATAGTCTGGCGAGAAATACGTGAACAGTTCGACACGTCAAAGAATATCTATCTCACAGCGTTGGATGTTAGCACTGCAAGCATTGGCGTAGGTGAAAGAGGCGGAGTATGCGGTACAGGGGGCGGGGGGAACCATAGTGGATCAGCACTCATTCCCGCTTCTGGGGGGTGTTTTGGTTTTTCTACCACTGCTCATGAGCTTGGGCACGCCTTTGGGTTGCAGCATGATTTCCGAGATGGTGCCTATATCATGTCTTATGGCGCGCCCAAGGACAGAATCTCTCAATGCGCTGCGGAATGGTTGGATGTCCATCGTGCTTTCAATGCCAGCCAAGCTACCGCCAACGAGTCGGCTGCAGGTAACTGGTCTACAATTGAGATGCTGCCGCCGAGCCGGTCATCTTCCCTGAATGCTATCCGTTTTCGCTTCAAAGTAGACGATTCTGATGGACTTCACCAGGCGCAGCTGCATACGGAGACCCTTAGTGGACTTGCAAAAGGGTCCTCGGAATTGATTGATTATAAACCATTAAGCGGTAATTCAGGCAGTACCGTCGAATTTGTTACCACCTATTTGGGACCGGAAAACAAGTCTGTATCCCTACAGGTGATTGATAAGAACGGAAATATGTCAGGGAGCGAGAGATATTCCATTGATGTTGCATCCCTCTTATCTCCCTCCGAAGTCATATCCATCCCGGATGCGAATTTAGCAGCAGCGATCCGGGAAGAGATCGGCGGTTCAATCACAACACACACGCTGCTGCATCTAACGCGGCTCTATGCTCCTAATCAGGGGATAACAGATCTGACGGGTCTTGAACACGCACACAATCTCAGGGTACTGAACCTTAGGGGTGAATATATTGAGGGAAGATTGGTCAACAGTAATGCAATATCGGATGTTACGCCGCTGGTTACACTAACAAACTTGAGAGCGTTGGATCTTTCAAATTGTTCTCTCTCAGATATAGCGTTCCTTGCGGAGTTGCCACAACTGACATCTCTCGATCTTTCAGGTAATCCTATCTCAAATGTGTCTCCTCTCGCTGCGTTAGCCGAATTAGGCGAGCTTCATCTTCGTGACACTTCCGTCTCCGACATCTCTGTTTTGTCCAGATTAACGCAGTTATCCAATTTAGATATCGCTGGAACTTCTGTCTCGGATATATCTCCACTCGCGGCGTTGACAGAACTGACGCAACTGGATCTTGGAGGAGGTAATAACATCTCGGATATATCTGTGTTGTCGGGTCTAACAGAACTGACACAACTGTATCTTGGGAGTAATAACATCTCGGATATTTCGCCATTGGAGGATCTGACGCAACTGACTTATCTGGATCTTGGGTGGAACGCTATTTCGGATATCTCCGCCCTATCAGGTCTAATGGTGCTCACCTCCCTGGATCTTCGGATCAATAAGATTTTGGATGTGTCTCCGTTATCAGGGTTAACTCAGTTAACGTATCTGCATCTTGATGGGAATGCCATCTCGGATATCTCCGCGCTGTCGGATATGACACAACTGAAGGTCCTAAATCTTAATAGGAACTCAATTTTGGATGTATCCCCACTGATAGAATTAGACCTGCCGGGGACGGAGTGGGAGAGCACAGGACTGCGTATTAAAGATAATCCGCTGAGTTACGCCTCGATCCATACGCATATTCCTGCGATGCAAGCGAAAGGCGTTGAGGTGAAATTTGATTCCCGTGCACCAACAAGGCTCGTTAAAATCTCAGGTGCGGGACAGCAAGGTGTCGTCAATGCTGCGTTGCCTCTCCCGTTTATCGTGGAAGTGCAAGATGAGCGGAATCAAGGGTTTGCGGGTGTGCCTGTGACGTTTAGTGTTGCTACGGGTGGCGGTAAGTTGAGTGTGACAACCGTTCCAACGGATGCTGCTGGCAGAGCATCGGCACACCTGACGTTGGGACGCGCTGCTGGCACGGCGACTGTCCGCGTGGCAGCAGCGGAAATATCGCAACCGGTGGTGTTTACGGCAACAGGTGTGCTGCTCAGCGCGCCTGTAACTATTTCGGATGCGGTACTTCACACGGTGATCGCATCGGCACTGGGTAAGTCCGAGAATAGTAACTTTACTGTGTCAGATATGTTGAAGTTGACAACACTGACAGCAAACAGTGCGGATATTCGCGACTTGACGGGTTTAGAACAGGCATCCAATCTCACGGCTTTGTCGCTTAACGGTAATACTCTTTCCGATATCGCACCTCTAACAGGGTTGTCCAAGTTGACAACGTTATCTCTGAATAACAATCGTATCTCAGACGTAGCACCGCTTGAGGCGTTAGCAGAACTCCAAACACTCTCCGTTGAAAATAATAACCTTGTCGATGTAACACCACTTTCAGGTTTAACGCAATTAGAGACGCTATCATTGGGCAACAATCGTCTTAGGAATGTATCCGCCTTTATAGGGTTGTCTGAGTTGCGGACTCTGTCTCTTAACAATAACGACCTTTCAGATATAGCACCCCTCACATCGCTCAGGCGACTCAAAACGCTGGAGCTAAACGGGAATCTACTCAGTTATCCTTCACTCCATACACATATTTCTGCGCTCCAAGCACGGGGTGCGACGGTGAGGTTTGACCCGCGGACCCCAACGGTGCTTGTGAACATCTCCGGCACGCACGGTGTTGTAGGCACGGCACACCCTATCGGTGTGGAGGTGCAGGATGCACACGGTTTCGGGTTTTCAGGGGTGCCCGTGACGTTTACCGTCACTGCTGGGGGTGGGCAACTGAGTGCTTCAAATGTCATCGCCGATAACACGGGCAGGGCGCGGACGACTCTGACACTCGGCCCCGTCTCAGGGAAAAACACTATCCGCGCCACTGCTGCAGAAGTCTTACGTCCGGTCAGTTTCAGCATTACCGCCGTTGATGCGAATTCCCGCGTCATTGTCCGCGATGCCAACCTCCGTACGAAGATAATTGAGACCCTTGGCAAGGCACAGGGGGTCCAACTCACCGCGGGCGATATGTTGGGTTTGACGCAACTTGATGCACGAAATGCGAACATTCAAAACCTCACCGGGCTTGAACACGCACATAATCTAACATCTCTGAACCTTAGCAGCGAGTATATCGCCGGAGAGGGAACTGTCAACAGCAATACCATCTCAGATTTCGCACCCATCGCGGGACTCACGCGGTTAACACGGTTGAATCTCTCCGACTGTGGCATCTCTGATGCATCGTTCGTATCGGGTTTGACACAACTCACTTGGTTACATCTTGGGGATAATACCATTTCGGATATATCTCCGCTTGCGAACCTCAAACAATTGGGTCAGTTGTATCTTTGGCATAATACGATCTCGGATGTCACGCCCCTCGCTGCGCTAAAAAAACTCACTTGGCTGATGCTTAGTAATAATACCATTTCGGATGTATCTCCCCTCGCTGAACTTAAGCAACTGCCTGGGTTGGGTCTTGGCGGGAATGCTATTTCTGATATATCTGCGCTTGCGGGGTTGACGCAACTGACAAACTTATCTCTTTGGAACAATACCATCGGAGATGTATCCCCGCTCAAAGGGTTAACACAACTGACAGACTTGCATCTTAGTGGGAATGCTATCTCTGATATATCTGCGCTTGCGGGGTTGACGCAACTGAAATCGTTGAATCTTCGCGGCAACGCTATCTCTGATGTGTCGCCACTGGTTGAATTAAACCTGACGGGGACAGAGTGGGACAGCACGGGACTGTATATTGAGCACAACCCGCTCAACTATGCCTCGGTGCATACGCATATCCCCGCCATGCAGGCGAGAGGCGTTGAGGTGAAGTTTGACAACAAGGCACATTCAGTATTGGTGAAAATATCAGGTGATACGCAAGAGAGCGAAGTGCGGACAACCTTAGTAACGCCGTTTGTCGTCCAGGCACTGGATCCGCACGGCACTGCAATAACTGGACTGTCCGTTACGTTTCGCGTCATCGAAGGGGGTGGGAGCCTCATCGCGACAGCCGTTACCACGGATGCTCAGGGCAGGGCGCGTACAAGACTCAGTCTCGGCCCGGATCCAGGTGTGAACAAGGTCCGCGTAACAGCACCCCAGATAACATACCCTGTAACCTTTACCGCCATCGCTACGGCGGCAGCGCGGCACGCAGCAGATGTCAACGGCGATAGGATCGTCAATGTCCAAGACCTCGTCTTGGTATCGTCCCGTTTCGGTCAGACAGGACAAAGTCGTGCAGATGTCAATGGGGACGGTGTCGTCAATATCCAAGACCTCGTCAGGGTTGCGGGTGCGTTGGGACAGGGAACGGCTGCTTCACCGCCCCTACACGCCTCGGATCTTGAAGGACTCACCGCAGCAGACATCCAACAGATGCTCCTGCAGGCGCGACAGCTGGCACGGACGGATCCTGCCTATTTGCGGGGGATTGCGGTGTTGGAGCAGCTGCTGGCACTTTTATTACCGAAAGAGACGGCTTTGTTCCCAAACTATCCAAACCCCTTCAACCCTGAGACATGGATACCGTATCAGTTGGCGAAACCTTCAGAGGTGACACTGCACATCTATACTGTGAATGGTAGATTGGTGCGGGTGTTGGTATTGGGGCATCAATCTGCGGGGAGGTATCAGTCCCGTAGCCGTGCGGCGTATTGGGATGGACGTAATTCCCTCGGTGAAACTGTCGCCAGCGGTGTCTATTTCTATACGCTAACTGCTGGAGATTTCACGGCAACGCGAAAGATGTTGATAAGGAAGTAATTAAAAATATGTTTGAAGATATTCTTTCGGCAACGATTCGTGGGGCGACACCGCTTCTACTGGCGGCACTCGGTGAAGTGATTTCTCAACGTGCGGGTGTGCTGAACATCGGCATTGAGGGGATGATGCTCATCGGGGCATTCTTCGGGATGGTCGGTTCATTTTACACAGAAAAATTAGCGATGATCTACATGCCAGAACTCGCTATGATGGCACCGTGGTTTGGGCTTCTGATGGCAGGCCTGAGTGGACTGATCGCTGCTGCGCTCTTTGCGCTGTGTGCAATTAGATTGCGTGGTGATCAGGTGATCGTCGGTACGGCGATGACGCTTTTAGCACTGGGGTTGACAGAGGTCGTCTATCAACGGCTCTTTGGTGTAACAGGCATTGCAAAAGGCGTGCCAGCGTTTCAGCAAATCGATATTCCGCTGCTCTCCGAACTCCCTTTCTTGGGACGTGCGCTGTTTTCGCACAATATCCTCGTTTTCATTGCGTTTTTGTTGATGCCGTGTGTCTATTTTTTCCTCTACCATACGCAGCTGGGTTTGAGAATCCGTGCGTGTGGTGAGCATCCGAAGGCGATTGCCACCGTCGGTGCAAATGTGCTCCGTTTGCGAACGATGTGTCTACTATTTGCGGGTGCGATGGCAGGTATAGCCGGTGGCTATCTCTCGCTCGCCGATGTCCCGTATTTCACGCCGGGGATGACGGTCGGCCGCGGGTTCATCGCTTTAGCGATCGTTATCTTTGGGAAATGGCATCCTGTGAAGGCGTGCGGTGCCGCGTTGCTCTTCGGACTCGGTACAGCCTTGGATGCGCGGTTCCAAGCATTGGGTTGGGGTATCCCGTATCAGGTATGGTTGATGTTACCTTACGTGCTGTGTTTGGCAGTACTGGCGGGATTTGTCGGACGTGCTGAGGCACCTCTTGCGTTGGGGAGACCGTATGGGGAATAGTTATTAGCAGTAACCAGTAACCAGTAACCAGTGGCCAGTTGAAGAGGGGATATGATTCATCAAGTCTTTCTCTTACTGGAAACTGGAAACTGGAAACTATTCCCTAAAAAGGACTGCCGAGTCGGAAATGTGCGACCCTTGTATCTGGTGAACTTGGAACGGATACGAGTGGGATCGCGTAGTCAAGCCCGACTGTGAGTGCACCAAAATCCAGATAGAGTCCAGCCCCAACAGCGGAGGGTAAACGCGTTAGGGTCTCGATGTCCGATAGTGAGTTCCAGACGTTGCCAGCATCAAAAAAGAATGCGCCGCGGACCACCGAATAGATTGGGAACCGTAATTCTGTATTGAAGATGAATTGCACATCACCGCGGTGGATACCCGTGATAACCTCAGGACCGAGGGAACGCTCAGCGTACCCTCGAACCGTTGTGCTACCGCCTGCCCAGAACCGCTCAAAAGAGATGAGTTCCGCGCGGCGATTTGAACGCAATCCGGTGGTGATGCCAAATCGAACGGCAGTTGCCAACACAAAATCGCCGATGAGTTTTTGATAATATTGGGTACCCGTTGTCGTTTTTATAAAACTGGTCTCGCCTTGCAAAAGGCCGCCTGCGTATTCGAGCGTGATTTCATTTAGTATACCGCCTATAGGATTCAGACGCTGCACGAGGCTATCATACGTCCATGAAAAGCGCAGGCTGCTCACAGTTGTGCTGAATGGGTTTTGTTCCTGCGGTAAACCGATCTCTGTGGGTGCCGCAGGCGGGGTTTGAAACCCCGTTAGCATTGGTGGCACCGGTTGGTTCAAGTCTCGGTAACTGTATCGCCAATCCAAATGATGCAATTCGCCTAATTTTCTACTGAGAATAAAACTCCCTTGTAGGGCGCGAACATTGTCATCCACCTCTAATTTCTTAGCGGATACCTGTAGGGTCCCCCGCGTCCTGCCAATCAACCACGGTTCGGTGAGTCTTGCATCCACCAGGTAACCTAATTCATCCCGCCACCCTAATCTACTGAGGAACCGCCCTTGGATGTTCCGTTTAAAGAGAAAGTTGCTATCCGTTAGTTCCAGCGACCCGCGCCAGCCTTCTGCGAAACTGTAGCCGCCCCCGTATCTATAGGTTCTGGATTTCTGTTTTTTGACCTTTATTGAAACGTCATAGGTTTTAAAAACGGGAGAGAGATTGGAAGATTGGAAGATTGGAAGACCTCCTTCCATCCTTCCCTCCTTCCCTCCTTCCATCCTTCCATCCTTCCTCTCTCGCACGGGCGAGGTTACCTCGCCCCTACGAAACTGAATCTCAGGTTCAACACTATGAAAAATTCCCAAGCTGTAGAGATTTTGCCAAGCGCGGCTTAATTTTCCGGGGGTCCAGAGGTTCCCTTCAAGATGCGCGACTTCCCGTTCAAGCACATGTGGTTTCACTATATCCGTATCGCCTTCAAAATAGAACTTACCGAAAGCCACGCGTTCACCCTCTGTCAGCACAGTAAGTTTGAGGGTCCCGTGTTCAAAGACTTTAAGGACGGCTGACTCTTGTTCGAGTGTATAGCGCGGGTTCCCCTGAATATCTTGAATGCTCCAGCGGTTGCCGATATTGGTCACAATGGAAAGCCCTGTGAGTGGAAGTTTGTGCCTTTTAAATTCATCACGGATCTCCATAGGAAGTTCGCCATCCGCAAGAGACTCCGAGAAATTACCTTCGACTTCAAAAACTGGGTCCTTTGTTTCCGGTATATAAGCGTTCTTAACTTGTGCGTCGATGTATCCGAGTTCGCGATAGGCTTTTAAGATAGCATTTTGGTAGACCGTTGTTTCAAAGGAGGCGTTCGGTTGTGGCAGTTGAAGTTCACTTTGTAAGCGTTTCAGAAGTGTAGGGGTATCTATTGCGCGATTCCCGCTAATGTCACATCGGTGAATGATCTCTTTATAGTTCTCAACAATTGAGACATGTATTGCGACTTCGCCGATGCTTCGGTTATTTGGGTTCTGCTTTTGAAATGTTGCCTCAATGACCCTGTTGGGATACCCGGCTTTTTCGTATAAGATTTCGAGTCGGTGTTTATCTGTATCGAGGTCTTGTTCATAAAAGAAAGTTTTTCGTTTCACTCCTAACAACAGCCCTGTGATATTGGCACGCAAACGCTGCCATGCGCCCCCTATCGGTCTTGTTATCATTTCGCGCCGTAGTTCTGGGTCTGAGAAGGCACGGTTCCCAGAAAATGTGATGCGAGCGACCCGATACCGCGTGCCGGGATCAATTGTGAGGCGAACCTTTGATTCATCGAGAACCTTTTCATGCACGGTCGTGTCATGGTACCCCTGATCCCGAAAATAAGATTTTATTCTCCGCTCCCACAGCGCTGGAATGGCAGTGTTTATCTGCTTGGCTATTTCTTTTTTGAATTTGGCTTGTTTCGCGCCGCCCTCCGAAACAAAATCAAACTCGACATACTTGCCCTCGTTAATTTGGAACTGCAGCAGCCCGGTTTCAGGATTAAAGATCGGTTCAATAGTGGCGGTGGGATAATTATTTTCACGGTAGAGTTCTTCCATTGACACCACATCTGTGGCAACTTCAGCTGCGTTGTAAATCGGGTAGCGTATGCTGAAGCCACAAGCTCTTTTGAGACGTTCGGTTGATATAGCGGAATGACCTTGGATTTGCAATCTTTTGATAGTTGAGGGATCACCTATGGTTATCTGATAGGTTAACGTGCCATCCTCGGTAAGCGCGTCGGGAACCGTAACTTGCGCGTTGAAATATCCATACGTCTCACAAATCCGTTTAATGGCGTTAATATCTGTTTTGGCAATCGCGGGTATATACTTCGTCCCTGGTTTCAACCGCATCGCATTTTCAATAGTCTGCCTGAATTTGTTGGCGGGGATACCGGTAATTGCGATCGCTTTGATCCGTGCGAAGGAGGTCAACTGATAGCTTAGCACAACGCCATCGGAAACCGTCTGTGCGTAAACTTGGATTTCGGCGTACTGCTGTGTTGTGTAGAGGGCTTTAATACTTTGCTGGATAGCGTGCCGGGATAACCTATCACCGACACGCGTCGAAGTCTGGTCTCTGAGTAGATTGCGTTGTTCTGTGGCAGCCTCTATAGGTTTCGTGTCGATGTAGTAGTCAATTTTTACGATGCGTGTGGTATCAGATGCTTCTGTGAGCGGGAGTTTTTCTGTTCGTGTATCGCTTGGCGTTTTCGCGGGGTCGTTCGCGCCTACAGATTGCGAAAAAGAACAGCAGAGCATCAAAATAAGACAAGGAATAGCCGTCAGCCGTCGGCAGTCAGCAGTCAGTAAAGAAAAGAGGTTTCCTGTAACGCTTGCGTCTTTGCTGATGGCTGATGGCTGATTGCTGATAGCCATTCTAAAATCTCCCCTTTATTCCAACATCGACACCGTATTCCCCTCTTTCGTTGCTTTCAATTTTTATAGACATGTTTTCTCTGAGTTGATATTCCGCGCTAATAGAGCGTGCTTCTTCATCGAGGGGACGGTGGAAATTAAACGTAAATCCGCCAAGTGCGTGTGAAAATGCGGCGTTCCGGAAAAGGAACGTGAAAATATCTTCATGCGAAAGGACTTCAGGTGCGTTGGGGGCACTCAGGACGAACTCTGGGTTTGTTGAGGTGCCCGTAAGCCTTGCATAGATTTCAAGGTCAACAGTGCTCTGATTTCTTGAGAGCACGCCTCGAATCCGGTTCGGTGTCCGGAGCGAGATATTGAGTTCAGGGTCAAATTGGTCGGTGCTTCGGTTGGTAATCCTTGAACCTTCAATGAGTTCAAAGGTCTGTAGAAAGAAAACTTTCCCTCTGAGGATGGAGATGTTTCCGTTGAAAACTGGGTTTTGAATTCGCCCGATGAGTCTACCGGAACTCGCGATTTCAATGTCTGTGGGTCCCGTAATGGATGAAAGTACACGGAAATTATCGGGGATATTGACCCCGACATCCAGATTTAAATGCCGCAAAATCGGGTAATCCAACGCAAGGTCCATTTCACTGACTGAGGCACCGGCAAGCCAATCTCGAACACTTTCCCAATTTTGTTGGTAATCCCCGGCACTTATATTCAGGTCGCCCGTTAGATATGGGTCGTCAAATCCACCACGTAGATGGAGTTCGGTGAGGTCGGTCCCGAGGGTAACTTGGTACTTCCCGGGTTGTTCGAAGACGGCTGCTGAGATACTGGTGTTCAAATCCAGTGTTGGTGATGTTTCCCATATTCGTCCATCTTCGGGGGCTGTGATTTCACCTGCGACTAAAAATTTCCCATCATTCAATATGCCCTCAATCCGTTTAACCGTCGCGCCGCTTTCTGATAGTTGGACATCGCCTGTTATATCTTTAAGATGAATACTGGCATCCGGAAGTTCAAATCCAATATCTTTGAAACTCAGCCTCCCTTCAGCTTGTGGGGTTTCCATCGCCCCTGTTAGTACAACGTAGATTGTGCTTGTCCCTGTTGTGGATCTAAGTCCTGGTACGACAGATGATAAGATGTCAAGATCACTTAGCACAATGTCCACTATCCCATTCATATCGTTTTTTTGGAGTTCCTTCCAGACCGTTTGCGGTGATTGTTGGAGTTCCGTGAAAAATGGGATGAGTTTGAGTTGATAAGGCATCGTCCATGAAAAGGTAAGCAGATTTTCACCGAAATTAACTTCAACATACCGTTGCTTTGAAATCTCCCATTTCCCGTTCTGATACCGAATTCTCCACCGGAGGTCAATAGGGACGTCGTGTAGATAGAGTTCCGCCGGTTCGGACCTATGTCGCCGCAAAGTTATTTTTGGGTTTTCACTGGTGCCGCTCATCTGTAGGCTTCCTGACAACGCGCCCTTAATCCGATAGGGCGCGGGCCAAGGATCAGTTATCACCGAGACATCAAAATTTTTGAGTCGTAGTGCGGCGTCAAATTCTCCATTCATTGACCATTGACTTCCAGCATCAATGCTGAGTGTTGTTTTCGCGTCTTCAACTGTGTGGACATTCCCGGCGATCCCTTCTGGCTTCTCATCTTCAGCGGTAAACGTCTGCCTGACGGAGAACGGGAGTTGGTTTTCAAGGGTAAATGCTTCAGATAAGGTTACTGTGCCAGCGTTGAGTTGTATCTGAGTGGGTTGCGGATCTTGGAAATCGTAATCCCGATCCAGTGCCTTGAAGGCGAGGCGCACACTGTTAATTGAAACGTTTGCACTCGAGACGGCCACAATATCCGAGAATGAAGGTATCTCTTGGATTTGTGGAAAAGGTGTGCTTTCTCCATTTGTTAGCAGACTGTCAAGCGGAATTGTGAGTTTGTTGAGTACAGTGCTTAAATGTCCCTCAACTGCTTCGAGTGCCTCTGGTGGGACGGCATGCTGAACCATCGAGCCGAGCGGAAATTTTTCAAGTTTCAATTCTACCAATCTGAAATTTTTAGGTATTAATCCATCTAATACCATTTGTCCCTGCTGGAGTGTACAGTAGCCTGTGCCTATGTCAAATCCGAGTTCTGTGAGGTTAATCGTGTCTTCGCGTGCTTTGAGTTGCATCTTCATATTCCGGATAGGTTCGTGGAAATTCCGCAATTGGAGTTGTGATGCTTCAAGCAGGACATCCCCGACTATATGAGGATTGCGGCTTGTGCCTTGTAGTGCTAAATCTATGTCGATAGTGCCATTTGTTTCGGAAAACAGCCTATCAATCCCGGGGAGAACTGCAAGCGGCAATTCGCGTCCTTGGAACTGTACATCAATCGGTTGCTCCAAAAATCGGTCCGATATGTCTATCGCTGTGAATGCCAAATTAATCGGAATAGTCCCCGTAATCGTTGACGTACCTACACGGTTTTTTAGTTTAATTCCGGCGATGGTTATGCGTTCATCACCGTATTGGATTTCGCCGTTCCATTCTGTCTGGTTGATATATCCGTTCCATTCTGCTGTAATTTCTGGCGCGTCAAAAGTGCCGGTGATATTAACGTTCGTTGTTGCTGTGATTCCGGGTGTTTTCAGTTCTAAAGGGAGGTGTGCAGCGAGATTACCGCGTTCGGATCGGAATTGGAGCGGTGCTGCGTTGGTGACACTGCTATCGTATCCGCGAAGTTTCAGTTTGTTTATTTCACCGGTTATTGAAATCTGATGTTGATGTGTCCCTGTCCCTTGGATTTTAGCGTGTCCGGAGATGGTGCCGTGCACGGGGTAGGTGCGGTTTCCTAACCGCACACCATACAAAGGCAGAAAATGTGAGACCTCCAGCTCGGATGCTGATACATCAATAGCGAACTGCATCGTCTCCGTATCTTGGGTTGAGAACGACGCGTCTCCTTGTATCGAGTAACTGGCATCCCCTATTAATCCGTTTGCTTGTACTGATCGGATGTGTAAGGACTCTGAATTAAGAATGGCATTTGTCCGTAGACGTTCCAATGCGATAGGATCAGCAAATGGCGTGAGACGCATCGGTTGCTGCGGTGCTGTTTGGGCATTTACGGCAATTGCGGTTTCGGCGAGGGTGCCTGTGATGTCTATTGAAGCCTGTAACGCACCGCCCGTTAAATCCGCAGCCTTGATGCTGTTTGCAGAAACTGTTGCTATCAATTCCCCGAAAGTCTCAAGTTTCAATTCGGGTGCGTTGGCACGGAGGTTTAGTCTTGAATTATGAATAATTTCGGGATGAACAGTTATTTCTCCGTCTATATCCACTGCATTACCGAAAAGTTTCAAGGCGTTCTTTTTCAGGGTCATCAGGTTGTCTCGGTATTCTATTGCACCGCCTGCATCGCTGATATGAATAACGCCGACTTCTGTTTTTAAATCCAATGCTGGAATTGTCCAACCTAACGCGATTTTCGGATGCTTAGGTGTACCAGTTGCTTTCAGCGTATAATACGCTGTTCCCGCCTGTAATATATCAAGCGGAAGTCCGAATGCTGTGCTAAAGGGTGGCAGCGCGAATTTATCTGATTTCGCGTGCAGGTCCATCATCTCACTTTTTGCATCAAATGTTCCGGTCAATTCAATAAAAGCGGATTTATCTGTTGATGTCCTGAGCGAAAACGCGTCAATCGTCCATTTGTCATCTTTCAGGTGTAGCCGAATCTGTTTGGGATTTGTGAATGTTATTTCTTGTGCTGTCGAATTTCCGTAGCGGAGTTGGCTGGCATCAATTTGGATATTGACATCGTAAGGATGGATCCGTCGATCGGATTCGCTGCTGTTGTTCTCATCTGCTGGTGCGAGGGCTGCCACCGTGCCTTCTATTTGCGCGCGTCCATCGGCGGTGCCAGTGATAGCCGCAAGTGCGGGGTTCAAGATACGCAGTATCGGTGTAACCTCAAGTGCCTGACTTTCTACGGTGAATTTATAAGGGGTGTCCGGAGCCGTGCTAACATACCCGTGAATCTGACCGTTGAACCCATTTCCTGTAAAGTCGAAACGATCCGGTTGCCCCGTGATATTTTTTAGTTCTACAAGTTTGCCGTGTAGCATAGCATCACCGAGTGAATGTTTCGTGCCGCGTCCGTTGTCTAAGAAGGTTATATCCGAAAAATCCAGTTCAACCTGAAAATCGACAGGCTCTGGTTTTTTGAGTGTTCCGACGCATCGGACCCCGAATTGTGCTTCAAAGGGAAAGTCGGCGATCTCAGCTGCTTTCGCTATCTCCTCTAAGCGGGCAGGCGCGTCGCTTTCGAGCAGGAAATCAAAATCTGCTTTAGTATCTACTGCAGCATTGAATGTAAATTTCTGACCACGGGTGGTTATCTTACAGTTAGGAATCGTGATATTATAATCCTCGATTCGCAACGGGAGCGTTACCGGATCGAGATGGACATCCCATGCTTCGGCTTCGGTGACACTGAAATCGGCACTACCATCAAGGTTGGTGAGCGTTCCATCTAATTTGAGTTCGCCTCTGATTTCACCATTTACTGGATGGTCTGCTCCCACCAATATGTTCCGATAGTGTTGGACATAGACAGTATCTGCAACGATACTGAACACCGCGGGGTATTCGTCTTCAATACTCACAACCCCGTTAATTGTCGCTTGACTCTCATATTCGGTCAAAGTATCCCTTTTGGTGTTTTTAGTGAGGTATCCGTTTTCAATGAATACCTGTCCGTCTTGATAGCGGATGTCGCCTGACAATTCACCGATGGGGATGCCGGTGAAACTTGCATTCGGGATTTCCATAAACCCTTTTAGCACCCCTTCTGATGACAACTTTGCAGTGTATTCTCCGGTACCACTAAAATCGGCACTGTTAGTGATTTTTGTCAGGTCATCAAAATTGATGTCTGACATACGGATGTCCCAAGCGTTTTCCGCTGCCAAAGGAAAGGGACCTGTGACAGTCATCTCGGTTTCGTCAAGGTTGCCATCGGCTTTCAATTCACCTGCTTCAATTGTGCAGTTGAGCACTGAATCCTCAAATGCTATCTCGTTAAGGATTGTCTCTGTTATCTCTATTGTACTGTTCAACTTGAATGTTGAGGGGTCCGTGCTGTTTCCATCAAATGTAGCAGTACCTGAAAGGAGTCCTGTGCTTTCAGCGAGGTAGTCAGGGAGTTCGGCAAACATTGATAGCAGCGGTATGAGTTGCATGTCTGTGGCATCCCATTGTCCTTCGTAGACGATTGGGTGTTGCGTTAGTTGCTGTAGCTGCGCCATCAGATCGTCTTCAAGTCGATTTTGTAATCCGATGCTCCCTTTCCCAGTCAGGGTGCCATCGGCGATCTGTGCCCTGAAAGTTTTTAAGGAGAATGTTGGCGTAGGCTCGGCGTTGAGGCTGGCATCAATTGTTAGATCTGTCAGTGAAATTTGCTGGCGGGGTTTCAAACCCCGCCTGCATGTCATAGAAAGCATTGGGGCTTCCACAGAGAGTGTGCCGTCTAAGGTGGTATCCGTGCCGTTCATTGTCAGATGTCCGCTTACAATACCTTCAAGTTCAGTACCTTTACCGAAAAACTGATCTATATCTGCGCCATCGAGTTGTTGCAAATCGAATTTAATTGCCCAAGGCCTTTCCGTTTCTGGGTGCGGAAATTCACCGGTAACCTCTAAACTTGAGTTGCCAAATTCCAACTGGAGTTTGTCCAATGTGCTGCGGTTGGCTAAGAGTTGGAAATCGACTTCAAAGTTATTAATTGCCGTTTCGGAACCGTTGAAAGTGAGACTGCCGCGCCCGATTCTGAGTTCACCCTTATGCCTCCATGTGTTGAGGGGACCCTCTACGTCAATAGAAACGCCCGTAATCCCTATGTGAATATCGCGTTGTGTATCAATGTAGTCGATGGTACCGTTATTGCATTGAATACGTTTGACCGCAAAAGCGAATTTCGGGGAGTCTTGTGTCGTGTTTCCCTTAAAGATATGTGCCAGATTGGGGTTGCCATCGGTGTCGGGCTTCGCGGCAATTTGGGGGTTGGTCACCGTCAGTTGTGTCACTTCAAATTTGCGTGTTAACAGCCCCAGTAGTCGGTATTGGAGCACAACCTTTTCTGTAGAGATTACCGGCTCGTCTGATGCGTCGTTCTTGGCAATTGTAACGCTGTTGATCGTAACGTTTCCTAAGATGCTGCCTTCTATATCACCGATGTTTGCCGTATAGCCATCTTTTAGGAGATGTTCGAGTTCGGTCGCAAGCCGTGTTTCTACCCAATTCAGGAACCTATCTGAATGGATAAAGAAAAAGGTGCCGCATAGCCCAATGATAAAGAATATTCCGAGGGAAATAGCGATTTTTTTGACTTTTTTACGCATCGTTTTTGCTATCGGCTATCGGCTATCAGCAGTCAGAGAAGAGGTTATTGATTAACAGAGAACCCTCCTTACTGATGGCTGATGGCTGATGGCTGACGACTCCTAAAAAATTCGTGTGCCTCTGCGACCACTTCAGCAGTCGTTTGCTTGGGTTGCTTGTAATCCCTGGATTCACCTGTTTGCGCATCCAGATCAACTGTGAGCCAGAGTAAATACTCAATATTTCCGATGTCTTTGTGGATCGGCGAATAAGTCAACCCTCTCACTGTAGCACCAAGTTTATCCGTGACGAAAACACCGAGATTGTCTATTGTCTCAATATGCACCTGTTTATCAGGCACAATTCCACCCTTTTTCACATGAACTTTTCCGGCTTCAAACTGCGGTTTGAGCAGTGCGATAATATCACAATGGCTGTCGGCTGATAGCCATTCCTGATGTGTTAGAATTTTGATAACACTCGGTAGCACCGTCCTCAGAGAGATAAAAGAGACATCAACCACAGCGACAGAGATAAAATTTTCATTATCGTTTAGGGTCGAGGTGGCCTCGCCCCTACTTAAAAGTGATGGGGGTAAATGTCGAATGTTCGTTTTCTCGATTGGCTGAACCTGTGGATGCGTCCGGAGTTTCCACGCGAGTTGTCCATAACCGACATCAACAGCGTAGACGAATTTCGCGCCGTGCTGGAGGAGGCAATCTGTGAAACCACCCGTTGACGCGCCTACGTCGAGTGCAACCCGATTTTGTACATCTACCTCAAAGATAGATAACGCCTTTTCCAACTTGAACCCACCGCGACTCACATACTTTTGCTGTTCCTGCACAACGACCTCGGCATCAGCAGGGATGCGTTGTCCCGGCTTGATCTTAGCGTTGCCGTTAACAGTGACAGTTCCAGCAAGAATCAGTCGTTTCGCTTGCTCCCGGCTCTCAGCTAAGTCGTGCTCTACGAGAAAAATGTCTATCCGTTGCATTTTTTTGTCCGTAGGGTTGGGTTTCCGAACCCGTATGGACGAGGCGGCCTCGCCCCTACGTTAGCATTTCTGTGTTGTGCGAGGGACGAGGCGACCTCGCCCCTACGTTAGCATTTTCTGTGCGGTGCGAACGACAGCGTCGGCATCGCACTGGCACAATGCGTAAAGATGCTTGACATCACCGTGCTGAATAAATTCATCTGGAATACCGAGGTTTGTGACCTGCGTGTTTGTGATGCCCGCTGCGGCGAGTGCTTCTAAGACAGCACTCCCGAAACCTCCCATTATCACGCCGTCTTCAATCGTAATTACCTTACCGATGCGTTCTGCGAGTGGCAGAATCGTTGCAGTATCTAACGGTTTTACAAATCTTGCGTTGACAACCGTCGCCGAAATTCCGTTATCGGCTAACGTTTGCGCGGCTTCGAGTGCGGGATAAACCCGGTTGCCGATGGCGATTACAAGTACATCTTCACCCTCTCTGACGATTTCACTTTTTCCGATAGGGAGTACTTGCGGTTCCGCTGCGATCTTTACGCCGATGCCTGTACCTCTCGGATAGCGGAAGGCGATAGGCCCGTCTTCATAAGCGAGCGCGGTCTTCACCATAGATTGTAACTCGTTTTCATCTTTCGGTGCCATCACGACTATGTTCGGAATAGAGCGTAGGTATGCCAAATCGAAAACCCCGTGATGCGTCGGACCGTCTGCCCCGACAAGCCCACTCCTATCGAGTGCGAAGATGACAGGGAGGTTTTGGATGCAGACATCGTGTAACACTTGGTCATAACTCCGTTGCAGGAAGGTCGAATAGATAGCAGCGACGGGACGCATCCCTTGTGCTGCCAATCCACCGGCGAACGTGACAGCGCACTGTTCTGCTAATCCGATGTCAAAACATCGGCTCGGAAACGCGTTGGCAAATTTGTCAAGCCCTGTCCCGCCCGGCATCGCTGCCGTCACGCCGACGACCCGTGCGTCACGTTTTGCTAATTCAATGAGTGTTCGACTGAATACTTCCGTGTAGGAGGGTGTAGCGGGTTTCGGTTTAATCGTCTTTCCAGTCTTCAGGTTGAAGGGACCGCTGACGCTGTAGAATCCGACCGGATCTTCTTCGGCTGGGGTATAACCACGTCCCTTTTCGGTTACGACGTGAAGCAGGATCGGACCTGTGAGACTGCGAATCCCCGTCAACACTGGTACGAGTGCTTCTAAATCATTTCCATCGAGGGGGCCGAAGTACCGGAACCCGAATTCTTCAAACAGCGTGCCCGGTTTCAGTGAAGCCTCAATTTTACGGGCTATCTGCTTCGCGTCCTCCGAGATTAGGTTCATCAATCCTTTAGCACCAGAGCGGAGGAAATTATATTGCGGTGAACTTGTGAGTTTGTGGAAGTGTTTTGAGAACGCGCCGACAGTTGCTGAGATGGACATGTTGTTATCATTGAGAATAACGACCATGTCGTTCCTGAAGTCGCCAGCGGCGTTCAATGCTTCAAACGCCATACCACCTGTTAGCCCGCCATCCCCGATAATAGCGACGACCTTGTAGGTCTCGTTAATCAGATCTCGAGCGGTGGCGATGCCTAACGCAGCGGCGATGGAGGTGCTGGAATGCCCGGCACCAAAAACGTCATATTCACTTTCGGCTCTACTGAGAAAACCGCTGATGCCTCCGCTTTGTCTGAGGGTCGGGAACGATTCTCGCCTACCGGTTAGGAGTTTATGCGGATACGCCTGATGCCCGATATCCCAGATGACTTTATCGCGCGGTGTATCAAATACGGTATGTAGTGCTATCGCTAATTCGATAGTACCGAAGTTCGGCGCGAAATGCCCTGGATGTTCAGAAAGAACTTTTAGTAGATATGCACGCATCTCCTCGGCAAGTGCTTTGAGTTCGTCAATTTCAAGTTTTTTCAGGTCTGCGGGACTATTAATTTTTTCTAAGAACATGTTTTAATTCCTGTTATTTTAGTAGTTAATGGTTAATAGTTAATAGTTATAAGTTAAAGAGGTTCCTTGCAGTGCTTGGAAGAAAGATGGCGAACGCCATATTTCCTTCCAAAATTCAACGCGTCTTGGAATATTCGAGAGCAAAGCCTCTTAACTTATAACTTATAACTAACAACCAACAACTAATTTAAGAGTTATCTGTTTCGAGAACGTTTTCTACCCGCTGTTCGGCTTTTTCAAGCATTTCCCTGCACGATGAGACTAAGGTAACGCCTTCCTCAAAGAGTTTGAGGGAATTCTCAAGCGGCAGTTCGTTGCCTGCTTCTAATTTTTCAACGATCTCTGTGAGTTTTGTGAGTTTTTCTTCAAAGGTCATGTTTATCTCCAGTAGGTTGATGTTCAGAGAAAATTTCTTCAACGCGACAGGCGAGATGTCCTTGTGCCAGCTGAACCTGAATCCTGTCGCCGACGGATACCTGTTTAGCGTCGGTTAGGACCTCACCGTCTGTTTTCCGACTGATGCTGTACCCGCGTTTCAATGTGGCTAACGGACTCAAGGCGTTGAGGCGTTCTGCGAGTGTGTGAAGCCTGTTCTCACCGGCGGTGAGGCTTTGTCTTGCAGCGTTACGGCATGCGGTGTCTAAGTTGTCTACGATTTGGTAAAGTTGATTGATTTTGCCTTTACGTTGTTCCGGTGCCAGTCGCGTCTCAAGTTCCTGAATCCGCGTTTTATGGGCATTTAATTGATTCTGAATCGTTGTGTGCAGCCATGCATCGAAACCGTTAAGTTGTGCGAAAAGTTCATCCTGATCCGGGACGATGTGTTCGATTGCTGCCGATGGTGTCGGTGCTCGGTGATCCGCTACCATGTCTGAGATAGTGTAATCGGTTTCGTGTCCAACTGCCGATACAACCGGAATTGTGGAAGCGAAAATCGCACGCGCAACAAGTTCTTCGTTGAATGCCCAGAGGTCTTCGATTGAACCACCACCACGGCCGACGATTAGCACATCAATATCGTCTCGTCGGTTCATCGTTTGCAGTGCGTAGGTGATCCCTTGTGCTGCGCCGTTGCCTTGAACGAGTGTCGGATGTAGCAATACTTCGGTTAACGGATACCGCTTGCGGAGTTGTTCGCAGATGTCTTGGAAGGCTGCACCTGTTGCTGACGTAATCACACCGATTTTCTTCGGGAATCTTGGCAACCGTTTTTTGTGAATGTTATCAAACAATCCCTCGCCTGAAAGTCGTTGCTTCAGTTCCTCAAACGCTCTCTGCAGTGCCCCGATCCCGACCGGTTCCACGTTTCGACCGACAATCTGATATTGTCCCCTTGCAGAATAGAGGCTCAGTTGCCCATGTACAATAACCTCTTCACCGTCCTTCGGTAAAAATTTGAGGAGGGAGGCATTACTCCGAAAAATGGCGACTGAGATCTGATGATTTTCTTCTTTGAGCGTGAAATAGACGTGTCCGGCACCAGACTTGCTGAAATTGGATACCTCTCCCTGTATCCAAACATTTTGGAAGTCCGGCTGCTGTTCTATCAGTCTTTTCAAGAGATTTGTTATCTCACTAACGCTGCGGATAACTTTTGTTGGCATCGAAAATTCTAATTGCATAAAGGTTACCAGTTACGAGTTACCAGTTACGAGTTACCAGTTAAAGAGCGTTACTGTTCTATTCCAGTTTCCTCTTAACTGTCCACTGGTTACTGGTAACTATTCCTCTGGCGACTAATCAATATTGCGCTTGGAGTGGGACAATGCTTACTGCTAATCCTGTTTCATCATCGAGTTCTATCTCAGCACCGCAGAGTTTGACGTTGTCTTTAGCGACAGTGAAGCGCGCTGGCATCATCGTCAGAAACCGTTCAAGCACAAGGTCCGTTCGCACGCCGATCACCGAATCATAAGGGCCTGTCATCCCAACATCTGTAATATAAGCTGTGCCTTGCGGGAGGACGCGCGCGTCCGCTGTCGGAACATGTGTATGTGTCCCAATCACCGCACCTATTCTGCCGTCCGCGTGCCACCCCATCGCGATTTTCTCAGAGGTCGCCTCGGCGTGAAAATCGAGAAGGATGTAGGGTGTCACTGCTTGTATATCGGGTAGAATTGTATCAAGGGCGTGAAACGGATTGCTGTACGGGTTCATGAAAAGTTGTCCGGCGAGATTGATGACACCGAGTTGTGTTTGCCCGTCATCGGAGGAGACGATGGTCACACCGCGCCCGGTTACCTCGGTCGGATAGTTCGCGGGCCGTATCAGCTGGGGTGTTGTCTCTATAAAGTTGAAAATATCTTTATTATCCCAGACGTGGTTGCCGGTTGTAATTGCGGAGACACCTGATGCCAAGAGTTGGTCAACGATGTCAAATGTCAGCCCTTTCCCACCTGCTGCGTTTTCTCCGTTGGCGATAATGAAGTCGTATTTGTGTCGATGTTCTTCGAGAAATTTCGTTGTCGCTGCTCTGCCCGGATTTCCGACTATATCTCCGATAAACAGTATTTTCATTTTTAATGGCTATCGGCTATCGGCTATCAGCCATCAGTAAGAGTGGCTATCGGAAACTGTCGGCTATCGGAAACCATCAGGAACAAGAGAGTTTTGATTAACAGAAGTTCTCTTGCTGATAGCTGACCGCTGACGGCTTTTCTTGCTGACTGCTGACTGCTGATTGCTACTCTCCTTCTAACTCTGCGAGTGTGAATACGGATGCAAACGAACATCCGAGTGCATTAATTTTTGCCGCACCACCTGCCTGTCGATCAATAACTGCTACAACATGTTCAACTGTGTACCCCGCCGCGCGGATCTGTTCGATTGATGTACAGACCTGTCCTGCAGTTGTAATCACATCTTCTATTACAACGAGTGTACGTCCTTCTTCAACGCCGCCCTCTATGAGGTTGCAGGTCCCATAAGTTTTCGCTTCCTTACGCACGTAAAAACAGGGGATTCCTGTTTGTAGTGAGAGTGCCGTCGCAAGTGGGATGCCCCCTAATTCCAAACCTGCCAACCCGTCGCAACTCGACGGGAGCAGTTTCGCCATCTCCGCAGCGATTGCGGTGAGCAGCGCGGGGTTGCTCTCAAATCGGTATTTATCCCAATAGAAATTGCTGATATTCCCTGAACGGAGTTTGAATTCACCTGTGAGATACGAGACCTCACGCATCTGTTTTGCGAGTTCTGTTTTTGTCATTTTTCTCTGGTTTTCAGTTATAAGTTATAAGTTATAAGTCTGGTTTCTGGTTACCTATCATCTCTTTGTAATCAGTGGGAAGGGTTTGTAACTCTGAAGTTCCCCAATTGAAGCACCGACAGTTACCAAGAAATATGAAACCCTCGGGACCTTCTTAACTAAAAACTAAAAACTAAAAACTTATAACTATTAAAACACCTCAATATGTGCGGTATCGCCTGCTATTACTTCTCCAATGATAGCGGCTTCTGGGCAATCTGCGGCATGGAGGTCTGCTACGGCTGCATCAGCGTTTTCGGCCGGCAGCGAGAACAGTAGGCCGCCAGAGGTTTCCGCCTCCATCAAGATATGATGCATCGCTTCGCTATCGGTGTGGAACGTGACCTTGTCCGAAAGGAACGTCATATTGGCAAGATAGGCTTGCGTATAGGTATCCTGTGCGACGAGTGCTGGGGCATCTTCAAAGTGAGGCACGGCACTGCTATCAATCTTAAGACAAGCACCATTGCCCGCCGCCATCTCCGATGCGTGTCCTAATAACCCGTACCCGGTGACATCCGTACAGGCACTTGCACCATACTTCAGCATCACTGCAGAAGCGGAGGCATTGAGCCGAGTCATGGATTCAACGAGTTCCGGCAGCACTGCATCGCTGATCTTGTCAAACTTTAACCCCGTGGTAAGGATACCGATACCGAGGTTTTTGGTTAAGATGAGTACCTCGCCCGGACGTGCGCCGTAGTTTTTGACGAATTTCTCAGGATGCACGATCCCCGTTACAGAGAGTCCGTACATGAGTTCCGGTGAATCTACCGTGTGTCCACCGACAAGCGCGGCACCTGCTTCAATGGCTTTCTCGGTGCCACCTCTGACAATATCACCGAGGATTGATAGATGCAGGTCCGCCTTGGGCCAGCAGGTGATATTCAACGCCGTTTTCGGGACACCGCCCATGCTATAGACATCGCTCAACGAGTTTGTCGCGGCGATTGCCCCGAATGTATACGGGTCGTCCACGATAGGTGTGAAATAGTCCACCGTGTTGACGAGTGCGAGATCGTCTGAGATCCGATAAATCCCTGCGTCATCGGAGGTTTCCGTGCCGACAAGGAGGTTCGGATCAGTGGATTTCGGGATATTCTCTAAAATGTGCGCAAGCTCCCCCGGAGCGAGTTTTGAGGCTCAGCCAGCACATTTCACGGTCGCTGTTAAACGGACTTTTTTATGTGTCATGTTTCCTTTATGCCTTACGCTCAGGACGGCTGCCTTGCGCGACAGTTGTTCATCCACATTTAGTTTTAGAGTTGGTTTGTAGACGTGTGCTTCATCGGATGGCTATATATCAACGACGGGCAATGAATTGCCCTACTACGAACCGGATTTACCTTCAATTTGAAAATGGGCGAAGCAAATTATTGTAGGTCGTCTAAAACGGATTTTACGTATGCTACGCTCCTGCCATCTTGATGGAACTGGTCGCCGTCACGGATCCCCTCAATTGCCAGATAGCCGTCGTAGCCTGCATCAAGCACGGCGGCGATTGCGAACCTGTAGTCGATTTCACCATCGGGCAGCGGGACTTGGACGTAGATGGCTGTCTCTAAATCTGGGATATGCACGCGATAGAGGCTTTTGCAATGCCAGTAGTTAACATGCGGTGCCACGGCGGCGATAGCGGCTTCACACGTCTCCTCTGGGATGTCGTAAGTCCAGTAGATGTTCCCTAAGTCCGGATTTATACCGACATTCGGTGCATCAATCAGTTCCAACAGACGTAGCGTTGCTTGGCTGTTATCCGCTATCGAATTTTGATGGATTTCTATGGAGATCTCGACGCCGAGATCCGCGGCGATAGCGGCGACATCAGTCACGGCACTTGCAGTCCGCACGTAGTCTTCATCACTCGCTTGACGGCTGGATCCCTGTGAGACGGATTCGCCACGATACGTGCCTTTTCCACCTGGATCGTCGGGCGGTGTAGTGACTGTGGAATTAACAACACCCGCGCCCATCTTCGCAGCGAAGTGGACGGCATCTGTCATCCGTTGTTTGTTCGCTGCAGCGACTTCTGGGTCCCTCGCGGCACCACCGCCGCCGCGAATGGCGACGCACGGCATACCGGCATCTTCAAGTTCTGCGCGGAATGTTTTGGCTTCAGCGTCAGAGAGATTCATCCCTGGGAGTTCAATCCCGTCGAAGCCAATCTTTTTGGCGTGTGCAAGAAACCGTTGTCTATCTGTTGCATCGGTGGGTAGCGCGCCACCGTTGTAGGGGTATGATGTACATCGTCTAAAGGCGTACGCAATCTTCATAGAGTCCTTCCTTCAAATAGATAGGCTACAGCCTGCTGGAACTGTTCAAAGAGTTGAGCGTTTACAACATCTGCTACTGCAGGCATCTGCCGAGCGTCATTACAATCGGATAGTTCGTGCTGAGGTGCGGTGTCTTTGGTGTCGGGTATGGCATACGCACCGTTATCATGTGCAGTTAGTGTAGCACGTTCTACCCTTTTTTGTAAAGTGGTATCTCGGTCAGCGATTGCATCGAGAATACTCCGATAATACCACGCTTGGTCTTCGACACCGCCGTGAAACCGATCCCAGACAGTATCGCCGATGAGATCGTATTCTGAAATGATGGTCCGTAGGTTATGAAGTTTGTCGGCGCAGGTCACAGTGCAGATTTCGGGACTGGCGGTTCTTAACGCCTCAATCCGTTCGGTTTTCCGGGCGCGCCACCGCAACGCTTTGTTCTCTGAACAGCCGTCAACGATATTTGCGATGTCTTCACCAAAACGTTCCCGAATGAATTCCAACGTTAGATCGGTGTCCTCGACCGTATCGTGCAAGATGCCTGCAATAATCACTGCCTCAGTGCATCCGGCTTCCATTAAGATGAGTCCGACGGCGTAAGGGTGTGTGATGTAAGGCGTATCGGTGCCTTTCCGGTATTGCCCTTGGTGGGCTTCGGCGGCGACTTCTATCGCTTCTTCGATCTGGTTTTTCCCGGTACCGTTCTGCGTCATACTTTTGTAAAATACAGGTCCTACAGACCCAACCTTTGGTAGAAATTAAGAGACTGATATTTATCAAAAGTTGTGTTAAAGCAAGTTTTATCAAGGTTCTTTAGGTATAAGTTCATGAAAATGTGCCACGAAATCCGTGAGTGTCTGTCTCTCTCCAGTGAGTTGAAGTTGTATTTGATGAAATGTGCGACGTT
>JAJDTM010000029.1 GCA_022827185.1 Candidatus Poribacteria bacterium
TCGCCGCTACTGGGGGAATCGAGGTTTTCTTTCTGTTCCTCAGGGTACTGAGATGTTTCACTTCTCCTGGTTGTCCCTCGTGTAAACACGAGTAGCAGGGATTAACCTGCTCGGTTGCCCGATTCGGGAATCTCCGGATCAAAGTCTATTAAGCGACTCCCCGAAGCTTATCGCAGCCTGTCACGCCCTTCGTCGACTCCTGGCACCAAGGCATCCACCGTAAGCCCTTAGTAGCTTGATAAGTAATATCATTCTACCGATTTACCCTCTCTATGCAATTGTCAAAGAACAAGCCTAAGAAAGACTCACATCTTTTCTTAGACGATGGAGATGAGCGGAGTTGAACCGCTGACCTTCTGGTTGCAAACCAGATGCTCTCCCAACTGAGCTACACCCCCATGTGGCACCTTTTAAGTATACCACAAGCAAGATATGAATGTCAAATTTATTTTCAAAATTTACCAAGGGAGGCGTTGCACCTCACCGTCGGTTTCTACAACCGATGCTCCTATTTTGAGCAATTGGCACACAAGCAAAATTAAGTATACCACAAAAATCCGAGAATGTCAAATTTATTTTACGAATATTTCGCAAAAACGTGGATTTCCCCCGAATTATCGTTTACGAGTGATATTAAGTATACGACAGACTGTTGGGAATGTCAAATTTATTTTTTTATAGTTTTTAGTTTTTGGTTATTAGTTGTCAGTTAAGCGTCCTTTTATGGTAGATTTTAGAATTACTGATACACTCTTAATGCAAAGTCAACCCCCTAAATCCCCCTTATCAGGGGGACTTTGAAGACTTTGACAGGGTTATTGATAAATGTCAACTTATTTCTATAATTCACCACAGTAGGTGTGTTTAGCCAGAATAGCGGGGTTACAAACCCCGCCAGCAAAAGATGTTCCTGAAAATCCGGCTAATTCCCGCCGATCATTGCCTCTTGATCTGTATCTGGTCGGCTACCGAGCCAAAGTTTTATGGCAGGACAGCTCGCTACGATCCGCTGCCCGACCGATGCGTTGACGACAATGGTGTATGGACGCGTCTGCTGTGTGCCGATGAAAGGATTACGACGTAACTGGTTACTACCCGTCGTAATAATATTCGGTACAAGCGTCAGAGTTGCTTCCGTCTGATTCCCTCGGAGCAAGGTATTTTGTCGCTCGAGGCGGACCCCGAAGGGTAAACCGACGGCGGTAAGGTTCAGGTTTTGTCGATTGCCGTTTTGTCGATCAATTTTGACGACAATGTCAATCCGTGCATCTGGAGTCACAACAATCTCCTCCAATTCTGTTGATAACACAATCGGTGAGGTCTCCGTGACGCTGACAACAACGTTTTTCCGTTGGACAGTCTGATCGTTATTCTGGATGCGATAGATTTCAACGGGCGTCGCGGCGCGACGGTACTCATTACCCGTAGCGGTCGTGACGGAACCGACAACTTGAACGACACGTGGCAGCAGTTCAGCATCAGATGCGGCGGTGAGCGTAATGTATCCCTGCGTTGTGCCTGCACCAGAAAGAATTGCGCTCTCGCTTGCAGTGACACCCGGCGGTAAGTTTTCAACAGCGAGGAGTATCGGTTCTGTAAACCCGACGCGGCGTTGCAGTGTCACATCTAATAAGACAGTTCCGCCACGTCCGATATTCGGGTTATCGGGTGTTACAGAAATAGCAAAATCGGGTTTTGTTGGGCGGACATCTAAGTGGTAAACGTAGCCTGCGCCGCCGTTGCCAGCAATGTCTTCAACTCGGATAGCATACTCACCGGGTTCATTGAAACTGTAATCAATAATAGCATTGCGTCTGCCGCCAATACCGGCATTATTTGCCAACACCTGTCCATTTGCATCAAGCAATGTGAGAGATGGACTCAATGGTGAATTCAGACGTTCTGCGGAAGCAGTGAGCGAATACCCACCTAAATCTGCGAAGAAGCCCCACGGCCCATAACCGTTTGTAATCTTGATGAGAATTTTGTTTCTGCCTTTAGAGACAGGCAGCTGGATGACATCATCGGCACGACGCAGCGGACGGTGGACATATTTACTAAAAACAAGTTTATCGTTCACCCATATCTTGATGGTATCGTCAGAACCGAGAGATAATAGATAGTTCTGATCTCGGTCAGATTCAAGGTAGGTTAAGGCGTAGCCTGTAACATCGTCTTCGGGGACATTCGAGAAGACGTTTTCACCTCTGCGATTGGTTTTATACCATCCTATTTTTCGACCATCTTTGCCGATGTACTCCTTATCGAAATCAATCTCGGTTTCAGGCGGGTAGACGGTATCAAAGCCCTCTTCATCAACGTTATCAAACGGGAAGATTACCCACCACGGACCGAGGCTTGTGCCTTCTGAGATCGTAAAGCGATAGTAATCTATCTCACTGGGTTTAGAAATACGTCCACTGATTGCGCCGGGTATTGTGATGTGTTGCGCGTGTTCGAGCTGGCGTGCGATGAGTTCACCCAACCGTTGTGCTTCTTGGGCAACGAATGCGATAATACGCTCGCGTTCAGTCGGTGTAATATCTGCGTTCTCTTTCCCCGCCATACGCGTAATGGTGCTTGTCCATTCTTCAGCAGAGAGTGCGCGGTTGCTCGGTGAACGGAGTTCATGGCAAGCACTACACTTCGTTTCAAAAAGGATCTCAGATTCAGAGGAGTATGTCGCGACATCTTGTGTAGCGACCTCATCTGACGCGGATTGAAGTTTGACCGCTTCTTCAACAACTTCAGGATGCGCGTTGATGACAAATGGGAAGATGCCGTACGGTGTACGAATCTGTTTGAGCCCAGGCTGATCATCCGCTGTTAACTTGACCTGCCATTCGGTTTCGGGTAAATTTTCGCCGCCAATAACGCACTGAACAATATTGGCTTTCGGAGGAGAAGGGGGACCATATAACGCTTGATGGGTCTCTGCTGGTGGATGGGTCCGATTCATATCTTCATCAGGAAGCATTCCACCAGCTGGGAAAAGATAAGTATTGTATGGGAGAACACCACCTGTTAATCGATAAACGGAATCAGGGTTTCCACGATGCAAGAGATCTCGAATACGTAGGAGATAGGGACCGTCGTCGGGCAGGGTCATATCAATAAGCGGATCGAGACTATAGAACCCATTGCTGCGTGCAAGTTCAACGCCTTTGGCATCAAAAACAGAGATCGTTGGATTGAAGAACTGTTGGCTGATGTTGTTAAGTCGATACGCTTTGACACTAAATACGTATCGTTGTCCTTTAGTTCCTTCAAACACATAATAATCTTCATCGCCGCCGGGATTAATAACGCCGTTAATGAGGCTTGGTAATTCAATAGTGGTAGCAGATTCCGGATCGTTATTCGACTCGGTCTCAATGACATCCGGGGTTTGGCTAACCTCAAAGGGCCATGCGGTAGAAGTGCCGTGCTTGCCGACGATCCGAATTTCGCGAAGCCCGATGGGTGCGTCCGGTGCGATAGATAATTCGGCAGTGAGCCCAGCACTAGCTCTTGCCGCTGATGTGAGATAGACTACGATCTGTGTTTGTGCTCCCGCGTCGATTTCCGCGCCTTTCTCTGTAATCATCCGTTGCACGGTGGCTTTCCACTGCGCGGGTGTCATTGATCGATTGCTTGGAGATCGGAGTTCATGGCACTGTCCGCAATTCGCTTCAAAGACAGGCTTATGGGTGTCATCAATCTCACCACCAGCGGGGTGAAGTTTAGCGATAATCCCGGGTTCTCCTTCAATAATGACCTCGTGTGCATCTTCTAAATCGGAACCCTGAATAGCAACCTCAACAGTCATTCCAGGTTGTCCTCCTGCGGGAAACAGGGAATTGAGTCGCGGGGTCCCTTGTGCAAATGCGTGGAGACTGATTGAAATAAAAAACAGTGTAAAAAGGGTTCGGACTGTACTCGGAAGGCTATATTGCTTAGTCAAAAGGGATACAGTATTGGTATACATCGTGAAAGACCCCCAAATGGCTGTCAGCAATTAGGGCGTTCGCTGCGCTCACTCTCAGCAATCAGTAAAGAGGCTTGTGATTAATCTAAAGCTCTCTTGCTGACAGTAAACTGCCGATTGCTGACTGCTATTCTGCTGATAACTTCCTCTCTGATTGCCGACTGCTGAAAGCCGACTGCCATATTAGAACTCGTGGGTTAAGGTCTGTTTACGGAGATTCCAGAGCCGTACTTTTCCATCCCGACCGCCAGCTGCCACAAATTCACCATCCGGACTGAATTTCACTGCGTAAACAGCGTCGGTCGATTCATCGAAAGTTCTATAGCGGTTCCCTGACCGAATATTCCAGATAATCACGGAATTGTCTGCGCTACCGGAGGCAATCATCGCCGCCGGATTGCTGGCACGTCTTGGCAATACGCGCCCTGCATCAACACTATAAACAGCACCTTGATGCCCATTATATTCACGAACGAGTGCCCCTGTCATCTCCAGTGAATCTCGTCCGACTGCAATCTCCTCACCATCACCTTCTGCGGGTGTGACACGCCATGTTCGGATAGTGTTATCAGCAGACCCAGAGACTATCACGCCTTCTTCGGCTGAATACGCAAGGCTATAGACTGCGTCATCGTTAGCATCAAAGTTCACCAAGACGTTGAAAGTGTTCGGATTCCATACTTTTATGGTTTTATCTTCACTACCGGTGACAAAGTACGTACCTCGTGGATGATACAAGGTACATAGAACCCTTCCGACGTGTTGCGTAAGCCACTTCGCTTGTTCGTCTATTGAATCTTCGGCATCCTCAAGCATTGCTATATCAATGACAGCACTATATTCATCCATACTGGCAGTGAGCAGTGTTGTGTTATTTGGACTGAGCGCGATAGATTCAATAGTATCTCCATGAATCTCAAAACTTTTTATTAACGCTTCGGAGGCGACATCCCAAATTCGTATTTCACCGCTTTCGGAGGCAGTGCCGCCACCGGCATAGAGCCTCAAGGATGACGTTTGTTCGTCGTCCGCAGCTGCGAATTTGAGACTTCGGACCTCACCAGCATGTGGCTCATACGTGTGAAGGATCTGTTGTGTCTCCAGGTCCCAGAGTTCAATCCACTGATATTTCCCGACAGCCAGCGTTTTCCCATCAGGGCTAAATTCAAGTGACCAGATCGGCGACAGCGGTTGGGCCGCGAAGCTGATCGGTGCTATGAATATGATGTAGGATGCTGCTATCAGGCTTCCTATGTTACGGAGGATAACGAAAAAGATGCGAAGCATAGGTGCCTACTCGCTATTAGTTATCGGTTATCAGTTAAGAGGTTCTTGATGCTCGTTAAAACCGACAACTGATAACCGAATACTGTTAACTATCTAAGCGAGCACTCCACGAATCGGTCTACCGCCACGTGAGAGAACAATGCGGACGCCATCTGGTGACTCAAGGTGTTCATTGTAATCAATGCCGAGCGACTTATAGAGCGTCGCTGACAAATCTTCCGGACGTACCGGCGTTTCGGCAGGCTCCGTTCCGAGCGGATCCGAAGCACCGATGACTTGTCCACCTTGGACACCCCCACCGGCTAACATGATCGAGAAGACGCGGGAATGATGGTCACGTCCGGCGTTTCTGTTGATGACCGGTGTTCTACCAAACTCACCCATCGCGATAACGAGCGTAGATTCCAATAATCCGCGATCCTTCAGATCTGTGATTAAGGTAGCCATGGTTTGATCAAAAGCGTTGAGTTTCCCCGGTAGAGATGAGAAGATGTTGTTGTGATTATCCCATCCACCGTTACTGACTGTGACGAAGTTAACACCTGCTTCGACGAGTCTTCTCGCGAGGAGGCAGCTTTGTCCGAATGTGTCCCGTCGATATGCGTCGCGCGTTTTACCGGGTTCGGCATTGAGGTCAAATGCGGCACGCGCATCATCGGAACTCATCAGGTTGTAAGCGGAAGTATAGAAATTGTCAACTGCTTCGGCAGCAGGGTTGGCTGATTCGTATTTTTTGAAAGCAGAATCAACGGCTTGACGTAAAGAGCGTCGCCGTTCAACGCGTTCAAAAGAGACACCTTTAGGGGGTTCAAGATCACGGACCTTGAAGTTCTTGCTTGCAGGGTTTCCGCCAGGTGAGAAAGGCGCGAGCGACGCGCCCAAGAATCCACCACCACCATAAGCGACAGGTGCTGGTACAGAAATATAAGGCGGTAAAGCACTCCGCTGTTCTTTGAGTTCGGAGACAACAGCACCGTACCCTGGAACAGCAAAACCGGGTAAGGGTTGATAACCTGTCATCATATAGTGTGTTCCGCGCTCATGCGCCGCCTCTGGGGAGGTCATTGAACGGATGATGCAGAGTTTATCGGTCTGTTGCGCGAGTTTGGGGAGATGTTCACTAATTTGGATGCCGTTGACATTTGTCGCTATAGGTTTGAAAAGCCCGCGAATTTCTTCAGGGGCATCCGGCTTAAGATCCCACATGTCAAGGTGGCTGGGTCCACCTCCTAACCAGACAAGAATAACGGATGTGGCAGTACCGACAGAAGTTTTCGACCCGCTAACGCTTGCTTCTGCGGTTGCGGCTTGTGCCTTGAGCCGGAAAAAGTCGGTGAGGCTCAACCCGAACAAGCCGAGGGCACCCGCTTTGAGAAAGTCCCGACGGTAAAATCCTTCACAATCCGTGTGTATGCATCTGTCTTCAGCCATGGTTTTTCTCCTTGTGCTACGGGAATGGTTTTCAGAGGAATAGTTACCAGTTACCAGTTACCAGTGGACAGTTAAAAGGGAATTGGAATAGAACAGTAACTCTCTTTAACTGGTAACTCGTAACTGGTAACTGAAAAACCGACAACCGATGCCTGATAACCATTCTTCGCCACGCGGTAGCTACGCATCAATTTCGCGAAGGTCGCTTGCGGAGTCTATTTATCCACCTTTGCGCTTTCGCGATGTTGGTGTCAAACGGTTCTTTCATCTCAAAATATTCCGTATGTCCTGCGTATATCTGATGCCAATCAACGATACACGGCATCTGTTTTTGCGTAAGGGTTCGCATCAGGAAAGATCGGACTTTTGCCCGAGTATCCTGTGGTGCGTTGTTAATAGCGTACTTAATCTGTTCATCAGTGATAACGCGCGCCATCTGTCCTTGTGCTTGCAGTGCGTAATAAAGCCCGTCGTCTGTATTAATATTATGATACTCTAAATCCTGACTTTTAATCCATGGATCATCCCAATCGAGTTTCTCTTCGCTAATAAAAGTTTCGAGTAACCATTTTTTCGCAGCCCAATCAACACGCGGGATAACGCTTTCCCAATCTTTTTCAAGATCATTGAGTATAGACTCCCATGCAGAAAGCACCCACTCGGTTTCTTCGTCGTGTTGGGTAATGAGAGCTTGAACGAAGTTGAGATACTCCCTTTGTAAATCAACAGCAGAAATTGTTTTCCCAGATTTAAGTTCAATCCGCCATGTGAAAGTATTATCACGAGAGACATGTCGAATCGCGTACACCGGATCAGCAAGTTCAAAACCCGGGAGCGGTAGTTTTTCGCCGTGCATCTCGTGAAAGGCTTCAATCGCCGTGAGTAAGAGCGCGGTGGTGCCTATCTTGAGTGCAGTTGCGTACTCGGACATATTAGAATCACCGACGAGGAGATGGAGCCGACGGTATTTTGTGTAATCGCTGAGCGGTTCATCTCGCGTATTGATAATGGCGCGGCTAAACTGAATCCATTCATAAATGTCAGTGACAATATGATCGGCACGTTGCGAAATTTGATAATTTTGTTGTTCACTTAACTCCTGCTGAAAATCACCAAACTCAATCATCTCATCATAAACCCCGACTCTACCGGCACCGGCATAAATTTGTCGGGTAACGAAGAACGGCATAAGCGTCGGAATGACAACTCGGTAAAATGGCACATCTCGACTGACCTGAAAGTTTTCATGACATCCAAAGGTTGCGCCCGTGAAATGATCGATATTGTTTTTGAAGAAAGCAGTCGGCTGCCCGGTATCGGCGAGGATACTGTTGATGATACATTCAATGGCTTTATCGTAAGCGACAAGATCAAAGAGTGTTCCGCATTCAGGTGTCGCATATTCAAGATGCCCCATATCAATGTAAAGCCGCCCACCATTAAACAGGAATCCACCGTTGCCGGGCGGTTCTCCCCAGTCTCGGTAATGGATGTCGCGAAGACCGAGCTCAAGTACATCGAAAACATAGTCACGCACGCGCGCCGCAACGCCTTCAGAAGTGCCACGCACCCGCTCAGTATCTGTCATGCATCCAAATTCAGTTTCGATTCCAAAAATGCGTTTGTTCATTTTAATGGTTGTTGGTTGTTGGTTGTTGGTTAAGAGAGATTTGAGACGCCTACCCCGATTTGTATTATATATGGAGTCGTTTGGAGTCGTGTGAGTTAGCGCGTATTCTACGGTCAACAACGGGCAATGAATTGCCCTACTACGAACGGGATGACTCCTAATTTTAGACTGGACAGATTACTATTTCAGTGCCGCTTCAATCTCCTGAGCGGTCAGCAGCCGGAACTTGCTTGCTCCTTGTTGTGCTGCTTCTAAAACGCCGCCTTCAATTTCACCTTCTTCGCGGGCAGTATCAATAACTTCGTACATCTGTGTTGTATCTAATTCGGTGTCCTCAGACTCAGTTTCATCAGATTCCCGTGAACTCAATTCTTTGCCGACTGCCCAAGTTTCTAAACCCAAGCGGAGTGCTGCGGTCAAATCCCTGTCCGTGTCAGTCTGTGCGGCAGCGAGATAGTTTTGCATCCCGGTCTCAATCGCGCCTGTTCCACCGATAACAGCAAAAGTGGCGTTCGTTCGGACAATGCCGTCAAAGTTGATTCCAGTAAATTGATTTCTTTCAGAAGTGCTGCCGAGTTCGGCGAGCAACATTTTGATGATATAGGCTTCACCGACAATGGACTCAAACGCCTGCTTGAAAGCAGGTGCCAAGGTATAATTAGTTAACCGGTGTAGATTTATATCTTCAGTGGCATTTTGAAAGCCTTGGACGCTGGCAGTATCGGTAACAAGCATCCGGAGGCGTTCAATATCAGCCGGGTGTCCGATTGCGGAGAGTGCGATCCGGTCGTGTACCTCGAAGATTTTACGTTGTCCCTTGCTAATCGTCAAGAGCATCATGCCTTCGTTGTAAGTAATACCTACGACAGGACTGCCCGGTCGGAGTTGGTCTTCAATGTAATCTTGTCGGTCCTGAATCGCTTCTATCCAGCGATATGGTTCATCTCGCATTTTTTAATAGTTGTCGGTTTGCTTCGCAGTGAGAATACGATTTTTCTGCGAAAAATCTTTCAGTTATTAGTTGTCAGTTGTTAGTTAAGAAGTTTCTTTACAGATAAATGAGCCTGTCTACTCGGGTTGCGCTTCAGTGTACCATGTCGCTAAATCATCATCAGAAACGGTATTAACGCCAGTACGTGTTACGGTTTTGATCGTCGGAAAAATTTGTACTTTTGCATTGTATCCGCTCGTTGCGGCATCGTACTCACTTGCGATGTCAAGAAGCCTCAAAATAGTGATAGCCGCTTGCTGCATGTCCATTTCGTGTAATGGCGTATCGCCGAACCGAGAAAGGTAGCGTAACACCCCGCGGATCCAGATGGATCCAGAACCGGTTGTGGCAAAATTGACGTTCTCAAAGTGTGCCCCGAGTGCGTCATAAAAGAAAATTTTTCCGCCATTCTCATCATCGGCAGCCCCTAAGTCGTACAACGCAAAGATCGGGATAACGCCGCCGATGCCTTGAAGTGCCATTGCCAAATTGTCCCGAATGAGTCGTGACAGCATTCGGAGCTTACCTTGAAGGCTCAATTCTTGAAGTTGGCTACGCCGAAAGTATTGAAAGGAATGCTCTAATATTCTGGCAATCTCATAAGCAATTGCGGGCGAACCTGAAATGGCAAGGACAGAATGCCTATCAATCTGCAAAACCTTTTCTGCTCGGTCATAGATAACAGCAGTTCCAGCAGTAGCACGCCGATCACCTGCGATTATGACCCCATCCCGATAACGAACAGCCACAACAGTAGTGCTGTGTGCTATCTCGACATCGACCGCATGCTGTGTAGTTTCGGATGGTAAGTCTATCTTCAAGGGATAGTTTGCGTGCCTCAAAAGGGTGAGGAAGTCGCCCTTATGGTTTACGACTTCTTGCAGCGCAAGTTCTCTGTCCCCTGTATCCGTTCGATTCAAGAAATTGCCCGTACCGTTCATCATTCCCCCGTTCTTTGGCGGTAACGCCGGGACTGATCTTTGTCGACGCGCCGCATCCGTTTGAGCAGCTCTTGCGTATCGGGGCGACTGACTTTTTGACGCTTTGGTCCCTCGTTATCCCCATCGCCATCACCGGGGCCGATAGGTTTTGTATCTCTCTGCTTGCGTTCAAGCTGAGTAATCATATTGGCTTCCATTTCATTTCTCCTTTTTTGTCGTTATCAGAGGGAATAGTTATCAGTACGGCGAGTACGCCTTTCAGTTATCAGTTATCAGTTAAGAGAGGTTGTGATAGTTCCACAAATCTCTTTCTCACCACTGAAAGGATTTTTTGAAAAAAATCCGTACTAACAACTATTAAAACTGAAAGATTTTTTGCAGAAAAATTGCCCTGAAAATTATTCCTCTAAAAAAATCTACATACCCAATTTTTTAATCAAGGTTTCAACGGTCGGTGATTCGTCAAGAGCCTCGTTATATTGATGTGCGACCTCTGCTTCTGCGAGAGCGTTGAGGTTAATTTCCCGGGTGCGTCCGTTCACGATGAAAGTAATGCTATCCCATTGGATCGCTTTAATAGAAGCCCCAAACCGATCGACAGCACGCCCACGGAAATATGCGCGTGTGCCAGCAGGTGGATTATGGAGTGCTGCTTCAATTTGATCGTCTGTGACCACACGCCGCATCGGAATCCCGTAGTATAGTCCTTCATCCAGATCAATGTTATGATATTCTAAATCCAAACTCTGGAGCCATATATCGTCCCAAGCGACTCCTTCTTCTTCCGCAAAAGTTTCAAGTAACCATTTCTTTGCGACCCAATCAAGGCGATCAATCAGCGACATCGGATCTTTCTCAAGTGCGTTGAGTGTATCCTCCCACTCGGTGAGCACCCAATCAGTTTCAGGTAGGGACGAGGTAACCTCGCCCCCACTGAGATGTTTTTGTGCGAGCGCGAGATACTCACGCTGATGATCAATAGCAGACATCGTTTTTCCGTCTTCAGTCATTACCATCCATCGATACGTCTGATCATGGGATACGGTTTTGATAGTATCAATCGGATTAGCGAGTGCGAGACTTTCGGGAATCCTCCGCTGTTCAATCAACGCGATAACAAGGGCAGTCGTGCCAACTTTGAGTGCCGTTGCGTATTCGGACATATTCGCGTCGCCTGCGATACCGTGCAGTCTCCGATATTTAGAGGCATCAGCATGCGGTTCGTCTCGCGTGTTAACGATAGGCCGATTGTGCATCGTATCAACGCTCGCCTCAACGTGAAAGAAATCGGCGCGTTGTGACAACTGATAGTGCCCTGGTGTCGCAAGTCCTGCTTCGGTTTCAATACCGATTTTCCCTGCGCCTGCGAAGATTTGTCGCGTAATAAAGAACGGCATAATGCCCTGTTTGAGTGTCTCAAACGGGACTTCGCGTGCCATCAAGTAATTATCGTGACACCCGTAACTATGTCCATGAAAATCGGTATTATTTTTGTATAGCAGGACTCGTTTTCCGAGTTTCTGACTGCGTGTTTCAGCACACCGGTGGAGAATACGCTCACCGGCTTTATCATGTGCGACGAGATCAAACAAGCTGCTGCATTCAGGCGTAGAATATTCTGGATGCGCGTGGTCATTGTAGAGCCGTGCGCCGTTGACAAGGATGTGATCGCTTTTAATTTCTACAAAAGAGAGCTTTTCCTTCTTATTGCGTTTCCGATCGCGTTCTTCCTCTTCCTTCTCATCAGGATGATTGGAGAGTGTCTCCGCCCGAAAACCGCGTTCATCTCGAAAGGGGTCTTCACCGCGATAGTCCCATACAGGTCGAAAGTCCTCTTGGCGATAACTTTTTATCAACTCAATTGACTGCTTGACGGCATCAATGTGTGCTTCATTTTCGAGCGTTATTCCGTATTCGGTTTCAATTCCAAAAAGTCTTTCCATTTTTTAAACTACGAGCCTCTGAGGCTGCGCTCCATTCCATTACGCGCAGGTTTCTGGTGAATCCATAACCATTATAATAATTTGTTTTGTACGGTATACCATCAAAACCATAGCCCGTAACGTAGTGGAGGGCGGATTTAAGAAAGGCACGTCAAAGTCTAAATCTACGTTGTTCTCCCGCAAGGTATAATTAAAAAACCTAAATGACACGCGAGCCAGACGTTTTGCGCCGTTCCCGCTTCTCAGCTTTGATAGGTGTAACTTTGACGACGTTGGCTGGATCGTAATCAAGGAGTTTGAGCCAGTCTTCGGTTGCCTCGGTCGGCGGGAAGATTTCACTTTCACGATACTCTGCGGCGAGTGCGTCTAACAGATCCGCCCGTGAAATCCCGCTCTCTTTCTCTGGGTTCTGGATTGCGCGTTTGAGTGCGGATTCCTTTGCGCGCTGTACAATTGACTCAATGATCGCGCCACTACACAAATGCCCGCGATAGAGAATATCACGTCTGCCGCTTCTTAGAGAGACTTCAAGGAACCGATTGTCCTCATCCTCACGGAACATCTCATCAACTATCTGCGCGATTAGATCCTCAACAGCCTTCTCAGCCGGTATAACTTCGGGCGGCGTTTCGGTTGCCTCCGCTTCTGCCTCAAGCTCAACTACCGATGCAATAGGTAGTTCGGGCGTGAGGTAGATTCGGAAAATATCCTTCGCAGCGTCTGCATCTGGACGGGTTACCTTAATCTTTCTATCAATACGCCCAGGGCGTAGAATTGCTGGATCAATCAGATCGGGTCGATTTGTTGCGAGGATAATAACGACATCCTGTAGCGACTCAATCCCATCCATTTCTGCGCAGAACATCGGTACAAGCGTATTGGAGATGCTATGCGATCTCAGGGCGCGCCGCGTGCCTAATATAGATTCTGCTTCATCTATGAACACAAAGGCGAGCTTACCTTCGTCCTTTTTTTCACGCGCAATCTGAAATATTTCTCGGACTTTCCGTTCAGATTCACCGAGCCACATGTTCAGAATCTCAGGGCCTTTGATGTGTAGGAAACAACCTTCAACATCTTCCCCACTCTCTCTTTGGAGCTGCTGCGTTAGATTATATGCGGTCGCTTTACCGATGAGTGTCTTTCCACATCCCGGAGGTCCATGGAGGAGAAAGCCTTTCGGTGCGCTGTATTGGAAACGTGAAAAGAGTTCAGGATGCAGGATTGGCAGTTCAATTGTATCCTTAATTTTTTGGATAGTCTCATCAAGCCCGCCAACTTTAGACCAAGGAATGTTCGGTACTGCCTCAAGGGCGTAAGCATCCGTTTCCTGAGTAGCGATATGTTCAAGGGCGACGCGGAAGTTGGAATCAACTCGAACTTCATCACCAGACTTCAGTTTTGTGTCCGTGAGGTCTGCGGAACGTTCGAGGATAACAGTTTGTGCGTTAGGCTCTTGCCCAATACGGATTCTGCCATCCGGCATCACATCGGCTATTTTTGCGATGGGACCGGCATCGTTGTATCCGAGTTCACCAACGACAACAAATGCATCGTTCAGGAGCACACTAAACCCTTTCTTCAAAGTTCCGGGGTCAAGTTCGGTATCAAGATTGGCATAGTATTCAGAGCCACCAACGATGACACGCGCAATGTCGTCTTTCGGCAATCCGAGCAAGGTCCCGATCCGATTTGCGGGTGAAGTGAGTTTTTCTATCTGTGCCTCCATTTCCGCATGGATACGGAGTGCTTCCTGCTGAATCGCCTGAATTCTCTCTCGAAACTCACCTTCATCGCTAAGAATCGCGCGGCGCAGCTCCAGGAGCCATCGGCGGCGACGGTCTTCTGGTGGTGTTTCAGTAATAAGGTGGTGAATTAGCTGCAACGAATAACCAGAACTCAACTCCTCTTCTTCAGAGGTGAGTTCCTCTTCAACCTCTTCATCATCTTCAGTAAATAGGTCGTACTTGTTAGGGCTTGCGTTAACATCTTTAGGATTTTTCTTATCGTACATGTGAACGTCTCCTCAGGCAGAAGCGGATGACTTTACGATAGAGTTTACCATATTTCCCAGAATTTTGCGAATATTTATTTTTCAGCGGCACCAATTCCTCATAGTTTAGCATAATTTGTAACACAAATGCAAGAAAAAACGACATCGAAGGATAATTTAGGTGTGAGGCGGGTAATTGCGCTGAACAGGCTTTAGAAAGGTAGCCGAACTTTAGTACGGATTAACTTGACTTGCATCAGGCCGTATGTTAGGATTATCGCAAACAACAGCAGGGGAGGCGATTACATGACACTGATATCCATGTTTGAAGATTCAATCCAACACTATGGTAGCAAACCCGCTCTGGCAAGCAAACCGAAAGGTGGAACCTATGAAGACATCTCTTACACCGCACTTGGCGAATCGGTGGATGCCTTTAGTAAAGGACTCAACGCGTTAGGGGTAGAAAAAGATGATCGGGTTGCGATCCTATCGGAGAATCGTCCGGAATGGGCAATTACTGATTTTGGTAGTCTAAAAACGGGTGCAGTAACTGTCCCGATGTTCTCAACGCTGACCGCAGCGCAGGTAGGCTACATTCTGAATGATTCCGGTGCGAAAGTCATCTGCGTATCCACAGAAAAGCAGTTGGAGAAGTGCCTTTCTATTCGAGATAAGATTCCGACGCTTGAACAGATTATTATCTTTGATTCAATCGAAGGTGAAACCCCGGAAGGTGTTATCGAATTTGAGAGGGTCTGCGAACCCACAGGTGAAGGCACTGACAACATCACGAGTGAAGATGACATTGCGACGATTATTTATACGTCTGGTACAACAGGCAATCCGAAGGGTGTTATGCTCACGCATGCGAATTTTATTTCAAATGTACAGGTGTGTAAATCGCTGATTGATGTGAGTGAAACTGACGTATTGCTGTCATTCCTACCGTTATCGCATGTGTTTGAACGACTCGGTGGACACTATGTGCCGCTGTTTTCTGGTGCCAAAATAGCATACGCGGAGAGCACATTCACGGTTGCGCAAAACATGCAGGAGGTTGCTCCAACAGTGATGCTCAGTGTGCCGCGGCTCTACGAAACTATGCACGACAGAATCCTGCGTGCCGTTCAAGAAGGTTCATCACTGAAACAGAAAATATTCCATTGGGGTGTTTCAGTCGGTTCCTCCGTCAGTGCAGCCATTCAACAAGGAAAAAATCCGTCTGCAATTCTGCGGTTGCAGCAGAACATCGCGGACAAACTCGTTTTTGCGAAATTGAAAGCGGCAACAGGCGGACGCCTGCGCTTTTTCGTTTCAGGTGGTGCGGCGTTACCACAAGCAATTGCTGAATTTTTCCATGCAGCGGGCATCCTAATTTTGGAGGGATACGGCTTAACGGAGACCTCTCCTGTTATCAGCATGAATTATCCCGAGAAATGGAAGTTCGGTACCGTTGGCGCGCCTGTCCCTGGTGTGGAGGTACGGATTGCTGAAGACGGTGAGATTTTAACCCGGGGTCCGCACGTGATGAAAGGCTATTTCAACAACGAAGCCGCGACGGCAGAAGTTATCGACGGAGAAGGTTGGTTTCACACAGGTGACATCGGTATCATTGATGCGGATGGATTTGTCAAGATAACTGATAGAAAAAAGAATATAATTGTGCTTTCCAACGGTAAGAATGTCGCGCCACAACCGATAGAGAGTGAATTGGTGCAGAGTCCTTTTATCAGTCAGATTATGCTGGTGGGCAATGAACGTAAAAACCTTGCAGCCCTGATCGTTCCGAATTTTGACGCGCTCAAGGCGTGGGCATCTGACAGTGACACTGGTGGGGGCATTGATACAGCAGATCTTTCAACGATGCTTCAGGCGCGTGAGGTGCAGCAGCATATTCAAAGTGAAATTCGGAGCCGTTTGACGGATTTCGCAGATTTTGAACAGGTACGACGGTTCGTCCTACTGGAAAAGGAATTCTCACAGGAAGCCGATGAGATGACACCGACATTGAAGTTGAAACGAAACGTTATTATAGAACGATATAGCGATAAGATAGAGCAGATGTATCCTGAGGACTCGTAGGTAGATCCGGTTTTCAACTGCTCTGGACTATTTATGAACGCTGGGGTGCCATTACCCTTAATCCATGCTTGATTATTTTAATTGTGACGGGTGTTTCGCACATCGGTTCGCCGTCGGCATATAGCAGCATTGGTGTGTCTGTCTCAATTTTTAAAGCTTGGGTCTGGTGCATAGAAACGGCGGGATGTGACACATGTCCACCCCAGAAAAGTGTTACTAAGAGTCGGAGTACCGTCAAAGATGAAACTGGACGGACGATGCAGACATCGAAAAGTCCATCGTCAATGCGTGCGTTTGGTACAATCTGAAATCCACCGCCGTATCGGCTTGTAATACCGGTTGCAGCGAGGAGGAGCGGTCCCTCGTGAATGCCAAAGTCGCCCTCAAGCCGGACAAAGGGTGGTTCGTAGTAAAATAGTGTCTCCACAGCTGCATAAGCATAAGAAGCCGTCCCTGCAAATAAGGGTGTGCCTTTGGCAGCACGGCGACTCACCTCTGTATCGTAACCACAGGTTGCAATAGTGGTGAAATAGTAATCAGCCGTCGGCTTTCGGCTTTCGGCTTTCGGTAAAGAGGTTTCTGATGAAGTTACGCCTTCTTGCTGACGGCTGGCGGCTGACGGCTGATCGCTATTCTGATAGCAACGCCCTAAATCTACACGGATAGGGGTGCCGGATAAGAGCGTTGCGATTGCTGCTTCAGGCTTCAGCGGGATACCAGCAGCCGCAGCAAAATCGTTACCGCGACCACAAGGCAGGACTCCTAAGGTCACATCAGGAACCGTCGCGATGCCATTGACGACTTCGTGAAGTGTTCCATCGCCGCCACAAGCAATCACGTGTCGCGTGCCATCAGCAGCGGCTTCTTGTGCAAAACGCTTCGCATCGCCAGATGCCGAAGTCAATACGAGTTGCCCTTGTTGTCCGGATTCGGTAAGGGCAGCGTATCCCTGCTCAGCAACATTTTTTGCATGTCCCTTGCCGGAGATTGGGTTTGCGATAATAACAAAGTCGTTCATTTGATCACTGCGATTTTGCCTATCTTTTTTTCGGTTTCAAATTCGAGTATATAGATATAGATACCGGTCGAGACATCTCCTATGTTATTACTTGTAAGCCGCCACTCTTTTCGGTTGTGATCTTGTTCGGTAACGTTCAATGCTTCAAGCAATTCACCGTTCGCTGTAAAGAGCTGGATATGTGTGCCAACAGGCAGTTTGTCAAAAGTAATTACACCCTTATCAGCGACGTTGGGTCGCACTGGATTTGGATAGACGCGTACGTGTGTTAAATCCGATACCGCTGTCTTTGTAATGCCGCTCGGTATTTCAAGCGGACGTGTGGCACCGCGAATAGGATTTTCATCAATATCAGTTACGTTGGATACAGTAATTTCATACTGATCGCTTTTGTCAGTAAGGGGCTGCCCGAAGTGTTCAAGGAGACTATCTGTGTCAAATGCTAAAAGTGCCCGTGTCCCCATCCGGTCGCGAATAGCAGATACTGGATTCACACCATCAATGCGTTGCGCCTCCCGCAGGACATATCGACTCTCGTCCCCAATACCAAGATTCATCCGTCGGTCAAATGTAACAATTACCCAGAAATTCCGTCGCTCGAAAGCTGTTTGAGGCGCGCCGATTTGTGCTGTATACGTTTCTGCCTCAGGCTGGTGATAGGTCGCGCGAATTAATTGGGGGGGTTCTCTGGGTGTCGCAGCAACAGGCTCAGTGCGCTGGGTTTCGGTGCCGTTAACATGTTTTGTCGTGACAGTATACCAGTAAGTGTTATCCTTCGTTACGTGTCGGTCTAAGAACCTTGTGAAAGTTAGATTTTCGGCGACTTTCTCAAAAGCGTCACGTGCAGGCGCCTCTGTTTTTTCACCTTGTGCGCGATAGACGGTGAAGGGCTGTCTCGATTCAGGTGATTCTCCCGTCGCCTCGTCGTTCTGCTGCGCGTTCCACGTAACTTGTACTGCCTTCTGTGTCAATGGTTTCGCCTCAACATTCCAGGGTGTAAGTATATCAACTCCATCTGGATCCGTTGCGAAAACAGATTCAAAACGGTAAACCCCATCCTCAAGGTTAACGTAAAACTCGTCAAACTCGTTTTGATTGAGGTCAGCAGTGAAGATCGCGGGCGATTTCTCTATTCTTCGGTGCCATATCGGTCTCAACGCAGTGCCATCCCACTGCGTTACATAAAGGTTCGGATATGTAGCAATGATCAAGTTATTGGAACCGTCACGATCCAGATCCGCAATAGCGAGACTGTTTGCCTTCCGTCGGTGTGGGGCAATTGCGATAGTTGCGTCCCGTTCCGCCTCTGATAACATCGCGTAGCCGAGGGGTGTATGCGTGAAGACGAAAAATTTCCAGAGCAGGGGCCCTGACGGGTTATCCGGTAACGACAGTAAGCCGCCGACAACAAATTCTGGGCTGCCGTCCCCAGTGAGATCGCCTGAAGTCAGTTGGGTAACATTTTTCAGCGGTAGTTGCGTTTGCCATTCAAGCCGGAAAGTATTATTGGTGGAAGTCGGTTCATAAATGAAAAGATCGCCTTCACTATCGGCTGCTACCCACTCCGTGTTTCCATCACCATCAAAATCATCAATAGCAAAACGTTGTGCAAATACGTTAGAACCGGGTGTTTCATTCGTCAAAACGGCTTTCTCGACATGGGTATTCGTGGCATTGTCGTATTCAAAAACCATGAGTCGGTCGTTGTTGTTATCGGCACCGATAATCTCTCTCTGCCCATCTCGGTCTAAGTCAGCGATCATACCGCCAGAAAGAAACGGCGTTTCCCAAATAATTTGGTGCGGGTACCCTCGCGGCGTGTCACTCTCAATGAGAAAAGTTCGCTCATCATCAGTCGCGAGTACTTCGAGCAGTCCATCGCCATCTGTGTCATCTACTGCCCACGTAACGAATTCCTCCAGATTAGATAGGTTTTCGAGGCTCTCAAGGGTATGTACCAATTCATATCTACCGCTCGGTAAACGCTCATAGATTGCGAGGATAGCGGCTTGTAACTCGCTGTCAACAGCACCCACAGGCAATGGACTCCCGACAATTTCAGGTAGACCATCCCTGTCAAAGTCTGTGATTACATTTGCGATGTGAAGTGGCGGAATATCAAGCGATTTTTCAAAGAAGCTGCCCGGCGAGATGCGTCCACCGACAACGTCAATCGTATAGAATGCGCCGCCGTTGTCCTCCCTCGTCTTGAGGTTGGTCGTATTCTCTGATTCAACGAAAAATTGGTAAATTCCGGTTTCAAAACCTAAGGAGAGAGCATGCTCTACCGCAAGATCTGTCGTGGTAATAGGTGCGAAAGGTGCGAGGCTACCTTTGCGTCGATAATAGAGAATATTCTGGGTAACATCATCCGTTGCCCAAGTGAAAAGCGTAAGACTCCGTTCGCCATAAAACGTTTCGGTTGCGGTGAGAGAGATAACTTGCGGCGGTGACCGGTCCACACTTAAAACGACCTGGTCATGTGTCTGATGCCCGTCTGTCGCGTTTACCGTTAAACGGACGGTGTAGATACCCTCTGGAACAGTTGTCGTATCCCAAACAGCCAAGGTACCACCGATTTGCTGTGTGACATTAGATTCAGTGAACGGTATGAATTCCGTAGGGACAGTAGATTGACCATAACTCAACTGCCACGCGTGAAATTTATAGCCACCTGCGGAACCGACGATGGTGATCGAATCCGCGCCGCCGCTATTGGTTTCGGGGGCAAGGATGCGTGCCTGTAATGCGCCGCTTGCAAACAGTGCGCGCTCGGCATTGACAGTGCCTGCCCCTACGAACCGTTCGTCGAGTGCATCACTATCCTCTTGATAGACTGGGTCGGCAGTGTTAATGAGTATGTGCCGAACTTCTTCATGTGTCAGTGCGGGTCGTTTTGCGAGTAGCAAGGCTGCAACGCCAGCGACGTGTGGCGAAGCCATAGAAGTGCCAGTAAGGAGCCGATACTGGTTATTAATTTGCGTGCTGAGAATCACGTTGCCTGGGGCACCAATATCTATAGAGGCACCGAAATTGGATTGGTAAAACCGCTGTTGATTCTGCTCGGTAGATGCGACAGCGATGACCTTTCGGTAGGCAGCGGGAAAGATGGCAGTGGGTTTCTGAGAATTGCCAGCAGCGGCGACTAATACAACCCCGCGAGCATAAGCGTAATCGACTGCATCCTGAATAACGAAAGAACGGTGTTCGCTGCCCCAACTCATATTAATGACACTTGCGCCGCTGTCAGCGGCATAGACAATCGCTGATGCGGAGTCATCGTCCTGCATGCGTGAACTTCCGCCGAGTGAGAGTCCGGCGCGTATTGCCATAAGTGGACATTCCCACGCGACCCCGGCAATACCGATCCCGTTATTTGGCATAGCACCAGCAATGCCTGCAACATGTGTGCCGTGTCCGCTTTCATCAATGGGTTCGTTATCACCTTCGATATAATCGCCTTCTGCTTGTAGATTGGGAGCATCGGTAAAATCCCAACCATGGACATCGTCAGTGTAGCCGTTGCCGTCGTCGTCGAGTCCATTTTCTGGGATCTCGCGAGGGTTTATCCACACTTTGGGTGCCAAGTCATCGTGTCTATAATCAATACCGGAATCAATGATTGCGATGACGACGCTTCGGTCCCCTTTTTCGATCGCCCATGCCTGTGGTAATTTCATCAGCGGTAGACTCCACTGCTCTGGATATTTTGGGTCATTCGGGGTGATCGGGTCTGCAAGCGTCGGGCGGAGATAGTTATATTCGACTGCCTCAATAAGCGGACTTTGCTCATAAACAGTTTTGAGTGCTTCAAGTGGTGCGTCAGGAGCAAACCGTAACAGGTAGATGCGCTTTAAATTGGGATTGAGCGATGGACGCGCGAGATATGGAAATAGCGGATGTAAGGATTCTACATTGTGTTTTGTGTGCAGAACAGAGATGGGGGCATCGGCATGCAATCGCTCGACATCCGCTGCTGCCTCTGGGGTCAAACGGATTAACAGTTCACCCGGAGTGATATATAAATGGATGTCCGCCGAAGGTGGATCCTCTGCTTTAATCAGCGAGAATTCGGAGCAGATTAGAATTAGAAGTAAGATGCCTATTGACAGAATTTTGGAGCGTTTCATAATGGCTATTGGCTGTCGGCTGTCAGCAAAGAGCAGTTGTGGTAAACTTCTTTTCGGATTTTACGATAACAAGTTGAATTATTTTAGCATATTATTGAATAAAAAAATAGCAAAAGTAAAGCCTTGCCATCAGCGAATAGTTGACGACAAGGCTCTGGTTATATTCATCCAATGGTGAGGTTATTCAAAGAGTTGGAGTTCGCCGTCTTTGACCATAAGAACAACCGGGTCATATACGGCTTCGCCGTTCTCGTCAAAAGAGAAATTGCCTAAAATTGTCGGGAAATCCGTCGTCTGTGCCAATGCGTCGCGAATCGCGGCTGAATCTGTTGATCCCGCCTTCATAATAGCGTTGGCGAGAATATAGAGGGTTGCATACGATTGTGCTGCCCACGGTTCAGCGTCAATCCCGTATTCCGCGTGGTACTTCTGGATGAACTCTTGGTTTCCCGGTATGTTAGACAACCCCGTCCACCCTGTAAAAGCTATCGCCCCCTCGGCAGCATCGTCTGCATCTTGAATTTCTTTTGCAGTCAAATCAGGCACAATAAGTTGAACAGTGTCTGGAATACCGAGATTTCCCGCTTGAATGATAACCTGCGTCATCTCTACTGACAGTGCAGAGACGAAGAGCGCATCAGGAGCCATGTTCATGATATTGGTCAATTGCTCAGAAAAATCGGTATCGCCGGTTTGGAGGGTTTCCTCTATTAGGATCTCTACACCACTTGCCTCAAGTGCTTCCTTCAACTCATCGTTGCTACTTTTCGAGTAGGTATCAGCGGCATCATATATCAGGGCAACTTTCGTATAGCCGAGTTTCTCGTGGGTCGCCATGACACCACTGGGGTTCATTATATCCACAGCAAGACCGGTGCGGAAGACATAATTGCCAATCGAGCTCAAACCTGCAGCGGAAGAAACCGAACTAAAGGCGACTACCCCACTCTCTTGTGCAATCGGAAAAGCATCTTCAAGGTAATCTGAAATAGCGATCCCGACGATGGCTGGTACGCCTTCATCAACCAATTCCTGAACGGCTGCAATTGCGCCATCTTCGGTGCTCATATCATCCACAGTGACGAAGCTGATGTTCACACCGTCGTGCATATTAAGCTCTTTTCTTGCCAACTCAAAACCACGTTCCATTGGAAGTCCGTACGGTTCGGCATCCTTCCCTGTTTGAGATACGATAACACCGATAGTAATCCCTTCATCCATCGGCGGCGGCGTTTCAGCATCAGGTATTACTGAAGATATCCTTTCGCAGCTGGAAAGCCCGATAGTTAAAGCAACAATTGCGAATATAAACGCGAATGTTGCAATTTTTCTCGTAATCATGTTGAATCCCCTTTATTCTTACTAATTAATAGATTGTATAATCAACAAGACACTGTCAACCGGTGCGTTTACAAAGCGCGAGGAAATACCCAAGCAAAAACCCTACCAAGCAGTGTCTACACATTTTGATAATTCACTATAAACGAAAAACTTAGGCAGCGTCAAGAAAAAAAATGCCACTGCCCTCAATTATATCGGTTATCGTTAGTAAAAACGAATTTTGTATGAAACCGTTTCAATCCCCTAAAATACGTCTAACACTTCGGCAGTTTTTTCATCAATAATTGCGGTTACGAGATTTCCACGGCTGTGATTCGTAAAACGGACCATCCACGCGAATCCTTGAAAAGATGGGTATGCATGAACGCCGATCTGACCTGCTAAAGTGGTTTTGACTCGCGCATCCGACTTTGCGATGTGCAGTATTACGTCTGCTTTTTGCGGCGCGGGAACCGCCTGAGTTTCGAGCGAACGCGCGATCTGCTTAGCCGCGTCCACCTCTTTGGGTAATCTCTTCGGGTTTTGCTGTGCGAGGTGCTGGAGTCGCAAGGTATGTTGCCGGTATGCGTCTCGGTGTTTTTGATAACCTTTGAGACCATAGGCGATAGGAATCTTTTCATATTGCGCTGCACACATCTCTGCTGCATCGGCTTCAAGTTGGAGTGCCCTCACATAGTCGCCCGTCTGCTCCGCTAATTCCCGTTGTTTTCTGAAAAATGTGGGATAGATGCCAAATTCATAAAACCGATCAGGATAACGTGGGAGCCATGTTACGATAAATTTTGCTATATTCTCACGTTCGACATTTAGGACTGGTTCCGGGGTTTCTGATTTTTGCCAAGCAATTTTGGCACATTTATGGTGGTATTCATACCGTTTCTGAATCTCACGCGCTTCTTTTTCCGCTCGTACTGCCCACTTCTTGTATCCGTGCTGTGTATAGTAACCGTGGGCAATTTCGTTCATCGGAACGGAGATACGTACCAGACATTCTGCTGCGGCTTCGTGCCAGAGTGCGAGTTTCCCAAAGTCGTCAGAGTGCTTGTAGCGTTTGATAAAGATGTCCGCAGTCGCTGTGCCTTCACGGATGCCTATACACGGCTGCGTAATTAGAAAGAAAAGTGGAAAAATAAATAAGGCACGAATCAAACGGTGTTCTCCTTAAGATTGCGCGCTTTCAAGTGGACGGCACACGGTGTGTGTCTACTACTGTGTGGACGGCACACGGCGTGTGCCTACTACTGTGACATAAAGCGGACAGTTCCAGAGAATGTTTCACCAGGTGCAAGCACAATTACACCTGCGGGAATGCCTCGCGTCTCAAGGTTGATCGCGTCGGTCGGACAGGTGTAAGGCTCAAAACAGATGGCATCTCTATCGGGGGGTGTATAGACAACAAGTTCTCTGAACTGTGCATCTGATTCCATCACCATACCGTATCCGGTATCCCGATTCTCAATGCGGCATCGACTCACGCCATCGACTAATTGAACGTCCGTAAAGACATGATCAAGTTTGAGTTTTGCGAACGGTTGCCCACGCTGCAGGTCCAGTGTACCGTTAACATCTTGTTGTTTCCCCGTTGGCACGAGGACTTCATCAAGTTCCCAATATTTAGCAGCAGGGACGGTAATTATCGCTTGCGACGCATCTGCTTCGGTGCCGAGGTCTACGCTAAAATAGGGATGGATCCCGAAGCCCATCGGCATATTCCGATCACCGGTATTTTGAATGGAAGTTTCCATCGTTAACACGGCATCTTTAAGGGTATAGGTAATCTCAATTTTAAAGGGAAATGGATACTGGCGAACGACATCGGGAAAATCTTGAGAATTGAGGGAGCATACCAGTGTCGCCCCGTTTCCATCAGCCGTATGGCTTTCGACCTGATAGGGTTGATTCAATAGCAAACCGTGGATTGTGGTTGGCGATTCGGGTGCTTTGTCAAATTGGTAGGTTTTTCCTTCAAATTGCCATGTGCCGTTCCGGATTCGGTTGGGGAATGGAAACAGAATCGGGTTGCCATAAGCGGTTGGTCGTTCTTCTAATGTAGCAAGGTCCGGCGGTGCGTCTATTAAATTCAACCAAGTATCCCCATCTGCCACCTTGAAGGCGTAGCAGTTATTTCCGAGTGCGGGTACGATCTCAGCGACCGCTTTTCCGTTTTGCTGAACGTAATAAACTTGAAAATCGTCAACTGTTTTCACTGCTACCGAATACTTTATCCGTGCCATAGTCTCCCCTTTATCAGCGTTTACGGGCATCTTTGTTGAAAAAAGTAGGAAAAGAACACAATAGATTCCGATGTAGCGCACATGGATCCAAGCCGTTCTGGATGGACGATGCCCAAAAATGTAATGTTCCATTATCCCCATACTCTCTTATGCTTTCGCGCACCAGTGAATACCGCGTTGTAGGACCTCTCGAAAGTTCGGATTAGAAAAGGTTACATCGTCGTGACCACTCTGGAAGCAGAAAATGCGAGATTTTCCATACTCACGCGCCCAACCGAGGACATCCATGCTATTCGGGTGATCAACCGTCAAAAGAATTGAGCTATCATCGCCAGCAGATTTCATTGTATACGTCTCATCACCCATTTCCCACTCGGTGAGTCCTTCGGTAATCGGATGGTTTGCATCAGCGATTTGTACTTGGAGTGTTTGGCGTGGATAGTACCCGAATTCACTGCGATCACCAACCCCGCACATTTCAGAATAGGCATCCCATTCGGGAAACGCTAAGATAGCATGATGTAAAATGACCATACCCTGTCCACGCTCCGCTAAACCGAGAATCGCCTGCGCTTGGGTATCTGTCGGATAGGGACGGTGAAAGTTGTAAAAGACAACAGTGTCGTAGTCCTTCTGGTCCGGGTCTTCTACAAAAACATCCAGATCTTTCCGGACGAATTGGAGTCCTTCCATACTTTCAAATACTGCGTCAAATTGTTTTTCTTGAAATCCGTGTTCACCAGTTACAACCGCAATTTTCATAATTTTTCCTCTCAAAGTTTCCAGTCATTTCGGAAGATTAAAGACAGAAATTTTTAATATCGCATCCACTGCCATAATTGTCCGAAGGTGGGGCGTTTACCGTACATCAGAATCCCAATTCGATAGATTTTCCCACTGATAAGTGTAACGAGCAGGACAGTCGCGCATATCACTAAGATGTTCAGTAGAATTTCCCATAAAGGCGGCATTAGCACATTGATACGCATGAACATAAGTATTGGCGAGAAAAACGGAACGTGTGAGAGCAGTACACTGAGTGTCGAATCGGGAATTCTAAACAATTGGAACATCAGGACAAACGGAATAACGACGAGCATCGTGAGGGGTACGCCTGTCTGCTGCGCTTCCTCTTCACTGCCACAAATTGCACCGACCACGGCATAAAGCGTTGAATACATAAAGAAACCGATAATAAAGTAGATGAAGAAATAGGTAAGCACCGCGGCACTACTCGCTTTGACGGTCTCAATTACTTGAATAAACTGTATCGGTAGACTATCAATGCCAAAGATGCTGAGTAGTGGCTCTATGTTCATAACTAATAACACGCCAAATATCACCCAGATAGCAAACATTGTCAAACAGACGGAGCAAACACCGACAAGTTTACCGAATAGCAGTTGATGCGGTTTTATTGAAGAAACAATCACCTCAACAATGCGGGTTGTTTTTTCTTCAAGCACACTTCGCATGATAGAGTTGGCGTAGATAATGACAAACATATAAAGTACAAAAATAAGAATGTATCCGAGTCCAAGCCGCGCCCCCGTTTCTATAGAACTTTCAACTTTAGTATCCCCATCTTTCCCTTTGCCACTTTTAACAGCATAAGCGTTGAATCCAACGGCGCGCATAAGTTGACTGACTTCGCTCCGAGAATAATCGCTCTCGGCAAACCGTTTGTCACGGACGATGTCTGAAATGATGCGGCGGAGTGCGTTTTGTACATTAGAATTTGTCACCGTTCTGGCGTAGAAACGAACATCCTCGTTTGTAAAAACGTCCTTCGGAATTTCAAGATAGGCGTAGAGCTTTTTTGTCCTGACGCGTTCTTGGAGGGCAGTTTTTTCTTTTTGCGTGGTGGCGGTTTCCCTATGCACCTGATAGACGAGTTCACCGTTATGCTGAAAGGTAGGATGTTTAGCGATAGCCTCCTGCATCTGCTCAAAGATTTCAGATGTTTCATCAATGACTACGAGTTTTCTCATCGCTTCGGTTTTGTCTCCCACGATTGCGAGAAAACTGGACAATGCCACTAACCCACACATCAACACTGGCATGAGAAACAAGGAAGCAATAAACCCCTTAGATTTAACGCGCGTCATATATTCACGTTTGATAACGGCGACAATTTTATTCGGCATCTTGCACCGTTCCTCCCTGTTCCTCAACACTCCGGACGAAAATCTCATGTAATGTCGGTTCTACCAATTCAAACCGTGTCACATCAATATCTTTTTGAATCAGTTCTTGGAGAAGTTGACGGTAGTCCTCTGGGTTCCGCAATTTAACCTCAGCGTACTGCCCAAAATCGTTGAATCCTTGAATGTAAGCAGAATCGCGAATTGATTCGAGGCTACCGAGGTATTCAATCTCAACGGAATTCTTGCCGAATCCACGCTTCACAGCACGGAGTTCACCTTCAAGCAACACCTTGCCTTGGTGAATGAGACAGATGCGATCACAAAGTTTCTCGACCTGTTCCATCACATGGGTTGAGAAGATAATTGTACTGCCGTCCTCACGCAGTTCAAGCATCAAATCTTTAAGGAGTGTCATGTTAATCGGGTCCAACCCGGAAAAAGGCTCATCAAGGATAATCAACTCTGGTTTGTGAATGACCGTGGTAATGAACTGAATTTTCTGTGCCATCCCCTTAGAAAGTTCATCAATCCGCTTGTTTCCCCATTCCGATAGCTGCATTTTCTCTAACCACCGCTCAATCTCACCGAGCGTTTGCTGTTTGTATAAGCCTTTTAATTCGGCAATAAAAAGGATGACATCCCGCACCTTCATTTTGCGGTATAAGCCGCGTTCCTCCGGCAGATATCCAATCTGGTCCAAAAAATCTCGGACCTGCCGATTGCCACTGAACGTAATGCTGCCTGCATCCGGCGCGATAATGTCCATTATCATGCGGAGTGTGGTCGTTTTTCCAGCACCGTTGGGGCCCAAGAGTCCGTATATGCTCCCCTTTTCAATACCGAAGGAGATATCCGACACCGCAGTGAAGTCGCCAAACCGTTTATGAACATTTTCGAGTTGAAGAAGGTTCATCTTTTTTGCTCCGAAACTCGACGGTTATGTTGGGTTTCACTTACATTCAACCCAACCTACAAAATTATTTAGGAGTATTGTGGCAAAACTAATCAACAATTGATTGATAGGTTAGCACCCGGAATTGTGCCTGGAATGGGGAGTCACCGATCAGTTGTGTCATCAAGATGCCGATTAAGTCTTCAACGGGGTCAATCCAAAATGTGGTGCTTGCAAGTCCGCCCCAACTATAAGTCCCCTCAGAACCCAAGGTGTGGGTATCAGCGACATTGGTAACGACAGCGAATCCGAGTCCGAAACCGCATCCGGTTCTTTCGAGTGGTTGCCAGTCATCAGAGATATGATTCATTCTAATGAGTTCAACGGTTTTGTTTCCGAGCAGGCGGACGCCATCAAGTTCGCCATCGTTGAGTAACATCTGGCAGAAACGGAGGTAATCCGCGGCGGTCGATAGCAGTCCTGCGCCACCAGAATGGAAGAAACTCAGTGGTCCGCTCGAAACCGGTGCGTTCTCAAGGACCTGAATACCACCATCTTCTGTGGGTTCATATAACGTCGCATATCTATCAGCCTTTTCGTCTGGCACCGAGAAAGCGGTATCATGCATACCTAATGGATTTAAAATTCGGGTTTTCAAGAATTCCTCAAACGGCATACCCGACACGACTTCTACAAGATAACCGAGTACGTCGGTAGACATACCGTAGTTCCACCCATCACCCGGATGGTGAAGAAGCGGGATATTTCCGAGTTCTTGTGCCATGTGCGCGAGGTCTCCGCCGTAGAAATCCGCTGCTCTATACCGTTCATTAATCGGATGCTCCCAGTCTCCACCGTAGATAAGTCCAGAGGTATGTGTGAGCAGATGTTTTACAGTTACCTCGCGTTCCGCGTCAACAATAGCCTCACCGTTTTCCGTATAGACTTGCATATCTTTGAAAGCAGGAATAAATTCGGACACCGGTGTGCCGAGCTGGAAATGTCCTTCTTCGTAGAGCATCATGACCGCGATGCTCGTAATCGGCTTCGTCATCGAGTAGATGCGGAAGATGGTATCAAATTCCACCGGTTTCGCCGTGGCAACGTCTTGCATGCCATATTTTTCAAAATGGACGAGTCTGCCTTCACGCGCGATCATCGTCAATACAAACGGAATTTTCCCGTCGTCAACCCAGCGTTGCATGACCGGAGCAATGCGTCCTAATCGCGAGGTGGACATGCCGACATCTTCAGGCACCGCGCGAGGCAGTCCATCATATATTGCCATAAAACTTCTCCTTTGTTGGAAGAATGGTTATCGGTTTGCGTCAACTTAATTCGTAATCGCTTGATAGGTGAGAACCTTGAATTGGTTCAAGAACTTCCAGAACAAAGACCCAGACGGATCCACATCAAGGACCCACAACTGCGTCGTCAGAATACCGATTAAGTCCTCCACAGGATCAATCCAAAACCAGGTACATGCGGCACCGCCCCACTCGTAAGTGCCTAAAGAGCCGAGTGTTGGGGTATCAGCACCATCTGTGACAACCTGGAACCCAAGTCCAAAACCATATCCTGGCTCAAAGAAAGAATGGATTTTGCAGTCATCAGAGAGATGATCCGTCCTGATGCATTCAACGGTTTTTCGGCCGAGCAGCCGTACGCTGTCAAGCTCGCCATCGTTGAGCAACATCTGACAGAAGCGGAGATAATCCGCAGCCGTTGATTGTAGGCCAATACCATTCTGGTAGAAACTCAAGGGTCCGTTTGCGCCATATACTTCTTGAACCCTCTGAATTCCGCCATCTTCCGTGGGTTCATATAACGTTGCATAGCGATCCGCATTTTCCTCTGGCACGGAGAAATCGGTGTCGCGCATACCTAACGGGTTAAATATTCGCGTCTTCAAAAATTCGGCGAGCGGCATACCGGATACCGCTTCTATAAGGCCGCAGATCACTTCAGATGACATCCCGTAGTACCATCTGGTACCGGGTTGAAAAAAAAGCGGTATCTCTCCGAGCAGTTCCATCTCTTTCGCGAGGTCTACCTTTTTCGCGGGGACGTAGATTTTCGAGAAGCTATCCTCATATCGCTGCCCAATTGGATGGTCACTTTCAAGGCCATAGGTGAACCCAGCGGTATGCGTGAGCAGATGTTTTATTGTTATTTCGCGTTCCGCAGCAACAGTCGCTTCGCCGTTTTCCGTGTAGACTTGCATATCCTTGAAAGCGGGAATCAGTTCGGAGACGGGTGTACTGAGTTGAAAATGCCCTTCCTCATAGAGCATCATGACAGCGATACTGGCAATCGGTTTTGTCATCGAGTAGAGGCGGAAGATGGTGTCAAATTCTACCGGTTTCGCAGTGGCAACGTCTTGCATGCCATATTTTTCAAAATGGACGAGTCTGCCTTCACGCGCAATCATCGTCAATACAAACGGAATTTTCCCGTCGTCAACCCAGCGTTGCATGACTGGCGCAATACGTTCCAATCGCGAGGTGGACATACCGACATCCTCAGGCACCGCTCGCGGTAATCCTTCATACATTGCCATCAAAACTCCTATGAGATAGTTGTCAGTTATCAGGGGAATAGTTGTTAGTTAACAGTTAACAGTTATAAGTGACTGTGTTGTGGTATTCAGGGCTGCTGTGGATACCACAATACAACCGCCTACCACAAGAGATTAACTTATAACTTATAACTTATAACTTATAACCATTACTCAGTTAATGCCTGATAGGTTAAAGTTCGGAATTGGGCCTGAAATGGGGAATCGGCACCGACCAACTGTGTCATGAAAACGCCGATCAACGCTTCGACAGGATCAATCCAAAATGTGGTGCTTGCCATGCCGCCCCAACTGCAAGTGCCTAAGGAGCCGATCGTGTGTGTATCAGCGACATTCGTAACAACGGAGAACCCAAGTCCGAAACTGGTACCGGTTCTCTTAGGTGCTAACCAATCGGGTGGAACGTGGCTCATCGTGACGAGTTCAGTAGTTTTCCTTCCGAGCAGCCGTACACCATCGAGTTCACCACCGTTGAGCACCATTTGGCAGAAGCGGAGATAATCCGCAGCGGTTGATTGTAGTCCGCCGCCACCAGAATGGAAAAAACTCAAGGGACCAGTTGCAGCATGGACTTTCTCAATTTGTTGAAGATTACCGTTCTCCGCAAATTCATATACCTTTGAATAACGGTCAGCATTCTCAACCTTCACGGAAAAACCGGTGTCGTGCATACCCAACGGATCAAAGATACGCGTTCTTAAAAACGTTGCAAATGGCATACCCGATACCATCTCTACGAGGTAGCCGAGAATATCAGTAGACATACCGTAATGCCACGCGTCCCCTGGTTGATGAAGGAGCGGAATATCTCCGAGCTTTTGTATCATGCTTGCGAGATCGCCGCCGTAGAGATCTGCATCTTCATATCGTTGATCAATCGGGTGATTATCCCTATCGCTCTCATAGATGAGTCCAGCGGTATGCGCGAGTAGATGTTTTATCGTCACCTCGCGTTCGGCATCAACAATAGCACTGCCATCTTCCGTGTAAACCTTCATGTCCTTGAAATATGGAACAAATTCGGAGATCGGTGTGGTAAGTTGAAAATGTCCTTCTTCGTAGAGCATCATGACCGCGATGCTGGTAATCGGTTTCGTCATCGAGTAGAGGCGGAAGATGGTGTCGAATTGTATCGGTTTGGCGGCGACGATATCCTGCATGCCGAACTTTTCAAAATGGACGAGTTTACCGCGACGCGCGATCATGGTTAATGCGCAGGGGATTTTTCCGTTGTCAACATAGTTTTGCATAACCGGTGCTATGCGCGCTAACCGCGAGGTTGATATGCCGACATCTTCAGGCACAGCCCGCGGTAATCCTCCATATATTTCCATCAAGGTCTCCCATAATTTGGCTGTCAGCCATCAGCAGTCAGCCGTCAGCCTTCAGCAAAGAGGGTTTCTATTAATCAAAAGCCTCCTGTGACTGACAGCCGATAGCCGACGGCTGATAGCCATTCTTGCTGACAGCCGATAGCCGACGGCTACTATTCCGTAAGTGCCTGATAGGTCAAGACTTTAAATTGCTGTTGGAAAGGAAAACGGTTATTGAGGAGTTGCGTCATAAGCAAGCCGATCAATTCTTCCTGCGGATCGATCCAGAAGGTAGTAGCGGCAGCACCGCCCCAACTGAAATTGCCTACCGATTCCAAGATGTTCGGTGGCTCCTTATTCGTAACGACCGCGAAACCGAGTCCAAACCAATCGTCGTGATGTGGATAGCGCATCAGTTCGACGGTTTTTTTGCCCAATATACGGACACCGTCGAGTTCCCCGCCGTTGAGCAACATCTGAGAAAAGCGCATGTAATCCGCAGCCGTTGAGACGAGTCCGCCACCGCCTGATGGAAAGAAACTGAGTTTATCCTTAGCGAGTGGCGCGTCTCCACCTACGCGTTTCATCAGCCCTTCTCTCCTGTTGTGCCGATACAGTGCCGCAAACCTGTCCGCCTTCTCTAAAGGCACTGAAAACGCTGTGTCTACCATACCAAGCGGTTTAAAGAGACGGGTTTGGAGGAATTCTTCAAACGGCATCCCCGAAACCACTTCCACGAGGTAGCCGAGGACATCGGTAGATACACTATAGGTCCACCTTTCACCCGGTTCGTGAACGAGCGGAATCTTACCGAGTTTTTCCACCATATCCACCAAGGTCGAGCCAGGTTCACGGATTTTTGCCTCCTTATAGAGTGCATCGACCGGTTTATTGCCCCAACCGTAAGTTAATCCCGCAGTATGCATGAGGAGATGTTTGATTGTTATCTCCTTCTTCGCATCCAAGATTTCCGTCTGGTCCTCGTTGTAGACCTTCATGTTTTTAAATTGGGGGATAAACTTAGAGACGGGTGTACCGAGTTGAAAACGCCCTTCCTCGTAAAGCATCATCACGGCGACACTCGTAATCGGCTTCGACATGGAATAGATACGGAAAATTGTATCGGGTTCAACAGGTTTTTTATTTTCAACATCCCGCATGCCAATGGTTTCAAAATGGACAATCTTTCCGTGTCGCGCTACGACTGTTAGGAATCCCGGCAGGTTTCCGGCATCAACATAACCTTGCATCACAGGACGGATGCGTTCGAGACGTTCAGTAGAGACACCAACAGCCTCTGGCACCGACATCGGAAGCCCTTGCCCAAATACGAGGGTAGTGGTGCAGAAAAGCAGTAAGCATATATACGTAAATTTTCTCAATCTGTTCTCCTTTTTTAATAGTTGTCGGTACGGTTTGCCTCGCAGTGAGAGTTGTCGGTTAAAGAGGTAGGCTGTGACGGTAACAGAGAACATAACTGCCCCAACGTATTAACCGAAAACCGAAAACTGAGTACTGAGTACCACTATTCCGTGAGTGCCTGATAGGTTAGCTCCTTAAATTGAGCGTGGGAAGAGGCTACGTCACTAATCTGCGTCATGAGTAAACCGATCAACTCTTTTTCAGGATCAATCCAGAAGAGGGTACCGGCGGCACCGCCCCAACTGTAACTTCCTATCGACTCCGGCGTGTCTTTTGGTGCTTTATCATCGGTGTCTTTCGATGCCTTACGATTTACGATAGAAAAACCGAGTCCGAACCAGCCATCATGATGTGGATAGCGCATCAGTTCAACCGTTTCCTTCTTTAATATGCGGACCCCTTCAAGTTCACCACCGTTGAGCAACATCTGAGAAAACCGCATATAGTCTGGAGCCGTTGAGACGAGTGCGCCACCGCCCCCTGGAAAGAAACGGATTTCATCGTTCTCAAGCGGTGGGTCTTTCTCAACACGTTCCAACCGCATTTTTGGGTTTTTATCACCTTTCATCCCCTTTTCTTTTTCTTTAGCACCGTCCATCTTTTTTTCTTTGTCTTTACCACCTTTCATTTCACCTTCTTTGTTAAGTTGATAGAGTGCTGCAAACCTGTCTAACTTCTCTAAAGGCACTGAAAATGCGGTATCTACCATACCGATCGGTTCAAAGAGCCGCGTTTGAAGGAACTCTTCAAACGGCATCCCCGAAACCACTTCCACGAGGTAGCCGAGGACATCGGTGGAAACCCCATACGTCCATCTGTCGCCCGGTTCATGCGCGAGCGGGATGTCGCTCAGTTTCTTCACTGTATCCGCGAGCGGCGTGCCGGGCTGAAAAAGGTTCGCCTTCTGATAGCGTTTATCGAGTGCTTCACCGCCCCAACCATAGATTAACCCAGCAGTATGCGTGAGAAGGTGTTTGATCGTTACCGCGTTCTCCGCATCCAAGATTTCCGTCTGGTCCTCGTTGTAGACCTTCATGTTTTTAAATTCAGGGATGAAATCGGAGACGGGTGTATCGAGCTGAAAATGTCCTTCCTCATAGAGCATCATCACTGCGACACTCGTAATCGGTTTAGACATCGAGTGGATACGAAATATTGTGTCTGCTTCGATGGGCTTGTTGTTTTCAACATCCCGCATGCCGACGGTTTCAAAATGAACGATTTTGCCGCGTCTCGCCACGACCGTCAGGATCCCTGCTATATGTCCGTCATCAACATAACCTTGCATCACAGGACGGATGCGTTCAAGACGTTCGGCAGAGACACCGACCGCCTCTGGCACTGCCATCGGAAGTCCTTTCCCGAATACGAATGTAGTGATGGAAAAAAGTAGTAAACACGCGAAAGTTAATTTCTGCAATCCATGTTCCTCATTTCAATCTATTGTCCCTGTTTAATATATCCCCAGCGTGTTGCGAGTTTTCCGCCGGGGTCAACGCTGAGAATTTGTGCTAAGCCGACATCCATCGCTTCCTGAATTTCATCTTCGGTGCGTGCGACGTTGGAGATGCGTATCTCTTCAATGATACCTTTCAATCCGTTTGCGTTATCGAGATTTGGAACACCGATCGTAATTGGATCGCCGCTCTGAAATGTCTGCGCATTGGGTGCCTCGTTCTCTAATTCGCCATCAACGTAAACGCGCCCCATCTTGCCATCATAAGTAAAGGCGAGATGATGCCACTTGTTATCTGTGATCTCAGTTGTGCCATCTATACTGAACGCGCATCCGCCATTTGCACCGATTTGTGCATGCAGAACGCTCGAATTTACATTCACCCAAATACCGTAGTTTCGATTGGTACACCCTGCCTGCTGTTTGCAGACTATACCTTGCCATTTACCAGTACCTTCTTCCACTTTAACCCATGCTTCAATACTGAGTGTTTCCAATTCCAGTTTTTTGGTAGAATCCACGACGACGTAGCCGCCAGCATCACCGGGTAACTCTAACCCTGTCCCGAATTTCGCTTTTACCCACTTTGGACTCCCCGCAAATTTGCCGTCGTGTCCGTTCCCAGAAGCGTCTTTCACGACCTTCCCGGCACCCTCTTCAAAGAGCCAGACAGCGACAGTATGTTTATCAACTGCTGCATCAGCAATTCCACTATAGAGCATTATTAAACTCACTACTGCAAGACTGAAAAACCTTCGAGCCATTCTATGCATGGTCCTTTCCTCCTTTATTGCGAATTTTATCAGAAAAGGATTTTTATGTCAACGGTTTCGAGAGAGCTTCCAGAGCCATTCAATTTTAAGAAATTATTCGATTGGACATCTTTTTTCCAGGATCCGCTGCGAAATCTAGCGAAAATTTCGGCGTTTTGTTTTAATACATAACATATATTAAGTATTAACACCTGCGAAAAGGACAACACCAAACACCAAAAACCTACAATTGAATGACCTTGGAGAGCTTCACAGGGTCATTCAATTTTAAGAAACTATCGGGTTTCACGTCTTTTTTTCAAGGATCCGGTTCGGTTAGGAATGCACGTCGCATTTGGGTGAGTACACCGCAAAACCGAACCTACCGGACCTGGAGCTGAGACGGTTATTTTTTTTAAATTGACGCTTATGGTTCGGTTAGGAAACCGAACCTACCGGGTCTGGGGTGAAAATTCGATCGGAAAATGGACAATTGAATGGTCCTGGTGCGATTAAGAAAAATGTTGACAGGGGATTCCATATCACATATAATTTCGCATGTCCTGTTAGACGCGTTGATGCGCGAATCGTGATTTGGACAGATACACAAGGAGGCTTACATGGCAGAACGAATTAAGATGGGATTGGTCGGATGCGGCGGTATGTCGGGGGCACACATGGGCGGTTATCGTCAACTCTGGTCGAACGGACTCAGGGATTTTGAGATTGTGGCGGCGTGCGACATTGCCGAGGAACGCGCTGAAGAACGCGCGAATCAGGCACACGAATTTCAAGGCGGGACGAAGCCAGCCGTCTATACAGAACTCGATGAGATGCTGGCGAAACATCCTGATTTGGAATGTGTTGACATCTGTGCGCTCCACAGTGCACACCATACGCTTGCAGTGCCTGCGCTTGAGGCGGGGAAACACGTTATTATTGAAAAACCGTTCGGTATCACAATGCGGGCATGCCAATTGATGATGGAAGCGGCGGAGCGGAACGACAAAATTATCTCTGTGGCTGAAAACTATCGTTTGGCGCGCATGCAACGCACTCGCAGTTGGGCAATCGCGCAAGGACGTATCGGTGAGCCGCGTATGTTCTTCTGGATCGAAGTCGGCGAAGGCTTGGGTAAATGGGGTTGGCGCAACTTCAAGATGGATGCCGGCGGCGGTTGGGCATTGGATGGCGGTGTGCATTTCACCGATCTGATGCGCTACATTCTCGGTCTGGAAGCTGAAGAAGTTTACGCGATTAACAAGGCTTATGAACCGTTCCGCTACGACAATCCGGGTGAGCGTGAAGGCGGTTATGCCGTTGATGTTGAAGACGCCATGATCGCTACGATCAAGTTTGAACAAGGCGTTACCGCGCAGTGGACATGGGTCGGTTCGGCACCGGGACACGGTTTCGGTCAACATACCGTTTACGGCAGTGAGGGCGCGCTTGATTGGGGTAGAGGTTTAGTGCCACGCGGCGGTGAACCGATTTCCAATGAAGACCTAATGAAAGAATTTACGGATAGCCTTAGCGATTCGGAGCGAGAATACTACTTCCCAGGTGGTATCGAAGATACAGTCGCGATTGAGTTGAAATACTTCGCCGATGCGATTCGGAGCGGTGGAAAACCTGAAGTAGACGCTGTTGAAGGAATGCGGTCTGAAGCCATCTGCATGGCGGTCTATGAATCCGGGTGGTTTGGTCGTCCGGTGACAATTGCCGAGATTGAAAACTGCGAACTCGAAGGTTATCAGAAAGAGATTAACGATAAGTTGGGGATTGGTGCGTAGCATAGGTGTCAATGTTGAACTTGAGGGAGGTTCGTAGTGGTGCGATTTATCGCACCTCAAGAACGGGCAATGAATTGCCCTACTACAAACGGCATCACTCATAAACTCAACATTGATGCAATAGTAGGGACGTATCCTATGTGGGATTGGAAGGTTGGAAGATTAGATGGAACCGGAAAACCTTCCGTCCTCGTAACTCGTAATTGGTTGAAACTATGGAGCGATTGAAAGGAAAAGTTGCGATTGTCACGGGTGCCGGTAAAAAAGGTGAAGTTGACGGGACCGGCTATGCGACATCCATGCTTTTTGCAAGAGAAGGTGCGAAAGTGCTGTTGGCGGACATCTCGCTTGAGAACGCCAACGCCACACTTGCCGAAATTGAGGCAGAAGGTGGCGAAGCCGCGGTGTTTATCGGTGATCTGTCCACAGAAGCAGCTTGCGCTGGAATGGTGGAAGCTGCTGTTGAACGCTTCGGTAAAGTGAATGTTCTTTTTAACAATGTTGGACTCGGCGGTTCCGGGATGGTCACGGAGGTAGATGAAGAGAAATGGGATAGAGTGATGGATGTCAACCTCAAGAGCATGATCATGGCGTGTAAGCATGCGGTGCCTCGGATGGCTGAGGCGGGGGGTGGCTCGATTATCAATGTTTCGTCTATTGACGCGTTGCGTGCGGGTTGGGTTCGGAATGTGCCATACGCAGCGGCGAAAGGTGGGATGATTTCGACAACGAAGGTGATGGCGGTTCATCACGGACGTGACAATATCCGAGTGAATTGTATCGCGCCTGGGCATCTCTACGCTTCGTTTCCTGCGCCATACTTGAGCGAAGCAGAACGGGAACGACGGCGTCTTATCGGCCCGCTTGGGACCGAGGGAACCGCATGGGATGTGGCGTGGGCGACTGTTTTTCTTGCCAGCGACGAGTCGAAATGGATTTCGGGTGTTGTTATTCCGATTGATGCAGGTTTACTCGCCGCAACCCCACTGGCTGTCGTGCATCAACTTGACGAATAATGATGGCGTTACTGCGAGTTCCACAAGTAGTTTATGTTGAATTTTACTGGATCCTCAGCAGCGGCGATCCCTTCTATCCGTACCTTTAAGTCTAAAAGCTCCGCGGACTGCGTTGGATAGAAGAACTGAACGCCTACTTCGTTATTGGGGCCAATGAACTGTGCAAAACCCGTTATATCATCGTCTGTTATCTGTTGACCATTTATGGTAACAGTTACGCCGCTCTCGCTAAGTGTTGGTGGATTTTGGGGAGCTGTTCCCTCTGGGTAGTATACCCAAATAATCCATCCGTGTCCATCATCAGAATTATCCGGTGTACTGTCGTTATTGTCGTTGTTATCGCCATTCGTCCCACCTGGATTATCACCATTGTTGTTGCCGTTATTGTTGCCCCCACCGTTATTGCCGTTGTTATCACCATTGCCGTTGCCGTTATTATTGCCCCCGCCATTATTGCCGTTGTTATTGCCATTGCCGTTGCCGTTATTGTTGCCCCCACCGTTATTGCCATTGCCGTTGCCGTTATTGTTGCCCCCACCGTTATTGCCATTGTTGTTGCCGTTATTATTGCCCCCACCGTTATTGCCGTTGTTATTGCCATTGCCGTTGCCGTTATTATTGTTGTTATTGTCTGCCCCACCGTTATTGCCATTGCCTCCACCGTTATTGCCGTTATTGCCACCTCCGCCGTTATTGCTGTTGTTATCGCCTGCCCTCTCTGCGCGTAAAATAGGTTTTCCTTCATGATAGAACACATATACCCGTCTCTCCGGATAGATGTGGATCGCAGGTCCGTTGATGGCACCGTTCCCCGTTTCTGGTGTAAGTTTTCGGCAGGTTGTGTCGAACTCATCTTGAAAGCAGACAACATTTCCATCCGTTAAGACGAGATAGCGGTCTACCTCATGAACAGTTAGCACTGAACCTGTATAAGGCATATCGGAACAACCGGTGATGCTGAAAAGGATCATTAGGATTCCGACGCTGAATTTTAGCGCGAAAGGTTCAATTTTTCTCATGATGTTACTCCTGCTTAGAGACTACTGTAATGGGTGTAACTGGAGTATATTTGTGTCACCGTCAGATTCTACGCTATCTGCACTGATGTGGAATGTTGCTGTATTGCCTGGGACTAATTTATTGACTTGAACTGTTATCTCCGGTGCCTCAGTTTCGACGGAAAACTGAACACCTCGCCTGCCATCATGTTTGTCCGTTTGCGTAAAGTTGATTATTTCCAGATCTCTTCGCCTATTCGTCCCAATTGTCTTTCCTTCAACGATCCTGATGTCGAGCCCGCTGGTTTCAGGTGTTTGCCCACGATTTGCTTCAGGGAATGTATCTGGGTAGTATATCTCAATAATCCAGCCTTTGGGAACAGAACTCTGATTACCGTTATTCGGACTGTCAATATTTGGCGGCAGTTGCACTTTGCCTGTCGCGACGAATTCCTGGACAATTTCGGTAGTATCCATTAATCGCTTCGCTTCCAAAATAGACTGTCCTTGATAATTAAATACATAGACAAGGCTTGTTGGACGAACGTGGACAGTAGGTGTATAGTCTATTTCTGTCGGGTCGATTTCTGTTTTATCTAACAATAGTTTTACGCAGACTGTATCAAATCCATCTTGAAGACAAACTGTATCTTGTTCAATTGTGTTAAGATAATCGTCTACATGGCGAACAGTCAGCGTTGGACCGGTATAAGGCACATCGGAGCAGCCTATTATGCTGATTAGCATAATCAGAACAGTGCTGATTAAACTTATCGGTAAATACCCACCTTTTTTTCGTAAAAGATCCTGAAGTGCTGTCAATATATCAGTTCCTGCTTTGCCGGAATGTTGAGAAGATATATTGCTAATTTTTATATCTGTTTTTTCCATGATGTTGCTCCTTTATTGGAATCTAAGCGCGAATTAGCCAATCTCAGTAGTATCGGCTACTTTTCAGGTTTGTATGGTATCTCTAAGGTGCCTAAATTAGAGTGAACCAAACGCTATAAATAAACGATGGGTACCGATGTTAGGTTTCACTAAAGTCTATCTTATATAGTAAAACCGACAATTACTTATACACTCACAAAATGGCGAGGATACGAGAAGAAGTCCGCAGAAATACGGATATGCTTCTCTGCAGCGCGATTTTGGATTTTCGAGGTCTATAAAGAGGTAGAGGTGGTAGTTGCTGTCTTTGAGGAGGGTTTGGAGCTTGTCCGGTTGATTTATTGTAAATAGTTCTGAGGTTAGACCTCTCCGTCCTTTTCATAAAAATTTACCCCAATGCGTTGAATCTGTTCAACCATATCGGGGTTGTCAATCTGATGAAAAATGGATAAGTCAATTGTATAGGGTAGGAGAAGATCGTCGAGTTCAGTATCAATTCGGGAGAGTACGCTGTGTGTTAAGGCATCACCACAAAGCGTAAGGTCGATATCAGAACCATTTCGGTAGGTGTCTATGGCGCGCGAACCGTACAAAATCGCTCTTTCAACTTGGGGATAACGGCTTAAAACGCCTTGGATCTTTTGAAGGGTGCGCTCTGATAAACCGTATTTCATAGCGATTGCTCCTGTTTCAGACGCTCTATTTTTGCCAGCAATATTTCAAATTCAGAGAAATACGTATTGAGAAGTGCAGAAACGACCTCGTTAGCGATACTTTCGTTGTAGGTATGCGTCGTTAAATTGCGGTGGCGAATCATTTCCATCCACGCTTCGCCATTTTCAATTAATCCCTCTTTAAAAGCAGCTCGGGTCGTATCTCTTGAACCGTACAATTTAATATCTTGCGTTTGAAGAAAATCTTTGAGCGTATTCCATGCCAATTCATGGGTATATTCAAAACCCTGTATCAATCCTTGTGCTTCCAAGTCTGACAGTTCACGTTGTCGTGCCAAATCCACTCCTTGTTTCAATCGCGAAAATGCTCTACGAAAACTATCGGCTCTTTGTATCCAACGGGTGTTTTGAGAGTTCATCGTGCAAGCTCCTTCTTATCCCCATTTGTTTCACTTTGCCGAAGATAGCGTATTGATGTTACGAACGCAATCCACGGCTTTAGAACTGTGCAGGGAAGTTTCCGCGGGCGGCATCCATAACTTCGCCTGTAATTTCGTCATGTCCGTTGTCTTTAGCGAAACTTTCAATCCCCATCTTCGCCATTGGACGGACGAAAGCGGGGATCCGCTCTAAGCGTTCGAGTGCCTCCGCTGTCCAGGTGGGACCGGTTGGTTCGGTAGGCGTTGTGTCTTCCTGAAATGCCTCCGAGATAACGCCAGTAAAGGGACATTTGCCGCCTTCAGCAGTCTCGGCTGAACTGGTTTCTGACGAAAACATATCAGGCATTGATTCGCCTTTTGCTGTCTCTAATTGTGAGCGTACCAGCTGCATCGGTTGTGCTGCTTCGTTAGTGCCACCCAACTTGAGATCCAAGGATTTCAGCATCTGGGTCTCCGACGGATTGAGGTACATGGCAATCTCTGTAAAACAGTCAGGGCATTCAAAAAGTGCCGTCACTGAGCCTTGTTCAGGGCGGGTTACGTCTTTAAACTTCATCGCCGTGTCGCAGTCTGTACACAGGAACTTCATAATTTTAATTTTCCTTGCGGTTCGGGCAGGTGGATCAGAACTTGAAAATCTCTCTCTGTAAATCCGCCTTCCACTTCGTTTCAGGCTACACGCTCCTTTAAACGGTGCTGATAAAAAAGTCTTGTATTTTTTTACCTACTTGGACGAGTACTCGACTCGCGGGAGCATCTGGATATTTGTCAATATAAGGGGTTCCGTTGTCATTCGCGCGCGCGAGCTGCGGATCAAACGGGATGCTGCCGAGGAGGCTCTGCTGGAATGCCTCATCAAGCGTTTCGTCAACGGAAAAGAGTGGTTCTTCTTCGCCGCAGTGCTGGCATACATAGAAAGCCATATTTTCGACAACGCCGATGATTGGGACCTTTAAGATGTCTCTCGCCATGGTCACCGATTTTTTGACGATTAATTGCGAGACTTCAGAGGGGATCGTCACGACGACGACACCGCCAAGATTTGGAATAAGTTCTGCCACATTTGGAAGTCGATCCGTTCCCGGTGGCAGATCCAGCAGCAGGTAATCCAACTCACCCCATTCGGTATCGGCAATGAATTCTCGAAGCGCGCCTACTTCCATTGTGCTACGCCATGTGAATGCGTCTTTTTGTGAATGCGCATTCCAGAGCACCGGTGCATCGTCCTCTGCTAAGAGCAGATCCATGGAGATAAGCTTAGTGCCGAGTGCTGTGACGGCAGGCTTGACACCTATAGACGTGTATTCCAATGTTGCGTCGCGGACACCCATCATTTTTGCAAGCGTCGGTCCATTGATGTCAGCGTCAACCACTCCGACGGTGTTACCTTTTAGCGTGAGTGCGGTGGCGAGATTTGCAGTGAGGGCACTCTTGCCGACCCCGCCTTTTCCGCTCATAATAGCTACGGTGTGTTTGATAGTGGTGAGCCGTTGTTGAATCCGGTTCGCCTGGGCCGTGACTTGTCCTACGATATTGGAACCAGCATCACTTGGCAACTCGTTGTACGTTTTCATTATTTTCCACCGATAGCATAGAGCGCTTGATAAGTGCGGAGATAGAGCGTGCCGTTGGCGATAGCCGGAGACGCAGCGATGACTTCGCCCATGGAATTGCTGGCGACGATTTTAAACTCACGTCCAGCCTTCACAACGGTGATAACGCCGTCCCGAGAGGTCAGATAGATGTACCCATTCACATAGATAGGCGAGGCGCGATGCCGGTTCCGATGCGCCCGTTCTTCATAAAGCGGCGCTCCGGTTTCAGCATCAAGGCAAATCAGGACCCCGTTTTCTCGACAGAGATAGACCAATCCATCATGAATAAGCGGAGAGGGAACATCTGGCGTGCCATTTCTAAGTTTCCAGCGTTGCCAGTTGCTGTCAGTTATATCACCGGGGGCAGCAGCCGGATCAATGCCTAAAACGGGTCCGTTCTTCGCCGAAGGAACGACAATAAGACCTTCTGTCGCAACGGGTGAAGCGACGAATCGGAGGGAATAGTTATAACTCTCTTTTGGATTCAAGCCGCCGCATCGCCAAATTTCGCTGCCATCTTCTAAACTGTGTGCTGTGACATAATCGGCGCCATGGACAACAAGGTATTCACGCTGGGTATCACGGTAGATAATGGGAGAAGTATAGGCTTGTTCACACTCTTCGGTTGCATCGCTATCGCGTTTATGCATCCAAATCTCTCTGCCTGTCATTTTGTCAAGTGCAAGAACGACCCATGCGTTGCTGTGGATGAGTTGGAAGTAGAGTCGATCCTTGTCAAGGAGCGGGGTGGTTGACATGACGAAGTAGAGGTTAAATTTGCCATAACGGTCTGCGAGGTTGGTGTGCCAGACCTGATTTCCGTCAAAATCGTAGCAAGCGAGGTCACCGGTTCCGAGGAATGCCCAGACATGTTCGCCATCGGTTACAGGAGAGGGTGCAGCGGAATTACCTTCGCCGCCGCGGACACTTCGGTTGCCATGCCCTAAAGTCCGCTTCCAGAGTTCTTTACCATCGGTGCCGATACACATCAAAACCAGTGCATCACCTTCAGCTGAAGTGAGGAAAATCTTATCTTCCCAGATGATAGGCGTAGATGCGGCTTCGCCGGGGAGCGGTAAACGCCATTTGACGTTTTCAGCTTGACTCCATTGGATAGGTATATCGGTTTCTTGGCTGATACCGTCGCTGTTTGGTCCGCGCCACTGTTGCCAATTGTCAGCAAAGCTATTAGCGGTTAGGATAAATACCACAAGTAAAAATGTCAACGCATTTTTCAAAGCATGCTTTTGCATAATGAACCTCCACTTTTCAGTGAACCTTGCTACAATTCTGTGCCTGCGGCAAGTTTCAACGTTTCTCATCTGTCCATAAGCCGCGATCAGGTCCTTTCCACTGATAAGGCACTATTTTCGATAAAGTGCCTATGTTGTATTCTGGAAACTCATATCCTGCCTCTATCACATATCCTTCGTTTGTGAAAACAGGGAACTCTAATTTGGTGAGCGAATCAAAAGACTCAATTTCCAGCCATACATCCAGCTTACCTTCTACTGTCTTGTAAAAAAAATCGGCAGAATGGCTTTCATGTCTCAGGATCATAACAGTGCCGGACTGTTGAACCTCTCCGTTAGATGCACACACCTTCACGCCGACGAGAAGATTATTCGCTGGTGGGGGATCTGAATACACCTTAAACCATAAACCTTTGTGTGAACCCTCTGCAACGCCCTCATTTGGACCGAGGATTTGGAAAGTGACCGTTGGAATATCGCTCATTATTTACCATCCATTTTTTGCAAGTCGCCAGTTTCTCGTTTACTCCTGATCTGGCTGTTGATAATACTGTCCCAGGACCTCATTGGCGAGACTTCTGCCATCTTCAATGACGCGTGCTGCGAAATCGAGTGTAACCTCTTCAATGTTGTTTTCTTGTGCGCGCTGTTCAATCCGTGTCTGCGTGATATTTCGCATAAACCCAGCTGGCACTAAATTCAAACGTTCGATTGCCTCTTCCGTCCATTTCACTGGACTTTCAAAACCTGGAACGACTTCAGCACTCTCGGAGTCGGAAGTCTGTGCTTGCAAGGTTCTGAGTTCAGGTGCATCCTCACGGACTGCAGCCGCTTCCCCCATGCTGTCGTTGATAATCTCGGTTGCGAAAGCATTGGTGATAGTGCCAATTTTTTGGGCGCGTGCGGATTTTTCGATACGTGCTTTGACGTTTCGGCGCATATAGCCGCGTGGCACCGTGCGGAGTGCCTTTTTCGCCTGCTCCGACCACTGGAGTCGAACACCGTCAAAGGTCTCTTCCTCGGCAGTACCCCCTTCGTCTACAGCGATGTTTTCCAGAGAACCTTTGTCTACCATCTGAAAACGCTCTGGTGGCGAACTACAGACAGGACACTGGACAGGTTGCTGGTTGTGCGCTGCGTAGCCACATTCGCCACAGATATAGGTCTGGACTGCGTCTGACTCCAAAACTTTCTGTTCGGCGATCTCTTTTGCGACGCGCGTTAATTTTTCAGAGGCACGTTGCGGCATAATCGCTTCCATCGCCATGTCGATGACGCTCTCGGTAATAACAGAATGACCGCGTTCAATGGCAAACCGATGCACGGCTGTTTTCGCGATGCCGCGTACCAACGGAGGGGCTTTTTCCATTCTATCCAATGCTTCCTGCGTCCAGACGAGGGTCTCTTCTGCTTTGACATCAATCTGAGGGAAATAACGTTGGCTTGATAAGAGTACATTACAAGGGGCAAGACGTAACAGATTCTCGGCAGTGCTACCGATGTCCATATCTTGTTCACTGTGGACACCGATCCTACCTAAAATGAGGAGCCACGGGTCTGTTTTTCGAGCATATTGTAGAATTTTTTCGTAGGCTTTTCCATCGAGTAGGGTAATTTTTAAGGCGTAGTCGTGTTCCTCTTTTGCAATAGACCGTGCCACCTCTAAGTGTGACTGATAAATTTTTGCCAATCCGGTATCAATCACCTCTTCGTGGAGTTGCTCCTGCTCTTTAAATCTGAAAGTTCTTGCGGCGCGTTCGGTTAGCACATTCACGACGGAATTGAAGACGATGTAGTGGAGATATGGGTCATAGACACCAACGGCTTCAACCTGTTTGTTGAACTTTTGTCCGAGCTGTATCGCGGTTTTTAAACCTGAGAAAGACTCAGGACTCCCATCAATTCCGACGAGGATATTCCCGTTATGTGCTTCAATCGGCTCAAGGTCCCGGACAACAAGCGTATCAGTATTGATACGACGGACGACGCGTTCAGTAACACCGCCGATGAGGCTATCTTTGACGGCACCCATACCGAGCGCACCCATAATCACGAGGTCGTAATCGCTTTCCTGAATGTCTTCAACGAGTTTTATGTAGTGCTTGCCTTCCGGCATTTTGGGTTCAAACGGAATGTCAAGTTCGGCGCACTTCTGTTTCATTACCTCAAGATAGGAATCGGAGATCAGTTGCAGTCCCATCGTAATGAGCGTATCGTGGATTCGGCGTTGTTTTTCGAGTTCCACCTCGTCCTGATACTCCTCTGGCAGGGTGTATTCCATCTGCTTGAAGCGGACATCGTGCATTTTTGCGGCGTAAACGTGCGAACCCACCAATTGGGATCCGAACTTCTTTGCGAATTCAACCGCTAAAGCGATACTTGCGTCGGAGTAGTCCGAATTATCAACGGGTACGTAAATCTTTTTAATCATTTTTTTGATTTTCCTTGCGGAGAAACAACGTGCGTTTCGACTTTTAGGTGCGTTGCTTATATCCGCGCTCCATCACATTACAGGCTACGGTTTCTGTAACGAGCCCCCAGAAAACCACCAAGGATGTGAGCGATTATCGTTGCTGGCCATAAATAAACCATCGCTGTTTGCCACTCCCAGTCGAGGATAAAGTGCCGAACGACGATGTTAATCGTGATTGGAATGTAGAGACATCTACTCCACGGTCGGCTGAATCGTTTAAACCGGACACGGAAGAATCCGAATGTGAAATGAATCACAAAAGCCGCGAGAGAGATAAGGAGATTCACGTCTTTTATTTTCCGAGGAGTGCTTTGACATCGCGTCGTAAACGCAGCATTGCAGGTCCGCTTCGACTATCGTAGAAGTCGTGGATGTTCCCATCCGCTTTGACGAGAACAAACCGCGGACTATGGAGTATTTCACTTCCTTTGTGGCCCGCGGCTAAACTGAACCCTTGTTCGGCTAACTGATATATTTTCGCTTTGTCCCCCGTGAGAAAATGCCAACGTCTATCGTCTGCGCCATAAGCCGCTGCATAGCGCGAGAGGACTCTTGGCGTATCCCGCTCTGGATCTACAGAAAACGAGACGAAATAGACAGGATCCGCGACAAATTCGGATTGCAGGCGTGCCATTTCTTGTGTCATCGCTGGGCAAATCGTCGGGCAATTGGTGAAGATGAAGTCGGCGACCCAAATTTTCCCCGCCATGTCGGACAACCCTAACGGTTCTCCTTGTTGGTTGGTGAGGCTAAAGTCTGGCACGCTAACAGCGGCAGTCTCAGTTAATGCCTCTGGTTTCGTGTCAAATACCGACCATAAATTGATGCCGGCGATAGCGATAATGATAACACCTAACGCTACCCAGACCAGTGTGCTTTTGTCTAATTTTCGCCTCGCTTTAGTGGCATTAGTAGCTTCTGCTTCCATATTCCAAATCCAGCAGTAGTTAGTGAGACGACGTATCCACAACTTCTGCCGCCGGTTTCTCTATGCCGTCGAGTCGCGCATCTAACGTGAGGTCAGGCATCAGCATAATCACGAGAAAAACACAGATAATAAACGGTGTTAGCACGATAATCGCCAGCGTTCTCTTTTCAAACTTTAGATGCATGAAATAGTTAGCGACCAAAATAGCTTTCCCACAGGCGAGACCGATTAGGAGTATCGCCTTCAGGACGGTCGCGTATTCAGGGATTGCTACAGCGACCTCAATAGCTGTGAGTGCAGCCAGCCAATAAAAGATATTCATGTATTTCGGATGCTCTTTGTGTCCGTTTTCTGCCATTTTATACCCTCCTACAGTAGATAGATAAAGGTGAAAACCATAATCCAGATAAGGTCAACGAAGTGCCAATAGAGTCCGACGATTTCTACTTCATGGTTAAACTCAGCGGTATATCGACCACGCAAACCATGTATCAAGATAACGATAAGATAAATGACCCCACCGGTTACGTGCAGCCCGTGGAAACCTGTGATAGCGTAGAAAGTGGGACCAAAAAGCGTTGAACCACTGATAGTTGCACTCTTTAACCCGTGCTCAGGAATACCGGTCAATGTCAAACCGTGTTTAATCAAGTGAGTCCACTCATAAGCCTGTAGTCCAAGGAAGATTATCCCTCCGGCGATCGTGAGTCCAAGGAACAGGCACATGCGTGAAACATTGCCGTTCTGAATGGATTCAAGTGCTTTCACCATCGTGACGCTACTGCATATCAACAGGAATGTCATGGCTGCGGTTAGGTTAATACCAAGGATTTCGTCTGGTGGGACCCATCCGACTATGCCTGCGCCTGCGCGGAGTGCTGCATACGCTGCGAGCAGCGCGCCAAACGACATGGTATCCCCGACGAGGAAGATCCACATGCCGAGTTTACCGAGGCTATCCGGTGTAAGCGAAGGCTCGTATACATCTTCAGTGTGATCCAAAGTGGTAGCGTGTTCCACTATATTTAAACTCCTTTTATTCGTTATCGGTTATCAGTTAAAGAAGAGTTTGGAATTATCGGAACCCTGTTTTAAGTGGCTACTGATAACTAACAACTATTTGTATTAGATGGTTTCTTCATCCGTCGGTTTTCTGTTTGCACGTCGGTAATGTAAATAAACTGTGCCGCCGATGAGCCCGAAAACAGTAAAAGGCATTGCCATCAGAAAAAGGATACTCCAATTAAAACCTTTACCGATCGGGTCATCAAGTGTTTTGCAAGCAGGACATGCCTCAACGGACATCGGTACGATAAATATGACGAATATTAAGACGGCAGCCCATAAGACTTTTGTATAGCAAGTTTTGGCTTGCCAGCTACGCCAAAATAGTTTATGCATTCCAATAATTCCTTTCGCGGTTCTACGAGAGATACACCAAAACGTAGAGAATTGGCCAGAGCGCGACAACAAAAATCCAGTAGATGGTACACGTATCAACGCCGATGTAACGGTCTGCAGAGAAACGCCCTGCCATTGCCATACCGAAAACAATAAACAGCCATATAACAGCACTCAGCACGTGAACGGCATGACACCCAATTAGGACATAAAAGATGCCGCCATATACGCCAGATTGAAGTGTGAGTCCGTTGCGAATGAGTTGTACCCACTCGCTGCCCTGCACACCGAGGAAAAGTAGCCCAAGTCCGCCGGTGAGTAGTAGCCAATTACGTAACTGCTTCAGGTTGTCTTTCTGAATTGCGCGGCGTGCTTGAAACATTGTATAGCCGCTCAATAAAAGTAAGACAGTATTAATGCCAGTTATTGCGCGTGGTAACTCAATCCCGATATGTGATGGCGGGGGCCAGGTGACATTCCCGACTCGAAATACGAGAAATGTGCCGATAAGCCCCGAAAACAGCATCGTCTCCGCACCGAGCAGGACTAATACTCCCAATCGTGCGTTGCTCAAGGGTTGACGTTCTTGGATTTCAGGACTATTCTGTGTCATTACTCACGCACCCTATTTTTTAGAATCCGAAGCACAATTTCAACGACTGCCGCGATAACTAACAGTAACAAGCAGACACCTAAAATCACGGTAGCGATACCGCTTGCGACCGTTCCAATAATAAGCAGCCCGATCAATAGCAGAGATAAGATGAGAGCAAGGCGGTGGTTTTGAATAATCTCACCTATCGCTGCGAAAATCAATAGCAACCCGATGATCCCCAGAACAGGGACAATAAGATTACTAACAACACCTTCAACAGATTGAGGCAATTTGCTGCCTGTAACAATTGCTGCTGTTACAATGGCAAATAACCCGGCAAACAACAAGCACAGCACGAGTCCGAGGCGGCGATTTCGCTTGCGATGCTCTGGCGCGTTCATATACTCATCCCTTAAATTTTATCTAACGCCATTGTGATAAATACCACCGGCAAATAAAGCAGTGAAGCGTACAACAGATAGCGTGCGGCTTTTATAGAGCGTGTGCAAGCCAAATAGATACCGACTGCGAGAAACGCTACGCCTGCCAGCAGTACTGTGAAGAAATAGACACTACCGGCAACGCCATACAGAACAGGCAACAAACCGATGCCGAGGAGCGCGACGCAATTAATCACAATTTGGCGGCACGTGCTTGCGCCATCTGGGTGAATGACCGGTAGTAATCGGAATCCAGCATTTGCGTAGTCTTCACGATAGATGATGGCTATCGCGAGAGAGTGTGGAATCTGCCAGAAAAAGAGTATAGCAAACAGTACCCACGCTTCACCTGTTAGCGAACCTCGTGCTGCGACCCATCCAACGACAGGCGGGAGTGCTCCCGGGACCGCACCGATAAGCGTACACAGCGAAGTTTTCCGTTTAAGCGGTGTATAGAAAAACAGATAACTCACCACTATCAGTGAAATGACGAACCCACTCAGTATGTTAACAACGAATGTTAGATAAAGCATTCCACCACTCGTGAGCGCAGCACCGACAAACAACGCCTCCAAGGGATTCATCCTACCATCAGGAAGCGGTCGCTCCTGCGTCCGTTTCATCTGGGCATCTACATCGCGTTCAAGGTACTGGTTGAGTCCCAATACACCCGCCGCAGTCAACCCGGCACCGATAAGTGTATGCAGGCAAAGGAGCCAATTTACGGTCTGTTGCGCGCCGAGATAGAACCCCGCAGCAGTTGTAATGAGTATCATCACCACCAACCTCGGTTTGATAAACTCGACATAATCCGCCGCACGCCGCACGAAAACTGAGTGCTTTGACGGTGGGTTCGCTGTATCTGTATTGTCAGGTAATGTTATCGTTGTTGAACGCATTTTTTAAACCATTAAGTTCTATTAGTTCGTAGTAGGGCAATTTATTGCCCGTTGTATGCGCCTTCAGAACGTGCGATGAATCGCACTACTACAAACGGACTCGATATGTCCATCTCATTTAGTTCGTAGTAGGGCAATTTATTGCCCGTTGTATGCGCCTTCAGAACGTGCGATAATGCACGTCGCATTTGGGCGAGTACGCCGCAGAATCGCACTACTACAAACGCACTCAGTATGTCTTTCTCATTCTGTAGCCAATGTGCCTCTCGCCGCTGTTTCAATAGTTACCGATGCATCAGTGAACCGGTAAATTTTTAGGGTAAGCACAAAACTGCTCACCAACATGAGTGCGCCGACTGCGACGTGCGCGGTGGTGATTGTTACCGTAAGTGCTGCTGCGAACGTTTCGCCGAATGCTGTGAGTTTCGCAAAAAACGCGCCAGTGCCGAGCATCAACTGGATTGCAAGCAGACTCAACAATAGCAGTGGCATAGATTGCCCAATTCTCTGCGCTTCACCATTTGTTCCAAGGATACGTCTTGCCAACAAAAAGATATGCAGTGCGACCAAGAAAGCAAAGAGAAGATGTGCGTCAAGTCTGCTGCCGGTATGCCGTAAAATCGCGCCAAAGATGAGCTGCACATAAATAAAGCATGTTGTCATCAGACTTAACCGCCGCAACTTTCGCGCTGTTTCGCTCGCAGATACATCTCCATCTTGCCACCACTCACGAGAGGTGAACCACGCGATACCACAGAGCAGTGCGAAAAACGCTTGTGCCAGACATGCATGCACAATCGCGAAGTTGCGATTAATCTGTGTAACCCGAAGTCCACCGAGGACACCCTGTACAATGACAGCGATGAGTGCGGCGAGTCCGAGCCATTTCAACCATTTCCGAGAATCTCTCGCCCATATCAAGATAAAGAGACCGATCATCAGGATTCCAACGAGCGACCCCATGAGACGATGACTATGCTCATATAGGATACCGCCTACCATCTCTGATAATGGATAGAGGAACATATTGTACCCAAAGGTTGTTGGCCAATCGGGTACAGCCAAACCGGAATCAGTACTTGTGACAATCCCACCGATGACAATCAACAAGAACGTCGCCCCTGCAGTGAGGCGTGCCATTCTGTGTAGCCACGGACTATAACTCGCGTGTTGCTGCATGCCAAGTTTCCACAAAAATCAAAAGAACGGAAGGATGGAAGATTCTTGGAAGGTTGGAAGATTGGGCACCCATCCTTCCATCCTTCCATTCTTCCTCCGTCGCTTAGTCTCCGCTCGTTGCGGGTGCATGTTCAGGTTGTGCCTGCGGAATCCAATCAGATTCTTCACCGGGGACACTATATTCATAGGGACCGCGGTAGACAGTTGGGATTTGACCGAAGTTGCCGTGCGGTACCGGTGTGGGTGCTTCCCACTCCAGCGTATTAACCTGCCACGGATTTTGTTCGGCGACTTTCCCTTTGTATATGCTCCAGAAGAAGTTAAAGACGAGTATCAACTGTGCGAACCCAAGGGTAAATGCACTCATCGTGATAAAGATGTTCATGCCTTCAAACCCTTGCAGGAATTCATACTGCTGTGGATTGGAGATTCGCCGCATGTGTCCGCCTACGCCGAGAATATGCATGGGGAAGAATGTGCAGTTGAATGCGATGAACGTCAACCAGAAATGAATCTTGGAGAGTACATCGTTCATATAACGTCCGTACATCTTCGGGAACCAGAAGATGATACCACCGAAAATAGCAAACAGACTTCCGCCGAATACAACGTAGTGAATATGCGCCACAATGTAGTAGGTATCGTGGATGAAGATGTCCACAGGCGTATTTGCCATGTAGATACCGCTGAGTCCACCGATGACAAACATCGAAACGAAAGCGATACCGTGAAGCATCGGGGTCGTAAATCGGATGGACCCTCGGAACATTGTGCCAAGCCAGTTAAATGTCTTAATGGCTGAAGGCACCGCAATGAGCATCGTTGTTGTCATGAAGATGGAGCCCAATCCCGGACGCATACCACTTTGGAACATGTGGTGTCCCCAGACAATCCACCCCAAAAACGCAATAGCGATCATTGCGTAGACCATCGAACGGTATCCGAAAATTGGCTTCCGAGAAAAGACAGCAACCAGTTCAGAAGCGATACCCATACCCGGCAGAATGAGGATATAGACTTCGGGGTGTCCGAAGAACCAGAACAGATGTTGCCAGAGCAGGGGATCACCGCCACCTTCTGCTGTTGCAGAGAAGAACGTTGTCCCCGCAAGCCTATCAAAGATGAGAAGTGCGAGTGCAGAAGATAGCACAGGGAACGCGAGCAGCAAGAGAATCGCGACGATGAAGAGCGACCAGATGACTAACGGCATCCGGAAGAAGGTCATCCCCGGTGCGCGCATATTGATAATCGTTGTAATGTAGTTAATAGAACCCACCAGAGAGGAAAAGCCCTGAAGGAGTAAACTAATCGCCCAGAGATTTAGCCCCCACTCAACGCCTGTCCACTGTGGATCAGAAGAGAGGGGCGCGTAGCCTGTCCACCCTGCTGAGGCGTGTCCACCGGGTACAAAGAACCCCATCACCATCACAATTGCGGCAAGGACTGCAAGCCAAAAGGAGAGCATGTTGAGGATCGGAAACGCCATATCCCGTGTACCGATCATCAACGGAATTAAGAAGTTACCGAAAGCACCTACCAAGATAGGAACAACAACAAAGAACACCATAATGGTGGCATGCATCGTAAAGAGCATGTTGTAAAATTCGGGTGTGATGACCCCACTTGGCATGCTTACCTCAAGCCATTCCTCCTTATCTGACTCATAGATGCGTTCCCACATCCTGTCAGCACCTGTGACAACTTCACCCTCGTCAATATATTGTTGCGAAGCACCGATGATAGGTAGCGGTCGATCGGGGTAGGCGAGTTGCCATCTGAAGAGTAGTGCAAGCCCGCCACCGACGAAAAACATAATCAGTCCATAGATAAGGAACTGCTTACCGATTGTCTTGTGGTCGAGCGAAAAGACGTATTTACGAATAAAACTTTCTTCGTGATGATGTTCCGTATGTTCGTTATCGTGCATTGTTATTATCCTCCTTCCGCCTACTGGGGCCATCTTTCTTGTACCCAGGCATCGTAGTCTGCTTGTGCATGTACATTAAGGTAGCCGAGCATTCCAGAGTGTCCGAATCCACAGAGTTCGGCACAGGGAATCTCATAACGTCCTGCCTTTGTTGCCTCGAACCAGACATTAATAAATCGGTTAGGCAATGCATCCTGTTTGAGCCGTAATTGCGGTACAAAAAAACTGTGAATGACATCCACAGAGGTTAGTCGGATATGCACGATCGCGTTAACGGGTACATGCAATTCGTTTTCCAATACCAGGTCATCGTCCGTTCCGAATTCGTTATCAGGACCGGGATACGTCATATCCCAGTTGAACTGTTTTCCGCTGACCTGTACAACAACATCTGGGTTCTCGGGAAATTGTGTAGGTGATTTAATATTGTTCCACTGTGGGTAACTGAACATAGCGAGCACAAAGACAATTACCGTTGTAGCGGCTGTCCAAACAATTTCCAGCCTCGTGCTGCCTTCGATGTAAGTGGCTCTCTTGCCTTCCTGATGGCGATATTTAATCAGAAAAACGATGAGGGTTCCTATCACAAGGACGAACACAATAAGCGTAAGCCAATAGATAGCGTGAAAGAGGTTATCAACGCCTTGCCCGAACGTTGATACGTCCTCTGGTAGCCATTGAAGCATCCAGTCCTCCTTTTAAGGGTTATTGGTTGTCAGTTGTCGGTTAAGAGATTTTGATGTAACAATTCACGACTTTTTGGCGTGCGTCCCGCTGGGGGAGATGGTTACAAACTAATAACTGCAAACCGAGATAACTTATATATTAGACACTGCAGGCAGGGTTTAAAACCCCGCCTGCAAACGGGGCTGCGCAAGTCCTATATTTAATTTGTTTGTGCGGACGCTGTAAACGTTGCGCCCACATACGTCAAAATACAAAACAGACCAGTAATCAACAGAGAGAGGAGCCAAGACGTTCCCTCTCCAAATGCCTTTGCGGTGGTGTCAAGGTAGAGGCTGTGCCGAAAAGCTGCAAGCCCGTACGTTAACGGATTGAATTTCATTGTCCATGCCAACCAACTGGGTACGCCAGTGCTCGGAAAAAACGCGCCGGAAAGCAGCCAAATCGGAATCAGCAGGAGATTCATAATCGCATGAAATCCTTGCGTTGAATCCATCCGCCACGCGATGAGTAGTCCGAGGTTTGTCAAGCTAAACGCCAAAAGTGCCATCACACCGAGCGTGAGAAAGAACGATGCGGCACCGAATCGGATGCCGGCCATCGGTGCGAGTAACAATAATAGCACGCCTTGCAAAAGTGCTAACGTTGTCCCGCCTAACGCTTGTGCAAGTACGATCCGCCACCTTGGCACTGGCGCGACAAGTATCCCTTGTAAGAAGCCTTCGCGCCGATCATTGACAACAGAAATTGTAGCGAAAATAGACGTAAAAAGCAAGACTAAAACGACGATACCCGGATAAAAATACGCAATATAATCCAGTTCATCTGTTGCACCAGCCGGTCGGAAAGAAGCACTCAACCCGCTCCCGATGAGAATCCAAAATACCAAGGGTTGCGCAATAGCACTGAAGAGTCGACTCCGTTGGCGATAAAACCTAATGATTTCGCGCCACCATATCGTTGCAATCGGTAGCAGATTTTTAATTTTCCGTATCCTTCCTCTACACAAACGGGTTGCCTGTCAACTTTATGAACACGTCCTCCAATGTCGGTTTCCCGAACCGAACCGATTGAATCTCCTCTGGAAACGCGGCGACCACATCTCGAACGAATTCATGTCCACGCTCGCATTCAATACGGAGCTGATCATCGGTCAGTACGGTTGAAACCTTGAATTTTTCATTAATCGCGGGCCCGAGAGTTCCGCTGTCCACGCTCTCTATGATGATAACATCGCCACCGACTTTTGTTTTCAGTTCATCAGGATCGCCGAGGGCGACTAATTTACCTTCATCCAAAATGCCCACCCTATTGCATGCCTCGGCATCATCTAACAGGTGCGTTGTCATCAGCACAAGAATATTTTCCGTCCGTGCAAGCATACTGAGGTAGTCGTTAAGTTGTCGCCGTGCGGCTACATCTAAACCACTTGTCGGTTCGTCAAGGAGCAGTACACGCGGGGAATGGAGCAAAGCTTTTGCGATTTCAACGCGTCTTTGTAAACCACCAGATAAGACTTCAACCCGTTCCGTTGCCCGATCCGAGACGCCAAAACGTTCAAGGAGCTCCGAAATTCGGTGGCGCAGGGTTTTACCAGCAAGCCCGTAGAGATGTCCGTGGTGTCGTAAATTCTCGACGACAGTCAGCTTGGCATCTAATCCTGGGTGTTGAAAAACGACCCCTAAAAGGTTCCTAATCGCTTTCACCTCGGTTGCTAAATCGTGTCCGAAGATGCGAACAGTGCCAGCGGTTACTGGCATCAATGTAGACAGGATCCTAAAAAGGGTCGTTTTCCCACTTCCGTTGGGTCCGAGGAGTCCAAAAATCTCGCCGCATGAGACATCGAAACTGATATTGTCAAGTGCCTGCCGCTGCTGATAAGCGTGCGAGAGATTTTCTACCTGAATTTGGCTGTCAGCCATCGGCTGTCGGCTCTCGGTAACTATGGAATGCAGAACTTCTGTGTCTACCACAAGGAAAACCTCTTGCCGACCGTTCTCACTGCGAAGCATGCCGATTACTGATGGCTACTTCATTTTCAACGTGAAATCTTGCGTGACAGTGCCGCCAGCCTCTACAGTAACAGCGACAGGTGCCTTACTGTTCGTACCACACGCTTCATGCCAATAGCCGAGTTTATATTCGCCTGCTGGGACATCTTCAAGCGTGAATTCACCCTTTTCGTTGGTAACGGCAAAATAGGGGTGCGGTACGTAACTGACCCAAGCCGACATCCACCCGTGCACGTCGCATTTGACTTCGACAGGCCCCTCCGCCTTCTTGACGGCTTTGAGGGGCATTTTCCGACGGGCTTTTGGCTGTGCTTTGTTAACCGGTTTATTGATCTTACTGAAGATATGCACATTGTGCATAATCTTATCGGAATTCAGCATTGTTAGACGCGCGCCAACAGGAACGATCTGGACATGTGGCGTGAATTTGCAACCCTTCTGATCGATCTCTGTTTTGGCTTTTTCGTCAAAATCTTTACCTGCTGAAATGTCAATTAGGTAGACAATTGTATTTTTTAAAGCGTTGCCCTCACCGACGACCAGTGACTCATCAAACTTCGGGTCAGCACCACAAACTTTCTCGTCTTTAGTGATTTCCAGTGCTGCCTTCTCAGGCACGTCCCCTTCAAACTTCACGACACCGCTAATTGTGCCGCCATTGTTCACCTTCATAGCTTTATACGCTTCAGGGAACACTAACATTTCCATTTCCCCTGAACCGGAGTCAGCTGCGAAGGCAGTACCGACGAAACAGCAGGCGAGAAGTATAGCGAGACTCGCCAACAAATAGGATTTCATTTTTTTCTCCTTTAATAGCCGTCAGCCATCAGCCTTCGGCTTTCAGTTAAGAGATTTGTTTGACAGTAACAGTTAGCATAACTGCTACAAGTTGTTTACTGACTGCTGACTGCTGACAGCCGACAGCCATTGGTGTTTCTATATTTTTAGGCTTCTTCTGAATTTCTGCGTTGTACGAACGCGCGCAAACCGAAGAGGAAACCAACAGAGAGCAGCGCGATTAAGGGCGGATAAATGAACCGCTTTGATGATGGAACAGGTTCAAGGACAAAAGTGTACCAACTTGTCATCACCCGTTTTGTATCAACATCACCGTTCGCGCCGTCCCATGCGGAGAACGCGATGGGGACAAACACACCGGATTCAAGTTGTAAGTCCTTTTTATCATCGGTTTTTAAGGCGCGTTTCACCCATAATTTGTATTGCCCATTTGTGTAGGTACCTTGTGCTTGTAGCTCGCCTTGTGCTTCCTGAACCCCGGCGTTGTTGATACCTTTAGCGGTCAACTCGGTTACCTGGTCAGGTGCTGAGGCTTTCCAATGCCATAGGTAGACCGGAAGTCTTCCACCCCACAAGAAATAGGGCTTGGGTGCGGTCGGTCCTTGCGGCACCTTCACCGGAAACTGGATTGCTAAGGCATCCTCAAGAGTCTTCCCTGTCTCTTCATCGGTCTCGTCAGTCGTATGCGTTCGGTCATCCCATATAAAGAGGAAAGCGACCTCTGTGTCATTGTAATACGATTTAACATTCACAGCATCAATCGTTGGATTAAACTGTCGTGGCTCAATGACGACTTGCCCAACGAGCGGGAAGTAACTGGCTTCAAGGGTTTCCCATGCGGCATCATCCATTTCAGGCAGTTCACCTTGAATGTATTGTGAACGGAGTACGTTGTTGCCGATAGCAGGTTCAGGACGTTTTTCAGGCATGAGCGATTTAACGTAGTTCGCCAAATGCCAACTCTTTTCATAAACGACGCTCATCGCATCATCATAAATCTGTTTTTCTTCTGCAGACAGTTCCGTACCTTCTGCGAGATTAACGGCAATGTCAACAGCAGCATCGTATTTCTCGTAAAGTTGGGCGGATTCTTCTTCCTCTGCCTCTGTCATCTCATCTTTGTTATCTAATTCGATCATGCGACTGGATTCCTCAGCCGTTAGTCCGAAGCCTGGAAAGCTATCGCCTTCAAAAGCAGGCATAGCTGAACCGGCGAGTCCGCCAATAAATCGTTTGAAGATGTCTTCGGTATCCGAACCCCCTCGGAAATTCCAACCCTGTGTTAGATTCGCGGGCCAGCTCTGGAATCCCCACTCATCGGTCAGGTCCGGTGCAGAGGTCCCATCGCCTCTTCCAACATCCCCGTGGCATTCAACACAGCCGAGTTCTGTATAAAGTGCTTTTCCGGTTTCTACACTCTGTTCAGCGTAAGGGACTTTTCCGGACAGGTTAATCTGCTTTGGTGGTGTTTCAGCTTCCTTAAAGCCGTCGTAGAAGGTTTTGATATATGCCACCACTTCCCAACGATCATTAGCACTTAGGGCAGTATCCCACGGTGGCATAGACGAGCCGGGCATCCCTTCGGTGATGATGTCAAACAGATCTTGATCTGTTGGGAGTTGTCCAGTTTCTGTAGACCGGATTTTATACAGACCGCGTGTGAAATCCCTCGGTTTTGGAAGCAGATTCTCAGCGGCGGATCCGTCGCCTCTGCCTTCAATACCGTGACAGTGTGCGCAGCTATTTTCATAAACCTGTTTTCCCTTTTCGGAAGCCTCTGGTGCATTTTGCGCATGCGCAAAATTAAACCCAACAAGCATTCCAAACAGGATAAGTAGGAGAGCGATTGTTCTGATTCTCATTTTTAGTGCGCCTCCCCAAAGGTTCGGAACTGATAGCCGGTGTAGTCAGAAAGAAAGAGAATTACGTCCCAAATTTCGTCTTTCGTCAAGGTGTTTTCCCAGATAGGCATTGCTGAATCCCAAGGTGTCCCCGCTGCAGGTAATCCCGGTCCGCCCTTGGCAATCCGCCAAAAAAAGAAAGATTCTTGGAAGTTAGGTATAATTCCTGGGTCCTGGAAATTAGCGGGTAGCGGCTGGAGATAGGGTGCGAAATGCCCTTGCCCATCTAAGTGGTCTCCGTGGCAGTAAAAGCAATTCTGATGATAGACACGCTTACCGTTTTCAACATGCGCTTTGAACGCCTCCGGATCATCTTTTTCATAATGCCGGAAGGGGTTCACAACATCCTGCATCGTGCCGATGACTTCATCTTTGTAGGTCAATTCAAGCGGCGGCGATGGATGTGCGTCGCGCGGGCTTCCAGGGGGATTCGCGCGTTGCGCAATAATTGAGTAGGTATAACCGAGCAGCAGGAGCGGAATTAACACCACAAGCACGCGGCGGTGGAGACGGCGTTTGTCTTCGACCAGCGTTTCGAGGATAGGGCGGCGAAATTCCCGAAAGAGTGAATCCTCAACGGAGATATGCACCAAGATCGCGATTATAATCAATCCCATATACATCGCAATCACGCTACCCGGTATCGGTACTGAGATGATGCCTCCAACGACAAATTTCAGGAAGATCCAAGAACCAACCAGAATTATGAGACATATTGTGAAAAGCGAAGGTCTTTTCATTTTTCTAATTTCCTTGCGGTTCTGTCAGGTGGATTCGGAGTTTGACTATTCCCTGACGTATCTCTGAAGAAATCCGCAGAAATGCCCAAGCACATCCTTTCATTACATTACAGGTTATGTTTTCTGTTTTTTAGCAACTATTTTTTGTATGTTATTCTGCGGGAGTATCTCCTGTCTCCTCTGGTGCTGCTTCCGCTGTTGCGCCAGTGAGCGTGCTCAAGAAAGAGAGTAGATTCGTCAAATCTGCGACCGATAAGAGTATCGGGAAGTTTTCGGGCATCGGTGATGTAACATGGAGTCTCTTGCCAGACGCCAGGGTCAGAGTAGCTTCCTCAAGATCAAACGTATCAAATATCTCTTCACTCCCATCAACGATTAATACAATTTCCTCATCATCCATTGTTCCTGAAACATATTCGCCAACAATTTCATCGCCATCAAAAGTGACAACGGTCATCAGACTCTTCACGTCTGTTTTAGAGAGTGTTCGCGCCTCGTCGCCGACCTTAAGTGTTACGATTTCATCAGTTTCCGAAACTAATTGCCCAGTTACAGGAGCATCCGCATCTGCGGGCGTTAGTGTTAATGTAAGATAACCTTTCGCTTCCAGATCTGTGAGTTCTTCAATCGGTTCGTCATCAAGTTCGCTCAATAAGATGGTGTGCTCTTCTTCCACGCCGTCTGCCGTTTTGGTTCGAACGACAATTTTTTCTTCGTCCTGTGAGACGAGTGTGCCTTGGAAAGTCGTTCCTTTCGCACGGACAGTAACGGCACCGTACCCACTGACAATTTGGGCACCGGGTAAAAGGATTGACTCCTCAAGATACCGCATGTCGTTAAAGGCTGCGATCTCGGAGAGATCGGGTGCGGTGACGACTTCAAAGTCTTCATTTGTTGTTTCACCCGCTGCTGGACTCTCTATTCCTTGAACAGCGTGGCACGTGATACACGCGGCATCTACAAAGACCTTTTTGCCGAGTTCCGGGTCGCCTGTAAGCAGAGGTGGCAGTGCTTCAGCGGCTGTCCCTATATCTGCCCTGTCTATCGGTTCATCAAATGGTGTCGGGTCAATTTCGCCGCCTTGACTCTGGAGATAGGCGATAACTGCTTCAATCTCTAATTTGGAAAGCGCGATAGGTGCCTTCCATACCTCTGGCATAATTTTGCCGTAACCGGCTACAAGATAGTTCGCAGGTTGATACATGGACTCAATCAAATACGCTTTGGCATCCATGCCGGGGACGCGGGTTGCAGCGTTAACACCGATGTCTGTCAAGTCGGGACATCTCCCAGGGGGGGCAGTAGTATCTACAGTATGGCACGCGGCGCACTGTCCTTTCCCGTTAAACACCAAGGCACCCTGCTCAGCGACTGCGTCTGGATCGCTCCAATCGAGTTCGGTCAAATTCACCGCTGTGGAACTTTCCGGTACAAGTCCTGCAACAAAGGCGTAAAACCATATCACGGCAAGTGAGAACGTTAGCAATCTCATAACGCTGGTCCATAAGACAATGTTTACAATAACCGCAATCAGAAACCAGACCGACCAAGGTAGTAAATTCTCCGAAGCAATCGGGAATGCGGATGCGCCAGCAATATAGGCGATGAAACTCACCACCATTAAGATTAGACTTACAATTTTTATGAGCGTATTCCTTGACATTATTTTAACTTTCCTTGCGGTTAAATGACGTGGGTTTGGACTTTAACGTGCCATTCTTAAATCCGCTCTCCATTTCATTACGAGCTACGCACTTTGTTCTACTACTTTCTTATTATTCCTTGCGGTTAAATGACGTGGGTTTGGACTAACGTGCCATTCTTAAATCCGCTCTCCATTTTGCGGCGTACTCGCCCATAAGCGATCTGCTTCATTACGAGCGGGTTTCTGATTAAGTATATCAAGGTTATCGATCTAATCATCACCCTCAGCGGCGACAGCTGCTTCGGCGGGAGCCCCTGATGCTTGCTTCTTCTTCTCACCCCATAAACCGAGCCAGAAAATAAACCCGACGAGTGCGAAGAAGGCTACCATGATAATCGCTACCATGTTCACCGCCTCGCTGAGAAGTGGCGTAAACGCATCTGCGGATGTGTCCTGCATGACACCGAAGATGTGCCACGCTTCCCGCAGCCCTGAACGCGCATAGCCCATCAGTCCCATAAGAGACGTAAACGTAATAGCGATGAGGATTAAAACGTACTGTGAGCGGTCCGTCATCTCTCCCCAGTTAATAGTGCCGGATGTTGTCGCCTTGCGGTACATGAAGATGTCAACAACAGTGACGACTGCCATGACAGCAAGCGCGACCAGCACTTGATACGGGGTTAGGACATTGACGCGTAAGTCCGTAGGAACGGTAAATCCGACGATACCGATCACCACAATTGAGATAGTTGCGAAAAATAAGATAGAGGAAATCGCTATGTTCCCAACCTTTTGCCAACTCGCCGTCGGTGTTTTCCCAGAACGTCGATAGAACAAAAAGCTCAAAAAGGTGGTAAGGATAATGATGTTAACAGCCGTATTCTTGGCAGTCATCAAGCCGAACAATCCGAGATGTGGATGGTTTGCGCCGCCCATTGCGCTCAATTCACTGGCGGTTGAGATTTTAGAGAGTGTCCGCGGGGTCATCCAGATTGCGACACAGATAATAATAACCGTAATCATGTACGGACGGTAACGTGCGTAGATTTCCGCGCCCTGAATGCGCCCCATGCCTGACCAGAGGTAATAATTTGCACCGATGAAGAGGACCCCGATCATCACTGCCTGAATAATAAAGAGCCAAGAGAAGAGGCTGCCCATCATGTTGATGCCCATCGTGTTATTGAACATATAGATTTCTCTACCGAGCCAATAACCGAGGAACGGCAGCGGGATCAATCCACAGAGTGCGATGAAGTTCCCGGTATATCCCATCCAATCGTAGTGCGCTTTGTCCTCTTTCGTCTTAGCGACGAGGAACCGGAACGCGGCATAAGCCGCTACGATTGAACCGCCGAAAGCGATGTTCCCGACAAGCCGGTGAATATTAACAGGCATCCACGTGAAGTTATTGACAGCATCCCAAAGGGTCCCCATAAATTCGCCTGTTGTCTCGTTATGGAGTGGCACCATTGTATGGCTTGTAACACCCTCCATAGCGGTTTCAGGTGTTAGGGACGGATCAGCAGCCAATTTTTCTTCAATCCAAGACTTCCGCCTGCCTTCAGATAGCACACCGTATTGGGTTGCGGGACTCGTCTGGTAACTCAACCAGGAGTTAGAGACGAACATAATCGCAGTGCCCCACACGTTTAATAAAACACCGAGAAAGAGGTGCCATCCTTTATGGCGACCCTGCATTTTGTCCCACCCGTAGGAATAGAGGTAGAGCGTAAAGGTTTCGCCGAAAAACAGAACGACGTAAAAAATCATCGTCGGTCCGAATATCCCGCTGAGTTTGCTCATCACTTTCGGGTAGCACCAGATAAGAATGAAGACGAGAACACCACCGAGTAAGGCTGTTGTCGAAAACGCACCCATACAGAGTTTAATGAACTCTTGTGCCATCCGGTCGTATCGTTCATCCTTGGTTTTCCAACCGATGAATTCGATGATAACAGCGAACATCGGGACACCGAGAATAAAGGATCCGAATAGTAGATGGAGCTGCGCAGCGATCCATGCTGCGTTTCGGCTACCGATCTTCGGGAAGGCGCGATACTCCGCCTCGGTCACATCCTGTGCGAATGCTGGTGCGATCGCTAACACGGCATAAAAGACGAGTACACACCCCAGTATGAGATAGAGCCTCTTCTTAGATATTTTCATGGCTTTCGGCTGTCAGCCATCGGCTGTCAGCAGGATCCCTTTCAGTTTTCTGAACCTATCAAATCAAACAGACTATCAGTCATCGACTTTCGGTTTCCATCAGCAAAGAAGGTTTCTTGCTGACCACCGACTGCTGACTGCTGACTGCTATTTTTTCGCTTTTTTCTTCTTAAAGTCAGCACTCGTGAAGTTTACAGCAATATCACCACTCGCAGGCACTTCAATAGTTTTGTTCGCTGTGCCGAGTTCTTCATGCCATGCGACGACGCGCGCTCTACCGGCAGGAACATTTTCAAGCATATATTTACCGGTGTCCGCTGATTTTTCGTAGGCATCCGCGCTGATCCATTTGTCTTCAGCGTCTTTTCCACCGGTAATTGTATAAAAGTTGCTCGGAACAGCAACAATGTAACCGGTCATCCACGCGTGAATATCGCAGGTAAACTTAATTTCTTCAGCCTTAGCGATTTTATGAGGGATAACTACCCCGGGCTTTGGAATCAACGTATTTACCGCTTCATTCTTCTGGGCATGAGAGTGGACGTTGTGCGCGACTGGATCACTGGAGACAAGATCCACCGTAGCACCTACAGGCACAACAAGCACATGCGGGTAATAAGCGCATCCCTTCTGATCCATAGTAGGGTTATCTTCAGGCAGGGTTACTTTTGTCCTGGGAACGCGGGCGTAAATAACAACGTTCTTGATGCCTTTGCCCTTTGAGACAACGAGTGCTTCGGATTTAGTGCCTTTTACAGCGTCAATGCAATGCTGGTCTCCGGTAGCTGTTAGTGCTGGACGCGCCGGTGCGTCGCCTTCATACATTACGGTGCCGGTGATGTTGCCTGCGAATGCAACGCTCGCCAGCATTCCAAAGACAAGCAGCGTGCCTAAAATTTTCATGATTATTTTCTCCTTTTATAGTTTAAATTTGTTTTGTATTGGCTCAAGTTGCTATTTATAAGACTTCAGCCTCCTTGCAGGCGGGGTTTCAAACCCCGCCTGCGGGGCTTTTTCTGAAGATTACTGTTACGCTACGGACGGAACCTCTCCTTAATATATGCGAGAATTTCCCGTTGTTCTTCATCGCTGAGGTAATAGTAGAACGCCGGCATATCGTCCTTTCCAGCGTTAATGCTATCCAGCAATTGCTCATCGTCGTGCATCTCCCAGAGACTGTTGTCTGTTAGATCTGCTGGGTCCAACTTTTTGAAACGACCGATACGTCCGTTGCCTTCTCCATTGTTCCCATGACACCCTGCGCAGTATCGTGCGTACTTGTATTCTACCGCCGACTGATACTTCGTACTCGGATCGACCTGCTTACCCAACCAGATTAAACCGTTGAGCCACACAATAATCATGACGATAACGATTACAAGGTGTCTCATAATACTAAGAAGTTATCAGTTGTCAGTCGTCAGTTGTCAGTTAAAGAGATATGCTGTGGTTGTTACCCGTAAGCAACCGCCACAAGAGGTTAACTGATAACCAATAACTGATAACTGAAAACCATTCCCTGACAACCACTTAGCGTCCTAACGAGATGAGATAATCTCGGACGAGTTGAATCTGTTTTTCAGCATCATTTCCGGCATATCCATCGACTGCCATGTGCTGTCCACCGACGAGTGGCCACGCCTGCGGCATCGCCGTTCCGGGTTGGAACGCCTGTGGATCCTTCATCCAATCAATGAGCCAATCTGCCTTGAGACGTTCTTTCGCCAATGCGAGATCGGGCCGTCCTGCCTTGTCGCTGCCTTCAGGAATCCTTTCACCTTTCGCCGGATGACAGGAGATACATTGCAGCTCGTCAAAAATCTGTTTACCGACCCGCAATTCAGCACGCGTCGGCGTTGGTGTTTCGATTGTTTCATAAGGGAACGGTTCGTCATCAAGTGCTGAGAAGTATTTAACAAGCGTCGTCGCCTCGTCATCAGATAGAGCGAATGTCGGCATCCGGACTTTGAGCCCGTAGCGAATATCAGAAGGCTCTTTAAGGAATGCAAACAGCCAGTCCGGGTAGACTCTTGCGCCTTCAGCCTTCAATGGTGGCGGTGCCAACTGCGTGGCGACCATCTCCCCGAGTCCCTCATGTGCGATGATAACATCGCGATAATCGCCGCCTGCGCCCTCAATTGTGTGGCATCCGGTGCAGTTATATTTTTTGACCAGTCGCCTGCCGGCATCAATGCGATCCAATTTCTCGGATCGGTTATGGATATAACTGAGCGGGTATTTCTCCGGTTGGAAACTCTTCAGAAGCACAGCGAGTGCCTTTGCGTCTTCGTCATTAACCTGGAAGACAGGCATCCGAGAAACAATGCGCCGGGTCTGGTAACGTCGCGGGTCGGTAACCTTGCCAATTGTCCACCCGGTCCAACTATGCTCAACATCCACTGTGTCCCCGAAGTCGAATTCTTCAGTCGTCTTCGCGCCGAACTCGCCGAGGTCTGCGCCGACTTTCGATTCATCCTCAAAACCCGGAATTTCGTGGCAACCGAAGCATCCGTAAGTTCTGACAAGTGTCTCACCTTCGGCTACATCCACTTCACCAATAGAGTCAGTCGCTACATCGGCTGTTGGCTGTTGCAAACTCATTAGATAGGCGACGACGTTATCAATTTCGCGAGTACTTAACCGTAAGCTCGGCATACTCGTATCTGGATCATAAGATTTCGGGTCGTCAATCCATTGACGGAGATAATTCGGTGTAACTTTTGTGCCAACACTATCAAGTGCTGGGGCAAAATCGCTGCCTAAACCATCAACAGCATGGCATGAGAGACAGCCAACGGTTTTAACAGTCTCCTCACCGGCTTTAATAACGCTTTCAGATGTCGAATAGTTTACGGAAGATTCGTCAAGACCGGTATCGTTCATCGTCGCGAGATAGGCTGCAATAGATTTCACCTCATCAACGATACGGAGGACATAATCGTCGGGATACGGATATACAGTGCCATCATCTGTTTTGATCTCAATACCATTGGTGGTCTTCGTCACAACACCTGTGCGCTGTCCACCGTTTTTGAGGTAGACGACCTGACTCATACCGTCTGCAGGAAAGAAGTTCGGCATCGTCGTATTTGGTAGATACGCTTCCGGTTTCTTAACCCAACTTTCGAGCCACGCCGTATCTTTCACTTTACTGCCGACTTTCGCGAGCGATGGACCGACTTTGTTAATGTCCTCAATTGCGCTATACCCTTCCACAGCATGACAACCGTGGCATCCGAGGTCTTCAAAGAGTGCCAAACCCTTCGTCAGATTCGGGGCATAGTCCACCGGTTCATCGGTTTCAGGGTTCACGCCGTAATCCAACTTCATGACCCCATCATGGCAACGGCGGCAATTAGACTCCATATATCCCTTGGTCTCTTCGGAGGTTCCACCGGTATGCTCATCTAATCCGAGTACAGGGCTAAGCCAATATTCAGCGTGCGTCAAGGCGTGGGCAGCTTTCGCTGTCAATGCTTGTCCTTGTCCACCGTGGCACGGTACACACCCAAACCTATCAATTGGATGTTTCGCGAGGAGAACATCGCGGTGTGGGTGCGTCTGAAGGACGGAGCGGTAGCCGGTCTCATAAGAAATCTGGACTTCGCCAAAAACGTCTACATCACTGAAGGTGAGCGTCCCGTTCTCTTCCAATGTATATTCGTCTGCTTCTGCATCAAAGTCATCAATTGTGATGCTTTCGCTACCGACCTTGACGCTTGCGTGCTTGAGACGATGGACGACAGGATTTACGCCATCACCTTCAACCTCAAACGTCTCCTGTGCGGCGCGTTCGTAACCCTCCCTATCTGCAGAAAAATGGCATGTCGCACACCTATCTGCGGTGTGATTGAAATCCTCAAGATAGTATTGCGTGATCGTTCGCGTTTCACGGAAGGGGTTTTCTAATAGACTGCCGAGGAAGGTTCGCTTGATACCCCCGACCGAATGTAGTTTTTCCTGTAGGCGTGCAACTTCGTCATATTTTGCTTTGTCGGCTTGCAGTGCTTGAAGGGACGCTTGTGCAGCGGTAATCCCGTCAGTGATCTCCGCGTCTGTAGCGTTATATTTCTGTGCGATGAGGTAGGTGCTGAGTGCCTGCTGCGGGTCGTCGTTGGTTTGATAGAACTGCGCCAACGTTTTGTTGGCATCAGCGAAGGTAGCCTCCGCTGCCAAAACGGCTTCGGTGAGTTCGTCTTCAATTTGGGATTCAAGTTCAGCTAATTTTTTTTGCCACTTGTCAACAGTTGCATCGCGCTTCCCTTTTGCGACGTGGAGGCTATGCTGATATTTATAGTTAATCGCGTCCGATTCGCTCTGCCGGAACTTGCGTTCCTGCAACGCTTCGTCCAGTACGACTTGAGCCGTTTCGACCGCTTTTGTTAACCTACCCAACGCTTTTGCGTCAGGCTCTTGAGGTGTGGAAAGTTCAGGCAAAGATAGTTTTGCATTTGCCAATTCTGCGTCTGTCTTCTCATACTCATACTGATAAAATTGTTGCTGGATCTGCTTCCACGGGCGGCGGGTGATCATCTCACTCCAGAACCCCCAAATAGTTACAAGTCCTAACAACCCAGAGAGAATAAAGAACAAAGCAGAATACGATTTATTTTCAGCAGGAATTTCTTTTTTGTTCCTCACGAACTTTTCAACCTCCATTCATACAATAGGATGCCGTCACATACAATAGGTCCGCGTGCGTGCGAACCGTCCTCACTATATGTTGAACCACGGGGATACCCAGATGTATTTTACCTTGAATGCTATGCGCAAGATCATTTTGATTGGCAGTGAGAGCATGGTTAAGAACAAGAATGAGACAATGATATACCGAACAAGCCCGAGCTCCTGTAAGAACCGGCTACTATTCCGTTTCCACAAATAGACAATGGGACCGAGCGAGAAATAGCCTGCGACGACGATAAACCCGAAAAAGTTTGCAGTCGTTTCACCACGAATTCCAAAAAGATACGATAGATTCACATTTGTCAGCGGGACAACAAGATGTGGATCCCACGCTTCCCATGGCGCGAAGAAGTTCCAACCGGGACCTCTCAGGAATGTACCGACGACCATCAAGACAATCCATAAAATAATAAATCCGAAGCTGAATACAGCCAGCGCGAACGGACGCTCTTTGATGGTATAGTAGCCTTTACCTTTTGGATTTGTGTCAATATAAGGGATAGCAATCAAACCGGCAATAATTAGACCGGGTAGCACCACACCTGCAATCCAAGGATCAAAGTAAACGAGCATTTCTTGGAGTGCAAGGAAATACCAAGGGGCTTTGGAGGGGTTCGGTGTTTTCGTCGGGTCGCTGGGTTCCTCAAGCGGGGCATCAATCATAATTGACCAGACCCCGAGTACGAGCATCACAATAATCGCGCAAATAAATTCGTTCCGACACAAATAGGGCCACACGTAGACTTTATCGTTGAGTGCAGCATCCGAAGGCACACCTGCCTTATCAGTCTGGCGCGCTTGCCGGTAGGAAAGCCAGATGAAATACGGTATCAGAAAGAGAATAGCAACAATAGGGACATTATCCGGCTTCGTCACCAATGCTATAAAATGCTCCATAATTTTTAAATTACCTTGCGGTTCGGTATTTCTAAATTACCTTGCGGTTCGGTTAGGGGATTCGGTGTTTTCCAGTCCCTTTCCGTATATCCAGCGCGCCCGTTGGTTGCGCTTACATTACTTCTAAATTACCTTGCGGTTCGGTTAGGGGATTCGATGTTTTCCAGTCCCTTTCCGTATATCCAGCGCGCCCGTTGGTTGCGCTTACGTTTTTTGACTATGCCGATTAGGACGCTTATAGCGGTCCGGAGATGCCCCCGTCTTTACGTACACGCCAGAAATGCAAAGCCATTAAGACGCTCGCCAAAAGCGGTACAGCGACACAGTGTAGAATATAGAACCTTAAGAGTGTCGAGGGTCCGACAATTGTACCTGCCAATAACGCAAATCGGACATCATTCGATTGTGTGATGTCCTGCGGTGCAAAGGGCCCTTCATGCCCCAAAACCGGTGTCGCACGTGCCATGTTTGTTCCGACAGTCACAGCCCAGAAAGCCAACTGATCCCAAGGGAGCAGATAGCCGGTGAAACTCAGGAAAAATGTCACGAGCAGCAAGATAACGCCAACTGCCCAGTTGAATTCTCGTGGCTTCTTGTAGGAACCGGTCAAAAAGACTCGGAACATGTGCAACATTACCGATATAACCATTCCGTGCGCTGCCCAGCGGTGCATGTTCCGCAGGAGCATGCCAAAAGGAATATCAAATTCGAGGTATTGGACATCGTGGAAAGCGTACTCAGCAGTCGGACGGTAATAGAACATCAGGAGCACGCCAGTGACGGCTGTCACGAGGAACATAAGGAAGGTAATGCCACCCATGCACCACGTAAATCGGAAGTTGAGTGCGTGGCGAGAAACCCGAGGAGGATGGAGATGTAACCAGACGTTTTGGAGAACCTGTAAGGTGTATCGGCGCCCTGTGTCTTCATATCCGTGGCGGAATATAGAACGCCAAATGTCGGAATTCGTAATCTTTTCTTTGAGCCCTTTTCGTTCTTCGTTCATATTTTTTTTAGCAAGTTTCGACGTGTACGTTGCACCCTGAACAGTTAATATCTGTTTTACAACGCCGAAACGCCTTTTCTACCCGACCGGAGCCAGGCACGAATGCTCTCCTTTCTTCAGACTTTCAAAAAGGAGCTTGGGTCCGTCCACTGCCCCTTCTCACCTAAAAACTTCACGGACTTATCGATTTCGAGCTGCCCATCTTCTGCCAACGTAATTTTAACGCGTTCAAGCGGACGTGGTGCGGGACCTTCGTAGTTAACACCTTCCCGGTCAAAGCCGCTACCGTGGCAGGGGCATTTGAATTTGTTTTCTGAACCGAGCCAGCGTGGTGTGCATCCGAGATGTGTACAGATGGTTAAGAGTGCATAGAATTCGCCGTCCTGTTTCCGAACAATCCAAACACCGTACGGTTCCTTTTTATACTTTTCGCTAACACTGCCCGGCGGATATTCTGCTGGGAACCCTGCTTTAAAAATAGAGGAGGGTTCAAACAGCACACGTGGATACAGATACCGAACTAACCCTGGTCCTAAGGTCAACCCGAGTGCTGCAGTGAAATTCCCCCAACCGAGAAATTTGAAAAATTTACGTCGAGATACCACTTCCACCCCCGATTTAGTAGATAGACGCTCACGCGTCGATGCTACCTAATTAAAAGCAAACTGCCTACATTATAGCCTAATTTCAAACAAATATCATCAAAATCTTTTTGATTCAAAAAGTCATCCGTGCGTAGGTAAAACACACTCGCCAATTCCTGATGGGTTGGATTATACAAGCCCAAAATCCAACTCACGCGATTTTGCACCGTGAGCGTTAAATATTATAACATGTTCTTAAAGATTTGTCAACATTTTTTCCATTTTCTTGCCGAATTCGCCAAAAATTTTTCGGTATATCAATGCGGTAATATTAACAAACAGAAATGCTAAACGAAACCCGCAATATTTTGTTTAGTTTTCTGATAACTTATGATATAATTTTTAAGGTATTTCCTTAGTTTTCAGAAAATTGGCAACCGATAAACAGAGGAGACTGAAGATGAGACGTTTTACGATTAGTTTAATCATTGTCCTTTGCATGTCTGTGCAATACAGCAACGCTGAAATCGATCCGGAATCTATTGTGGGTGCGTGGTTGTTTGACGAAACGGACGGAAAAGTGGCTAAAGATTCATCCGGCAACGATAACGACGGTAAACTTGTCGGCGGCGCAAAATGGGCAAAAGGTAAATTCGGGAACGCTATTGAACTCAATGGAAAAGACGCTTGGGTCACCGTTCCTGAGATTGGACCGCTCGATGACTTTACACTCATAAAATGGTTCAATTCGACCGGGAGAGTTGGCGCGTGGAGATGCTTTTTTAACCGTGACGGTTGGGCAGCCGGATATGTGCATTACCAGTTTAGACCCGATAACAAGATGGAGATGGCGATCCACTCTAACAACCCCGTGCGGCATCCGGGTTGGCCGGATTCGGATTTCACAGCAGATAAAAGTATCCTGAATAAATGGTTCCATCTCGCGGTCGCTTATAGTAGCAACGAAGAATTTGTCCGCGTCTACTTTGACGGCGAACTTGATGCGGAGGGTAAATGGGGACCGCTCCCTGGGGCATTTGGACCTGGACGCATCGGTTCATGGAGTGGTGGCGGCAGAGAGTGGGAAGGTATGTTCGATGAAATGATACTCTTTGATGTCGCACTTGAAGAAGCCGACATCCAAACACTCATGGATAACGGTTTAGAAGCGGCACTGGCGGTTGATCCGGTCGATAAAGCCGCAACGCTTTGGGGTGACATTAAGGAACGCTTTGGGGTGACATTAAGGTAGGACTTATGCAAAACAGGTAAGTAACGTGCCCTCGGTAAAAGCCTTTGTACCGCCCTACATGTTTAAAAAATAACGGTTTCTACAAGCCCAGGCCCGGTAGGCACTGTTTGGAACTGTGCCGGGTCCTAACCACAAACCTTCCATGTGCCCAAACACGTGGGTGGCAGGGTTTCTGGCGAGGATCCGGTGCGGTTTCCTAAAGGAATGACGAAAATTTTCCGAGATTCGTAATCTGTTATATCTCTACCAAGAGAAGGCATAATGAAACTACTTGATACTGTCGCGCTTTTGGAAGATATGCCAATGCTCAACTTATACCGCGGACAGGTTGGCACCATTGTTGAGGAATATGAACCGGGGATCTTTGAAGTCAAGTTTAGTGATCTGGAAGGCAGTCCCTATCCTTATAGAGATGCTAAATGCATCACAACTCATACGCTTGCAATATCAATGCTTTGCGAAAGGAAACTGCTTAACCTCTCGTAAATGATTCTAAACTCGCGATATTTGCTTTGGTGTACCAAGTATTTTGGAAATTCCACCGGAGATATAGTAGGATATTTTTATGACACAGGGAACTGTCAAGGTCACCTTAAGACCTATTAAGCTAGCATTTCTTGTTAATCCCAAAGACAAGGAATCTCTCATGAAAGCCATAGAAATTAACACGTTTCTGTGGGGAGGAGTATATAATCCTATAATTCCGACTTATAAGCGTATACCTTCAAAGTGGAAAGATAACTCGTCTAAGAATCTGAATGCTCAAAGTGTACTGTCAGGATACCTGGATAATTTTGACCCGGATTACGTAGTTCCGATGGGAGAGTGTGCTGATTATTCATTTGATGTTGGATATCGAGAGAAAATTGAGGACGTTTCAGCAATTCTTAAGTCGGTTGAGAAAAATGGATCCCCTGGATACGGAATTGGTCTTTTTGAGGTTTTGAATTGTTTTTTTCAGGAGGAACTTAAATTTCAACGAAAGGACCCACAGAATATATCTATACCCCGTTTTGGTAGTCGTTTTCGCCTCTTTTTCGCTAGTGTTTTTGGGCAGCTTCCAGAAAATATTGACAAAATTTTCTGGAAGCAACTTGCTGAACCTTTAGACGCAAAGGAAACCGCTTGTTCCGATTCAAACTACGCTGAGATGTTTGATCCTCAGAAACTGTTTTTAAGACGTATTACTCAACTTTATCTTGAACCTGAAAGTCGTCGAGAACGGTGCGTCTTCTTCCTTGATGCGACCAAGCCGCTTGATGTAATGGATTATTGGAATCTTCGCGCTATTGGCTGGGAAGTGTTTCCTGTTCCTAAGCAATTTACGCGATCTGACGAAACGAAGTTGCCTATACTGAATTTGATTGAGAAAGAACTCTTGCCTCATCTGCCAAACCTTGAGATCCATCGCCGGGCTATGATTCTTAAAGGGCGTTCCATATGCCAGGATGAGCATGAACATTTTCTGGAATCGCTCGACCAGTCAAAGATAGTCTCTCAAACTTTGTATCCAAAGGTATGGGACGAGGAATCAAAAAAAAGTGACCACGTTGAATGTTGTGAACTAGTATCGGAAACTGTTGAACATGATGTATCGACAGATCGAAAACCAATTTCTTTTAAGGCACTTGCACCGAAATTCGCCAAGTATTTTCGCGGACATAATAGGCGACGCTTTGCCAATGAAATAGAGTGGAGACTGTCCGACGATAGAATCCTATTCGCGGAAGTGATGCCCGAAGGAGACAACAAGCAAGCTTCATCTATTGGTGGTTTTGGGCTCCCTGATGAGTGGCGTCTTTTTAGAAAAGGTTTGGTTCATCTAGAGCGGTATTCGGGAGGAAATCTCTATTTGAGAAGTCCTCACGCCGAGGGGGTATTTACGAGATGGTTGGAGTCAAAAGGGTGGACAGTCAAAATTTCCTCTGCCGGTCTTGTCTCTGGAAAAATGCTTCAGCAGCTTCGCGGAATTATGGGCACATGGGTTTTGGCACACGAAGGAATTATTGAACTGTTAGACAAAATGAACAGTGATGATGGAAAATCCTCGTCGGAGAAATGGGTTCGCGGTGAGATCCAAAAGATTGCAAACAAGGCAGTATTATTGAGTCAGCGAAAAAGAGAAGGGCTCATCGAGCACTTGATTGTGTCAAAGGTTTTTCAGTTTGGAATGAAAATCCAGTGCCCAATTTGTACACAGTCTTCATGGTATTCTATGAAAGGAGCAGATTATGAATTGCAATGTCCGAAGTGTCTGGAACAATTTCCCTTTCCTTCTGCCTCTAAAAAAGTCAAGTGGTCATACCGAACTCTTGGCCCCTTCAGTTTGCCAAACCAAGCATATGGTGCTTATACCGTACTTCTCACACTTCGTTTTTTTTCTGTTATTACATTTTCTGATAGTGCAATGACTCCACTATTGAGTTTCACGGCTGAAAAAGATAGAATACAAATAGAAGCAGACCTTGCCCTATTTTTTCAAGAGTCGAAATCTCGACATGCCAAGAGGGAACTCATTTTTGCAGAGTGTAAAACGTTTAATTCATTTCAAAAGGATGATATTAATAAGATGGTGAATTTAGGCAAAATGTTTCCGGGAGCAGTTCTTGTTTTCGCTACGCTGAAAGAATCATTGAACGAGAAGGAAAAAGCAATTCTTCGACCTGTGGTAAAACGTTTCAGGAAATATCAGGCGGACAATCGACCGTTTAATCCTGTCTTGATTCTCACAAAGACGGAACTTATCTCGGAGATACCTTTTGCATACTATTGGGAAAAAGCTGGAGGTATCTATGCCCAATTTGTTGAAGAAGTTTTGCTGCCAAATATCCGTGGTCTCTGTGATTCCACACAACGGATTTATTTGGACATGGATCCTTGAGGGCAGATATCTGAAGGACAATTGAAGCTAGGAATTTCCACGACCTAGGCCCGCAGCACTTTTGTTCCAAAGTGATTCGTGATGCGAAAGGTCTGTCGCGCCGATCCTATAAAATTGCAAAGATTTACCCTACAGCGAATAAAACGAAAGCAATCGCACTGGTTATTGAAAATCAAGCACCTCATCAATTTCTGCCATAACTCGCAGTGTTTCTGCTACTGCAACCAAAATTCCACAATACTGACGCACCTCCGCATGACTTAACGGCGTGTTTTTTCTATCCTGCAACCACTTTTTACATACCTGATACGCTCCAATCTCATATTCCCACACCTCGGCAGGTACATCCGTGAAATGTTGATCGGCATTAATCCAGACGTGCCCATCCGCATAGCGAACCTTTGAAACAACCGCATCGCCTTCCCCTTCAAACCGATGCCGCGGTGAAATCTGGACATCTTTCAAAAGATGCCAATTAATCAGGCTCTGCCCCAATGTTGCAAGTTTACGGAAGTATTCAATATCCTGCGGCAAAGGGATATGTGGAAAGTCGTATTTCAAGAATTCATAATACCGTTCGCGATAGGTAGGACTATATAGAACCGCATAGATATAGGCGAGGATTTCCTCTGGTGAAACACTTTCGGGGAGGTTAAACGGTTCAATCTGTGGTAAAGCCAAAGCCTCCGAAAGCGCGGTGAGAAAAGCAGGTTGGAAATTGAGCGTCCGCTCTGTCGAAATTGCCAATTCCGCTGGATTCGGATATAGGTAGAGTGGAAAGACATGACCAGACTCACTGGTTGTGTTTGAAATATAACAATTTTCAGTAATTTTGTCAGTTATCAAGGCATGTTGCCATACTGGACTTTTGACAATCCGACAAACACAGAGCGCAGTGTTTTCTGGCAACAGATGCGGCATATTCTCCGGTCGCGGCATACAATGAAATCCACGTGATTCTCCAGTGTAATAGGTCCAACGCGGATCAAACGGACGGTAGTAAATGGATTGGATATGTTGTTCTACGTCTGGATGGTTACGGAGATCTGCCTGGGCAAGGTGAACCTTCCAATCCCGAGTATCCCTGCGTAAGTTGTATTTTTGGCGTGCCTCGTCTACAGAAAGTGAAACAAAATCGGTTACCCTTTCGCGAACCTCCTCAGGAGCCCGATGAATTGTCAATTTATCTCGTGCTGTAACAATTCCAATTGAACTGATTTGAAAGATGTCAGTAATTTTCCATCCATTTTCGTATTCGGCACTATAGTCCATTGATTGCGGCACAAAAAGGTAATACGGTGACGTTGGTTGTAGTTCAGACCACTCTGTAGATTGGACATCGATCTCCGAAAGAGTGTTGTATTTATCTTCTCGCGATCCCCATATATCTGCGTAATAGACCTTTGCTTGTGCAGAATTATCGCGCTCTTTGACACACAACAGAATAGAGACCCCTTGTGAGATGTCAAAGACGTTTTCATCTCTCTGCGTTGCCGGAAATGCTTCGGTTCTCCTATTGCTCCCGTGTAAGTTAAGCAGATAGATAGCGTTGAAACTGTTTAACAGATTTTGCCGCATACCTCGAACGGTAGATGCGTCAAGGAAATTATTGTTGACAATATAGCCGATAATACCTTCACCGTTTTTATTAATTCTCCACTGTGCCCATCGAATAAATTTCACATAATCATCTTGAAGTGCTTTTGAGGCTGCTTCACCAAGTGGTTCTCCGTCTACCTGTCTGTAATCCTCAATGAGTTCTCCGATAAACGTTAAATCTCCGCCTACACGACTTGGGTTTGCAGAATGACGCTGATATGGCGGATTGCCAAGGATAACGAGAAGTGGTTCATCCCGCTTCACTGAAACCGCTGCATTCGCTTCATCGGAGATGAACCCTGCAAACGGTAAACGTTGCTCCCGTTCCACAGGTTCCTCTAACGTATTGGTAAGATAGATACGAAGGCGTTCGGTCGCCTGCCATCCTTGTGCCTGTAGAAACAGGCTCAACTTCAGGTGTGCAATCGTATAGGGCGCAACCAAAATCTCAAAACCGAAGAGCCGCTTAACCAACTGCGCGTTGACATACCGGTTCCAATCGCCTGTACCGTAAGTCGTTGTGACGTATTCACGGATGTGGTCAAGCACTGCCAAAAGGAAACCTCCGGTGCCCGTCGCGGGATCAAGGATAAGCGTGTTATCATCGGCAAGCCCATCAGGTTTGTTGAGTTGCTTCTTGAGCAGCCTATCCACAGAGCGGACGATGTAGGAGATAACCTGTGGCGGTGTATAGTAAACCCCTCGCTCAACGCGCCGATCCGGAGCGTATTCTGCAAGGAACGTCTCATAGAAATGGATAACCGGGTCTTCAAAGTGGGTGCTTGTCGTAAATGCTGTGCGGAGTATCTCCGTGGAGACGTTTCGGAGGAGGTTGGCGATCTCATCTAAAATATAGGTGACGTTCTGATTGAGATTTGGGGAATCGACTTGGTGGAAAAGTTGTCGCAAAAAGGGGTTTGAATGCGGGAGCGCGCTGGCGGCAGTTTTTCGTGAGAAGTTCGTCGCGTTGGGTAGCGTGCAGCGTACGGCGAAGAGTCCATACGCCAGCGTTTGGGCGTACATATCCGCAAACTCATCGGGAGTTAACGCAGAGAGGAGGAGTTCCCTAAACGCCGAGAACATCGCGTAGGTGTCACTGTTTTCATCGGTGAGTCTCGTTGCGATTTGGGTTTGGAGTTCACGGGTGCGGCGTGCAAGGTGTTTCGCCAGTGTTTCCGGGGTCGTGATTTGTACGGGTCCTGCACGCAAGAACCGATCCAGCAGCGTTTCTAAGGCTTCACTTTCGTCCGTGATTTGTGCTGTTGCACGCCGCTGCCCTTCCGTATACAACCGGAATTCTACGAAATTAGTCAGGACGAAGTTATCAAGATTTTCAATAAACCGCGTATTCTGTGCCGCGGCGTGTCCGGTGAGTCGGTCAAGATTTCTGTCGTACGCCTCTGCTTCAATATAACCGAGGGGAAATAGACTGTCTCTGACGACAAAATCCGGTCTACCGATTTCCAACTGTCGCGGCTCATGCGTGATAGTGATAGTATATCCTAAAAGTTCAGCGGTCTGCTCCAAAAAGTCTTTGAGATGTCCATGTAAAGAGAGTTCAGCGGTTGCATCGCCCTGTTCTTGGGTCTGTTGGATGTTTCGCCTGTACGTTCTACAAATCTGTTGAAATGACATTGGATTCCCTTACGAGCCAGATCGTCTTAGAATCAAGTATAAGGAGTTTTCAAAATAGGGTGAGTCTCGGAATTTCGGGGGCTTCCTGCAGTTTCCGTATCGCCTCGGCGACATCGTTAATGAGGAGCTGTCGCATTGCGGTGAAATCCTCACCCTCTTGCCGTAGGATGTACGCGGGGTTAAACGTTGCCATAGCAAAGGGCGCGTACTGCGTATCTGTAAACCAGATGCCGCGTTGTTCCGTGATGCGGAAACTTCGATGAATCAGTGTCTTCGCTGCAGGCGCGCCCATGCAGAGAATTACCGAAGGCTGTGTTAAGGTGAGTTCCCCATCAAGCCATTTAGAACATGCCTTGATTTCTGACACCTTCGGTGGACGGTTTTTTAACACACCGCCTTTAGGACTCGCTGCTCGGCATTTAATGATGTTCGTGAGCCAAATATCACCACGTGTTAACGCATTTGCCGCTAAAACTTCGTCAAGCAAATTCCCTGCGGGTCCTGAAAATGGAAACGTTGTGTGATTATCCGCAGCGGACGGTCCTTCTGCAACGATCGCTAACTTTGCGGTAGCATCTCCACTCCCGAAAACGACGTTTGCACGGGTCTCTGCCAAATCACAAGCCGTACAAACGCTTGCTCGTGCTTTCAGGGCTTGCATCTGTGTATCAGCTGTGTCCGTATTTTCCATAAGTATAAATCCTATAGGACTAAAGAAGGGTTGGGGATAGACAAGATTTGTGCCTAAGACCCGGTGCGGTTAGATGAAGATTAATTTATCTGATATTTATCAAAAGTTGTGTTAAAGCAAGTTTTATCAAGGTTCTTTAGGTATAAGTTCATGAAAATGTGCCACGAAATCCGTGAGTGTCTGTCTCTCTCCAGTGAGTTGAAGTTGTATTTGATGAAATGTGCGACGTT
>JAJDTM010000036.1 GCA_022827185.1 Candidatus Poribacteria bacterium
AAAGGTCCGTTCAGCCTCTGCTTTACTGCCACCCTCATTGATGAAATCAAGCACGCATTTGCGCAAATCTGTTGAATAAGTCATAATCATAAAGACTGACATAAATCTCAAAAAATGTAAACTTATTTTCGGGATCCACTATATGTAAGTTTTTATTGTCAAGTCGCGTCACTATATACCAAATAAGGCACTTTCTTTTTTGAGGCGTTTGATGAGAAACGACAATGCTGAACTGATTCGACGTATCCTTGAAGGCGATGATGCTGCTTTTGCGGACTTGGTTAGGAAGTACCAGAAGCGGGTTCACGCGCTTGCATGGCGGAAAATTGGGGATTTCCATATCGCTGAAGATATTACGCAGGAGGCGTTTCTACAAGTCTATCGGAAATTAGCGACGTTGAAAGATCCGAGTCAGTTTCCGGGGTGGCTTTATGTCATCGCCAACCGCCGCTGCCTTGCGTGGCTCCGAAAGAAACGGATCCAGACACAACAATTGGGAGAAACGGACATAACAATGGTAGAAAGCAGTTCATATTCGAGACACGTTGCTGCAGAACAGGCAGAAAACGCAATGGAAACTAAACGCGAACTGGTTAAAAACTTATTGGCGAAGTTGAAGGAAAGCGATCGCACCGTTCTGACGCTCTACTACTTCGGTGAAATGACATACGCGGAGATAAGTGAGTTTTTAGGCGTATCCGTCAATACCGTCGCGACGCGTGTTCACCGGGCACGGGAACGCTTAAAGCAGTATGAACCCATAATTCGGGAAGCACTCGGCAGTTTTCAATTGTCTCCCAATTTAACCGAGAATATCATGCGTGAAATTCCGCGTATCAAGCCTCTACCGCCTACCGGTGGAAAAACACCAGTTGTCCCGTGGGCAATCGCCACCTCAATGGCTATTCTTACTGTGATAGGGCTTGGCATTAGCAACCAATACTCAGCGCGTTTTCAGCAGCCTTACAGTTTTGATGCTACATCCGAGATGACAGTCGAAATTATTGACGCACCTATTGCTCTTGATATTTCAGCAAAGCCGGATGCGCGAAATCAGGTTGGGCAGGCTGCCACCTCTGGAGCAGGTGGTGCTAACGGTTCGCAGGCTTCTGAGAAGCTTTTGGGTACCACTGTAGAACAAAATCCCGTTTTTTTTGAAAGACAAGCGGATCCACTAACAATTGGAAAGGCAATGACATGGGTGCATGTCGGCGATAAATGGAATCCCTCACAGATGGCAGTAGTTCGGACCGAATTCAATGGTGGCATCTCATACAGATCGAAAGAATACGCGGGTCCTCAAAGAATACCGGAGCTGATGAATGTATTCGATGAAATTTACAACCTCAAGCACGCAGACACCATAGTGACTGTATTTTCGAGGGAAAGTATCACTGAAATCAATCCGGACGAAGTGTCAGGGTTACATGCATGGCAGGAATTGCTTTCAGACGAAGTGTCAGGGTTACATGCATGGCAGGAATTGCTTTCAAAGGAAGGTATCTCCAGTCAATTCACGCTTACAGAGATAGATGCCCGATATCCCCGAAATACATGGCTTCAACGCCTTTTGGAAAGAAACATCATTATAGAAAACGTCGCGGATTATTTTTTTCTTATGGCCCACCGGTATCAGTTGGCATTTTTGGAGGATAATCCGTATCTCTGGGAAACCGAAATTCAGGGTGTCTCATCAACAGAGGTGTGGGAAGCCTATAAAACCGCCTATATTGATGAGTTGATAAGATACTATACCCAGTATCGGAAATCCAGAGATTAGTATTCTGTTCAGTTTAAAGTTGTAGGTGCGTCGAGTTGATCTACCTTCATTCTCACGAACTTGTCGGGTTCTCTTCGTTCAACCCAACCTACAAACCGTAATTTTCGTGTGGACAGTCCACCAGTTTTCAACTTATACGAGGGAAAATAACGGAAATATTATTGTTTGACAAATGCTCTGGAAACAGAGGAAGGATACACAAATGAAAGTAATTTTGACAGTAGCAATAGTGCTGAATATCCTATTAGTTTCTGCTTATGCAGATACACCCACAGAAAGGTCGAATGAAGACTTTCCTACGAAACAAAACGAGAAAAACATAGAACGTTGCACGCAAAATTTAGTTGCAATTGGCAAAGCACTTCAAACCTACCGAAAAGAACATGGGAAACTTCCGTTATGGCTTTCGGATCTGCATGGCAAATACTTGGCGGATGAAAACAATCTTCTCTGTCCCGCAGATGAAAACGGGGGCAAGCCAAGTTATGCCCGTAGGACTGACCCAGAATTACCCGTGAGTTATGACTACACACAGTTCGATTCCGGCTATCAGGAATTGACAGCCGAGAAGCGCTATATTTATGGTGATGTCATACCGATAGTCCGTTGCGGGCATCACGCGAATGAAGATTTTACGTGTTTAAACTTAAGTCTCTCTGCTAATATTTATCGGTCAACCGCTGCTTGGGCAATATACGAACCAGAGGCGATGTATGGAGGTCTCGAAAAAGCAATTGCCACGCTTGAAATCAAACTGCAGGACGCTCCGGATGATAAACGGATTTTTGAGCTGTATCCTGCACTCGTTCGTCTTTACGTCAAAACTGGGCAAGAACAAAAAGTCGATATTCTTGTCAACAATTTCAAGTCAGTCATGGATTCCGAACACATTAAAGACAACTTCACCCTCGGTGATATGCTTGAGATGGTGGATCGGCATCGGGATGCGCTTCAGGTCTATGAGGGATTGGAAAAGCAGGACTTGAATAACCGATATATCTTTCAGAGGCTTGCCAAAGTTCATGAGAAACTCGGCAATATAGAGATAGCAAAGGCGTATCATATCAAGTTTGATCCAGTATTAGCGTTGATAGGGAAATCTGTTCCTGATTTTTCTGCGACTGACTTTGATGGTAAACCGATCTCACTTCGCGATTACCGCGGAAAAGTCGTTCTGCTCGATTTTTGGGCGGTATGGTGTTCACCGTGTATTGACGAAATTCCAAATATCAAAAAGGTTTACGATACCTATAAGAATGCAGGATTTGATGTCATTGGGATCAGTCTTGATCATCATAAATACGAAGCTCGGGATTATATTAAAGCGAATAACATTCCTTGGCGGCAGATTGTTAGTGGAAAAGGTTGGGACAGTCCAGTTTCACGTCAGTATAACATTCGTTCAATCCCGGCACCGTTGCTCATTGACCGAGAGGGTAGACTCATTTCGCATAATGCAAGAGGGACAGATTTGGAGAGACTCGTGGCGGAAGCGGTGCGGGATAAATCCACGGACTAAACCCGAAAGGTACTGATCATCGGCGTTATCCTACAAGATAGATACTATTCTCTACTCCGATTTAAGGTTTTCCGCTAAGATTTCGATCAACTCTGCCAATGTCGGGAACTTGTCCCGTGCCTCTGGTGGTAGATCGGCGAGGTGTGTTTCACCGACGAAACGGTACATGTCCGCCGCGCCTGTTAGGATATTTGGCGTTAATCCGACGTGTTCAAAAGTCGCAGAAATCTCTTCCATCTCACCGATCCAGCGTCTCGCTTTGGGGGGCATGCTCGGCAACCCTCTCTCCATACGTTCAAAGAGGGCGGATTGACTCAATTGAAACTCTGCAGTCAATGCATCCGAAACACCTAAAACGGATGCTGCAGTGAGCAGCTCTGTGCAGAGTGCTGTCAATCCTTTCGTTAGGGAGGCATAGCACATTTTAATCGCAGAGGCAAGCCCTATCTCGTCGCCGAGCGCACGCACATCTAACCCGTGATTGTTGAGTTCAGAGAATGTATCGAGATTCGGTCCCGATGCGTAGAAGCGCGTTGCTCCCGGTGTGCGAGGGGGTGGTCCGATAATGGACGCATCAACGAAAGTCCCGCCTGCCGCGGTGATACTATCTCCCAATTCACGCACAGTCTGTGGGGCGATGGCGTTGCAGTCGGCATAAGTTAGGGTTGTATCCACTTGTTGGAGTGCTTCCGCGACTGCTGTCGCTGCGGATTTCGCTTGCGCAGGCACCATGATTGAGAGGATGAGGTCGGCTTCGGTAACAAGTTGCGGATATGTTGGCACATCCGCAATCCCTGCTTTCTCTGCGAGTTGTCGGGTGCGTTGGCTCCGGTCCTTCAGACATGTGATAACGCGTAAACCGTTTTCACGAAGGACACCACCAACGGTGTGTCCCATATCGCCAGGGCTTAAAATTCCGACAGTGTTGGGCATAGATTGCCTCCCTTTTTCAAATATGAACGCCGACAGTGTTGAACGCCTTGAATACTAATAGTGCGCCGAGTAGAATGACGACAGCAGCACTGATAATCGGTAGACGTTGTAACCAGATACCTTCACCCGTAAAACGCTCAATCACAGGTTTTGCCATCACCATTAGGATACCGATAGCAACCAACACTGCGGCAAGCCCTAATGAGAAAGCACATAGGATAATTAGACCCCACACAAGTTTGCCAAGACTAATCGCGAATAGGAGTCCGATGAGTGCATCAACACACGGCACAATACCCCCGGAGATACCGAGCGAGAGCAACCCCCAAAAACCGGTCCGCTCTGGCGGCGCGTGGCTATGTGTCCGCCCACCGTGACTGTGTGTAAGTCCGGGCTCGTGTGAATGTCCTTGGTCATCATCGTGTGAATGGTCATGTGAAGGGTCATGTCCATGATCGTGGTCGTCTGCGTGCGGGTGGTCGTGGTCATGGTCACCATCATGTGCATGGTCATGTGAGTGGTCGTGTCCGTGATCGTGGTCGTCTGCGTGCGGATGATCGTGATCGTGGTCATGTGAAGGGTCGTCATCATGCCCATGTTCATCGTCGTGTCCGTGCGAATGGTCATGGTCGTGATCATGTCCACCGTCGTGTCCATGCGAATGATCGTGAGGGTGTGGGTGCTGATGTCCATGTGCTTGGCTGTGTGCGCCACTACTATAATACTGCTTCATGTTTCTGGCAAGCAGCCACGCGCCAATACCGACAATCAGGATACCAGAGAACATACTCAACCACGGGACAATATCGTCCGGTGCGAATCCCTGTGCTACGAGCATGACGATCCCGAGTGCTACGACGCTGAAGGTATGTGTAAAGGTAACAACCAGCCCCAAAAAAACTGCGTCAATGACCCTGCCTTTAGAACCGACGAGGTAAGCAGCGACTATGGCTTTCCCGTGCCCGGGTGTTAAGGCATGCAACCCCCCCAGCACAAATGAGACCACAAGGGCAACAATCGCCAGTTGAAGCGTAAGCGGTTGGTTTACCAACTCTTTTATTCGGTCGCCTGAATGCTCATGTCCTTCGTCAGCAAATACCAACGTGCAACCGATAACACCGATAAAAACAATTGTGGTCAGCAATATGCGCTTGTAAGCTGCACCCGTGAAATAATAATAAGGTTTCTTCAAAACTTACTAAACCCTCGCGAATTTCTGGAAACGCCTATCGGCGATAACTTCACTAACATAGATGTCGCCTTTTGAATCGATCCAGATGCCGTGTGGTGAATCACTGAATTGTCCCGGAGCATCGCCCTTCTCGCCCCACCGTCCGATGACTTCACCCTCAAGTGTCATGATACTGATGCGTTGTCCACCTTCAGCGATGTGAATGATATTATCACTATCAATGAAGAGATCATTCGGTGAACGGAGGTCAGTCCATTCGGTCAGGTATTCACCGTTGTTGTTAAAAATTTGACAACGGAGATTGCCACGATCAAGAATATAGACGCGGTCGTTATGGTCTACGGTGACATCGTGTGGCAGGTTAAATTCGCCGGGTCCGGTGCCCGGTGCGCCCCACGAAACGATCACTTCACCATCGGCAGTCATCCGGTGGACCCGCGATTGTCCGTAGCCATCGGAGACGTACATCTCTCCAGAGGCAGAAAGGACAGCGCGCGTCGGTTCATTAAAGGGACCTCCGGGTGGACCGGGTTGATCAACAGTGCCAAACGTCTGCAATAATTCGCCATCAAGCGAGAATTTTCGGACTGTATGATCAACGGTATCTGTGGTATAGATTTCATCATCGGGACTCATCCAGATGCCGTGGGGTTTCTGGAAGATATCCTTGCCCCATTCGGTAACGAATGTGCCATCCGCCTCGAAAACGAGCATAGCGGGTTGTGGGCTCCGGTTGTAGACATAGACGCGGTCATTTGAGTCGCACGCCACGCCGGAGACGAGACCGAGTTGGGGTATCATGCCCCATCCTTCAACGACCTCATATTGATAATCACCTGTTCCAAAAGTTGCCATGGTAATGCCTCCTGTTATGTGTTGACGTTTACGCGCTTTGCAACGATAAACTTAAGGAGCTGTACAATGCGTTCCGCTTCCAAAATACCGTTGTATCTCGGCGAAAATTCGACATGGAACACAGGTCTGTCGCTTTCAATTTCACTAACGCTTCCGCGTACGAAGGTCCAATCATCGGTGATAGTGTAACACCCAAAAATCTGTTGTTCTGGATTAGCATCTGTTTTCCAGTTGATCCATGCGGCGGCGATCATTTCACCGTAAAGTTGGCACAATGGGTCTGGCGCGTTAATACCGCGTTTTGCTTCATGGACAACGAGATAAGGCCCCCTAATTTTCCCAGCAACAGCGGGAGCAAGCGCGCCATCGGCTTCGCCTTCCAATTCAAACCCGGGATATGTCGCTTTGAGTGGTACACCTGCCCACGCCACAATTCGATCATTCTCTGCAAGCCTTAAGAGCGGATAAATAGTCCGTGCCCAGAGGGTGGCTTCGTTTAACCTTGTGAGGTGGCGTTGCTGTGTGTCTGCCTTGAGGTAGTCAAGCATCACTCCTTCTTCGGCAGTCAAGGGCATCTGCATTTTCCCCCATGCTTCTAAGTCCCCATCCGCTTCGTGCAGTTCGACAAGTGTGTTAAGCGTTTCTTCGGTGAGTTGTGACAATGGATACGTTTGCATTGCTGAAAACCTCCGTCGAGTCTGCCCAGGTACTTTTGAAGCCCGTTCCAAAAGGATTTCAACTCCGATAATATCTAATTTTGGAATATATTGCAACCGTTTTAAAAGATCCCGTTTATGAACAAAATTGCACGGATCGTGTCTGCTTCCTGAAACCCAGTCGCATAGAGGACACTCGTCTCGTCAATATAGGTGTAGCTGTTTTTGCCGAAAAAGTGTGTGATTTCAAAATTCAATCGGAATGTCCGACTTAAGTCGTAATGGACACCTGCTCCCCAGTCAGAGAGAGCTGCGTTGAAATCAAAGAATCGAAAATTGGATGGATTCAGCGCATCGTTGATGAAATCAAGGCGTATGACGTTGAAATACGCAAATGCCCGTGCCTCCCGGTAATTGTAGAGGCTATGGTCGCGTATCCACGTGAAGTCAACTTGAATCCGATCGTCCCAAGAGTTTTCAGTCGCTCTATCGTCTTGATTGAAGCTGCCACGGAAGTCTTCAAAATCCCTTGCACGATAATAACTCGTATCGGTCATGCGGACATAGGTGAGTCGATTGGAAAGTGCGAGACGTAACGACTCGTTGAGATCATAAGATAGCATTAAATCTGCATAAGCGGTATCCTGAACAATCTGTTCATCAAAATCAGATTTGGTATAGAGGTCAGCATCCAAGTCGTCTTGGTTGTCGATTTCAATGTCTTGCAGGTCGCGTGTATAGCGGAGTTTGAGTTCCGTTTGGAACATCGAAGAAATCAAGGGTGTTGTTGGCGTATACTTCCGAAACAGCAATTCGGTTGGGTTGAGATAGTAGAGATTTCCACTTCGGTCAATTCCCTTGAGTTGCAGTGCGACATCGGTCTCAACCTCTCGTCGAAATGGGATCAGCAATTTCTGGGTGTATGCCCCATCTGTCGTAAATCGTTGGATACGCCGGAGCCGGTAACGAAACAATTGTGTATCGCCAGTATAACGTCGCGTCGGATCGTCCAGCCGTCTCGGCAGCGTGGAGGCGAAATCTTTTAAGTACTTTGCTGTGTCTGCGATAAGGAGCGTTCCATCTGTTAATGCCGCTATCCGAAAGGGGTTGATAAATTGTCCTGCTGCGTCGCCGTATTCACCGAAAACTTGTAAGAATTTCCCTTCGGCACTATATTTCAGGACCCGATGTCCCTTTTCATCAACAACATATATATTCGCCGCTTTATCTACTGTTATATCCACTGGGTGGACAAGGTGTCCTGTTCCCGGTTGCGCGAGTGGATAGTGGGAAACGGGTTCACCCGTCGCACTGAGTTTGTAAATCACGCTACCATCACAGATATAGAGGCTTCCGCTTGCGTCTACCGTCAAGAGAAACGTTCGTTTTGTGTCTCCTTGCGGTATAATGCGCGCGTAATTGCCTTCAGCATCCAAGCCGGGTGCCGCCGCCTCAAGCGGTGCTATCTTCTGGCTGAAATCTTGTATCGAGTAGCTTGCAACAAATACACCTTGTGCGTCAAATTTATGAACACACGGACCGTAGTTAAAGATTTTCGGTCCCTCTGTTTTTTGCTGACTTGGATCTGAAATCTGAACGAACATCCAATCCATTACATAGATGCTACTATCCGTGCCAATAGCGATAGCGGTCGGGTTAATAAACCGAAATTCGCTCTCTGTTTCCATCTGGATGTCAAATACAAACCCTCCCATTTCAGTGAACTTCTGGATTCGGAAGTTATCCGTATCTGCGACGTAAATGGCATTGTCAGGTCCAAACGCCATGAACAAGGTTTCTGCGAATTGTGCTTCACCTTCTCCCTTCCCACCGAACTCGCTCACAAATTCAAATTCTGGTGCAGCGTTTATGTGCATCGGAAGTAGGAACAGCAGACATAACGTTAAGTTTTTTAAATTAACCATGTGTGATTTTTAGACAAACTCTGTTCTTTTATCTTTCGCAATATAGGGTCTGTTACCTAAGTGTTTAAACATGTTTAGGTGCTTCTTTTTTGGATACTATCCAAGATTCCATTGATAAACTTAGGTGAATCCGGGGTGCTATAAATTTTGGCAATCTCAATTGCCTCATTAATTGAGGTTGCTGGATCAATATCGCTGAGATGGAGAATTTCATAGGTTGCACATCGCAAAATAGACAAATCTACAATAGGCATCCGGTGGAGTTTCCAGTTTTCAGAGGTGTTTTGCAGCAATTCATCAATTGCTTCGAGATGTGAAGTGGTGCCTTCAACGAGTTCTACTACGAACGGACGGAGTTCTACGGATGTCTCTTGGCTCTGCCAAAACTGTTCCATGACGATTGGCACAGGCGCGGCGGTGAGTTGAATTTGATACAGTATTTGCATCGCAACGATGCGTGATTGCCTACGAGGATACATTATAGTTTCTCACTTCCGGATTTCTTCTGGCTGTTAACGTGTGATGAGACTTTTTATTAGATACGTCCTCTTGTATTATACACGGTTCAGGACAACATGTCAAACGAAAATACCTGAAAGGCAGTCAGCCATCAGCCATCAGCAGTCAGTGGTCAGCGAGTGTGACTACAAGGAGATCATTCCTACCAGAATGGATCACGATACTCTTAATTGTCTGAACTGTGATTTGTGGGATTCAAGGATGGACAGGATTAGAGATATATTAGTCCCTAACCAAGAAGGGCGTTAAAAAACAGCTTAAACGTCCCGCGGGTTTGTGCCCGGAACTGCGGTCGAAATCCAAAAAGGATGACGCGCCCTGCACCGTACTGCGCCGAGACCATAGCTGCCTGTTCCGAGAGTTGGTCTTCGCCAACAAGCCAACCACTTTGCAAGATAGCCTTTTCTGGATATTGAACAATGAGTTCGTATCTTTCGCTGAAGCGTGAGTGTTGAATTTCAAATGCGGGACTATCCCAGAACAGTATGAGAGTTTCATCAGGCATGCCGTACCCGAGCGGGTGATTTGTGTTAACAGTCGCTTTCAATGTCGAGCCGGGACAAAAGAACGCCTTCGAGGACTTCCCTTTAAGGGTATTTCTGACTTGCAAATCCAATTTCTCAATCGCAAACTCACACGCTTCGTTAAGGGCAAGTAGCGTTCCACCCTCCTCGACGAATTGCTTAATCGCCTTGACACCTTCCGTACCAATGCCACTCCGGTACGCTGGTGGAACGTTGAATTCCTTGGATTCATCTTCGTCGGCTTCGTCCTTTTCCGATTTACCGACGATCCTATCAGTCGTGTCGCTGGGGAGTATGAAAACGTCAAGTTGCTGACTTAGGTCGCCGCCCGTGATGTCATCATCTTTCAACGTCTGATAGGGGAATCCGAACTGTTCGAGTACGAGTCGCGTCCAACCTTCATCCATATTGCCCCCATGGTATCTCTGGTACATACCAACGCGCAGTTTTTGAACTTCATGCCAGCGGCCCGAAAGTTCCTGTTCTAAAGTATAGAACGTAATCCCGGAATCGCTCGTGAATCCCTCAAGCACCTCTTTTGATTCAGCGGGTGCTACAAACGCCCCCGGTGGAAATTGCGTATCGCCGACTTCAATGGTCTCATCAACGCATATGACTTGGAGGTCTCGCGCCAGCAACTGGTTGACAAACCTGAAGCTTTCATTGAGTCGCCCATCGAAAATATAACCAAATTCTGATTCACCAACCAATCGGCCCGTGGGTTGCTCGGGAGTTGTGAGCAAAGCGAAAATAGCGTCATCGCACGCCAAAGTATTGACAGGTTCGACCTTGACCCCCATAAACTCCGCGACTGTGTCTGTCGCTGTGTCATACGGGCGATTTGGCGTGCCGTCCGGTGTGCGTGTCCAAGCATCATCTGGGAAAAAGGTCTGTCCAAGCAGGGTTTTGATGACTGCCATTTTCGGCTGATTGAGGAAAATGGCGTATGTGCCCACCGAGTAGGTTGAATCATTAGCAGTGAAGGCTTGCGTTGCTTTCTGGATGTCAATGCCTTGGGCGAGCAGCTTATTAATCAGGTCCACGACAGTCAAAGCATCATGCTGTATCGGACGGATGAGATACGCGCTCGGGGTACCCGTCGCGCCACGCGCTGTCTGCCGCTTCGCTTTCAGATATGCGTTGGACAGGACGGTATCCTTGTGCCGCGCGGCTAAATCAAGCAAGCTCCACGCTGCAATCTTCTGTTGCTCGACGATGTCGCGTAATCGCCACCAGCCGCCCAGCCACGGATGCGGAAAATTTGTCTGCGGTTTGTAATGCGGAAATGCTCTGAGTGGATCCCCTTGGGATTGTAATTGTCCCTTGTGGATATATAGGGGTGTCGCCAACTTGGTGTGTGCAGATTCGGTGAGGATGCTGGCAATGTTGTGATAATTCCCCATCCAGTGGAAGCCGAGGTGGCCCCACGCTGGAAATTGCGCGGCATTCAGGACGCCTGTCTTACCCGCTTCCTCCAACCTGTATGCCATGTGCGCCCCGTACCAGCTTATTTCCCGCCAGACGAGTGGGTCAGCATGCGGGTGAATCGGTTCAGAATAAGGGGCGACGTACAGGCGTGCCCCGTAACTCCCCATCTCGTGGTGGTCTTGGAACACCTGTGGATGCCACTCCTGAAACAGGATCCGTGCAACGTATTGCGATTCAACCAAATTCAACATAAAGGCATCACGGTTGTTGTCATGCCCGGCATATTTATGATAAAGCCACGGAAGATTACAGCCCTCGTATTCGGTATCGAAATATTTGTTGTACCAATCTGTTGTCATGATCAGCCCGTCTGGGTTCAGGCACGGAAACATCAGGAAAATTACGTTATCAAGAATGCGTTGCGTTTCCGCATCCGTTCTGGTTATCAAATCGTAAGTGAGTTCCGATGCCATCTGCGTACTCCCGATCTCCGTGGCGTGAAGGCCCATTGACTGACAGAGTACTACCTTCCCCTCGCTGATCAATGCCTTCGCAAGCTCCTCCGAGAGTCCTCGGGCATCACTTATTTCGGCGTTGACGGCTTGCAAACGCGCTAAATTTGTCAGATTTTGTGGCGATGAGATGAAGGCTAACAGAAACGGGTTCCCCTCTGTGGAAGGTCCCATATCAATGACTTGTAGGCAGTCGCTCTCCTGTTCTAACAACTGCAGGTACGCAACGATCTTGTCCCAAGCGGCAATCTTACGGTCACAGCCAAGTTGGAATCCAAAGAATGTTTCGGGCGAAGTCACTTGATTGTTCATCATATCTTCTCCTTCAACGATTGGTAATTGAAAATGCTAAGTTCCAAATTGTATCACGATTCCTCGAAAAATTGAACAGGAATTTTTAACAGGTCTTACGCCGTTCAGCGATCACACCTCGGCTCCATCTTCCTCTCGTATCCAGTATTGGATTCAAGATGCGGGCGTTCAGATGAAGTCGCAGACAGGAATCGAAAACTAAATAGCCCTACACCTAATTGTAGATTTCATCGTCAATAGAGAAGAAGCAGATAAAATGTCTGAATTACTTGACATTTCTGTAAAAAAACCTTAGAATTCTGTGTATTAGCCTTCAGCGAAAGGAAAAACTGGTGAATTTATACAAAACAGACTACGGTACCGTTGCTGGGCCGCATCCGCGTACGGCACAGGCGGGATTCGAGATGCTTCTTGCCGGTGGGAACGCTGTTGATGCTGCTGTCGCCGCGGCGTTTGCAGAAGGGGTCGTGGAGCCTTCGCATAACGGCATCGCGGGGTACGGTGGGTGCGTGCTTATCTATCGTAGCAAAACGGAAGATGTCATCGCAATAGATTACAACTCCGCAGCACCCGCAGCCGCTTCCGAAGACCTGTTCACGATTGAAGATGCGCCAGATACAGTTGCGGGGTACCGAGTCCCAGGACGCGTAAACGTTCACGGTCCGTTATCTATCGGCGTGCCCGGAGTCGTCGGTGGCTTGTGCTTGGCGTTGGCGGAGTTTGGAACGCTGCCGCTCGCCGATGTGCTACGACCGGCTATTAATTCTGCTCGTTACGGCTACGCGCCCAACAGTGCGAACCGGGGTGGGATAGCTGGAAACGCAGAACGTTGGAAACAGGATTTCCCAGAAACAGCACGTGTTTTCCTGAAAAATGGTAGACCTCCGAAAAAAGGGGAAGTGCTTACCAATCCTGAACTTGCCCGAACCTTAGATGCGGTCGCGGAAGGTGGATCTTCTGCATTCTATGAAGGGGCAATCGCTGAAACAATCGCAAACCACATTCAGGAATTAGGTGGATGCCTCACCGTTGATGACCTGAAGACTTACCGTCCATTTATCACCGAACCTTATGAGATTCAGTACCGAGGCTACTCGGTCTATACAGCACCCCTCGGTGCAGGTGGACTGACGACTTTACAGATGCTTCGACTGGTAGAAGAATTTGATGTAGCAGAGATGTCTGTTACTGAAAGATTCCATCTCTTCGCTGAAGCGATGAAGGTCTGCTGGCCCGAAAGACTCCGCCGATTTGGAGATCCGAAGGTCGTTGATATAGATATCAAAACAGAACTCTCGGATAACTTCACGGCAACACTTAGCGAAAAGCTGAAAGCCGGTCTGAAATCGCCGCAACCCGGGGAAGTCGTCTACCATGAACCGATGAACTGCACAAGCCATATCTCCACAGCGGATGCCAATGGAAATATGGTGTCTCTGACGCAGACGCACGGTGGTGGATTCGGTTCAATGGTTACAGTGCCCGGAACGGGGTTACTCTTTGGACACGGCGTCGGACGTTTTGATCCGAGACCCGGACTTGCCAACTCTGTCGGTCCCCGGAAGCGCCCACTTCATAACATGGGTCCGATGCTCGCTACACGGGATGGCAAACCCTTCGCCACATACGGAATTCCCGGTGGTAGGACTATCCAGAATAATCAACTTAACATCAGCGTCAGTCTCATGGACTTGCAAGTGTCGATGCAGCAGGCATTAGACGCACCACGCTTCCATAGTGATGGTGCCGAACCGATCCAAGTCGAATCGCGTGCGGGTGAAGAGGTGCTTGCTGGGTTGAGAGCACTCGGGCATGAAATCACAGATAGTGGCGGCATTGGCGGTCCTGGACACGGTGTCCGTCTATGGAACGATGGAACTCATCACGACGGTGGCACGGATCCGCGTGGTGAAGGTAAAGTGATGCGAAAATAACAGGAGATTTGACAATGGCTTTCCGTACCGATGCACTCATCGGACACCACATCGTTATTTCCGGTGGGTGCGGAGCGATCGGGATTGGAATCGTCGAAAAATTAGTTGCGCACGGTGCAAATGTAACGGTGAACGACATCTTGCCGGATCAACAGGCGATAGACCGGCTCAGCCAGCACGGAATTGACATAGGAGCCATTAACTATGTTAAGGCAGACCTGACGGACGCCGATGAAACCGATGTGTTGGTAAATGCTGCGCGCGAGCGATTCGGAGCTATCCACGTCGCGTTGTGTCATATCGGTATGGTGATTCCGAAGCCGTTGTTAGAATACAGCGCAGAAGAGTGGGATGAGACAATGGCTGTCAATGCCCGAACAGCGTTTTTATTGGGCAGTGCTGCATCCCGTTCCATGCTTGAAGATGGTGTCAAAGGACATCTTATTTTTACGACATCTTGGGTTGCTGACGTGCCGTGGCCCGAGATTGGTCCCTATAACGCAAGTAAAGCTGCAATGCAGCAGCTCATGCGTTCCTTCGCACGGGAATTGGCAGATAAAGGGATTCGCGCAAATGCAGTCGCTCCCGGTATTGTGAGTGTTGGCCTCGCAAAACAGCAGTGGGATACGGATCCAATCTACCGCGCCCGTGCCCAAAAAGCAATTCCACTCGGCGTTATGCAACCGCTTGATTCGGTGGCAAACGCCTTCTTGTTTTTATGTAGTTCCGCCGCAGATTATATGACAGGAGCAGTGCTTCTTGTAGACGGCGGATGTAGTCTGTACCCGATGGATGATGCGTAGTCTCAATAGAGATACGACATCAATTAGAAAATCGCATCAGAAAACACTATGGCGATTTTAATTTTACGCTTCGTATTAGACACAAAAAACGGAGAAATTATGTCACAATTTATAAAAGCCGCGACAACCGATCAAATTCAGCCCGGTAAATGTATTGGCGTGAAAGTTGATGGCGTTTTCATCGGTATCTACAATGTTCAAGGTGAGTACTATGCTATGAATAATATCTGTCCTCACCTCGGTGGCGTTTTGAGTTACGGCTTTTTAGATAACAACTGTGTTACGTGTCCACTTCATATGTGGGAATTTGATGTGACAACAGGTGAATGTGTATGGCCAGGTGAGGAGAGCCTGCCGACGTATCCTGTTAAAGTGGAAGGCGATGATATTCTCGTGAATGTGGAAACGCCTCTCGAAACGAGTTAGCAACTGTTCGGTATATAGACTTCGCCAGAAGGGCGCGGTTCGGTGATCGTGTCCTTTTAAGATCGCGAGCACAGCTCGCTCCTACAAAGATCGCGAGCACAGCTCGCTCCTACAAAGATCGCGAGCACAGCTCGCTCCTACAAAGATACATCGCTGTTCGATGATCGTGTCCGTTTAAGAGGAGAAAAAAGACTATGGCATATCTGCTCACCGGTGGCATGGGCTGCATCGGTACTTACGTTATCCGCGACCTGTTAGCTGCCGGTGAAAAGGTAGTGGTTTACGATTTTGCTTACGATCTGACCATTCCAAAGATGGTACTCACGGACGAACAGATTGAAGGGTTCACCTTCGTGCAAGGCGACATTACCGACCTACCGCACGTCTTACGGACGGTTCAAGAATATGAAATTGATCGCGTGATTCATCTCGCCTCGTGGCAGGTACCGGCGTGTAACGCGAATCCACCCCAGGCGTTAAAAGTCGTCTGTGAAGGCACGATCAATATATTGGAAGCGGCGCGTATCTTCAATCTTAAACGTGTCGTTTGGGCAAGCAGCGTCGCAGTGTTCGGTGCCCCTGAAGACTATAACCACCAACAGATTCTCAATGACGCGCCACACTATCCTAAGTTCATTTACGGCGCGTGTAAATCCCTTAATGAAAAATACGCAACGCACTATTTCGATGCCTATGGTGTGGATTCAATCGGATTGCGATTTACGGCTGTCTACGGTGTCGGTAGGACCCGCGGAATGAGTTCGTTTACAACGCAGATGATTGAAGCAGTAGCGATGGGTGAACCGCATGTCTGTCCATTTGGCGATGATGCGGTGGATTGGCAGTACGTGGAGGATGTCTCGCGTTCGATTGTCGTGGCGTGTACTTGCCCAACGACGCAGACACGTGTATTCAATGTGAAAGGGGGTATCCGCCCTGTTAAAGAAGGTGTGGCGTATCTCAAGACATTGGTGCCGGAGGCAGAGATTACGTTGGAGCCGGGGGTATTTGGCATTTCATGGGATTATGATGCAACGCCTATCGCTGAAGAGATGGGGTTTACGCCTGCCTATACGATGGAGCAAGGGATTCTGAAAACGTTTAATCGTTTTCGCGAGCGTGCAGGATTGGCACAGATAGCATCGTAGGGGCAGAATATGTCTGTCCCACGTAATGCAAGAAAAATTGTGAACTTTGTGACGCATTAAAACGGTACGCCTATTTATCATATAGTGGGCAATAGATAGGGTGCTCGCCAAAAATCTTATATTTGCCTACCTGTAGCACCACCTTCTCGCAATACTGGCACAGCAGTAGCCCGACAAACACTCCGCTAAAAAATCCGATAATCCCGATGAGGACGATGATTAAGATCATGCGTCGCGGGAGTTTTAGTGTTGGTGTTGAGTTTTCCGCGGAAAAATGGTGTATCTGTCTGTTTTTCTGTTCAGCATTTGTTTGCATTCAAGTCATAAACTCCGACTTTAGAAAAGAATGTTCCACAGAACTTCAAAAATTCTCAATAGATATCATTAGCGAGATATTAGCACTGTAGCCATTACAATCCCGAATCCGATGTATATGACCCCGGCAATTATAAAAAAAGGCACCAGTCCCTTGTAACGGGCAGGTGTATTTTTCCGCATCACCAAGATTGTCCATGCAGTCATAGCAACACCACTCACAAAATATCCTATCGTCAGGTCCCAAGATGCCTCTACATGAGATATATCAGAAGCGAGTGCATTTATCACCACCACTATATTGCAAACGAAGGCATACCCAGTTGCAATAACACAGAGAACTATGCCAATTAACAGCCGTCGAGTTATAATGGGTGCCAGTTTCATAATCACAAATAGCCATACAGAAAAAGCGAAGCTATAAAAGATTCCTGCCATTCTTGGCATCCAATTGACTTCCGGCATCAGTGGCACAATCATGGCGATCCCCAACCCGATAATACAGCAGCCTGATGCGATAATAACCTTGCCACTGATCGTCACGGATGTAGGTCGATTCTCAAGAAACAGCGGATAGATACCGTGAAGGATCCATAGAATACCGTAGACTATCAGCGTTCCTCCCGCCAATGTTCTTGTCAATGTTGAATTTATGTCTTGCGCCCAAGGCAATACTTGAAACATTAAAAGGAGACAGACTTGCCCACTACCAACCATCATTTCCCATGAAAACTTTAGGGGTGCTGTAAGTTTTTCTGTGATTTTCTTAAACATATCCGCTCCTACGTTGATGTATAGTTCGTCATAATAAAAATATTGTCCCTATATTGCTTCTATAATATACGCCAGTCCGATGCCGATGAAGCTTATTCCACAAACGATACCAAGTGGCACGACTAACCTAACCTTCTCCTGAAGCACTTTCCGAGGGATCAAAAGGGTCCATACAACAATCGCGCCACCGTTCAAAATTGCTGTCATTGCCTTTCCCGCTGGAGTGAATATTGGCGGAACATCGTTAATAATCGACAATACTATTGAGACAACCCCATGACCGATAGGGTACGCACTTGCGACAACAAGGGCACCCACGCCAAGACGCAACGAGAGCGTCACAGGCGATACTTTCAGAATCACAATAGACCCTATCAAGACTGCCAGATTTGCTGATACCGATGCCACTACAAGCACCCAGTCATTTACCATGAACATTTTGGTCTCAAAGAACAGAACTTTTAAGATTGTCACGACCCATAATCCGCCAATGCCACTTCCAACTGCGATTAAGATAATGCTCGCAATGTACACAGATGTGGTTCTGTTTTCACTGAACAGAGGTACAATACCTAAACTAATCCACACAACGCTGATAAAAATTAATCCGAATGCTGTCGTTATCCCACCTTCCGTACCAAGGGTTATCGGCAGGAACCCGAAAACGAGGAGAACTACGGGGTATCCGTTGATTGCTTCCGATGAAAACTGAGTATTCTTTGAAGACTGATCAGACATCTTGACTCCTTTCTTGAAGTATTATATCAACAATTCCGAGACTTGAACAGATCAAAGTGGTAGCGGCTACCCAACTATCTGCAATATCTGTTTGTCGAGTCATGAAGATTCCGATTATTAAGGACGCAATTTGTCGGAGAAAAGGGTGCAAACTTTCAGAAAATCGTAAAAATGAGAGATCCCTCTTAAATCGTAGTTTGTTGGAGAAGGTTTGTGCAGGGGTTACAAGCCTGGTGATCGAAAAGAGGCTGCCGAACTCCTATAATGTGCCTATAAGCTGCCGAGTAAAAATTAATCCGACGACACAAATAATTGCTGTCAAGGTGCGTTTTTCACTTTTAATAGCGCGGGCGAGAGAAAAATCATGCGGAGAGGCATCTGGATAGGAATGAAATTGCGGAATAAAGCGAGGCACCTGTTCTCGGTAGACTTGATACACCGTACCGCAGGATTCCAACAGATATGCCTCTTCTAACGCAATAATGGGTAGATATTGGAAGAAATAGCCAACTATGAGTATCGCAACGAGCCAATAGACATTTGCTACAAGGCAGACACCGAGGCTGAGTAGAAAGTTACCGAGATAGAGCGGGTTACGGACGTATCCATAGGGCCCCGTGGTGACGAGGTCGCGGGCAGCACCGAGGGTTCTCGCACGGGTGGAGGCACCAGCATATCCGACTGCCCATATCCGAAGCAACTCGCCGATAACAATAAACGGTATACCAACTGCTACTGTGTGCCACATAGGTTTGGCGAAATAGAGCAGGGCAAAGATAAACGGGATCGGGGTGAAACTACGGATTTTGAAGAAGAAGTTACCAATTTTTGAGGAGATCATGTTTTCTGTGGTGTTATCCAAAATACAATAACCCCCTAAATCCCCCTTATCAGGGGGACTTTAATCTGTGGTGTTACCCAAAATACAATAACCCCCTAAATCCCCCTTATCAGGGGGACTTTAAGAGGAAAGCGTAAATCCTCTTTATTTAGGTGTACGCCAGATCATGATGCTCCCGACGGTGGCGTAGAGAATGTTCGCCCCCCAACAGGCGAGAAACGGGTGAAGCTTACCGTTCTCACTGAGTCCTTCAAGCGTAGCGAAAGAGAGTGCCCAATAGATGAAAGAGAGGAAAAACGCAATGACCAGTCCAGCAAAAAATCCTGCCCTACCGAATCTGATGGCGATTGGCGCGCCGAGCATCACGACGACGACAGCTGCGAATGGATAGGCCGTTTTATGATGCAATTTCACCTGCTCCTTACGCGAAATCTGACCGGCTTCGCGTTTATAGGCGATCTGCTCTCGGAGTTCTTTGATCGTCATTGCTCTTGGATCTTTTTCACTTCCGATAAAACGCGCGGGGTCTTCGTGGCGTTCAATAACATGGGTGTCGAAAGTTTCGTAATCGACCTCAATGCCTTTCTCAAAGTGGCGAATAAATCCATCGGTGAGTTCCCACTCGGTCGGTGTCCAAGTCGCGGCCTTCGCGAAAGTTATACGCTCAAGCCGGTTTTCCGGATCGTATTCATAAATCGTTAACTGGCTGATTTCCTTAGCATCCAAAACGATCCGCTGGGAGTAAAAGATACGGTTGTCTTTGCCTTTAAAAACGATGTTCCTACCGCGTCGGGGTCTGACTTTATTTTGCAAGAGATGCGCTTCGTGAAAGGCAGGGGAGGCAACTCGATTGTAAAAAATGGCGAAGAGTCCACAAATAATGAGGGTAATAATTAGAATGGGTGCGAGGAGTCGGTAAACACTGATGCCCCCTGCTTTCATTGCGGTGAATTCGTTGCGCCTAACCATGCGTCCGAGCGTAAAAAAGACAGCGACAAAACCAGCAACCGGCACCATTTCCATAATCCGACGCGGGGCTTGGTATAAGACGATCTTGACGGCGGTGGTGTAGGAAATATCGTTCTCAAACTTTTTGAGATCGTAATCTAACAGTCGGACGACAATAATCAGCGCGATAAAAAATAAGAGTCCGACAACAAAGGCTTTGAGGTATTCACGAAGCAGGTACCGGTCAAGAATGTTCAAGGCGTATGTCCTACATCAAATATTTCTAAGATTTCGTGTGGTTGAAAACATTGTGAAGTTTGGCTTAAGATTCAGCTTTCCTACTGACGACAATCGGAACCTTGCTATCTCGGTCGCGCCACGCGCGGATTTTCCCTTCAGCGATCATCCAGAAAGTGAAGCCGATCCCGAATATACCTATCACAATATTGGGGAGCCACATGGCGAGGGTTGGCGGTAACATTCCGTTTATACCGCCATTCTGACCGACTTGGAGCAGCAAATAGTACACCACAATCACGGCTAAGCCGATTCCGAATCCGAGCATCCTACCGCCCTGTTTCACCATCAACCCCAGCGGGACCCCTATTAGTCCGAGTGCCAAACACGCAAAGGGGATAGAAAACTTTTTGTGGTATTCAACCTCGGCAGAACGAATTTTCTGGCGGGTGTAGTCCTGGTTTGTACTGGTATGTAAATTGGATCTCAATGTCCCAATGAACACCTTGAGTTGTGAAATGCGCATTGAACGGGGGTTCTGGCTCTGAAATGCGCTGCGTTCAAGATCTTCGGTTAGTTGAAGTGCGAGTTGTTGTTGCTGAAATTTTGTTATACGAAAATCGTCTAAATTGCTGATTTCAGGCGCGTAAGTGAGTCCATCATAAAGCGTGAGCATCGCTCTGCCATCTTCAAAACCGAGACTTGCTTCTTGTGCATGACTGAATCGTGGCCGTCCGCTCCAGATATTATCCCAGATTTTGACGTTCTGCATGCGCCCGCTTTCTGCGTCCATAGATTCGTACATCCAGAGTTTACCTTCGTTTTCCAACTCTTTCATGACGGTGGCTTCTTCTAAAACGAAAGCGGGTTTGTGCCTGCGGATATCGCGTTGGAGGGTAGCATAAGCTCGGTTTGCCTGCGGGAGCGCGTAGTCTATCAACACAAGATCCACAACGCTCAGCACCACAGCGACTGTTAGCAGCGGGAACATGAGTTGATGAAAAGCGATGCCGTGCGCTTTCATAGCGACAATCTCGTTATCCGTAGAGAGCCTTCCAAGTGCCAACAAAATAGCAACTAACATTGCCATCGGCAGAGATAACACAACCGTCGCTGGCATCACATAGATCAGCAGCTCAACGAGATAGAGCGGACTCACGCCCTTCTGCACAAAGAGTTTCGTCAACCGAAAGAGGTCGTTGAAGATGAGCATGAGGGTGAAACAGATAAGTGCTATTATGAAAGGTGGCAAAAATTCTTTGAGTATATATCGTGCTAATATTCTCATATTTCTTGCGGGACTGTAAGATGCCTCAATAATTTTATCGGTTTGATTATGATCGGTAGCGTAGTGCTGTTTCTATTGGTTGATTTGTGCCGAAAAAACCTTCGCTATTTTGTTAGTTGATTTGTGCCGAGAAAATCTTTATTTTTTTAATGCCTATAATTACGACAGTTTACGGGACAAAAGATCAGTGAATAATGAACCGCTCTTATTTAATTTGAAATTACGTTTCAGAGATGTTATTATATCTTTATGGAACTTACGTTTGAATCAATTCAACTCACAGCTGACGATCTGAAGGATTTAGCGGCACGCCATGCTTCCGCCCAAGAACTCTATTCTCCAACATCCCCAAAGCCGCCTGTAGCGCAATTCGGTTGGCGCGATAGATGGTGGTTGAACAACTCGGCATCGCAGCAAGTTGCCATTCATTACTGGTTTTTCGAGTCGCACGACGAGGCATGCACAGCGGCTGATGAAGGTAGATTTCGACTCTCAGCAAAGACGGTGCTAAAATTTGGTGGATATGACTCTATCTATCAACCTCCACCGAATGACGACCATGGACTCGGTGACGTAGTTTGGCAAACGGGTGCGAATTTCTTGTTCGTTCAACAGACTGTCATCGTGCTGGTAGCGGAAATTGGAGGGCGAGTTTCCGAAGAAACGACCCTCAGCATTGCCCATAAAATCCTTGAGAAAATCAACGATGCAGTTATCAGTCGTCAGTTATCAGTCGTCAGTTAAGAGATTTTTGGGAACCGTTGGTGCCTCAATTCGGTAACGACGGTTACCAAGGGATGACCAACAATCAGACACCGAACTGAAAACTGATAACCGATAACTATTTCCGCGTTCGCGAATCCCTCCACCCTAATAGTCCTGATACCATGTTGCGGATTGCTTGGCGACCTGAACGTTTTTGGCACCACCGAATTGGCGATGCTCAAACCACGGGAGTGCGTTCTCTGCTGCGGCATTTGCGTTCTTGAAGTTCGTCGTCGCTTTGTTGTCAAGGAATTTCTGAACTGCATCGGTATCAGGATAGTATTGGAAAACATCTTTCCAGATGGCTCGCCCACAGAGGAAGCCGCTTGCCCCAGCACCGGTTGCGAGGTTAACGTTCTCAATGAATTCCTCAATATCCACACCGGCACTTAGAATCACCCACGGTAACGTCGAAGTTTCGTCCAATTTCTGACAGACTTCCTTGACTTCAGCGAGTTCATACGCCGATTCGCCCGCATAAAAACTCGCATCCTGATAATCCGCCGTGTACTTCAAGTCGGCGGGGAATTCTAATTTTAGGATGTCAACTTTGTAACTTGGATCTGTGAACTCTTCAACACTCCTAATCACGAGGTCCGGCTTCTGCTTTGCGAACCCAACACTTTTCGCCGTGCCTTCAAGGGCATAACTCACCAATTCCAAGAGAAATGGTAGATCCTGCTTTTCACATTCATCACCGACATGACGGACAAAGGCTTGCTGATGCTTGAGGGTTTCTGCGGAAGCATCGGGATGGTAGTAAGCGAGGAGTTTAATGGCATCTGCGCCGGCACGTTGTGCCTTCGCGATCGTCCAATTTGCTATCGGATTGGAGAGGCGTTCGTTCTCGGCGACACCTTCGCTGACATAACCGGATTCTTCATAAGCCAACAGTAGCGCGACCTCCCTTGGGATTTCAGTGATAGAGTAGGGATGCCCGTAAATCGGGTCGGTAAGAACTGCGGTAGCATTTGGGGAAAGGACTCGAGTAATCAAAGTTTTAAGTGCAGCGACATCTTCATATTGGACATCTGTTTTGTCCGTGTTGAGCGCATCTGCGAGTGCTTGTACCATGGAGCCTCGTTGGTCGATTGCCATCATTTTAAAGCGACCATTGGCATCGGCGAGTTTCATGATACCTCGCAATTTTCCAGAGGAAATATCGTTCATTGACTTCTCCTTTTTAGTAGTTATAAGTTATAAGTTATAAGTTATAAGTCTGTTTTTTGATGCTTGATCATCTCTTTTTAACCGTCGTTTCCGAATTGAAACACCGACGGTTACCAAAAGATATTGACCAATTAGCCTCTCTTAACTAAAAACTTATAACTTATAACCAATGACTCCTCGTTTTAATATTCCCGTTCAACGAAAAAATGGATTAAAGATAAAAACAGTTGTTTTGCGCGTCCATCATGCAGATGGGTAAAATTATTCTTAAATCTCCCAGCGGCTTCCCGTAACAGTGCCTGAGATCGCTGTTGTGCGTAGGTAATAGATTTATGTTTTTTCATCAATTGAAGGACACTCTCAACCTCTGCCTCTGTTTTTTTGTGGCGCGGACGTGCCATAATGTCAATCACATGTTGTGCTTCGGCAGCGGTACAGGCATTGATAAGATGGATAAGGACGAGGGTCCGCTTGCCTTCACTAATATCACCGGCGATCTCTTTCCCGTACCTACCGACATCACCGATGAGGTTCAGCACATCGTCTTGAATCTGAAAAGCGACACCGAGCTCTTTACCGAGTTCAATGAGGCCATCTATTTCAGGTTCACTTGCGCCGCCGATGATTGCCCCGACTCGACACGGTGTAATACAAGTATACCAAGCCGTCTTCTGTATACACATGGTTAGGTAATCGTCCTCATCGAGATCCCAGCGGTTATCGCTGACCCAACTCAATTCAATATGTTGTCCTTCAACGACTTGGTTACTGAGTTGTATGAACTCAGATAAGATGCGGAAGGCGAGTTCGTGTCCGAGAATCTCGGTGTTTCGGTGTAGCATCTCCCACATTTTGCAGTGGAGTGCGTCCCCAACGTTGATTGCCATCGGAATCCCGTGCTTCTGATGCAGACAAGGCTCACCTCTACGCAGCTCGGATCCGTCTTCGATGTCATCGTGGATGAGGAGCCAATTTTGGAGGAGTTCAAGTGAGGCGGCAGTATTGATGGCGCGCTGTGGGTCTCCGCCGAACGCCTCACACATAAGCATGCAGAGCGCGGGACGCAACCCTTTTGCTGCGCGGCGTGGATAGTCTAACATCATCTGGTACAACTGATGCACATCCGGGTGCTGATGAGCGGTTGGGAGAAAATCAAAGATACAGGCATCAACCTTACTTTTAATCTCGCTGAGGTATGTGGTGACAAGGTGCTTTGTTGGTGAGAGATCCTGTCCAGTTTTCTGCATCGCTTTCCTTACATTTCGCGCCGTTTTTTTATTTAATTCAGCCCCTCCCATATCTCCTCGGGTACTTGAGCATGAACACCCGACGCTATCAAGGGTCGGTTTACGGATTTTGCTTTAAAATTATACCATACTCTGCGGTGAAAATCAAATTTTTCGTTGAGAAGGATTATAACCTCAGGACTTACACATTTTTCTATGATAACCTATGTATTACGCAACGCTGGCGGGGTTTCAAACCCCGACTGCAAGGGGGATACGTAAGGATTATAACCTATTAGGCACTTTGCAAGTATTCTGACCCTTCTCATCCGCAATGCCGCTACGCTTCATCTAAATCGATTGCGACGAATCGGTATCCGAGGGGTTTTATCCGTTCAACTAAGGTTTCCCGCAATTGGAGGGCACGCGCAAATTGGGCATCTGAGACCTGTATCCGTAGAACAGGGTCGTGGTCAAAGAGCGAAACATCTTCAATCTGGAATTCGTGGAGAATCTGTTGGATTTGTGTTAATGCTGCAGGGTTCTCGTCTTGCCCTGGATTGTTATCTTTTCCCATTTTAGGAACGCCGCCTCCAGTCGCTACCCGCCATGAACCCACCATCAACAAAGACCATTTGACCTGTGACAAAGTCGGAGGCGTTAGACGCGAAGAAGATTGTCAAACCTGCCAAGTCTTCAGGCTCACCCCACCGATATGCGGGTGTCCGATTGAGGATCCATTCATTTCGATTGTCTTCACGTGCGGGGGCAGTCATCTCGGTTCTGATAAAACCGGGTGCGATGCCGTTCACTTGGATGTTATATTCTGCCCATTCCACAGCGAGCAGTTTTGTTAATTGGAGCAGACCGCCTTTCGCTGCCGTGTAGGCGACACTCGTTGGCAGCCCGATGGCTGAGGTAAGTGACAAGGTATTGATGACTTTACCTGATTGCTGTGCTTTCATGACATTACCGCAGGCTTTCGCGAGAAAGAACGCGCCTTTCAGATTAACATCTGTAACGAAGTCCCAATCCGCCTCGGTGAACTCCATTGCGGGATTGCGTATATTGACACCGGCGTTGTTGACGAGCACATCAAGTCTACCGAAGGTTTCCACAGTCTGTGCGACGAGTGCGTCAATTTCTTCGAGATTGCCGACATCCGCCTGAATTGGAAGGATTTTTCTGCCGGTTTCGTTGGTTATTTGTTCAGCGATGGGTGTCAATGTGTCTATTTTTCGCCCGACAATAGCGAGATCAGACCCAGCCCCTGCGAGTCCCTCTGCCATTGCGAGTCCGATCCCGCGACTCGCCCCCGTGACGATGCTCACCTTATCGTCTAATTGAAATTGCTGGATCATACCTGCAGCAGATTTTTGATTCATGTTTCGACTCCAATTTCAGACTGAAATTAATAATCCAAGCCACCTATTTATTTTCACTACGAAGCAATAGCACTCCGCTGGAGTGCGGGAGTTTGAACACGCCGTTTTCTATAGACATATCACCCCTCTGGGGTGGGAAAAGCAGCTGAAAACCTCATTGAAATACGCAGAAACACCAAAGTCTGTTAGTAGCAACTTGGGGTAATTCATAATTAATCAGCGAGTTCGCCCTGACCTGTCAGTTCAAACAATTCTTCGCCGTCAATAGCCTTTATTTTTCCATTATGTTCCTGAGTGAGGGAAACAAGTAACTCCGCGCCGAGTGAGCGCTTCAGGTCAATTTCAAGCCCAACAACATAGATAGCGGCGTTGTTGCGATTATGTTCACGGACAATGTCAAGGATTTTTTGCGTATTTGTTTCAATATGTAATGAATTATCCGCGTCTGTCTGCGGCACGCCATCTGTTATCAAAACAACAACAGTGGGTTCAAATGCTAAGGCTGCCTCAATTGCAGAAAGAATGTTAGTGTCCCTATTATTTTGAATACTCTCAGGTGTGAATCCATCAAGATATCTGAAAGCACGTTCTATGTTTGCGGCACTTGCTGAGAGCATTCTCTTGCTCATTGCTTTCGCTGTGTGAGAAAATACTACAATGTTAAATGTATCATCATTGCCCAACATCATTAGAGAATCCTTGAGAGAATCTTTCGCTAATGGTAATTTTCTCATTCCGGCTGCCTGCATGCTTGCAGTGATATCCAGACAATAAACAACATCTTTGGGACCGCCGAATTCACCGAGGAAATCGATGATACCGAGGCGGTCAGAGGTCCCGGATCTTCCGCCACCCCCGAGGAGACCATCACCGCCGCCCTGTCCGTCGCCACGGAATCGTCCCATTCCATCGCCTTTTGCGCGAACTCTACCTGTAACGAGACCCCGACCATCGGTACGTCCGGGTTGTGCGACTAACCGGCTGAGGTTTGAGGCTTCCGCATCGCGCAATTGGGCATCCGTCATAACATCAGGAATGACTTCACTCAAGGGTGCCTTGTTGACTTCCACATCTTCGAGGACAACGCGCGGGCTGAGTTTGACGACCTCATCTATCTTGTTTCGAGCGGCTTCAATTTTCCTGTCCATTGCATCTCTGGCGAGTTTCTGGTTTGGATCCAGCAGTTTTTTCGTGAGCGGTGGTTTGGGTTTCTGCTTCCGCTTCTTAGGTGCATCGAGATCGTTAAGCAAATCAACAGCAAAGAGATCTGTATCTTCCTCGGCGAGTTGATTCAACGGGAGGAAAAGATAGACGATAGCAATAATCAGGTGTAGGATAAGAGACAATAAGATGACAGATCGCATCCGATTTTTACGCCGCTGTGCGTCAATTCGCCAATTCAACAGTTGATTTAACACGGTTCGGTCCTCCCCATTTTGTTCACTTTTGATATATATGTCTCGGCAATTATATTTTTTCGGGAACAAGGATAGATTTCGGAGATTTGTGGTGTCTATGTTCCCGCTGCAATTTGTTCATTTTCAAAAGCCTGAATCCACGTTTTGCCTTCCTGTGTGAGTTCGTAGTAGGTGTGATTGCGGTGCTTAATCCATTTACCTTTGACGATATTCTTGCGATATTGGATAATACGTCCTTCAACGCGTTTCAAGCCGCCGAGTTCTCTCAATTTGCGATGTCGCTGGTGCATCTCTTCAAGCGGAATCCGCAAGGCTTCAGCGACAACAATAGAATAGTCCATTCCGAATTCTTGATGGTGTTTGAGAATAAAGTAGTCGGTCTCATCAAGTTCAGCGAATTCAGGGGCAATCTCAACTGGATCCGCCGAACTCTCGGTTGTCTGAATCTCAGCCCATGTTACTGCTAATAACCGCTCTGGTCGTAAGCCCTGCACGGCATTGCAAGTCGTGTGATGGACCGCAATAGTGCCATCTTCCTTGAAATAGCCGGTAATCGGATCATTTTCTTCCGGGAGACAGCACTTGGCAATCTTATAGGTGAGTTCAGGTGTCATATCTCTGTCTCGACTTACGTAAAAAGCAGTAATTTCAGCATTTAAACCCCCTAAAGAATCAGAATCAACGGTATGAATGCCTTATGGGCATTCACCGGGTATGAATGCCTTATGGGCATTCCCCGCCCCTTATCAGGGGGGACTTTAAGAGGCGTAGATATTTGAATGTCTTTAACCCCCTAAATCCCCCTTATCAGGGGGACTTTGAAAGTCCTATCATTATAGTTTTTCTAATGCCCGATATCCGATGTCGCTGCGTGCATGTGCCTTATCAAAATGAATCGCAGCGACCCCTTGATATGCGCGTTGGATTGCATCATGCAATCCGCCAGCGACAGCCGTGACACCTAACACTCTACCGCCTGCTGTGACAATGTTTGCGCCCTCCTGTTTTGTGCCAGCATGAAAGACGGTAACACCTTCAATCGCATCCGCATCTTCAAGTCCGGTAATCACCTCACCTGTCTCGTACGGGTCGGGATACCCACCGGAAGCCATAACGACACACGCTGCAGCCTCATCATGCCATTGTACGTCAGTGTGCTGTGCGAGCGTTCCGTCAATACACGCCATCAACAGAGGCACCAGATCGCTTTTGAGACGCGGTAAGAGGACTTGTGCCTCTGGATCTCCAAAACGGCAGTTGAATTCAAGGACTTTCGGTCCGGTATCTGTAATCATTAATCCGACATAAAGTACACCTTTGAACGGACTGCCGATGTCCGCCATGCCGTTGACAGTAGGGTAGACGACGTGGTTCATGACATAGTTGTGTAGTTCTGGTGTGATAACAGGTGCTGGCGAGTACGCGCCCATGCCCCCTGTATTTTTTCCGGTGTCCGCGTCATGCGACATTTTATGGTCCTGTGAAGAAACAAACGGGAGACAGTGTGTACCGTCGGTTAGGACAGTAAAGGAGGCTTCTTCGCCGATCAGTTCTTCTTCAATGACAACGCTATCACCTGCATCTCCGAATGCCCTATCAACCAAAATAGTTGTGACAGCCTGCAACGCCTCTTTGAAGGTGCGTCCGGGGATAACGCCCTTTCCCGCAGCGAGTCCATTGGCTTTGACGAAAACAGGTGCATTGCGATCTTCGATATAAGCCATCGCTGCTTCGGTATCCGTAAACGTCTGGTGTTCTGCTGTCGGGATTCCATTTTTGAGCATTAGCTGCTTGGCGAAATCCTTGCTCGCTTCTAAGCGTGCTGCGCGTTTATCGGGTCCAAATGCTTTCAGACCGCGTTCATTGCACACATCAACGATGCCTTCAGCTAACGGTGCTTCAGGACCAACAACGGTTAGTGCTATGTTCTCAGATTCCGCCCAATCTGCCAAGTCGGTCAATCGATCCGGCATAGGGATAGATTCTGCGATTTGTGCGATGCCGGCATTACCGGGCGCGCAATAGATTTTTTTTACGAGTTCGCTCTGTGCAAGTTTCCAGACGAGCGTGTGTTCGCGACCGCCCTGCCCGACAACCAGAATTTTCATTAGCATATCCTTTTTGATTGTATTGTATCATAAAATGTTCGGAAAATCAAGCATTTTTATTTGACAAAGTGTATCGGATAGGTTATGCTAATCGTAGGGAGCGGAGAAATCCTGAATGCATAACACACACCGACGAGAACTGCAATTCCACAGAACCCAAAACGGAAGAGAACCTTTCACGGAATGGTTTGAATCCATTCGGGATCAGAAAACACGAACCAGAATTCAAGGACGACTTGACCGACTTCAAACTGGCAATTTTGGTGATTGTCAATCTGTAGGGAGTGGCATTTTTGAACTGCGTCTCCATTTTGGGGGAGGCTATCGAATTTATTTCGGTGAAGTGGCTAACACAATTGTTCTTCTGCTCTGTGGAGGGGACAAGGCATCGCAGGCACGCGATATTGCGCGCGCAAAAACCTATTGGCGAGAATATAAGGAGACATATAGATGAGAAAACTAAGAACATGGCGCGAATACCTAATCAAGCAACTTGCTGAGGACTGGGATGCGGCACTTGACTATATTCAATTCGCAATGGAAGAATACCAGGTGGACGGTGACACCGAAGTATTTCTGTTAGCACTCTACACCTTTGTGGAATCGCAAGGTGGAGCTGCCGAGGTTGCTAAACGAACCACCATAGCACCAGAAATCCTGTCGAAAATTCTTTCAAGCGAAAAAGCCCCACATCTTGACACACTCGCGGCTGTTCTCAATGCACTTGGATGTAGACTTGCGATTGTCCCGCTAAAAGCTGACGCGCATGCTACTGCGGATACCGCACCTGTTGTCGAGGTTGAAAGCAAGAAAGTCGGAGACTCACAAACGCAATTGATTGAATCAGATTCACCGCAATAACACAGACCCGTTCCACGAAAAATCATCAATGCGTAACATACATCCACGAGAAATAGAAGCTTATCGAACGCAAAACGGACGTGAACCTTTCACGGAATGGTTTAGCACAATTCGAGATACAAGAGCACAAAGCAGAATTCAGTCCCGACTTGTCTCTCTTGAACACGGCAATTTTGGCGATTACCGCTCTGTCGGTGGTGGTGTCTTTGAACTCCGTATCCATGTTGGGGCAGGCTATCGGGTCTACTTTGGTGAGGTGGATAGAACAATCGTGCTTCTGCTCTGTGGTGGGGACAAGGCATCGCAAACGCGGGACATTCAACGTGCAAAGACCTACTGGCAAGCATACAAGGAGCACCGAAAATGAGAAAATACCGAAAATGGAGAGATATTCTAATTGAACAACTCGCTGCTGACCCAACGGCTGCTATTGGATTTCTCCAAGCAGTCATGGAAGATTATCAAGTATTCAGGAACCCCGCTGCTGTGGTGAGTGCAGTCCAAGCGGTAATAGAATCGCAAGGCGGGATTGAGGAAATCGCCAAACGCATCGCTATGGCACCAGAAACGCTGTCGAAAATTCTTTCAAGCGAAAAAGCCCTACACCTTGACACGTTTGCGACTATTCTTAAGGCACTTGGGTGCCAACTTTCGATCAAACCGCTCAAAAATGAAGAAACTATACCTGACATTGAACTCGCCATCGAAACTGAAAGTACGCAAATCAGAAGCGAAGAGTCCCAATTACCTGAATCAGATTCATCTCCATAACAGAGGAATTAATCATGGCTGAACAACACTATGAACTTGCCCACGTCTTTACTGAGGCTTCACAGCGTGTTAACGACGCACGCGGTGGCACGTCGCGCGATTTGAACACACCTTACACCTTCCCCGGTTATACCAAAGCGGAATGGACCGAAAAAGCAGCGGCACTGCGTCAGCAGATTCGCGTTGCCAACGGTTTAGTGCCGACACACATACCGACACCGATGAATGCCGAAATCTTCGGAAAAATTGAGCGGGAAGACTATAGCGTGGAAAAGGTCTATTTTGAACCCTTTCCGGGTTTCTTCACAACGGGAAACCTCTACCGTCCCCTCGGGAAATCCGGTCCCTTTCCGGGGATTGTGAGTCCGCATGGACACTGGGGGCGCGGTAGACTTGAAAATATTGAACGCGGTTCAATTCCGGGTCGTTGTATTAACTTCGCAAAACAGGGATATGTTATTTTTGCCTACGATATGATCGGTTACAACGATAGCGGTAAACAGATTGAGCACCACTACGGTGGCGCGCAGGAAGATCTCTGGGGACTGAGCGCGATGGGACTTCAACTCCAGAACAGTATCCGTTCCATCGACTTCTTAGAGAGTTTACCGGACGTGGACAACGAACGTATCGGTTGCACAGGCGCGTCGGGTGGTGGCACACAAACCTTCATCTTGACAGCAGTTGATGAACGCATTAAAGTCTCAGCACCCGTCAATATGATCTCAGCGACGATGCAAGGCGGGTGTATCTGTGAAAACGCCCCGAACCTCCGCTTAGATGCAAGCAACCTTGAAATTGGAGCGTTGATGGCCCCCCGTCCACTCTTACTTGTTTCCGCGACAGGCGACTGGACAGTGAAGACCCCGACGGTTGAGTATCCTGCTATCCGAAGTATCTATGCCCACTTTGATGCGGAAGATAAAGTGCATCAGGTTCAGGTAGACGCAGAACACAACTACAACAAAGAGAGCCGTGAGGCGGTGTATGCCTGGTTCGCCAAATGGTTTTTAGATGCAGAGGATGCTTCAGCGTTTAAAGAGGTTGCATTTGCGGTTGAGCCGGATGATGACTTGTTAGTTTTCTCAGAACGTGAGCTGCCAGCACACGCGTTGAAACAGGAGGCGTTTCTACCGGCTTGGACACATCGGTCTCAAGAAGCAATTGAAAAACAGAAACCGACGAATGAAACCGAACTCCAGACATTTCGCGAAGAACTGGGTAGCGGGTTACAACATGCGCTCGGGCTACAGATTCCAAAAATCACAGATGTAACACTTACTGAACCTGAAGGTGCGTTCCCAACAACCTATCAGACGAATTTATCTGCGAAACATCTTGTTATCAGTAGAAAAGATGTCGGTGATGCCATTCCTGCGATCCTATTTAGCCCAGAACCGCAGGTAGGCCACGATCCTATAGTGCTGATCGTTCACCCAGAAGGGAAAGAGAAGTTCATCGATTCAGAAACAGGTGAGCCGTCTCCACTTATCACGGACTTGCTCAGTGCTGATCGTAGGGTGCTACTCATTGATGTTTTCGGAACAGGTGAGCACGGCGATTATGAAAGATCCGAAGACACGGGTTTTTTCACCACCTACAATAGGACCACTGCAGCACTACGCGTGCAAGACATTGTGACAGCACTGCGCTGCTTTACTGACAGAGGTGATGTTTCGGAGGTGAACCTGATCGGGATAGGTGAAGCGGGGTTATGGAGTTTATTGGCAGCGGGATTTACGGATGTCAAGAATGTTGTTGTAGATGCAGCAGCATTCGATAATCGTAACAATACTGCCTTTTTGGAAACCTTAGCGATACCGAATATCCGTCAAGTTGGCGATTTCCAGACTGCAGGTACGCTGATCGCGCCTCGATCATTGATTATCCACAACACAGGTGATGCGTTTGGAACGGCATGGATTACTGAGGTTTACGGAAATATCGGTGCGAGTCAGCACTTACTTGTGGCAAAAGATAGGTTGTCTGATGGAGAGATAATTGCGCGGGTAACGACAGCGTAATCAAGAAAAAATACAAGGGCGGATCCTATAATATAGGGTCCGCCCTTGTATCTGTAGGGCAGTTGTAACCGTGCATGTTTCTATGACAGGTTGTAACCACGTTCGTTGTGTTGTGAGAGGTCAAGTCCCATCCGTTCGTCATCTTCTTCAACGCGTAAGCCGACTGTAGCATCCACAATTTTGAGGATGATAAACGAAAGGATTCCACTCCAAGCAATAGTGATGATAATGCTGAGCAATTGCGCCCAGACCTGCGTGCCTATTGTCATACCTTCTTCCAATCCATTACCACCTAAGCTTGTAGCGACAAAAACACCGGTCAATAAGGCACCAACAATCCCGCCGATGCCGTGAACACCGAATGCATCGAGAGAATCGTCATAACCGAGCTTCGCTTTCAGACTCGTAGCACCCCAGAAACAGACGACGCCGGAGACGAGTCCAATAACGAGCGCGCCAATCGGTCCGACAGAACCGGAAGCGGGTGTAATAGCGACCAAGCCAGCGACGGCACCTGTTACAATACCTAAAGCACTCGGTTTGCCATGTTTTGCCCACTCAACGAACATCCATGCAACGGCGGCAGTGGCAGTTGAGATCTGCGTAACGAGCATTGCCATGCCAGCGGCACCATCGGCAGCAACAGCACTACCAGCATTGAAACCGAACCAACCTACCCAAAGCATCGACGCACCGACGACGGTTAGCGTTAAACTATGGGGTGGCATTGCTGTTGTCTGGTAACCGATCCGCTTCCCTACTAAGATAGCAGCGACTAATGCCGCAATACCTGCATTAATATGAACAACATTTCCACCTGCGAAATCAAGTGCGCCGATAACATCGCCAAATAGGGAACCGGGACCTGACCACGCCATGTGGCAGAGCGGTGCGTATACAATTATCGACCATAAGACCGAGAAAATCAACATCGCCGAAAACTTCATCCGTTCAGCGAATGCCCCAGCAATGAGTGCGGGTGTAATAATCGCAAATGTCAACTGGAAGGTAACAAAAACAGTTTCGGGGATAGTCCCAGATAGCGAGTCTACACCGACACCGCGTAGGAACATGGTCCCAAGTCCACCGACAAAGGAAGTGAGTGTGATCTGCCCTTCTACCATGCCAGTAGTGTTAAAGGCGAGACTATAACCGCAAACGATCCATACGATCGTAATCAACCCTGTCAATGCAAAACATTGCATAAGCACAGAGAGTACATTTTGGACGCGCACGAGTCCACCATAGAAGAGGGCAAGTCCGGGGATCGTCATAAACAGCACGAGGGCGGTTGAAGTCAGCATCCAAGCGGTATCGCCGGAATCAGGTGCTGTTGCATCTTGTGCCATTGCCAAACTCGGCACGCCACAGATCAATAAAATAACAATGAGTGTTCCAATTCGCGTGTAAGCAGATCGCCTTTTTGGCGGAGCTTGCAAGCCAAAACTTGCTCTGAAAAGCGCGGTCAGTGATGCACATCGTTGTTGCATCGGAATCCTCCATAATATTTACAAAACAAGCAGATGTTGCTTGTTTGTTGTTTCCGTACGAACAGACAACTTTGTCTGCCGTTTCAATTTTGTTATCGCGGGTGTTTCTACGTTGCCCGCGGGTTGCATTCCAACTCCGGTACGCTTATGAAGCGCGCCTATTCGTAAAGACCTACATTTTACGATAAAGAGAGATTAATTCGCAATTTTAGCAGAATATCACAGTCACATCAAGCGATAATTTCGACACCAAAAGAGAGCAAAGGATTCTAATAGAAAGCGGGAAACGCCCACGGGTAGCGAAGTAAAACTCAGGGATATAAGTGAAACTTCCTGTGGGCGATTCCTATTGGATTTATAGCCCGAAGGCTATCTGAAAAATGTGCCTAACTAACGTATTGCGGAGACGTTAAAGTCAGGATAGGCACTCGCGCCGTGTTCTTCGTAATCAAGTCCTGCCTGTTCTTCTTCTTCTGTGACCCGCAAACCTGTAACCGCTTTGATTCCGTAGAAGAGAATAAAGCCAGTAACGAGACACCATACGAGAACAGCGACAACACCGACGATCTGTGCCCAGAGGAGTGCGAACCCTCCACCGGCGAAAACGCCACTTGAACTGTCGAAAAATCCGAGGAGGATCGTACCTAATGCGCCACACGTACCGTGTACAGAGATGGCACCGACCGGGTCATCAATACGAAGTTTTTCAAACAACAGAACACTCAGGACGACAACAATACCACCGAGTGCGCCGATAATCGCGGCGGATGTCGGTGTCACAGAAGCGCAGCCTGCAGTGATTGCGACTAATCCGGCGAGTGCGCCGTTGAGCGACATACCTGCGTCGGGTTTTCCGAGGATGATCCATGCGGTAATCATTGCGGTGATAGCACCTGCAGCGGCGGCGAGGTTCGTTGTTATGGCAATACTGGAAATTGGAGCGGCATCTGCTCCCATTTGGCTACCTGGGTTAAATCCGAACCAACCGAGCCATAAGATAAAGACCCCAAGTGCGGCAAGTGGGAGATTGTGTCCAGCAATCGGTCTCGGGTTACCCTCAGCATCGTATTTACCGAGGCGGGGTCCTAAGACGATAGCACCTGTTAATGCGAGCCAACCCCCGGTTGAATGGACGACGGTTGAACCGGCAAAATCTGACATCCCCAAATCTGATAACCAACCACCACCCCAAATCCAGTGTCCAACGATCGGATAGATGATACCGGTGATGAAAATGCTGTAAATTAGATAACTTTTGAACTGTGTACGCTCCGCCATTGCCCCGGAAACGATCGTCGCAGCCGTAGCGGCAAAAACGAGTTGGAAGAGCCACGCTGCATAAGTCGGGACAGAACTCCATTCTAATGAACTAAATACACTCGTACTGGCTGCTGCGCCTTCTGTGAGGGTCTGAGAAGGCACAAACCAACCGCTTGTCCCCATGAACGCATTGCCGGCACCGAACATAATAGCAAAACCGATTGCCCAGTAAGCGATGGAACCCATCGAGAAGTCCATCAGGTTTTTCATGAGAATGTTGACAGCGTTCTTGGCACGTGTGAATCCAGACTCCACCATAGCGAACCCTGCCTGCATAAAGAACACCAGAAATGCAGCGACAAGTACCCATAGCGTGTCGCCCATATACTTGGCATCCTCAACCTTTTTGAGCGTGCCTTCATCATCTATCAATCCGTTTAGGGCGAAAGCGTTTAGACTCAGCAAACAGGTGAGTACAAAAACTGTTATGATAACCTTTCTTTTCATTCGGAAATATCTCCTTTGTGTCAATTCATCCTTAAAACTGTCGTGTTGCGAACGGCAGCGGTGGCACTTGGATATTCACGCGATCCACCTGTATAAGCCGTTGGAAGATAGCGGATGTTCACCGCGAACCGCAAGGCATTTGCCCTCGGTTCGCGATAATAGCCACCTATTCTTATTTTTTACCACGTGCGGACGAATGTCATTCTACCGGTAAGCCCTGTTTCATCGTCGCCTTTTTGGGTTTCAAATCCGACAAAGACACCGAGGGTATTGTTTTCACCATAACCGACATTTGCGCGACCGCCAACAACCATACTACTGAGGCCACCGTCATCGCCTAAACCGATTGTTACCTCTACTTGGGGCCCGACAGCAAGAGTATCATTGAGCGACAATAGGACAAAGTCCCGTGTATAGATTGAATCGTCCCCATAATCGAAAGGCGAATTGAAGAACCCTTGTATCCATGATTCAAAATAGATGGAACCGGCGGTGAGATATGTGAACAACTGGGGGGCAATCAAAGAAGAGGGACCATCTGCTGCGGCATAGTCAAACCCAATACCTACCATAGGCAGGAAACTGAGTGACAATGAATCACTATCAACGACAGGAATACCGAGACCAATGTCCAACTCACCGAACGTTCCAACGACGTAAATATCGGTATCCAAGGAGAGTCCACCGAGGAAATCCGGGGAATGGCTGGCACCGACCCAAATCTGCGTTCCTAAACTATCTGTATCGGTTCGGAACCACCCGGAAGCACCTGATGCCTCTTCTTCCGCCATCTCTTCCATCTCTTCACCGGCTCCATGAGCGTCCGCGTAGACCATTGGAACACTACCCACTGCGAAAATAGAAACTATTACCAATAAACGAACTAACCAAAACATATGCGTTTTCATTTTTTACCTCTTGGAGTTTGACTCCGATTTTTTCTACCCCATACGTTATTGACGATGGGGTCCCCTGTCAAAATCAGGTTAGGGATTAGCCCCCGTTAATATGTGCGTCCAAAACGCGCTTACAGGATTATGTAAATTTGAGCAACATACAATCACAGCGCAATAATGCCATTCTGAAGCTTTATTGAGCAAGGGTCACTTGACTCTGGCATCAACTTGTGATATAGTGATTTTCGGCTATAAACAATAGGTTTTCACCAATGCTTACTTTGCACCTATTTTCGTTTAAAGCAAAACGCGTGCCAATTAATAGTTATCACAGTTGTCAGTGCATTCGCTTCGTTCACTTTCAGTTGTCAGTAATGTAAGCATCACAAGCATTTAACCGATAATAGATAACGCATAATTCTCACTGCAAGGCAAACTCTTAAAGCTGATAACTCTAAAAAAAATGCTGAAATTTTCAACAAAACATTGCCCAAAAAAGATGCAAATCGTGCTGTTGAGTGTCGTTGTGATCTTCGGCGGCGCACTCCGCTTTTGGAACTTGGAGCAGTGGAGTTTCTGGATTGATGAGGTTTTTAGCGTCAGAGATGCGCAAAGTCTTTCGTTGAACAATTGGCAGTCTATTCCGAATCCGATTCCGTATTTTGCGGTGAAGTTATCAATCTTACTCGCTGGCAATAGCGAATGGGGCAGTCGTTTAATTCCGTGCATCGTCGGGATTGCCTCAATTCTTGCGGTCTTCGGATTCGGACGCACCCTATTCAATTGGCAGGTTGGACTGCTCGGCAGCGCGTTTGTGGCATGCTCAAGTTGGCAGCTGTTTTGGGCACAGAATGCGCGTTATCCTGTCTTTACCTTTCTCTTCGCGGTGTTGACGGCATGGTTTTTCTACGTGTCTCTTGAACGCGATTCGACGCTTTACATGATAGGTGCGCTCATCTGCTGTTTGTGTCTAATCCTTTCACACACCCTCTCCGTTGTGATTGTTCCAGCGTTGGCTATCTATGCGGTGATCTGTTTATTGGAAAAATCTCATAAAAAACGGTGGATAAATCTGTTCATCTTCTTCATCCCGTTCACGATACCGGTGTTAGCGTTAGCATTTCCAGAGGTTCGGGGTTATCTCTTTTCAGGGTGGGGTCGCAATGAATGGCAACGCAGTCCGCTCTATATTGTGCTAACACTTGTGCAAGGTGTGAGTGTTCCGATAGCAGTTACGGCGTTCTTTGGTGCTGCTTTGATGCTATCCAATAGGTCAGCCCGCTTTTTACTCTGTTATGCGGGTGTGCCGTTGGTACTTTTTCTTATCGCATCGCAGCTCCAAAACGTTGCTGGCTATTATCTCTTCTGGACGACTTCCGCTTATTTCATCCTCGCTGGCGTGGCATGTGAACAGGTGTGGAAGGCGATGGAAGACAGGTCTGTAAGAATACTTGGCATACTCGTGCCGTGCGTGTTAGTGGTATCGCTACTCTCACAATGCTATCTCTACTTTAAAATTGAAAACGGTGGGAGACCGAAATGGCGAGAGGCGTTTGCAGCGATTCAAGGCGAGAAGCAACCTACTGACAAAGTGGTACTTTCTGAACCTGAGATGGGTAGATACTATCTCCCAGAATTGACACCTGTTTATATCGGTGAGTTGTTAGACAATCGGGAAGCGTTTGAAACGGAGTGGAAAGCTTCGGGGAAAGATCGGTTATGGTTTGTTGTGGATGTGGCAAGTTTTAATGTCTTTGATGCAAATGAAAATGTCCGCAGTTGGATTCGCCACCGCGGACATCTTGTCCAAACGTTCCCTGCCTTCTCGCGGGCGAAAGATAGGACGATTCATATTTATCTCTTGGAATAGTACACGATACTATCGCATGCACGATTTTCTGAAAGGGTGCAAGGTAGCACAAACAGTTTATGTGTCTAAACGTTCTCGGAAAGCGTTAAAACTTTCTGCTATGGAAGCTTCCAGACTCAGTTCTTTGAGACGATTCAGGTCAGCAATCGCTTCAAGGCGCGATTTTATGGCGTTGACATCTGCAGTCGGAAAACGGGCACTCAGCACAACAAGCATGTTTTCAATCGTGGCTTCACGCGCACCGCGCTCCATACCGCGCTCCATACCGCGTTCCATACCGCGCTCCATACCGCGCTCCATACCGCGCTCCATACCGCGCTGGATCACAAGTTCGTAAAAAGGTGATTCTTGCATGATTTCCTCCAATATAGGGTCCTGAAAAAAATCAGGTGGATGTACTAAACTCCCGAAAAGCGAGAGCGCAAATAAAAGCGTTGCCCGCATCTTTCTGTCAACATCGGCTATCTGTGTTGTCTCTATACACTTCTCAACCCAAGCTTGAGGGGTCATATCTGTTGGATGTTTCATCAAATGGGAAAAGTCAAGATTCTTTTGCGGTACTTACAGGGTCATTCAATTTTCAAATTGTCTGAATCGCGGATTATCGCGGAGGACGCGGAGGACGCGGATTTTCGTGTTAGATACGCCAAAATCATAAGTAATTTAGCTGTTTTCCAGAGAATTGAATGGCTCTGGCGGCACTTACCAGAGGTATTCATCTTTTGCTTCACCAATTTAGGCTACGACAAAATCACGTAGCGCAATTGCGTTTCTATGGGACCTTACTTCCTTATTAACATCTTCCGTGTTGCCGTGAACTCGCCTGCGGTGAGTGTGTAGAAATAGACACCATTCGCGACAGGTTCACCTAAGGAATTCCTGCCATCCCAATATGCCGCACGCCTCTTGTCTTGATAGATGCCCACAGGCTGATGACCTACCATCAAGGTACACACCACTGTTCCATCCGCAGCATAGATGGAAATACTGACATCCGAAGGTTTTGCTAACTGATACGGAATCCATGTCTCAGGATTGAAGGGATTTGGGTAGTTCGGCAATAACGCTGTCTCTTTTGGGGTCAAAGAGGCGAGAAGTTGTTCCAAGACACGGATTCCGCGTTGAAAAGTGGGGTCTGTTAGGTTCAACCGCAGCGCTTCTTGTAGCCACTGCACTACCTCTGCTCTTATCGGAGGACCCTCAAGGTGATGACTCCATATTTCCGGTGCGGCAGCCGTATTACCAAATGCCGCAGCGACGAGCGTTAAATCTATGATATTGACAACGCCATCGTTATTGACATCCGCATCGTTTGATCCAGTTTTTCCGAAGTTGGAGGCAACTAAGGTGAGATCAATGATATTGACGACACCGTCCTGATTGACGTCCTCTGGGAGTTGTGCGGGTTCGGTAATCTCAGCGTTTTCTATTTGCGGGACTGAGCTGCCACCGGAACCGTCCGTCAGTAGCGCATTGGTTAATCGGACGGTAGAGACTTTGACGGTAACGACTTCAAATGTGAGTGTTGCGAGTGTGCCGTTGCCGTTGCTTTCGCCAGCGAGTGAGGATGCCGCAAGTGTCACGGTATTGCCTTCGGCGACGGGTGGAATAAAGAACGCGCCTGAAGGGAGGTAATCGCCGTTGGCACTCTCAACGTATCGGAGTGCAGTGGTGTCATAGGAAACTGTTGTCTGATAGCCTGCGACGTTTTCGGCATCCGCGATTTTGAGAGAAAGCGTGAGTTGTTGTCCGATAACTGGGGATTGTATTGAGGTCGGTGAAAGACTGAGTGTGGCATTAGATGTTGGAGAGGGAACCAACTCCCATAGCAGCACCGTGCCGCCAAAATCCCCCGATGCGATAGTGTTGCCATCAGGACTGAATACGACGCTTTCGACCCAACCCGTATGTCCCGATAGCGTGCGGATGGGGTTTCCGGTCCGGGCATTCCACAGACGGATCTCTCCCCAACTTCCCGAAGCGATTGTGTTGCCATCCAGACTGAACGCTACGCTCTTGAGTGGACTCGTATGTCCCGATAGGGTGCGGATGGGGTTGCCAGTGTAGGCATTCCACAGACCGATGGTGGTGTCCTGACTACTCCCCGAAGCGATTGTAGTGCCATCAGGACTGAACACGACGCTATTGACCCCATATGTATGTCGTCCCGATAGCGTGCGGATGGGATTGCCAGTGCGGGCGTCCCACAAACGGATGGTGTCGTCATAACTCCCCGATGCGAGCATGCTCCCATCAGGACTGAACACGACGCTCTCAACCGAATCTGTATGTCCCGATAGCGTGCGGACGTGGTTTCCAGTGCGGGCATCCCACAAACGGATGGTGTCGTCATAACTCCCCGATGCGAGCATGCTCCCATCAGGACTGAACGCTACACTATAGACCGAACCCGTATGTCATGATAGCGTTCGTATGCGGTTTCCAGTGCGGGCATCCCACAGATGGATCTCTTGCCAATCCCCCGATGCGATTGTGGTGCCATCAGGACTGAACACGACGCTATTGACCGGAGACGTATGTCCCGTGAGTGTGCGTATGCGGTTTCCGGTCCGGACATCCCACAGACAGATCTCTTGCCAACCCCCCGATGCGATTGTGGTGCCATCAGGACTGAACACGACGCTATTGACATAATCCGTATGTTCCGATAGCGTGCGGACGTGGTTTCCAGTGCGGGCATCCCACAAACGGATGGTGTCGCCCCAACTCCCCGATGCGATTGTGGTGCCATCAGGACTGAACGATGCGCTATAGACCACAGATGTATGTCCCGATAGCGTGCGTATGTGGTTTCCAGTGCGGGCATCCCATAGACGGATGGTCCCGTCCCTACTCCCCGAAGCGATTGTGGTGCCATCAGGACTGAATGATACGCTCAAGACCGAATCCGTATGTCCCGATAGCGTGCGGACGTGGTTTCCAGTGCGGGCATCCCACAAACGGATGGTGTCGTCATAACTCCCCGATGCGATTGTGGTGCCATCCGGACTGAACGATACGCTATTGACACCATTCGTATGTCCTGATAGAGTTCGGAGGGAGTTTCCGGTGCGGGCATCCCACAAACGGATGGTGTCGCCCCAACTCCCCGATGCGATTGTGGTGCCATCAGGACTGAACGATACGCTCAAGACCTGACCCGCATATCCTGACAGGGTGCGGAGGGAATTTCCGGTGTGGACATCCCATAGACGGATGGTCCCGTCCCAACTCCCCGATGCGATTGTGGTGCCATCAGGACTGAACACGACGCTATTGACCAGAGACGTATGTCCCGTGAGTAGGTTGAGCTCTTCACCTGTCTGTGCGTTGTAAATCCATATACCGATGCTACCTGCTACTGCCAGTTTGGTGCCGTCGGGTGAATACTTTATTTCATTGATCCGCCCTTTCCCGAGACGTGCTTTTGCACCTTCGGGTAAATGCCATTGTGGTGAATCTTGGGCGAAGGTGTTTGATCCAAAAGCAAATATCACAAACCATATCAGTAAAACGGAAAGAAATGTGTTTCTCATGAAAAAGTTTTTTCCTTATTATTTATAGTTTATAGTTTGTATCAAATGACCTCATGAGTTATACTCATAGCATGAATTAGACTAACAGGTAGATGTATTTGCATCCCCAACACGCTCTTCATGGAAGCCACTATGAAACACCAGAAGGATACCGCTGTTAGATGTGTTTACATAGCACTCCGCTGAAGTGCGGTCGCTTCAACCCGCTTTTCTATAGAAGATATATTGCTCCGCTGGAGCAAAGAGACTTCTTGGCACCGAACGGCGTGGTGCGTTTTTTGTAGGAGCGAGCTGGTCTCGCGAGCACACAGATCGCGAGTAAAACTCGTTCCTACTATCGCGAGTAAAACTCGCTCCTACAGGGAGGGGTCGCTTTGAGAAAATGTTTACACACCCTGTCGGCTAGTGCTCAATGAGGTTGAAAAAGATGCCAGCGAACCCAACTCAACCCACTCATCAACGATGGATGGGAAGCGAATAAACATCAGCATTCCAACCATCCTATGGTCATTTGACACTATTTCCTTATTAACATCTTCCGTGTGGCAGCGAACTCGCCTGCTGTCAGTGTATAGAAATAGACACCACTTGCCACAAGCTCACCCAACGCGTTTTTGCCATCCCAATACGCCGCACGACTCCGGGATTCATAGATACCTACAGGTTGATGTCCTATTTCAAGCGTTCGCAGCAATGTCCCATCTGCTGCATAGATGGATATACTGACATCTGCGGGTGCTGCTAATTGATACGGAATCCATGTCTCTGGATTAAACGGGTTCGGATAGTTGGGCAAAAGAACCGTTTCTGCCGGAATCAATATATTCACCGAAGAGGAGGCAAATTGCAAGTGCCTCGTGCTATCAATTACTGGTATTTGCTTGATATTTCCCCAAGTAGTGAAAAGCCTGAGCTCCCACAGAAGAATTGTACCATCCGCGCTTCCACTCGCAAATATGTCGCCATTAGGACTGAAAGTAATACTTTCAACATCACCTGTATGTCCCGTGAGTGTTTTGTGGTGTGCCCCACTGACGGCATCCCACAATCGAATAGTGCCATCCGCACTCCCACTCGCAAGCGTGCGACTATTGGGCGCGAATGCTACGCTGGAGACTGTCCATCTTGCCTGATCTATGAGGGTTTTGTGGTGAGTGCCGGTCATAGCATTCCACAACCGGACGGTGCTGTCTCGACTGCCACTTGCGAGTGCCCGACCATCGGGACTGAAAGCAATGCTTTCCACAGGCCCCGTATGCCCTATGAGTGTTTTTTTGTGTTGTCCTGCGCTTGCATCCCACAACTGGATGGTATTGTCCCAACTTCCGCTTGCCAGGGTGTTGCTATCAGGACTAAAAGCAACGCTGCTGACTCGATCAGTATGCTCCGTGAGTGTTTTCAGACGCTCCCCAGTCTTAGCATTCCACAGCCGAATTCCATAGTCTCCAAATCTCCCACCACCACTTGCTATCGTGTGGCCATCCGGGCTAAAAGCAACGCTATAAACCCAGTTCGTATGGCTTTTCATGATAAGGATATTTTCTTCGGCTGCCACATCCCACAAGTTGACCGTTCCATCTTCCATGCCTTGGGCAACTGAGACAGGATGCCCCTCCCCTGTAATAAGTCTTTGACCGTTTGGAGAATAAGCAATAGAACTAACACCAACCAGATTTTTCGCAAATGTAGCGATATTTTGTCCCTCCGTAACACTCCACAGATTGACTCCATCCCATGACCCAGCTGCGAGGGTTGCCCCATTGGGCGAAAACGCGACGGAGGTAACCCATCCGGTATGCCCTTCTAGTGTAGCTATCTCCTCTCTCGTCCCTATATTCCATAGTCTGACTCTGTCACTCCAAGATCCAGCTGCGAGGGTCGTTCCGTCGGTTGAAAACGCCACAGAGAAAAGATTATAGCCAGGTCCCTTGAGTGTAGCGATGTTTGTTCTTGTTACCACATTCCACAGGTTCACATCGGTCAACGAGATATAAGCGAGCGTTTTACCAGAAGGTGAAAATGTCAGAGACTGCACTCCACCTGTAGGTGCCTCAAACGCAAAAATGTTTTGGTGCGTCCTTACATCCCACAGTTTTATTTCATGTGCTCCTCCCGATACGAGGATTGCCCCATCGGGTGAAAATGTGACAGAGCGAACAAACCCCTCATGTGCTGTGAATGTAGCGATATTTCGTCTCCTTGCTACATTCCACAGTTTGACGGTGCCATCCCGTGCCCCTGAGGCAAGAAGGGTACCATCCGGGGAAAACGCGATACAATTAACCGAATCCGTATGTCCTTTCAGGGTGGCGATATTTTCTCTCGTGGCTACATCCCACAACTTGATTATGGTCGATGTCCCCGAAGCCAGGCGGGTGCCGTTCGGAGAAAATAATACAATATTCCCCTCCAATGTGGCGATATTTTCTCCCGTCGCTACGTCCCATAATTTGACAGCACCATCCAGAGATCCTGAGGCGAGAAGGGTACCGTCCAGGGAAAATGATACAGATCTGACTGCTCTTGCATGCCCCGTGAGTAGCGCGTGCTCCCGCGTAGTTTCTACATCGTAAATCCATATTCCGATGCCACTAGCTACAGCAAGATAGTTTCCACTTGGCGAAAATGCTATACCTCTGGTGCCACCAGTAAGTTCTCCTTTCCCCAGACGGGCTTTGGCATTTTTGGGTAAATTGAATTGGGTGTAGTCTTCATACTGGGCAGTACTGTTCAGTACATAAAGTGTCAAAGCGAGAATGAACATCAAAAAAATCGAAAATGATTTGTTTTTCATTGCGTGAGTAACCCCCTTAGAAATTGGTTCCGTCTGTGATAATGTGCAACTGATTTTCAGCAGAGTTATTGAGTTTTCAATTTTCTGGTGCCTCCATTAGACCAGTCTAAATTCTGAGATCACTCCTACTGATAGAAGAATCCATCCTCTTGCTTTCCACATTGCCTCTGCTTTCTAATACTATCGCTTTGTTAAGCTCCTCTTACTTCCTTATTAACATTTTCCGTGTTGCTGTGAACTCGCCTGCGGTGAGTGTGTAGAAATAGACACCGCTTGCTACAGGTTCACCGAGTGCGTTTTTGCCATCCCAATACGCTGCGCGATTCCGAGATTCATAGATGCCCACAGGTTGATGACCTACCCTCAAGGTACGCACCACTGTTCCATCCGCAGCATAGATGGATATACTCACATCCGAAGGTTTTGCTAACTGATACGGGATCCATGTCTCTGGATTGAAAGGGTTGGGGTAGTTCGGTAACAGTGCTGTCTCTTTGGGTGTCAAGGCTACAAGAAGTTGCTCTAAGATGAGGATTCCACGTTGGAAGGTGGGGTCTGTTAGGTTCAACTGTCGCGCTTCGCTCAACCATTGTTCTATTTGTGCCCTTGTTATTACGGAATCGAGATTGAGATGCCGTGCTTCCGGTGCGGATGCGGTATTGCCGAATGCCGCGGCGACGAGCGTTAAATCAATGATATTGACAACACCATCGTTATTGACATCCGCATCGTTTGATCCAGTTTTCCCGAAGTTTGAGGCGACTAAGGTGAGATCAATGATGTTCACAACGCCGTCCTGATTGACATCCTCCGGGAGTTGTGAGGGTTCGGTAATCTCAGCGTTTTCTGTTTGTGGAATTGAACTTTCACCGGAACTATCTGTCAATAGCACATTGGTTAATCGGACGGTAGAGGGTTTGACAGCAAGGACTTCAAATGTGAGGGTGGCGAGTGTTCCGTCGCCGTCGCTTTCGCCGGCGAGTGAGGAGGCTGCAAATGTCACAATATTGCCTTCGGCGACGGGTGGAATAAAGAACGCGCCTGAAGGGAGATAATCGCCGTTGGCACTCTCGATGTATCGGAGTGCAGTGGTATCATAGGAGACGGTTGTCTGATACCCTGCGACATTTTCACCATCATTGATTTTAAAGGAGAGTGTGAGTTGTTCACCGATAGCGGGCGACTGCACAGTGTCGGGTGAAAGACTGACGATGGTGTTCGTGGTAGCGGAAGGGGTGATTTCCCATAAAAGCACTGTCCCATCCGAACTCCCCGAAGCGAGAGTGTTTCCATCGGGACTGAACGACACGCTTGAGACCGAACCCGTATGTCCCGATAGCGTGCGGATGCGGTTGCCAGTCCGGGCATCCCACAGACGGACGGTGTCGTCTGTACTCCCCGATGCGAGTGTGTTGCCATCCGGACTGAACACGACGCTATCGACCCCAGACGTATGTCCCGATAGCGTGCGGACGTGGTTTCCTGTCCGGGCATCCCACAGACGGACGGTGTCGTCTGTACTCCCCGATGCGAGTGTGTTGCCATCCGGACTGAACACGACGCTATTGACCCCAGACGTATGTCCCGATAGCGTGCCGATGAGGTTTCCGGTTCGGACATCCCACAGACGGATGGTGCCGTCCCAACTCCCCGATGCGATTGTGTTGCCATCCGGACTGAACATGACGCTATCAACCGGATCCGTATGTCCCGATAGCGTGCGGATGGGGTTTCCTGTCCGGGCATCCCACAGACGGATGGTCTTGTCATGACTCCCTGATGCGATTGTGTTGCCATCCGGACTGAACGACACGCTCTCGACCGGACCATGTCCCGATAGCGTGCGGATGGGATTTCCTGTCCGGGCATCCCATAAACGGATGGTATCGTCATAACTCCCCGATACGAGCGTGCTGCCATCCGGACTGAACGACACGCTATAGACCCAATCCGTATGTCCCGATAGCGTGTGGATGGGGTTTCCGGTTCGGGCATCCCACAGACGGATGGTG
>JAJDTM010000038.1 GCA_022827185.1 Candidatus Poribacteria bacterium
CTGGGTGGGCGATATCACCTACGTCCGCCTCAAGCACCGCTTCATCTATGTCGCTCTGCTCATGGATGTCTTCACGCGCATGATTAGAGGGTGGAAACTGAGTCAACACTTGACGCAATCTCTGACCTTGGAACCCTTAGAGCAAGCTTTAGACGACAGGGTTCCAGAGATTCATCACTCCGATCAAGGCGTGCAGTATCTTTCAAATGCTTATCTCCTAAGTTTCAAATGCTTATCTCCTAAGGCTCAAAGCACACGGTATTCAGATTTCAGTCGCTCGCAGAGGGTGTCCTTGGGAGAACGGGTACGCCGAAAGGTTGATCCGAACGCTCAAGGAAGAAGAAGTTCACCTCAATGATTACGAAGATATTACCGAGGCTCGAGATCGCATCGGTCATTTTATCACACAGGTGTATCACCAGAAACGCCCCCATTCGGCGTTAGGGTATTTGACACCTATGGAATTTCAACAGCAAACCTTATGTGCGGTCTAACAAGTGTATAGGGAATGTGGTTAGAATACCACTCCATTAGTCCAGCAATGTATGTCTTACTCTAACTGCGTTAGCGGAAACGCTAACGTGGGAAGCAAGAGGAAATGGCGCACTCCCAAGAACATAGGCAAAACTAAAGAGAGTCATCCCTTTCGTGTTCGGAATTGGAGCGTCCGACAGAACTCACATGGGTAAGCGAAAGTTGAATGCCTGAAAAATCCCGTTATGTCGAATACAACAGCCTTGAGCGGAAACGCAACAGTTGTAGTGCTATAAGGTGTAGCCATAAGGTACTACATCAATTGTGGAAATGTGTAGCATTCTTCCACAAACTGGAATAAATAGCACAAGACACAATCTGTGTCCATCGGGATAGAGGGCGACCCTAAATGAGTTGCGAAGTCCTTATACAGGAAGTTAGACAGAACCTAAACTCACTTCATAAAGAAGTTAGCACGGTTGAGGAAACTGGGTATATGCGAGACGCATAAAGCACAGTTAGAGTCAATACTCTCAACAATCTCTGAATGTATAAAATCTGAAGGAACTAATATCGTGGAAACACGTAGAACCCAAGAAGTCAACATATTTAGCGCAGAGAATATACGCAACTGCGAGCGATATGTTTTCTCTATACAACAAAGATTAGACAGAGCGGTTGCCACTAATGACGTAAAGCGTATTCGACATATTTTTGACTTACTTACAAAGCGTTCACAAGCCGTAAAAATCCTTGCTGTGTATCGAATAACGAAACGCAACACGGGTAAAAACACGGCGGGGATTGACGGTATGGCTATCCCAAAGGGAAATACACGGGAGGCAAATAAAATAGCGATGAGACTTCTCAACACTATTGATATAAAAGCCAAACCTGACACAATCAGACGTGTGTTTATTCCGAAAGGCAACGGAAAGAAACGTCCGTTAGGCATACCGACACTCCGAGACCACATCAATCAGGAGATACTTCGCATAGCAATAGAGCCTATCGTAGAATACCATTCTCACAACCAAAGTTTTGGTTTTCGTCCAAAACGTAGTTGTCACGACGCTATAGGATCACTGCATAACAAACTTGCGAGTCGGTATAAACCGAGATACATTATAGAGGGCGACATAAAGGGTTGCTTTGATAATATATCTCACACGCACATAGTCGAAAAACTAAAAGCGTGGCAAGTTCCAAGCCAAATAACAAGTTTGATAAACAGTATACTCAAAAGCGGGATACTCTACAAGGGATATGTGTATAATAGTGAGACAGGCACACCGCAAGGAGGCGTTATCTCACCCCTGCTTGCTAACGTTGCCCTCACAACACTTGATGACTTTATTGAGACTCATTATAGTTGGAACAGTGGCGGAAATAGGATAAACCCATTAGTCCGTTATGCAGACGATTTTGTTATTATCTGCAAATCCAAAACTATAGCAGTGAAAATAAAAGAAGCCGTCAAGCGATTTTTACACACTCACATAGGACTCACATTATCCGAAGAAAAGACCAAAATCACGCACATTTACAAGGGGTTCAACTTTTTGGGATTTACGATACGCAAATACAAAAGGTATAAAAACAAACCTTGCGTAAATCCAAGTGATTATATTCTCTTGATAACACCTCAAAAGGAGAAAATACAAGGTATTCTCCGTGAGTGCATCGGAGCAATGAACAGGCAGAAGACTGCTACACAAAACAGTCTCATTCACCTCCTAAATCCAAAAGTTATCGGTTGGGCAAACTACTATAGATATGTAGTCAGTTCCCAAGTATTTGGAAACATAGACTACATCCTATGGCGAAGAACGCTCCACTGGGCGAAACGGAGACACTCACAAAAGAACATGGCGTGGATAATTGAAAAATACTATACACGCCAAGGCAACACGAGAATCCTACGATTTACCGACAAAAAGGCTAAAAGCACTTTGGGGACGATGAGTAAAGTATTTTCCAAAAAGAGGTTTGTAAAAGTCAAAAACGGAATGCGTGTCTACAACGCAGACCACGCAGAATACTGGAATAAACGGGAATACCTCAATACCCAAAAGCGTTTATACACGAAACAATCAAGGGTATTATTTGAGAAACAAAATGGGCTGTGTCCATATTGTAAATCTCAAATAGCGGAAACGAATGTAGTCAATTATGAGACACATGTTCATCACATGTTGCCTCGTGCTTTCGGAGGCACAGAGAGATATAGCAACCTACGTCTCCTGCATAACGACTGCCACGTTGACCTACATAAACGTTTATCTCGTAGAGAAATGGCGGGGATAGTAAAGACACAACGTTTTGACTACATAAACGCCAAATGTTATTAGTGTTGATTAGAAAGCCGTGTGCGTTGAAAGGCGCACGCACGGTTTGGAGGGGGCAAGGGACGTGTGAACGTCCTGCGCTACCCTACCTTAACTTTGCTAAATTATGGTCTAAATAAAGGGTGGCACTTCAAGGATTCGCTTCGGCAAACTCGGCATCGGTTGCGTCCGCTAAGAAGTCTTGAAAGAGATGATAAAGGGTTTTGTAGTAGATGAATTCTGGATCTTTGTCTTGATAGGCATTTTCGAGGGTTCGCAGTACCTGTGCTTTTACATCTTCAACTTCGTCAGATTCCCAGAGGTTGTCAAACCACTCTTTCAGATCAGCGCAATCCGTTTTGCTATCGACTTCAAGGTTGAGTTCGATATTGCTTGCAGTTTCACTTAATCCCAAACCGCGCACGGTGAAGTTGGAGCTCCCGATAATCGCATCTTCAGTCTTATCGTTCTCTATATAATACATCTTTCCGTGCAGAAAATTTGATTTACGGACTGAACGGATCTCGACCTTTTCTTCAATCCAGTCGGCACAGGCTCTGGCAACCTCTTTTTGGGGAAGATAGTTTTGGAGTTTTAACCCGGTTTCAGTAAGTTGAAACGCCTTGCTTTCGGTTTTGTCTGGATCAATGTTGATAAAACTGGGTTCACCGAACAGGAAACGGAGACCTTTGATGCCGGTTAATTCGTCTCTGAGTTTGTCAAAGGCGTAAATGGTAAAATAGGCGGAGACGATGGAGAGATTAGAACCGTCTTGGATTTTATCTCGCAGAAAATCGGCGACGGTGCCGTACATGCTGTTGTCTCGGATACGGGAGGTCTTTGACATTGTGTTCTTTTCCGAAAGTCATTGTAAATGTATTATCACTTGAAGGTCGCGACCAGGAGGTCGCTCCTACAAGAAGAATCAAGTTTTTATGATACCAATCTTCCGCAAAATTTTCAAGCATAAAAATCCAAAATGTGCTATACTAATTGCAGACTGTAATCGAAATAATAGGAGAAAAAAATGACGAAATGGATACTATGCTTGGCAACAATCCTCTGTTTTGGGATTGCTGTTCAGAGCAGTGCAAAAGGACTCACATTAGACGATATTTTCCCAACGGATCGGGTGATAGATGTGCAGATCACGGTCTCGCAGCGGGATTGGGATACGATTCGGTATCAGGGACGGGATTTTATGACAGCGCTCGGTGCTGAGCGGCAATTTAAGCCGATGGAGCGTCCGTATACTTATGTTGAGGCGAGTGTGAGTATTGACGGTGTAGTCTTCCCGAAAGTTGGACTCCGCAAAAAAGGGTTCATCGGTTCGCTGAGTCACACCCGTCCCTCTCTCAAAGTCAAACTAAATCATGTTGATAAAAAAGGCGAAATTGAAGGGCTGACCAACCTGACACTCAATAACAACAAACAAGATACAAGTTTAATGAGCCAATTTATGGGGTACGCGCTGTTTAATGCGATTGGATCGCCCGCGCCGCGCTGCGCGTATGCGAAAGTAACGGTGAACGGCGAAAATCTTGGGATATACTCACACGTAGAAACCATGCGTCCACCGTTGTTGAAACGTGCCTTTGGCAATAGCGATGGTCCTCTCTATGAAGGGACAGTCGTGGATTTTTACGAAAATTGGGAAAACAGTTTTGAGCATAAACGCGGTGACGACGCACGCGGTAGGGCACAAATTAACGCTTTAATCGATCTTCTGGCAGACCGAAAAACAACAGAGGCTGATATCGGTGCCTTGGTGGATTTGGATTCATTTTACAGATTCTGGGCAACTGAAGGTTTAGTCGGATTCTGGGACGGTTATTCTGGCAATAAAAATAATTTTTTTGTCTATTTGAACCCGGACGACGACAAATTTTACTTCATTCCATGGGGCATGGACTCCATCTTTACCAAGATGAGTAAACTTGAATTCATGAACGACCGGCGTGCACCAATATCCGTAAAAACACAGGGTCTGATTGCTTACAAGTTGTATCAATTTGAGAACGGAAGGCGACAGTATGCAGAAGCACTCACCGAGATTTTAGATAATCATTGGGATGTGCCAGAATTGTTAGCAACGTTAGACAAAATGGCTGTAATGGTTGAACCCTATTTAGTGCCTGCTCAGCGCACGATTGAGGAAGAGTGGGACGGAGGCGGTAGGGATAGATGGGGAAAGTCTGATAAACCGACCTTTGCCAGTGAATTAGACGAAGTCCGAGACTTCATCCGCAATCGCAAAAGCGATGTACAAGCAGAGATTGCTAATGGGATGCCGGTATGGCGCAAGCGACCCGACCCTCCGTTCGTCATCCCAGAGGACGGCGACTTCATGAAAGGCTTTCTAAAATTAATAGAAGATACCTTAGCGGGTGCCGTACGCAATGGAGACCTTGAAGGTATCAAAAAACACATAGCGGAGGGTGCTGATGTTAACGCGCTACAGTTTGAGATGCCGCCGTTGACATGGGCAGCAATGATGGGGCAGACAGCAGCAGCCGAACTCCTACTTGCGCATGGTGCGGACATCAAGGGCAGAAACAGAGACGGTAACACCGCTTTACACCTCGCCGTGTTTTTAGGGCGCGCCGAAACTGCCGAACTCCTTCTAAAAAATGGATCCGATGTCAACGCAAAGAACGACGATGGCGCAACACCTGTAGACATCTTAGGGGTCCCGTGGGAAATGACAAGACTTCTGTTAGGACCCATGGGTATAGCGTTAGAACAGGAACAACTTGAAGCGGGAAGAGCCAAAATTCGGGAGATGTTTAGTGCTGACGCGAAAATCGGGGCAGCAATCTCGCCAAACTCCAAGGATAATTCAACAGATTTATGGGCAGCAGCTCGTGCCGGCAACCTACAGGCGATAAAACGCTATATTGAAGAAGGCAAAGATATCAACGCTTTGGACAATGGGTTCCGATTATCAGCGATGTCATGGGGCACACTTCATGGGCAGACTGAAGTTGTCCAACTTTTGATTGAAAACGGTGTTGATGTGAATATAAAAAGTGGTGATGGTGCTACATCGTTACACAGCGCGGCATTCCTCGGAAGAGTTGATGTAGCGAAACTTCTGCTGGAAAACGGCGCGGACGTCAAAGCACGTAACAACGATGGGGCAACACCCGTGGATGTTTTGTCTGTCGATTGGGAAACCACTGCCTTCGTCTGCGGCTTGATCGGCATAGACATTGAAGAGGCAGAGATCGCGGTCATGAAAAAGGGTAGAAACGAGATTGCGAAACTCTTTGGCGTTGATGGCGTTCTCGGTGAAGCAGGTACGTTTTCAGTGCAGCGGTTGTCAGAAGCGGCGTTCACCGGTAACATCGCAGCAATGAAACAGGTGTTAGCCGACGGAGCAGATCCCAATACGAGGGATCCACAATCTGGTAGTACGCTATTGGCGACTGCTGCATTGATGGGATACACAAAAATTGTGGCATTGCTCCTTGAACGCGGTGCTGATGTGAATGCGAGAAGTCGGGACGGTGGCACGGCATTGCATGCAGCCGCTTTCCTTGGACGTGCTGAGACAGTGAAGTTGCTTCTTGAAAAGGGCGCGAATACTACACTGCGAAATAATACAGGTAGTACCGCACTTGAGGGCGCGAAACTAAACTGGCTGATAACGAAGGGTATACTCGGTATGTTGAGACTTGAGGTAGACGAGGCAGGAGTGAAAGCGGGCAGAATTGAAGTTGTGAAACTAATTACGGGGCATAAAAAATAAGAGGTGTCCCAGTCAGAAATAGGAGCCAAAGTGAAAAAATGGACATTAGGGATAGTGATCTTCCTCTGTTTGGGGATCGCTGCCCATAATAGTGGGGCAAAGGAACTCACATTAGATGATATTTTCCCAACGGATCGGGTGATAGATGTACAGATTACCGTTTCGGAGCAGGATTGGGACACAATCCGGTATCAGTCCCGGGATTTTATGAGTGCACTGAACGAGAAACGGCAGTTTGGTCCGATAGATCATCCGTATACGTATGTTGAAGCGAGTGTGAGTATTGACGGTGTGATTTTCCGAAAGATAGGACTTCGTAAAAAAGGATTCATCGGTTCGCAAAGCCATACCCGTCCCTCCCTCAAAATTAGATTAAATCACATTGACAAACAGGCTGGGATTGAGGGATTGACGAACCTGACGCTTAATAATAACAAACAGGATATAAGCCAGATGAGTCAATTTATGGGGTATGCGTTGTTTAACGCGATCGGTTCCCCGGCACCGCGGTGCGCGTATGCGAAGGTAACGGTGAACGGCAAAAGTTTGGGGATATATTCCCATGTGGAAACCGTCCGCAAACCACTGTTGAAACGCGCTTTCGGAAATGACGACGGCGCACTCTATGAAGGCACTGTCGTCGATTTTAACAAGGAGTGGGAAAACAGTTTTGAACACAAGCGCGGCGATGATACACTCGGCAGAGAAAAAATTATCGCTTTGATCAATGTTCTGGCAGATAACAAGGTGACAGAAGCAGCCATCGGCGAACTCGTCGATTTAGATAGTTTTTACCGATTTTGGGCAACGGAGAGCCTGCTCGGTTTCTGGGATGGCTATGCTGGAAATAATAACAACTACTTCATTTACCTCAGTCCTGATACAGACAAGTTTCACTTTTTCCCGTGGGGGGCGGACGCGCTCTTTACAAATTTCAGCATGGACTTCCGGAGAAATTTACGAGCACCGACCTCCGTCAAGACGCAAGGGTTGATCGCATATAGATTGTATCAACTTGAGGCGGGACGCAAACGGTACGCGAAAACAATGATGGAACTCCTCAAAAGCCACTGGAACGAAGTAGAACTGCTTGCCGAACTGGATAGGGTCGCTGCAATGATTCAGCCTTATCTGCTACCGGAACAACGCGAATTCCGAGGAGAAGAGTGGTGGGAAAGCAGAGAAAAACAGACTTTTGAAGACGAGCTCGCTAACGTTCGTGATTTCATCCGTACGCGTAAAAACCACATACTGCAGGAAATTGGCAACGGGATGCCCCTTTGGCGTGCGAAACCGCGTCCGCCGTTCGTTATGGGACCTGAAGGCTTTGATATGGAAAAATTCATTCAATTGCCCGAAGACGGTTTGTGGCACGCAGCACGTACCGGCGATCTTCCAGCAATGAAACGCTACATCGCAGAAGGTGCCGATGTCAACGCACCAGACGAAAATTTAAATATACCCCCCTTAGCATGGAGCGCGTTGCACGGGCAAACCGAAGCAGCTCGCCTTCTTATCGAAAATGGTGCTGATGTTAATATAAAAGACGATGACGGCAGTACACCCTTGCACGGTGCCGCAGTTTTCGGTAGAGCAGATGTCGCGAAACTTCTTATTGAGAACGGGGCAAACCTACAAATACACAACGACGATGGCGGAACACCAGCGGATGCCTTGCATCTTGATTGGAGGACTACCGCTTTTATTGGCGGTTTCATAGGCGTAGAGGTTGAGAAGGAAAATATCGCTGTCATGCAAAGCGGTAGGAACGAAATTGCGAAGCTCTTCGGGGTCAAAGAATTTGATAGCAAGGACATAGTCTCCGCGCAGGATCTATCGGGAGCAGTATTTACTGGAAATCTTCCAGCGGTTAAACAGGCTCTAATAGATGGTGCAGATCCCAATGCGAAGGACCCGCAATCAGGAAGTACAATGCTGGCGACTGCTGCACTGATGGGGCATACGGAAATTGTAGAACTGCTCCTTGAACACGGCGCGGATGTCAATACGAAAAGTCGGGACGGCAGCACGGCATTGCATGCAGCGGCTTTTCTCGGACGTGTTGAAACAGTGAAATTCCTTCTTGAGAAGGGGGCAGATACTACACTTCGAAATGGTATGGGTAGCACGGCGATAGACGGCGCAAAGTTAGACTGGATATTTACCAAAGGTATTATCGGTATGCTGCGAATTGAGGTGGATGAAGCAAAGGTGAAAGCGGGCAGAGCCGAAGTTATAAAGCGCATTACCCAACACAATAGGAAGTAAATTCTACAAGCGAGGAAAAATCAATGCTTAGTTCACAGACGAATCCTGAGTCTATTCAAGATGGCATCACACACGAAAACCCGATAACGTTGGAAGAATTTCTTGAAAACGATTTCGAGGGGTATGAATATGTAAAAGGAGAATTAGTGCCGATGGCAGCTGCTGCAATTGTACACGGCGAAATAGGTGTTAACGTTATAATACCTTTAGGTTCATACGTTCGAGAAAATAAGTTAGGTCGTTTGTATACGATCGAGACGACGTTTCAATTGAACGACAGGGTAGTAAAACCTGATATTGCGTTTGTCTCGACAGAGCGATTGTCAGATGATAAATTAAAAGGATTCTCCGTGGCTCCTGACCTCGCTGTTGAGATCGTCTCCCCAACAGATATGCACTACGATGTCACTGAAAAAGCGTTCGCCTACCTGAAAGCAGGAACACAACTCGTCTGGGTGATTGAGCCGGTTGCAAAAACGGTAATGGTCTATCGTTCTGAAACGGATTTCACACTGCTCACCTCCGAAGATACGCTGACAGGTGAGGATGTCGTTAAAGGGTTTACGTGTTCGGTTGCGCAGCTGTTTGAATAGAAAGTGTGGGCAGACGAGCAGACCTACCCGAACATTAATGAGAGAAGAAGGCACGTCGCAAATGTAAAGTTTTCTCACTGCGAAGCAAAATTTTGCCGCGTATGGGAAACCAAATTTGGGCGTGTACGCCGCAAAACGGAGACACAGCATAATGGCAAAACCGATTAACTACACTGACATTTTAGAAACCGGTGATAGTGAGATTTATGATCTCCAAACGCACGCCGCCGGTCCCGAAGGCAGTCTACCACTTACAGAAGAGATGCTCCTCAATCGACCGAGTGGCGACATATTTGGCTTGACCCACAACGCTGCTATGGGCTGGGCACCGACGGAGCTGCGACGAGAAGAATTCCTCATTCTCAGCACACAAGGCGGGATCCGCGCACCTGACGGCAAGCCTATCGCACTTGGGTATCACACCGGACATTGGGAGGTCGGGCTTCTCATGCAGGCGGTTGCGCATGAGTTGAAGGAACTTGCGGCGATTCCGTTCGCGGGCTACTGCTCCGATCCGTGCGATGGACGGACACAAGGTACTGTCGGGATGATGGACAGTCTCGCTTACCGAAACGACGCGGCACAGATCTTCCGCCGACTCATCCGTTCCCTACCGACACGGAAAGGGGTCGTCGGCGTTGCCACGTGCGATAAAGGTTTGCCTGCGATGATGATGGCACTCGCCTCAATGCGCGAACTCCCGGCTGTCCTCGTTCCGGGTGGCGTGACCTTGCCGCCGACGACAGGCGAGGATGCTGGAAAAATCCAAACGATCGGTGCCCGTTTCGCACACGGTGAGATCAGCCTGCAAGACGCAGCGGACATGGGATGCCGTGCTTGTGCTACCCCGGGCGGTGGCTGTCAATTCTTGGGAACCGCGGCAACTTCACAGGTTGTCGGTGAAGCCTTGGGAATGAGTTTAACACATACCGCATTGGCACCGTCTGGTCAGAACATCTGGTCGGATATGGGATTGCGTTCGGCACGCGCTGTAGTGAATCTGGCTGCGAAAGGGTTGACGATGAATGACATCGTTACACCGGAAGCGATTCGGAACGCTATGGTCGTGCATGCAGCGTTCGGGGGTTCAACGAATCTCTTATTGCATATCCCCGCGATTGCACACGCTGCGGGACTCCAACGTCCGACGATAGACGATTGGACTGAAGTGAACCAGAGTGTCCCGCGCCTCGTTGATGTTCTGCCGAACGGACCTGTTGGGCATCCGACAGTGAGGGTCTTCCTTGCCGGTGGTGTACCTGAGGTTATGCTCCATCTACGAGAATTAGGATGCCTCAACGAAGACGTGCTCACAGCAACAGGCGAAACGCTTGGTAGCAACCTTGATTGGTGGGCAGCCTCTGAACGACGCGAGCGTGTCCGTGAAATTCTCGAAGATCGGGATAGCGTCTCGCCTGACAAAGTGATCTTAAATCCAGATGCAGCGCAAGCAGCAGGATTGACAAGCACCGTCACATTCCCGCGCGGTAACCTCGCACCAGAGGGATCTGTCATTAAAAGTACCGCTATTGATCCGAGTGTTGTTGATGCTGATGGTGTGTATCGGATGACAGGACCAGCGCGTGTCTTTGTTCGGGAGTCTGATGCGATACAGACACTCAAAGGTCAGGGAGCAGTTAAGATCCAACCGGGAGACATTATGGTACTGTGCTGCCGCGGTCCGCAAGGAACCGGTATGGAGGAAGTTTATCAGATAACGGCAGCATTGAAACACCTTTCATTCGGTAAAAACATCGCCTTGATCACGGATGCTCGGTTCTCTGGTGTATCAACAGGGGCATGCATTGGACACGTTGGACCGGAGGCACTCGCTGATGGTCCCATCGGGAAAGTGCTTGACGGGGACATAATCCAGATTGAGATTGATACCCGGCAACTGGTAGGAAGCATTGATTTGGTCGGGCATGGAAACGAAAATTTTGGTGCAGCAGCGGGTGAACGTGTGTTAGCGGAACGCCAACCGCGCCCCGATCTCGCATCGGATGAGGCATTGCCAGACGACACACGACTTTGGGCAGCGTTGCAATCCGTTGGCGGTGGCACATGGGGTGGCTGTGTCTACGACGTAGACGCGATCCTCAACGCTCTGAAATAATTGATAACTGATAACTACTAATGAAGTATTGGGTACCGCCTTTTCTTTACATGGCACTCATTTTTGTCGTCTCGTCCTTGGAACAGCCACCGCTGCCGATGCCGGAATTTGAGTGGCTGACGATTGACAAACTCTACCATTTTGTTGAATATGCCGTACTGGGTGGACTCCTCGCGATAGCTTTTGTGAAGGCGAAGCCCGCGGTAGTGCCATCAAAACTTATATGGCTTGTCGCAATGGTACTCTCAATCCTCTACGGTGCAAGCGATGAATGGCATCAGACATTCGTCCCCGGCAGATTCGCTACGCTCGCAGATTGGGTAGCAGATGCGCTGGGATCAATTGCAGGCGTGCTGGCGGTCTATCTCTATCATAAGAAAAAAATGGTTAATGGTTAATGGTGATTGGTGGTTGGTTAAGAAAGAAACTTCTTACCAATAACTAATAACCAGCAACTAACAACCAAAAACCGTAGTCCGTAATGTAATGGTTCTCACTGCGAAGCAGGATTACGCCTTGGAACGCCAAATAAGAATTTTGCCTAACCGAACCGCAAGGAAATTTAAAAAATATGCATCCACTTGTTGAATTGAAGGTGCCAGATGGTGCTGTTGCCGTTCATTGGTTTGAACAGAGCAGCTTCGCCTTGAAGGATTCCGCTGGCACTATCGTCCAAATCGACCCCTATTTTCCGCGGGAACGTCCCGCTGACCGGTTTATTCATACCGAACCGCCACTCGATGAATCGGTACTTCCGACCGATTTTGTGCTTTTAACACACGCGCACGGAGATCACACGTGTCCAGAATCCATACGCCGGATGTGGGAAACTTCTAATGCGACACAGTTTGTGGGACCTGAAGAGAGTGCACGCCAAATCGCCGCAGAAACAGATGTTGCCGCTGCGAACATCTCGGAGATAAGTGCTGGAGAATCCACGAGACTCAACGGTCTCACTGTTCATGCCGTCTATGCGAAACCGCCTGATGGCGACGCGTCCGCTGACATAGCACCGCCCGATGTCACACACTTAGGCTACGTCGTTGTCAGCAACGGTGTAACACTTTACTTCAGCGGCGATCCAATCAACAATTTCGCAGAACACGACGCACTTATTTCAGCGGTGGCAGCACATAAACCGGACATCGGTTTCCTAACGAACCATCCGACTGAGGGTGAATTTCCGTTCTACGATGGATGCGTGAAAATGGCGACACGCATCGGATTGAAGCATGCCGTTCCTGTGCATCGCGCCTGTTTCGTCACCCGTGATTACGATCCGAACGAGTGGGCAGCACAGTTTCCGTCAGGCGGTCCCGAACCGTTGATTATTGAAAGAAATTCACATATTATTTATCAATAGCCGTCAGCCATCAGCAAATTAGCCATCAGCCGTCAGTTGTCAGCCATCAGCAAAGACGCAAGCGTTACAAAACTGCCTTGCATGCAGTAAGAGTTCTTCGCTGAAAGCCGATAGCCATTCCCGCTGAAAGCCGATAGCCGATAGCCGACAGCCAATACGAGGTACAGATACAGATATGTCGTTACAAGCACACAAAACTCCCCTTGTTGGTATTGTGATGGGGAGTGATTCTGACTTGGAAAAGATGGCGGAAGCCGCGAAAGTTTTAGAGGAATTTGAAGTGCCGTTTGAGATAACGATCTCCTCGGCACACCGTTCGCCGGAACGAACGATGGCATGGACAGAAAAGATTAAAGCGGAAGGTGGACAGGTCATTATTGCTGGTGCCGGACGTGCAGCACATCTTGCCGGTGTCATCGCTGCGCATACGACTCTGCCGGTCATCGGTGTGCCGATTGACGGTGGACCGCTCAACGGTGTGGACGCGCTCTATGCGACAGTCCAGATGCCTCCCGGTATTCCTGTTGGAACAATGGCAATTGGCTCCGGTGGTGCGAGAAATGCGGGGTTATTTGCTGTCCAAATTCTGGCACTCCAGTTCCCCGAATTGGAGGCAAAACTGTTGGCATATAAAGCCAAATTGAGTGATGGTGTTGCCGAGAAAGCCGCGCGTCTCCAAGAAGTCGGCTACCAGAATTATTAAGTGGTTATCAGTTGTCAGTTATCAGTTAAAGAGGTTTCTGGTAATGACAATATAAACTTGGCAAGCCAGAAGCAATTAGAAGTTTGTCGGAAACCGTTGTGTCACAGAAGACGTAACCGACATCGATTCAATGGAAGGAGACTTACACATGTCCGACGGACAGAATCAATGGGATAACGATACGGAACTGTTTGACATGATGAAAGGGCAGTTATACGCCGCTGTGATTTCAGACGCGTTGGACGCAGCCGATTACCGTGAACAGGCACTGCAACACACCATCCGTCCGCTTCACCCGGAGACAGTTGTGGTGGGTCGCGCGATGCCGGTGCTGTGTGTAGAGGTCTACGAGATTCCAGATGAACCGTATCAGCAGGAAATCGCGGCGGTGGATAGCCTCAAACAGGATGATGTTCTCGTTTGCTCGACAAACGGGAGTACCCGCATCTGCTTTTGGGGTGAACTCCTCTCAACGGCGGCACTTGCGCGAGGGGCGCGAGGTGCTGTCATTGACGGATTTATCCGAGATGCGCGCCAAATCCTGGCGATGGGGTTTCCAATCTTTACGACAGGATTGTCGCCTGTTGATTCTAACGGACGCGGCGATGTCGTCGCGTATAATGTTCCGATTGAATGTGGCGGTGTCACAGTTAATCCTGGGGATATCGTGTTCGGTGACGCAGATGGGGTTGTTGTTATCCCGCAAGCGGTGGAAACAACAGTGATTGAAGCCGCGCTGGAAAAGGTGAGCGGCGAGAACCGGACTCGCGATGAACTCCGAGCCGGTGCGACGCTGCGCGAAGTTTACGATAAATACGGAATTCTGTGAGGGATAGTCAAAGGAAAGGTAAAAAAATGATTTATGAACTACGAACGTATCAGGTTGTGCCGGGGAAGATGAAAAATTTGAATGACCGGTTTGCTAATATCACCGTTCCGCTGTTTGAGAAGCACGGTATGAAGGTTATCGGGTTTTGGGAAACCGCCATCGGTGAGGCAACGACGACAGAACTTATCTACATGCTTGCGTTTGAGGATCTGGGACACTATCAGCGTGCGTGGGATGCATTTATCGCCGATCCAGAGTGGCAAGCGGCGAAACGCCTGACAGAAGTCGGCGGTCCGCTGGTAAATGTGGCGAGTTCAAAGATTATAGAACCGACAGATTATTCACCCTTACAATAGATCAGGACTCACGCAAGCTGAGCGAATATCCGACATTTGGACGCAAAAAAGCAACCCCCTAAAAAATCAGAATCAGAATCAACGGTATGAATGCCTTATGGGCATTCACCGCCCCTTATCAGGGGGACTTTAAGAGGAAACGCGTAAGTGCTAAGGACGTTAAATCGGAAATCGTCTAACGTAAAATGGCGAGTTTTCCTATCTGCTGTATCTTTTTATTTTCCGTGTGGGCGATGACGCGATAGAGGTATACGCCATTGGCACACCGTATCCCATCTTCATCTTTGCCATCCCAACCGGTTTCGTTGGTGCCGCGGTTTGCCCTTGCATCATCAAGCGTCCGGAGAAGTCTGCCGTTAACACTGTAAATTTTGATTGTGACGGTATCCGGTGCCTGCGCGAGGTGGTAGGTGAAAAAGGTCTTTCCATCATACGTAGGATTGGGAACATTGAATACCTCACTGAGCGTGACTTCCTCATTTAAGGTGAAAGTGGTAACAAGTTCTCCTATATTCCCACTGGAATCTGCAGCGGTAATCTGGAGTTGATATTCCCCGTTGGCGAGGTTCGGGGCATACGTGATAGCGGCATCCGCGGGGGCATCTGGATCGAAGGTTTCGGTGTAACTATTTGGATCCAAAAGTTCAAGCGTTTCATACACACTCCCAAAATTGACTTGAAAAGTGGTTTCATCAAGTGCGCTATCATCCGTGAAGACAATCTTGAAGCGAGGTTGCTCTCTGAGGACTGCGCCGTTTGTTAAAGACGCATCAAGCGGTTCGTCTGTGTCACCTGTCCCCGATCCGGTGACCTGGACCTCAATAGTGGGAGGCGTAATGTCAGGCTCTTCGATAACAACGAACCTATAACTAACAACCCCAGCATCACCACCAATAGCGTTATCGTTGAAATCTTGTGCGCCGATATTGAAGGTATACTCGCCTGGGAAAAGGATGGGGCGGTAATCAACTGATACCGTGTCAATACTGCCCTGTGGACGGAGTTCATAATCAGTGACAGGTTCAAAAGGTCCATCATTCTTCCGTTTGTCAAAGGTAAAAAATTCCACATCAATACCGTTTACATCTTGTAGAACAATAGAGAGAACAGGTCGCGGTGGAATGACGCTGCCGGTCTGTGGTTGGACACCATCGATCCAGAGGTTAAAAGCAGGCGGTTCGTTATCCGTGCTACGCATAAGGGCAAATTGCGTAAGTTCGCTGACCTCCGTTGTAATTGTAGCAACGTGAGCACTGCTGAACTTAACTTTATCGCCGAACCCAAATGCTTCGGGACCTGCATTAACGATGATTTCAAAACCCAGGTGGCTCAGGAAAAGCGGTTCGTTTACCTTTCCATGGACTTTGACGCCATTCGGGAAATGGACGGGTTCATTAGATGCATCACGAAGTTCATAGTAATCAGGGGCAATAAAAAAGAGGAGCCAGTCCCCTGTTTCAAATTCCGCTTTGGGGCCAAGTTTGCTAGTCACCGTAGCGGTGCCGTTGCCGAGATTAGCATTCCATGTGCCCTCAAGGACAACATCGCCCTGCGGGTTATAATCGGTCTTAAAAGCGAGTATATCGGCAAATTCAAATGCATAATTAACATCAGAAGACGGATTCTCTTGACTCGGAATCCGCAGTTCCAAACCGTACACCTCCACTCTGAACGGATTATCGAGTTGCCCGGTTTGATCGAGTTTCTCGATTTCGGTCCGTTGCTCCGCTTTTCGCTTGAGAAAGACCTCGTATTCATTAGCATCAAGAAACGTGATAATCCAAGTGCCTGCGGGGGTAAGGTTCGCGTTGATAGTTATAGCATCGGTTTCTAATTTCTGTTCACTTGCATTCTCTTGCTGTGTTGGTGTGACGTAATTTTCGAGCAGAAAATCGCCTTCAGGGGTGTAGTTAATCTGTGAAGGCAAGCGTCGCCATGCAGACAGATTAACATTTGCCTCTGCAGGAGCGGACGTGGGATCCTGTTTCGTACTGGGTGCTAAATCTGTCAGCCACGCATAAATTGCCACCTGGTTTGTGACCTGCGTAAATTCATATTCAAATTCAGGATTGTCAGGTTGAATTTCGGTCTCTTTCCGTACGATGTCTTCCAAAGCACTCACATCAAAACGGAGTTTGAGTTCGGCAGGTTTCTCGAGCACTGATGCGCCCGTGCGAAATGCGGGTTCGTAGTATTGTGCAACCGCCGTTCCTTGCCGAATGAGCCCACGCCGGAGTGCAGCGACACGCGGGATCGGGGCAAATTGAAGGTCAGGTTGGATAGGGTCTGTTGGCAATTGTGATGTAACGGAGAGTGGAATACCTGCCGTACCCCGTGTTTCGACTTCAAGCGCGTTTGGAGGGAAATAGATGTCGAACACCCTGTCTAAACTAAAGGCTAATAACGCTTCCTCGGGTATATAGTTAAAATCGTTGACGACGAAAGAGACGTGCTGCTTGTTATCAAAGACACGTGCTTCTTCGACGTTTCCATCATCAATGTCGTCTTCAATATCCGGGTCCTCCGGGTCCGCGAGGACATAAATCTTGTGGGGGCCTGTCTTAAGGGGTGCCTCGAGGTCCAGGATAGCCGTCGCACGTTGCCGCACGTACGTTCCTTCCACCCAATCAGTAGGTTTGATGGTAACGGTCCCAAAGATGTCTGCGTCCTCGTCAACTATGAAATCACCATCTGGATCCGGATTGCCTTCGCCAAATACAACCTCAATATCAGCAATGACGGGACGACCCCCATTATTGATTAACTCCGCGATGAGTTGATAACCGTTTTTCTTTTTATCATAAGCATATCGAATCGGTGCTCTGTCTACTTTATCTGTACCGATCGCGATATTGGGGCCTTCAGGGGCCTTGACGATGTTGCGTTCGAGTTTTGATGGAATAACGATCTCATGTCCGCTACGATCGGTGATGAAGACTTGGTAGCGTATCTGTATTCCGGCGCGTGGGAGAAGGATAGGTGTTTCGAGTTCATACCATTGTCCACCGGGTGGAACATCACCAAGAGGGGTGCGTGCTGGAACCATAGGCGTTGTCATAGTTTCAAAATCGTCTGTGTTATCCCAGACAACGCTGATGCTGCGTATCCCTCCGGGGCCTTTGTCATCAAGGACAAGTGCACTGATATTAAGGGTATCCGTGATTTTGGTATCAAGCGTTTCCTTGAGGTCGTATAGGACAGGTGTATCTACCCAGAATCGCGTGCCTCCGATAGCGGCACGGGTATCATCAAAAGCAAAGATACGTGCAATACCAACGCCGGGTCGTGCGTTGTTTGGAACATCAAGCCGAATAGTCCCGTATTCACCTTGCCAAATTCTGCCACCGGTGCGTCGCGTGATATCATTGCGGAGGTTATCATCAAAATTATTGGGGAAAATTGCGAAGGCGGAGAATGCTTCTGTGCTAAAATCGGCTATACGCGTGAAACTTAAGCTGCCAGTGCCTCCAATTTCTGATGCTCGGACGACACCGACCTCGTTTGCCTTAATAACGATTTGGTGTTGACTGCTGAGTGCGACGCGTTCCAACTCGACCTTTACATCGAGCTGCGGACGCGCAAGCCGAGATGCTGGGTCCCCAAAAAGTGTATATTGTTCGGTACCAGGAATCCAACTCGGATTGCGAATCCGGTTGATAAAACTAATTTTGGCATCAGCAATAATATGTCCTACCGTCGGCGGTAAGGGAACACTTTTATTTGGGAGTTCTGGAGATTCCTGCGCCACACGAAAAAAGGCTTCAAAGAGGTCTCTATCAAACTCAGCGTTTGCAGAACCGTAGGTTAACCGAGTCGCGGAGAGGGTTGCAATAGCACCGTATTTTCCGAATAAAAATTGTTCGCTGAGGCAAAAATTTCCGGTCTGTTGCGGTTTATCAAACTGTCCATTGAGACAGGTCGTTGTGATCACAAAAGGTAGGTATGAGTTTCGCAAATTGACAACATCTTCAATGCGGAAAATAGACTCATCCGCCCACGTCTGAATGCCCCCGTGCCCCGTGTATTCAATCGCGAGCGCGCCTCTATTGATTGCGGATTTGATCATTGAACGTGTGAGTTCAGGACTTTTAACCTTTCGGAGATAGATTTGGCGGGTGTCATATCCGAAAGGTATAATCGCCTCTTCTACCAGTTCGTCGCGTGATTCCTCAAAGATGCCATCAGACGGTTTATCTGTATTATCATCTGCGACCTGAATTAAGGTGCCTTGCCACAATCCTGTCTGAAGATTTTTTTCATAGTTGATAATTTTTTCGACCATATCGTCAAGGACTTCAGAGGTTTGCACCGAGAGCCTTCCAATGAGCATGTCGGGCAATGCGTCGTCTCCACTCACGTTGACAAACCGCTGATCCATAGAGGTTTCACCACTTTCAGGTGACCACCCATGGTACGTCGGTACGAAGATCGGATAAAGATTATAGATGCTGCCAAACTCTCGGCGGTGAATCTCAACGGTGGCTCTCTTGTAATCGTAATGTGCGTCGCCAACAAGGAGAACATAAGTCGGAGCGGGCTGCTGCCAATTGTTATAGGCATAACGTAAGAACTTTTGGATTGCGAAAGGATTGAAGAGACCGTCACCAAATTCGTTGTAGATGTCATCAACATCGACAATCATGGTTGTTAAGCCTTGTGAACGCCGGAATTCGACGAGCGGTTCAATACTCTCAGCGAAAGTCGAGTGTGTAATGACAACATAGTCGACTTGGTTAGCGGGGTTTCTTAAGGGCGTTGGCGGTGTGGGAACGAGCGCGTTAATGCTTCGAGAGACACCACGACTTATTACAAAATAACGCATATACTGATTGACGGTATCTTCAAAGCGAATCTGATGACTGGCACCGGCTCTGGTAACTTCCCCACCAATGAGTTTGCTGCTAATGCCATTTTCATCCAACTGATATACGTCTATTGTCTCACTAAAGATATTTCCGACTTGGTAGTGAACTTGGCCGCGGTTGCGGGGGTTAGTATTGGTGTTAAATTCAAGGCGATTCGCTACCGCCTGAAAATTTCGCCAATAGTCAAGTTCATACCAGTCGAGATAGAAGTCGTAGGATCCTGGGGGTGTATCGTTTCTATCAAGTGCTTCAATGCGCATAAGATTCGTATGATCATTAAAGATGCGCGTGTGGGGCATGTCGCGGACTGCAACTTGGTAAGTTTGACGTTTCCATTCCTCATCCCTGTCGAGTCGGTAGTTGTTGAAACTGATACGCGCTCGGTGCCGCGCGTTGCCCCTGCGGGAGGCACCTTGGAATTTGATACGCAAAGTTGCTTTGCCATCAATCTGGAGCCGCGGTGCCGCGTTAGGCAGTTCTACAGGAATATCTTTTCGGTCTCCACCACGGAAAGCAACGCCGAAATAGTGGTCTGCAAGTTCAGATTTAACGTCATTGCCGTCCAAGACATCATGGTGCCTGTTCTCTTCAAAGCGAGTGCGCGTTAAAAAGGCTTGGGGTGCTACTAAATTTTTCAACTTCAGTGTTACGTCTCGTGTTCCCACACGGGAGGTTTCAAGTCCTGCAGCTGGTTCTCCAATCAAACCGAAGCGCAGCCAATAGACGTTTTCATCGGTAAATTTATTGTCTGCCAATGCGCGCCCGTAAAAGACAATCTGCTCGCCACGGTCAAGCGTATTGTTCTCATTCTCATCAAAAATATAGATGCCTTGCTTCTTTCCACCACTCTCCAATTGAAGCGTGTCAAGATTTATACTTTCTGGTTCAATACCGGTGTAAGCCTTGATGTTGTTATAGGTGATACGATATAAGTCTGTTTTGATGACAGAGATTTTAAAACGACGTGTTTTCGCTGTTATTGGTGTTGGTGCGCCGGGCGCATGGTTCGCGTCCGTAAGACCACCATAAAGCGATTGTCGTTGTTTCCGCCACGATTTTGCTTGCTCGTAATTCCGCAATGTGCTTTGGAACAGGTCCTCAAAAACGCGCGGGGATCCGCGAAAAGAAGGCAGTGCAGTAGAGATGGTGCCGCCAGCAGCTACAGCACCGGGAAAGTGGACTCGAAACGTCACAGACGCGAAGATTCGTAATTGCTTTGTCGCTGGATTGTATTGCACCGGATTAATTTGTAGACTGCCGATACGTTGGTCTCTTACAAAGCCGCTGGGGATAACCTCTACAAGTTGTGTGGGATAGAATTTTTGAAAGACCGGAGGGTTCTCGGAGCCCAGCGTCGGAAAGACCGGATCATCAGGCGTGACACGCACATTTCCAATCGTCTTGGTTTCCGAACGCGCTTGAATGATAGTAACCACTGGGGTTCCTGCTGTAGGAATTCCAACACGTTGCGTGTAAATCGGCAGGCGGGGTTTGCCTATATCAAGTGTCCAGTCCGCACCCGCAAAATGAATCTTAGTTCCGACATCTATGGCATCATCTGTGGTAGCAGCGGAACGCGTCGTTATCTTAAGCTCTGGCAGGGTAAAACGTGCGGTAAAAGTATCCGCTGTGGTTGTAAGCATCTGGAGCGGTGGCTGCTCCTGTGCAGTAGCGGACGTACCGCCTGAATGTGTTTGCCCTACAGCAACCCGTATCGGAAGAATAGAGAGTATAAAGATTACGAATAAAAAAATGTGCGTCTTTTTCATTTTTTTAATTTACCTTGAGTTGGGAAGCACAGTTTAGTGCCGCCACCAGACTGGTTTCACTTGCGATACCTTTACCGGCTATATCAAACGCTGTGCCGTGGTCCACACTGGTACGGATTATTGGTAAACCTAAGGTAACATTTACAAGTTCTCCAAAGCCGAGAAGTTTTATTGGAATATTACCCTGATCGTGATACATAGCGATAACGGCGTGCCACTCTCCTTGATTTGCTTTGGCAAAAAGCACATCAGCCGGAAGGGGACCTTCTATTGGTATCCCCGTTTGTGCTTGCGCTTCTGCGATGGCTGGACAGATAAGACGCGTCTCCTCTTCTCCGAATATACCTTCTTCACCCGCATGAGGGTTCAATCCTGCGACGACGAGTCGAGGTTCAGAAATACCGCAGCGGATGAGTGCTTGTTGCGTGATACAGATAACATTCACGATTCTTTGGACAGAGAGGTGTTTTGGCACGTCAGCCAATGGAATATGGTTTGTCACAAAAGAGACCGCAAAAGCGACTCGGTTATTGTCGATTTCCCCGCAAGGTGTTATTGCCGAAACCGGTTCGGGGGTCAATGCCTCTTGTGGACAGAGCATCATTACTGCGTCAGGTGTGTTCGTAAACGCGGCAAGCATTTCTGTGTGTCCCGGATAGGGAGCCCCTGCTCGATTGATAGCAGCTTTGCATATTGGAGCCGTTGTGATTGCATCAAGCTCGCCGTGCATCGCGAGGCGTGTTGCTACCTCTATCGCTTTGACAGCGGTGGCACCAGCACGAACATCTATAGTACCCAAAGAAATATCTTCAAGGGAGATTGAAGATGTTTCAAGGACATCAATTGTTCCATGCATCGCGCTTGCTTGCATCGGAGTTTTGATGGTATTAACTTTTAGCTGCGGTGCGCCGATGGGTATAAATTGACAAGCATCCTGAAGAATAGCAGGACTCCCGATCACGATTGGCTGACATATTGAATATATGTTTTCGTGTGCGAGTGCCTTAACAATGATTTCGGGACCGATGCCGGCTGCATCCCCCATCGTTATACCAATTTTGGGTCTATTTTCAAGCAGACTATGTTTTTTCATCAGAAACCCAATTTTTAAAAAATTGAGCAGGGTGCGATCTCGAATGGGAGATGACTACCGGTCTAATTGACGGTAAAGCGTTGTAGCCCGCGCGCGTGAGACGTTTCCGGTGGGTAGTTCAAGAACCTCATACTCAGTTTCAGGAGGCTCCTTAAGATCTGTTGAATGCCCTTCCACAGGAGTTGTTGCCCCCGGCATGCGAATCACATCACCTATAGAAAGCATCTTCCCAGCTTTTGCGACGTGTCCATTAACGCTCACTGCGCCTTTGCTACAGAGGGTATTCGCAACCGTTCGCCGCTTTACGAGGCGACTAACCTGCAGGAATTTATCTAATCGCATTTTTTAAAGTTATAGGTTAAGAGGTTATAAGTTATAAGTAAAGTGTGCTAAAGTTTCAAAATGTGCTAAAGGTAAGAAAGTTTGCAAGTGTGCTAAAGTTTGCAAGTTAGAAAGTTGAGAAGAGTCCTCTTACAACTTTACAGACTTTAGAACACTTTACGGACTTTTTAACCTACCATTTATAACTAATAACTATTCTACACAGCTGGTTGGGAGGCGACTGGCATTTCTACAGGAACTTCGGGATCGATGACAGGTTCTGTCAGTGCCAATTCCAGTACCTCCATCATATCGTTGACTTTATGGAAACGAATCCCTTCGCGAATTTCTGTAGGGATGTCAACTTCATCTTTTCCGTTGTCCGCGGGGATGATGATGTCAAAGATGCCGTTTCGGTAGGCAGCGAGTGCTTTCTCTTTTAAACCGCCGATCGGCAATACTCTACCGCGGAGGGTAATCTCGCCCGTCATAGCGATATCTTTTCGGACAGATTTGCCTGTTAGTGCAGAGAGAATCGCAGTAGCGACAGTAATTCCAGCAGAAGGACCGTCTTTTGGAACTGCGCCTTCTGGAATGTGGATATGAATATCCTGTTGTTCAAACTGCTTATCAGGAAGCCCGAAAGATTCAGCGCGGGAACGGATATAGGCGACAGCCGTCTGGACAGATTCACGCATCACTTCCTGAAGCTGCCCCGTCATATCGAGTTTGCCTTCACCTTGCATCCGCGTTGCTTCAACGGAGACGATATCGCCCCCGATCTGCGTCCATACCATCCCTGTAGCGACCCCGACTTCATCGCGTTCTTCGGCTTTGGTGCGCGTCCATTTAGCGGGTCCAAGATAGTCGCTCAAATTCGTCGGTGTCACTTCAACGTTGAGATCCGGTGTCTCTTCGGTAACAATCTCTCTGGCGACCTTCCGCATGACAGTAGTGATTGCGCGCTCCAAGTTCCGCACCCCCGCCTCGCGCGTATACTTATGTATCATCTCATAGATGGCTTCATCTGTGAAGGTGATATTGTCGCCTGAAAGCCCATGGCGTTCAAGCTGCTTCGGGATAAGCCCATTCGGTGTGAAGGTGGCGATATTATGTTTCTCGAAATCGGTATACCCCGGCAATTCAATGATTTCCATCCGGTCCTGAAGTGCTGGTGGAATGGTAACACGGGTGTTAGCAGTCGTGATGAACATGACATCGGAAAGATCAAACGCAATATCCATGTAATGATCGCGGAAGGTTGAGTTCTGTTCTGGATCGAGAACTTCAAGGAGTGCTGACGCGGGATCACCTCGGAAATCCGAACTGAGTTTATCAATCTCATCAAGCAGGAAGAGCGGATTTTTCGATTTCACATCACGAAGTCCTTGGATGATACGTCCGGGGATTGCGCCGATATAGGTGCGTCTGTGTCCACGGATTTCTGCTTCATCTCGAACGCCGCCGAGCGACATTCTGACGAACTTCCTACCTGTTGCGCGGGCAATTGATTTGCCGAGTGAGGTTTTCCCGACTCCCGGTGGCCCCACGAGACAGATAATGGGTCCCTTGAGATGTTTGACGAGTTGTAAAACAGCGAGGTACTCAAGAACATTCTCTTTCGGTTTCTCCAAACCGTAGTGATCTTCGTCAAGTATTCGTTGGGCTTCGGGGAGTTGGAGTTGGTGCTCGGTGCTCTCTTTCCAAGGGAGCGCGAGTATGCAATCAACATAAGTACGGATGACACCGGATTCAGCGGATTGCGGTGGTATTTGTGCGAGCCGATCGAGTTCCTTGAGTGCCTTTTCTTCCGCCTCTTCAGACATCCCCGCATTTTTCACCTGTTCTCGGAGTTCATCAACTTCGGCGATGTCATCTCTGCCAAGTTCTTTCTGTATGACCTTCATCTGTTCCTGAAGGTAGAATTCTCGGTGTGTTTTCTGGACGGATTCACGGACCTGATTGTGAATATCATCTCGCAGTTCATTTCGTTCCAATGCCTCGTTCAAGAACTGAATGACAAGTTGCAGCCGTTTAATGGGGTTGAATTCGTCAATAACACTTTGGCGTTCCGTGGCAGTGATGTCAAGAAACCCGGCGATAATATCCGCGAGAGGTCCAGGTTCGTCTTGCTCTTTAATAGCGCGTTTGACTTCTTCTAATGTCAAAACATGGGGTTGTGTGCTGCGGCCTTGCTCTTTCGGCCGTGTTTTTGCGTATTCACTGAAAAGTTTCTTGGTATCTTTGACGAGAGATTCAGCAGTCTCTGCCAACCCGATCTCTTCATGGACGATTTGCACATCTGCTTGCAAAAAATCCGCAGCCTTTGTATAACGAAGGACAATCGCGCGGTGTTCTGCGGAAACGGCAATGCGGATAGTGCCATCACCCGGTTCATAAGATTCGATAATATGCGCGACAGCACCAATGGTTTGTAGATGTTCAGGCGTGACATCTTCTCCTTCCTCTAACTCCACTTTTTGGTGAAGGAGGAGTATCCGCTTATTTGACTGGAGGGCGGCATGAGTTGCCTGGACTCCCATCTTACGGACGGCAATTAAAAGAGATTTTGTCTTCGGGAAAGGCGAATATCTATCGAAATCCGGGGGCAAATCAATAACCGGCAAACTTACGGTTCCGTGTTCTGGTGTTGCTGTCGAATTCATAGTTTTTGTTCCAGTGCTGGCATCAAACCCCAGCATTTTTAGACTTCAATGTGCTGTGAAGATCTGCATTTCTGTTCACAAGGAACTTGAAACTACACCCTAAAGGGAATGCGGACAGCACCTGCTATCTAAGGAATAGAATACTATTAATTTTGCCAAAGTGGCAAACGACCCATTTACAATCTGTAGCTAAGCAGTCTTTAATTCTTCGGATTTTCTATAAGTGAGTTCGGGAGGTTCACTGTTGCGCACGGAGTCCTCAGTAATCTGGCACGTTTCAACATCGTCAAGCGATGGAAGCCGATAGAGTGTATCGAGCATAATCTTTTCAAAAACGGCTCTTAACCCGCGCGCACCTGTTTCACGTTCAATAACTTCGTTTGCAATGGCAACTAACGCCGCATCGGTTGCATGGAATTGTACACCTTCGTAAGCCAAAAGATGTTGATACTGTTTGACAAGGGCATTCTTCGGTTCTGTGAGGATACGGACGAGTGCGGATGCGTCCAATTCATGTAGTGTTGTAACGACCGGCAGCCGACCAATCAACTCTGGTATAAATCCGTATTTAATGAGGTCTTTTGGCGTTGCCTGAGCAAGGATTTCATGAATTTTTGTCTCGCTTTTCGGTTGGAGAGGCGAACCGAACCCGATACTCTGCTTTCCGAGTCTATCTTTAATGGCTTTATCTAACCCGATAAAGGTTCCGCCGCAGATAAATAGTACCTTCTTGGTATTTACCTCAATCATCTCTTGATGCGGATGCTTCCTGCCACCCCGCGGTGGAACATTCGCTGTTGTGCCTTCAAGAATCTTGAGCAATGCCTGCTGAACACCTTCGCCAGATACGTCGCGAGTAATAGATGGGTTTTCAGATTTTCGCGTAATCTTATCAATTTCATCAATATAAATAATACCCGTTTCAGCGCGTGCGACATCACCATCCGCTGCTTGAACCAGTTTCAAGATAATATTTTCGACATCTTCACCGACATATCCAGCTTCGGTCAACGTTGTTGCATCAGCGATAGCGAAAGGTACATCTAAAACCTTAGCGAGCGTTTGGGCGAGAAGTGTTTTTCCTGTGCCGGTCGGTCCGACGAGTAAAATGTTGCTCTTGTCTAATTCAACATCATCAGTTGTATTGCCATGATGCAAGCGTTTGTAATGCGTGTAAACTGCGACAGATAGTGTCTTTTTGGCGTGTTCTTGATCTATTACATACTCATCAAGTTTTGCTTTAATCTCTTCAGGTGAAGGCGGTTCCGCGAATGTGTGCGCTTCATCTTTTCTTCTGGGATCTACTGTGCTGCTGACTGTATTGGTATCCGTTTGTTCACGAGCACCGCGTCCGCGATCCTGCTGAGGTTTCTCTTGGTTCTCGTCAAGCTTGGGCTGTTCGTGTGATCCGTCCGTTTTTTCAAAGTCCTCCATGGAGAAATCAAGGCTACCATCCGGATTGCGATTTAGAATGTCATTGCAAAGATCGATACATTCAGAAAGACACCTCTCACAGATATTTGCCTCAAGTCCATTAAAAAGTTTCTCAACATGAGTATTATCACGCCGACAAAATGTGCATGAAGCACTATCCGCTGTAGATGCTGATAGGCGGACAATACATTCAACGCAAATATTTGCCTCCCTACCCTGAAGGAGTCGTAAGCGGACTTGTGTACTATCCTGCTGACAGAAAGAACAGTACACTTCACGATGGGCAGATTGTGACATAGCGGTTTCTCCTTTTTTAATGGCTATCAGCTGTCAGGGCGATTTTTTTTATCTTTCAGCCTTAACCCTCAACTCGTGCCTTAACATTTATAACGGAGTCGAGTTGATGGGTAAAGTTAAGAGGTTATCGTTTGGCAGAACCTCTTTGCTTTCCTGACTGCTGACAGCCGATGGCTATTTCCTCTCTGTGGCACGTTGTGCGACAACATGGTCAACAAGACCATATTCCAATGCCTGTTCGGCAGTCATATAGAAATCACGGTCAGCATCGGTAGCGATTTTCTCAATATCCTGACCGGTATGTTTGGCTAAAATAGCATACAGCCGATCTCGCTCGTGTAAGATTTCTTTTGCATGAATGCTAATATCGGAAGCTTGACCGCCAATACCACTTGCCATCGGTTGGTGAATAAGCGTCTTTGCATGTGGTAACGCGTAGCGTTTGCCTCGCGCCCCTGCAGCGAGTAAGATTGCCCCCATACTATACGCCCGCCCTAAACACCAAGTCTGCACATCTGCTCTGATATACTGCATTGTATCGTAGATAGCCAAACCGGCGGAAACGGACCCTCCGGGTGTGTTAATATAGAGAATAATATCTGCATCTGGGTCCTTCCCTTCAAGGAAGAGCATCTGTGCTGTTACGATATTTGCGATAACATTATCATCAATCGGTGTTCCGATCATGATAATCCGATCTTCAAGTAGACGAGAATAAATATCGTATGACCGTTCACCTCGGCTGGTTTGTTCAACGACGATAGGTACAAGATTCATAGTTTTTTTATCGCTATCAGCAGTTGGCTGTCGGCAAAGAAAAGAGGCTTGCTAAACGATAACCTCTTAACTGATGACTGAAAGATTTTTTGAAAAAAAATCGTACTGATGGCTGATAACCATTCTTCAGGTAATTATGAGTGATTGTTTAGCAGACGCGCGATGAATGAGAAACTGATAGATTTTTTCTTGTTGGAGTTGACCGCGGAAATCTTCCAATCGATTGCTTGATTTCAATAATTCAGCATATTTTTGAGCGTCCCGGTTTTGTTGTTCAGCAGCACGGCGGATTTCGTATTCCAATTCATCGTCAGATACGTAGATACTCTCCGCCTCAGCAATAGTATTGAAGATCCAGGATTGCTTTGTTTGTTGAATAACATCTCGCCGGAGCTCATCAGGCAGGGTATCCATGTTAATTCCAGCGTCTTCAGGCGTTTGCCGTTCGTTTGTCAATTGCTGTTTCAGATTCTGAAGCGTCTGTTGCACGTATTGATCGACTAAGGGTTCCGGGATAGCAATATCGATTTTTTCAATGAGTTGCTCCAACAATTCCGCCTTCTGTTTCTCAACTTGTGAACTCCTTTTTTCCTCGACCAGATTGTTCCATATCACGCCGTGAAGTTGAGAGTAGTTTTCATATCCCAAGTCTTTTGCGAACTCATCATCTAACGGTGGAAGATGCTTCTGTGTAATGGCGTGCAGTGTAATCTCATATTGAACAGATTTCCCTGCGAGTTCAGGGCTATGGTGTTCTTGTGGGAAATCAATATCCACGGATTTTGTCTCACCGATTTGCATACCAATCAATACTTGTTCAAGTTTCTCATGTATAGCCTTAATACCGAGTTCTATATCAACGTCTTTCCTTGATTCATCATCAATTCGTTCACCATTGAGCAAACACTCCCAATCCACACGGACATAATCTTTCTCCTCGACTGCGCGTTCAACGTCAAGCGGTTCATAAGTTGCTGATTGCGCCTGCAGTCGTGTGATATAGACATCAACATCTTCACGTGGTACGTCAACCGGATTTTTATCGGTTACAAGTTCATCATAAGGTGGTAGGTCTATATTGGGGCGAATATCAACTGTGGCTGAAAATTGGAGGGGTTCGTTTTCCTTAACCTGTAATTCGTTGAGAGGCGGTGTGAAAGTTGGCTGGGAGAGCGGATTCAGTTTTTCTCTATGAACAGCATCCTCATAAGCAGGAGCGATAAGATAGCGAGCAGCTTCACTATTAACGTAATCAGGGAATCTTGATTTGAGGATTGCCACGGGCACACGTCCCTTCCGAAACCCCGGAATGGAGACTTGGGTACGCAACGCTTCATAAGTTTCCTCTAATGCTGCATTAACGTCTTCAGGAGGAACCTCTATGTCCAGACGGACTCGCGTAGTATCTAACCTTTCAATTTGAACTCTCAAACTTTTGTCCTCATGCTGAGTATCCAAAGTAAGGATACCTTACTGCCCTTAAATACAACTATGGGCGAGGAGGGACTTGAACCCTCACGAGGCGTAACCCCAATAGATCCTAAGTCTATCCTGTCTACCAATTCCAGCACCCGCCCAAATTCCGTGTATTATATTATAGATGCGCCGTGAAGGAATCGAACCTTCAACCGCCTGATTAAGAGTCAGATGCTCTGCCAATTGAGCTAACGGCGCGTTGCTCGTTGTCCTGAATCATAGACGCGCTTTGTAAGCACCCACTCGCTAATTACCGTTGTGCGCGCTTTGCGCACACTTGATACGCTAAAAGTATTCGCGTCCGGAGGGATTCGAACCCCCAACTTATAGTTCCGAAGACTATTGCTCTATCCATTGAACTACGGACGCTCATGAGGGTGGATGATGGGATTTGAACCCACGCCCTCTTGATCCACAGTCAAGCGCTCTGCCCCTGAGCTACATCCACCAGATTCTGCTGTACGTAATAAATAAAAAGTACGCCTAGCAGGAGTCGAACCTGCAACCTACGGATTAGAAGTCCGTTGCTCTATCCAATTGAGCTATAGGCGCTTGTGTTAAAGGCTTTTTTGGATCGGGGCGAGAGGATTCGAACCTCCGACCTTCTGCTCCCAAAGCAGACGCGCTAGCCGGGCTGCGCTACGCCCCGAAAGGCATACATAGATAAATTTACAAGCCGTTCGGACGCTGTTAAAAACCGAATCAACGGGTATAATACACGTTCCCAAAACCCGCTTTAAACACCACTTTTTAGTTTTTAAATTATACACTATTTTTTTCCATATGTCAAATTAATGTGAAAAAATCTTGTGTTTTTTCGATGAACCGTGCTATAATGCTGACACGATTGTAGGGCGAGATTTTCGCGCCTCGCGCACCCATTTTTTTGCTATTCCAGATACTTATAGTCATGCTGCTTACACCACAATTCCTGAAACAACTTGACCCTTTCTATATTCGCGCGAAGCACTCGTTCCGCGGGAAATTCAGAGGCGAACGGCGAAGCCTGAATCGCGGCACAGGTATGGAATTTGCCGATTATCGCGTCTATGAACCCGGCGATGACCTGCGGCATGTTGATTGGAATATTTATGCCCGTTTAGATAGACTCTTTATTAAACTCTTCCATACTGATGAAGGTTTACCCCTTGTACTTCTCATTGATAATAGCCGTTCCATGGAATTTGGTTCGTCCACTAAATTGATGTGTGCGAAACAGGTTGCCGCGGCATTGGGTTATATCGCCTTGGCACACGCCGACAGCGTTGCAGTTTATACTTGCGGTGAACGCCTCGCACCAACGTTGTCACCAACATCAGGCAAATCACAATTCCCACGTTTGACAAAAGCACTCGATCAAATTGCAGCATCGGGACAAACACGGTTGATGGAATGTTTCAAGCAGCTCCCGATGTACCAGCGACACCCGTGTATGGTTGTTATACTTTCAGATTTCTTGGAACCGAGCGGCTACGCGGATGGATTCAAATTACTTTCAGGACGCGGGTTCTCCCTCACAGCAATCCATTTGATAAGCCCAGAGGAGATGGATCCGCAAGCGCACTTGGAAAATACACTTGCTGGTGGGGATTGGCTGGTGGAAGATGCCGAAACAGGTGAAACGAAAGCCGTCACGATTAATGCCGAAACCCTTGCGCAATATCAGAATCAACAGCAGACATTCTGTGAAACCTTGCAACGCTTCTGTACCGATCACGGGATTAACTATGCCCAACTAAAAAGTGATACGCCTATAGAATCTTTTATGCTACAAGAACTACACAAGGCGGGTTTCATTCAGAGAAATCGGTAAAGATCAGGAGATAATTTAATGAAAACACGGATACTACAAACAGACTTGGAACTGATTCAAGGTGATATAACCAAAGCCGAAGTCGATGCTATCGTGAATGCGGCGAACAGCCAACTTATCGGTGGTGGCGGTGTAGACGGCGCAATACGGCGTGCTGGTGGTGATAAAATAGAACAAGCCTGCGCGGAAATCCGTAAACGCGAAGGTGGCTGTCCTACGGGTAAAGCCGTTATCACTACTGGGGGTAATCTCCCCGCGAAATATGTGATTCACACAGCCGGCCCCGTGTGGGAAGGTGGCAATTCAGGCGAAGCAGAACTGCTCGCGAGTTGTTATCAGTCGAGTCTCCAACTTGCTGTACAAAACGGCATTCAGCGTATCGCTTTTCCATCTATTAGCACCGGTATCTATGGATACCCAACGGAGAAAGCGGCAGTCGTTGCGCTGACTGCGGTGAAAGAATTTGTGGAGCAGAACAACGCTGCACCAACAACTATCCAGTTTATCCTGTTTGATGAGGCTACCCATACGTGCTATCTGGATGCTTTGCTCGCTGTTTTTGGAAAATAAGGCGTGCTAAAAGGCTATCTGTGCTGAAAGGCACCCAAAATTGAATAATCCCAAATTTAGCCGAGTTTCATTGATTCTCCCGATCTATATTCCAGCGTTTTTGCTGGCAACGGGCGGCGGCATTGTTTCTCCAACGCTCTCGATTTACGTCAAATCGTTTGAGTTATCCTATACATTGACAACAGTCGTCCTTGCTGTCGGTGTACTTGGAAATATACCCGCAGGTATTTTGGTGGAGCGGCTCGGTCGCAAGCCGTCGATGTTGTTCGGGCTGGTGATGATAGGGTTGTCAACCATAGGTATGGGTGTGGCAAGGAATTTTATTCAACTCATCGGTGCGCAACTGATTGGCGGCATCGGGAATGCATTGTGGATGCTCGCTCGGCATGCATACATGACAGATGTAATTCCGATGGCGAATCGCGGGAGAGCGATTGCGCTGTTCGGTGGCGTAAACCGGATGGGAACCTTCGCAGGGCAGTTCTGTTCTATCTTCCTCGGTGCAAACCTACGCTTTCCCTTTTTTATTTACGCTGGCATCGTACTGCTGAACCTTTTCCTCTGCTTTTTCTTTATTCCAGAGACACGTCGCGGCACAAGTCGAACTACCGATAAGAAAGTTCCGTACCTAAAACACCTTCTCCAGGTTTCACGTCAGCACGCGCGACTGCTCGCCACAGCAGGTGTAGGGCAGGTATGCGTACAAACACTGCGCCGCGGGTGTCATATCATTATTCCACTCTATGCCGATGAGATTGTAGGATTAAACACGCAGCAGGTCCGATCGGTCGTCATGATATCCTCAGCGGTAGACATGTCAATGTTCCCCGTCGCTGGATCTATGATGGATCGGTTTGGTCGGAGATATGCGACTGTCCCTGGGATTTGCATCTTTGCGACTGGCATGGTTTTGATGCCGTTTACAGGCTCATTTACGGGGTTGTTGCTTGCAGCGATCCTAATGCGACTCGGCAACGGTATCGCTTCAGGAACAATGATGACACTCGGTGCCGACTTAGCACCGCGAGAGGGGACGGGTGAGTTCTTAGGTTTATGGAGACTTACCGGAGATTTTGGGGGTTCGGCGGGACCGGTTGTTGTCGGGAATCTCGCTGATCTGTTCGGATTGAGTTATTCCGGTTTCGCGTTGGGCGGTATCGGTTATCTCGCCGTAGGAATCTTCTTATGGTTGGTTCCGGAGACATTAAAAAAAGAGTAAAATGAACAGGCACGCTCGGAAAGCGTGCCTGCATAATATTTACAGATGCCGGGAAAGGGGCTCGAACCCTTACGCGCATAATGCACACTAGACCCTGAACCTAGCCTGTCTACCAAATTCCAGCATCCCGGCGAGCAATTATAGTATACCCTAATTTCCGTCCCTTGTCAAATTATATTTGGTTCCTCAACCTTCAAATACGCTGAGTTCGGAAATCAGATTAAACTTGTAATGCACTTGGCAAGTCTAATGTAATTAATACATCAATCACACTTCTGCTAATGGGGCGGTTTGTGGTCGTGACACTTTGTACAGCAAAAAAGGAGTACGAACCTATGAGCGTAAAAATATTGCTCTGCGCGATGCTCGCGCTAAGTCTGGTGGTTAGTTATAGTCAAGCCGAGATTGATCCGGACAAGATTGTCGGTATCTGGTTATTGGACGAAGGCAAGGGGGATACCGCTGAAGACGCTTCCGAAAACGGGCGTAAAGGCACAATTACCAACAGCAAATGGGTGGACGGGAAGGTCGATGGTGCCCTTGAAATCAAGAAGGGTGGAACCGTTACCATTCCGCTTGGGAAAGGTATAATTGAAGATAAAGTAACCTTCACACTCTGGATAAACTTTACCGACATCGGCGGCCAACAGAACTATTTCTCGATATGGGATCAGAGCAACAACCGCTATGTCCCTTATAAGGAGGGGGCAAATGTCCTCCGTAGTTGGACGAACACTTGGAATGTTACCAGCGGTGTGACTGTTAAGGCGGGGACATGGTATCATGTTGCCAATGTCTACGATGGAGAAACCTGTAAAATCTACGTTGATGGCGAAGAGAAAGTCTCACAAAAGGTGCCGAAGTTCCAACTCCAAGATCAGGATCAGACGGCGTGGCTCGCTACGGATAAAGGGCTACACTTTATATCTGCCACTATTATGGACGAGGTCGGTCTCTTCAACGATGGACTTACCGAAGACGAAGTTAAGGGTATTATGAACGACGGTATCCTTTTCACCGCTTTGGCTGTGGATCCGTCGGATAAACTGCCTGTGGTGTGGGGCAAACTGAAGTCACAATAGCGATAATTTTGCGGTCCCTTTGCTTTACTTGGGACCGCTTTCACAGAAGGAGGGTGCCGATGCAATACTTTGCGTACGGGTCCAACATGAACGTTTCGCAGACGCAACAACGGTGCCCCGGTATCACCCGCATAGGGACGTTTCAACTTGAAGGCTTTCGCCTTATCTTTAACTACCACGCCGATATTGTCCCCGCGGAGACGTGTATCGTTCATGGCGGACTCTGGAATATCACAGAAGACCACGAAATCGCCCTTGATATGTACGAAGGCTACCCTACGTACTACGGCAAATATTACGAAGCCGATGTCATGTTCTATCGCATGAGAGAGGCGTCTGAGGATTTACTGCCGCCGTCAAAATGGTATCTACAAACCGTCATCCAAGGATACAAGGATTTTGGGTTAACACAAGAAAACTTTGAAGAGAGCCTCGGTGTCCAGCAACTTGGGTTAACGCAAACCGACCTTGAAGCGCGGCTCGGCGTGTCAATGGATGAACTCGAACAATTATTCTCTCGCGTGGCAACCTCTCCTGTCTATCGGTAAACTCCATCCTTCAGATCACCCGTTTCACATACACATAATACGCCCCAATAGCCAGTTCACCGGATTCGTCTGTGAACTCGGTGTGCATGCGTGTCTGACCAGCGGCAAGGTTGAACGTAAATGTCACACCTTTCGCATTGGGTGGAATCGCTTGTGTCGCTATCTGCTCTCCGACTCGAATTTGCGCTGTTGTTAATGCCAACGCTTTGCCACCGTTGTAAAGATCGATGTGCTCACCGGGGATGCCATCCGTTATCGCTCTGTCTTCGGCGAGGGGCCATCGACGCAGTTCAAAACTGTACTGCCCATCTTCTGGTACCTCGATTGCCCAATAACCGTTGCACTCCATACCGCGGCGAATCATCCCCTGATTCCACGCGTGTGCTTCCCCGTGCCAATCGTGCGTTGTGATACACGTTACAGGTTCGTTCTGCGTTCCGATGACAATTGGGCAGTCTTCATCAAACCGCCTTGAAACCAGTTCCCACCACGCTTCATAATGTTCTCGGAGTTCAGCAACGACCTCTGGATGTGCGTCGGCAATGTCGTGCTGCTGTCCCGGATCGGCTTGAATATCGTAGAGTTCTTTGCCGTTGATGAGTCGCCACTGTTGCGACATCGTCGCGCTGTCTTTCCACTTGATTGGGTTTTCGACGCGCTGTGAATCGGTAACGATCACCCGTTCTCCCCACGCCTCCGTCTCATTCTTCAACAATGGGGTAATACTGGTGCCGTGGAAAGTCGTATTTTCGGAGATTTCGAGATCACAAAGGTCTATCAGTGTTGGGAGTAGGTCAATGTTTGCGGTGAGTTCATGTACCTCTTGCTTTTCGGTGAATCCGCCGCCGGGCCAATGCATGAACAGCGGCACACGATGCCCGCCTTCGTAAGGGGAGCCTTTTTTCCCGCGCATCCCTGCATTATAACCGTCCCTAACGAACTGTTGGGCATCCAGATTACATCCCATTGCAGAACCGTTGTCGGTCATGAAGATAAGGATCGTGTTTTCCTCAAGTCCCAAGACTCGGAGGTGGTGTCGCAATCGCGCCATATTGTCGTCAATATTGGTTATCATGCCATAGAAATTCGCACGTTCTCCCGGCACATCTTTCCTTCGGTAAACGTCGCCATAAGCATCGGGGACGCGGAACGGACCGTGCGGCGCATTCGTCGAGAGATAACAGAAAAACGGACGGTTCTGATCGCCTTCAGCCTGCCGCTCAATAAACGCCATCGCTTCCTGAAACCAGACATCGGTGCAGTAACCCTCAAAGGGTTGCTCGGAACCGTTGCGGAAATAGGTGTCGTCGAAATAGTCGTTGCCCCAATAGTCAGGGGTTTGACTGATACCGCCGCCACCGTGATAGAGTGCCTCATCAAAGCCTCTGTCGTGTGGACGGAAGGGATAATTGTCGCCGAGATGCCACTTGCCGAACATAGCCGTCTTATAGCCGTTGCGTCGGAAGATATCTGCCATCGTGACTTCATCACTGCGGAGAAGCGAACGTCCGCCGATGGTATGCCACACGCCTGTGGAGTTGCAGTAGTGTCCCGTCATGATACCCGCCCGCGTCGGTGAACAGGTCGGGCCGACGTGCAGGTTCTGTAGTTGCACACTCTCATCAGCGAGCGCGTCGAGATTCGGCGTATGGATCACGGGGTTCCCGGTGCATCCCAAATCGCCGTAGCCTTGGTCATCTGTGATGACGAAAACGAGGTTCGGTGTATTCTGCTGTGCCACAATGGTATCTCCTATATGTGCTTAAAAGGCACGCCTACCAGCTATCTGGCGGCGTGCCTAAACGTCTGCAACGTTAACAATGCTATAAGACAGGATTAATAAGGCTTTAGGCTAATGCCTTTTTAATTCGATCCAAGCCGCGGTTGATCTCTGTCAACGAGGTCGCAAAAGAGAGTCGCAAATGGTTATCTGCACCGAACCCATTGCCCGGCACAACGCCAACGCCTGCCGAATTGAGCAAATAGTCGGTGATATCCATCGAACCTTCAATCTTTTGCCCCTCAATTGTTCTGCCGTAGTGCTCAGAGAAATCGGGGAAGATGTAGAACGCACCTTGCGGTTTAACGTAACTAACACCGTTAATCTCGTCGAAACGCTGACAGATGACATCTCGGCGTTCTTCAAACGCTTTCCGCATCTCTTCAACAGCGTCTTGCGGTTCATTGAGCGCGACCACCGCGGCTTTCTGTGCAATAGATGTCGGGTTTGAAGTGCTGTGGGATTGGATACGCGACATCGCTGAGATTGCGTCTTCGGGACCGGCAGTATACCCAATCCGCCACCCTGTCATTGAGTAGGCTTTAGAGACACCGTTGACGACAAAGGTAATCGCTTTCGTCTCTTCATTGAACGAAGCCGGACTTTGATGTGTCGCACCGTCATAAAGCAGTGCCTCATAAATTTCATCGGAGATGAGGTAAAGCTGATGTTCGACGGCAAGCGCAGCGATCGCTTTGAGCGTCTCCAGATCGTAGGTGGTACCGGTGGGATTGCTCGGACTGTTAACAAGGATTGCCTTCGTCTTTGAGGTTATCGCTGCTTCGACCTGATCCGGTGCCATGCAGAAATTCTGCGCCGGTGTCGTCTCAATGACGCGCGGTATTGCGCCTGCGAGTTTAATCTGTTCTGGGTAACTGACCCAATACGGTGCAGCGAAAATGACCTCGTCACCCGGATCGCAGATGGCTTGAAAGATGTTATAGATGGTATGCTTGGCACCGCAAGAGACGATAACTTCGGAGGATTGATAACTCAATCCGTTATCCCGTTTGAATTTCTCTGTGATCGCCTCTCGGAGTTCGGGGGTGCCGGGGACAGGGGTGTATTTCGTGAACCCGGCATCGAGTGCGGCGATTGCGGCGGCTTTGATATAATCGGGTGTATCAAAATCGGGTTCGCCAGCCCCAAATTTGACGACATCTACGCCATCAGCGATCAACGCATTAATCTTCGCGGTGATCGCCAAAGTGGACGATGGCGTTACATTTTGACTCCGTTGTGATAATGAGATCATTCGTTCTCCTTACTTTTAAGTCTTATTCATTTCTTAAATAGTATCGGGCGCGAGACTTAGCGAGACGCATCAGATGTTCAAGTTGTAAACAGTGATTGAGTTCTGCCGTTTCTTCAGAGGTTAGCCCTATTGTCTTTTCTCGTTGGATGAGATCTGCGATACGCTCTTTTACATCTTCGGATGGACAAAAGTCTATTAAATTTTGAGGAGTCGTCCCTGCTGCAATAAAATCAACGATTTCTTGATATGCAGGTGACCTGTACATTGAATTCTCCTTTTTTCGACATAACGCGAGTGTTGACAACTATCAAGCGGAATTGCCGTTTGTTATCAAAGTCCGCATGAACACTTCGAGACTTTCTACCTGCACCGCTGTCCGGAGTAATTGCTCAAGGCGTTGCAAATCTTCAATACCTTCAAGGGATAGCCTTAACGTTTGCTCTGCCCCCACCTGGAACCGAGCATCAAGAACGTTAAGAATGCTTTTAACAGCATTTTTCCTTTCCCCTTGTTCAATGCCTTGCTCTATACCTTGCTCTATACCTTGCTGCAGAATATATCGGTAAGTCGATGATTCTAACATGGGGCCCTCCAACAAATGTTGAATTTCGGTAGGATCAACGATTAGACCACTCAAAATCCATTGCCATATTAATAAGTTATTTTGTAGATCCGAAGCAAGCGGAAGTGCGAGCGTCTTCTGATGACACTGCTCAACCCATTCAACCCCAGATACGCCTTCCGGGGGTTGCATCAGCGGCGTAAACGCCATCAAACTGGTCTGATTCGTGTCAAAGATGGATTGTCCATCAAACTCACTCAGCCGGATCACCTGATACTCTATTAGCACATTATGTCCGGGAAAATCTTGGTTATACTCGCCCGGGTCATTCCCACCGGCATCTGAACGGAGATAGATAGTATAAGACAGAATCGGCAAGCCATATCTTTCAAAGCACCTTCCGAAATAGCCAACCTTGCGTTTCAGTATTTCTGGTGTACGCTCACGACTCACTTGGAACTCAATATGCACCAAGACTTCTCTACCGTCCACCTCTGCTTTTGACAAAGTATCCATGCGCCGTATCTCAACGGTCGGCAGTTCTGTCTCAAGTTGTTCTATGAACTTCAGTCCGGGGATATTGGTCAGTTTCCTCAATAAATCTTCGGTGAAGGTTCCAAAGATGTCCTTACTCACAATATCGAATCGGTTATGCGGTAAGTTTTCAAAAAATTCGTGCAAACTCTTCTGCATACAAAGATCCTACACCGACTTATTGATGAATGTCAACATTTTTTATCGCCTGAGTCCCGATTATATGGTGTTGAAGGTAAGGAAACTTAACACTGTCTTGGTACTGGTTGGCTTGTGTCACAGCGTCTTATTAAGTTCTTTCAGCAGATTTCGTTGCTTCCGTGACAACGATTTTGGAATCTCCACGACCAACCGTACCCGCAGATCACCCTTCCGTCCAGAAACATCTGCTGCACCTTGTCCACGCAAACGGAGTTGTTGTCCTGGTTGCGCGCCTGCTGGGACTTTCAAATCCACATCACCTGTTAGGGTTTGGACTCGAACGGAACCGCCTAATGCCGCCGTTGTCATAGAGATTTTTGCATCCGTCAACAGATCGGCACCCTCACGTGTCAATGTCGGATGCGACTGTACAGCGACTGTTACCAGTAGATCACCAGAATTGCCAACACCGAGCGTTTCACCGTGTCCGCGAATACGTAGGGTTTGCCCGTCTTGAATGCCGGATGGGATGGTAAGGGTAATACGTTTTCCTTGGACGTTGACCTCTTTCTTACAGCCCAACACCGCATCCGCGAACGGGATACTGAGGTCCATCCGGATATCGCGTCCACGGGTAGGTCTCGTCGTGCGCCGCTGCCCGAACGCATCGCCGAATGCATCGTCGAATCTACCGAACCCACCGAATCCGCCGAACCCGCGCCCAAAAATATCGTCCAAGTTTATGTGCGAAAAGATGTCGTCCATATTTTGGTAGCCTTCAAACCCCATACCGTGAACGCCTGCGTGCCCGCGGGTATCGTAAACGCGTCGTTTTTCGGGATCCGAAAGTACCGAATACGCATTAGATGCCTCTTTGAACTTCTCTTCTGCCGCTTTGTCGCCGGGATTCTTGTCCGGATGGTACTGGACTGCGAGTTTGCGATAGGCTTTTTTGATTTCTTCAGGAGTAGCCCCTCGATCTACACCGAGGATTTCATAGTAGTCTCTCATAGTATTTTCTAAAGTCGGTACGATATATACTTATTTTACAGCATCTCGATGACTGACGCGATATCGCGCAAAGACTGGTGCTGTTTGACCAGTGTTGTTCCGAATTGAAGTGCTGCCTTTTCTACGCTTAATTTCCAAGGGAGATTAACAATACCTTCTATATCTTTGACGTGTGCGGCACCGACGAGACGGCGCAGCATTTCCAGTCCGGCAAATCCGATAGCATCGTGGAAGATGTTTTGTAATGTCTGCGCTTTCAAGTCGCTATCAACTAATTTGAATTCAGCCGTATAAGTCTGCCATGTTTGCACAATCGCTATTTTAAGTGCGGATTGTACATGCGAAGTATCTTGATGCGAAAAAAAGGACAAGAGATAGTTTGCCCAATATAATCCGATGTCAAACCCTACGGGACCATAAAAGGCAAATTCGGCATCAATAACTTTGGCTGTGTTATTTTGGACGAGAACGCTGCCTGTATGTAGGTCCCCGTGGGTCACGCCCTGCTGTGTCGTTAGAAAAATGTGCTTGAGATGCGCCGCTTGCTGCAAAAAATCAGCATCCGCTTTTAACTGCCGGACATCGGGTTCTAATCCGGAGGTACAGAAGTTTGTCTCATGCTCGGTAAACGGGAAGGTGAACACATAATCGGCAGTTATCGACTGCATAGTAGTGTTCGCAAATTGCTGGCTATAATGTTGTGCAGTCGCTTTTGGAGCGTTATCAACATAGGTTTGACTATGTACGATGCCCATAAACCGCCCGACCTGTTCGGCGATAGAGGGGTCTACTTTGCCAGCAATCAGATCATCCCGTAGTACGCTTGCCTCTCGAAGGTCCTCCATCGCTATGACTGACATCGCCGCATCAAAATCGTATTGTGCAGGCACGGTACCGCTTACCAACTGATTGTAAATCTCAAGGGCACGAGATTCATAAGTCAGGCGTTCCGTGGACAGCGGATAATCGGGACCCAATATCTTAATGTACGGCGGGGCATGCTTCAAGACAAGCGAACGCTCTGGATGTGCGACATCCGAGACGCGATAAACCGTATTGAGGTTCCCATCGCCAATCTCTTCTATACGGAGGGGTACCTCTGGTTCAAATATACGGATTTTTTCGTGTCGTTGATGCAGGTAGTCCGGCAGCGTGGCAAGATTGAATTCCGTCAAAATCTTCAGTGTGGGAACTCCTGTCTTTAGACAGGAGAGGAAACACTGTCCTTTTATTGTAAGTGTGTAAGTATTGCACAGTATAAATACTCAGATAGAATTATGTGCGTTATACTTACACGTATGATAATGGTAATTTCCCTTTCGGGCTATATGTTGCCCCATCCCGATCACGATACCCAAGAGGAGTGGGACTTGGGGAGCATCCTTATGTAAGCATCTACCACAGATACTTACCGTTTGACACACATTGTTCGGGCTGCCACGCCCAGGTATCGCGATATATTACGGTAGTCAATGGTTTACTTGTGGAGTAAACGCTTGGCATGCGCTTCGCACAAGTCCCGTCCTTTAGGGCGGGGTCACTGACATATCCTTAGCAGCATTACAGCAGGTTTTCGGCTATCTGGATAGCATTCAAGGCAGCACCTTTGCGGAGGTTATCCGCGACGACCCAGAGATTCAAACCGTTTTCTATGGATGCATCGTCTCGAATCCGACCTACATAAACGTCATCTTTACCAGCGACATCAACAGCGAGCGGATACTGCTGATTGTTCGGATCGTCCACAAGCGTTACACCGGGTGCATCAGCGAGGCACTCTCTGGCTTCTGCTGCGGTGAGTTTCTTGTGTGTTTCAACGTTTATTGATTCGGAATGTGCGAAAAAGACTGGAACTCGAACGGTTGTCGCGGAAACCCCAATTGTATCGTCGTTAAGTATTTTCCGCGTTTCATTGATCATTTTGATTTCTTCTTCGTTGTCGCCACTGTCTAAGAAGGGCCAATCAAATGCGACATTGAATGCCATCTGGTGTGGGAATTTATCCAAGGTGATCGGTTTGCCTTCAAGGGCTTCGGTTGTTTGTTGGACGAGTTCCAAGACAGCCCGTCCACTCTTACCAGAGACACTCTGATAGGTGGAAACAACGATCCGTTTGATGCCAGCGGTATCGTAAATCGGTTTAAGTGCCACCATCATTTGGATAGTGGAGCAATTCGGATTAGCGATGAGCCCATTGTGCGTACGTGCGGCATCCATATTGACTTCTGGAACAACTAACGGTGTGGTCGCGTCCATACGGAATGCACTGGTATTGTCAATGACAAGTGCCCCTTTTTCTACGGCTGTGGGGATGAATTCGCGGCTGACGGATGCACCCGCTGATGAAAACACAACATCCACATCTTCAAATGAGTCGTGTGTTAATTCCTCAACGATAACGGGATCATTTTTAAACGATAGAATTTCACCAGCAGAGCGGTGCGATGCCAGAAGTTTCAGAGAAGCCGCAGGAAACGATCGCTCTTCGAGAAGTTGCAACAGAGTATTTCCAACAGCACCCGTCGCGCCGACAACCGCTACACGATAACTCTCACGCATTTCTGATATTTTCCTCTATTCTGCGATTCAAGCAGAATTGTTTGTAAGATTTAATTATAATTTTACCACAAACATACCCTTTAAAGCAAATATTTCGGTGGAGCCCGACATTATGTAAGGAAAAGTCCCTATTTTGCAAGAAAAAACTTGACAAATTGCGTGATCTATGGTATTAATTTTAACGCCCTTCTGTCAAATCCCCATGCTTCAGTTTGCGGGATGTAGACGGCATAGGGGTTGATAGTCCAAATAACCTAAACTGTTTTCAAAACAAATCGTCTAAATAAGTAGTGTTCGGCATAGGTTGTGATTGATGTATTGTCGGAACGCTCGTCAATTAAGACAATCACGTGAAAGCCCGCACGCCTCTATATTGACAAAGCCTTTTCGGGCATCCGTTGCATGTATAGGGTAGCAGGTGTAAAAACCGCACCCGTTGATAAATCACATGTTGCATAAGATCAGGCATTTCGGTGCATAGCTGGCTTGGCAGCTATTGTGGAGCGACACTAAGACGGTGGCCTCTCTGAGAAAACCGCGGTCGCTATGAAGCACAAGCCCCTACCTTCAGGTAGTGGGTACCTTGACAAGATAGACGTATTATGTCAGGGAACCTTTATTGGATATACTTCTGTTTCTGGTAGAGCAGTGTAGGTTGAACTGATGCCTATATTTAATAATTTTAGGCTAATTTTTTAGTATGAGTCAGATTTTTCTTGACATATCTATATCTGTGTAGTATAATATAATTACTATTAGTTTTTTGTTAAATCCATTTTATGTCTGAGGTTAGGGGGCTGCGATTTCCAGATTACCGAGAAAAAGCGGTATTTTCTTACTCAGACAAAAAATTAGAGGAACATTTGACATGGCAAAATTAATGAAGAGTAATGTCGTTGACAGCATTGTTGAAGCAACGGGTCTCAGCAAGAAAGATGCGAACGCCGCTGTTGACGCTTTTGCTGCGACTGTTTGCGAAGCTTTGAGTAACGGCGACTCCGTCGGTTTAATCGGTTTTGGAACGTTTGAAGCCAAACGCCGTCCTGCCCGTACAGGTCGCAACCCACAGACTGGCGATCCGATTGACATTCCGGCGAAAACGGTTCCTGTTTTCAAAGCTGGCAAGAAACTTCGCGACGCTGCCTCTTAGGATTAGCGGTTATTTCGCTCAGTTTCTCGGAAAAGCCGCGAGGCTACGTCTCGTTTCTGAATCGGGGGTAGCTGCGGCTTTTCCACATTTACACCCACTTATTAGGGTGTACTGGTGCTGACAATTCAGTGCGTATTGTCTATTATAATTATCATACACGCACAGAAGGATTGTATTTTGCATTAGGAGCGGTCAATGCTCTAATATGCGTGCGATCCGATATTATCCTCGCCATCGGTTCGGTGGAGAGGTAAAACGCCTGCGGAGTCCGCACAAGACCCTGCACGCGGGGGCAGTGGACGATGAAACAGGAACACTAAAACAAGATATGTCCACTTTTGTAGAGATATATCAAGTTTTGAAGGAACAGACGCGTCATGTTAATCCGCACGAGAGCCCCAGTCCGCATCGATTTTGCTGGTGGGTGGAGCGATGTTGCCCTCTTCACCGAAGATTCAAAGGGTCTCGTCGTTAATGGGGCTATTAACCGATACGCTTATGCAACGCTCCGCTGTGAACGCCAGATCGCACAAGATGAATCCGTTGAACTGCAACGGATTTTGGATAAAAGCATACGTATCTACTCTGCGGATTTCGACACCTTTATTGAAGCAGACGATGTACGTCAACTCGAATATGACGGGAACATCGACTTGGTAAAGGCGGCTGTGCGGCAAATGTCGATACAGATTGGCGGGTTCGACCTGATTACGCAATCCACGGCGCCGCCAGGTAGCGGATTAGGGACTTCGGCATCAATGGGTGTAGCACTTGTCGGTGCGCTTGGCGCGCTTAAGGAGGCTACCTATCTTCCATACGAGTATGCTGAACTCGCGAGTACTATTGAGCGTCATGAACTCGGAATACTCGGCGGAAAACAGGACCATTACGCAAGCGCAATTGGTGGAATCCATTTTATGGAATTTCGGGGAGAAGAGGTGAAAACTTCACCCTTGAGATTTCCACCACACATCCGCTATGAACTTGAAAAGAACCTTGTCCTCTGTTACACCGGAAAGTCCCGTCTCTCTGGCAATATACATCAAAATGTTACCGATGCCTATAAAAGTGGTCAACCGAGTGTTCGTGAAGCCTTAGAATCCCTCAAAGCGACCGCCGAAGCAACAAAAACCGCGCTGATGCGTGGCCGTCTGACTGAATTCGGCGAACTCCTCACCCAAAATTGGCATAATCAGAAAAAGTTACATCCCTCTGTTACAAATGAGCAGATCGAATCTCTCTTTAAAATCGCAACGGCTCATGGCGCGATTGGCGGGAAAGCGTGTGGCGCAGGTGGTGGCGGATGTCTCCTGTTTTACTGTGAACCGACACGCGAACACAACGTCCGCCAAAAACTCGAAGACGCAGGGGCTCACGTTATTGATGTCAACTTCGATTTCGATGGATTTCAAATGTGGAAAGTTTCAAACGATTAAACTAAAATATGGAAAATAATACACAAACCCCGAAAGTCATCACTGATATGGAAGCCGCTGAAACTCTGAAAACGGCAAGAGAAAATATTTTAGGAGAACTCAAAAAGCGAATCATCGGGCAAAACGAGGTAATAGAACAACTCCTCATTGCACTTTTCTCACAGGGACACTGCTTACTGGTGGGGGTGCCGGGGTTAGCGAAAACATTACTAATTAGCACGTTTGCGCAGATCCTCGAACTCCCTTTCAACCGCATCCAATTTACACCAGACCTGATGCCATCTGACATCATCGGTACGGATATTATTGAGGAAGGCGAGGCTGGAAAACGCGCCTTTCGATTTATCAAGGGACCGGTCTTCGCGAATATTGTCCTCGCCGATGAGATCAATCGAACGCCGCCTAAAACACAAGCCGCACTTTTACAAGCCATGCAGGAATATAAGGTCACCGCAGGCGGTAGAACATACGCTTTAGAACGTCCTTTTTTTGTCTTAGCGACACAGAATCCCATTGAGCAGGAAGGGACATATCCGTTACCTGAAGCACAACTCGACCGGTTTATGTTCCATATCACAATTGATTATCCCGACAAAGATGCCGAAAAAGAGATCGTGATGACGACCACCGCGGCTTATGAACCGGAGATAAAAGCCGTTATCACAGGCGAAGAGGTGCTACAAATACAACAGACAGTCCGGAAAGTTCCTATTGCAGAGGCGATTGTAGACTACGCCGTGGAATTGAACCGTCAGACACGTCCTACAGCCGATGCGCTTGATTTTATCCAAGATTGGGTGCAATGGGGTGCCGGCCCCAGAGCATCACAGTATCTTGTACTCGGTGCAAAGGCACGTGCGATTCTCCACGGACGCTATCATGTCTCATACGAAGATATCAAAGCGGTCGCTATACCGGTACTACGACACCGGATTTTGACCAATTTCAATGCGGAAGCCGACGGTATCACCAGTTTGGATATTATCAGTAGATTGTTGGAAAGGGTTGAGCCGCCAGCGGTGCAATAAGTGGACGGAGTACCAGAACAATGCGTGCAATTGACACTTTTAGAGTGGATAAGGAAGAATTTTCTGTACTCTCCTCTTTTGAAGCAGCCGATGCAGCTGACAAAGCATATTGGCATTCTAAAACGCCGCAAGAACGCATGGCAGCCCTCGAATTGATGCGGCAGATTAACTATGGCTACGATCCAACTACCGAACGACTTCAAAGAGTTCTTGAAGTTGCTGAATTCATACCGAGTTGAGTATCTTCTCATCGGGGGGTACGCCGTTGGTTACCATGGGCATCCACGTGCAACCGCTGACATGGATATCTGGATTGCAATCCAGAGAGAGAACGCCGAGAAAATGGTTGCTGTTTTGAAGGAATTTGGTTTTAATACGCCGCAATTAGCTGCCGACCTCTTTTTGACGGAAAACCAAATTATCCGACTGGGGACCCCTCCAATGAGAATTGAACTTTTGACGACAATCTCCGGTGTCCGTTTTGAAGAATGTTATTCGGAGCGGATTGTTGGTGTCATAGATGATGTTGAAGTTCAGATTATCGATCTTGAACACTTGAAACGCAACAAACAAGCCAGCGGGAGACAGAAGGATTTGGATGATTTAGAGCATCTTTGAAACTCAAATCCTGAAAGCGAACCACGGAAGGAGCAGGGCTCGTTCCCCTTGTTTGAAGACTTGGTGTTCGCGGGCCATTTTTTTTGATGAAAATCGCAATTATAGGGACAGGATACGTCGGTTTGACCACAGCGGTGGTACTTTCTTATCTGAATCATGATGTCGCTGCAGTGGATAAAGATGAAAGTAAGTTAACGCTTCTGCACGAAGGGAAAAGTCCGATCCATGAACCCGGCATCCAGAACCTTCTTGATGAAGTTTGGCATACGATCCGTTTCACACCCAGCGTGGCTGAAGTCGTCCCAGAAGCAGAATTAATTCTGATTGCTGTCGGAACACCACCGAAGAAAAGTGGTGAAGCAGATACGCGACATGTTGAACAAGCCGCGAGGGAAGTTGCACAGGTCTGCTTGCCCGATAGACATTATACGCTCGTTGTCAAATCCACGGTTCCAATAGGCACGAACCAGCGTGTTGTTGAAGTGGTGGAAGATGTCTTTTCGGCGCGTGGAATTCGCGGCAACATCTCCGTTGCTTCAAATCCTGAGTTCTTGCAGGAGGGATTGGCATTACAAGGTGCATTCTACCCGGATCGGATTGTCGTCGGCGCAAACAGTGATGAAGCGATTGATACATTACGCCGTCTCTACCAACCTATCCTCGAACAGACGTTTGACCCGCCAAGCGAGTTTCCACGTCCGCCCTCTTACCATCTCCCCCCAATGATGACAACGGATCCGAACAGTGCCGAGATGATTAAATATGCCGCGAACACCTTCCTCGCGCTTAAGATCAGTTTTATTAATGAAATTGCTGGACTTTGTGAGGAAGTTGATGCAGACGTGACAGAAGTCGCACGCGGGATTGGGCTTGACGCGCGTATTGGACAACAATTTCTTCGTGCGGGCCTCGGCTGGGGCGGCAGCTGCTATCCCAAAGATACCGCTGCACTGTTAGGGGTCGCGGCACAATCAGGATACAAGATGCCGATCACGGAAGCTGCACGTACCGTTAACTTCCGTCAGCGCGAACGTATCGTTGAAAAATTACGAGGGACACTGGGAACGCTCAAAGGCAAAAGCATCGGTATCTTAGGACTTGCATTCAAACCAAACACAGATGACGTTCGCGAAGCACCAGCACTCGACATTATCCGAGAATTGCTTGCCGAGGGTGCCATTGTCCGCGCACATGATCCGATTGCTATTCCGAATGCACAGGCTGCTTTGCCCGGAAAAGACGACACTATTCCCGAATTACAATTCACAGAAGATGTATACGAACTTTCCTACGATGCGGACGCGCTGGTACTCGTTACCGAATGGGATTTTTATCATAAGTTGGAACTCCGTAGGCTCGCCAAACAGATGAAAACCCCTATTCTCATTGATGGACGCAACGTTTACTCACCAGAAGAAGCAAGAACCGCAGGTTTTCATTACATCGGGGTCGGTAGAATTTAGAGGTCCCGATAGCATTATGGACACTCTTAAGCAAGCTGAACCCTTTGACCCAAATTGGCAACGATATTGCCCCCAAAAGTCGTTTCCACCGTATCGTCATATACCGGGTGTTACGCCGCATCCGATTCGTGACCCGCTTGGACATAGTTACGGGATGGAAGAGGCACACGATACTGAACCGCTGTCCCCGGAACTCTGGCGACAAAACGAGGATTACCTCTACGGTGTGGATCTCTACAATTTCGCTTATTGGTGGGAGGCACATGAGGCGTGGGAAGGGTTGTGGCATCAAGCAGAAGATACGTACCGCCTCTTTCTCCAAGGGTTAATTCAGGTGTCAGCATCCCTTATCAAGTATCACATGCGAATGTTACGTCCACTGCGTACGCTTTCCACCGCCGGACGCGATAAATTACGGCAGGTTGTGGCTGAATGTGAGGATACGGGTGGGAATTACATGGGACTCAATCTACCAGATTTTTTGAACACGGCTGACGCGTTTTTCGCACCTTTCTTCGCTGGCACCGTTACGGAAACCACCTATAGAAAGAACTCAGTGAAACCTCTCATACTGCTAACGCATTAACAGACTGTACAAGCTATCTTTCGCATTTGAACCGAGTTTAATTTCTGCGGAATGCAAGCAGCATTGCAACAACGGCGCAATGCGGAACTGATACAAGGTCCGTTGTTAGACCAATAACACTGTTTCACGCTTGGCGCGAGTTTAAAAAATGCCTTTTCTCATCTTTAGTTGTGTATGTGTTTTCATTATAGTGCTGTTGTTTGTCCTGTTTAAGATAGGCGCGTATTTTGGCAGAAGCGATGTAGATGAATTCCGAGCTGTTCGGTGTCCGCAATGTCAAACTCGGCGGAAACCCGAAAAAACAGGCAAAATTAGGAATCTCGTCGAACTCGAATTGCGCTGTCCGCGTTGCGGATACATCTCATGGGATATACCGCCGAAAACGAATCTCTCCACACGTCCCACTGATCGAGATAACATGCCGTAAGGATACAATTAGAAATCAGCAAAAGCACCGTCGTCTGAATGCCAGAACATCCCACGCAACCGAAATGTCTCGTCCCGAACTGCTTCGATAGCCGCGTCGTCCATATCCACACCGAGTCCCGGAGCCGTCGGTAGTTCGATAAACCCGTCTTTGAATACCAGAGGTGTTGAAAATAGCCCTTCGCCTCGTCGGTGTCCACCCTCGCAGATTAGCAAATTTGGCACGGTTGCCATGACCTGTACCGATGCAGCGACCCCGATGGGACCCGCAGCGTTATGGGGTGCGATTGCCATATTGTGGATTTCCGCCATCGCCGAGATTTTCTTCAGTTCCAATATCCCACCGCAGTGTCGAATGTCCGGTTGTAAAATCGCGCACATCTCACGCTCAATTATCTCTCGGAACCCCCATCGTGTTAAATGCCGTTCACCTGTCGCGATCGGCACCGTTGTTGATTGAGATAAAGTCAGCAAGGGTTCGTTGTTTTCCGGATGGCACGGCTCTTCGGCAAACAGGAGTCGGAACGGTTCTAATTCTTTCACGAGGATTATCGCCATTGTTGGGCTTAATCGCCGGTGCAAATCAACCGCAATGTCTACTTCGTCACCAACTGCTTCGCGTACTGCTGCGACGCGTGCCACCATAGCCTCAATTACCTTCGGTGTGTCCACAAATCGTACAGGTTGCGGTGAGGCTCCCATTTTCACAGCACGGAATCCCGCTGCAACCGCTTTCCTTGCACTCTCTGCACACTCATTAGGCGTTGTGCCGCCTATCCCTGTATAGACGCGAATCCGGTTTCGTACCGAACCCCCCAGCAACTTCCAGACGGGTAGACCGACAACTTTGCCGAATACATCCCACATCGCCATCTCAATACCGCTTAATGCCCCGACCAACACAGGCATACTCCGACTATAACTTGACCTGTACATTGCCTGCCAGTGGTCTTCAATTTGTAGCGGATCTTTACCGACAAGGTATTCCGCCATGTCGTCCACGGCTTGTGCGACAACGCGCCAATGTTCATAGTTCATCGGTTCACCGTAGCCGATGATTCCTTCGTCAGTGAACATTTTTAGGACCATTGCGCGTCCTTGGATGGGTATCGTCTCGAATCCAGTAATTTTCATAGTTTCTGTCCTAAACCGGTCGCCACCGGATGATACAGAAGTGTGAGTTCCCTGTAGCATTCTCCCGTTTGCTGACATCACCGTAGCAGGAACCGATGAAAGTCAATATCTCTTCACCATCTAAACTGACGTGTCGAGGGAAACCGGCGACGTGTCCGTGACAGAGATAGTAGACTTCATCTGACCAAGTTTTGCCATTGTCGTCGCTTACCATCGCACGACCGCTGCCGAGTTCGCGTGGATAACGGTGGTCGTACGCTACAACAGCACGGTTATCAGAAAGCCCAACAGCAGCACCGTGGCACTGTCCATGCACACTCGTCAATTGACGTAGACCTATCCATGTCGCACCGTTGTCTACTGAGTCAGCAAGAAAAACAGTTTTGTTCGTATGGGGTTGATCCGGTGGTCCCGGTTGGTAGCGAATGACACCGAGCAGCTGCCCTGGAAAAAGTTCTGCGATGTTGACCTCATTGCCGTAGTCCGACAAGAAAAAGCGGGTTGAGAAGGTGCAGCCGTCATCGTCAGAAACGAAAACATAGGTCGGATTCGTGCCTTCGTCAAATGGATCGTCCCGTTTTTTGATTGGAAGAAGCAGGGTGCCATCGCTGAGACGGGTCAGACTTGAACCCGCAACAGTTTTCTGAAATGGGGCGACATCTATCTCGCTCGTCTGTTCCCATGTTTCACCTTCATCATCGGATAACCAAACAGTGGTGGGTTGTTCTTCACCCTGTTGACTTACGTTAATAAGCTGCCCGTGACGATTGGCTTGCAGCAGCCATCCGTTGAAACCGAACGCAGAGGGATCTCTATTGAGGTGTTCCCAAGTCTTACCACCATCCGTGGATTTAGAGATGATAGTGTGCTGGACTGCATAGATAGTGTTATTGGGAGCCAACACAAGATTTAACCCCTGATAATGCGCTTGTGGGTCCAAAGGCATGCGGGTTTTCTCTACTGCTACCTTGTTCAGAACACCATCGCGGGCATGGAGAATATAATCACCCGCTTGCATATCGCTCAATTGGTCTGGGGTGACGACAACACCACCCATGTTTTCGGTTGACAGCATTTGCGGAGCTCCTTTACAGTAAATTTTCTCTTGTCTAATGCGCTGAATTGTGTCAAAATGTTTGGGACATCCTATCCTGCTAATTTACACCATAGCGCCAGACAATGCAAGCCATATTTGAAGAGAAGAAATATATGAACATATTTGATGCGACTCAAAAACATTACAATGCGGCGGGTGTTCACCGAACAACCGATCCTGATGATCCGAGATCGCAATTTGCTGTTGATAGGTACAAAGACCACTTGCCTAAACTCATAAAACCCGGCATGCGCGCATTAGACTTAGGCTGTAATGCAGGACGGTTTACTTTTGCGATGGAAGACATGGGCGCGATAGCAACAGGTATTGACTTCGCAGAGATTCCACTCCGCCACGCCAAAAAGGTGGCACAGAAAAGAAAGAGTCAATGCCAGTTTAATATCGGGGATATCGCTGCGCTACCTTACAAAGAGAATTCTTTCGATCTTGCGTTTCTCCCTCAAAACAGTGGCTACTTATCATATCAAATGCTGGAGAGCTTAACCGTTCAACTTAAAGGAATCCTATCGGACAACGGTATTTTCGTGGTAATTATGCACGATGAGTTGGTCAAGAGAGCGGGAGAGGAAACCCTTCCAGAGCGATACGATGTCCAGACCGGTTTGATAAGAGGAAGTCGTACAATTCCAGACAAAGGTACGTACGCGTCGCCATGGTACTTTTGGACAGTTGCCTTTGCCAAATACATTGTTGAGAAACATCTTCCTTTAGAGCAGGTCGAGCAGATAGAAGAAAATAGATTTATGTTGATATTTTGTAATAAAAAAGGATGAGGGTTGGATAAATTTTAGCCGACCCGACCGATGTACAAGATGTGCGATGCCAGGTCCACTACAGCGGGTTCCGTCGCTGTTTCCAAGACTAATTCAACCCAGCGCTCCCACTTTATTGGATCTTCTGCCACCGTGTTGGTGGCTTCAAACAATCCGGTTGAGAGTCCCTCGCAGCCCACCATTTCCAGTGTCGTCAATCCACACGATTCAGCGAGTTGCTGAAGTTCAGAAGCCCGAAAAAAATGCCATAGTCTATCTTGAACGAGATTGTTCCCTTTTCCTTCCTTTATTAATTCCCAGTACTGGGGCATTATCAGTTCTTGACTTGCACGACTGAGAACGGTCCGCAGCATTGCCAAGTATCCCATAACACTAATACAGACAATCGCTCCATGTTTAGCAACCCGCACTAATTCAGAGGTTGCTTGGATTCGCTCGGTTTCATCACTGATATGTGTTAACGGACCACCAAGACATAGTATCGCTTCAAATTCATTTGTATCAAAGCGTGAAAGGTCTCGGACATCCCCAACAACCGACGCGACCAATCGGCTCGAAACGGATTTCGGTTCTAACTTGATTTTTTCTTCAGCGAAAGCCGTGTACGTTGGGTCAATATCCAAGAGAACGACATCATACCCCGCTCGACAAAATTCGAGGGTATAACGTCCTGGTCCGCCACCTGCGTCTAAAATCTTACCTGTTTCAGGCAGGTGTTCCCGAAGGTAATGCATCGTGACTAAAAACTCCAGTGAGTTATAAGCGTCTTTCACAAGTCGATTCCATTCGCCAATTTCGACTTCATTTGTTATCTGCATGAATTTTATCTCCATCGTCAGCGTCTACGGATTAAGTTCAGTCGAGGTAGGGATCCTCGAAAATCTGTTCAATAACTTAAATCCTACCCAGTCTTGAAAATTCGTAGTTTTTCCGCTTGTTCTGACATGATAAACCGTGTTAAAATAGCCGATACACTTTTCAGAACCACCTTCGTATTGATTGGTTACTCCAATTATACACAATAAGGATACACTAATACTAAAGGACTCTTCAAAAACACAGGAACTTCACAAATGGTACAACAAGACGCAATAGAACATCTCGAAACATTCGGTTATTGCTTGATTGAAGATGCGATTCCTGCAACGCAAGCGGATGCGATGGCGGAGAAATACTTTCAACTTCATCGAGACCCAGCGAATCGACAGACTTTTCAGGATCCAGATGCTGAACTGTATCAAACCCTTTTCGGTGTGGTCAACCTTGATGAGATGTGTTGGAAGTGCATCGCACATCCACAGGTGCTACAGGTTGTCCGCCATTTTCTCGGCGACAGCGTACGGTTGGGTGAGGCTTGCACGAAATGGGTCAAACCACGGGCACCGCAAGGTGGTATACACTCCGATTCAACGCACGATCTACCCGCGCGTTTGCCCGAAACACCGTGGATGATTAATTCAATCTGGATGATAACGGACTTTACCGTTGAAAACGGCGCGACGCTCGTTGTACCGTTTAGCCATCGCGCACGGCGTAGACCTTCGCAATCTGATATTGCAGAGAGTCATCCAGTATCTGTCTGCGGACGGCGGGGTTCTGTGCTGTTGTGGCATGGCGGAACGTGGCACGGGCAAGGCGCGAACACCACCGATGATCAGCATCGTATGGCACTAAATATCGCTTATTACCCTGCGTGGTGGAACTTGATGCGTGAGGGTGGACACCAACCTGTTTTTCCTGAAACCTTCGCAAAAATGCCGGAAGACCTACAAACACTTGTTCGACATAAGGTCGCGAAACGACGTGAAGACATCTATGAGTTTTGATCTGACCAAGTATTTACGTTATTGTTGCGCTGCAGTCTTGAGAACCGCCTTAGTAGCGTCTGAGATATTAAGCGTTGTGAACGCCGCATCGGACAACGCAACCCAATAGTATGCTTGGTGTTCGGTAGGACTAAGTTTAATTTCACCGCCCGCGACCTCAACAAGAAAGTTAAAATGTCTCGTTTTTTTGCCGGAACTGGATATCCAATCAAAGGATCCGAGATATTCGAGGACTGATGTTACGATAAGTCCCGTCTCTTCTTGAACTTCTCGAGCGAGTGCTGTAAGTAGACCTTCCCCAGCCTCCACGGTGCCACTCGGAATTCCAACAAACCCACCCATAGAGTCAGATGGAACTCGCTCCAGAAGCAAGAACTTGTTATTTTTGCAGATGACAGCACCCACAACCAGTTTTTGGATGCCGTCTTTTTGAGAATCGGTGAGCAACTGCTGAATGATAGTAGGCTTGATGTTTGACTGCATAGTGTGGTTCATTTCACGCGTTGCCCTGCTTGGAATACCGCGGTCACTCGGCTAACCGCATCTACATCGTTCGTTGGATTGCCCTTGAAGGCAACGAGATCCGCAATTTTGCCGGGGGCAATGGTCCCAATGTCGTCCGCCATCCCGATCGCCTCGGCGGAGATGCGGGTCGCTGAGATGAGTGCCTCTGCAGGCGTAAATCCGACTTGGACAAGCAGTTGCAAATCGTAGTCGAGATGCCCGAATGCGAGGTTACCAACGCCTGAGTCAGTGCCGGGGACAATCCGGTCCCGAAGATCGTAGTCGAGCATACGGCGCATCACATCCAAACGGACTTCTGCGCGTGCCTCAAGTTGTTGCAATTCAGTTGCTTCATCGGCAGAAATTATCCTGCTATCACGTTTCGTTTGGAGTTCAACGATGCGTGGATAGCCTGTCCACGCTTGGAGGGTCGGACTAATCCAGATACCGGACTCCGCCATCATCTCTGCAATTTTAGGGTCAAAACGGAGTTCACCATCTGGGTCGAGAAACTCGGCGTGTTCCATCAAGTCGATACCTGCTTCAACGGCGCGTACCATTGATTCTTTCGCTCGGCAGTGCGCCACCGTGAGCCGATGGAAGTGATGTGCTTCGTGGACAGCGGCGTGCAACTCAGCGACCGAATAACTGGCGCGTCCTGGAATCGTTCCAGCCGTCCCACCCCCTGATGCCATAATCTTGATGTAGTCTGCCCCTTCGTGAACCAACCGGCGGACTGAGCGTCGCATCTCAGCCTCACCGTCTGCTGTTTCGTTACACATGTGGAAATGTCCACCTGTGCAAGTGATGGGTCGTCCACTCACTAAAGCACGAGGACCCGGAATATAACCGCGTTCAAGCCCTTCCTGGAGCGTAAATCCTACCTTATTTCTCGCGCCGTGTTCACGGATCGTCGTAATCCCTGCAGCGAGATGGCGTTGCAGATTCATCGCACCGGTTAAGACCATCATCTCATCGGTTTCAGAGAACATCTGGATATAGTTCCGCCCATCACCTGCAAGACTCAGATGCGTGTGTCCGTCAATGAGTCCTGGTGCGATACACGCATCGCCGAGGTCGATAAACTGCGCATCAGGTGGTGCCTGTTTCGCAATCTCTTCTTGATGTCCGACGGCATCAATCCGTCCATCGGTCACAAGAATCGCCTGATCGGTTTTAGCGGACGTGCTTATTCCATCAACAAGCAGAGCGGCGCGGATGTGAACGGTTTTGCTTGTCATGAATTCAACTCCTTTAGATATGCTGCTGATTTCAGACTTTCACAACAAATTCACACCCTTGACGAAACCATTCTCGAAGGATGGTGTCTTCATTGTAAGTCCGTTTCGCCTGGGAACCTGATGCCTTTGAGACGTCTATTGTTGCCGAAACGATGTCGTCCCCGAAAAATCCAGCCTCTGTGATGACGTTGCCATCCGGATGCACAATCTTTGAATTTCCATGTGATGATCCGGGTGACCGAAAATCATCTGGGTTGGCTGGCGTATTCGCCATTGCAAGGTAAATCCCATTCTCCGTCGCGCGTGAGATCGGCATGGCGCGATACGCGGACAACTTATATTCCGATAACAACCCTGCCTCACACGAGCAGAAAATGCAGAGTTGTGCGCCCATCGCTGCTGGCAGTTTGACCAACTCCGGGTAGCGCACATCGTGGCAGATGATAAAACAACAGTCAACACCTGCAAGCTGCACGATCGGTAGTTTACCACGATTGTTGATACACCATTTCTCTCCGGCGAGAAAGGTCTTGCCGTAACGGTATTTGAGACTTCCGTGTTGATCGAAAATCGCTAAATCGTTGTGCCAGTTTTCGCCATCGTGATGCGCGGAACCGACGACAACAGCCATCGCGTGCCGACGCGCAGCCTCGGCAATCTTCACCTCAGCCTCTTTGAAAACCTGTGGCGAGATGCGTTCCCAATAATCTGTCCGGCAACAGTAGCCGAACAGGCACCCTTCCGGGAATACCGCAATCTGGACCTCCATCTCCGCACACGCTTCAATCTGTTGAAGTACTTTCGCGGTGCTTGCAGAAACATCTTCGCTTGTGAGCAATTGACACGCTGCTATTTTAATCTGGTTTTCAGCCATCTGAATGTCCCCCTTTACGTTTTTGGCATTGTATCACATCCGCCTATTTGATTCAAGCATTGAAGGTATCTGGTAACGTGCAGAAACCTGTTGACAGGTGCCACGCAATTTGATATAAGAGTTAGGTATGCACTACAAAGTCAGCACAGGAGAAATGGATCATGAAAATTACTGACATCAAACCTTATCCGGTTTGGGTGGGACACAGGAATCAACACATTGTTAAAGTAGAGACCGATGAAGGCATCTATGGTTGGGGTGAATCTGGACTTTCGAGCCGAGAGTTAGCAGTCGTTGGTGCGGTTAAGCACTACCGAGAATTCTTGATTGGGCGCGATCCGATGCAGATTGGTGGGTTGTGGCAGGAGATGTACCGGAGCCAGTATTTTGAGGGCGGTCGTGCCTTGACAGGCGCGATCTCGGCAATCGACATCGCACTTCATGATATTGTAGGGAAGGCATTGAACGTACCCGTCTACCAATTGCTCGGTGGAAAACAGCGAGATACCGTTCCGTGCTTTGCCACGACGGGTGCAGCTACGGTTGAACAACTGATCGAGAACGCGAATTTATTGCTTGATAACGGTTGGAACGTCATCCGTACAAACGTGTTGCATCGCGCGAAACCGGGTGATGCGGAAAACATCTTTGAGCCGCGTGAATCTATTAGTCTTGCAGCGGAGTGGTTAACAGCACTACGAGCAGCCATCGGATCTGAACCCGTGCTTGGCATCGATTACCATCACCGACTCAGCGTCGCGGAAGCCGCATCGTTCTGCCAGCGTATGCCTTCCGGCACACTCGACTTTTTGGAAGAGCCGATCCGAGATGAGACCCCAGAGGCGTATGAATCGCTACGGACGATGGTGGATGTGCCATTCGCTATTGGCGAGGAGTTTTCCAGCAAATGGCAGTTTCTACCCTATCTGGAGCGGGGGATCACGAACTTCGCCCGGCTTGACGTATGCAATGTCGGTGGATTGACGGAATCTATGAAGGTTGCTGGCTTGGCAGAGGCGCACTATATCGACCTAATGCCACACAATCCGTTAGGTCCCATTTGTACGGCTGCGACAGTGCATCTCGCAGCGGCGGTTACGAACTTCGCATGGTTAGAAATCCGCGTTTCCCCAACAGAAAAATCTGGACATTATGATGACGATCTGTTTCCTGTGCAACATAGACTTGAAGGCGCATCTATACCGGTGCCGGACGGTCCCGGCTTGGGTGTTGAAGTTAATGAGGAACTGGTTACGGCACAGACGTTCAAATTCGCGGAACCGCCACATTTGCGTCGACGCGACGGATCACATACGAATTGGTAGTATGCCGTCCGAGAAACTGCCTGAGGTGCTGCAAGTTAATGGTGCGTTATGGGTTTACAAAAATCTATAAATAGGATGTATTAATATGCAAGTTGATTCAACGCCATTTGAAAGAAAAATTCGGGCTAGAGCATTAGGGATATACGCTATTTTAGCGTATATCGCGACTATAGTTGGTTTCATCATTCTCCAAAATTTTCTACCAGCATGGTTCACAAGTAGGCCCGCCCCGCTTCCAGAGGCTATATCATGGCTCATGCTGTTCGTTTTCTTTTTCCTGTTTACTTTCAGAATGCTGTCTCGTTCGGGTTTATCTTATAGGAGATTATTCGGAGCGTTTCCAGGGTGGGGTCAGCTTGTGCGATATAGCCTATGGGTAGTCCCGACTGTTATCGTCTCCATTGCAGCGCTCTATCTTCTATTTTTGCCGCTATCTTTTCTTTTCCCTCGACTTGTCAGGGTGTGGCTCATTGATCTTTACCCAACTCTGGTTTGGACAAGTGGTGATAACTATGTTCTTGCCAATCTGTTGAATCTCTTTGTGATTGTAATAGTTGCTCCGGTATTTGAGGAGTTCTATGTACGCGGCATTTTGTTGACCCGATGGACTGTGAAGTGGGGTGTGATTCCGGCTGTTATTGTGTCATCGGTAGCTTTTTCCCTTCCACACATTATTAATCTCATCGGGATGTTCTGTGTGGGGTGTGTGCTGGCTGTTTTCTATATCCGAACGCAGTCGCTCTTTGTTCCAATTGGCATCCATTTTGTCAACAATCTCCTCTCGTGGATCATCGCGCTCCTTGGAGCGATCTTTGGCATCCCTACTTCATACAGAACTGTTACGGAATTCCAAGAATCTTGGTGGATAGGGTTGATAGCACTCGTCATTAGCGTCCCGTGTGTTATCCTATTCTGGAAACGCTATGTCTCAAAAACCGACTGGCGCGTTCCGTATCTCACTGAACCGCCTAACAGCGAAAATAATTTGGACGGTTAGATTGCTCTTAACTATTCACACAAAGTATGTTATACTGTACAACACAATTTGCAAGAATTAGGATAAGACAAGCATTGAACCCTCCATAATGGAATTTGAATGGGACGAACAGAAGAATCAAGAATGTATCCAAAAACGTGGAATTAGTTTCAAACGCGCTTCCCTCGTTTTTGATGATCTTGATCGGATAGAGCGCGTAGATGTTCGATATGACTACGGCGAAGAAAGAATCGTCGTCCTTGGTCGAAGCGCGGGTCGTCTCTTGTATGTGGTTTATACGTGGCGCGGCAACACGCGTCGCATTATTTCAGCAAGAAAGGCAAGTAAGGATGAAAGACAAATCTACTTTAGTCAAATATACGCGTGAAGAACTCGCACACGTTCCTGATGAAACGGACTGGGAGAAAGTTGATGCAATGAGCGATGAGGAAGTTTATCAGGACGCGCTTAATGATAAGGAGGCCCAACCCACCGATAAAGCTTTTTGGGAAAACGCCCCTCTCCCTTCTCACCTTATGAGCATCGACCCAGACCTTTTAGAGTGGTTCAAAGCCCGTACCGTTGACTGCGAAGCACAGATCAACACCGTGCTCCGGTCATATGTGGAGGCAAATAAACGTTGTGCACACGCTGCCCTATTTGATCTCAAGAAGTCAGTGCTGAATATTTTACGCGAAGCACGATGCGAAGGACCTATCCAACTTGAAGAAATCAGGCAACGTCTCGGTATACCCAAAGTTAACTACAGAGATACTGCCAGAGGTAACTCACTGGTTTGGGGTATCCTTTGTCACCTTCACAACGATGGGTATGTTAGGCACACGCCGCGCATTGGATGGGAAATTACCGAGGTGGGTCGTACCGATGAAAACGCAAACGATTAGGTATGGAGAGAACGGTGGGGTCGAGATTATTGATATTGATGTATCCGATCCGCAGGCGGGTGAAGTGCAGGTTCGGCATGCCGCGTGTGGGGTCTGCGCATGGGACTTAGCGACTTTTCGGGACGGTGGTTATGCCCCTCCGGGTCATGAAGGTGTCGGTTATGTCACAAAAGTTGGGAGCGGTGTCCGAGATATTGCGGAAGGGATGCGCGTTGCGAGTGTAGAATTAGGGTTCGATGGTATTAAGAATTGCTCGACCGACGATATATACGTCCTTCCAGAATCGGACATTGCGGACGAATACTGGCTTGTTGAACCGGTCTCATGTGTCGTAACGGGTCTCGACAACGCGCCCTTACGACCTGCCGACAACGTCGCAGTTATCGGATGCGGTTTTATGGGACTTATGTTTGTCCAAGCACTGAGCCAATTCTACACGAATGACCTTATCGCTATTGATCTCGTTGCGGAACGTCTGGAACTGGCAAAATCGCAGGGTGCTCAACGCACGTATAATCCCAAAGAAATTGATGCCTCCGAGTTGGTATCGGAGCTAAGGGCACGTTCAATTGACGTGGTGTTTGACTGCTCTGGTAAGGCTGCAGGCTTAAATCTCGCCACGAAGATTGTTCGTCAAGGTGGGCATATCAATCTTTTCGGTTGTATTCGCGAGGAAGTGACGTTCAACGGTGCAGCGTGGCACGGTGGCGCGTTTAACTTGGTGAGTTCGTCGCCGGGGGCAAAGCTTCGGGATCCGTTTCCGCCAGCGATCCGATTCCTTGAGCGCGGTCACATCGACCTCAGACCGCTTATAACGCATATCGTCTCGCTTGAGGACTATCCCGCACTTCTCAAGGAAGCAACAAGTGGAGAAGGAAACTACATCAAAGGGGTCGTGACAGCAGTATAGAGGTATAGATACCGAGCGATAATTGGTGCGCTCAAATTGATAAGGCATCGCGTTGGATCGCCTATACGCAAAGCTCCCGGTGTCACTTGTGCTTTCGCTATAGTCACACGCCTATCCAAATAGATATTTCTCCACAACATCTTCTCGCACCGTGACCCCCAGTCCTGGAACATCGCGGACAGCAACATAACCGTCCTCTTGTATCCACGGGTCGCTGACCAGTTCATGCTGCATTGGGGATTCGTGGGGCTTAAAATCCGTGCAATCGGCATGTGTCGAGCTTGCCAGCATGTGCAGACTCGCAGCGGTGTTTAAGGCACTGCTCCATGAATGTGCACTGAACTGAAGACCCTCTGCCTCAACCAGTTTGATGACATGTCGGCTGCCAGTGAGTCCGTGGCAACGTCCCGGATCAATCTGTACGATATCGACACCGCCGGACTGGATGAGCCGTTTGTAACTTTCAACGTTCCACTCATCTTCACCTGTGCCGATGGGTGTCATAATTGCCGCTCGCAATTGGGCATAAGTTTCAAAGTTTTCAGGCGGAAGGGGTTGCTCAATCCATTTGAGCCGATAGGGTTCAAAATCTCGGATGCGTCGAATGGCTGTCGGGACATCCCAAATACGATGGTGCCCAGGCGTGTCAACGACCAACTCAAGTTCGTCTCCGATGACATCACGCAAGCGACGAATCAATTCAACATCACGCTGGCGGTCGAGACCGAATACCGCTTCTGGTCGCATTCCCCAACCACCTTTCACAACGCGGTAGTTCTGTTCTCGCAACCACCGAAATTCGTTGAGTGTCCAGTCGAAGTCTTCCATATCGAAGATGATTGATGCCATTGCGACGATTTTGTCGTGTATTTGACCGCCAAGGAGTTGGCAAACAGGTAAACCGAGTGCTTTGCCTTTTAGGTCCCATAACGCCATATCCACAGCACTGACAGCGAATGCGGCGATACCTTCGGGACCATACCACCAGATACGGTCAAGCATTTTATGCCAGTGCCGTTCTACATCCAAGCTATTTTCACCGGTAAGCAGCGGTGCAAATCCCTGCTCTATAATTATCTTTGTCGCGAGTGTTGCTTCTCGAAATTGTGAGATACACTCTCCCCAACCTACAAGTCCGTCGTCGCTCTCCACGCGAGCCAGCGTGATATAGCGTTCGATACCTTTGTAGTGTGGCTCCGGATAGGCAAGCGGAAACGCCTGAATTTTTTGTATTTTCATATTTTTAATGTCCCTTGCGGAGAAGTTAAGCGCGTCTAAACTATCAAGTGCGTTCCTTAAATCCGCACTCCACTACGTTACGTGCTAACGTTTTTGATGTTACGAAGTAGGACTTACGCAGCCCCCCTTGCAGGCGGGGTTTGAAACCCTGAAGAAACACCTCAGCAAAAACCCTGCAGTGCGTAATACATAGTTATCACAGAAAAATGCGTAAGTTCTGACGAAGTTAACAATATTGCCTGCACAGTTCACTGCTACAGCAAGATTGATCGGTTTTGTAAGATAATACAACTACATTATACTACGGCCAGATTCCATAGGTCGGTATATTAAACAGCATGCCTAATATTGTCCACAGACTCCCGACGGTAAATTGTCCCAATATCAATCCCAGAAAAAACGGCATCGCCTTTCGATGGGCATTTCTCCCGCCGTATTTCAGCAAAATCAGTTTCAGTCCCCATGCCACAAACAGCGTGAACCAGATGTAATTGACCGCCCAACTCCCACACACGGCGGCATACGCTGCCGGATGAAAAGGGAACCAGAAAAACTTCATCCGCATCAACATAAGGAACAGCGAGAAGAGTAGACCGATGCCGGTAAAGCCTAACGCCCAATAGTCTGGATCCAGCGGATGTGCTAACCAGTTCTGCAGCTGCCGCCACGGTTCAGCACCGTATATCAATGGGACGTGGGACATCTGGTGTATGGCACCGAGTCGATAGGGTATAGATATCAGTGCCCAAAATTGTGAGAGGATCCCAACGAATAGTGCCGCAAGGATCGCAAATAGCATAAAACGACTTCGGATACCTGACGTTGAGGCAAGTTTGAAGCCTTCGAGCTGATGCGGCATCGGATGAGAATCGAAAGTACGCGTAAAAAACCAGAAAAAAGAGAACATCGAAAGGTTATTTGGTCCCAATGGACGAGTGCCGACAGCGGCGACCATGACCCGTTCGGGTCCGGTATAGTGCAAGTCGTGCATTGGCGATCCGAGTTCGGCGCGCATCCGGGAGACCGCCGTTGAAAAAGCAAAATAGAGTCCGAAGAAAACAAGAATCGCCCAGAGGGACATACCGGCTTTCAGACAAAAAAAGATTAGAAACGCAACGCCAGCAATCAATGCGAGCATAAGAGGTCGGCGTGCCATCGGTTCATCCCGCGTGGACGTGGCATCGACTTTCGCTCCCAATAAATTCCGTAGGTATTTTCTGCCCCTCCAAACCGCAATCAGAAAGATACCCATATATGCCCCGAATCCCTGATAGTTGATATACGGATAGCCCGTTCCTTCTATGCCTACAACGCTTCCCAGGAGTTGTTGCATCTTCCACACCCAAAAGAAGAACCAGCTCGAAAACAACAGATCCAACGGAATTAGAAATCCGATGCCTAACACGAAAGGATAAATCCCCAATCTCAGCCACCCCATTGCGGAGAAGGGTTTCTCTGTGAATCTGAAACGGTATTCTTTCTCGAATACGGAGGGTATTGCGGGAAAGATGTGGTGCAAGCCGTTAATGGTATCGAAAGCCACCATCAGTCCGAAAGCGATCCACATCAGTCGATTCGTGAAGAAACCTTCGCTCGTCATTCGTGCCGGAAGTTGGATAATCGGATACGCCAGTTTCTCGTCTTCCGTCCACGGTTTCCGTACGATAAGCGTGATGCAAACCATAACGAAAAGCATTGCAAAAAGGAAGCCAAACCAACTCATCACAGGCGTTAGCCAACCCAACAGATGCTGCTTTGTGTAGAGTGTAGAATCTCCCTCGTAGTAACCCGAAAGAACGTCCTTATCTGCCACGGCAAGCCATCTCGGAATATACCGCCAAAACAGATCTTTCCAATCGTTCTCTGGTGTCGCGAACCAGAACGCGTGTCCCAACGTGGAAACCAGAATCTCCATCATGCTGTGTCCTGCAGTCGCTGATGCGACGGATAACATGACATAGATGACCAAGAGTTCACCTTGAGAAAGTGCCAACCGAGGCAGAAATCGCTTCAATATTCGGTTGAATCCTATTAACACAAGGACGTTGAAAACAACCGTGAAAATAAGCGAAACGATGGTGGGCTGCGCGGAATATTGGACGAGTTCAATATAGGTAATCCAGTAACAATTGATAGGGATTAGAATAAGTCCAATTGCTATAGACCACCAGCGGATTGACGGGCGCGGTTTCGATGGGTATATGGTCGGTTTTGTGTGCGGCATTTCGGATCTGTTCTGAAAATCCTGACCCACAAGTTAGAAAAATTATGACACCTCTTAGATTGACGCGCCTTCTGCAAACACGCCATCCGTCGTCCCTAACGCCTTATAGATTTTTGTTATATTTGATAAAAATCGCTTTAACCTGTAATGCGCTTTTGGTGTCCGTGTTGACGATCTCTACGTCCCCTATGTCATTGACTATGGTTTGTTCTCCGGTCTTTACCCGATCAAATCCTTCAAATATGATGCCATCAGCACCGTTCTCGCGTGCCTTCTCTATTAACGTTTCTTGTAACGCCTCTGTGTCACCTCCGTCTGCAGCAGCGTGTCCCATCACCAGGTAGCCTTCGGTTACATCATCTTCTGAAAAGTAAACATCTACATGAGAAGTAGGCGTATAGAAATCCCCAAGATAATCGACATCAATATCATCACCACCACAAGCGGTAAGAAATAAGTTTAATACCACCATAAGTAAAACGATGATTTTTCCATTCACGCTTGCATTCAACATGAGAAAACTCCTTATATTTGATTTTTGGTTTAAGACTTATCTGACAATGGACCCTCATCTCCGTATGAAAAAACCAATGGCAGATGCTTATCGTCTGCCAACACATCGCCTGCCTTCAACTTCGCGTACACTTCATCAGGCAACGCGCTTTTTTTACCATTGAATGTGGCATCTTCTGGCATAAAGAGCATTGCAAACGCACGGCGGGAGTGTGTCGTCATATTCGGTCCCGCCGCATGCGCGACCATCCCACTGATGAATACGCCGTCTCCGGCTTTCATCTCAGCAGGGTATGGTTCAATCTCTGCCCACTCTGGATATTCGCGGAACAACTCACCGATGCCGACTTCTCCGAGACTTCCACCGACCTCAAAACCGCTCGTCTTATGTGTACCGGGTAGAAAATACAGACAGCCGTTCTGAATCGTTGCATCGTCAAGTGCTACCCAGAACATGATTGCCTGATGTGAATAAAACGGGTCGTAGGGATTATCGACATGGAAATTCGTCGGATTTGCCCACGGTTCTTTAAACATAGCGTGGTCGTGATACAATCGCACGCCTGAAGTGCCAGCGAGGTCTGCCGCCATTCTACCCAACTCTGGAGCGAGAATTAACTCTTTAACCTTCTCGCTCATCTTCCACAAATTGACGCATTGAATAAAGACGTTCCCGTAGTAACTGTCTCCTTTCTGATTGTGATACATATCGTCGCGCTTCATAAACTGGACGACGGCCGCGCCAACGGCGTCCTGCCACGATGACAATTCGGCACCTTTCAGAAAGTCGTCAATAACCAGAAATCCGTTTTCACGATAAAATTCAATCTGATCGCTCGTAATCTGTGTATTCATTTTTTTAAATATTAGGTTTCTGCTCTGCCTTCCATTACATTTCAGGCAGGTTTCTGATTAATTCGTGACTGGGTTTGGGCTGCTTACGTTTTAGTAGCGATGTCATAGGAGGCTTTGCTAATACTACATAGTCCCTTTGTTTTTTTAACTGTTGTCGTGATAAGTCTTTTCCAAATGATATGTCACTTCAGTCATAATTGCTCGGTCGGTGGTCGCCAAGGAGCCGTCTCTGTCGAGGATTCGCTTGGACGAGAATGGATGCATCAAACTGAAATTTGTTCAGATAGGGTGGATATTTCTGTGTAATCATCCGCATGGCATAGTGGACTTGCATGAGATAACGGACTTCGTTACTCGTATTGGCAGCGCCGCGATGCCAGACTTCGCTGCGGAAAAGTACTACATCCCCGGCATTACATAAGATGCTCTCTTCTCCGCGGTTATTCCACTCAGTGGCACCGTTTGGGGAACACCCAGAGAAATGGCTGCCTGGAACAAACTTCGTCGGTCCCAGTTCCTCATACATATCGTTGAGATAGTAATGGGCAGTGGTGATGAAGATTGGGATTTTGACGCGTGGATCGGAACGAACGTCTGCCGGTAGAGAGATTGGTAGCCAATCGGTATGTAACCCCTGATCTGGACGGTCCGGTCCTGTCAGCCACGAATGCATACCGATGCAGTGGCAATCCTCGCCGTGCGCCGCCTCGGCAACTTCAATAACGGGCGATCTGTCAAGGTATTGGAGATACAGTGGATCCCGATTAAACGAGTTGCTGATGAGCTTGTGAAGGAATGCGTCGCCATTTTGCGGGGTTTCATCCCGATCATGAGATGCCGGGATCGCCTCTAATCGATCCATAGTCGCTCGTAATTCAGCGATTTCATCGGCATCAAGTACACTGGGAAAGTAGACATAACCATCCCTTTCGAGTGCTTCAACTTGACTTTCTAAGTCGTTGTATGCAACGAGTGAAAGAGCTTTCGCCACTTTTGGTACTCCTTTCAAACAGTGAAAACCCAATCGTTAAAAAACCTTAATCGTAATTGCTCGGTCGATGATCGCCGAGGAGCCGTCGCTGTTGAGGATTCGCTTGGGCAAGGATCGATGCGTCAAACTGAAACTTATTCAGGTAAGGCGGGTATTTCTGTGTAATCATCCGCTGCGCATAATGGACTTGCAAGAGGTAACGGGTTTCGTCAGCCGTATTGGCGGAACCCCGGTGCCAGACTTCACTGCGGAAAAGCACCACGTCCCCAGCATTGCATAAGATACTCTCTTCCGTTCTGCCTTTCCACTCGGTCTGTCCGTTTGGAGAACACCCGGAGTAATGGCTACCTGGGACAAACTTCGTCGGTCCCAACGCCTCATACATATCGTTGAGATAGTAGTGGGCAGTGGTGATGAAGATTGGGACTTTGACGCGTGGGTCAGAACGAATGTCTGCTGGCAGTGCAATTGGTAGCCAATCGGTATGTAACCCCTGATCCGGACGCCCCGGTCCTGTCAACCACGATTGCATCCCGATACAATGACAATCCTCACCGTGCGTTGCTTCAGCGACTTCAATAATCGGTGATTTGTCAAGGAATTCGAGATAAAGTGGATCTCGATTAAACGAGTTGTTAATAATTTTGTTGAGGAATCCGCCGCCATTTTGAGGCGTTTGGTGTCGATCCAAGCACTCTGGGATCGTCTCTAATCGATCCATAGTTGCTCGCAACTCAGCGACTTCCTCAGTATTAAGCACGTTGGGGAAATAGACATAACCGTCCCTTTCCAATGCTTCCACTTGGCTTTCCAAGTCGTTATATGCAATAAGTGAGAGGGCTTTCGCCATTTTCAATACTCCTTTCGGACTATAGCAATAGGTCAACGCTTCTCGCTATGATATGTTAACCTCAGCGAAGTTGTCAATGAAAAAATATGTCGGGGTTGGATTTCAAATGTCCGGATTTCTTCTAAGATTATAACACAAAGCGATTGCCTCAATACCTCAACTATACTGCCTTGAGTTTTCGCCATAGGGTTGTACGACTGATCCCCAAACGTTGTGCAGCGAGCTGTGGCTTCCCATCAGATGCCTCCAAAACCCGTTGAACTAATTCACGTTCCAATGCGGCAAGTGGGTTGCTTTCCCTGAGTGCCTGCGTAACAATATCATCTCTTGACGAAATAAGGTCGAGCGGTAGATGTTGCTTTTCAATACTGCCACCCTGACATTTGACAAATGCATGCTCTATAATATTTTCCAACTCTCGCACATTGCCGGGGTAGGTATAATCCATTAAGATTTCAAGGGCATCGGGTGCGATCCGATGAATAGATTTTTGGGTCTGTTGACTGAATTTTTCAATGAAGTGTTCAATGAGGAGTGGAATGTCATCTTGTCTTTCACGGAGTGGCGGCGGCGTAATCGGGACGACGTTGAGCCTGTAGTATAAATCCTCGCGGAAACGTCCAGCATCAATTTCTGTTTTCAGAATTCGATTTGTCGCTGCAATGACGCGGACATCTACTTGCTTTGTCTCAGTTGAACCGACCATTTCATATTCGCCTTCTTGCAAGACGCGGAGCAATTTTGCTTGTGTTCCGAGACTTAACTCACCGATTTCATCAAGAAAAAGGGTGCCACCGTCCGCAGCTGCAAATCGTCCTTCACGCGTTGCGATGGCATCGGTAAACGCACCTTTGACATGTCCAAAGAGTTCACTCTCCAGCAGATTATCAACTAAGCCTGCGCAATTGACGCGAATGAAGGGCTTTTTTGCCCGATCGCTATTGTAGTGGATCGCGTGAGCAATCGGTTCTTTGCCGGTACCGCTTTCTCCTTGAATCAGGACAGTTGTTTTCATGGGGGCGACGAGTTGAATCAACTCGAAAATCTCCTGCATTTTCCGATTTTTTCCGATGAGATTCCCAAACGAATGGCGCGCCTTGAGTTGGGCACTGAGTGCCTTTACCTCCGAAAGATCACGGGCGAATCCCTGGATAAATTCCCGCTCGCCATGCACAATTGGGACCGCGCGAATTTCCAATGGTAGGCGGCTTTTATTTTTACGGGACAGCTCCGTTTGGAAAGTAATCGGGTTCTGTTGACCGAGGCCTTTGAGCATTTCGTGGGTGTTTTGAAATTCATCGGGAGGCATTAGGTCACGCAGCGACAGATTGACGAGTTCTTGGTGTGTGTAACCAAGCCAGGCACAGAAATTTTCGTTTACGGTAACAAATGCTTCTGTCAGTGATGGACAAATGAAGATTGCGTCATTGGACATCTCGAAAAGTGTGCGGTATCGTTTGTTGTTTTCGGCGAGTTTGTCTGTCCAATTCCCTTTTTCAATCAGAATTGAGAGTTGTCCAGCAATCGGTTTCAGTCGTCTAATATGTGCCTCGGAGAATGCTCGGGGTTGTTCACTGGTGAAAAAGACGACCCCAATCGGTTTACCTTGCACCTTGAGCGGAAGTGTTAGATTTGAGCGCATCCCTTCTTGAACCATGAGTCTTGTCCAGTGCGTCGGTCTTTTTGCGAGAGTTTCCTTAAAATCGTCGATAATCCGTGCTTCACCTGAATTGAGGATAGGCTCAAGGCTTGACCCTTTGATTTTTGCTGAAAACCCGTTGTCCAGCAAAATTTTTCTGTTGGATTTCGTTTTGCACTGCACTAAGTCACCGGAGGATTCGTCAATGAGTGCGATGCCTAACCGGTTATGTGGCACTATGCGCTGAAGTCCAGCGTGGATATTCTCAAAGACTTCATCGAGCGTCTTTCCAAGTTGAATCTGCTCAAGGATTCCATAGATATGATCAGCTTCAACAGTTTGGTTAAAAACAGTATCTTCGAGTCTATCACTCATTGGTGCTTCAGGAGTGACTGCGATCTGAAGGGTATCTCCATCAAGCCGGAGCGGATAGGTTCGGACATTCGGCGTCGTAATAGGGCATCCACTTTTCAGATCGTATTGCCAACCGTGCCAGGGACAGGTAATAACTTCACCCTCCAGTGTTCCTTCGTTGAGCGGCCCTCCCAGATGTGGACAGGCATTATTGATAGCATAAAATCTTTTACCCGTGTTGAAAATTGCGATGCTTTTATTGTCTAATTTGATGACAATGCTCTGTCCCGGTTCGATTGCAGATGTTTTAACTACATTCATCCACTTCACCATCTTTCCTCCACGCGTTAGCAGGATTTGTTACCTATAGGTCATAGATTATCACATGATGAAGTAAATGTCAAGAATTTTGTTTCATTTATGAACATTGTTTCATTTATGAAGTAATCTTTATTTTTATCATTCTTGAGCAATTCGTTCAGATCTTGTTTCAGATTTGAAATACGGCAGTAAAATCTGAAACTTCACTTTAACCCATAAAACACTGATATATTTCAATTGTATATAGGTTCTGAATGTTTGGCACGAAACTTGCAACTACTGTATAAGCAGGACTTAATTGTATAAGCAGGACTTAATTGCTAAACACTTGGCTTCTGAACACTTCTAACCTCCGAAGGAGATTATAATGAACACAGCATTTGACAGACCTTACAGACCTGTGGATCTGAACACATCGCTCACCGAGGCATTTTCACTTACCTCTATGGCTGAACAGTTGATGGAAGAAGCCACATCTGCCACTTCTGGTAGAGCTTCGTTGACATTAGCCCGTGGGGATGAAATGACTGTTATCCTGATTACCTTAAAAGCAGAATATACGCTTGACGAACATCCAGCACCTGCCGCTGCGACGGTTGTTATGCTTAGTGGCAGCATTATCTTTAAAACCAGTACCAAAAATATCACGATCGTCCAAGGTGAATCGGTGACCTTTACGGCTGACATTCTTCACTCAGTTCACGCGAACGAGGATAGTACATTTCTTGTCATTATTGGTGGCAAGCATGCTGAGTGAGTATTGAAAACGGTAAGCACGAAGCACTGTCATCCAGATTCTCCTAATGTTGTTTGATAAGACTCAATTTTAGTTGACTAATTGGAGGATTAAAAAATGAACCGTTATCTTGAACACGCCAATATGACCGTGAATGACCTTGAAAAAGCGATCGATTTTCTAACAACTGCCTTTCCAGATTTTCGAGTCAGGGGCGGTGGCGATAATGCTAATGGGACGAAATGGTGTCATCTTGGGACTGACGATTTTTACATTGCCTTGTCAGATCGCAAGCATCCGTTCACGGGTGACCGTAAGGGGCACCGTGTGAACCATCTCGGTTTTGCTGTTGATGACGCTGAAGGTATCAGAGAACGCTTGCTGGCTGCTGGATACAAAGAAGGTTATAAGGTTGGACCGCATCCCCACCGGAAACGCATCTATTTCATTGATGCGGACGGTTTTGAATGGGAGTTCGTCGAATACTTCACGGATGACCCAGCGAAACGCAACGATTATTCACAGGAAAAATAACTTTCGTTCGGGACACAATACTTGATAAAACAAAACTTGTAGGGCTAAAGGATAGTGTTTGCCCTACAAGCATATAAATCACCTATTTGTCTCAATCTTCGTCAACTGACCAGGTGCAGTCGATGTTATTGTCCTTGTAAAATTGTTTGAGGGCTGGTTTATCAAACCAGATCTGCATCTCTTTACCGACAATATGCCCAACGCTGCTCACCTTGAGGTAAAGACCACCGGCTGTCCACTCGGGCATGATATTATATTGTCCTGTTTGTGCGGCGTAGAGGCTGAGGAGTGCCAACGGCTCCATCGCATCGAGATTCGCAGTTCTATGGGTATCCTGCAGAAGTTCAGCCACACTTTTCCCTTCATGGCCTTCTTGCAGTTCGGGTTTATCCATAACCTTGCTGTGGAGGATAAAGTCATCTTCAAGCGTAAAAAGACCGCTATCGGCGTGTTGTCTACCTTGCAGCAGATTGTCGCCTATCCGTTCCGCCATCGCCAGAAATTCTGCCTTCGGCTCTACTCGGTACAGATCCACCAATGCGAAGATATAAGCAGGTTCCAAGACGGTTGTGTCAAAATTCAAGGACGGTGGCGAGTTTTTATCGGCACCGATGTCTCCGATGCCGAAGGCTTTGAACATCGTGCGTAGATAGTTTCTAAACTCGCTTCTGCCTTCAGAAACCCGATACCCACGCGCACAGACAGAGGTAAAGAGCGGCGTGATGTTTTGCGGTAGGAAGGCGCCGCCTTCTTTCGTACCAAAGTATAACTTCGCATCTCTGAAAGGTCCCTTGATCCGAAAACCTGTGAGATCCGTTCCATCAATAATGATGCTTTTCAACGTGTTGCTTTTCGGATCGTAGGAAGCGTCTAAGAAACCGATGATGTGTTGCGCAACTGCTGCTTTGATGTGCGCCATTTCGCCGATGCGTCCGTATTTTTCGGCATTTTCTACGATTGTCAGCATCCCCATCATCTGTGTAATGGTGTGGTTCAATTGGTTGCCGACATAGACCCTCGGTTCAGTCGCCTGTGGATATTTTCTGCCGAAGACGTTCAACCCGCGTTTGCCACTTTGCGGATGCATCAGATTGGGCCATATCCCAGTCTCTGGGTCTCGCTGCTTTATAATTAGATTTAAGAGGCGTTCCGCCCAAATTCGCGGTGCTTCCTCCTGCTTTTGATAACCCAAGCTATAGCCTGCGTAAGCGAGATCCAGTGCTACACTGATAAACGACAGATCCCCACTGATTACAGGGTCTTTGTATCCGTTCCAAGGTCTGTTCCAGGTATTGGCATGATCGACCTGCTTTTTGAAATCACCGTGTCGGTTGTAGTGTAAAGCGTCCCAATCCTTGATATTCGCTTCCCAAATCCCTTTCATCAACATCTCGCCACGGTCGGGATCCACAGCTCTCAGCAATTCCCAGTACGGATATACATCCTCTATTTCGTGGACAACCCCCTTCATTCCGTACGTATTACCGGTAACCAAGTCTACATAGCCGTGTCCACCCCAATGCAGAACGCCGCTCTCTGGATACCAGTAGTGGTTGAACATGTATTCGGCGGCTTCTCCCGCGGCGTGGACATACTTGCCATCTCCAGTGAACTGGCTTAAAGCAGCCAGTAACCGCATCAAGTTCTGCTGATTCTGAAAGAAACTCCAGACCGCTGGCTTCGGCTCGGTGCCTGTGCGGTGTGATGTCATAGATCTGGGTGCCTTCAAATGGTCGGTATGGAGGCAGTCAGCAAAAAGCGGCATATCCTTGCCACTGTATCTATCTCTCCCGTGCTCTATGGCTGTATCCGCGAAGAGGCTCGAGGCTTTTAAGAAGCGGTTATTCTCTATTTCGTTGGGATTCAATCGGCCTTTACCAATCCACCGATCTAATTTATTTGTGTTCATACCCCCTCCATGTTACTTTTTTCTCTGCTTCCTTTCGTCCATGCGATAACGGTAGATCCAAGCACGGCAGAGCCAAAGAGCGTAAACGGCATCTGCCAAAGCAGAAAACTCATGTGTGTATGGATGTACGAGTGTGCCTTGAAGATAACATGCCACGATAGAGGTGCCAGAATTGAGAACCACGCCGTCCAGATTAAGGCGATATAATGGTGTCGTCGTTCTGCATTACCACGCCACAACAGCAGCGCAGACATCGCGATAAAAAGGACTATCAGGTAATAATAGCGGATTTTCAATAGGAAGTTCGAGACGAAGGCGTTCATGTCAGGTAGATAGTTGTTGAGATCAAAGAAAATACCGTTCATGTAGGTGATGACCACGCCTATCGTTCCTGCTTCGAGGCTTGCAGCATATACAGGTGGAAAGTCCGCCGCCTCTCCATACGTGCGCTTACCGAAAGACCAGATGATATGTTCAACCCCATCCATAAACCCGTCCTTGGCAGCACCGATCTGGAAACATAACATGATGAAACTCAAAAAAATGGCTACGCCTGACCCGAGTCCAGCTGCAAGCGTCCATTTCACGCATTGGCGGGGGCTCCACTTGTCGAGGATAACATAATAGACGAACGGCACCAGCATCATTATCAGCGTAGTTGTAATATATTCATAGCCGTTGATGAAACACTTAATGGAAACCGCGATGAAGATTAGGATTCCAAACTTGGTGAACTGGCGATCTGCAGGAACTCTGTGGCGTTTGAGGTAGTACATGACGGCAATCATCGGCAAGTAAAAAGCCCACAGACTCCACCAAAGATTTTTACCAAAGACCGTCAACCATTGAGACAACACCGCTGAACCGATAACGCATATCGCCACCCACCCGCCAAATTCCTCATAGAACCAACCTACGATGCATGTCAACGCGCCTGCAGAAAGTAAAGCCGTCAATATATAGAATAACGTTAATTTGATTTGCGGCGATAATGGAATGAGTCTATCCAGTAGACTAAAAACCATCCCTTGCCCGCCAGGTTGTGAATTGTACGTTGAAAATTTATCGAAGGAGAGGTTGTAAAGATAAGCGGTATATTGGGGTCCCAGCTCTGTTGAAGGTATCCATTCCGCATCGGTACTTTTCGCGGTTCCCCAACCGTTCAGACCCCCCGCTGAGAAGATACCATCTTGGCGAGATTTGACCATTCTTCCCATGACATGCGCTTCGGTGTCTTTCTGATGTGTCGCAAACCAATTCTGATCAGCGACGCGCCATGTGTTAGCGAAAAACCCGAAAAATAGGAGTCCGATTGATAGTGTCCATAAGGACATCTTCTTTACGAATTTTGATTGACTGAGATGTTTAAGTTGCATATTGACAGACTCCAATAAACCCCCTAAAGCCCCCTTATCAGGGGGACTTTAAGATGCACTGCAGGCGGGGTTTCAAACCCCACCTGCGAGGGGCTGCGTAAGTCCTAATCGAAATTTGTTTATGATCCGCGTTTTTCACCGGGTTTTCGTCGAAGTTTTGAGGCATAACTATCGCCTTCAGGATCGTAGGAAACGAACACTTTTCCGTCCTCTACAACCAGTCGCGGTACAGTTCGGTGGCGACCATCGCGTTCGGGACCTCGCATGACAGCGAACTGTGCCTCGGTCATATCTTCGACCATATCACCCCATCGGTCCTGAGGATCAAGCACCCCACCGCCCCAATTGACATTTTTCGATTGATACTTAATCAGAACCCCGCGTCTGGGGATCGGATTCTTCCACGCCAAGGCACCGTGCGTGCAACCGCCGTCCATGAAGAAAAGCACATCCCCTGCCTTCATAACGGGTTGTACCACTAAACCCATCGTGTCGTCGCATGTCCGAATCCCGCGTGGCATGGAGTACTGCGTCTTGTGGGATCCGGGTACACACGCAAAACCGCCGAGTCCGGGTTCGACATCGCGCAATTGCCATGTAATCGTGACAGTCTCAGCATAACTGCGTCCGTTCTTAAAAGCATAACCGCGTGATGGCGTCATCGGTTCATTGCCATCGTGCAGTGAGTGTCCCGATGTGCCTTCAACGGCACAGAACACGGTCGCGCCACCCATGCGATAGCCGCTACCGCCCATCCAGTTCATTCGCTGCACGACCTCAGGATGTGCAATCATGCGTCGAAATGGCGCGTTGTAAGGATCCGGCAGGTCTAACAGACCTGGAAGGAGCGGACGACCTGTCCCCGCTTGGCTGATGGATCCGCGCGCCAGTTCCTCGCCGACAACGATACGATCTTGGAATTTATCCACAGCCTCATTGGCTTCTGCCAGCCACTGCTCGTCCATCAGACCGCGCACCACCAGATACCCGTTTAGGTCCCAAAAGTAAAACTCCTTCTCATCGATACCTGAATCTGGGTCCCGGATATAAATTGATGGATGCACGACGGAGGAGTCTTCCTCTACCCACGTCTCTTCACCGTCTGTGTTTAGTACAGGTGGCGGACTTGAACCCTTATATCCAGGCACATACATGACCGCCTTTTGTGCTGGCGTTGCTTCATCTGCCCATTTCGGTAAAGATTCGGTTTCCGAGTAAGGTCCAACTGGATTGGATTGAACCGCTGCACGCGCGGCATACCAATAACTCAACAATCTTTTTGGCTCGTCTTTCCACGGACGAACACCTTGGAGCGTAGGGACCGCGACCAAGAATAAGTCGCCTGCCTTGAGTTCTGGCTGCACCAGTAACCCCATATCATCAACGCCGGTTGCCAAATCGTCGGGGGTTTCAACGTTACTCTTGTGGCTCGCCTGAACAACCACGAATCCACCGTCGCCTTCTTCGACATTTTCCAATGCCCAGACCGCTTTCACACCCTGACAACGCCTCTGACCGTTTTGCTGGCGGTATGCCAAGGACGGATTTCTCGGTTCATCGCCGCCGCCGAGCGGTGCTTCTACTTCACCTTCCCGCTGCCCCAACAATCGTGGTGCCTGATCAAGTCGGAAACCGTGTCCCACAATCTGGTTCAGATACCAGACCAATTTGGGTTGTACCAGTAGGTCGCGGAACAATTCACGGTGCGGACTGTCCCCGCCTAACAGTGTCTCACTATCTCCGACTGCATCCAATGCCGCGTTGAGTGCTGCGACCTCTTCTTGACTGAGAACACCCGGAATGTGTAGGTAGCCTGCCACATCAAAAGCATAATTTTCTTCGTTAGTCATGAGTTCATTATCCATTTGTGCCTCCTATTACTATTAGATGGTTAAAAAGGAGATGTCCCAACCAACCCTTGGTGAAATTGTGGCTACAAACACCACGCATAAGGACCGGGACCTGTCCGGCAAACCATCTCGTTGATCTGCTGTCGCATCTGTGCGATGCGGTTCTGATGTTCCGGACGATCTGAAACATTTCGCATTTCGTCCGGATCTGTTTTTAGGTCGTACAGTTCATCAATATCAAAACGGTTCCGAATATATTTCCAGTGTCCATCAATAATCATCATACACGCCGCCAGTTCTTCCGGTTCGTTGGCATTGTGATAGATCGCATCGAGACTAGCGATTTCGGCAAAGATCGGTTGAGGTTCCGGTTGTCGTCCGTTCAAAATCGCTTCCGCAACGGATCGCCCATCAGTTGGCGTTTCCGGGACCTGATCCGCGAAACTCAGCAACGTCGGCATCAAATCCACACCCGCCAGCGGAGTTTTGACTCGAAAACCGGACGGCAAATGGTTCTGCCATGAGAGCAGACACGGCACCCGCACCGAACCTTCATACATCAAACACTTCTCGGTAAAGCCGTGGTCGCCGAGCAACTCACCGTGATCACTCATAAAGGCAACAACCGTATTTGTTCCCTCAAGCGCATTCAACAAGCGTCCGACTTGGTCATCAATGTGGGTGATGAGGGCGTAATAGTAAGTCATCATTCGTCGGAATTCAGCGTCAGTGACCGTTGAAGGGATGCGAAATTTCCCTCGCTGTTGAAATTCAGGCTTCCCATCAAGTGGGTCCCGCAATGAGGCAGGTAATGGCATCTCTTCTTCCCGATAACGTCTCGGCAGGTCCGGCGGCACGAGAATCCGAGGGTGCGGGTCTTTGATACTCGCAAACAGGAAGAACGGAACGTCATCATCTTGTTGCTGAATGAATTCGAGTGAACGGTCGATTGTCCAAGTTGTGCGTTGCTGTCGAGGATCCGTAATCGTCCCAAATTCCAAGATATTTCCGTACTGTGTCATTCCCGGTGCTTTTGAACGATAGAGGTTTTCAACGCCTTCCGTTTCAAAATAATCAAAGAGGGGGTCTGGATGGTCTCCGAGATAACGGTAGGTACGCCAGAAATCGGAAAACCCGTGTTGTGGACGGTGATCGTCTCCCAGATGCCACGGTCCAACGATACCACAGCGATAGCCAGCCCGTTTAAGCACATCCCCAATAGTGACACGGTCATGCGGTAGGTAACCGCCGAATTCACCCATCCTTTGGGTCCCGTAATTCCGCAGTTGTAAATGGGCATGCGGGTAGAGTCCAGTCAACCAACTTGCCCGTGCCGGTGAGCAGACAGGTGACGCACAGTAAGCATTTTCAAAGCAGATCCCGCCCGCCGCCAATTGATCCAGATGCGGCGTTTGAACGATAGGACTACCAGCGAACCCAGCGGCATCCCACCGCATCTGATCACACATAATGAGTATGATATTGGGTCGAGATGTCGTCGTGCTACTCATTTTTTGTTAAATTTCCCTATTTGTGCCGTGTCCCAGTTTCAGTGGGCAGTTTGATGAAGTATAAATAGTTCGCGTACGCTTGATAATAAAAAATCAAGTGTCACCGTAGGTTGGATAGAGCGGTAAATGACCAAAAATCTACAGTCTATCGGGAAAATCCTGCTTTTCATAGCAAAACCCAACAAGCAACTTAAAAAAAGTATTGCATTAATTCTATAATATATGATATACTTAAATTTGCCCTAAATTGGCAGTGTCACGGTTCGGGAGAGTGGCAACCTCCCGAACCACCCATAAACCAACCTCCACCTGCTGCTTAAGTCCTGAAATTCTTAATCTGCCTATAATCCTGCCATAACCGCTAAGTAATTGCAAATTTCACTATAGTTGCGTATACGGGTTGTATTCTTTACCAACAATATGGTAGCATTATACTATATTTTCACATCCAAACCAACAAAAAAGAGGTAAAGGCTTCAGCCCAAGATTGATGAACATCGTCTTTCTATTTTCAGATGAACACGCCGGGGCTGTGATGCGGAATAGCGGGCATCCAGTTGTCCAAACGCCACATCTTGACCGTCTCGCCGAGCAGAGTTATACCTTCGACAACGCTTATTGCAATTATCCAATCTGTACACCTTCACGCCTGTCCATGCTCACCGGACGCTATCCGCATCAGATTGAGGCATGGGATTTAGGGGCAATTTTGGATCGACAGCACCAGACATGGGGCGATTATTTAACAGAGGCGGGTTATGAGACCGTGTTGTGTGGACGGACGCATTTCAACGGGACTGACCGCCTACTCGGGTTTTCGGATCGGTTACTTGATGACCTACCTCGGTGGCGGCACACAACTGGCAGACCACCACGGCGCACACCGGACGCGCGTCGTGGCTCCAATTCGCACGTCACCGAATGCGGACCGGGGGACCACGAACACACGAGATATGACCGAAACGTCACAGACTTAGCAATTGACTTCCTTCACGAAAAAGCAGCTGCATCAGACGACAAACCGTTTCTGCTGTATTGTGGATTCATGCATCCACACTTTCCCCTGATCGCACCACCCGAATTCTATTCACAGTACGACCCGGACACCCTTGAACTGCCTGATACATGGAACGAACCGCTTGAATCTCAACACCCTGTAATCCAACACCACCGGTGGGCGTGGCGGAACGACATTCCACCGCCAGAAGCCACCGTACGTTGTGCGTTAGCCTCTTATTACGCGCTTGTTTCGTCGCTTGATGCCCAAATTGGACGGATACTTGCGGCAATTGATACGTTGCCACTGTCCGAAAATACTGTTGTCATCTATACCAGTGATCACGGTGAGATGGCAGGACACCACGGGAACTGGCAGAAACAGTGCTTCTATGAACCCGCAGTAAAAGTGCCACTTATGCTGCGTCTACCTTCCGGTGAGACCTGTCGCGTGGCACAAAACGTCTCTTTGGTAGATGTCCTGCCGACTTTGCTGGAAATCACTGGTTTGGAAACGCCGTCTGATTTACCCGGCGATAGTCTGTTGGAGATCGCCCGAAACCAACCGGACGCAACAACGCGTGCTGTGTTTTCAGAATACCATCACATGGGGATGCGCAACGCCGGTTTTATGCTCAAGCGTGGAGATTACAAATTGTGTCATTACGTCGGCAACGAACCGCAATTATTCAATGTGGCGATTGATTCGTTGGAAAACAATGATTTGGCACCGAGACCTAAGTATGCAGCAAGACGTAGCGAATTGGAAGTTGCCCTGCGCGCGATTGTCGATCCAGAACTGACAGACGCGCGGGCAAAAGAGAACCAAAGAATGCGTAGATCGAATGGTGGAGATACCTAAACTATTAGACTTCGCCATCCCAATAACTCAGACTTGGGTCTTTACGGTAAATCTTTCCGACGACATAAGGCAACACTTTGTTAGAATCTGGATATTCACTCACATCGTGTGGCGTGGTCGTTCCGAGAATGAAGAACACAACGGGAGCATCGGTGTTATTCACGAACTTATGCGCGCCGATTGTGCCGGGCGGGAACGCGATGAAATCCCCTTCCGTTACCGCCACATCGCCGCGTGGCGTTTTAAGCGTACAACTCCCTTCCATCACGTAGCACATCTCCTCACCGAAGTTGTGAAAATGCATCGGAAAACTCATCTTACCGACTTGAAGACGGATAATACGGTATCCCAAATTCTTTCCACCGATGAGTGGATCAATGTCTTTGTCCTCGAAATCATACGGCAGTGGTGCGTTTTTATACTGCCATTCAATTTCGTCGATATGGATTCGGTTGATATAGATATCGCGCCGTGCTTGTAGGCAATCAATGAGGTGTTGACGTGCATCCTTGAAGATGGAGTGTCCATCACCGACGAGGATCGTGTTGAAGCGGAGTGCTAAAATTTTGCGGAGTTCAAGTGCTGCTTTCGGAGGGGCGTGCAGTTTAGCATCAGCCAGTAAAGTCAATGCCCCCATCGGTTCGCCTACCACCAAATCCCCAAACAGGACGGTCTGTTTCTCTGGAAAATAGAGTGCGATTTCACCGGGACTTTTCCCGTGGTTGAGATGGATGGCATGTAAGCCTGGGACAATCGCCTCACGGTCTTGAACCGTTCGGGTCGGTGTGATGTTCAACGCGTCGGCATCGGCTTCATGCACAATCACGTCAGCACCTGTCCATTCCTGAAAGGTAGCGGCTTCGCGTTCGTGATCAGCATTCGTCAGCACAATGGACTTCGCGCCGCCGAGTGCTGTTAGGTGTTCCTTATCGGTATCGGACATCGGGACTGGATCTATCAGAATATTTCCGTCTGGACGCACCCACAAATGTCCGTTAAAATCTATCTGTCGCTCCGGACTAAAGACACTCCAACTGTACATATCTTCAAAAATCAGACGTTTCATTTTTTAATTATTCCTTGCGGTTAAGGCACAATACCTTGGAATGGAAAGGTTTTTTCTTAAACCCGCTTTCCACTTCGTTTCAAGCTACGTAATTTGGCTCCTTTTAGTTATTGACTCTTGTTGTCCTTTGAGACCAGGCCGTAGACCTCAAGTTCGTGTATGAAGGCTCTACCTAACTTTATTTGTGGGACGATTGTGCCACGCCTCGGATCAAACCGATTGGCTGCTTTTTTATCATCGGTAGTGCCGCTGATGTAGATGCGGATGGCATCTGTCACAACAGCGTTGACGCGCATTTTAATAACCGGACTTTCATTGTTCTGAATCTGCATAATTGCACGCCAACGTCCTTCGCCTTCCAATTTCTCGTATATCATGGCGTTTATAATATTGGTCCCGTTGATGGTAATCCGATGAATCGCCTTTTGTGTAGGTAAGTTTAGGTGAATCCATCTGCCATCAGCGTATCCTCTTGTCTTTAAATCGCCGTCTATCATTCCTGGTGACGTACAGGTGACGCCTTCCGTGACGGCGTAGTTGTACAGTTCCTGCGGTTCAAATACCATTTGCAGCACCTTGGATTGGCATCCTGAAAGGAGTACAATTGCAAGGAACATTATAGAAATAGAAAAGTAACGTCGCATCTTTTTTCCTCCTCTCTGTTTCCGCTTTTCAGGATATTATATCACGTTTTCGCTTTTCTTTTAAAGTAGAATTCTACGAAAAGCGTTGCTTTAAAACCGAACGTCACATATAATGCATTATCTGTATTCAGCAGGATTTACGCATTTTTCGATGATAACTACGTATTACCCACTGCAGGGTTTTTGCAAACGCTAAAATCCAATGCGAAGAAAGTATTTCTTCAGGGTTTTAAACCCCGCCTGCAAGGGGGCTGCGTAGGTCCTATTCAGTTCAGAAGGAGAAGGAGAAAAAATATGTACAAAAGTGCGATTTTAGGGTGTCGGGGACGTGCACGTGGGCATGCTCGCGCCTACGAACACGTCAAAGGCGGGAAACTGTCCGCTATCTGCGATATGAAGGAAGACCTTCTCAACGATTTCGGTGACGAGTTCGGGATTGATGCCCGCTACACCGATCTTGATGAGATGCTCTCCAAAGAGAAACCGGATCTGCTACACATCGTTACCGCGCCCGTGCTACGCGGCAGCAATGAACGTATCCGCTACCCGCTGATGAACCAAGCATCCGAGCACGGTGTACCCGCTGCAATCGTCGAAAAACCGATCGCCGTTGAAAGCGAAGATTGGCGACAGATTTCTGAACTTGCCGAACGCACCGAAACGAAGTTCGTTGTCAACACACAACTCAATTTCCATCCGGAGAACCTCGCACTCAAGCAAGATGTCGCTGAAGGCAAAATCGGTGCGATCAAATTTATTGAGGCAAGCGCACGTAACCCACCCGTAGACCAAGCACCGCACGTCCTACAACTCGTGTCGTCCTATATTGATAACTCGCGACCCGCAAAGGTACATGGACAAATATCAGGCGCAGGGCAGCTTGATTCTGCACAGCCTTCCCCCGCAAACGCTACGGCACTCGTGACTTACGCAAACGGCGTGCAAGCCTCGGTCGCATTCGGACCCGAAATGGCACCACGCGTACTGCCCGATACCGGAAACAACCGACACAAACGCGTCTGCGTATTCGGTGAAACAGGATTCGTCCACTGGCGATTTGAAAGTTGGGAACGGAACTTACCCGGCAGCGGTTATGAAGGTGCGGACATGAGTTACGGCGGACAAGATGTCATCGCCCAAGGCGGACTCACCGATGCAGTGTTTGAATGGCTCGATGACGAAAGCAAAGTCCATCCAACGCACTTGAAGCAATCTCTCGCCGAATTCAACCTGCTTTTGGGAATTTATTATAGCGGTCTGACAAACACTGTCGTCGAATTGCCGTTTGATCCACCCGATGGCATGATGGATATGTTCAGAGAACGGCTTTAAAAGTAGTATGCACATGCCGTGTGCCGTCCACAAAGGTAGTATGCACACGCCGTGTGCCGTTCACCTATAGAAGAGGAATAACCCTCGTGAATAACATCATCTACATGGACAACCATGCCACAACGCCAATTGCGCCCGAAGTGTTAGAGGCGATGGTGCCTTATCTGACGACGCATTTCGGGAACGCTTCCAGCACGCATCCGTTTGGCATCACCGCGAAGGATGCTGTCGAAAAAGCACGCCATCAAGTCGCTGACTTGCTCGGTTGTTCAGCAGAAGAGGTTATCTTCACCAGCGGCGCGACGGAATCGGACAATCTCGCCATCAGAGGGATCGCTTACGCTTGTAGAGAGAAGGGAAACCACATCATCACAAGCACGGCGGAGCATCACGCGATCCTTGACGCCTGTCACGCTTTGGAGACAGAAGGATTTGAGACCACATATCTCCCGGTGGACACGTATGGAAGGGTAAGTCCTGACGATGTAGAGGCTGCCCTTACGCCGAAAACTGTTCTGATGAGTTTCATGTATGCGAATAATGAAGTCGGGACGATAAATCCGATCACCGATATTGCAGCGGTCGCTGCTAAACACGGCGTGCTTTTTCACTCGGATGCGGTGCAGGGGATTGGGCAGCTGCCCTCAAACATGGAGATGCTTGGGATAGATCTCGCTTCTCTGACGGCGCACAAAATTTACGGTCCGAAGGGAATCGGCGCGCTTTATATCCGTCGGAATACCTCTCAACCACATTCGCTTTTCCACGGCGGTGGGCAGGAAGCAGGGGTTCGACCGGGTACTTTGAACGTTGCTGGGATTGTCGGCTTAGGTGCGGCGTGTGAACTCTCTAAAAACTACATGGAGTCGGCGAAAAATCGCGTCGCAAATTTACGCGACGCGCTGCATCAGCAGTTAAACGCGTGTTTGGCGGATCTTCATCTCAATGGGCATCCTGAACAGCGATTGCCGGGCAATCTGAATCTCTGTTTTGCGGGTGTGCAGAGCCACGCTTTACTGATGGGACTTAAGAGTGTCGCGGTTTCCACAGGGTCGGCATGCGATTCTGAATCGGTGAAGGCATCACATGTCTTGGTGGCAATGGGGGTTCCGAATGAACTGGCATTGACTGCCGTCCGTTTCGGTTTAGGACGCTACAACACAGCGGAAGAGATTGATATTGTCGCTGATGAAGTCATAAAGGTCGTTAATCGGTTGCGTGCTTTAGCACCCGACTGGTAGAACATTAGGAAACTTTTTCCGTTTGTGGATGATTTTTGGCGACGTGTTTGGCAATCAGTTCACGCACCGTAGGCACCAATTCTATAGGCACTTCTATCAGCATGCTGGATTCGTCCTCAAATGCTGCTTCATCTTCGGCAACAGCTTCATCCTCCGTCTGTTGCTCGTAGTGGGCAATAACGCTCTGGACACGTTCTTCATCCCAACCCGGTGGAAATTCGTTCTGCTTTTTCATCGTCTGCCTTTCCTTCGTCGTCGCCGACGGTATGCTGTCAAAGGTTTTCCGCTCAATTCATAAGCCGTAACCACAAAAACACTATTAGGTTGCCTATCTTCAACATAGACAATTCGTAGGTAGCGACCGCTTTGTGTTTGACCTATGACTACTTTTGATCGTCTGTCTCCTGACCTCTTTTCACCGGGGTTTAGTAAAACCTCCTCTACTTCATCTTCGGTAACCCCATGGTTATAAATGTGAGGCAAACCGGTCTCGGGATCATCGTAAAAGCGAATATTCATTTGCTACCTAACTATTTATTTATTAATCAGAGTAATTATAGCATAAATCAAATCTAAATTGCAAAAGATATTGGACAGTAGAAGCGATCTTTCAGTCGTGATGCTATACCTGTTGCAATTTCCCTGATAACATGTTATACTTCCGTCGTGAAGTTTAAGAGCATACTATCCGTAACACCTGAAAAGGAAACTGCGCCCCATGCTGACCGTTGAAAAACTCATTGCTTGCGGATTGGATAATGCAGAAGCATCGAAGATTGTGGAAACTGTTAATCGACTCTTGCCAACACAGTCTCCGACAGCCTGCTGGTATGAAATTTCGCGCTACATCCTCACCCCACAACATCCGTTTGCGCTCCACCGATTCCTATATGAGACGGTATACGCCGACTTCGATCGCGCAAGATACGGACCACCACCCGCATGGTTTCCTACGGACGACGACATCACCGAAGCGAATATCACCCGTTTAATGGCTGAATTACACATCAAAACCTATCCCGAATTCCACGCTTGGTCGATTGCGTACCGCGACACATTTTGGCAGATGATGATTGATGTATTGGGCATTAAAGCCACAGAAACGGACACCGAAGCACAAAAAGACGCAACAGGCATTTCCACAAAACTCGCGAAACTTAACATCGTTGAAAGCTGCTTTAACGCTCCTGATGATGCCGTCGCGATCGTTACGCAACGCGAAAACGACGAGAATCTATCAACACTCACATATCACGAACTGGAATCCCTCACCAACCGAGTCGCGAACGGACTTGTCGAAATCGGTATAGAACCGGGAGATGCAGTGGCAGTTGATATGCCGATGAGCGCTGAATCCGTCGCCATCTATCTGGGGATTGTCAAAGCGGGGTGTGTCGTTATTGGCATCGCTGATAGTTTCGCTCCGGAGGAGATAACCACCCGGCTCCGTATCGGTAATGCAAAAGCCATCTTTACACAAGACTATATCAATAGGGCAGGGAAACGACTCCCTTTGTACGAGAAAGTGATCGCTGCAAACGCACCAAAAGCGATTGTTTTTTGTTCTGAAGGTGGTGACACTATTGCGCGAACCGAACGTGAAGACGATACGACATGGGATGCCTTCCTTAGTGACGAGGAGACATTTACCGCTATTCCGTGCTATCCCGACGCGTCTACCAATATCCTTTTCTCCTCCGGCACCACCGGTGAACCGAAGGCGATTCCGTGGACGCATACCACACCGATCAAATCCGCGGCGGATGCCTACCTACATCATGATATCCATCCGGGTGATGTCCTCGCTTGGTACACAAATCTCGGTTGGATGATGGGACCGTGGCTTATCTATGCAAGTCTCATCAACAGCGCCACTATTGCCCTCTATGAGGGTGTGCCGACGGGGCGCGACTTTGGTGTTTTTGTCCAGAACGCGAAGGTTAACATGTTGGGTGTTGTGCCGACCCTTGTGCGCGCGTGGAAGCATACAGACTGTATGCACGGACTCGACTGGCACGCGATCCGAGCGTTCAGTTCAACGGGTGAATGCTCAAACCCAGAGGAGATGCTTTACCTCATGTCACTCGCTGGCTATAAGCCTGTGATTGAGTACTGCGGCGGCACTGAGATCGGAGGCGGTTATATCACCGGGACGCGTGTTCAACCCGCTGCGCCTTCAGCATTCACAACACCGGCACTCGGTTTAAATTTCTTACTCTTTGATGACGAGGGAAACCTCTCTGACAACGGTGAAGTTTTCATCGTTTCGCCATCGCTCGGTCTCTCAACAAGTCTGATCAACGCCGACCACAATGAAGTCTATTTTGCGGAAACGCCAGGGCCAAATCTACGTCGCCACGGTGATGCGATTGAACGGTTAGGTAACGGCTTTGAAACCGAACCTTGGCTCGCGGGTGCTAAATACCGGGTACTGGGTCGCGTCGACGATACGATGAACCTGAGCGGCATCAAAGTAAGTGCTGCAGAGATTGAAGAAGTGCTTAACATCGTTAATGGGGTTCAAGAAACAGCAGCCGTCGCTGTCTCACCGAAAGATGGCGGTCCGAGTCAACTCGTCATCTATACCGTTCTGGCAGCATCAAACGCCGAAGTAACAAAACAGGAAATTCACACTGCATTGCAAACCGCGCTCTCCCAACATCTCAATCCGCTGTTCCGTATCCACGATATCGTCATCGTGGATGCTTTACCACGAACCGCCTCTAATAAAGTGATGCGCCGATTGTTGCGCGCCCGGAATTTTACTAAAAATTGACATCTTTCGTTTTTTCAGGTATACTTAACACAAATATCCGAGTGACAGACGCTTGTTTTTTCTATCACCTTGTGGAAAAGGAGATGTTCTCATGGAAACGCACCCAAATTCACGCCACATCCCTTACGCGCCCACAGAAACTGCTGATCTATACCCTGAATCGGATGGAAAACCTATGGCTGAGACGGATATGCACGCAATGGCTATCATTGATTTGCGGCACCGTTTTGACGGTTTCTTCGCGGATAACCTGGATACTTATGTCTCCGGGACGATCATGATGTATGATGTAGAGGGTCCCGGCCGCACCGCCGTCTCGCCCGATATCCTCGTCTCTTTCGGCATAGGTAAGAAACTCCGCCGCACCTATAAGGTATGGGAAGAGGGGAAGCCGCCGGACTTCGTGATGGAGTTTTCGAGCAAAGGGACGTTTCAAAACGACTTAGGGCATAAAAAGGCACATTACGCGTCAATGGGAATACCGGAGTATTTTCTCTGCGATATAGATAGACGCTATTTGCCCACACCGCTGATGGGGTTTCGTCTCAAAGATGGGACTTATGAGCGGATACCTGAGAACGCCGATGGCAGTATCTCCTCTGTGACGTTAGGCGTATCGTTCCATCTGCTGGATGAGGGGTTGGCTGTCTATGATGAGGCGACAGGAGAGTGGCTGCAAACACCTGCAGAGGCGGCAGAGCAGCGCGCCGAACAAGAAGCCACCGCGCGAGCCGAAGCGGAAGCCGCACGCCAACAGGAAGCCGACGCACGGGCGGAAGCCGACGCGGAAGTCTCGCGTCTGCGCGAAGAACTTGAGCGTCTCAAAGCACGCTTGGCAAATGACTGACGCTTCGGGCATGAAGTCCCAAAAATTGTCCAAAATTTCGTGCTATTTTAGAAAATCACGCACTTGCAATGGAGACCACTATGGAAAAACAGTTCAAAGTTAGAGCAGCGCATTGCGACTACCGCGCAACAGAAGAGGAAATTTATCAAACGCTCCGCCGCATCACCGATCCGCTCACCCGTGCTTGGAAACCGATTGAGAACGCCAAGAAGGTGGTCATGAAATTCAATATGATGAAGCCACCTGAGCGGATTATCTATTACGAGGGGCGACGCAGGGAATTAGTGGATGATGCCACCTGCCGTGCCGTCCTGCGGTTGATTAAGGAGCATACCACGGCGCAGCTTGTCGCGACCGACACGAATCCGTATACCCACGGACACCGGATGCCGCCCGATTTCAACTACTTACACCATTTGAAAGAATTTGATGTGCAGTTCGTCGATTCCAACCTACCACCGTTCAAGGACTACGATGTTCCCGGTGGCGGTTCAATGTTCGATCGCTATACACTGAGTGCCTGTTTTGACGATGCTGATGCAGTCGTCTCCGTGGCGAAGATGAAGAACCACGCCTTCATGGGGATCACGCTATGCACGAAAAACCTGTTCGGATTACCGCCGATGCTGCTTCCTGAAGGTAGGACACGCAGCTACTACCATCATCTCATCCGTCTCTCCTATGTGCTTCCAGACTTGGCACTCATCACGAAGCCGTGCCTCAATATCATCGACGCGTTGACCGGACAATGGGGACGCGAGTGGGGCGGCGAAGGCAGAATCTGCAACGCACTCATCGCAGGCGATCACCCGATCTCTACGGATACTGTCGGCATGCACCTGATGGGACACGATCCGGCATCTGACTGGCCCACACCTCCTTTCAAACGCGATCGGAACCATATCCTCATCGCAGCACAACGCGGATTCGGCACTGTTGATCTCGATGAAATCGATTGGGAGAGCGAAGTCACGGCACCCTTAGCGGAATTTGATTCTGTTGAAACGGATACGCAAGAAACGGTCGCGAACTGGCGACGGACGACGTGTGAGCAGGGATTAATCTATCAAGAGAATCAGAAAGACCTTATCGACCGGTATCGTGATGACTTCATTTACATGCAAGGCGGTGAAGTCGTCTGGAGCGGACCGGATCCGTCGAATCTCGGTAGCCGTCGGCAACTGAGTGGTGAAAAGAAGGACAGCGCACTCTGGCTCAAACTCGTTGATGCCGAAGAACACGAAGGCGAACGTTTCAACGTCTATGAGGAGTGCCTGAAAACCTTTGCTGCATAGTTTAGACTCGTTTGGCGAGGTCTCTGTGCCTCGCCTAAACCGAAAGCAGGTAAATTCGGTTTCAAACCACACTGGGTTTACCCACAAGAATGTGCATCGTAAAACGATAAAGTCCCGTAGGGCTTATTTGCTTGGGCATTTCTTCAGCATCTGTGTAGAAAAAGTTAAAATAAAAGAAGAAAGCCCCGTAGGGGCGGCATCTGCAGCGCATTTGAGGTCAAGGAGAGTTCAAAATGGGTATCACCGACGCAGAAAAGAAGCAATTGGACGAACAAGGATGTATTGTTATTCCAGATGTGCTTTCCGACGAAGAAATCAAAGTATACAGAACCGATATACTCCGATTGGCGGAAGAGGAGAAGCAGAACGGGTTGGCGCGTCAACATACCGACGGCTATGGACAGCATGTCCGCTGGTTAGTCAACAAAGGCGAGATGTACGAGCAACTCGTTGCCAGACCCAAGGTGATGCCCTACTTTGAACATCTCCTCGGTCCTGATTACACCCTCAGCACGCTTACCTCCAACATCATTGATCCCGGCGCGCCTGACGGTGGCTATCACGTTGATAGCGTGTTAGGATCTATGCCAGAACCGTTACCAAGTTTCCCACTGGTTGCCAACAGTCTCTGGCTCCTTGACGATTTCACACCGGAGAACGGCGGCACACGCCACGTACCGGGTATCCATCTCCAGAGAATTAAACCGTCTCCCGGCACCACTCACCATCCCAATGAGGTTCGACTCTCAGCCCCAAAAGGTTCCGTGTTCCTCTTCAACGGTGCCATCTGGCATTCCGCCGGTGCTAACAGGACCGATCGGCAGCGCATTGCGTTAATCTGTTTCTGTTGTCGTTCCTTTATCAAACCGATGTTCGACTTCGTGCATCACATCAAGCCGGAAGTCGTCGAACGCGCCACCCCGATCATGCGCCGCATCTACGGCTTCGATTCGCAACCCCAACCGCCAGATCAGCCTACACGGTAATCGCGTTCCATTGGTGAGGCTCCTAATTTCGCTTAACTCACACAATTGGTAAGGGTGCTTAGTTTTACTAAATTCTTTCCCTAGAAGCCAATGGCTATCTAGCAAAATAGTGTACTGCCGATACGACACGCCAATAGCTGGCAAACATAACTTCCAGTCTGCGGGAATTCGGACCACAAATGAAGATTTCTGATGAAAAATCTCTGGACGTGTGTTAAACTGTTAGAAAAGCAGTTTGAACCAAACCATTAATTACCAGTTAAAGTTAACTTTGACTTTTTGTGTATATGTGTAATGTTTCCAACCGAATCAACAGACTCTGGAAATCATCGAGGAGATCCGTATGCCCCAAAAACACATGTCAATTGAGGGAGAAAATTATCGGTTCTATAATACTTCATGCCTAGACCTGTCGGAATGTGAGGACAATTCTATTGCTCTTACGATTACCTCACCACCTTATTGGAATGCTATCGACTATGACACCCATACGAATGATAACAAAGCATGGTATCGGGAGCGCAACTACGATGGGCTTGGCAAAACCTATGAGGATTGGCTTGATACACTCAAACAAGTATTCTCTGAGGTTCACAGAACCACAATTGATGGTGGGTTTTGTGCTATCGTTATCGGGACAATTCTGCATAAGGGAAAACACTATCCAGCACCATTTGACTTAACAAGCCAATTAAGCCAAACCGACTGGAATTTTCACCAAGATATAATCTGGAATAAAGTGACAGGTGGCGTAAGGCGTGCTGGCTCATTCATTCAACATCAGAAACCAGGTTATTATTATCCAAACATAATGACCGAATACATCTTGATATTTCGCAAGGGAAATAAACCTAGATACGGTTCACAACCTGCACTCCCGATAGATGATGTCTTCAAACGTGATATAGCCAACTCGATATGGCATATCGCGCCTGTACCTCCTAAAACAATTGACCATCCTTGTCCCTTTCCAGACGAACTCGTAAGACGCTTGGTATTGCTCTATTCTGAAAGAGGAGATGAAATACTCGACCCATTTTTAGGTAGTGGACAAACAGCTCGTGGGGCTTTGAGATTTAAACGCAAATGTGTTGGATATGAGATTGAATCCAAATATATCGAATTAGCGCGTCAACGGTTGTATGAAGAACCACGACGGAAATATCATCTGCTACCGAAAGTTGAAAAACATGCCGTGGAATCCGAAAATCAACTTGTAATGTTTGAATCGTAAACATAAAAAAAAACAATGAAACAAAACGAACAGATGTATTTGTTCCAGGAGACCGAATACTACCGAAAAACAGATGGAGACACGATGAGCTTCAATATAGAAAAGAACTGTTTCAAACGCTTGAAGGATAAGATGGATAACACTGCGAAAGCAGAATACGAGTCAGGAGTAAAACTCGCTATCACAAGGTATAACACTACGCTTCGTGAGAATCGGTTTATAGTTGGTGGTATAGTCGAGATTTTCACTTTAGCCTTAATGCGGTCTGCTGGGATAGAAATAGAGGCGTGTGGTAAAGAGGCAGTTCGTGGCGACTTGAAACTTCCTGGTGGAGAGATGTTTTCATTAAAAACTTCTTTTACAGAAAGATCAAATATTACTCTTATCAATAAAATGGGCGATAGCGATAGAACATGGCAAACGGCAACTCTGTTTGTTTTAGCCAATCGAGGTATTATTTATGGTGACCCAACAATGATAATGGAGGACGATTTAAGTCAGTCTGGAGACAGATTGGATATAAAACGCAGAGCTCTTAATCGATTTTCCCAGGACCCATCGAATCTCATAGAAATGAACATTCCTCTAAAACCACCTCTGGAGAAGAATAGCTCTGATGACATAGAAAGCATCGCTATTGCTATAGAATTGATGAACGAACTAAAAATGGTGAAACTACTCAGTCATATTACAGAAAGCTGGACTGCGAGGTAATCTTACGTACCTTATAAAGTTTTTTCTTTTTAGTGTCTCTCAACCATTGCCTGTTTAGTGTGCCCTACGTTACGGTAGGTTTACCGGAAGCTTTGACCGCTAACGCGTCTCTCATATTCACCGTGATGTCCTGTGTCTCATTCTCAGTCAACGCCTAGCTGAAAATCGAGATCTCATCAATCACACCCTCTACAAAGTCGCCTCTGAGTGCGTTCCAGCGTCCAATTCTTACCGATTCTATATTATACTGAAACAGGTAGAATATCGCGTTCGACTTCGTGGACCTTATCCGAGAAAGTCTCGCCTCGAATCCACATGACGGGTTGTCTCGTCCTGTTATTGCGGGCAGCAGGACGAGACCATTCCGCTTGCGCGCTGAGGTAGTGAACAACATAACTGCGACGGAATCGTAGACTGTGATTGTCCGTACTCTTATGCAAGAGATGACTGTGGAACCAGATTACCGCACCGGGCGGGACTTCCACGGCAACGCCGTCTGCGTCGCGGACACCGCGCGCCAACTTGAACTCTTGTTGCTGTGAACCCTCAAGATCGTCGTGTTCAAAAATATCCGATTTATGGCTACCCGGAACAACGTAGAGACATCCGTTCTCCCGATCCGCCGGATCAATAGCCGTCCACGTCCCGATTGTCGTCTCCGTCTTAAACCGATTGCGAAAGTAAAACTTGTCCTGATGCCACGGGAAACCGAGACCGATCTTGGGTGCCTTCCAGATAAACAGATTGTTGATGCCGAGGATGTCTGGACCAAGGATGTCAACAAGTGGATCGGTTAAACGGGGATCGCGGACACGAGCAAGGAACTCCGGACAGTAGCAACTCGGATGATGAATCTTGTGTATTCCATAGATGCCTTGTTTTTCTATTTTTCCGTCTCTGACGAGTGCGTTTTGATTGATATTTGTGGACGGGAACGGACGCTTTCCATCGACAACGTCTTCAGCGACTTGACGGAGCACATCGTTTTCCTCAGCAGTGAACACAGTCAAACGGACGAGATAGCCGTTTTCGTTCCAGTGTGCCAACTCGTCCGCGCGCAAGCCAAAAGTCCGTTCCTGCGGGACCGATTCTGTACGCATTCTGATTTCCTATTTCTGTAGTTATGGAAGTGAGCGAAAAGCCTCAAAGATTAGGTTTACCATTCGGAAACGGGGATGACTTCGCGCGCAACCTCGTGAACCTTGTCGGGGAAAGTCTCACCGCGAACCCACATGACGCGCTGCCCCTTCCTACCGTTTGCCCACTCCGCTTTTGCACTGAGGTAATGGGAGACGAAGCTCCGACGAAACCGCAGGCTATGATTGTCCATGCTCTTATGCAGGAGATGGCTGTGGAACCAGATCACCGCGCCGGGCGGCACCTCTACGGCGACACCGTCTTTATCACGTACCCCCTGTGCCATTTTGAATTCCCGTTGCTGTGAACCTTTGAGGTCGTCGTGTTGGAAAATATCCCATTTGTGGCTACCGGGAATAACGTAGAGACACCCGTTCTCACGATCCGCTGGGTCAATCGCTGTCCATGTGCCGACAGTTGTCTCTGTGTTAAATCGCGTGCGGAAGTAGAACTTATCTTGATGCCACGGGAAACCGAGACCAATCTTCGGGGCTTTCCAGATAAACAGTGTGTTGATACCGAGGATGTCTGGACCGAGGATGTCAACAATCGGGTCGGTTAGACGCGGATCGCGTACACGTGTGAGGAATTCTGGGTCGTAGCAGCTCGGAAAATGGATCTTATGCATCGCATAGATGCCTTGTTCCGCCGCTTTTCCATCTCTGACGAGTGCGTTCTGATCAATGTGTTCAGGCGGAAACGGACGTTTTCCGTCAACAATGTCTTCAGCGACTTGACGGAACGCGTCGTTCTCTTCAGCGGTGAATACGTCTAAGCGGACGAGGTAACCGTTCTCGTTCCAATATGCTAACTCGTCCGCGCTCAAGCCGAAGTGCCGATCCTGTGGCGTTGATTCTGTGCGCATCGCTATCTCCTATTTCTGAGTTTGCGGTAACGATGAAAAACTCGCTAAACCGCTATAAAAATAGTAGCACATTTGATGAAAAAGTCAAGAAAAATCAATTGGCACGATAATTGCTACTATTGTCTCAGCACAAGGATTTTTAATTCACTCAAAATTGGCGTTCCACACTACTGATACTACGGAGCAGACCGCCCAATGTAGCCGAAAACTAAATTGTCCTTGATTGCCTAATGTTAGAAAAATAAACACATTAGAAAAGTCAGTGACCCAAGTTTGAGAACATGGGCTTGTGCAAAGCGTAGCCAGCGTCCACTTCACAAGTTAAACCGCTTTCTACAGTAAAATATCGTATTGTCCTATGGTGGCACATAGAAGTATTTAGGATGCTCCCCAAGTCCTATATCAATGCCGACAATATGATCTGGATGGGGCAACATATACCCTTTGAAAGGAGACTACAAACTTATGTTTGTGCCAGTAAAGACGAAAGACGGACAACAACTCATGCCTATGCACGCTGCGAGGGCGAGAAAACTTGTTAAGCGCGGTGAAGCAACACCGTATTGGGATAATGGTATCTATTGTATCCGTCTCAATAAAGAGCCTTCGGATAGAGAAACACAAGAGATCGCTGTAGGGATAGACCCCGGCAGTAAGAAAGAGGGCTTTACTGTAAAGTCCGAATCTCATACTTACCTGAATGTGCAAGCAGACGCACACGATAAAGTCAGTAAGAAAGTTGCCAAGCGTCGTGAGTTGCGGAGAGGCAGACGCTCTCGTAAGTGTCCAAACCGAAAGCAGAAAAAGCATAACCTGTCTAATCGTAATCGTATCCCCGCAGGCACACGGGCAAGGTGGGATTGGAAATTACGAGTATTGAGTTGGTTATCCAAACTATTTCCTGTTACATACGTCTGTGTTGAAGATATTAAGGCACGGAGTATAAAACGTGCTAAAAAGTGGAATCAGTCCTTTAGTCCACTTGAAGTAGGCAAGCAGTGGTTTTATTCTCAAATAGAAAAGAAGTGGCAACTCCTAACACTTCAAGGCTACGAAACAAAAGAGATACGCGATAGACTCGGACTCAAAAAGTCCTCTAATAAACTATCAGAAACCTTTGAAGCACATTGCGTAGACGCTTGGTGTCTCGCTTATCATACTCTTGGTGGTTCAGATACACCTGATAACACAGATATATTCTGTATAGCACCTATACCTATCAAACGAAGGTGTCTACACAGGGAACAAAAATCAAAGGGTAGAAAACGAAACCGATATGGTGGCACAAGGTGTTTGAATACCGTTAAGAACGCACTCGTTAGACATACGAAGCATGGTTTACTCCGTGTTTCAGGACACCAAAACGGAAAATTAACACTTAGTGAAATCAATACAAGCAAACAAGTCGTTCTTCAAGCAAAAGAAAAAGAATATACTATCTTGAAACAACTTAACTTCAAATATAGGGACGCGACTACATCCCAAACCTAAAGGATTGGGTCTTGTAGCGAAGATTAGATAAACACAAAATAACAGCCCTATGGCTAACTTCATTTCCAAACCTAAAAATTCAAGTGGAAAGGCTAAAGTTAGCATCACTGGTACGCTTGCTGAGAAGACAGCAGCGTTCGGTACTAACATACGGAGATTTTTAAGATGAGAACCCTAACTTCAATCCTTTGCGGATTAATTCTTAGCGCATTACTCATTTTCGCAGTAAAACTGAGTGCCCCTGAAGTCCCAGAGGGGATGGTACTAATCTCAGCAGGCGATGGTGTTGGCGCATTTTACATGGACGTGTATGAAGTCACCAACGCACAATACAGAAAATTTATTGATGCCAACCCGCAGTGGCAAAAAGACAAAGCCTTAACTTCAATTGTAGGGGATGATTACCTATCTGGATGGAACGGGAATATGTATCCAAAGGGAAAAGCGAACCATCCGGTGGTGAAAGTCAGTTGGTTCGCTGCCAAAGCCTACGCGGAATGGATGGGTAAAGAATTGCCAACAGAAGCCCAATGGGAAAGAGCAGCGCGCGGCACTTTGGAAGGCAAAAAATATCCGTGGGGCGACGCTGAGCCTCGCAAGAGAGCCAACTACAACCGTTACACCTCCAGCACAAGTTTCAGAGACCCGCCGACGAAAGAAGTCGGTAGTTATGCACCCAACAGATACGGTCTATACGACATGGCGGGCAACGTTGCAGAATGGTGCTCAGAAAGATTAGATGTTGACGATATCCACGGCAGGTATCATAGGATGCGTGGCGGTTCTTGGTTTGGTGATGCCAAGGATATCCAAGTTGCAAAGAGAAGCCAACACCCTGTAAATGAGGGTATGGGAACCCTCGGTTTCCGTTGTGTCCTGCCAAAAACAGAGACGCAGTCGATGAAGGTTGCAACTGATATAGCTGCTTGGTTATCTGATGAGATGTGTGGTCAGTTTGATAGTGTATTCTATAGTGTGTCAAACGGTTATACTGTCCCTGTTAACCTTGATGCCAAACTCGCTGACATTGTGACGTACAATACCGGATATCCCCGAACATTTGAGCGGGAACTTATCCGTGTGCTACGTGAGGTCGGTCCCGAGGGCATTGAAGATATGCCGGACGAAGCACCGACGATCTACCATGATCTAATTCTTCGACTGTGGCGGCTCTATCTTGAAGTCCATTTCGAGCATAGCAATGAAAATGTCTTTGAGAAGCTGCGTTTCTTCAAGGAACGCGTTACAGAAAATGTAGACGACATTATTTTCTCAGACGGCTGCTGAATCGCATAACATCCGAAACCAATAGCCCTGTACTATTTTAAATTTGAGCAAATACGTTAAAATGTGATAGAATAGGTTACTACGAAGTGTATTAGGATAGCGTACGCATTCAAAGTAACTGCCTAACAGGGAGAAACAATAATGAGCACAAGTGAAGCACAAGCGAAGGAAACTTATCGCGCGACTGCGTTTGCAGATTTTGAACCTGAACTTTCTGCGCCGGGTGCCACACCTGAAAGACTGGAATATCTGAAGGAGCACGGTTTTGTTATCATCAACGACTTCGTTGATAACCCTTGGATTCCTATCCTTCGGGAAGCTGGACGGCGTGTTACCGAGGCGTGTGCCCCTGAGCACGTCTACGACGTAATTGATTGCTCAAAGGGCTATGTCCATCGTGCCGCACACAGTGAACCGTGGGCGATCCGAGGACTTATCCATCCCGCATTCGGGGAGTCGAGTTTCTCCGAATTTCACGGCTCTTCGGATTTCTTAGATTTCGTTGCCTCTTGGTGCCACGGGGTACAACCTGAGGACTTGACGTTTAGTGGTATGCTGCTGTGGGCAAATCCACGGAAACAGGCGAACGGCCCCAGTTGGCACAGAGACGTGACGTGGTGGGGGGATGGCAAAGGTTACTTCTCACAACGGGAAGTCCGCGGAGACACCCCGGAAGATTATTCCGAAGAGGTAGAACGGATCCGCTGGAAAGAAATTCAAGAAAGCAATGAGAAGCGAATCACCGAACGAAACGGTGTGAGCATGTTTTTGGCACTCACAGACGATGAATGTCATGAGTTGATTCCCGGTAGCCACCACCGATGGCGCACCCCTTTTGAGCATGATGTCCTACTGCCACAGGCGATGAAGGATCAGGGTGTCCCATATACGCCGAGTTGGAACAAGACAGACCCGTTACCCGGTCAGGTCGCGATTCGGCTTAAGCCTGGGGAAGCACTCATCCGCAACGGCAACAACATCCACACCGGACACACCGTGCCTGAACGCGAGCGCAACACGCTGTCAATCGGCTGGTCGAAATGGTCGGGTGAATTCACCGGCGAACCCTCAGTCGCGGATGCGCGAAGCGCGTGGCAACTCGATCCTGCTGTCCGAGACGCTTTACCGCATAAGTTTATGCAGACAGCATGGGACCGGTGGGCGGAAACCCAGAAGCTCGGGGAGACGCTTGAAGACCGGTACGCTGGGTTTGATATTCAGCAGATCAAATCCGGAAAAGTCGTCGGGTGGCGTACTGAATTGGAACGTCAAGCTGCGGCAGCAGGCGACGCGTGGGAAGCCTTCCAAACCGTTGGCTAATTCCACAACTCATACCATTTCTAAAAGATTATATTGCATTGACAGATGGCTTGAAAGACCCACAAGACTGCACAGGAGACCAACAGTTTCCTATGCTACAAAAGAGGTTGTTTATTGAAGCATTTTCAATTGGAAATGGTATCAGTTGACCATCATAACCGTAAATTGTTGTAAGGGCAGGTCTCGTACCTGCCCGTTATTCATATACTTTCGAGCGTTTTTCAAACGCACGCTTCAGTAGGAGCGAGCTGTGCTCGCGACCCTCCGACGGAAATCGTAAAAAACGCGAAAACTATAGTGGATTTCATAATTAATCAGGACTTACGCAAATTAAGGAAATATTGGACATTGCGATGCAAAAAGTGGAAATTTCCGCCCTTTAAACCCCCTTATCCGGGGGACTTTAAGGCAAAATGCGTAAGTCCTATTAATATTAAGGCCCATATTCCATGTAACTTTCTGATTCAGTTGACTTGAAAATCGTTAATCGTGTTTTTGGATTACCTTTATTGCACGCATTTTCCTTGAGAAACACTCGGATTCTACCAGTACCTGAATCAGGAATTGTTAATTCAAACAGAAAACTCAGGTCAGGTACTGTTTCATCATAATTGTAGATTTTATCTATCAACTGAGATGCCGATAATACATAATTATCTACGCTGTCGTCAGTATCATCTATTTCTACATCAAAATCATCAGTACCTACGCCGCTAACACGCCTATCCCAATATAGTCCTATGAGAACTACAGAGCCATTTCGATGGTAACGTTGCTTAGGAGAGACAACAACAAAGTCTGCATTTGCAACTATTGGCGTACTATAGTTAAATGTAAAAGTTAAATCAAGATCATCATCAGCCAACCCACTCATAGAACCAGGTTTTAAACTGATTTTTATTTTGCCACTGGTTATATCCAGATTTCTTGGGGCAGGCAGTGCAAACTCATAGATAGGGGAACTATTCCCTAATTTACCAGATGAAAGATATCCTACATGTGATGAAATTTGACAGATCTTATCATCAGTAATGAAATTATCCGAATTATCAAGAATAACAACTTGAATATCACTCTGATCAAACTTGTCAACACGATAATGTTTACCATTCGATCTATCTTTAATCTGAAGGTGAACATACGCCGTACCACTATCGCTTTCAAACAAATGCCCAGAAGGAACTTCATCTAAAATTACTTCAAGATCTTTATTGATATAACTATAACCGTTGGTAAAATCTTGACCATTGTGCCGAACAGTTAAAGTTATATTACCTGATCCTGAACTGGGTGATGTCAAGCGTATGTAAGCTTTGTCTGCAACATTTTTGAGAAAATCAGGGAGAGGATTCATCGGAAATCTTAATCTACTGTAATGGTATCTGAAACTGCCTATACTACCCGTATCTACTGATAGATCATTCACATCAAAACCGGCGGGTCTTAATCTTATATCTACCCATCTATTCGCTTTAAATTCTTGAACATGTATCTCAATATCAATAGATTCGTTCGATATAAACTCATAAGTAGAGGGACTAAATTGAACACGGATATCCCCATTGGATTGAGCAACACACAAATTTAAACCTAAACCTAATACGAACAGACTTATCGTTATTGATAACACTTGGAACTTAGCAATATGTGATAACATGATTCTTATGCCTCCTAGCATGTTACTGCGACTATTTGAACACCATTTTGTGAGTATCAAACGTTTCAGAAAATACAATGCTGATGTAGCTATTGACGAAATCATAACCACGGATCTTTGATCCTAAAGTTTATCAGATAAGAAGTAAGCGTTGGCTCATGTAAAAAGCAAAGGCAATTTTTTCATAGCTCCTTTTGAACGCTGGGTATAAATTTCACTATTGCACGCATTCTTGACATGAGCCGTTGAAATCCGACCGTTTATTCATTATTCAGACCTAAAATCACTAAAGTTTGAACACTATTGTAAACTGATGCTGCCTTGTCAAAAGGCAGGGGTGTGAGGAGCAAAAGTTGCACGCTCGCCTCTAAACAAAGGACAATTTTTGTACCCTCGTAAAGTTTCTTGCCCAAGATTGATAGCCTAAAAAAACGCGGCAGCAGCAAAACACGACCGCTATCAACAGCAAATATCAACGCGGTTGTGTATAGAACTATAGTGAATTGAATACTTAATATTTGTAAAGTGGGGGGGGGGTAAATCGTTGTTAACTGACAAGTTAGCACAGCAGGTTGTGGACGCGCAAACGAAAGCGCAGCGGTTAACGGTAACGCCGCATACACCCTCAATATGAGGGGCGGTGAGGATCGTTTTGGCAATGTTAAAATTGATAGGTCCGATCAGCATGTTCGTCACCTGATATTCGGTTCGGGTTTCAAAAACCTGCGCGTCTCGTTTTGTTCACGTTATATGCTAAACACATTGGTTTTCAAACTATGAACTATTTCACAAATCCGATTAGCTGCCACCGTTTATTCAGACCCAAAATTAGCAAAGTTAAGACGAGTTTTTCTACACAGATACCATTCCTACGGGATTCAAGAGGTTTTTGGAGTTTTCAAAGTTTTCGCGTAGAATCCGGTTCGGTTGGGAAACCGTAGAAGAAACACCCCAGCAAAAACCCTACCGGACCTGGGGCGGAGGCGGTTATCTTTCTAAAATTGACACTTATGGTGCCTCTAACCCATTAACTAACGCGTATTATTCTCAATTGTTCTATGAAGTTTAACAAATATAGAAAAATTTGTCAAGAAAAAATTAACTTATTTTTTTTGACAGCCCCAAAATTATAATACGCCCATGGTGCCTCTAACCATTAACTAACGCGTATTATTCTCAATTGTTCTATGAAGTTTAACAAATATAGAAAAATTTGTCAAGAAAAAATTAATTTTTTTTTCACAGCCCTAAACGGATTCGGAAAGCGGTAATTTTCATCCTTTAAACCCGCTAAAATTGCCTTATCAAGGAACTTTAAGAGAGACCGTAAGTCGTAATACGGTTTATCAGCATACCCTTTCCGCAGTTAATTCCCCAGAAATGTGCCAGAACAACGCGGAACGTTAACCTTACATAACGTGAGCAAGAACCGTGCCAAAAGTCGGAATGACTGATTTCCGTAGGTGATATAAGACCTCTACCCGACGATGGATTCGCGGTGTGTCGATATTTTGCCTGTTTTTTAGCAGAATTGACGCGTTTTTGCCTGTTTTTTGGGCAATACGGAAAAAGCAGATAGGCGAGGGAAATTGTCCGCCCCAAATTTTTCACTTGACTTTATACCCGCAGTATGGCATCATAAATTTAGATATACGCTTTTGGTTACAACATAGATTAACCAGAGGTATGGAGGCGCATCGCAATGACAGGATTTGAGGAATACAACACTGACGGATTTTATGACGAGATGTTTGCACCAGATGGGAGTGCCCGTCCCGCTGCCCAGATGTTGGTAGAGCGGATTGAAGGCTTTCCTGAAGGCGAACTCACGCGTCGCCAGATTGCCGCTGAATACGCCTTACTCCGAATGGGCATCACGTTCAACGTCTACGCCGACGAGCAGGGTGTCGAAAAGATATTTCCGTTCGATCTCATCCCACGCATTATTGATGCCAATGAATGGGAATGGATAGAACGTGGGCTCAAACAGCGCATCCACGCCCTGAACCTATTCATTGACGACGTTTATCACGACCAAAAAATCCTCAAAGACGGTATCGTTCCAGCAGAGGTCGTGCTTTCGTCGGAAAGATACCTACACCCCTGCATCGGTTTAGACCCGCCGCGCGGGGTCTGGTGCCATATCACTGGCACAGACTTAGTTCGCGATAGCGATGGACAAGTTTATGTATTGGAAGATAATCTCGGTTGTCCATCTGGGGTCTCTTATGTTGTGGAAAATCGGCAGTTAATGAAGCGGACCTTTCCGCAACTTTTTGGGATGTCGCAAATTCAACCCGTTGAAGATTATCCGAGTCAGCTGCTGAATATGCTCCGGTACCTCGTAACCGATAAAGTCTTATCTCCTGAAGTTGCGGTACTCACACCAGGCGTTTATAACTCCGCATACTTTGAGCACTCCTTTCTCGCACAACAGATGGGGGTTGAATTGGTTGAGGGACGCGATCTCGTCGTAATGGACGGGTTTGTACACATGCGGACGACGAAAGGCTTTGAGCAGGTTGATGTCATCTACCGCCGCATTAACGACGATTTCCTTGACCCGAAAGCGTTCAAACCGGAATCCATGCTCGGTGTTCCGGGATTGATGGAGGTTTACAAAGCCGGACGTGTCGCTTTGGTGAATGCCCCTGGCACCTGTGTCGCTGACGACAAAGTTGTCTGTGCTTTCGTCCCTGATATCATCAAGTACTATCTCGGCGAAGACATTATTGTTCCGAATGTTCCGACCTATATGTGTTGGAAAGATAGCGATCAGAAATATGTTCTGGAACATCTTCACGAACTCGTTGTGAAAGAAGCCAACCAATCTGGCGGCTATGGCATGCTAATCGGTCCCCACGCAACAAAAGCAGAACACGAGGAGTTTGCCCGCCGAATCAAAGACAACCCGCGCAATTATATTGCACAACCGACACTCTCGCTTTCACGGGTGCCGGTGCTTATTGACGACCATTTTGAGGGACGGCACGTTGATTTACGTCCGTTTATCCTTTATGGTGAGGAGATTTACGTCCTCCCGGGTGGGTTGACACGGGTCGCACTAAAAAAAGGGTCGCTTGTCGTTAACTCGTCACAGGGTGGCGGTAGCAAGGATACATGGGTCTTATCGGGTCCGTCGTAAAAATGCGCGTAGAGGCGAGGTTATTTCGCCTCTACACCAAAGCGCGAAAAGCCAAACAACGTGCGGCTTGGATTCTCTAAGGGATCTGTGTTCATAAAACCTATCTGACTGACCGCAAGGAAAATTAAAAATATGCTGAGTCGCGTTGCAGAATCAATTTATTGGATGAGTCGCTACATTGAACGTGCCGAGAATGTCGCCCGTTTCGTTGATGTCAATCTGCGTTTGATCCTTGACGCACCCGTCGGTATGCAGGCACAGTGGGAACCGCTTGTTGCGACCACAGGCGATGATGAAGTGTTTGCTGAGCGTTATGGCGAGGCATCCCGTGAAGCTGTCATCCGATTTTTGGCGTTTGACACTGAAAACCCAAATTCAATTGTCTCTTGCTTGCGGGCTGGGCGAGAAAACGCGCGGTCCATACGCGAAAATATCTCCTCAGAGATGTGGGAGCAGCTCAACGATGCCTACTTACTGGTCGCAAACACTTCCGAAAAGTGGGCGATGGCAGAGCCCCATGAATTCTTTACAGAGATCAAACTTGCATCACACCTCTTCATGGGACTCACAGACAATATCATGTCGCATAGCGAAGGGTGGCACTTCTGTCAGTTGGGACGTTTGATTGAACGCGCCGACAAAACCTCAAGAATCGTTGATGTTAAATATTTTATTCTTCTTCCCTCTATCTGGGATGTGGACACACCTTTTGACGACATTCAGTGGGGGGCATTGTTACATTCTGCCAGCGGTTTTGAGATGTACCGCCGCACTTATGGGCTTATTTCTCCAGATGATGTCGTCGCTTTTTTACTGTTAGACCGTGAATTTCCACGGTCCGTTCTCTATTGCCTCACCAAGGCGGAGGAGTCACTGCACGCGATATCCGGCACCCCGTTGGAAACCTTCTCCAATCCAGCAGAGCAGCGTTTGGGGCAGCTGCGTTCCGAATTTGCGTATGCCCAAGTCAAACAGATTCTCTCCAGCGGTTTACACGAGTTTCTTGACGCATTTCAAACCAACCTCAACTTAGTCGGTGCCGATATTCACAAGACGTTTTTTGCCTTGCGTTCCGTCAATGGAGAACCCGTTGCGGAACAAGAACAGGAACAATCTCAGAAGGAATAGTTTTTAGTTGTTTAGTTAAACAGGACTTACGCAATTTTGGCTGTAGGCGGTTTTGTTAGATGAACTTTTTCTGACAACACAGCGTTTCTGGTAGCACAAACTGGAAGTTTGTGCTACAAAAGAGCATCATGCGTAAGTCCTATTAAAGAGGGACCTCATAAACCAACACCCTCTTATAACTTATAACTTATAACTTATAACTGAAAACTCTAACACAGATATGGCAATTCGTGTAGCAATCAACCACAAATCCCTTTACCAATACGACCGGCTTGTCAATTTGTCGCCACACGTTTTTCGATTGAGACCCGCCGTCCACTGCCGAACACCGATTGAGGCGTATTCGTTTAAAATTGAACCTGAGAATCATTTTATTAACTGGCAGCAAGACCCATTCGGCAACTATCAAGCCCGCGTCATCTTTCTCGAACCTGCACGCGCCTTATCTATTGAAGTAGATCTTGTCGCCGATATGACCGTTATCAATCCGTTCGATTTCTTCCTTGAAACGAGTGCCGAACACTATCCATTTTTTTACGAAGCGCAGCTCAAACAAGAACTCGCGCCCTTCCTTGAAGTGAAAGAGAACGGTCCCTTGCTGACTGCTTGGTTGGCAGGTGTTCCCCGGACGCAGAAGAAACTTATCGACTTCCTTGTCGACATTAACAAAGCCTTGTCGGAAAATATAAAATACACGATCCGAATGGAACCGGGGGTCCAGTCCTGTGAGCAAACCTTAGAAAAGCGGATCGGCTCATGCCGAGATACTGGATGGCTGCTCGTTCAGATCTTGCGACATCTCGGTTTGGCCGCCCGTTTCGTTTCCGGTTATCTCGTCCAACTCGTCGCAGACCAGAAACCCGTAGACGGACCCGCCGGTCCCGCTCAGGATTTCACCGATCTGCACGCATGGTGTGAGGTCTACGCGCCCGGAGCAGGATGGGTGGGTTTGGACCCGACATCCGGGTTATTTGCTGGAGAGGGGCATATTCCGTTGGCGTGTGTCCCCGATCCGGTGAGCGCAGCACCCGTCACCGGCTACATGGACCCGTGCGAAACAGAATTCACCTATAGCAATACCGTTCAGCGTATCCACGAAGACCCGCGCGTTACGAAACCCTACACGGAAACACAGTGGGTTGATATTAATGCCCTCGGTCAACAAGTTGATCAAGACATCATCCATAATGACATTCGATTGACAATGGGCGGTGAGCCTACTTTCGTATCAATCGACGATACGGAGAGCCCAGAATGGGACACAGCAGCAGACAGTCCGAGAAAAAGGGAGTTAGGCGCGGGACTCCTCCGGCAGTTACGGGACAGTTTCGGGCCCGGCGGCGCACGCTATTATGGACAAGGAAAGTGGTACCCTGGTGAACCCTTACCGCGTTGGAAATTCGGATGTTTCTGGCGTAAAGACGGTGTACCTGTATGGCAAAACGATGAACTGCTCGCCGAACCGCACAAAGATTACGGCTTCGGTGTTCAGGACGCAGAAAGATTTACGCGCCACCTCACTGAACTACTGAACATTGCACCGAATCTGATACGACCGGCTTATGAAGATGCACTCTATTTCCTATGGACAGAGGATAGACTGCCTGTCAACGTTGATCCGCTCGACTTTGATTTCAAGGAGGCATCCGAACGCCAACGGCTTGCGCAGCTCCTACAAACAGAGACCCTCGGTGCACCGATCGGCTACGCACTACCGTTACGTTGGAGCCTTGCAGACGGTGCGTGGGAGAGTTGTATGTGGGATTTCAGAGATGGACGCATGCTCTTAATCCCCGGCGATTCACCGATAGGACTGCGTTTACCGTTGGAGTCTATACAATGGGTGCCCTCCGAAGAACGAGAGCCGGTTTATGAACGTGATCCGCTTGAACCGCGTGCGGAGAATTTAGACGCATCAGGGCAAACGAACGGACAAAGCACGCCTACTGAGAAAAATGAAGAAGAGCAGACGGTTTTTCAAACTGCACTCTGTGTTGAACCGCGTGAAGGACGGTTGCATATCTTTATACCGCCCTTGACGCATCTTGAGCATTACCTTTCGCTCCTTGAAGCGATCGAAGCGACCGCGCAAGCGTTACAAACGCCAGTGATTCTTGAAGGGTACGAAGTCCCGCACGATTGGCGAATTCAATCGCTGAATGTGACACCGGATCCAGGTGTGATTGAGGTCAACATCCATCCGGCAGAAAATTGGGATGAACTGGTGCATAATACCACAACGCTTTACGCGCAAGCACGGTTAGCCGGACTGAGTGCCGAGAAATTTATGTTAGACGGTCGGCACACCGGGACTGGCGGCGGTAATCACGTTGTCATCGGTGGTCGTACACCCACTGATAGTCCATTGTTACGGCAGCCGCACCTATTACGGAGCCTCATCACTTACTGGCAGCACCACCCCGGTTTGTCCTATCTCTTTTCTGGCACCTTTATCGGTCCAACAAGTCAAGCACCGCGCATAGATGAGGGACGCGACGAACAACTCTATGAACTGGAGGTCGCTTTTGGGCTGATTCCTGATAACGATGCTGAAGACGTGGAGCCTTGGTTGATTGATCGGCTGCTGCGCCATTTACTGGTGGATCTCACAGGCAATACGCATCGGGCAGAGTTTTGCATCGACAAACTCTACTCTCCCGATTCGGCGAGCGGAAGGCTTGGACTCCTGGAGATGCGCGCTTTCGAGATGCCACCCCACGCGCAGATGAGCATCGTGCAGATGCTTCTGATTCGTGCCTTAGTCGCTAAATTCTGGAATACGCCTTACAAAGGTAAACTGGTACGCTGGGGAACAGAACTGCACGACAGATTCATGCTTCACCACTATGTCCGCGCCGATATGCAAGAGGTGGTGTCTGAACTGCAAGAAGCAGGTTATCCGTTTGAAATGGCGTGGCTCGAACCCTTCTTTGAATTCCGTTTCCCGAAATTGGGGACGATAAACATAGAAAATATTGAACTCGAATTACGGATGGCAATTGAACCGTGGCACGTGTTAGGTGAAGAGATAACACGGGCGGGGACATCACGGTTTGTTGATTCTTCTGTTGAGCGACTGCAGGTAAAAGTGAGTGGACTGACAGACTCCCGATACATCGTTACATGCAACGAACGACGCTTAATACTCCACAATACAGGGACACAAGGAGAATACGTCGGTGGCGTGCGCTATCGCGCATGGCAACCCCCATCCGCATTACATCCCACGATCGGTGTCCATTCACCCCTTGTTTTTGACATCATTGACACGTGGAACGGACGGGCAATAGGTGGCTGTACCTATCACGTCTCGCATCCGGGCGGAAGACATTACGATACGTTCCCCGTCAACGCCTACGAAGCGGAAGCACGACGGACGAGTCGTTTCGGGGCAGATGGACATACACCGGGCGTTATTCAAACCCAACCACCAGCACCTGCGACAGGGAGTTTTCTGGCTGAGGGCACACCTCCCGGTCCGATGGTTGCCCCACCGGAAGAGACGAATGCTGAATACCCGTATACATTGGATCTCCGCCGAATTCTTTAGAATAGTTTTAGTTTTTAGTTAAAGACGGATCTGATAAACCAACATCCTCTTATAACTTGTAACTTATAACTTATAACTTATGACTGATAGAAAAAATTGGAAGACAATCGGTGATAACTACCACGCCGCTAAATTTTCTGATCCGCATCACGATGAACAGATCGATGAGATGCTAAGTCGAAATAGGCAAATCAATCCGCACTGGCACGTTTTCATGAAAGCCTTGGATACCCTTGGACTTGCGGAGATGGAATTTCGGCATAAAGAGGTTCAACGGCTGCTGCGTGAAAACGGGGTTACTTACGTCGTACACGGGGAACAGCAAGGACACCGTCCTTGGGAATTGGATCCCATTCCGCTGATTGTTTCAGAGAGTGACTGGAACACTATTTCTGCTGGACTTACGCAACGCGCCGAGCTGCTAAACCTAATCCTGGTGGATCTCTACGGAGAACGACGTTTAATCAAGGACGGGTTGATACCACCGGAAGTGATTTATGCACATGCCGGATTTTTACGCACTTGTGTCGGGATTACACCGACGGAATCCCGTTTTCTCGTGAACTATGCTGCCGACTTGGCACGGGGACCGGACGGCAGAATGTGGGTACTCGGTGATCGGACACAAGCACCATCGGGTGCCGGCTACGCACTCGAAAATCGGACAGCACTTGCACGTGCCCTGCCCAATTTCTTCGGGGAAGTCGGTGTTCACCGGCTCTCCTTCTTTTTCCGCTCATTACAGAACAGCGTGTTGGACTTTCAGGACCAACTTGAAAGTGCTACACGCATTGCCCAGCACCAAACGGATAATCCACATGTCGTTGTGCTAACGCCTGGACCGCTCAACGAGACCTACTTTGAGCACGCTTATATCGCAAACTATCTCGGTTATACCTTGGTGCAAGGTGATGACTTAACTGTATGGGACGGGCGCGTCTGGTTGAAATCGCTTGACGGCTTACGCCCGGTTGATATTATTCTCCGTCGTGTAGACGATATCTTCTGTGATCCGTTGGAACTCCGCCAAGACTCCCGCCTCGGTGTCGCCGGTTTGCTGGAAGCGATTCGACAAAAAAACGTAATTGTTATAAATCCACTGGGCAGCGGCGTTCTGGACAACCCCGGTCTGATGCCATTTCTACCGGGTATTGCAAAACATTTAATAGGTGAAGACCTTCGCCTTCCCTCTGTCGCGACGTGGTGGTGCGGACAACCGAAACAGCGAGATTATGTGTTGGCAAATCTCAAGCAATTGGTTATCAAACCGATTTATCGCCAACCCGGTGGACGACCGCTGTTTGGAACTGAACTCAGTGACGCTGAACTCGACACACTCCGTACCCAAATTAATGCCGAGCCACATCTCTATGTCGGTCAGGAATACATTCGTTTCTCCACAACACCTTCACTGATTGAGGGTAAACTTGAACCGCGCCGTGCGATTCTCCGTAGTTTTTTATTTGCTGAAAAAAACGGATACGCCGTGATGCCGGGCGGGCTTACCCGCTGTGAAGGCGAGACAGAGGACTTGACAGTCTCAATCCAAAACGGTGGTGTTAGTAAAGATACTTGGATTCTCGCTCCCGAACCGGAACCGCATATCAGTTTATGGCAACAGCGAGCTGGACGGATGCAAACCGCTGGAGCATCTGAAGGGCTGTCAAGCCGGGCAGCGGAAAATTTATTTTGGGTTGGCCGCTATGCAGAACGCGCCGAAGGACACGCACGACTGCTCCGAATTATGCTGGATAAAGCCAAAATGGGCAAGATGGGGTTAGAGACATCGCGTTTAGGACAGGTATCACCTTCTACACTGTTCACAGAGACTTTCGGCGACGATGCGCGAGAAGTCTCTGAACTTACCTATCTTCGCAGTATGCTCCGCGCACTGACCGGCTTAACCTCATCACATCCGAGTTTCGCGAATAAAAGCGAGCAATCGTTGGAGAGTGAACTTCTCTCAATTATGCTCGACACAGAGAACAGCGGTAGTTTAGTATCAACACTTCAGGCACTCGTAAGTGCAGCATACGCAGTCCGGGATCGCTGGTCTACTGACACGTGGCGCGTGATGAACAATATCGAGAATCTGTGTTCTACCCTCGAAAGAAGTGTCCCTAAAGACAGAGACGCAGGCACACAGATATTGACGGATCTCGTGTTACAAGAGGCGGAACTCGCTTCACTTGATCAACTCATGATTTTTCTCTCAGCATTAAGCGGACTTAATGCCGAGAGCATGACCCAAACAATTGGCTGGATGAGTTTGGATATGGGACGGCGCATCGAACGCGCACTCCTGCTCATCGTGCTGTGTCGTTCAAGCCTTGTCGCCGTGCAAGACGAATGGATCGAAGACCTGCTACTTGAATCTGTACTCGCTGCCGCTGAATGCCTGATCACTTATCGGAGTCGTTATCGTTCGGCGTTACACTTTCCAACGGTACTTGAGTTGCTCCTGCTCGATGAAAACAATCCGCGTTCGCTGCTCTATCAATTCAAACGACTTGAGGAACAGATCCGTGTGTTACCGAGAGAAAAGCTTGGCTACCGACTCAGTGAGGAAGAACAACTCATCTTGGAGGCTTTAACGCAGCTGCAGCTTTCCAATACAATTGACCTCGCAGAACGTTCAGAACACACAACACAACGCACGGGGTTAGAGAAACTCTTGGTCCGTCTCGCACAAATACTGATTGACATTTCCGATGTACTGACGCATACCTATTTCAGCCACATCCAGAGACCTCAACAGTTGATTACAACAGACAACCTCTAATACAGGCGTGCAGCGTATAATTCATGTATAAAATTATTCATAGGACCGAATACAGTTATAACCATCCAGTGAACCTCTGCCATAACGAAGCGCGCCTGACGCCACGAAGTTTTGCTTACCAAGACTGTACGGATAGCCAATTCGTTGTCGAACCCGAACCTAAGGAGTGCCGGGAACGTCAGGATTTTTTCGGAAACACCGTCTACTATTTCACGATCCAGCAGCCCCATAACCAACTCACCGTTACGGTTACGAGTCGTGTGGATGTCAGAGGCAGAGAGAGACAACGGGATTTCGTCGAGCATCTATCTTGGGAAGCGGCGCGCCAGCAGCTACACACAGATTTGGATCCAGAAATTCTGGAGATACGGCAGTACATCCTCAATTCACCAATGATTCCAGTGATGCCTGAACTCCACGCTTATGCTGAGAAATCGTTTATCAAGGAGCGTCCGCTCCTTGATGCCGTTGAAGATTTAAGTGCTCGCCTCTACACCGATTTTACCTATGATCCGGATTTCACTACAATTGCAACCCCGTTGGATGATGTGATAAAGCACCGCCGAGGCGTTTGTCAAGATTTCGCACATCTCGGTATTGGCTGCTTACGTGCCCTCGGATTCGCTGCCCGTTACGTCAGCGGTTATATTGAGACAAAGCCGCCACCTGGTAAAGAACCGTTATCGGGTGCTGATGCGTCCCATGCTTGGTTTTCCGTCTATCTCCCGCAGCTTGGATGGGTAGACTTCGATCCAACGAACAACCAGATACCAGCCGACCGGCACATCACGATCGCTTGGGGCAGGGACTACGCAGATGTAACACCGCTGAAAGGTGTCGTCTTCGGGAGCGGTACGCATGCATTATCTGTCTCAGTGGATTGCAAACGGGAAAATCTTTAGCCATTCGCAAGGCGTTAAATCAAACAGTGGGTTTCAAGTAAAGTTGCGCGTAGCTTGGAACGGAGTGGAAAGCGGATTTACGGCGAGGGACCTGAAAATTATCAACCCACCTAACCGCAAGGAAATATAAAAAACGCTGTAAAGATAATTACGGGTTTTATTATAAAATAGCGCGTAGCTTGGAACGAAGTGGAAAGCGGATTTACGGCGTGGAACGTGAAAACCACCAACTCACCTAACCGAACCGCAAGGAAATACAAAAAAAGGAAATATAAAAATATGAGGATTGAAGCGTTTCAGAAACAAATCGAAGCCATCTATTACACACGCGATGCCGAGCGCGGTGTCCCACTCACGTTCACATGGTTTGTTGAAGAGGTTGGAGAGTTAGCAAAAGAGATCCGCAAGCAACCACAGGATATGCAACGACTCCGCGAGGAATTCGCCGATGTGTTTGCATGGCTCGCCACATTAGCAAGCCTGCTCGGTATCTCTTTAGAAGATGCGGCGCAAATCTATGCAGAAGGCTGCCCTAAGTGTAATGACACACCTTGTGATTGTTAAAACACAACTGACATTACTTAGGTAGTGAGCAGATGCCTTCAAATTCAAGAAATGTGGGATCTTCGTTTACATCAGATGGGGGTCGTCGCCCTCTAAATTTGATCTGTAGCTCCGCAGAATTGAGAAGTTCTATATCCAATTGAAGTATATCTTCAACAGTACTTGACAACTTCAAGTACATGACCGAAATCAAGCGCGCAAACTTCTTGAATCTCTCTGGCGTGTTTCTGTAATGCTGATAGAGCTCTGGGATAGGTGAAGTGAGGGCTTGGAGCCTGTTTCCATATTGCGATGAGAGTTCGCCCCGAATCTGTGCCTCTAATAACATCTGATCGAAGACAGTGGTTTGCATTACGGATGGATTAGCAGCTTCTAATTTTTCGTCAAGAAGTAATCGCTTGGCGCGCATCTCGGCAATCTGATCCAGAGTCAGCTGCTCCAAAATAACAGGTTCGGTACGATGTTTATACGCACTACTGACAGTCTCCTCCTTGAGACGGACTTCCCACACAGTCTCACTCTCAGTTGAAATTTGGGTGACCTCCCGTAGTTTTACCCATGCTGCGTCTGCCTGATGCGCGAAAGCTATAGCTTCCAATTGGTCAATCGAACTCCCATCAGGCACGTTCCGCAAGCGTGTCCGCAATGAACTCAGGAAAGCCGTTTGTTCAGATGAAGTCGGGCAAAGCGTTAAAGAAATTTCCATCGCATTCCAGCATACCTTTTGAAACGGAATGAAGTACGGGATGCCATTTTCAGAGCGGAGAAGCACACATTCTATTCCTTTATCCTCAGTGTTATTTGTAGCATCTAATAGCTCCTGTGCACAGGCCGATTGCATAACGTTCACAATTCGTTGGATGCCAGTTCCCCAATCTTCATAGAGATTCACGTACTGAAGGTCGCGTAGGGTTGCACCACCCCCGATGTCAATATCTGGGATTTCACATTCATTCAGTTTTACAGGGATAAACCAAACCTTGTCAAAATGTCGCTCTCGGAGTTTTTCAACTGCAAGGGCCAGTTCTTCGCTCATATACGTCTGCTCACGCGCGTTAGATTCCTTAGAGAAACACGCGACGAAGTAAGTTCCTTGGTGAATGGCTTGCTGAATTGCGGGTTTCCACCGCATCCCGGGCTCCAACGCATTCCGATCCAACCAGACCTTGATGCCTCGTGAGATAAGGTTCTCGCAGAGCCGATCAACAATAGTTTTGTTCTCATGACAATAAGAGATAAAAACGTGCTTCATCTCTCTGGCATGCTTCATCTCCATGTTGATATGGTTGATCAATTTTGCTCTAAAGGCTTCCCTCCGTTCTCGACGCACTTCAGGCGCGGGGCGAAACTTGGATAGATCTGGCGGATTATCTCGTGTGTGAGCTTCATAATCAAATTCAACTTCTTCTATAGTATCCATTACGGACCTCCCTGCTAGCTTCATACGCTGTAATTAAACGGTGGACTTCTTCATCTTCTGGGACGTAGATAATTACCAATATCCGATCAGTGATGCTCCTTCCTATAAACATCCACCGGTCTGCGTGTCCTTGTGGGTCGGGACCATCATACCCATCCGGATCATCAAAAGCAGAAACTACCTCATAAAACTGGACGTTGTGTTTCCTTTGTACCTCCCTATACTTATCTCCATCCCATACAAACCCAATGTCCATGCAGCTGACTCCATACGTGTACACGATGATTTGAACTGTGAGAAATCCCTTTAAGTATTCTACCACAAATTCGTTAATTCCCGTTCAAAAACCGATCGAAGTTGCCACCGAATAGGTTATTGACATCCCGTTCGATTTCTGACGCGGTGAGTGTCCATCCGACATCAAGCAAGGTCTGGTATTTTTCCACCAAAACGTCCGCGATAATCCGACGAGAATGCTTCCACTTGTAGACGAGTTGATCCAAAATTCGGGCATCAGAATGTTGGGGGATAACACTCAAACCGAGCAATTCAATCCGTTCACGTGTAATCTCCTCAATCACACTCGGATTGTTCATAAACCACCAGCATCCGAATATCATCAGGTTCTTGAATTTCCGTCCGATAACGCACAACTCATGCTGATTTTCGCGGGACAAGAGCGTAACGAGAAACTTATTGTCAGGGTTTTCACGGAGCAGTATTTCCAGACTCGTCAGATCCGCTTTTCCACTGCCGTCGCCCGCCATCTGGAGTTGTGGGTTAACCGCACGTTTCACACCAATCATCAGCGCGAACGGGACGTTAAATTCGCGAGAGATGGGTAAGATGCAGTTGTCGAACAGTCTGCCCAAGATACCGTCTTCTGGGTATTGGAAATCCGGTGGGAGAGAGACAGCCATATACTTCGGGTTCATCCGCTGAATCCACGTCTCCAAAAATCGGCGCACCTCTTTGTAAGTCTTCTCTGTCGATAGATTCGGATCAACATCGTAACCGAGACCCCGGAGGTGTTCGTAACCGGTTTCCTGATAGGTATTGATAAGGACATCCATCCGAAGTGCCGCCTCAAAACGCGTGTCGCCAGTATCCCCGGATTCCCACACCGGTGCCTCTGCCGAATCAAACGGATCGTTTGTCATCACCACTTTAGAGACTTTTGAGCGTTCAAAGACCGTATCAATAAAGGCTTCAACGGTCGTATCCGCAAAGTAGTCACGATAGTCCTGTAGGTTGCGTGAACTGACATCCAACCCCAATTCATTTAACGTTGTCACGACTCCTCGGCACGCCTCACTCACGGGTGAGTTCTCAATAAAAAGCGTCTGCCAGATAAGGTCTGCTTGTTCCGCCTTTGTCATCGCCCAAAATTGCTGATACGAGACATCGGATTTACGGAAAACTTCAGCGATGAGGTAGTGATAAGTAAGCAATTCATCAATACCCCACAGCAATAACTCACCGAAGGGTGGACTAAAGAGGTGCGTGTGAATATCTGTGATGCTTTGCGTCTCAACAGCATCTAAAACAGTGGTCCTCAACTGTTCTGTGGTCGCAATTGTTTGTGCGTGGTTTGTGTTCATTTAATCCTCCAGATTCTGAAACTGTGATAATATTGGATTATAAAACAGAACCGAACGGTGGATATTCCAATCCCCATTGTGCTCTGGCAACATCCATCGTTTTGATAATAGATAAAGACTCATCTAACGGCATAATATCGCTTTCGAGTTTACCCGCTCGTAGACAGTTCATAACCTCAAGTACTTGGTATTCAAAACCGTTGTCAGTGAATGGGATTTCAATTTGTAGCGGTTCTTTCCCAATGATTTCAAGCGTCGCAGACGTGGCTCGCGAAAAGTTAGGGATATGAATCGCGCCTTTTGTACCGAAGATACGTGCATCTTGTGAGGTGCGTGTCGTGATTGCACAAGATAGGTTAGCAATTTGTCCGGAATCATAACTGAGCAGGATCCCGGATTGTTCATCAACACCGGTCTCGCCGATATGTGCCAAACTCGCGATTTTCGTAGGCGCGCCAAACACCATAGACGCTAAAGAGACGGTATAAACCCCAATGTCCAACAGCGCGCCGCCTGCGAGTTTTGGTGCAAACAACCGTCCCTCCATGTTTTCAACAGTCATCGGAACCTGATTCCCAAAATCTGCCGTTAGCATGCGCGGTTCACCGATAACACCATCTGCCAACCATTCGCGCACCTGAACCATTATTGGGATGAAGCGTGTCCACATGGCTTCCATAAGAAACTGCTTATGTTTTCGTGCACACGCTATCAACGCCTCAGCCTGCTTTGCATCTACAGTAAAAGGTTTCTCACATAAAACCGCTTTCCCTGCCTCCAAACACAGCATCGCGCACGCTTTATGGAAAGGATGCGGCGTAGCAACATAGACAACATCTACTTCAGGGTTGTTCGCCAGTTCGACGTAACTGCCGTGCCTATGTGGGACATCAAACGTGTCTGCGAATGCATCAGCTCTCTGGAGGTTGCGTGAACCGACAGCAATAATCTCCGCATCAGGAATCGCCTTCAATGCATCAGCGAACTTATGTGCAATACCGCCAGGACCGAGTATACCCCATCTTATCTTTTCCGACATTCGGATATCCTTTTTCCGTGAGAGAATCCTGATTTAACAAGCATCAGTAATTTTTAATAAACAACTCATTCCCTTTTGCGGCACTCGCTTTCCGATAATTGTTCATCCCGTATTGCAATGTCCACTCCTGAATTTCAGCGAAATCGAAAAGCTCCCTAATGACAGGTGAGTCGTCGTATGTAATTAACCATTTGTGTTGGCATTTCCGCATGTTTTCGGCGAATTGCGCGTGATCAAATGTGGTATGGAGGGTGCCTCTCACGCCGTATAACTTCGACTCCGTCGCTTTCCAATAGGGTGGATCAAGAAAGATAAATACATTGTCACCCTCTTGGAAAAGTGCCTCAGTGTAATCGTCGTTTGTGATTTTAATTCCAGAAAGATGAGGCGATATATTTTTGACGCGTTCAATAGACGAATCCGTGAAACGCTTTTCGTAAGCGGATTGTGAATATCCGCCGGAATCTACGATCCCAGAGAAGGTGATTCGATTGAGTATGAAAAATCGCACTGCCCGCTGAAATTCACAGAGCGCGTTTCGATTCTGGTTCAGTTGATCTTTCGTCAGGGTCAACTCTTCAAATAGAGCACGCCCATCAGTAGTGATTGTATGTGTTTCTCTCAGTGCCGCAACCAAGTCTGGGGCATTGTCTCTTACTTCCTTCCAGAAACAGTAGAGATCGTAGTTGAGGTCATTAATCCAGTAGAATTTGATACGGTCTTGAAAGAGGCTTCGGATCGCAAAAAAGACAGAACCACCGCCAACGAAAGGCTCGCGAAATTCTGATATATTCAGCGGAACATGCGGCAGAATCTGTTTGAGTGCCCTTGATTTACCACCCGGGTATCGCAACGGACTTTTTGGTAATTTAGGTTTGTTCAAACTTAGTCTTTAATTTTGCTGATAATAAAATTAATGACTTCCTCGGGGGGATGTTTACCAAATCGGATGTAAACACCGCGGAAGTTTTCAAGGCGTGTCGGGTGGGCGAACGGGCTGAGTAGTACCCCGTTCGCGTCAACATAAAAACTGCGGAATGTTTCCCAAGACCGTTCCAATTTGTAAAAGCAGCAGCTTGTAATGATGAGTTTATCTGTTTCAAACTGGTGGTGAAACGGCAGAAAATATTTGTAGAGCGATCCAATCAGGAAAATAGCAGACAGGATAGCGACATAAATTAGTTGGAAACCCAGATAGATGAAGAGCAAAAGAAGTGTCAGAAAAAGAATTAATAGCACAGATTTGCGCCAATTCTCAACGAGTGGATGCACTGTCCATGAAAGCGTTGTAGACGCGTACGACATACTAAAACTCTTTTTTATGGATGCAAGCGAGACTATTCCGTTGTATCTGTAGCACCGCCATCAATCTCCGTCTTTGATGCATCTTGGGCATCATCCGCGCTGTCCCCATCCGTTGGGGTTTCAACGGTACCTTCACCGGTAGTATCAGCAGGCTCGGTGGTCTCTTCTTGCGTTGTCTCCTGCTCAATTGGTGCAAGTGCGCCGCCAGTGCCTTCGCCATAAAAACGCATCAGGAAAAGCGAGATCACCATGAACGCGATTGCAAGCCAAGTCGTCAGTTTACTCAAGAACGTCGCGGCACCGCGCCCTCCAAGAACGGACTGCATCTCTGCGCCACCAAACGCACTTGATGAAAGCCCTTCCCCTTTACTGTCCTGTAACAAAATAATCAGCGTCAGAACGACGCAGACCGGGACAAAAAGGAATAATACAAAACCCATGATAATTCCCATCTAACAGTTCCTCCTAATTTTTAAAATTTCCTTGCGGTTAATCAGGTGTGTTCCACCTTCAAGTGCCTTTCTTAAATCCGCTTTCCATTTCATTACCAGCTGTGTTTGTGTTCTTCTGTTTTTTTAATGTCAGATTAACCGACTACTGACTACTGACTGCTAACTGCCATTTTCACAATTTGCGCAAACGATTCCGCCTCAAGACTCGCGCCGCCAACAAGGGCACCATCCACATCCGGTTGCGACATTAACTCCGTTGCATTTTCAGGCTTAACACTGCCACCGTACTGGATACATACTTGTGATGCAACATCTGCCGAGTAAGATTTCGTCAGCAACCCTCGAATGAAGTTGTGAACCTCCTGTGCTTGATCAGGTGTAGCCGTTTTGCCAGTACCGATTGCCCAGACCGGTTCATAAGCGATGACACAGGATAATAGTTCGGGAGCGGATAAGCCTGCGATACCACCCGTAACGTGGTCCGCAATCACGGCTTCTGTCCGTCCGGCTTCCCGTTCTTCAAGTTGTTCACCGACACAGATGATCGGTTTCAAGTCGTGTACTAACGCCGCTTTTACTTTCTGATTGACACTCTCATTCGTTTCACCGAAGTATTGCCGTCGCTCCGAGTGCCCGATAATGACGTAATCGCACCCGACATCTTTGAGCAGCGGTGCGGAGACTTCACCAGTAAACGCGCCACTCTCTTCCGAATAGACATCCTGCGCCGCGAGGTGAATGTTGCTGTTAGTTATAACATCGTTAACCGCGGCGAGCGCAGTAAAGGGTGGTGCAACGATAATCTCAACGCCGGTTTCACCTACAACTAACGCCTTTAACGCCGTTGTGAGCGCGACTGATTCCGAAATCGTTTTGTTCAGTTTCCAATTTCCAGCAATGATAGGTGTCCGCATAGTCCTTTCCATTAGAGTGTACGCGCCACAAGTTCAACGAGACGGTTGGAGTAGCCCCATTCGTTATCATACCACGAAAGGACTTTGATGAGTCCATCTTCAATCACTTTCGTAAAAGGACCGTCGAGCACGGAGGAGAGTTTGTTTCCATTGAAATCCGCTGAGACGAGATCGAGTTCCGAATAACCGAGAATACCATCCAAACTGCCCTCTGCTGCTGCTTTCAGCGCAGCATTAACCGCTTCAGCACTCGGTCTCTCCTTGAGATCAACGGTGAGGTCCACTACAGAGACGTTTGGTGTCGGCACACGGATGGCAAACCCATCAAGTTTACCGTTCAATTCGGGTAGGACTTTCCCTACAGCGACAGCGGCACCGGTTGTCGTCGGAATCATGGAGAGCGTCGCTGCACGGGCGCGGCGCATATCGGAATGCGGGAAGTCATGGACCCTTTGGTCGCCCGTATAGGCATGAATCGTCGTCATTAATCCGCTCTCGACCCCGAAGGTTTCATGCAACACCTTCGCGACAGGGGCAAGGCAGTTTGTCGTACATGAGGCATTAGAGATGACATGATGTTCTGATTTATCGTATTTATCGTCGTTCACACCGATAACAATCGTGATGTCCTCACCTTTCGCAGGCGCGGAGATCACCACTTTTTTCGCGCCGCCAGATGTGATGTGTTTTTCAGCGTCTTCCCGTGCCGTAAAGAAACCGGTGGACTCAATAACGACATCCGCACCGAGTTCACCCCACGGTAGACTACCAGGGTCGCGTTCGGCGAGCACCTGTATCTCTTTCCCGTTGACCACTAAACCGTCGTCTGTGGCAGCGATGTCATCCGAAAGAATACCGTGGACAGAGTCATATTGTAGGAGATGTGCGAGCGTCTCTGGGTTCGTCAAATCGTTGATAGCTACAAATTCTATATCTAACGCAGGATTCTGCAACGCCGCTCGAAAGGCGTTCCGACCAATCCGACCAAAACCATTAATACCTACTTTAGTTGACATAAGATAGATAGATCCCTCTATGAATATTTTGCCGTTACAGGGTTTTCTTTCCTAACAGCAAGTTTTGGAACCCACAAGCCATAACACGAAGAGAAACGAACATGCGGAGCTTTTTCAAAAATATCGGCTTGCAAGCGATGCCCCTTGATATGATATTATCCAATTTCCGTGATTTAAAACCTTTTTAATTATACCCTAAAATGCAGTAAATTGCAAGTGCCGTTTTAAGCCAGAGGTATTCAATTATCGAATTGTCTGAATATATATTGCTTATGGACGCGGACGCTGCAAATCGCAGATAACACGGATTTTTAGGTTTTGTTATCCCAAACCGGTTTGAAATTTGAAGGATTTTCCAGAAAATTGAATGGCTCTGAACCCATCTGATTTTTTATTGAAATTCGTAGGGACATCTGTTATACTTTTTGCAGAAATAATCGAATGTGATACGCCAGGATTAGGAAGGAATTCATCATATCGTTACTTAACGAAAACCCTCAACTTTAGTATATTTCATAGCAACCGCAGTCTATCTGTAAAATAAAAATATGTCAAATTCAAGTGCCTCGCTCAACGTCTCGGTTCCATGGACAAAGCGAATTTCAATTTATCTACTATGCCTCCTGCTCGCGCCTTGTATATTCACCTCTATTGGTTATGCACAACCACACCTCGTCTTCGTTGTCGGCGAAAATGAGTACCGTTCTGAAGTAACGATGCCCGCGTTGGCGCAAGTATTAGCAGACCACTACGGCTTCCGTACCACACTTCTTTTAGACGACGTGCTTGGAGGCGGCGAGGCGAACAGCATCAACGGTCTTGATGCGTTAGAGACTGCCGACCTCCTCGTTTTGTATCTGCGATTTCGTCAACTTCCTGATGCCCAACTTGCGTTGTTACAAAAATACATTGACCGGGGCGGCCCTATCGTCGCTTTCCGTACAACGACGCACGCCTTTGCCTACGAGGAGGCAGATCCGCGTGCGATGTGGTGGAATAATTTCGGTGCTCGTGAGCTCGGTGCACCGTGGATTTACCACTACGGACACGACGCAAGCACCGATGCTACAACCGTTGGCAGTCATCCGATCCTTACAGGTGTGAGTCCAGCGTTCCACGTCCGCTCTTGGACTTACCATGTGCGCCCCGACTATCCACCGAAAGATGCCCAAGTTTTAGTGCAAGGTCGCCCTGTCCTTCCCGAAGGGGAGCGCGGCGGTGCAGAGACGGTCAACCCAATTGCATGGACGCACACGCACTCCGGCGGTGGACGTGTGTTTACGACGACAATGGGACACCCAGAGGATTTCAGCGTGAGCGACTTTCGTCGCCTTGTCGTTAACGGTATCTACTGGTGCCTCAACCGCGAAGTCTCGCGCCGCTATCCACCCGGTTGGCGTGTTAAAACCGGGCAACCGTGGCGGGATATGGATTATGGCCCCTATCTCTCTACAGCTGTTGCCGCGAATGCTAATAACCTGACTTACAAAGGCATTGTTATCCCGCTCACCCCGGATCTCACGGGTGGTGCGGTGGTGTTCGACACAGACTTATTGCGCTACTCTGCGGGTTGGATAGATGGGTTGATTGACTTTGCCGATGTTGCCTATAACGGTTGGCATCAGAGTTTTCCATCAATTGAGGGCAAACTGCTGTGGGAAAACCGGGTGGGACCGGGTTGGGCGAAGAATGGCAGCTTTGAGGATACACGCGCTGTGCCTTTTGGCCCCTTACCCAAGGATTGGGGGCATTGGAAAGGATTGTATCTTCACGATAACAGGGTTGTTTTGTCGTATACAGTCGGTACTCGCTCGGTACTGGAAACCCCATCGCTTGAAAGCGAAGAAAAAGGGTTCGCTTTTGCCCGTACTTTCCATCTCGGCCCATCTGCATCGAGTGCCCTTGTCCGTATCGCAACAATCCGTGCCGGGGAAGTATCCGCCTTACACGAGTTTCCACGTGGCACCGGGGTCGCTCTATGTCCGCCAGGGACAGCACCTGGGGCACAAGGCAGTCTGCTCGCTGCTTTGATTGACGCGCCGGAAGGCACACGGTGGGAGACAGTGAAGGACGAACTCCGCGTCCGATTTCCGCCATCTGAACAAGCAATCTCCGCCAAAGTTCTGATCGCTCCAGCGATCCAAGACACACCCGAGTTGGATGTGTGGGCACAATTCGTTGAAACCTCGCCGCCCGTAGCGGATCTGACGGAGTTGATCCGAGGGGGGCCGCAACGTTGGTCGGAAAAACTCGTCACGGCTGGACACACTGATATACAGCAGCAGCTCAAAGTGGAAACTTTGAAAATTGACGCGGAGACAGCGACTTGGCATTTGGAAAAAGATGGATACCTTCCGACAGTGCTTTCGATAGAAAATCTGGTGCCGGTCCTTGGCAGTGCCGGCAGCGCAGATCAGCATATAGCTGTCCTGCGTCCGCCTACCAAAACCACACAGTCCGCGTCGGTAGATGAACAGGGGCGCGATGCTGCTCTGGTCGGACACTGGCGTTTCGACGAGGGCAGCGGTTCGCATACCGTAAGTGCACCACCGGGGAAGGCAGCTATTGTGCTTGATGGGGTTCGCTGGGAAGCCGGGCAGTGGGGCGATAGCCTTGCATTCGACGGCGGCGCGGCAGCGCGTTTTGACGAAAACCTCGCCATCGATTTCGATACCACTGACCTTACTTTCGCTGCGTGGATTTCTACCAAGAATGACGGTACAATCTTCGCTGAATCGCTTGAAGCATCGGAGTGGGTACCCAACGGCAAAACCTTTTTTATCCGAGATGGGCAGTTGACGTTTGATGTCGGTTGGGTTGGTGTCATTGGCGGTGGGCACTCTGTCGATGATGGCACTTGGCATCATGTGGGATTGACGTGGCGACATCAGAGTGGGGCAGTGACGCTGTTTTTGGACGGCGAGATTGCTGCCGAAGGTGACCTTAAGCCAGAAGCAGCATTGGAAGATGACGTTTGGCGTCTTGGGTTCACCGCACCGGATTTTCCAGAAGAATCTCCCTGGTTTGAAGGGCAACTTGATGATCTACATCTATACAACCGCGCCCTCACACCCGACGAGATGTCCACGCTCTACCAACGCCTCCGAGAGCCTCCGCTGATTGCTGCAGCACTGGTCGAACCGACTGCGGGTGCGAAATGGCGTGTTGATGCCGAGCGTGTTTCCCTCCACCGCCCCGCAGACACAACAGCATCGGTGCTGATATGGGAGGGTAGCGAATCGAAACTCTCAGATTTCGCTCGGTTAGCGGTAAACGGTGGACTTGATCCCGGGCAACCGTTCGCGATTGACAGGATCAATTGGCCCGCGCAAAATCCGTGGGCTTCGTGGCTACGTTTCGGTGGGTTCGACTTCTTTCCGGACGGCAATCGTGCCGCACTTTCCACCTGGAGCGGCGATGTCTGGACTGTCACTGGACTCAATGATACCTTAGACACGCTCGTCTGGCAACGGATCGCTACCGGGCTGAACCAACCGCTCGGACTTAAAATTGTCGGACAACAGATTTACGTTGTCGGACGCGACCAGATTACCCGCCTCGTTGATCTCAACGCAGATGGCGAAACCGATTTCTACGAGAATTTTAATAATGACACCTACAACAGTGAACACTTCCACGAGCAGGTTATGGACCTGCAGACCGATGCAGCGGGTAATTTCTACTACATGAAATCTGCCCGACACGCATTGCCGGCGCAACACCCGCATCACGGTACACTCATCCGAGTGTCCCCGGATGGGGAACAGTCTACTGTGATCGCTTACGGATTTCGGGCATCCAATGGGCTTGGGATTGGCCCCGGTCCTACATTCTACGGGACAGATCAGGAAGGCTACTGGATGCCTGCTAACCGCCTGAACCGTATCACTGTTCCCGGTCAATTCTACGGTAACCGCTGGGGCTGGTACCCACCGAATGAACCGCTAGACACTTATGAGCCTCCCCTCTGCTGGATCGCTCCCTTCGTTGACCGATCCCCGGCGGCACCGATTTGGATTCCTGCCGGGACCTGGGGGAAAATGGGCGATTCTCTACTCTCGCTGAGTTACGGTACTGGAAAAGTATACGCTGTTCTTGAACACCAAACAGGAACAACTGTACAAGGTGCGCTCACCGAACTCGGTGTGGAGCTACCTACCGGACTGATGCGTGGACGATTCCATCGGCACAGTGGGGACCTCTATCTCGTGGGGCTATTCGGCTGGTCGTCCGATAAACAAGAAGATACCGGTTTCTATCGGATCCGCATGACCGGTGCCCCCCTCCGAACCCCTAAATCGTTCCGTGCTGTCAGCGATGGCTTAGTCATCAATTTCTACGCACCGCTTGCCCCGGAATCCGCCCAAAATCCAGAGAACTGGCGGGTACAAAGCTGGGAGTACCGCTGGACTGAAAACTACGGTTCGCCGCAGCTGAAGCGTTCCGGCGAGGAGGGCAGGGATATCCACCCTGTCCAATCTGCGACGCTTTCTGCGGATGGCAAAACCGTTTTCCTCAAAATCCCGAGTCTAACACCCACAATGCAGTTCCACGTCAACATCACGGGTAGTTTCGCAGACGGTATCCCTCTGGATTGCTATCTCCACGGCACAATACACACCCTTGAAGATGGACATAGCACGGAGGCTCCGTAGGGGGTTTTTGCTGGGGTGTTTCTTCTAAGGTTACCGTAGGGGCTGGGTTACCCAGCCCCTACATTTCGGTTTGACAATTTGAGAGATTTCGGATACCCTATTGATATGTCAAAAACCACCGAGAAAAAAACGATTCAACCGACCGGGAAGTTCCGTGCGATTCCTGTCTCCGTGCCGGACAATCTTGCCAACATCCGGGTCATCCTTTTTGAACCGCGCGAACCGGGAAATATCGGCTCTGTTGCCAGAGTTGTGAAGGGGATGGGACTGTCTGAGCTCTATCTGGTCAACCCTGTTCCGTTCCAAGATGTTGATGCAGCATGGTACATGGCACACGGTGCAAAGGATATTCTCGAAAATTGCCACGTCGTTCCAGAACTCAAAGACGCACTTGACGGCATCCAATATCTGGTAGGGACGACGCATCGTCGCCGCGATGTACGCCTGCCGCAACCTGTGCCTGCAAGGGAAGCCGCGCAGACTATCGCCACAATCTCGCAAGATAAACAGGTCGCACTGCTATTTGGACGTGAGGACTTCGGCTTATCCACCGATCAGATGAGTCTTTGTCAATTGACTGCAAGCGTGCCAATGGCGACCAAAAACCCGTCTCTGAACTTGGCGCAAGCGGTTCAGATCTTCGCGTATGAAGTCTTCGTTGCGAGTCTCGGCGAGTATCCACCCTCCGAGATTGACTACGCCGAAGTGAACGTTTTGGAAGAGTTCTACGAGCGTGTGACCCGCCTGTTGGATAAGGTCGGCGTAACCCCATATAACCATGACTGGGAAACGTATCTGAAATCGCTACGGCGGGTCTTCTCCCGCGCACCGTTAGAGGCACGAGACATCGCCACACTGGACCTGATTTTCTCTACAACATTTCGATATATTGAACGGTTGGAGAAGGAGATCGTAGAGGATAAATAATTTTCGTGGAGTGTGCTGACCCAATAGACACACCCAAAGTGTTATGGTAAAGAATCATGAAAACATTTAGCACATACGGACCCGTGAATCCTGAAAAGAATTACGTCGTTTCACGCACTGAAGAACTCTCGGACTTTATCAAGCGCGTCAAACAAGGTCGGTATATCGTTATCTTCGCGCCTCGACAGACAGGCAAGACTACATTCTTTCAATGGGCACTTGAATCCCTCTCATCCGATACCACAGAAATCTACTTCCCGATTGAACTCAATTTTGAGGTGTATGAAGACTATTCTGCCCCTGATTTTTACAACGCCCTCTATCGAAGGATTTGCAAAGAAATTACGCGCGTCTTCCAGAAACGTGGCATCTTGCCTTCTGAAGCTTTAACTCAATTCTTGGAGAACACAACATTAACCGATCACGTTGCAATGATGGAATTCTTTGAACAATTCGGGGAATTTCTCGGAGATGAGAGGTTTGTCCTCATCATTGACGAGTTTGATGGGATCCCCCGCGATGCTGTGAGCGGTTTCCTTCGTTCACTCCGTAATATTTATGTTCACGGTTCTATGCGCCAATGTCCCTACAGTGTTAGCATTGTAGGCGTTAAGAACATCGCGCAGCTCAATTTAGATCGCTCTATCTCGCCGTTCAATATCCAGGACGAGTTCACCTTGCCTAACTTCACCCTTGAGCAGGTCCGCGAGCTCCTTGCACAGTATACAGACGAGGTCGGACAACCCTTTGCTCCCGAAGTTATTGAGAGTATTCACAGACAAACTGCCGGACAACCGTTCCTCGTCAACCGCTTCGCACAGATTCTCACCGAGGAGATGGACATCCCGAAAACTGACACGCTTACGATGACACACTTCTCAAAGGCACACGCAGAAATTCTTGAAGAAAGGAATACCAACCTTACGCATCTGGTAACGAATATTCGTAGGGACCCGCGCTTTAAAAACATTCTGATGGAAATCGTTTCTTACGAGAGAGGAGTCCGTTTCAGCTTACGCCAAGAAATCATCAGCGAACTCGCCACTTACGGCGTAATCGCGAGAGGGGCTGACGATCGCTGTGAGATCATCAACCCAATTTATCACTACTGCATCCTACAAACATTCAGACCTATAGTGAACGGGTTAGAAAAAGATTACTTTCCCGAAGAGACCGATTTTCCCGACTATCTCACGCCCACGGAACAGATTAATATGGAACTCCTTCTCGACAATTTCCGAGATTTTATTGCACGCGTAGGATTTCGGATACTCCAAGTCCCAGAAACACCGAAAGAATTTGTCGGTCAAGACCTTCTCTATGCTTACCTTGACCAGTTTGTGAGTCTGATCCGTGGGGTAATGTATCTTGAAGTTCAAACCGGACGTGGCAGAATGGACCTTGTCATCTTCCACAATGGACAGAAATACATTGTCGAAACAAAGATTTGGGAAGGTCAGCGTCGCTATGAAGCGGCTAAAAGACAACTCGCAGCATATCTCAAACTGGAGGGTATGAACGAAGGATACTACGTCGTCTTCGATCATCGCGCAGAACCAGAACCCCGGGCAGAAACAGAAACAATAGACGGTTTGACAATCCGAAGCTACGTCATTCCTGTCATCCAAGAAACCCCTTCACAACAGACATAACACCGCTTGCGCATAGGCAATGATTGAACACATCTAAAAGTTAGTGGATTCTACTTGAATTTTGGGGTGTACTAACGTATCATATATGTGTAGAAATTGAATAGTTTGTAAGTGTGAAAAGTTTATAAAATAGACGAAAAAATGCGATATATTAAACCCATCGTTTGGCTCATCTTTATCTGTTCCGGTGCCAGCGGTCTCATCTATCAAGTCATCTGGATGCGACAGCTGATGCTTATCTTCGGCAGCACCGTCTTCGCGACGAGTACCGTCCTGACAGCGTTTATGGCAGGACTCGCACTCGGCAGCTACTACTTCGGTCGGAAGATCGACGAAAGCACGCAATCACCGTTACGGATTTACGCGCTGCTCGAAGCAGGTATCGGTGCGTTCTGCCTTGTCTGGCCCCTCATTTTAGCAGCACTGAGCGCACTCTATGTGTTGATCCATCGCAACGTCACTTCAGAGTTCTACACCCTCTCACTTATCCGTTTCGTGTTGACATTCGGAGTCCTGTTAATTCCGTCTACATTGATGGGCGGCACACTACCGGTACTCACCCGTTTCTTCGTGAAAAGACTGGAGCAACTCGGAACGAACATCGGCATCCTGTATGCGTTGAACACATTCGGTGCGGTCATCGGAACTGTGGCAGCAGGCTTCTTCCTGATTGAAGCGTTGGGTATCCAATGGACACTCGGTGTGGGTATCGTTATTAATTTCGCTGTAGCCGTGATTGCATTAGGATTAACACGGAAGACGTTAGCAACAGAAGCAGACGATCCACAAGAAGTGATAGAACAACTGGAGTCCGAAGATGTCATGCATCAACCTGAGAGAAATTTGGTCCTGTGGGCAATAGGGATCTCAGGGTTTTGCGCGTTGGCGTATGAGGTGTTGTGGACCCGTATCATGGTGTTCTTCCTCGGTAGCACGACCTATGCGTTCGCAACGATGCTCGCGGCGTTCCTGTTCGGCATCGCGTTAGGAAGCATGGTGTTTGCGCGCTGGGTTGACCGAATCAAACAACCCATGGCAGTTTTTGGTATTGCCCAACTCGGTATCGGACTCTTCGCGCTGATCCTAATGCCAGCGTTTGAGGAATTGTATGGAATGAGCCGCGCATTTCAATCCACCTTCGGTGCGAGCAGGTTCTGGACATTCTTCTCCTGCTTCCTCGTGATGTGTCTGCCGACCTTTTTGATGGGTGCAAGTTTTCCGCTGGTAACGAAAATCTACACCGGCAGCGCACAGCAGCTCGGTAAAAGTATCGGAAACGTCTATGCAGTCAACACAGTCGGCAGTATTTTAGGGGCGTTTTGTGCAGGGTTCATTCTGATCCCACTCTTAGGTATCCGACCGAGCATTGTGCTAACGGTCGCCTTAAACTCAGGTATCGGATGTCTGCTCGTTTTGCGAAGCAGCGGACAGACCGAAACCGGAAAATCACTCGTACAAGGGATCGGTATCGGGATGCCGATTCTCAACATCGGGTTAGCGGTGATCCTGCTGCTCACCGTGAATCAACCACTTTTCCTGAAGAGCGCGATTTTCAAAACCCAACGCCCCGGTGATACACTCGTCGATTACAATGAAGAGGTGGATGCAACGGTAACGACACTGAGAGATGATGAAGGGGTCTATCGGCTCTATGTAGATACAAATCAAGCAGCTGATGCCTCGCGGTGGGATTCGCCGTCACATCGTGTTATCGCACATCTGCCGTTGTTATTGCACCCGCGTCCAAAACGCGCACTTGTCGTCGGATTCGGTATGGGACTCACCTCGCATTCAATCACACAACACGGCGTACAGGTTGACGCGATTGAGCTGTCCAGCGGTGTGCTCGCTGCAGCGCGAAAGCATTTCGCACATGTCAACGAAAATATATTTGAAAACCGGCTATTTAACTACAAGCTCAACGATGGACGCAACCACATCTTGATGACAAAGACGAAGTACGACATGATTTCAACGGGTATTATCCATCCGCTTGTGAGTGCCGGGAGTTCTAATATCTATACTGCCGATTTCTATCGTTTGTGCCGCCGGATCCTGAGTGAAGACGGCATCATGTGCCAGTGGGTGCCGCTGCATCGTCTACCAGAGGCGCACTATAAGATGATTGTACGCACTTTCATTGAGGTATTCCCAGAGACAACACTCTGGTATAAATACACACCCGATTTTGTGATTCTCATCGGTACGCGTCAGCCGCTCCGGATTGACTATAAAAACTTCATAGCCCGCGCACAGATAGCGAATATCCGTGAAGGTCTTGCCGCTGATGACTTGGACGGTCGGTCGTTACTCGATTCATTTATGATGGGGCCTGAGGCAGTCCACAAATACGTCGGCGTTGGACCTATCCACACAGACAATCGCCCGCGATTAGAATTCTTTCGAGGCGCGGATCTGGTGGGGACAACCACACAAAACGTAAAAGGCATGGCAGAATATCGGGAACGGGTATTGCCGTATCTCACAAACTATGGCACGACACTCGCAGAGACAAGAGCCGTTCGAGAGCAACTTGACACCTACTTTAGAGCCACGCAGAAATTAATCCGTGGACAGATTTCTTACGCAAGCCGACAATACCAGAATGCCTTCGGCCTCATGAACGAGGCGGTGGAACTCAATCCTGCGGACGAAACAATCCGCTACAACTTCGGTGTCGTTTCAGGCTTAATTCACGAAGGTACGCGGGAAGAACTCCGACAGATTGAACAACAGGTGCAACAGACGATGGCACAGAATCCTGAGGACATTCAGGGACACCTGTATTTGGCGACAGTGTATGAACAATCGGCAGCAGAATATGAGCGAAAAGGCGAACTTGAAGCGGCAAAAAAGGAACTCGGAAAGGCAGCAAAAGAACTTGAGGAATTTCTCAGACGTGATCCGAGTCGATCGGATGTTTACCTAATTTTAGGGCCGCTTTATGAACGCCAAGAACGCTACAAAGAAGCACTCCGCACATATCAACGGCTTGAACGGCAAGAGGAGGCTTTGCAGTTACCTGCCCCAATTCTCGCTGCGATGGCACGACTCCACCTAATATTAGAAAATGTTGAAGCAGCCGAAAAATACGCGCAAAAAGGTATCGCTGCAGACCCAAATTCGTGGCGTTCGCATTACATCTTGGGAAATATCTACGCTACCAAGAATCAGCCGCAAAAACAGATAGAATATTATAACAACGCTTTGAAAGTACTCGATGAAATCATCCGAATCGCTTCAGATCCGAACGACTTACTCGCCAGAGAACAGATTCAAAATGAACTTGAAGAATTAAAAAAATAATATCTTAAGTGCAAAGTAGTAGGCACGCTCCGCTGTGCCGTTCACCCCTATCGTTTCATTGAGTGAACGCAATTTATGAATTTCAGAAACGATCCAGTGTTTAATCGTTTAAAACGTCCTATCCTAAAAATGGTAGGGAATTCTTTAGGACTTACGCAGCCCCGTTTGCTGTCGGGGTTTGAAACCCCGCCAGCAGTGCGTGATAGGTAAGTTATCATGGAAAATGCGTAAGTCCTGTTCTTAATAGGAGGAACCCTTGCACCCAGTAAACAAGCAAGGGAATATCTAATCAATGTCTCAAGAAACCCAAGAAGCCACATCTGCCCGTTTAAAACGGACCCATTATTGTGGCGACCTGCGTTTAACTGACGCGGGGACGACCGCGCAACTCAACGGCTGGGTCAAACGTCGCCGCGACCACGGCGGTGTCATCTTCGTCGATTTACGCGATAGAACCGGTATCACACAGGTCGTCTTTGATCCACAGATTGACGAAAAAGCGCACGCCATTGCGGACGCTGTCAGAAGTGAATTCGTACTGAACGTCAGTGGCACTGTCCGCGAACGCGAACCCGGCGATCCGCTTTTCCATGCCGACGCGACTTATCAAACAGACCTCGCCGAAGGCACGCTGTCTCCAGCATTCCGAGCCCTATTCTCAGATACAGACCCCAAATACACGCTCTCCGAAGAAATTGAAGTAGCAACCCGAGTCCAAGGCGAGCGATGGTTGGTCACTGATGTCGAAAACAATCGGACATATCACATTGAGAACCAAGAAGCGGGTCTTATCGTTTATCAAGGCACCGTCAATCCCGAACTTGATACAGGCGAAATTGAGGTCGCTGTAGATTCTCTGCACATTTTGAATACTGCCAAAACACCGCCGTTCCCGGTTGAAGACGATATTGATGTCGCAGAGGATATTCGGATGCGCTACCGGTTCATTGATCTGCGCAGACCTGAGATGCAGAAGACACTGGCGATGCGGCATAAAGCAGCCCTCGCAGCACGCAACTATATGAACGAACAAGGCTTCCTTGAGATTGAGACACCTATCTTGGCGAATAGCACACCTGAAGGCGCGCGCGACGTGCTTGTGCCAAGCCGCTATAATCCCGGTCGGTTCTACGCGCTCCCGCAATCACCACAGCAGTTCAAGCAGATCCTCATGATGAGCGGTGTTGACCGGTATTTCCAAATCGCGCGATGTTTCCGTGATGAAGATACACGTGCCGATAGACAGCTGGAGTTCACGCAGCTCGATATTGAGATGTCCTTCGCAGACACGGACGATGTGCTTGAGGTAACCGAAGGATTGATGAAACGGATATTTGAAGAAGCAGGCAACATCCCTGTCCAAACCCCGTTTCTAAGGCTCACCTACCACGAATCGATGGCACGGTTCGGAAACGACAAACCTGATACACGGTTCGGTATGGAACTCACAGACCTCTCCGATGTCATGGCAGATTGCGACTTCCAAGTATTCGCACGCACATTAGCCAGCGGCGGACAGGTCAAAGCCATCGCCGTACCGGGTGGTGAAGACTTCTCACGCAAAGACATTGACGACCTGACTGCATTCGTCGCGACCTATCGCGCGAAAGGATTGGCATGGGTCAAAGTCACGGCAGATGGTTTCTCATCTGGGATCGTCAAGTTCTTCACAACGGAGCAACTCGAAACGGCGCAAGAGCGAACAGGCGCGCAACCGGGAGACATCATGTTCTTCGTCGCTGACAAGCCGAAGGTCGTCGCCGATGCGCTCGGCTATCTCCGTCTTCATCTCGGGAAAAAACTCAATCTTATCGATAAAAGTCTATACAACTTTTTGTGGATCGTTGATTACCCACTGTTTGACTGGAACGAGGAAGAGAACCGCTACGAACCCCATCATCACCTCTTCACAAGCTGCACAGAGGAGACACTCCCTCTCTTAGATACGGATCCAGGGAAAGTTCAGAGCCAACATTACGATCTCGTCTGCAACGGGTATGAGGTCTGTAGTGGGAGTGTGAGGATCCACCGATGGGATATTCAACAGAAGATCTTCGGCATTCTCAATATCACACCGGAGGAGGCTGAGAGCCGGTTCGGCTATTTCATAGACGCGTTGGCGTATGGCACACCCCCACATGCTGGCATCGCACCCGGACTTGACCGGATGGTAATGCTGATGCGGAACGAGGAGAACATCCGAGAAGTCATCGCGTTCCCGAAATCACAACAGGGCCTCTGCCCACTCACGCACGCGCCCTCTGTTGTATCGGATGAACAGTTAGAAGAACTCTCCATCCGGGTTGATGCGGATGGTTAAAATAAGAAGATTTATACCTGTAGCATAAACTGTTGGGGCTTACGTACGACCTCTTAAAGTCCCCCTGATAAGGGGGATTTAGGGGGTTTAAAAAGCGAAAATCTACCATCGTGTGCTAATAAATTTGCGTAAGTCCTAACCGTTAGTTTGTGCCTATCGCGTATCCCTTCGAGAGAGGAACGATGCAAAAGAAAATACACGCTGCCCCGACACTCGTCTATCCCGAATCAGACGGAGAACCGATGGCAGAAACTCCGAGACATCAGCAAGTGATGATAGATTGCATGGATATCCTACGAAGCCATTTCCACGGGTTTGCAGATGTGTATATCGGCGGAAATATGATGCTGTATTATGAGGAGGGGAATCCTCGGAAGAGCATCTCCCCGGATGTATTCATGGTTCGCGGGCTGTCGAAAAAAGAGCTCCGAACATATAAAACGTGGGAACAACCCCCAACGCTTGATTTTGTGTTAGAAGTTGCGAGTCCAAGCACATACACGCGAGACTTCAACGAGAAGATGGAGATTTACGCAAAGATTCTGCGGGTCAAAGAGTATTGCATCTATGACCCGTATCACGAGATTGATCCGTATTTTGTTGGGTTCCGACTTGTCGGTGAGGTGTATAAGGAGATACTGTTTGTGAACGCACGGATCCCTTTTGAAGTGTTAGGCTTGGAGTTGGGTGAGCATGAGGGGGTGCTGCGTTTATATGATCCTGTTAAGTCTGCGTGGTTATTTACTTCTCAAGAACGCGTAAGCGATGCGGAAGTCCGCGTAGCACAAGAATCCCGTGCACGACAAGAGGCGGAATCTCGCGCCCAACACGCCGAAGCCGAACTCGAAAAACTGCGCGCAGCCCTTGAACGTTTAGAAACAACCAAATAGGAGATTGATTGTGAAGAGTGGTAGATACTGCCTCCTAATCATCTTGACGTGCATAGGATTTGGATTTGGAACGGCAGACGCGCAAGAAAACCTCGCGCAACAGGCGTATACTATCTTTCAACAAAACTGCTTGAATTGTCATGGAGAATCCGGTGCCTATAAAGATGAACTCCTGATTGAACGTACCGCGCTCGTTAATACCAGGGTCATTATTCCAGGGGATCCAGAAAACTCAGAATTCTATAAACGCCTACTCGGTCCTACCGAAAACGGCGCACAAATGCCACTCAATCTACCACCACTCTCACAGGAAGCCGTTGAAACAATTGCCCATTGGATTACCGCAGGCGCGTCAGATTGGGATGTCCAGTACGACATCAATTTCATTACGACAGATGCGATGCTTGATACCATGCGAACCCATCTGGAGTCGCTGGATCCGTTTGACCGTCCCTCCGCACGCTATTTTACAATGACGCATCTCCATAACGCGGGTGAAAGTCCTGAAACACTCAACGACTATCGGATCGCGCTCTCTAAACTCGTAAATAGTCTCTCATGGAGATTAGATATCACAAACCCAACATCCATTGATACTGCCCAAACAATCTTCTATATTGACCTACGGCGTTACGAATGGAATACGAGAATCGATGTCTGGACACACATTGAGCAGGCATATCCCTACAACATTGCGTTTGATCCGGAAACACAAGCGGGTCTCCTTGGAAAACTGACACAACTACAGACCGAAACAGGCAGCACAGTACCATTTGTCCATGTCGATTGGTTTCTTGCAACCGCCTCGTTACCACCGCTCTACCACGACATTTTAGGATTGCCACAGACAGACCGTTTATTAGAGACACAGTTAGAGATAGATGTCGCAAGCAATATCACGAACGCGCCAGGGATAAATGTTTGGCGTGCGGGTGTCAACAATTCCGGTGTTTCCTTAAACAACCGCGTTGTCGAACGCCACGCGTCTCGCTACGGCGCGTATTGGAAAAGTTATGACTTTGCTGGAAACTTAGAGTCGCAGCACATTTTTACACACCCACTTGATTTTACACACGATGGTGGCGAAATTATCTTCAATCTACCCAACGGGTTGCAGGCGTATTTTCTCGTTGATGCGAACGGTAGTCGATTGAATGACGCGCCAATTGACATCGTTTCTAACCCCGCCGCCAGCGATCCGACGGTGCGGAACGGTCTCTCCTGTATCGGGTGCCATACCCGAGGCATGAAGAAGTTTAAAGACAGCGTGCGCGCGGCGGTTGAACAGGATCAAAACCCATCGTATAACAAAGAACAAGTATTACGTCTCTATCCAGAACAGTCAGTCCTCGATGAACTCTTACAAAAAGATACCCTTAAATTCCAGCAAGCATTAGAAAAAATTGGCGGTCCGTTTGCGGATGACGCATCGCGACAGCAATTCTTCAAGCGACATGAAAATGAACCCGTCCAGCGGTTTCACGAGGCGTTTCAAGCACCGTTAGATGCATCACACGCTGCCGCCGCAGTCGGATTAGAAACAGCAGAATTCCTCACACAGATACGCGAAAAACAGAGCCTAAAGAACTTAGGATTACAAACACTCACAGATGTAAACGGCACTGTAAAACGGGATGCATGGACATCTAACTTTGACGATGTGATTTCTGCGCTGAATACCCCTGATAGTGTGCTGCCGCCGGTTGTGGAGCGTCCGGAGCGGATACCTGGTGCTGGTCTTTATATTCCGGATGCAAACCTACGTGCTGTGATTGAAGAAGCTCTCGGCAAAGCAGCTGGTGATGTGATTGCGGTGGAGGATATGGAGACATTGACTGATCTTGATGCAGAGAACAAGGGCATTCGCGATTTGACTGGACTTGAGTTTGCAACACACATGCAAAGGTTAGTCCTTGGGTTTGAATTTGCCACCAACTCAGAAAGGTTAGAACTTAACGGCAACCAGATATCTGACATATCGCCGCTCGCAGGATTAATCAACTTGGAAAGGTTAGAACTTAACGGCAACCAGATATCTGACATATCGCCGCTCGCAGGATTAATCAACTTGGAAAGGTTAGAACTTCGCCAAAATCAGATCTTCGACATATCGCCGCTCGCAGGATTAATCAACCTTATTAGCCTAAATATCCGACGGAACCCGCTATCTGACATATCACCATTGGCAAGTGCAATAAAATTGGAGTTTGTAGAGGTAAGTGACACATTGGTATCGGATATATCACCACTATCAGCATTAAAAAATCTGAATAAATTTAGTTCTTGGAATAGCCCTATATCCGACATCTCTCCACTCACGCACCTGACAATTATAGATATGTGCGGTGCCCCCATATCGGATCTCTCGCCACTGGCAGCGGCGAAAAACTTGAGAGAGCTATATCTCTTGAAATGCAATATATCCGACGTATCGCCTCTAACGGAATTGACGGGGTTAACGCGTCTAAATCTTGCAGGTAACAACATATCAGATGTATCACCGTTGGCAGCTCTAACGGAGTTGGAATGGTTAAAACTCACCGACAATCCGATAACGGATTTCTCACCTTTAGAAACACTCTTCAAAAATACAGATATACTTTTTGATGTTATTATTCCAGATGCAAGTCTCCGCGCGGCAATTGCAGAGGCACTCGGCAAAGCACCAAACACGGTAATTACAGTGGAGGAGATGACAACCTTGACCCACTTTGAAGCGATTGGAAGGGACATTCAGGGTTTGAAGGGAATTGAGCTTGCAACGAATCTGACTGAATTAAGAATCGGTCACAATCCGATATCGGATCTCTCACCAATCGCAGTGTTGACACAGATGCGCGAGATATATTTTAATGATACACAAGTTTCTGACCTTTCGCCACTTGCATCCTTGCGCAATCTTGAGGTGATAAACGCTGCAGCGACCCGTATTTCAAGTCTGGCTCCGTTGGCAGGGCTCAAAAATCTGCAAAAGTTAGACACCATACATTCTGATATTTCCGATCTCTCGCCCCTTGAAGGATTGACAAACTTAACAAGATTGCTTTTATATGACTGCAAAGCAACCGATTTATCCCCCTTAAAAGGGTTAGCAAAACTGAGATGGCTCGGTTTTCCGCATACCAATAATATCACTGACTTCTCCCCCTTGTCGGGATTAACAGAGTTGAGGCATCTCGATCTATTCCATACTGAGATTTCAGATCTTTCCCCGTTAGCAGGATTGGTTAATTTGGAAACGTTGATACTTAATGAAAATCGAATCGTAGATGTCTCACCGCTTGCATCATTGCATAACTTAAAAAGGTTAGAACTTCATATCAATAACATCTCTGACTTCTCACCCTTGGATGGCATACGCGAGACTATGGAAGTGTTCAATTGGTACAGCAACCCGGGCTTTCCACAAGGTGGTCCAAAAATTGCGGGACCCTGGTTATGGCTGACCTTGCCAGCAGAGGGAGACAAAGACGTACTTCTTAGGGATTACTTAGCAAAAGCATCCAACAATAAGGTTACAGAACAACAGATTGCTACCCTTGGTACTTCGGAGGGATCTGTTATAGAAGAAAGTGTATGGTCGGCCGGAGCACTTGAAACGTATAAAATTAATGGCAGATGGAGCAATACAGATAACCTTGAAAGATTGTTAAACCCGCAAGAGTCTATTGAATTTCCTAACGATGGTAATTTTGTTGTCTATGGTTCTATCACTTTGTATTCTTCGAGAACACAGCAGACAAAGGTCTTTATGGGTGCCAGTCATCCTCGGAGAGTCTACCTTAATGGCGAGTTAGTCCATGAAGACTATGCGGACTATTACGCAGGAGAATGGGCGTATGATTACCAAACATTTTTTCCCATCACACTGCAACGGGGAAAAAATGTGTTGTTGGTGAAGCTTGCTAAGCCCTGGAGGAGTGATCTATTGTCTCTCTTTTTCGGATTTGAACCTGACACCGAATATAAGGTATTCAATCCCCGTGTCGGTTACACCTTCTCTGATTCTAAAATCCATGTCGGTGATACATTTACCCTTGACCTCAGCGCGGGAGATGTAATAGATTTAGCGGGGTGGCAATTTGATATTTCGTTTGATCCGGCAGTGCTTGAAGCCATTGAAGTCAACGAAGGCGATTTTCTCAAAACAGATGGCGGAACGACCTTCTTTCAAAAAGGGACGGTTGATAACACGACTGGCAAAATTACAGGTCTTAATGCAACACGTTTCAACGAGGACGGTGCCACGGGGACAGGTACATTGCTGTCAGTAACGTTCTTAGCCAAAGCGGAAGGTGAAACCCAATTGACACTAAACAACTTCCAATTGGGATCGACCATAGGTGTACCCATTGCCGCAGCCCCTCCCGAGGTTGTCATCACTATTGAAGGACAACTCGTTATTGGAGATGTAAACCGAGATGGACAGGTGAGCGTCCTGGATCTGATCCTTGTCTCCCGACACCTCGGTGAAGACGCATCTGCTAACCCGCAGGCAGACGTAAATCGAGATGGCGTTATCAACATCCAAGACCTCATCCTCGTTGCACAACATCTCGGTGAGTCAACCGCCGCTGCAGCACCCTCCATTATTGCAGCAATAAATAACGGAGAACTAACGCCTGCGATAGTCCAAGCATGGATAACACAAGCACAAATTGAAGATGATGGCTCCATTGCCTTTCAACAAGGCATCACCAATCTTGAACGACTCTTAGCACTGTTCATCCCAGAAGAAACCGCCTTACTTCACAACTATCCGAACCCTTTCAATCCAGAGACATGGATACCGTATCAACTCGCTGAACCAGCAGAAGTTACCTTGACGATTCATGCTGTGAATGGGACGCTGGTCCGGACGTTGATATTAGGGTATCAACCCGCTGGCATCTACCAAACCCGCACCCGTGCGGCGTATTGGGACGGCAAAAACGATCTCGGTGAACCCGTCGCAAGTGGTGTCTACTTCTATACACTCACAGCAGGCGATTTTAACGCCACCCGAAAAATGCTGATAAGAAAATAGTATCAAATGACGCTGCCATCACACTCTCCATGACTATTTATGGTGAATTATAGAAATAAGTTGACATTTATCAATAACTCTGTTTGCTCAAAGTCCCCCTGATAAGGGGGATTTAGGGGGTTGACTTTGCATTAAGAATGTATAAGTAATTCTAAAATCTACCATAGTTTTATAGTTTGGAAACTTATTTTCTATATCCATCCTGCCACTTATATGCTGAAAACCGTTGTAGCATAAACTGTTAGTCTGTGCGTGTATGGGCGCAAACTAAAAGTTTTGCGGCGTACTCGCCCAGATGCAACGTGCATCACGCTACGAAAGAGAAAACTAAACACCCCTGTTGCACTCCCGAAGACTTCTTGCCTTTCATGAGAACTTGTGTTATCATATAAGATATGAAGGCGAATTCCCAAGGAGCGTCGCGCCTAACTTAGATTGACGCAACGATTCCGAACCTTGCCACCAACACTGTTTTGAAAATTCTAAAATCTACTATAATTCCGAACAAAACTTCAGAATCCGGAGGAGAGAATCCATGATGGGATGGAGGATCTTTGTTGTCCCTGTTTGTGTATTAATATTCATGACAACATACCAGAATGTTGATGCTCAAGAAAACCTCGCACAGGAAGTGTCCGCCATATTTGAACAAAGTTGTCTTATTTGCCATGGACCACACGGCTCCTTTACCGAGCAACTCATCATTCAAAGCAGCCAAGGATTAATTGATTCTGGGGTTCTTATTCCTGGGAACCCTGATAATTCCATATTCTATCAGCGGTTAATCGAAACCGCTGCAGAAAAACGGATGCCGCTCGGACAGCCGCCCTTGCCTCCTGCAGCGATTGAGACGATCCGACAGTGGATCCAAGCAGGCGCACCGGATTGGAACGTTTTTGCCAGAACCGACATCAACTTCATTACAACTGAAGAAATGCTTCAGGTAATTGAGAACCATGTCCAATCGCTCGATACATTCGACCGCGCCTTCGCACGCTATTTTACATCAACACACCTCTATAACGCAGGCGAAACCACTGAAACGCTTCGCGCGTATCAACGAGCACTTTCAAAACTCGTGAACAGTCTCTCTTGGGGACGTGAAGTTACCAATCCGCAACCCATCGATTCAGAAAAAACGATCTTTTATATCGACCTCCGAGATTACGAATGGGAACTCGGTACCAACCGCTGGGCACAGATTGAACAAGCATATCCATACAAAAATAATTTTGAGTCTCCAACACAGACACATCTGCACGAAAAACTCATGAATCTTCGCCAAGAAATGAACTGCGATGTGCCGTTTGTTCAGGTCGATTGGTTTCTCGCAACAGCATCCTTACCACCACTCTATCACGATATCCTTGACCTTCCACTCACGGATCGGGAGCTGGAAGCAGAGCTTGATGTAGATGTCGGCGAAAATATCATCAATGCAGCGGGAAAACGCGTCTGGCGTGCAGGATTCAACGATTCCGGTGTCTCCAATCATAACCGTATTGTAGAACGGCATCTCTCTCGATACGGCGCGTATTGGAAAAGTTACGACTTCGCTGGAAACGTAGGTTCAAAGAATATCTTCACACATCCGCTCAATTTTACACACGACGGTGGCGAGATTATCTTCAACCTTCCAAACGGCTTACAAGCCTACTATCTGTCAGATGCCGGCGGCAATCGACTGAATGCAGCACCGATAAACATTGTTCGCAACCCTGCTACAAGCGATCCGACCGTCCGCAATGGACTCTCCTGCATCGGCTGCCATACGGAGGGGATGAAAACGTTTGAAGATCAAGTGCGCGGTATTGTTGAACAGAGTGAGAATCCCCCATTTGACAAAGACCGCGCATTGCGACTTTATGTTGAAAAAACAGTGATGGATGGGCTCATCGAAGAAGACACTGAACGTTACCGACAGGCACTTGAAGCAACAGGCGATGTATTTGGGGGTATTGAACCGGTTCAACGATTCCACGAGGCGTTTCAAGGTCCACTTGATGCTTCACACGCTGCCGCTGCTGTCGGATTAGAGACCGCGGTATTCCTTGGAAAAATTCGTGAGAATGTGAGTTTACAAAACTTAGGATTGCAGGTATTAGAAAATGGTACTATGAAACGGGATGCGTGGACATCAAATTTTCAAGATGTGATTTCTGCGTTGAATACCCCTGATAGTGTGCTGCCATCAGTCGTGCAGCGTCCAGAGCGTATTCCTGGAGCTTCTGTTCACATCCCGGATCCCGCACTCCGTAATGTTATTGTAAATGTGTTAGGTTTATCAGCTAATAAACCTATTACAACTGAGGATATGGCAAAAGTTAACCATCTGAGTTGGGAACATCATATCGCTGATAGAGGTATTCAAGATTTAACAGGGTTGGAGTATGCGATGAATCTTGAATCTTTGGTTTTACAGGGTAATCAAGTATCCGATCTATCCCCTATTGCAGGACTCATGAATCTGAGATACCTTTTTCTACGAGGGAGTCCAATATCCGATTTGTCGCCGATAGCAGGATTAACCAACCTTGAAAATTTAGCGTTGAACGCCAAAGTATTAGATTTATCGCCGATAGCAGGATTGACCAACCTAAAAGGTATACAGCTTTGGGGAGCGAATCAGATAAATTTCTCGGTTTTTGCAAATCTAAAGAATTTAGAGTCGCTAAGTATGTGGCACGGCACAATATCAAATTTGTCGCAGATAATAGGCTTAACAGGGCTGAGACATTTGGAAATCTACGATCATGAACTGGAAGATATATCACCAATAGCTCATCTAACAGGACTGAGAACTTTACGCCTCGGTGGTAACAGAAATATAACGGATGCGTCTCCTGTTGCGGATTTAATAAACTTGGAATATTTGGATTTCCACCACGATTCAATATCCGATTTATCACCGCTAGCTGGGTTAATTAACTTGAAAGAACTAAATCTTTACGACAATAGGTTAATATCTGATTTATCATCGTTGACGGGATTAACAGAATTGACACGCCTTGAACTTCGACGAAACAAAGTATCGGACGTATCTACCTTGGCGGGACTCGTCAACTTGGAATATTTGGACCTTCGCGACAATCCGATAACGGATTTATCACCTTTAGAGGCCCTCTCGCAAAATACGAATATACTTGCTGGTGAAGTGGCTATACTCGATCCGAACCTGCGTGCCGCAATTGCGGAAGCCCTTGGGAAAAATAATACTGCGATTGTCTCAATTACGGTGGAGGAGATGACAACGTTAACAACCCTCAGAGCAAGTAATAGAGACATTAAAGATTTAACAGGCATTGAGCACGCGATAAATCTGGAAGAAATATGGATTGTAAATAATCCTATATCTGATTTATCACCACTTGCCGAATTGAAAAACCTTATTCGTTTAGAGGCTTGGAATACCTCCATAGAAGATCTATCACCCTTGGCAGGACTGACAAAACTGAGAAACTTAGTTTTGGCTAGTAATCCAATATCGGATCTATCACCCTTGGCAAGCCTAACAAACCTGGAAATACTGAGCATTTATGGAATAGAAACAGTAGACCTCTCACCGCTGGCAGGATTAACCAACCTAATACGACTGCAGATCGCTAACAATGAGAGACTATCGGATCTATCACCCTTGGCAAGCCTAATCAATTTAGAATGGCTGGACTGTCACGGTTGTGATTCACTGTCTGATTTATCACCGTTGGCAGCGTTAACCAAATTAGAATATCTAAACCTTAACCACACCAGAAGAGTGTCCGATTATTCTTTAGCACCATTATCGGGTTTAACAGGATTAAGACGTTTACGGCTTGATGAGAACAGGATCTCAGATGTATCTCCACTTTCAGGGCTAATCAACTTGGTAAGGTTAGATTTACCGCGGAATGAAATAGTTGATTTATCACCGTTATCGGGTTTAACAAGATTAACAGAGTTGTACCTTAACGTAAATAGGATCTCAGATGTATCTCCACTTTCAGGGCTAATCAACTTGGAATGGTTAGATTTACGTGTAAATCAAATCGCCGACATATCCTCTTTAAATGGGTTAGCTGCACGGACATATATAAGTTGGCTCAAAAACCCCGGTGCACCTATAGAGGGACAAAAAATAGAAGGGCCTTGGTTATGGGTACCGATCCCAGAAAAACAACTTGACAACAGTACAGATTTGTTGTCAGAAGTGAGTGGAGGTTCTGTAATAGAACGTCAGATCGCTACGAAAGGTGCAACGGAGGGAGAAGCCGTCGGAAATTACGAATGGACAGCTCATAAAATTTCTCCTATAGGTACTGATAATGGGATTATAAATAATATGCATGAAATAGTCCGTGCTTTTGGCTTGCCCGAAGAATATGAATGGTCTACGGAAGTTATGGTTGTCTATGGTTCCGTAATCTTATATTCACCGCGAGAACAAAAAACAAGAATGTTTGTGGGAAGTGAAGGTCGCAACAAGGTTTGGCTAAATGGTGAGTTAATCTACGAGCAGTTAATCAGACCTACTGAATATGATTATTGGTCGGACGATAGTGAGGGTTACCATCAGTATTTTCCTGTCACCCTGAAACCGGGAGCAAATGTCTTATTAGTCGCAGTTGGCAACGGCGGAACGATTACCGGGCACTTCGGTTTTGAAGAAGGCACAGAGTATACAGTGATGCCGCCAGGTGTCGGTTTCACATTTTCTGCAACGTCAACAAGCGTTATTCCTGGAGATACATTCACACTGAATCTCAACGCAGAAAACGTTACCGATTTAGCAGGGTGGCAAGCTGATATTACATTTGATCCTGAAGTGCTTAAAGCGGTTGAAGTCACCGAGCGCGATTTCCTGAAGGTGGAAGGTGGTGCTACCTTCTTCCAGGAGGGCACAATTGATAACACAACAGGGAAAATCACTGATCTGTTTTCGGCGCGGATATCTGAAAGCGGTATTAGCGGTACAGGCGCACTGCTGTCGGTGACATTCAAGGCAAAAGCAGGAGGCAAGACACAAGTGACACTGGAAAATTTTGAGTTCAGTTCTATCAGTGGTGCGGTCATTCCTTCTGTTCCGCCCGATATTACCATTATTGTGGGAGAATATCCCGCTTGGGATGTGAATCAAGATGGGCGTGTAAGTGTTGTAGATCTGGTGCTTGTAGCAAAAGATTTGGGTTCCGATGTTCCTGCTAACTTGCGGACAGACGTAAATCGGGACGGAGCTATTAACATCCAAGACCTCATCGTTGTCGCACAACACCTCGGTGAATCAACTGACGCTGTAGCACCCTCCATAGCAATAAACAACGGAGAACTAACGCCTGCGAAGGTCCAAGCATGGATAACACAAGCACAAATTGAAGATGATGGTTCCGTTGCCTTCCGACAAGGCATCGCCAACCTTGAACGGCTCCTAACACTGTTCATCCCAGAAGAAACGGCTTTACTTCACAACTATCCAAATCCGTTCAATCCGGAGACTTGGGTACCGTATCAGTTAGCAAAACCAGCGGAGGTAACGTTAACGATCTATGCCACAAATGGGGCAATCGTCCGAACCTTAGAATTAGGACATCAACCCGCTGGTATCTATCAAACCCGCACCCGTGCGGCGTATTGGGACGGCAAAAACGATCTCGGTGAACCCGTCGCAAGTGGTGTCTACTTCTATACACTCACAGCAGGTGATTTCAACGCCACCCGAAAAATGTTAATAAGGAAATAAAACGAACGAATTAGTAGCCGGCTGTTAGTTTTCAGTTAAAGAGGTGGATTGCGGCAGTAACAGATACTTTCACTACCACAAGATATTAACTGACAACTGATAACTGATAACTACTAAAGGAGATAGCACGATGAAAAAAAGAATTGGCTCTGCCCCGACACTCGTCTATCCCGAATCAGACGGAGAACCGATGGCAGAATCGCCGAAACACCAGCAAGTGATGATAGATTGCATGGATATCCTGCGAAGCCATTTCCGCGGGGTTGTAGATGTGTATATCGCTGGCAACATGCTCCTGTATTACGAAGAAGGGAATCCTCGGAAGAGCATCTCCCCGGATGTATTCATGGTTCGCGGGCTGTCGAAAAAAGATCTCCGAACCTATAAAACATGGGAACAACCATCTACGCTTGATTTTGTGTTAGAAGTGGCGAGTCCGAGTACGTACGCGAAAGATTTCAACGAGAAGAAGGCGATTTATGAGCAGATTCTACGGGTCAAAGAGTATTGCATCTACGATCCATACCATGAGATTGATCCGTCTTTCGTCGGCTTTCGGCTTGTAGGAGATGCGTATGAAGAAATAGCGTTTGTAGAGGATAGGCTTCCGTGCGAGACGTTAGGTTTGGAGTTAGGTGAGCGTGATGGCGTGCTGCGGTTGTATGATCCAGTCACGGAGATGTGGTTGGGTACCTCTCCGGAGCGCGTAGACGAAGCGGATGCACGCGCTTCTGAAGCCGAGACCCGCGTGCTTGAAGCCGAGACCCGTGTTTCGGAAGAAGCCCGCGCACGGCGAGAAGCAGAAGCCGAACTCGAAAAACTACGCGCAGCCCTTGAACGTCTACAAAGTTCCGAATAACCAATGCCAACGGATGCACTTGCTGCTACCACGAAGTGCTATTTATGACAACTAACAACTAAAACAGGAGTCAACTCTATGAACGAAAACCAAGAAGAAAAGAAACCAAAAGTAAGTCTCGGGCTACTCTACGGAATTATCATTGCCATTGTTGCTGGGGCGATCATTGGCGGTTACGCGCCAGACTTCGCAGTCCACACAACAATACTCGGTGAGGTCTTCTTAAACCTACTGAAAATGATAGTCGTCCCGCTCGTTGTCTTGTCGATGATCGTCGGGATAACAAATTTAGGCGACATCCGAAATATCGGCTCCATCGGTGGACGGACCGTCCTGTACTACATGGCAACAACCGCTATCGCCGTTATCATCGGAATGATTCTTGTGAACATCATCTCGCCGGGAAAAGGGCTATCACAAGGTGAAGAACGACCTAATCTGAGCTACACACTCTCCGGTCCTGATATGCTCACTGTTGAGTTGAGCGGAGAATTCAATCGGACCTATAACAATAAATACGTCATCACGCTCGCCGATCAGAGCGTGAGTGGTGAAGTGAAATCAATTTCTGGGACAACAGCCACAGTAAAATCGTGGCAACCGTTAGCCGAAGATGCTCGTTACGTAACAACAGACACTGGTGAACGCCTGTTATTTATTGACGGTCGTCTTGAAATCATAGAACCTCAAAACACAGGCACTGGCATTAACATCGGCTTGCCGATTGCCACAAGAGTGTCCGGTAAAATGGAAAAGACGATGGGCAGTACCATCAAAGAGGTGTTCCTCGGCAATGAAGAGACGGGTAAAGAGGGGATGATCCCGTCAAACGTCTTCAAAGCCATGGTGCATACCGACATTCTGCCTTTAATCTTTTTCTCACTGCTCATCGGTGCCGCCTTGTCTATGCTCGGTGAACTTGGTAAACCGGTTGTCGCTGTGATTTCGGGACTCAATGAGGCGGTGATGAAACTCGTTCACTGGATCATGTACGTCGCGCCCCTCGGTATCTTCGGTTTAATCGCGGGCAGGATTGGCGAGGCGAAGGGATTCGCAGGCTTCTGGCCCGAACTCGTCGCCGTGGGCAAGTACAGCGCGACGGTCGTGTTAGGACTCGGCGTACACGGTGCTATTGCTTTACCGATACTGCTGCTGTTGCTTGCACGCAGAAATCCGTTGAACTACTTCAAAGGCATGGCAACGGCTTTACTCAACGCCTTCTCGACAGCCAGCTCAAGTGCAACGCTGCCGCTAACGATGGAAGGTGTCGAGAATCAGAACGGTGTCTCCAGCCGGACCTCCAGTTTCGTGCTGCCGTTAGGTGCAACCATTAATATGGATGGCACGGCACTCTACGAGGCGGTCGCTGTCATGTTCATTGCACAGGTCTATGCGATAAACATGGATCCAGCGCAACAGGTGGTTGTCGTGCTTACCGCAACGTTGGCGGCTATCGGCGCAGCAGGGATTCCAGAAGCAGGACTTGTTACGATGGTCATCGTGCTGAGAGCCGTAGATCTCCCAGTCGAGGGTATCACGCTGATTCTCTCTATTGATTGGTTGCTTGACCGATTCCGTACCACAGTTAATGTCTGGGGTGACAGCATCGGCGCAGGTGTAATTGAAGCGTATGAATCCAGAGACGGAGACGCAACCGAAGCCCCAGCAACCGCATAATTAGTTTTCAGAGGAATGGTTATAAGTTAGTGATTATAAGTTGTTGGTTAAGAGGGGCACATAACGCAATCAAAAACCTCTTAACTTATAACTTATAACCTCAACACAATGAACACACAAAACGAAACGAACCCACAGCAACCCACACTCAGCGGGGCAACGATTCTCGCAATCATCAGCGTCATTCTCGCCGCCGTATGGATCGCTTTTGCCTACTACACAGGTAACGGCACCGAGAGCAATCGGATGGTTCTACACCCGATAGTAGCGATACTGCTGATTGTGCTGCTCACACGTATCTACCGCTGGATTGACATCAGAAGCATCGTTATCCTCGAAATAGCGATGATAAGTCTGTGGCTTTTTACGCGCCTGTTAGACGTACTGATGCCTTTCCTTCTGGGGTTCTGTTTCGCCTACATCTTCAGATTTCTCTGGAATGCGCTCCCGTTCAAAAAGGAGTATCAACGCGGCATCGCAACCGTCCTGATACTGTTTGTCTGTGGCGGCGTGCTTTTCTATACCGGCAGACAAGTTAGCAGACAAGCCAGCCAGATGGCTGCTGGGTTGCTGAAATTTTACCATGAAATTGTTTTGCCTTATGCTGTCGGTGAGACTTTTGAGGCAGTCGCTATCAGTGTTAACCCACCCTCTGACCAAGCCGAGGTTACCGAGAGAAACGATGAAGATACTATTACAGAAACCTTCTATCTCGGCACGAATCATGGGATTTATGAAATGCGACAGGACGCTGAGGGAAAACCGTTCCGCGTCGGTATCACCAACGGTGCCCTCCTCGGTAAACCGATACAAGCACTTACGGCGAGTGAAAATGTTATCTACGCCGGCACGCAAAGCGGGTTATACCGCTACTATAAGGCGGCACCCGCTGATGAAAGTGATACAAGTCCAGTCCAAATATGGCAGAAACTGGAAGACACCCCTTTTGACACACTCTCCGTCCAAGCTGTCAACGTTCCACATTGGGATGAGACACAAATCTATGTCGGAACGCAAAATGGTCTCTATACAAGCAATAACGCAGGTGAAACATGGGATCCGGTTGCACCTGCTATCTATAGTGATCGATCCGTCGTCAGTGTCACCTCCACTACAGATCCCAACGGTGATAGATCAATTTATGTCGCCAGTACAGGGCAGATAGACGCTTCGGCTATAGGTACGACCGTGCATTGGCATCTGGAAGGCTCTTCTTTCGGATGGGAGGAACGCGCCGCAATAACACAGCAGGTTTACGCGCTTTCTGGCGGAGATGAAACGATAGGGGACATAGATAGCACCTCACAGGTTTCCAATATTGAATTATATGCGGGGACACCCGATGGGCTCCATGAATGGAACCCTCGCCACGACTGGCTGAAAACGGAACAGATGCCTGTAATCTCTGGGTCTCCAGCAATTTTGATGTTGGCTTCTGCCGCTTCAGGCGTATATATTGGTAATAATACTGCTATTTGGCATCGCGCCCCTGCTGCCCCCAAATGGCGACGGTTTATCACATACAAGGAAGGCCTTAGCCACGCCTACAAGGATCAACCCATCGTTGAACAGGCAAAATCGTATTTGACTGAAAGAATACCGACAATCGCCCAAACCGGGGGCGAGGCTCTCAGAGAGGGATTCCAGTTCGCCGGTTCGATCGCTTTTGGGTTCGGTGGATTTATAGCCACGGTATCCCTCGCCTTAATCGTGTTTGTCTATGCTAACCAATCGTTCGATAGCTACTTCAGAAGTTTTCTCACGCTCATGCCTGAAACGCATCGCGACACTGCTAAGGCTTATCTGCGTGAAATTGACAAGAATCTGCAGGAGTTTTTAAGAGGACTTGTCACAGTCATCACAATTGTCTCAATCATTTCCTCCATAGCTTACAGTATCATAGGCGTTCCGTTCGCCTTAGTGATCGGTATACTTGCCGGCATCTGTAACGCTATACCGACCTTTGGTCCCTTTATCGGTGGGGCTTTCGCGTTTGTAGCGATGCTGATGGGATTGGCAGCTGGAGATTTCGAGACGATCGATTTTCTCGTGCGCTGTGCATTTGTGTTGGGGGCTATCCTCGGTATTCAGGCGATTGACAATTCGCTCATTTCTCCGAAAATCATGAGCGGTGCTATTGATGTAGACCCATTGCTGATTATGTTCGCTGTCATTGTCGGTGCAGCCGTACTCGGTTTTTGGGGGGTATTGCTTGCAATTCCTACCATTGTTGTGATAAAATCAGTTGTTACCGTTTCTGACGACAGAGCGACGCTTGGAAAGCAAACCTAACCGCAAGGAAATATAAAAACATGGAAACCGGACTCCCCATTGTTGCGATTGTCGGCAGACCGAACGTCGGGAAATCATCACTCTTCAATAGAATCGCTGGAAATACCCATCAGCCATCGGTTCCCGTCAGCGATCAGCAAGAAAATCTCTTTGCTGAAAGCCGAAAGCCGAAAACCGAAAGCCGTTCCTCGCGTAGATTCGCCGTTGTCCACGATACGCCAGGTGTGACCCGCGACAGACATTACGCAGATGTAGAATGGGCAGACCGCGCTTTTACCATCGTCGATACCGGCGGCTTGGACATCGATCCGGACGATCAGCTTATCGATAACGTCCAATCGCAGGTAGACACCGCTTTAGATGAAGCAAGCCTTGTGCTATTTGTCGTTGACGCGCGAACTGGTATCATGCCACACGACATGACTGTCGCTAATAAACTCAGAGCGACCGATAAACCCATCTATCTTGTCGTCAACAAGGTAGATAGTGAACGCCTCCATAGTGAAGCCGCGGAGTTCTACGCCCTCGGATTCCCCGAACCGATCTGGACATCGTGCGTTCAAAACGACGGCATTCGAGAACTCCTCGACCATGTTGTGGACAACCTACCAGAGACGAATGAACCACTACACGATGGATCTGGCACCATAAAAATCGCGATTGTCGGCAGGCCGAACGTCGGAAAATCGTCGCTTATTAACAACTTATTGGGCGAAGAACGGATGATCGTCGATGATCGACCCGGAACGACGCGCGATGCTGTGAATATCCGAATCGTCCACGACAATATCCCTTTCGAGATCGTTGACACAGCCGGCATGCGACGTAAATCCGCCATCAAAGATGAACTCGAATCCGTAACCGTACAACGTGCCATACATAGCATCCGCCAGAGCGATATTGCTGTCCTTGTGTTGGATGTAACCCAGGAGGCTGCTCAACAAGATAAAACAATCGCCAAGTTCATCGAACGGCAGGGAAAAGCCTCCGTTTTAGTCTTAAATAAATGGGATCTGATTGAAAAGGATAACGCAACGCATCCGGCATTTATGGATAAACTTGACGCGCAGCTTCCACAGCTTGATTATGTGCCACGCGTTTTCGCCTCTGCTGTTACGGGGCAACGCGTCACCCAAATATTAGCAACAGCCTTAGAGGTGCATCGAGAGTATTGCACCCATATCCCGACACCAGCACTCAACGAATTGCTGCTGGAATTACGGAATGCGCACCCACCGCCGCGTGTTAAAGGTGTGCGTCCTGCGCTGAAATATATTACGCAAGTCGAGACGCAACCCCCGACTTTCCTAATTTTCGGACGAAACGTAAACCGGGTGCGTCAACCGTATGAGGCGTACCTTGTCAACAACATTCGGGAAGAATTCGGATTTCACGGCACACCGATACGTATCTTTTACCGCCGGTCGTAATCCATAATTGGCTTTCGGAGGAAATGGCAGCCAGTCTTGAACAGACTTCGATCTTCATTAACCTGTTTGTGGGGGCAAAACGTTTTACCTGCCACGCGTCTTACTGATAGCCGACTGCCGAAAGCCGATAGCCATTCCCAAGGAGGAAGCATTTTGTCACGATTTAAAGTCTTTATTACGCGTCCAATCCCAGAAGAAATTCGTGCTAAAATAGCAGAGGAATGCGATGTTGACATGTGGCATACGAGTGCCATCTTACCGCCCATCGCCGAAAAGATTCCGCCGCTTGACGGGTTAATGACCTATGGACACGAACCCGTTTCTCCAGAGATGATCGCGACTTCGCCGAATCTCAAAGCGATCTCCGTAGTAGGTGTCGGCTATGATCATGTCCATGTTGAGGCTTGCAGAGAACGCGGCATCGCGGTTGGACATACGCCGGGTGTCCTTAGCGATACCACCGCTGATATGACGATGGCACTCCTGCTCGCTGCTGCACGAAACATTGTCCCCGCCTATAACCATGTCCAAGTGTCTAAGGAGTGGAAGTACTACGACCCCAATATCCTCTGGGGTACCGACGTGCATCACGCGACATTAGGGATTGTAGGCATGGGGCGGATTGGTCATGCGGTTGCCAAGCGTGCCAAAGCGTTCGACATGCGCCTTCTCTATTACAAACGCGAACGCCGTCCCGATTGGGAACAGGAACTCGGTGTGAAATATGTTACACTTGAAGAGCTTCTCCAAGCCTCCGATTTCGTATCACTCCACGTTCCGTTGACCGAAGAGACGACACATCTCATCGGCAAAGCGGAACTCGCATTAATGAAAAACACTGCTATTTTAGTTAATATCGCGAGGGGTCCCGTTGTTGACCACTATGCTTTGTATGATGCACTTAAGGAAGGACAGATTGCGGGAGCCGCCGTTGATGTAACCGAGCCAGAACCGATTAATACGGATCATCCGCTTCTGAGTTTAGACAATGTGATCATTGCCCCGCATCTCGGCAGTGCTACTGTCCAGACACGAATGAAAATGGCGACGATGGCGATGGAGAATTTGCTCGCAGGATTGAAGGGTGAACAGTTGCCTTACGGCGTGCTTCAGCCAAACTTTTAATAGTCGTCAGCAGTCGGGGCGGTTTTTCTGCAAAAAACCTTTCAGCAGTTGGTTAAGAGGTTTCTGATGAACATAGCACCTCTTTGCTGACCGCCGAAAGCCGATAGCCACAATAAAGGAGGAAAGATGTTAGAAAAACTATTTGGGTTGAAAGAGCACGACACCTCTGTGAGACGCGAATTGGTCGCGGGTTTCACGAATTTTATGACCATTTCATATATCATCTTTGTGCAACCCTCTATTCTTTCACAATCCGGTATGGATGCCGGTGCCGTTATGTTCGCAACTTGTCTATCGAGTGCAATCGCAACATTCTTTATGGCGTTTCTAACGAACTATCCGGTCGTATTAGCACCAGGTATGGGGCTTAACGCCTATTTTGCATTCGAGGTTTGCCTGGGTTCAGGTTTACCGTGGCAGGAGGCATTAGGCATCGTTTTCATAGCAGGCCTGCTATTCTCCATACTTTCATTTGTCGGCATACGGGAAGCCATTATGAATGCGGTTCCTACCTCGCTCCAAAACGCGATTGCTATCGGGATCGGATTGTTCATTGCCTTCATCGGGTTACAGATGAGTGGGATCATTACAAAACATCCCGCGACATACATCACCCGCGGCGATATTCTATCTACCCCCGTCCTGCTCTCGCTCTTCGGTATCGGTGTAACACTGGCACTCATAGCACGTAGAGTGAAAGGCGCGATTCTGATAGGCATCTTTATCGCTGCCATCGCTAACCTCATCTTCGGAGTTGCCAGTTTCAACGGCATCGTTGGTATGCCACCAGATCCAACGCCGACACTCTTTAAATTACGAATTCCCAATATTTTCACTAAACTCGAACTTATCCCTGTGATCTTTGTGTTCTTTGCCATCGACATGTTTGATAGCATTGGCACGCTTACAGCTATCGGCTATAGAGCGCAACTCATGGAAGCAGGGAAACTCGCCAAAGCCCGAAACGCCCTTTTGACGGACGCAGGAAGTACTGTCGGCGGTGCCTTGCTCGGCACTTCGACCGTGACCTGTTACATCGAAAGTGCGGCAGGTATTACCGAAGGCGGACGGACCGGACTCACCGCCGTCTGCACAGGGATTTTCATGTTGCTGGCACTCTTTTTCGAGCCACTCGTCAAAATCATTGGCGGCGGTTATCCGATCAACCCGATTATCGCGCCAGCACTCATCGTCGTTGGTGGATTGATGCTCAGGAACATCACCCAGATTGATTGGGAAGATGTCACTGAATCGATCCCAGCCTTCCTTACAATGCTGATGATGCCGCTCTCTTTCAGCATCACAGACGGCATCGGCTTCGGGTTCATCTCGTTAGCGTTCCTCAAGTTGGTGACGGGCCGTAGAAAAGAGATCCATCCGATCATCTACTACTTCGCACTCTTCTTCATCGCCTGCTACATCGGCGATCTGTAGAAGCGATCCGCAATTACTAACCTTCACTGGCGGGGTTTCAAACCCCGCCAGGGGTCTGGTGGTTATCGTTTTACGGAGATTTCAGATGAAAAAGCCTGAATTTGTCATTGGATACCTTATGGACGGCGGAGCCTTTATCCAAGCTATTAAGGTTCCGCAATTACTGGATTGGATCAAACACTTAGAGCCTGAAGAACTTATTGCGTTTTTTCAGGATTTACTCGAATTGGTGATACAAATTTCGAGCGGTAAGGAAGTGGTTGAGACACTTGAGGAATTTCTCGGCTATTGGCGTGAGATCGCATTAGAAGCAGAAGGTACACTTGAGGAAACTCCCATCGATCCCGAAGACGCAGAAATAGCAGCGAAAGCCGTTGATATACTTTGGAAATCTCTTGCCGATTCCATCGGCGCAGCCATGAGCACAGGTGAATTGGGAATCTTCGGAAATTATGATGAAGCGGAACCTGAATTGACATCACCGTGGATAGATGTTGTTGATGAGCAACCCGGACGGGCATTAACAACTCGCGATACTCACATGGAACCGGAGCCTATGGTTGATATAACGGAAGAACAACGGGACAACTACTTGGCCCAATCTATCTTTGAACTTGGACTCTCTGCCCGAGCCTACAACTGTCTCGAAAGGGAAAATATCAAAACCGTACGAGAACTTGTCACAAAAACGGAAAGAGAACTGTTGGAATATACGGATTTCGGGCGGGTGTCGCTACTCGATGTCAAAGAAAGACTCGCCAGCATGGGCCTTTGGCTGGGAATGGACATAGATGACGAAGATGACCCAGACAGCGATGATATAATGTAAGTCTCTTTCATCATCCGCTAACAGATGAAGTAATTGCCGAAGTTGCTGATGCACTTCTCTCTAAACATGATGAAAAGGAAAACCTTAATGCTTAACCTCTTGAAAATTTTTGGGAAGAGTAGGTATTGGACTTTATCAAAATATGGAAACCGTTGATCTCAAACAACGCATCACACAAGGCGAAAATACCACAACCGAATTCAAAGAGAACTTCGATCAGGAAGCCATTGAAACTGCCGCTGCCTTTGCCAATACCGGCGGCGGTACCATTCTCATCGGTGTGTCTGATAGACGAGAAATCAACGGAATTACTGTTGGCAAAGAGACACTAAGAAACTGGTCAAACCGGATTGCCCAAGCGACTGAGCCGCGAGTGACACCCGAAATTCAGCAAGTTGACATAAAAGAAAAATCAGTGCTGTTGATACATATCGCCGAATCTTCTATAAAACCCGTCTCAGTTAAAGGCAGATGCTATAAGAGAGTTGGGAATAGCAACCGCGTCATGTCCCCACAAGAGATTGCCCAGATGCACCTCAACGCCACCGGACAAACTTGGGATCAACTCTTGGTCACAAGTGCTGGAATTGATGATATAGATGAGAAAAAAGTTAAATGGTATCTGACCCGTCGCGAAACAATCCGGAATGTATCTAAACCGCAAGATATGAGCATGGCAGCGTTTTTGAAGAACATTAAGGGTATCAACGATGATGGAACACCAACCCACGCGGGTCTGCTTTTTTTCACTAAGCACCCCCAAAGAAGATTTTTTCATAATGCCCAATTACGAGTTGCCAGATTCAAAGGAACATCTGTCACCCATCCGGTCATTGATCGGCTGGATTGCGACGAGACGCTCTGGGAAAACGTTGATACCGCCGAGGAATTTATCAGAAGAAACATCCGCCTTCTCAGTTTTCGGACCTCAAGGAGTTTCCAACGAGACGATAAATTTGAATACCCACTTAACGCACTACGGGAGGCGATTATCAACGCCTTAATTCACCGCAATTATCAAGAAACTGCGGATGTCCGGGTCTTTATATTTGACAACCGCGTTGAGGTTATCAGTCCCGGCACTTTTCCAGAAGGTGTTAGTCCAGATGAACCTACTCACAACCTGGTAAACCCTACTTTGAGTCAATTCATGTTTGATGTTGGTTTCATTGAACGGTACGGTGCCGGTATCAGGATGATGCAAAGGTTATGCAGGGAGTGGGGAAACAAAGCACCGCGTTATGAATTTCACCCCCTTGAAACCAAAATCATCTTTGATTCCCCGATTCAAGAGAGCACTTTTATAGAAATTGACGACATTTCAGAACAATTAAACGAACGTCAAAAGAACGCGTTTTTCTATGTCCAAAGAAACGGGCAAATTGCGACAAGAGAATACGCGGAGATCAACCATATTTCGCCCAGGACTGCCTATACCGAGCTCAAGGATTTAACGGACAAAGGGCTCTTGACTGCAGTCGGAAAGGGAAGAGGAATTAGGTACGTCCGAAAAGTGGACGATCAGGTAACTGATTAATTGCGTGATTAATTGCGTGATTAATTGCGCGAACATTAGGAATAGGACCTACATGTCAGAAAAAACGATTGAAGGCATCACCAAGATAGCTGTCAAGGGTTTCAAGTCGATAGCGGAGGAGCGCGAAATTGACATCCGTCCGTTGACGATCCTTGCCGGCGCGAACAGCTCTGGGAAATCAAGCATCATGCAACCACTCCTGATGTTGAAGCAGACGCTGGAGGCACCTTATGATCCTGGACCGCTGCTGATTGATGGACCGAACGTTCAATTTACCGAAGCAGCACAATTTCTATCCCAGTTAACCGGCGGAAAAAGAGCAGATTATTTTCAGATACGAATTGAGACTTGTGACTCTGATTTTGCTTACTCAGTGGAAACAACTTTCAAAAAAGGGAAGACCGGGCTTGAAATTGCCGAAATGACGATTCAAGTAAGGCAAGCTGTCAAACCATCGCCTTTCAAACATTATACCATATATCCTGAAATGTCGGCTGAAGAAATCAACGCATTGGGTAGCCAAGGTCCAATGCGTAGTGATTTTAAGGCGGTGAAACGTTTACGTTGTTTTTTGGGTTTTGAATCTCGAAATGACGATCGTCTTTTCAACGTTACCTACAATCTTGTTGAATCTTACATTTTAGACAGCATTCACGTCCCCGGATTACGCGGCAACCCAGAACGCATCTATAAACGGACTAGCACTGGCCCACAGTACCCTGGCACGTTTGAAAATTATGTTGCGAGCATCATTCACGAGTGGCAGGAGACGAAAGATAAACGCTTGAAAACGCTAACCGATGCCCTTCATACACTTGGTTTAACAGGACACATCAGCATAAAAAAAATCGGGGATGTCGGTATTGAACTTCGAGTCGGTCGTCTTCCGCACGATAAAACCGACAATACAGAAATGGTCAATATTGCCGATGTAGGATTCGGAGTGTCCCAAGTCTTACCCGTTTTAGTGGCACTGATTGCCGCAGAGCCGGGGCAGCTCGTCTATCTCGAACAACCCGAGCTCCACCTCCACCCTCGCGCCCAAGTCGCCTTGGCACAAGTGCTGGCAGACGCTGCGAAACGGGGTGTGCGTGTCGTCGCCGAAACACACAGTTCGCTGTTATTGTTGGGAGTTCAAACGCTTGTTGCCGAAGGAGACCTCTCACCAGAGTTAATCAAGCTCCACTGGTTTTCACGGAACAAAGATGGCGTAACTGAAGTTAGCAGTGTGGACTTAGACGAAGCGGGAGCCTACGGTGATTGGCCCATGGATTTTGATGATGTTGATCTCAAAATACAGAGCCGTTATCTTGATGCTGTAGACCGGATTAAGTTTGGCAAAGAGGAGACATCTTGAGAGCGAGAGATTCAAAGCGGTTGGTTATTGATGCTGATGTTGCCCGAGCCGCTGGTAGTGAAACAGCGACCCATCCACGAGCCGAGCATTGTCGTGATTTTCTAAACGCAGTTTTGTCGCTAAGTCACCGGATAGTAATGACAGAGCAAATCAACAACGAATGGAAAAACCACCAATCCCGTTTTGCCCGCCGGTGGCGAGTGTCAATGGATGCACGGAAGAAAATAGATCGAATTGATCCACCAGAGAATGCGGAACTTCAAGCCAAGGTTACAACTACAACAAACAACGAAAATGAAATCGAAGCACTGCAAAAAGATTTTCATCTGCTCCAAGCCGCGCTTGTGACCGATCAGACAATTATTTCACTGGATGAAACCGTCCGACAACTTTTCAAACAAGCCTCCCAAAGCGTTGGTGAAATCCGAGATATTATCTGGGTCAATCCAGATAGGACAGCAGAAGAACAACCCATTGGGTGGCTCCAAAACGGCGCACCACCCGAACCCCATCGTCAACTTTCTGCTTGATCTGAGATTCTATTCCGTTTTATACCAATGCTATCTGTATGAGACTAAAGAACGTCAACTGAACACTCTTAAAATCCGCGTCCTCCGCGTCCTCCGCGATAATCCGCGATTCAGACAATCACCCACGATTCAGACAATTACCCGCGCCAACCCACATCAATGCTCGTGTACCCATGTGTATATTGCTGGAAATGCGGCGGTAAATCCGCCAAGAACTGCCTACCGTCCTCTGGAATCTCCCACGGAATATCAATGTGATGATCCCGCCGCCGAAAACCGATGGCACACGACAGCCGAATCTCATCAAGCTGGTTCGGGAATGCACCGTGATACGTCCGATGCGCAAACACAATCATATCCCCCGGATTCGTGAACAGCGGCACTAACCCCGGAATATCAAAACCGACGTACGCTTTTTCTTCCTCACCCTCCTTATAGAAAGAACGTTTATCTGTTGTCAGGTTAAACCCTTCAGGTCCTTCCCAGTCCTCCACGTGAGAATCCGCAATCACGCACAATCCGCCGTGCTCTGGACGCGAACCCGTCAAGTAGAACCATTTGCCCGAGGGCCACAAACCACGGTTCAACACATCCCCTGAATTCTTCGGTGCGTCTGTCGAAAACCCGCACCAATCGGTATGCCACGCAACAGGTTGGGATCCCGGCATCCGAATGATAGCAGCAGAACGGTGGACAGTCATCTCGTCCGTGCCAATCAGATGGCGATGGATTTTCATAAAGGGATCGTATCCGAGCAGCTGCCAAGCCCCCGGTCCAGACTCCACCCAAGCGTGACGGGTACGACTCTGCCCGTGTTCTAATTCTCTGTGTGGATCCGTGCCATCAAAGACCGCTTGTTTCAAACTTTCTACCAACTCAGATGGCAGAACATCTTTAACAATCGCGAAACCGTGTGCCTCCACGCATTCGGACATCTGAGTGAGTTGATCGACCTCAAACTCGTAAGTATAACCCAGTTCAGGTTTTTGGATATCTAAATAGTGTTTATATTGTTCCATAAGTCAATCCCCACATTTTGCCAGATATAATCGCCTATTGTAAACACTGAATGATGTGATTTTAGCAGACACGCGTTGCTGCGTCAATCGCATTTTCACTTTGGGTTATATTCTTGCACTAATTACCAAGTTTTGTTAAAATGATACTACTAAGGCAATGACAGTATTCAAACCTTATCAATCATACCACTAAATATCACACAGGATTGGAAAGTGACGCAGTCAATCCAACGCATCACACAAACAGACACAAATTATCCTGAAAGGTTAAAGGACAATCTAAAAACAGAAGCCCAGAAACAATCTGGGCGCGTGGAACATCTATTCGGAGGCACATAATGGCACAAACCGTTTTTGTAGGAGATCATGAACTGACCTTCCCAGGCCCACACCTCGGTGTGCTTCGGGACTGTAACGCTGTGCTTGATTCAGCGGAAGGCTTACACCAACAGATAGCAGAAGACGGGTATCTACTCGCTCGCGGTCTTATTGACAAGGACAAACTTATCGCAGGGCGGCGCGCGATCCTTGAATACGCTGAAGGAAACGGCAAAGACGATGTTTTTAAGTCCGGCACCGATATTATGGAGGCAGTCGCAGGTGAGGGAAGTCCCGGACGGACGATGGGCGCGCCCGCGGTTACACACCATCCAGATGTCCAGTCCGTTTTAGAAGGCGATGAACTCTTCAAGTTTTTCCGCAACTTCTTTGGTGGCGACACCCGCACGTTTGATTACAAATGGCTCCGGTTCGTCCGTCCTGACGGCTGGTCGGGACCGCATTTCGATTTCGTCTATATGGGCAGAGGCTCTAAGCAGCTGCACACGTGTTGGGTTCCGTTCGGCGATGTGCCTGCAACGATGGGAACATTAACGGTGCTTGTTGGTTCGCACAATCTACCGAGTTTTGCACCGATTCGCGACACCTACGGCAAAACAGATGTCGATAGAGACGGGACTCCCGGACACTTCGGACGCGATCCGATGGAAATCAGCGATAAATACGGCGGTGAGTGGCAGACAGCCGATTTTGAGATGGGGGATGTCATCATCTTCACGATGCACACGATGCATACTTCCACCAAGAACCTTTCAGATCGGTGGCGTATCAGTTGCGACATCCGTTTCCAACCGGCAGAGCATCCGATTGATGAACGATGGGTCGGCAAAAATCCGATTTCTCACACCGGTAGCCAGCAGATTTCGTTTGAGGAAGCGAAAAAGCAGTGGGGATTGGAATAATCCACACATTTAAGCGAATATGTATACATATACATCCCAATATGTGGTTTCCGCTTCTTTCCGTGGTTTTGCCAGAAGTTTATTCTGATAACAATTCCATGAGGGCGCTATTGATGTAATAGTTCTCCCGTCCTATCTTCACTTGTTCAAGCAAACCGAGTGCTACGATATCGTTCAAGTACCTTGTAGCTGTAATGCGACTACACGCCAATTCTCGCTCAACAATGCTGATTTTGCAGTAGGGCCACTTGAAAAGTAGATCAACAAACCCTTCGCGCTCAACGGCTTTCGCTCTGCCGCTCGCTTTTATCATGAAGTTGTTAATAAGACGATTAATTGCCTCTATTTTTCCTGCAGTGTCTCGCGAGGTCTGTTCCACTGCTTTCAAGATGTAGAGAATCCACTGCTCCCAGTTGCCGTTCTCCGTAACTTCACGCAGATAGCGATAATATGCATCCCGATTTTGGATAAGAAAACGACTGAGGTAAAGTATTGGTACATCAAGTAGTCCTTGATATACCAAATAGAGAATGTTGAGTATACGTCCTGTTCGTCCATTGCCATCCGTGAACGGGTGTATTGCCTCAAACTGGTAGTGCATTACGGCCATTTTGACAAGCGGTTCAAATTCATCAGTCTTATCATTAATGAATCGCTCAAGGTTAGTTAACAATTTGATAAGATTTCCGTATCCGGTTGGGGGTCTGTAAATGAGTTGTTGTGTCGCTCGGTTTTCAATCACTACCGGACCGTTACGCACTTTCATTTTTTCGTCAAAAATACGCGAGCAGATCTGCTCAAAAAGTTGTATGTCCAAAGTTGAACCTTCTCGGATGCTCCTGACACCTTCCCACAACGCCTCGCGGTAGTGTAGTACTTCTTTGGTGTTGGAGTCAATCTGGTTTTTGTCGGATGCCATCGCTCGGTACAGATCATCGTTAGTCGTAACGATGTTTTCGATTTCCGAACTCCTACGTGCTTCCTGAAGGGGTAATGTATTTATCAGAACCTCTTCGTTTGGCAATGTCTTCACCAAGGCATTTGCCTTAGAAAGTTCGGTCATTGCCGATATGCATGCTTTGAGGATGGCATGCGATTCGAGATCTACAGCGGGCGGAAGTTCAGGGATATCGTTCCATGGAAGATTTGGATTGAATTGAGGCATTGTTGTCACCAACCTTGATAATTGGACATGTATACTTTTTCGCAATTTGTATACATATCCAAGTTGATATGTATAATTTGTATACATATCCATCCGGACATGTATACTTTTTTGCAATTTGTATACATATCGGCGTTGATATGTATAATTTGTATACATATCCATCCAATATTTGATATTTGCCCGACTCACGATTAACCGAACAACGCCCGTCGGATTTGACGCACTGCCTGGCGAATCCGATCTTCGTTCTCCACAAGCGCGATGCGGATATAGCCTTCACCGTTGTGTCCAAACCCGGCACCCGGAGAGACACAGACCTCCGCTTCGTTCAGGAGTTTCATCGCAAAATCCAGAGAACTCAGATGTCGCCACGTTTCAGGGATAGGAGCCCAGACGAACATCGAAGCTTGCGGTTTTGGTACCTTCCACCCGATCCGATTTAACCCCTCCACAAGCACATCGCGGCGTTTCTGATAGATAGCAGCGTTTTCCATCACTGTATCCGCTGGCGTGCGTAAAGCCATGATTGCGGCAACCTGAATCGGCGCGAAAATACCGTAGTCGTAATAACCCTTAATCCGAGCGAGTGCCTCAATAATGTCGTGATTTCCAGCGGCGAACCCGCACCGCCAACCCGCCATGTTATAGGACTTGGACAGCGAAATAAATTCAATACCCACATCCTTCGCACCTTTCGCCTGTAGGAAACTCGGTGCTTTGTAGCCATCAAAAACGATGTCTGCATAAGCCAAATCGTGGACGACAACAATCTCCTGTCGTTTCGCGAACGCAACGATCTCTTCAAAGAACCCAAGATCAACGACAGCACCCGTCGGGTTATGCGGGAAGCTCAAGATCAACATCTTCGGTCTCGGCCAAATATCGCGTGTGATTTCAGTCAGCGATGGGATAAAATCGTTCTCTTCGGAGAGCGGTATGCTCACAACACTGCCGCCTGCAAGCACAATGCTATAGGTATGAATCGGGAACGTCGGATTCGGCACCATCGCCAAGTCGCCTTCGTCAATCAAGGCTAAAGCGAGGTGTCCGAGTCCCTCTTTGGTCCCGATGACAGCAATCGCTTCCGCATTCGGGTCGATGTCAACACCGAACCGGCGTTCATAGTGCCAACTGACTTCCCTGCGGAGATTGTAGATGCCGCGCGAAGCGGAGTAGCGGTGATTTCGGAGTTCCTGCGCCGCTTCTGTCAGTTTATCAATGATAGGCTGTGGTGTCGGTTGATTCGGGTTACCCATCCCCAAATCAATAATATCTATGCCTTGCTGCCGACGTTCATGTGTTATCTGTTTCAGCTTACCAAACATGTACGGTGGGAGCCGATTTAAACGTTTTGAAAATATATCCATTTTTCCGAAAGTCCTGATGTTTTTTAGCGTTGTATCAACAATAGGACTTACGCAGCCCGCGCTGCAGTCGGGGTTTGAAACCCCGCTTGCAGCGCGTCAGACGTCCGTTATCATGGAAAAATGCGTAAGTCCTGAACAAATCTGTTTTCCTATTCAGTGTGCTGCCAATATAACCGTAACCGCTCACCCCAATTCGAGATGACCCGTTTCGGACTTGGATGCACAATTGCCTGCCGATGGAGTTTCGCTTCTTGGGTAAGCAGTTTATCTTCGCACGCTTTGACGGTTTCACCGTAAGCCTCGTCTTCCGCCAAGTTTTTCGTCTCACCCGGATCATCCTGCCGATCGAATAGCTGCGCAAATCCGAACTGTTCAGCATCTGGTCCGGGCGGCACAAAATCCTCCACCGCCTTCGGTTTATACTCTGTAACGTATTTATACCCTTCAGTGACGATCGCGCGTCCCCAATAATTGCTCTCTATGTAAGCATAATCGCGCCACGGGACATCTCTACCCTCAGCAAGCGGACGCAGACTGGATCCCTGCAGTCCTTTAGGTACGTCAATACCGGCATAATCACAGACCGTAGGGAATACGTCCACACCTGAGACGAAATGCGTTTCGTCAAACCGATCTTTCTCTATCGGAATCTCCTCTCCCAAATACGACACGATGAACGGTACCCGCACGCTCTCTTCGTAGAGCGTGAACTTCTGGAACATCTGATGGCTGCCACACGCCTCACCGTGGTCGGCACTAAAGATGATGAGCGTGTTGTGGTGCAGAGAGGTCTCACGTAGCAGGGCAAGTACCCTGCCAATCTCAGCGTCAACCTTTTCGATGAATCTGTAGTAGTTCCATCTCAGGTAACGCCACTGAAGTGCATCCCAATCCCGGACCCCTTTAAGGATAGCTGCATGGATCAGCGCGTCATCAACCCTTCGACAGACACGATGTAACACCGTCTCCCGCGCATCATAATCAAAGTTTTCCGGGAGTGGTGGCAAAACATCTTCCGAAACGATGCCTTGTTCCACCGGATTCGGGATACGTTTTTCCTCATGGTTATGCAGATATTCGCACACGTCATGCGGATCGACGTAGCCGATCTGGAGGTAAAACGGCTCATTGCTATCGTAGTTCGTCAAGAAATCGGCGACTGCATGCGTGGATGCTGAATCGTAGTAGGCAGCACCACCAGCACCGATATTGCGTCGCCCGTAATAGAGGGTCTGGAAACTTTCACGGACATTTCTGCCTGGGACGTGCCACTTGCCGCAGTGGAACGCCTTATAGCCACTTTCACTGAGCACCTGTCCAATATCCGGGATCTCTGGGTGTAGGTGTCCACCGTTGAACGGGACACCTGTTTCGGAGGTATATAACCCCGTCGCCCAACTCGAACGCGCAGCTGCACACACCGGATCTGTACAGTATGATCGGCGAAAGGAGGTACCATTCCTGTGAAGCGCATCAATATTAGGTGTCCGAAGATACGGGTTTCCGTAAGCAGAGATCGCATCCCACGAGTGCTGATCGGTATTGATAAAGAGAATATTCGGACGTTCGCTCACGCATTCCCTCCTATTTTCTCTTTCAGCACCAGCGTCTCGAAAAAGGTGGAAGCGATGGCGATGTTCCCGTGGGCATCAAGCCACCAATACGAAGGCAAAAGCCCAGCACCGTAAAGATAATAACCGTCAAGTGAAAAAGGTGTCTGTATTGATTCGAGGAAGCCGAGCCTGCTTTTGGGTCTGAGTTGTTCCAAGTCTTCAAGCAGCGCAATATCTATTCCGTTATCTGATGCTTGGATTGTCTGGGCGAGTGCAGGAATTACATCAAAAAGTGCCCAATTACACGTCAATTTAGCAGATGCGTCTACTGTTCCAACAAGGATTTCAGTCCCGTTAATGCGAAGCCGCACCTCCGAATCTTCAACAAGATACCCTTCACACGTCAATTCAGAATACGTATCGTCGCCACTATTTCGGGCATCAACACGCCAACTGTCTATCAGAGAACGATACTGCTTATCACTACAGCGGAATTGCATCCGTAGATTCTCACCACTTGTCGTATTCTCATATTGGACAGAATAGTTCCAGAGATCGTTATCCTTGTTCCGTTTGATGATGGCTGTTCCGATGCTTAGTTCTTCGGTAGCACCGCCTCCATAACCGCGCCAATAGTTCGGTAGGATATTGTAGACGTGCGTAAGCACCTGTCCTGTCCGCGCGTCAGGCGCGTCAGTTCCGGCGTAATATCCACGCAGCGTTCCAGTTAATTCCTGTGCGAATTGGGGATTTTGCGCACCATAATTGTAGTCAAATGACCAATGATGCCTACTGTTATCATTCATGTGTGTATTTAGGGAGTTTTACCGGATGCGGCGTTGTGCGCATGGCGCGTCGTTTCAGGCAAGCGATAGCCTTGACAACATGCTAATGTCCACGTGCGCGCTGAATCCAAGGAGATTCGGTGTCCTATAGACACGTACACCACCCGAACGTTTGTACGCGTGCGGACTGCAGCACCGATCACTTCCTCTTTGTCTGTGAGGTATGTGTAAGCACCTTGTTCCGTGTCAGGTTCTTTGTATCGTCCCCAGAGCCGGGATTTTGCGCAACCGATCGTCGGCTTATCCAAGATCAACCCCAAATGGGATGCGAGTCCGAATCGTCTGGGGTGCGCGATGCCTTGTCCATCTACTATGACCAGGTCTGGTATCGTTTGCAACTGTGTAAATGCTGTTAGCAGTGGTGGGATTTCCCGAAACGACAACAACCCCGGTATATAAGGAAAACGAACAGGGCTCTCTGTAACCACGCTATCTACCACCTGCAGTTCGGGGAAACTCAGGACGACCACGGATGCGATTGCAGTGTCCTTTTTCAACCCGATGTCTACCCCAGCAACGGTGTTGATTGTCCCAAACCGGTCTGTTTGAATCACCTGCGAGCGAAGTTCGTTTTGGAGTTGCCGCGCTTCTTCAGGTTTAACATCCCACGAGTGGAGGGCGCGATATTTCATAGCTGCCGCTGTTCGTTTTCGATGTAAATGTCGTTTTGTCTTACAATGCTCCAAGTCTCATAACACGGTGGCTAACCCCCCGCCAGATGCTAACATTATAACACAAAAATCTTCAATTGTCAAGCCTTCCCGACGTAGTCTAACGCGTGGAAATGGCTATTTTTCGGGTGTTGTCTTTTTGACTTCAACGGCACCGGGCTTCGTGATATGCCGGATGCCCGCGAAAAAGGCGGAGAGAATCAGATAACCGCCACCAATACCGATGAGGGCACCTAAACTACCAATAATAATTTCTATTCCGTTGAACATCATAATATTTTCTCCTCAACATAAGATTTATATGATAGCTCTATGTGAGCCTATTTATTGATATTGCTCAGGCTTTAACCTGTCGCCAGGATTATTGTAAATAAACGAAAGTATCTATTAATCGGTTTCAATTTTGTTTATTAAATCTACCTATTCACGGTAGAATTGGTAATAATTCATATTGAAACACACCAGTCTTCTAAATATTCTAAATATATAGCAAATAGCAAGAATCATGCCAATACAGAAACCCCAAAATGGAGAGATAAGTTAGGAAAGTGTGTGTTACTTGACACAATGGGATAGAAATTCAAGGGAGAGTGTATCAAAATAGAAACACATAGGACTTACGCAGCCCCCTTGCAGGCGGGGTTTAAAACCCCGCCTGCAGCAGTGCGTAATACAAAATGCGTAAGTCCTGAACACATTGATATGATTTTACCTGATGTGTGCTTTTCCCTTGTTAAAGCGGCATTCGTCAAGCATTGCGAGAATACTCGGTGGTACAAGGTGTTCGATCGCTTCGCCGCGCACCAACAATTCACGGACTTCCGTTGAAGACATGTAGGCATAAACATCAGGCAACAGAATGCTTGAAACATAGGAAGCATACTGGCGAATTTCTGGTTGTGCCATGAAGGTTTCTATAGTCTTGATGTCCGCTTCCGCACGGTTGGCAACAATGAAGCGGGCTGCGATAAAAAGTGCTTTCAATTCAGTATGAAAATCTGTATAATATTTCGCGTCAAAGATCCTAACGAGGGTATCGTATCCGACAATAAAGTAAAATTCGGTTTCCGACGGGAAAATAGTTTTTAAGGCGGCGACTTTATCAATATATCTGCCGTGGCTTGATACACCGACAGAAAACCGTTGTCGGTTCTCGGCGTATTTTTTAACCGTCAAAAGCCTCGCAGCAAGGGGTAAACCGAAGACTGATTTATCTACGTTCGCCTTCGCAAGGAGCAGGAGCAGTTCATCCAATTGATACTTAGCCACCGTATCCTCTATCATTTTCGCATGTGCAAGGGTCAACGGATTGAAGGAACCCGAAAAGATACCGAGTTTCTTACGATGTTTAAGGGGTTGTGGGGCAGTGCTATGGACGAGTTCTATCCGCGGCGGTGCCGCTGGATCCAACTGGTTAAAGAGTTCAGTGTACCGTTCATAGTCTGGGTGATTTTCGCATTTTTGTATTAATAGATCCAACAGTGAGTTTGCCATTACAGTACACCGGTGTTTGGGTCTTGGTGAAACGGTTTGTGTGAAAATAGGATTAATCCGTGCTGGCTTCGGCTTTCTTCGCTTCTTCCCAGATCGCGTCTAAACTTTCTAAGTCTTGCGCCTCAAAATTCGTGCCGCGGCGTTCTAATTCCGCTTCCATCCATTTAAAACGCTCCGTAAATTTTCGGTTCGCCTGTCGCAACGTTTCTTCGGCTTGAATCTCCATAAAACGACACAGATTAACGATGGCAAACAATAGGTCACCGAGTTCCATTGCGGTTGCCGCTGGTTCATCTGCGTTGATACTCACCTTAACCTCTTCGAGTTCCTCCTCGACCTTGGCGATAACATCTTTAAGTTCATCCCAATCAAAACCGACACGTGCGGCTCGGTTCTGTATTTTCTGGGCACGGAGTAGCATCGGGAGCGCGTTCGGAATCCCGTCAAGCACTGATTTCCGATCCTCATAGCCTGCCTCTTGGCGTTTGATCGCCTCCCAATTCTTCAAAACCTCTGTTGAATCTTCAACATCGACATCACCAAAGACGTGTGGATGGCGACGGATCAACTTTTCTGTTAGTGTTTCAATCACACCATAAATGTCAAAATCTTTATGTTCTGCTGCGATCTGTGCCTGAAGCATGATGTTCAAAAGCAGGTCACCAAGCTCCTCTTCCAACTTTTTCGGATCACCAGCATCAATCGCTTCAAGAGTCTCATAAGTTTCCTCAATGAGTGTAGGTTTCAGCGTTTCATGCGTCTGCTCCCGGTCCCATGGACATCCATTTTCGCTCCTTAATGTGGCTATGACATCAACAAGTTCTTCAAATAGATTTTTTGGCATACAGATCTCCTTCACTTTGTTCCCGTTTTACTTTTTAAGTGCTTGACGTATTTCTGTACCTCTGGATAGCGTTTCGCCTCCGAGAAATAGGTGAGATAGAGTTCATAGAGTTGGAGGGCGCGAGCATAACTTTTCTGTGTTTCCGCCTGACGTGCACGCGCTTCTAATGCATCCGCCTTCGCATTTAACAATTCCTTGCGCATTTGTGTGGCACGTTCTGCGAAAACGCTCATGGCATAATTATCCCGAAAGCTTTCTAACGCCTTTACGACCTGAGCGTATGGTTGCGTATCCGCTGCCTTTTTTAGTTGGTTGAGTTGTGTCTCGGCTTCAGTCGCAAGGCGTGTCGCCGATGCTTTCGCAGTGCGACACAATTCTGTATCAGGCAGAATCTCTGCAATTTGGGCATAAAGCGTGAACGCCTCTCCGAGTCTGTCGTTCTTCTCAGCGGTTTGTGCTTTCTCAAACCCGGACTTAACCTGTTTCGCAGGTCCATAAGCGATAAGCCATTCCCGCATCTTTGTTTTTCTCATCCACTGTGGAGAGAGTTTGTGCGTTTCATCTTTCCAACCCTCAAACGTCACATCCGCGCCCCACTCTGTATAAAACCCAGCTGCGCGTTTCGCGCGTGGGTAGTGTGGATCATCTAATTCACCTGCGCCGTAGAAAATAGGATACCCGCGAATCAGTTCCGCTGGCGGTGGCTCCACATCCACATTGCGTCTACCAGCACCCAGAATCAGAAAACCCGATAACTGTTCCAGCAACTGTTCACCTAAAACAGTCGTCGAATAGCCGCCTTGGCTATAACCCCCCATGAAGATATAATCCGTCGCAATATTCAAACGTGCGGATACAAGTGCTACCACTTCATTAAAGAATGCCTTTTCAGGTACTGTTTTGTCAGGGCTGAGTCCCTTGTAATAGTTATCGGCTGCGTAATTCATGCCGGCAACGATGAACCCTTTCCCGTTTGTTACCTGCCTGAAGGGCCAGGTCGTCGCTTTTCCACGATACCCGTGGTAACAGAAAATGATCGGAAACGGGCGTTTGTCGGTGTAATCCACTGGAATGTAAAGTAGGAACATTTTTCCCGTCTTCGGGGCCGTGATGCTTACTTCTGTGCCGGGTAAGAGTGTGTCAAGAGATGCTGGCGTATCAGCAGCAAGGACACCACAGCATAGCAGCAGAAGGAGTATGCTGAAGCAGATAGTTTGCACCCAATTACTGAAATAGCCAAGAAAACGTATTTTCATGCCTCTGTTTCACTTTCCTGAAGTGCCTCTAATTGGAGAATCAATTGGCCGAGTTGCAGTCGTAATAACAACGTATAGATTTGCATCAGGAGGGTAACCTGCGCTTCCGTCGGTAAATCACTGGCATAGATCACGGCGAGTAATTTATCCGCACGTTCTCGGACCTGTTCGGCTTTCTCTAAATCGTCTTCTTCTGTTTCTGGCGTACTCTCTTTGATAAACTGCCAGATGCGGTCCTGGATCTCTAACATGTAATTTTTTGCCATTGCAGTGCGCGCCTTCTTAGCAGAATCTACCCAGATGGTATTCGCCTTCCAATTCAGCATAAAGGCAATACTGTTAATAACCACATCGCGAAGGGTGTCCTCACCGGAGAGCAGTTCCTCTAAGTTGGTTATGCCTTCTGCTTCTGCTGAGAAGGTCCGCACACGCGTAAAGTCTTTCAAGTTTGTGAGCACCAACTCATTATCCGCGATGAGCCTCCAAAAATCAGCACTTGTTGAAAGTAAGACCTCTAAGCGATTGCAAACCGTGTCGGGAATTTGTGCCCGAACACAATAGTAGTGAAGACTGTGGAGCTGACTCCGAAAAAGTTGCAGGCTCTCAGGTGTCTGAATCTCCGAGGAACGTGCAATCTGTGGAAGGAGTTCTTCCCGAATCTGATTCAAAAGTGTAGGGACAGTGCGTTCAATATTCATATCTTTTATGTATAATGCAATAGTCAATCAAGCAGTGTTTCTAATCCTGACAACCGACAACTTTTTCTAATAGGATAGCAGGTTTCCGGTAAAAAGTCAACTTGACAATTATCGAAAGACTATGTTAAAATGTGGATAGGAAACATAAGGAGCGGAGGTGAGGACTGTCATGAAATTGTCCATCGTTGCTATCATCAGTATAGCCTTCTTCGGGATACTCGTGAGTTTCGCCGACGAAAAGACAGAACCAGCATCACCAAAAGTGGGCGACGCAGCACCAGAGTGGACACTCCAAGACCCCGAAGAGAAAGAACATAACTTGAAGAAACTGCGTGGCAAAGTCGTTTTCCTGATTATGGGCAACCGGAAAATTCGCAAAGAAGACGATAAATGGGCAGAAGCGTTCCAGAAAGATTACCGAGAAAATAAAAAGGTCGTGGCTTATATTATCGCCGATATGCGGAGTGTCCCTGGGTTCATACCGAAACGGTTTATCAGAAGCCAACTCAAGAAAAACCCGCCGCCTGTGAAATTTTTGATGGATTGGAAGGGCGAAGTACATAAACAGTATCAAACGGAAAAAGAGAAACCGACACTCTACCTAATCTCACAGAAGGGGACAATTGCGTTCCATCGTAAATCGGACTTCAAACCAGAAACTTACACCGAACTTAAAAAGGAAATTGATAAACTTTTAGCAATACCAGAGAAAAAATAACCTTCTTAGGACTTACGCATTTCCTTTTAAAGTCCCCCTGATAAGGGGGATTTAGGGGGTTTAAAATACCAAAATTGCTGCTTTTTGCGTAAGTCCTACTTCTGTGAATTTGCACCGCTGCACCCTCTGTTTCTTCACGGCGGGCAATTCCTCAGCGATAGGAGTAAATATGGCCACAAAACCTAAAGTTGAACACTACTTGTCCAGTCCTATTTTTCCACTTGTTGCGGGTTTGGTGCTTGGTGGCTTCGGGCTGTTTGCGATGTCCTCAGCAGCAGGTGACGTGTTGTTTCATATTCTTACATTGGTGCTAACAATCTTCGGGTTTTCCGTTGCGGCATACGGGTTGATGGGGATAATGGAAGGAAAAGAGGTTAGGAAACTAACCAAGACTGAACTGCAAGAAGTGCGTACACTCTCTCAAAGTTTGAAGGTGCGTTATCCCTCCTACACGCTGAAGGTGCACAAATTGAAAGAGAAGCACGAAATACTTCATGAGAAATTCCCTGAAGTTCGATCGTATACTGAGGAATTCAACCACCAACGCAAGACGTTCCAGTCCGGGTTAGCTGAATTGGAGGCTCAACTTCACGATAACCTAAAAAAGCACGCGCCCGTTATAGATAACGACAACGTAGACGGTGTCGCCAAGAAAATCATCTGGTCGGACAAGCAGCTGGAATTGACGCAGTTAGGGACCGCTTTAAAAACATTAGCTGAGACGGAAAGTCCGATCGTGCCAGAGGATTACCGGAGTGTGTTGCGTCGAATTCATAAAGACTTTAAAAGGCTTGATGATGGCGTAACCCTTTACCACGAATTGTTGACAACGTGTACCAGAGAAACCGATACATTTGAAGCAATCCAAGCATTGAACGAGAAAGTTGAAGAGATTGACGTGCTAATAGCGGAGCATGAAGCCGAATTGCAAAGATTAGAGACAAGCACTGTAACACAATATGAGTTGTCGAAAATCGCACTATCAATGTTTCAGGAACGTTTTGACGAATTCAAAGCGGGTTGCGAATAACCGTGAAGGGAATAGGTATGAAATATCTCGTCACTGGCTGCGCTGGATTCATCGGATGGAAAGTAACAGAATTCTTGCTCGAAGCAGGACACACCGTTGTTGGCGTTGATAACATAAACACCGCCTACGATACACAAGTCAAGCAATGGAGACTCAAGCAGATCGAAGACACTCCAAATTTTGAATTTCACCGTTCTGACATCTGTGACCGAGACGCATTGCGAGGTATATTCAACACGCATTATGACGCTGTGATTAACCTTGCAGCACGCGCCGGTGTCCGACAGTCCGTGGAAAACCCGTGGGTATACGTTGACACCAACGTGACGGGTACGCTGAATCTGCTGGAACTGTGCCGCGAGTTTGAAATCCAGAAATTCGTGTTGGCATCAACATCAAGTCTCTACGGTGCGAACAACCCACTCCCCTTCAGCGAAGCGGCGAACACAGACGGACCGTTGTCGCCTTACGCTGCCTCAAAAAAAGGTGCCGAATCGCTCTGCCATAGTTACCACCATCTCTACGGCATTGACGTGACAATCTTCCGTTTTTTTACTGTCTATGGACCCGCTGGCAGACCTGATATGAGCGCATTCCGTTTCGTCCAGTGGATTAGCGAAGGGAAACCGGTGATTGTCTACGGTGACGGTAAACAGTCCTCACGAGACTATACCTATCTCGAAGACATTGCCCGTGGTGTAATAGCCGGATTGAAACCGCTTAAATACGAAGTGATTAATCTCGGTTCAGACAGTCCGATCGTGCTGATTGATACGATTCGGTTGATAGAGGCATTGGTCGGTAAGAAAGCGGAACTCTCACACCAACCGTTCCACCCGGCAGATGTGCGTGCAACGTGGGCAAACATCCGAAAAGCGGAAGAACTGTTAGAGTGGCGACCACAGGTCACCTTTCGGGAAGGTATAACAGCACTTGTGGAGTGGTATCAGGAAAATCGGGACTGGGCAAAGAATATCGAAACCGGCTAAACCGTACCTCCTTGTAGGAGCGAGTTTTGCTCGCGACCTTTACCCCTATCAACTTTGACGAGATCTCCTTGTAGGAGCGAGTTTTGCTCGCGACCTTTACCCCTATCAACTTTGACGAGACAACACTAAGCCAACAGCGCGACCGCTTTTTTTAAAGCATCCGCGTCAACTTTTATTTTTGCTGTTTCCGCTTCGCGTTGCACATACGTCAGCGTATGTTCCGGACTCATCGGGGTGGCAATGTCTTGAACGATCTTATGAAGACGTTTGACATCGGCTTTCTTGATACCCGTCTCTGCTTCAACGCGGGTATGTAGTGCAGCAGGCGTTTCTGGTGCCGCAACCGGTTTTGTTTGCTTGGAAACGGTCCTCTTAACCTTAGGTTTGGGTTCGTCTGATGTTTTCGCACGACGTGTCCGTTGGCGAGATGTCCCCTGTTTAGAAGATTGGATTTTTCCTGCCTCCAGTGATTTCACACCACATTCCCTACACAACTTCGCCGTGGTATCCGCCAAGGTCATTGTTACAATCATTTCACTGATTGCGCCACAGAGTTCGCATTCGGCAAGGTTCTCAATACCCGTAAGGATTTCTGCTTGTATGGCGAGCATTCTTTCCTTGTCGGCTTTCGTCTGTTTCTCTTTCTGACAGAGCGTGATCAGTTTCTGTGCTGCTTTCTCAATCGTGTCTAAATGTCCCATATTTCCCCCAACTGGTAAGTGCGTTTTGATGAGGTTTAAGTATTTAAATCGGTAATTCTAATGCGCCCCCAGGCCCGGTAGGGTTTTTGCTGGGGTGTTTCTTCTACGGTTTGGAACCGCACCGGATATTAAGCGGAAACCTTGAAGACTTCAAACCCTCTTGAATCTCGTCTCGGTTCCCAGGTCCGGTAGGGTTTTGCTTGGGGTGTTTTTGCTTGGGTATTTCTGCGGATTTCTTCAGTATGTTTATAGAATTACTTTTGTGAGGTAGCGAATTTTTTATCTGTATACAACTTATATTCAAAACTATCCAGTAGTGCTTCGCAACTTGCAGAGATGATATTCTCTGAGACGCCGACGGTTCTCCAACTCTGCTCGCCATCACTCGCTTCAATCAGCACGCGAACTTTTGAACCGGTGCCTGCTTTGGTATCCAACACGCGTACCTTGTAATCTATGAGTCGGACTGTCTGCAAGGCGGGATAGAATTGTTCGAGTGCTTTTCGGAGTGCGGTGTCAAGTGCGTTGACGGGGCCGTCGCCATCAGCGGCAGTGTGTGCAGTGAGACCGTCCGGGGTGGTGACCTTTACTGTCGCTTCGGAACGCATCGCGAAGTCGGTGAACTGTTCCACAATTACACGGAAACCGACGGGTTCAAAAAAGGATTCATATCCGTTAAACACCTTATGCGTCAGAAGCTCAAACGATGCTTCAGCGGCTTCGTATTGGTAGCCGTCCTGCTCGGCTGCTTTGAGACGTTTGAAAAGTGCCAACACCTGCGGTGAATTCTTGTCGTAATCCGGATACTCCTTCTCAATCTTTTTCATGATCGTGCCGCGTCCCGCTTGATCAGAAACGAGAATCCGTTGTGTATTGCCAACTGTTTCTGGCACAATATGTTCATAAGTGAGGCGATTCTTACGGATCGCATCGGTATGTAACCCACCTTTGTGGGCAAAAGCGGAGCGTCCGACATACGGTTGCCGTTCATCATGTGGGAGGTTCGCCAATTCGCTGATCAGTCGGGAAATACTTGTTAACGTTTGCAGCTGCGCATCGCTGAGACACTTTATGCCAAGTTTGAGTTGAATTGTTGGGATAATAGAAGCGAGATTCGCGTTGCCACACCGTTCACCGTAGCCGTTGAATGTACCTTGTACGTGCGTTGCACCCGCCTGCACAGCCAATACGGAGTTTGCCGCACCCATACCAGCATCGTTGTGTGTGTGGATGCCGACAGGCAACGACAACTCGGAGCGGACAACCTTGACACCTTCCTGAATCTCTAACGGCAACCTACCACCGTTGGTATCACAAAGGACGAGACAGCTCGCACCACCCGATGCGGCAGCGCGCAGCGTCTCTATCGCATACGCAGCATCATCGGCATATCCATCGAAAAAGTGTTCCGCGTCGTAAATCACTTCGCGACCATTCTCTACAAGATAACGGACAGAACTTTCGATCAATTCCAAGTTCTCTTCTGCTGTCACCCGAAGAACATCCGTGGCATGAAGTCGCCAACTTTTCCCGAAGATCGTCACAGTTCGCACGCCGGTATCCAGTAAAGCAGCCAAATTCGGATCGGTATCAGTGGTATAAGTCGGGTATCTCGTGCTACCGAACGGCACAATTGTCGCCGTTTCAAGTGCCATACCCTTCGCACGCTTGAAAAATTCTATATCTTTTGGGTTAGAACCGGGATAACCGCCCTCAATGTAGCGAATACCTAATTTGTCAAGTGCCTCTATGATAATGAGTTTATCTTCAACAGAAAACGCTACGCCTTCTGCTTGGCTGCCATCCCTGAGCGTTGTATCGTAAAATTCAACTATCTTATTTTTCACTGCAAATCTTGGCTTATAAGCCACACCTAATTCGGTGTCTCCTTTTAGCAATACCCGTTTAATTCTGTTAGTGGAATTTTACCACATTTTAGGGCAAAAGTCAAGATATTTGCGGTTGTACGTCTTACCTACTACGCGCAATAAACAAAGTACGCCATGTTTCCTTTTCATAATCTACATAATGTGTTATCATTTAATTATTATGAAAAATTATGCTATTTTACTCATTTGCGTCGCGTTGTTGTTCTCAGGTTGTGGCATATCGGTACTAAAACCGAAACCGGTTCAGACACAACCGCCAACAATTTCTGCAGACCCCATCGAAAAACTACAAACGGATATTGACACCGTTTTACAGGAAACGTTATTCACAACAGCAAGCATCGGCATAAAAGTTGTTGCTGTCGAAACCGGTGAGGTGATTTATGAAAAGAATCCGCACAAATTACATCATCCCGCCTCCACAACCAAACTCTTTACAGCAGCGACTGCTTTGGCAAGACTCGGATCAGACTACCAGTTTGAAACAACCGTCTATGTCGATGCAAATGCGGATATACAACTGCCAGGGAACATCTATCTCAAAGGCAGAGCCGACCCGGTGCTGCAGCCACACCATATCGTGAAACTCGCTGATATATTGCTTGAAACTGGCGTGAAATCAATACAGGGTGATATTGTTGTTGATACAACATATCTTGATACCGTTCGAGAGGGACCTGGATGGATGTGGGACGATAGACCGCTTCGGATTAGTGCTTTAAGCATCAGACAAATAGAGCCCGAACCCGGTACACGGAGCAGAGCCTTGGCATGTGGCTATCTACTGAAAAACGAACTCATGGAAAAGGGCATTGAGGTGACAGGTGATGTCGTCCCTGGAACAGTGCCATTGGATGCCCGGAGGGCTGCTAAACATTTATCGCCGCCACTCGCCGATATCATCAAATTAATGAACAAGCCGAGCGACAATTGGATCGCTGAACTGCTTTTCAAAGCCATCGGTGCTGAAGTGATGGGCGAGCCGGGAACGTGGCAGAAAGGGAGGGATGCTGTCACTGAGTTCTTAAATGAAACCGTGGGTGAACTGCCAGCGCATCGGTTCGTTGACGGTTCTGGACTCTCTCGCTACAATCTCCTCAACGTAGAACTCCTCACGAAGTTGTTGGTTTATATGTATCAGAACTTTGAGTTGATGCCTGAGTATTTGGCATCGCTGCCGGTTGCTGGTGTTGACGGCACTTTAAGAAATCGGATGCAAAGCGTGTCCGCTGAAAAGATGTTGCGTGCGAAAACGGGTACGTTAAGCGGTGTTTCCGCGCTTGCTGGCTACGCTGTGACAGCAGATGATGAAGTCTTCGCGTTCGGTATCCTCATCAGCCACTACGTCGGTTCCGCTATCCCCGCACGGGATATCCAAGATCAAATTGGGAATTATCTGACCGGATTCAGTCGCCATCCGATTGGTAAGGTTAACGGCGAATCTGCCGCAGATGAAACAGAATAGAAAACAGTATACATATACGCGGCGGAGCGACCCGCCGCCCAATCTATCCTAATCAAACCGAGACGTAATTTCTGGCGGAGCTTCGCCTACAACAGACTTGCCATCTTTCAACAACGGCTCCGCATTCCCCCACAAACGACTTCCGTCGTGCGAAAGCAGTGGCTCCGCAGAATACTGGGCAAGATACGCACGCCGCAGGTTGTTCGTGTAGTTCGTACCGCTACAGTGAAAATTAACACTCGTAAACGCTACAATGCTCCCCGCAGGCACAACAGCTGGCACACCCTTCTCGGGTCCGAAATAACCGACCAGATCGTTGCTTTCGTCGTCGCGGATGTGCTTCACCCATGAACGGATACCGATGTGAGAAAACGGCATCACGGAGACCGTTCCGTTCTCCTCGGACATATCATCAAGCGCACACCAACAGGTGAGATACGGCTTATGATCGGGATAGCCGACATAGCCTGAATCCTGATGCCAACTGAACTTCATCCCCTCTTCTGCCCCTTTGACAACATACTGCTCCCAGAAGAGATACGCCGTTTCGCCTAAGGTGGCACGGCAGACATCTGCCATCAGATCACTGAACAGAAATTCGCGAAGTTTGGGCTGCTTCCTGAAGCAGTTTGAAACGAAATACCGTTTCCCGCGATGGTTGAGACCGAGTACATCCGTGTCCTGTCGCGCCATCTCAGCATCCGCCTGATTGATAAAGGTCCCGCATTCACCGCGTAGCAGTTCCAAAAACGGTTCCGGGATAACATTTTCTAAAATGAAATAGCCTTCCTCTTGGAATTGCTGTTTCTGTGCATCGGTTATATTCATACAATCTCCAATCAACAAAGAGGCTTCTATTCGATATTGACTTGGCGGACAACCTGACCGTTGCTTTCCCAATAGGTATGCTTTCCAGTGATATAATCGGAATCGGCTGCGGGTTGGATATTCCCTTTCGTATCGATCGCTCTGGAGACGACGGTGTGTTCGCCTTTTGATGGGCTATTCCAGTCGAGATGCCAGATTTTCCATGCGAATTCCGCATCCTCTTCTGGATCAATCGTCGCTTTTTGCCACGCGCCGCCATCAATACTCACTTCGACCTTTTGGAGAGGCGCGCCCCACGCCGCACCGTAGATACGGTATTTGTCGCCAATACGCGTTACTTTCGCCGCTAACGATTTCAACTTCGTTCTACCAACCGAGGTCTCCATCCAGACCGATTCGCCATCGGGACGCTTTTCCTCGCGCATCGTCACATAATCGCGTCCCATGAATCGTCCCATGTATCGGGTATCGCGCACCTCAATACGTTTGAGCCATTTGACGCAGGCGATGCCGTACCAACCCGGAGCAATTAAGCGTAGCGGCGCGCCGTTGGCGTGTGGTAAGGGTTCACCGTTCATCTCATAGCAGAGGAGATTCGTGTCTTCCAATGCGTCTTCAACGGACATGCTCCGTGCGAAGTTTTGACGCATCTTGACCTTTCGCCGTTCCTCTTCACCGACATCGTGTCCGAAGAAAATTACCTCAATGCCGTCCTCTTGGATACCGGCTTCCTTGAGGATCGGTGTGAGGGGTGTGCCAGCCCATTTTGCGTTCCCGATTCCACCCGTGAACGTTGCAAACCCATGGTTGCCGGAGCATTCCAAGGTAAAGGTTACCTCCTGCCGTGGACGCGCTTTAATGTCTTCAATCGTGAGCATCAACGGGTTATCAACCAAACCGCTTACTTCGAGTTTCCACGTTTCAAGATCGACTTCAGGCTTGCCGTAGTGTGAAACATTGAAGAATTCATCGTTCGGTGTGATAAAGGTATCAAGTGTGTTCCAATCCAGTCGCCCTTGTTCTGGAGGGGGTTGATCAATAAATGGGACAAGGACTTCACCCTCACGACTTGGAAAGGCGTAGACTGCCCACGGACTGAGCAGCAGCCCTGTAAGCGTCATACCGCTACGTCGCAAAAAATCTCTGCGATCCATGGTGCCTCCTCATTTTTCGGTAGGCGCGGTTTTAAGCGTTCGTTGCCGCAATATAGTTGGCGTTAACCTGTTTCCAATTGACGACCTTACCCCAAGCATCAACATAATCGACGCGCCGGTTCTGGTAGTTGAGATAATAGGCATGTTCCCAAACATCAAGACCGAGGATAGGCGTATGTCCCTTCATTAAAGGGCTATCCTGATTCGATGTCGAATAGATTTGCAACTTCTTCTTATCGTCAACAACAAGCCATGCCCATCCTGATCCGAAATGCGTTTTCGCTGCCGTGGTGAACATCTCGCTACCAGCATCAAACGATCCAAATGTAGACTGAATGGCTTCGGCAACTTTGCCTATCGGTGCGCTGCCGTCGGGGATCATGATGCTCCAGAAAAGCGTGTGGTTGGCGTGTCCGCCACCGCTGTTGATAACGGCTTGGCGAATGTTCTTCGGCACTTTATCAATATTCCGAAGTAGATCTTCAATCGACATGTGCTCCAAATTGTGATGATGCGCAATCGCTGCATTGAGTTTATTGACATAGCCTTGGTGGTGTTTTCCGTGATGGATCTCCATCGTGCGTTTGTCAATAGACGGTTCAAGCGCATCATATGGGTAGGGGAGTTTTGGCAGTGTATGACCATGGTGATGTGCGTGCTCGTGTTGAGCGGCATAAAGACGCATCGGACTCTTCGCGAGCAGCAGTCCTGCCACTGCGGTACTTCCCTGAATTAAAAAATTTCTACGGTTCATGATTGCTCCTTGTCCTGCTGTTTTGAATAGGATTTTAGCAGAAGTTACGAGTTTGTGTCAATATAAAATTCAGTTGATTTTGGCATAGAGATGTGGTATTTTGTTAATAAAGCGGAGAGAGGAGGAAACCCATGAGTGAAAAATCAATAAAGCCGATTGCTGAAAATAGCACACCGAAAGTTGAGGAAACGATGCAAGCATATCAAACATCCCCGACGGTTTCGCTGATAGATAAGGCAATTGCCGATGCGCACTTGTTGCAAGAGGAAGGGAAAATCGCAGCAGCACTTGAAAAATGGCACTCGCTCGCGAATGTCGTAGAGGCGGTCGATAACGAAGTCGCTGCCCGCGCCTGGTTTTCTATTGGCACGCTTTTGTTAGAAGAAAAAAAGAAAAAGAAAGCACTTTCTGCTTATGACAAGGCGATCCATTTTAAGCTCGATTATGCGGAAGCCTATACCCAACGGGCGAATGTCCAAGACGCGCTCGGACAATATGCGGAGGCGATTGCCGACTATAATGAAGCAATCCGCCTCAATCCTGCGGATGCCGAGGCGTATACGAACCGCGGCTTTGTGCAGACAAAATTAGGCAATCATGAAGCCGCCATCGCCGATCATGACGAGGCTTTGCGGTTAAATCCAGATTTGGTGGAAGCCTACCATAACCGAGGCCTTGCGAAGTTAATGCTTGGAAAACATGAAAGTGCTATTGAAGACTTCGACCGCACAATTCAGCTCTATCCTGATAGTGCTATCCCGTACTGGAACCGCGGTATGTCAAAGAGGCGCCTGCTCCAATATGAAGCCGCACTTGCTGATTATGAAGAGGCAATTCAGCGAGATCCAGAATTTGCTGAAGCTTACGTGGAACGGGGTATGATTCAACGCTATCTCAAACGTAACACGAAGGCACGAGCGGATTTTGAGACAGCCCTCAAATTCTCGCGTGACACTGGCGATCACAAGCTTGAAGCGAAACTTGTCAGGGAGATTCAAGAAATAGACGAATTAGAGTGAGAGAAGCGCGCTGATGTATGAATTCGTTGGATTGCAGAGAAGTTCCGCCCTGAACATCGAGATGTGCTTAATTGGCTAAATAAAAATACATCTACTGCCCTTCAATTTTTGGGTGTAGAGGTTACAGTTATCCAAATTGCAGACTCGCCTTACGCCCCAGAGTTCACCGTCGTTACAGATATAAACAACTGACAAACAAATAACAGAGGAAACAACGCCTAATGCCTGAAAAACTTTCCCGCCTTGAACCTGTTGAGTTACGCGAAATTTGGCCCGATGAAGCTCAGGATTTCACACCATGGTTAGCTGAAGAAGAAAACCTCACCCTCCTTGGCGAAGCACTGGATATGGAACTCGAACTTGAAGGTCAAGAGTTAAATGTTGGAGACTTTCGTGCTGATATTCTGTGCAGGGATACAGTTGATGGCTCAAAGGTACTCATTGAAAACCAATTAGAAAGAACTGACCACAGTCACTTCGGTCAAATCCTCACTTATGCAGCGGGTTTGGATATCCATACAGTTATCTGGATTGCGAAAGAATTCCGCGAAGAGCATCGTACCGCGCTTGACCAACTAAACGAAATTACAGATGAGCACTACCAGTACTTTGGGATAGAGGTTAAGGTATGGCAAATTGGAAACTCTGCCCGGGCTCCACAATTTGAAATCGTCTCTAAACCTAATGACTGGAGCCGCACAGTAAATCGGAATACAGAACGCGCAGTGAGTGAAGATCTCTCTGAGAAACAACTACGGGATATAAAATTCTGGACAGAATTGCGCGATTACATGAAGAAGACAGTCAGTCAACTTCGATTCCCAAGTATAGGGCCAGGCAGCTTCCTAATATTTGGAATGGGAAAAGCCATCAGCATGGAGCCATACTTTCGCACACAAAAAAAGGCTATTGGTATCACGCTCTATACAACTGGTAGGAACTCTACAGCACATTTTCACTTACTCAAGGATCAACAAGCAGAGATTGAGGAAGAATTTGGCGAGCCGCTCGAATGGGAGGAGTTACCTGACCGCAAAAGTAGCCGGATTTCTTTACGTAAGGAGGACACCGACCCAGGAGACGAAGTCAATTGGCCGAATCAGCATAAATGGCTCGCGGATAATCTTGAAAAACTTAATACAGTCTTTCGACCTCGCGTAAAAGCACTCAATGCTGCCGATTGGGAACCACCCGAAGACGAAGATGATGAATAGGCAATCAATGAGAAACAAGGACACCTTCCACATCCTCGCGTTAGATGGCGGCGGTACCCGCGGCATATACACCGCCCAACTCCTCGCCAAAATTGAAGAGGCTTTTGGCACACGTATCAAAACCTACTTTGACCTCATTGTGGGAACAAGCACAGGCGCGATTATCGCCGGTGCTGCTGTCTCCGACATCCCTATGACGGATATCGTCGAACTTTTTGATACCGAGACACCGCACATCTTCCGAAAACGGTGGTATCGCATCCCGTTGTTTCTCAGCAAATATCCAAGCGAACAACTCGCGCAGATTATTGCCAAACATATCCCGGCAACGCCTCTCGGTGAAATAGCAACGCCGTTGATGATAACAAGCTCAGAGATCGCCAAAAGTGAAGTCCAGATTTTTAGATCCAATTATAGCAGGCACGATTCGGAGGGTACGCCCCCCACAAGTAAAAAGGTCTGTTTACGAGACGCTATCCTCGCCTCCTGTGCTGCACCCACATTCTTTGCCCCAAAGTCCGTTGACAACCTCTTGTTAGCAGACGGCTGCTTATGGGCAAACAACCCTTCCACAATTGCCGCCACAGAGGCACTCTCAGTGTTTAGAAAAGAGGCACAAGAGATTCGGATGCTCTCCATCGGTACAGGACATTCGACAAACATGTATCGGCAAAGACGAGGCTGGGGATTTATCACCGGATGGGGGGGTGCGAAACTAACCACCTACGTGATGACATTGCAAGCCCAAGCATCCGCATATACAGCAGAACTGTTGCTAAACGGCAATTATTTACGCATCAATCCAGAAATCGATCGTTGGGAGATAGACAACCTTACGCAGTTAGATAACCTCAAATCCCTCGCCGAGCATGATTTTGAGAAGTATACCTCAGAAATTAGAACATTTATTCCCACTGAAGATAAAGCAGAATGATCTCCTAAGAGTGTTGTCTTCGCGCTTCCCAATTTTCTTCGCCTAACGCTATAACCCTCAACTTAAAAAGTCCTAATGTGCTTTTTTGTAAAAAAGATTGACTTTTTATGTTGTAAAATATACAATGCAGTCGTATTTGACAAATTTTTCCGATTTAAGAAGTGTAAGGTAATTTCTTGTTTCGTTAACGAGAGGCTAATCACCTCAAACTTCATCCATTAACAATGCTATCCCTTATTGCGTCTCGGGATAGGATTTAACTGGACCCAATAATGGAAAAGGAGAAATTTTCATGGAAAGCCTCAAGCGATTCATAGGCGTTGTGCTTATCGTCATCGCGGCGATAGTCGCCATTCAGACAATTCTTGAGCCAATTTACCACACCTCCACCGCTGATAGTCCGCACAGTTCCGCTTGGGACTACATCAACCCGCTCTCCGCGATTTCGGTAATCCTGGGGCTGATATTCGGCTACATTCGCATGAGTCGCGTCGGAGCAGATTCAAGCGTCCAAGAATTCATAGCGGCGAACACGCTATTCTATGGGTTCATTTTCACAGCCATAATCTTTTTCTGGAACTGGTTCGGTATCATGGGGGTCGCGTCAGAATTTACGGCTGTCGGCATGGACACCCGAAGTTTAGTATGGATTCTCTTTGATGCTATACTTCCACCGTTGAACATCGCAATGGGTATCCACCTGCTACGTGCCAGTGAATAGGCAACGAAGCCTATTTCAGTGTTAAAAGCGAAGTGCGTGCTTCCAAGCGCGCACTTTACTTTTTTATGGACAATTTTCAAGATTCCTGATATTCTTTAAGACGACACCTTAATTCTAATTCACCCCAGGCCCGGTAGGTTCGGTTTTCTAACCGAACCCGGTTTTACACAAAAACCTTGTATGAATCAAAAACCTCTTCAGTCCCGTAGGGACGTTATGTTTATAGCAGCTCCAGTTTATAACTCTTCAGCCCTCTAAGGGCGGCATGTTTATATCTATAGTCTCTAAAATGCTAAATTGACACCTATGGTGCGGTGTTTTTGCTGGGGGTTTCCCTTAGGAAACCGCACTACCGGGGAATTGCGTAAATCCTATAGGAGAAATTTATGGAAATAAGACCCAATCGCGTTAAAGAAAAATTAGCAAATGGCGACCTCGCTTATGTCATCTCAGGGTTAACGAACGCCGACGATATAGACATCTTCGGCCCAAACGGATTTGATGGTGTGTGGTTGGAAGGCGAACACGGTGCTGTTGATGCATCGCGAATCGGTGATCTGACACGCGCCTGCGACCTCTGGGGCATGACCTCTATCACACGCGTCAATCGCAACGATCAGGCACTGATCTACCGCACGCTGGATTGCGGTTCAATGGGGATTTGTGTCCCGCACGTCAACACGAAAGCGGAAGCGCAAAACGTCGTGGAGGGCGCGAAATTCGCACCGATTGGACACCGCGGGATGTTCACCAGTCGCCAAGGCTACGGTGTGGACAACTATTTTGATGTCGCTAACTCGCAAACGCTCGTCATCGTCTTGATTGAAGACATTGTTGCCGTTAACAACTTAGACGAGATCCTCACCGTTGACCATATTGATGTATTTTTCGTTGCCCCCTCAGATTTAGCGACCTCTATGGGGCATATCGGGAACATGGCGCACCCAGATGTTCAGCACACAATAGATACAGCACTTGCGCGTATCCAAGCGGCGGGACGCGTTGCTGGCACCTTGACGCTTGATGCCATGGTCGAGAAATATGTCAAGGCAGGTGTGCGGTTCTTAATGACAGGTGTCGGCGGATGGATTACGTCCGGTGCCGCGGCATATAAAGAACGCGCGGAAGGTGCGAAAAACTGACCGGCAGTTTAACACATCAAAAGGAGGGGACTCACATGAAAGACTTTCTGAAATTCAAAAAAATGATCACACCTATTGTCATTCCAATACTGTTTTGGATCGGTGCGATTATCTGTGTCATTGTCGGAATTGTCCTTATTGCTCTGGGAGCTATGGAAAATTTTGGTGTTGATGGAGGTGAAATGGTACTTATGGGATTTTGCTATCTCTTTCTCGGTCCAATTGTTATACGTGTCTACTGTGAGTTCTTGATCATCCTATTTTCTGTTAATGATAAACTGACAGATATTAAAGATTTGTTGAAACGTCAGCAAGATAACGGCAATCAGAGCAGTTTGCCAGATGAAGAGTAATAAACCTGTTTGAAATTAGAGTTCCTGAAGGGCGCGCTTAATGAAGTTTAAGAAAATATTTCAGTAATTGACCGGCAATAATTGCAATTCGCATTTGGGTGAGTACACCGCAGAATTGTCCTACTACATACTGGTTTGTTCGTAGTCGTGCAATTCATCGCACATTCCGAAATTACCGAATTAAAAAATTAATCTTCATCAAAGCGCGCCTATTCGCGCTGAGGAACCGCTCAAAACCGGAAGCGGCGTTGAGACAATCATGCCAAAAAGGTTATCCCTCCAGATGCCTCTCTGCCTTGCCAGACAGAGCCTGTCGGATAGATGTGCTTTTCGACGAAATCTGGGGACATCTCAAGTCCCCAACCCGACACCGTTGGTGTAACATAAGCACCGTTGCGTACTTGGATCGGATGCAGGAAAACCTCCTCTTGCAGGAAGTTTAGATATTCAACCACCTGTGTATCCGAATGTGCAGCGACACAGATTTGATCCCATATCGCGTAGTGTTGAATCATGTTACATAACCCGATACCGCCACCATGTGGACAGACAGGGACGTTATACTTTGCTGCCATTAAGATAATTCCTAAGACATCGTTGACACCACCTAACCGCGTCGCATCAATCTGACAATACTGGATCGCACCACTTGTAATCAACTGCTTGAAAATAACAGGGGACGGCACCTGTTCCCCCGTAGCAACGCCGATACCGTGTTTCTCCAAAGCACGCGATATTTTTACAAAACCGAGCACATCATCACGCGCTGTCGGTTCCTCAATCCATGTCGGTCTGAACTCCGCCAATGCCTCCATATAGGCGATCGCCTCATCAACACCCCAGATCTGGTTCGCATCTAACATCAAGCGCGCTTCTTGTCCGATTGCCTCGCGAATGAAGGCGAGTCGTTTCTTATCAAAGTCCAAATTCTGCCCGACCTTCATCTTGAAGCAGTCGAGTCCGGCTGCTTTCACCTGATTCACCGTCTCAATAATTTGTTCATCTGTCAAACCGAGCCACCCTGCGGTGGAATATGCCTTCGGTCCCTGTTGACGAATTTTCTGCTCACGCACTTCTCGGCTGTCCCAGTGTGTATTGAGAATTTCTACTGCTTCATCAGGTGTGAGGGCATCTCGCAGGTACCGCCAATCAATACACTGCACAATTTGCTCCGGCGGCAAATCGACGAGGAGTTTCCAGAGCGGTTTGTCAACCAATTTTGCCCAGACATCCCACATCGCATTGATAATGCTCCCGATTGCCATCCGATTCACACCGTCCGCAAGCCAGCGTAACTGGTGATGGTCTATGAGCAGTCTGTGAAACGCCCCCGGATCCTCAACGAAAGTGTTCACGTCCATCCCGACAACAAGTTGTGCAAGGTCTTTGACCCCGTAGGCGATCCAATCGTTCCCGGCACCGGCAGTAAAAGCGACAGAAATACCGTGATGTCCGGTGTCCGTTTCTATTGTTGTGAGCACTGCGGAATAGTTAGGTTTCTTATGGAAGGGATCAGAACCGAGCAGCGTATCCGATGTAGGCACCCGCAAATCGACAACGTTAACCTTTTGAATTTTGTTCGATATTTTCATACGTAACTTGACTCCTTTTTCCCTAAAGTATATAATGGATTAATATGAAAATCTACACTAAATTTGGTGATTCTGGGGAAACCGCGCTGTACGGTGGAACAAGAGTTGGAAAAGATGCCCCGCGCATTGAGGCGATCGGTACTGTTGATGAACTGAACGCCTATATCGGTTATGCTCAAGTGCTTATTGATGATACAGACCTCTCGGAACTGATGGCGCGGATCCAAAATCACCTCTTCGCGGTCGGAGCAGATTTGGCAACGCCTGCGACCCACACGAAAGCCGCTGACTTTCGCATATCGGCGGATTTCACAACAGTGATGGAAACCGCGATAGACACACTTTCTGAGGCACTTCCGCCACTGACGAACTTTATTCTGCCCGGCGGATGCGCTGCCGGTGCTATTTTACATATTGCGCGCGTCGTCTGCCGCCGAAGTGAACGGCGTGTTGTCCATCTCGCAAACGAAACGGAAGTCAATCCAGAAATAATTCGGAGTTTGAATAGGCTTTCGGATCTCCTGTTCGTTCTCGCTCGCACGGTCAATTTCCGTGCGCAGGCTCCAGAACCGATTTGGAAATCGTAACCACGTTGCTAATAAAGAGTTACATTATATCAAATAGTATATTAGGCTTGAAAACCTTTAAACTTTACGCTCATGTCAAAAGTATGTGCGATTATTTTTGCGAAAGCAGTCACCACGTGGGTTTTAAATCTTCGTTAGCACACAGTCTTTACATGAGCCAAACTTTATTATTTATTTTTTCAAAGGAGACCAAACAATGAATTTGAAATTAGCAAATTCCTTCTTGATCGCTCTCATCGCGCTCGTTGCATTCGCGGGCTGCGAGAGAGCGCAAAATATGGCAATAGATAGCATGCCACCCGCGGACACTACCATGGACGACACCATGTCTGAAATGGAAGCGATTCCAGTGAAGTTAATCACGTTAGTTGACTATCCGGAAGGCGGAAAGGATGCTTATATTGCGTGGATTGCCTCTGTCGCACCAACGTTGCAAGCACCTGAAGAAATTGTTCGGATCAGGTCTTACGACAACACAGATCCGGACATGAGTCCTCACCGGTTCGTAGAATTTGAATTTAAGAGTTTTCTTGATGCGGCGACCTATCTGAACCGTCCAGAGATCGCCGCGATTTTTGAAGATATTCCGAACCACGCAACCAAAGTGAGTGCGCATACGTTTATTGAGCGTTCTGACTACGCGAAAACCGAAGCAGAGGATTGGCCAATTAAAAGTATTATTTTTGTTGACTATCCCTTGGGAGGAAAAGCAACATATCTTGAGTGGCTTGATTCCATTTCCTCAGACATCGTAGGCCCCCCTCAGTTGAAAACGATAGCATCTTACGACAACTATTATGGTGAATCTCCACATCGGCTTGTTACCTTTGAGTTTGCCAACCAAGAAGATGCCGAGGCTTATGAGCAGTTGGAAGATATAATGGCTATTGCGGCGGAACTTGACAACCGTACAGACAGTTGGTCGCAGCATATATTTGAGTTACGTTCAGATTACATCAACGAATAGCCTCTCAAAACTTACTTTTTTCACAGGCGCGCTTTCCGAGCGCGCCTCTTTTTTTCTCCGTTCATTTCACTCTATCGCGCCTGCAACCACAACAAGGTCAAGGATATTAACAACCCCATCATCGTTAACATCTGCCGCATTTCCATCCCCAACCTGCCCGATGCGGTTAGCAACGAATGTTAAATCGTCAATATTGACGACACCATCGCCGTTAACATCTTCGAGCACTTCAGACTGAACTTTCCACAAGAGAATCGTGCCTTCGCCGCCACCACTGGCGAGCGTGCGACCGTCTGGCGAAAACGTAACCGAATTGACCTCATATTCGTGTCCTGTAAGCGTCCCTTGCGCTTGACCTGTGTGTGTGTTCCACAACTGAACAGTGCCGTCTCCATTGCCACTGGCGAGGATTTTTCCATCCGGTGAAAACGCGATGGAAGTAATGCCGTCCGAATCCCCATTAAGAGTTCTTCTAAGCATACCGGTTTCTGTATCCCATAATCGGATGGGGGCGTCCCAACTTCCACTGGCAAGTGTCTTGCCATCTGAAGAAAATGCTAAGGTATTAACACGTTCTTTATGTCCAGTGAGAGTCATTTTGAGTTGTGTCGTAGAGACATCCCACAACAAAACGGTACCTTCTATACTTCCACTGGCGAGTGTTAAGCCATCTGGCGAGAAAGCTAAACAATAAAAACTTGTGCGATGCTCATCAAGGACGGCTCGACTTTGGATATCCGCCGAGTTTTGGATCGTGTGTGTATCCCATAACCGGATCGTACCGTCAAATCTTCCACTTGCAAACGTCTCTCCGTCAGGTGAAAACGCAATAGCACCGTACCAAGGTTGATACCTTGCGTGGAGTTCTGCAGTGTGCGGATTCCATACCAACACCTCTTCTGAACTCCCACTGACAAGGAGTTGTCCATCCGGTGAAAATTCCAGCCCCCAGACCCAAAAAGCATCGGCTTCAGACTTAGCGCGGGGGCGTTGTGTATCTATATCCCATAGTTGAATTGTATGCGGCGAACTGCCACTCGCGAGGGTTCTCCCATCTGGGGAAAACGCAATGACACCCACCGAACCCAGGTATCCTTGGAGCATTTTCTGATTCTCGCCTGTTTCCAGGTCCCACACCAGAAGCGTACCGTTGTTGCTCCCACTGATCAGTGTTTTCCCATCTGGTGAGAACGCTATTGTGTTAATAATCCACGTATGCCCTGTAAAAGTCGCCAGGGGTTCGCCCGTTTGTGCATTCCACAATTCAATTGGATAGTCCGGCCAACTACTGCTACTGACAAGTATTTTTCCATCCGGTGAAAACGCAATAGTGTCCACCGATGCTGCAGTTCTGAAAGTCCGTAGGAATTGACCTGTGTCCGTTTCCCATAGTTTAATTTGCCGAATATTTCTGTGTGCGATAGCAAGCACTTTTCCATCTGGCGAAAACACAATATCTGCATATTTATTTCCTTTCACATCAACAGATTTATGTTGCCCTGTCAGTAGATCCCACACCCGCATCGTTCCATTTGAACTTGCGCTGACTAACCTGCTGCCATCCGGGACAAACGTGATAGCCTTTACCGAGTCGGTGTGTCTACTAAGACGAGTCCGCTGTTTACCGGTCTTGGGGTCCCACAATAGGATTTCGTTAGCATTTGCGATCGCAAGCGTTTTGCCGTCCGGTGAGAACGCAATAGCGTTAACGTCGTTCACATATCCTGTTAGTGTAGCACGGAGTTGCCCAGTGTAGACATCCCACAACCGAACCGGATCATCCCAACTCGCAGTTGCAAGCGTTTTGCCATCTGCGGAGAAGGCTATCACAGAAACCTCTGACCACGTATGTCCAGTCAGTAAGGCAGTCTCTTTATAGGTATGTGCATCGTAGAGCCAAATCCCGATCGTACTCGCTGCAGCGAAATGCGCACCATCGGGTGCATACCTGATGTCAATTATACTGCCTTTACCGAGCCGTGCTATCGCACCATCAGGCAGATGCCATTGCGAAGAATCCTGCGCGAAAGAGTTCAACAAAGGAAGTATAGAAATTAGAAGTAATCGGCTAAGAAAAAACATTCTTTTTTTCATAAGTAGGGTGTCTCTTTATCAGACAGCAGATTTTTATCTAAAGCGATGCAATTTGTATGCCAATGCCTAAAACGCTGAATATATCGTTATTCTCAATTCCAAAACAGATACCTTGCACAAAAACGGGCAAATCTACCTTCGTCCTGCACGATATAGGGCATCCACACACCACAAATGCATAATATGTTTGACAAAGTCCGACCAATGTGCTAAACTGACTATCAACGACTATTGAGACTATTTCACAGTTAAGAATAGGGCTTACGCAGCCCCCACTGCAGGCGGGGTTTAAAACCCCGCCTGCAGTCATACGTCTGTTATCATGGAAAAATGCGTAAGTCCTGAAGAATTTGAAACCTGTAGATAATAGGAGAATAAGCGTATGAGCGATCTACAGTTACAACAGTACCTCTTTGATGTGCAAGGCTACCTCGTCATTGAGAACGTCCTGAGTCCAGATGAACTTGCAGCCCTCAATCAATGCATTGACGATCAACACCTGCCTACACCGGGGAAAGTTCAAAGATTCGGAAGCGCGCCGGATGGCTCCGGTTTCCTGCAGTGGGGTAAACCGTTTTGCAATCTACTTGACCACCCCAAGATTATGCCGATACTCCAATTCCGGTTAGGCGACTGCTTCCGACTTGACCGGATTTATGGCATGTATATGGAGGAAGGCATGCCGCGAGGTGGATTACACGCCGATTACGGTGCTACATCGCCGACAGCAAAAGCGATCCCTGGAGAATATTACCCTTTCCGAGATAACGAGATTCACAACGGATTCGTCGTTGTAACATGGAATCTCGCGGATACCGGACCGGAACACGGCGGATTTTGCTGCATCCCGGGGAGCCATAAAGGTAATTATAGGTTGCCACAGCAGATAGCTGCTGCACCTGAAAATTCACCTTGTGTTATTATTCCGGACGCACCCGCTGGCTCGGCAATCCTTTTTACTGAAGCACTGACACACGGCACAGCGGCGTGGAATGGAAAACACCAACGCCGGTCGCTGCTCTACAAATATTGCGTCTCACATATCGCATGGACTTCGCGGCGTGTGGCAATACCGGAGGATATTGCGTTAACCGAGCGTCAAAAGATCCTCTTCCGCGAACCCGGCGATCCGTACCGCCACTTTCCATCGCTGTTTAATGCAGCATAGCAAAAATAGAGGTAGACGCGAACCGAGATATGCCAAATTTTACGCAAGAACAGTTAGAAAAGATTACGACCGACATTTTTGAAGCTGGGGGTGTTCCGAGCGACGAGGCACCGATTATCGCTGAACTGCTTGTCGCTTCAAACCTCACAGGACACGATTCGCACGGCGTTCTCCGTATTCCGCAGTATATGGGTCTCATCGAATCGGGTTTATAGTGGATCCCGAAAATAAGTTTACATTTTTTGAGATTTATGTCAGTCTTTATGATTATGACTTATTCAACAGATTTGCGCAAATGCGTGCTTGATTTCATCAATGAGGGTGGCAGTAAAGCAGAGGCTGAACGGA
>JAJDTM010000003.1 GCA_022827185.1 Candidatus Poribacteria bacterium
TCACCAACAGTTGCCATGCCCTCTGGTTCAATGTAACCGTAAATCCGGTTCAGAACCTCGTTATATTGGCCTTCAAGTGCGCGACCAATGTCATTGTGGAATTTGTTCTCATTTACCAGCAGCGTCGCCAAACTCACACCGTTTGGATATACACTTCTGGAGATGAGTTCCACTGTTATGGGTGTAATTGCTACACTCTTTGTCCAAAGGCGATTCTTCGTTAGACTCTCATAAGCCACGAGATTGACGTGGCAACTCACTATTATTAACCCACTTACCCTTCCAATACTTGAAAATCTGAGTTGTGTTGTATCTGAACTGAACTCAACTTCAGCAGTGAGGACGAGATCAGCACCTTCTTTATCGGAATACGTCATTATGTCATAGTCTTGAAAAGGACCTTTAACACTAAAACCACGGGCAGTTAGTATCTCACCAAAGTCTTTCGTCATATTGCTGGCAAAGGTCTTAAAAAGTGGGATAGGCGTTCCACGACTTCCACCAACAATCTCTGCACCAACAACAGCGAATGTAAGATTAGCTGACCCGGGCATAGTTTCTGGAGGCGAATAATCAAAAGTGATAATCGTGCGTGGCGGTTCAGGTTGAACGGTAGTAGCCAAGCAACCTGCTATTGTTATACTGACGATAGCAAGACATAAGGTTGTAAATTTCATATAGTTCTCCTTTTGAGGGTATTAACCAACAAATGATGATGTAAGAATTAGCGAGATACCCTCTGAATCTCGCCGCATCATTTTTCAACTTTTCATCTATCTCGGAAGTCCGAATGCAAAACGGTCAATCTCCTCAGGATCGGATGCTTTAAACAGTCTGCCAGGGAGTTCTATATCTTCGGCTTCAACGGTACCATTTGAAACCAGCCATAGCCCGATACCGGTTTCAGGGTGCGGGTATCTATCATCCCGCGCGACACTAAAAATCTTCGGGAGACCGTCACGCGTCAGAACAAACGGTTCACTCGCGACGAAAAAATCCCCCAGCCGCTTCCTGGTTCTCCAGTCTGGCTGGTCGCGAAATTGCAGACGAATCTGCGCGGCAGTCTCAACCGGGCAAGTTTCAAGTCCCATCTGTTTTGCACGCGCATAAATGGCATCAATGGTAGCGAGTTCGCCCGCAGCAAACCCCATCTCCAGCATAGAAACAACAACGATATCAACCGTTGTTTCCGCTGCTACCACCGGAAAACTCGGATTTTCAAGAGCCTGTCTGGACCATGAGCTGACATCACATTTTCCCTCAAGCAGTGCCACTAAAAGAGAAACACCACTCGCATGGGTTCCGAGTGTTATGGTCAAATCAGCAGTGAGATCCTTCGCGCTTTTTGTGCCTTCAGCATCGCCCGCAAAGTAATTACTGTAAAGTTTCTGAAAATGGACAAGGTATGGGTTACCGAAGTTGCTGACGCTGAGAAAAAATAGGATTGCTACAACCAAAGCAGCTCCAATCGTCACCCACGGCAAGGACGGTTCCATTTTCGGTGAAATTTTCGATGGAGGTGTCGGATTCATGTCAACGACTTGTCGCATGATGTTCTGCTTTATACTCGATGATATCTGCACACCACTAAGCACTTCTTGGACCAAGAGTTCCTCTTCATCTTGTAACCGTTTTCGGGCGCGATAGAGTCGAAGCCTTATTGCCTCTACCGACACTCCCAAGAATTTGCTAATCTCCGTCGTTGTCATTTCGCCGAGATAATGGAGTGTCACCACTGTGCGCTCACCCTCCGGCAATTTTTCCAAAAGTTTTTCGACGATCTCAAAACGCTGTTCAGTTGCTTCTGTTTCGCGCTGTTCCAATTCGTAGCGCGTATAAGCAGATTTCACCACTTCTTCCATAGGTGTGTCCTCCAATGATTGCAATTGCTTGGCAGGTTTGTGTTTGCGCAGCCAATTCAGACAAAGCCGATCCGCAATGACATACAACCACCTGGGAAACTGGCTCGGATTTTTCAACGTTGAAAGTTTTTGATATGCGCGGAGGAAGGTATCTTGTGTAATTTCTTCTGCATGATGAAAATCACCGATTTTCTGATACGCGAGGGCGTGAACACTTTTTTGGTATTTTTCAACTAAAGTGCCGAATGCTGAGTCGTCGCCTGCTAAAACGGCCTGAATCAATTGAACATCGTCTTCTCTCTCCACGGCGTTCCCTCCTCATGAATAGATTCCGCTGCATTGCATCCACTGAAATATCTAATTAAGTGCTGAGTCCCAGACTTTGTGCAATACAGTCCACGCAATTATATTATTACAATATGAAGTCATTATGAGTGCTATTATTAAAGACACATTTTTTTTCAAAAACGTTACATCACGTGAAAAAAATATTTTGTCAGGGTTGCTACTATCCCACGGATTTACAAATGGCAACTTGGGTTATGATAGGTCAATTCTAAATATTATTCAATATAAAAATACATAAGTCTATATATGACTATATGCCATACGATATTTTAAGACAGAAAGCAAATTATATTGATAAAAATCGCTAATTTCGCTTGAAAATACCTTTGCGGGTTTCAGGGTGTGATGGGGACAAAGAGCAGGGTCTCAGGGTGGGATGCAGACAAGGAAAATAACACTTTCTATTTCAAGGTAGCAACTTGGGTTATATAGTAAAACCCGTAACTACCTATACACTCACAAAATAGCGAGGATACAATCCTCGCCAGCAGCGGGAGGTGGTTTGTTCACTGCCAGCGGTGGGAGGAGGTTAAAAAAAATAAGGCGAGGTTGGGAAACCTCGCCTGCAATAGGAAGTATCAAATACTAACGTTTTCACATTTTTCGGATTTTACCGGAACCTACCATCTACGCGTGAAATTCATTCTACCGGTAAGTCCTGTTTGCCCTTCCTCTTTTTTTGTCTCATATCCGACATATAAGCCGAGTGTATTATTCTCACCATAATTGATGTTCAAACGTCCACCGAAATTTAGTGCCAACAATCTGTCAATCGGTTTGCCATCATCACTGAGGGGGACATCGCTGGGAAAAAGCACTGATTCAAACTGTGGACCGATAGCGACAATGTCGTTAATGGCATAAGTAATGTAAGTCCGGTTGTAGAGTTCATTAAAACTTTTGTCATCAAATAGGGTTTTAACCGTGGCGATTGTCCAGTGGAAACCGAAGATTTTACCGGCGGGTAGGATCGCAAAGATTTGCGGGTATAAGGCATAGGGTCCGTCTGGACTGGTATACTCGAACCCAACGCCGAGCATCGGTGTTAGCAGCAGTGCCATGCTGTCATTGGCGATAACGGGGAATGAGATGCCCATATCAAACTCACCCAAATGATCATTAACATAGATATTAGAATCAAACGAAATTCCACCGCTGAGTGGATGGCTTGCACCCACTAAGAAATAGGTGCCTAAACTATCGACATCAATTTGGAACCATCCTGTAATTTTCGGTTTTTCCTCCATCGGTTTTTCTTCCATCGCTTCAGCTTCAGCTTCATGGGCATCAGCGAACGCGGTAGAAAAACTGACAATAGACATTCCACATATAAGTATTACGATAGCAGCTAGCCGAAAAAGATTGTTAAAAAGCTGTGTATAAGTGTTCATAAAAACCTCTTTTTTAATGGTTGTCAGTTATCGGTTATCAGTTTGCCTCGCAGTGAGAGTTAAGAGATAGCTGTTAAACCAGAGTTCGCTTTAATCGACGACTGGTAACTGATTACTATTTTCAATTGGCTTGTTCGATCTGTTCCATCAGTTGTCCCAATTTTTGCGGGTCTTTGACACCTTTCAATGCTTCAACACCGGAACAGAGATCTATACCGTGCGGCCGGATCGTCTCAATAGCAGATTTGACGTTCTCTGGACGAATCCCACCCGCAAAGAATACTGGTAGCGGACTTTCGGCGATGAGTTCAGCGGCGACATTCCAATCACAGGTTTTGCCTGTGCCGCCGTATCTCGGTTTCTCGCCACTTAGATCAACGCTATCAAATAAGAGGAAATCGGCACCGGCATCCCGATAGGCTTGCATCTCCGCGCGAACGGCAGGCATATCCACATTTTCTGGTCTACCTGCGGGTAGATAGACGGATTTCCAGAGTTGACAGGTCACAGCGTGTTTAAGTGCTTCAACCTGTTGTGGCGACTCCTGCCCAAGGAGTTGAACGGCAAACGGTTGAACCTGTGATACCACTGTTTGAATGTCAGGGGTCGTGCGATTGTATAGCAAAAGTACAGTTGGGATAGGACTCTCGGTCGAGATTTCGACGGCTTGGACAGTGGAGCGTGTCCGTTCGGATACGGCAACATCAACTAACACGCCAGCGTAATCTGCGCCTGCGTCAGCGGCAAGTCGTGCATCATGGATAGAGGTTATGCCACAGATTTTGACACTGCAGCGGGACTCGTTAGACATTTTTTAATTTTACCTTGCGGTTAGACGGAGTAGGATCGGATCGGGATTACAAATCCCCCCTACACATACGCGTTTTTACTCTTCAAAGACGGTTTGTCGGTCGGCATCCGAATAACAGATGATCATTGTCACGGGTTGCCAGCCGGTGTTGACGGCGTTATGCTTGACATTGCGCGGAATCCGCAACATCATCCCCGGTCTGAGGGGGATGACTTCATCTCCTAATTTGTGGTCGCACTCACCGGAGAGCACATAGATGAGTTCTTCACAGTTCGGATGGTAGTGCGTAGGATTCCCTTCGCCAGCGTTGATATAGACGACTCCGAAAGTCATCTCGGCTTCTGGATCAATCTGATCATTACAGAGCCATTTAATCGCGCCCCACGGAAATTCAAGCGCGCCTGCATCATTACTATTGGTTAAAGTGATCTCCATAGTAATTCCTTTCTTCTGAATTCCTTTGATTTTTTTCCAACAGGACTTACGCATTTGTCCATGATAACGGACATCCTACGCACTGCAGGCGGGGTTTCAAATCCCGACTGCAGTGGGGGCTGCGTAAGTCCTAATAATTAGACTTCAAAGCAGGTTAAACATTGCGTAGCATAAGCCTGCAAGCCGACTGTAGGTTTCTCGTGTAGATAACCAACAGGGGCACAGATAGCACGTACGTTGCGAATCTGCATGTTAATTGCCCGATGCGTATGACCAAAGAGGACATGTGTTACGAGCGGTTCGTCCAAACAGTTGTCACCGAGCCCTTTACTTCCCATGAATGCCCGAAAGAAATCCCACGGCAATTCGCCGTTATACCGGATACACTCTCGGAACGGCACATGGTGTGTAACAACGATGATACGCGACACTTCATCTCGGACAGCGGCAATTTGTGCGTTAAGTTCCGCCTCAAAACGGCTTGCAACAACACGATCCGTATCTGACCATTTCGCATACCGCTTGTCATTCCAGACCGCGCCCATCAATTCTTTTTCGGCGTATTGGACATCAGAGAAGTCATACCCATCGGGTGCGAAACTATAATCGTACCAACCGATGGTCCCGCAAAAACCGATTTGTTCCTTGATGAAGGGGCGGTCCATGAGCGGATGAAACCCACACTCATCACAGAGTTTTGAAATAATTCCGCATTTCTGTTCGCTTGTGACATTAGGTGTCTCAATTGCCCAGATGTCATGGTTACCAGGGATAAATAGTATCTGACACCCTAAACTTGCGATCTGAAAAGCGTTAAGTGTTTCAGAGAGTTGAACTAAATGTCGTGCGATATCGCCTGCAAGCACTAATACATCAAGCTGCGCTGTGCTCACAGCCTCAACAAGATGTGGAACGAGTGCCTTGTTCAAAGGCGTAACGTCTGTGTGTAAGTCTGAAATGAGTCCTATTTTCATTAGCAGCCTACATCCGGTTACGTAAACCTTCAAACAAATTACATGCGTAAGTCCTATTACATTGATTTCTGTGCGAGACTTTTGAAGACTTCATCTAAAAAGATGCGGATACCGCTGTCATCATCATCTTGGTACTGCTGACGCTGGCGTTCAAGTGCTTGGATTGAAGGTGCGTCACCGATTTGGGCAATTGCATCAACAAGTGTGAGCTGAATTGCGGATTCATTGGTGTCTTCCAACGCCTTAATGAGACGATCCCGCGCCTGAGCCCCCCCGATACCGCCGAGTGCGGAGGCGGCAATGTCTTGCGTGCTGGTATCTCCGCTTTCAAAAGCAGCAATGAGTGCCGCAACAGCGGGTTTACCAATTTGCCTGAGTGCTACACCGGCTTGGAAACGGATACCGGGAATTTCTGTCGGATTTTCGAGAACAGCGATAAGCACATCAATTGCAGAAACGGGTTTGAGAGTTCCGAGTATAGCGAGGCAGGCACGTCGAATTTCTTGTTCCGGCTCCACCGCAATTTGAATGTATTCCTGGGCAAGTTCTGCAAGCTGCCCTTCGTTAATTTTCTGGTAGAGTGCTTCGGATCTATGTCTGAACTGCGTTCCGAAGGGTGCTTTGAGGGTAGCCGTGTTTTCGGCTCGATCTACGGTAAGTAACCCCAAGATTGCGGCGGACTCCAGCTGCTGCGCTTGAAGGCTATCGGCAGGAAGTTGGTTTACATCTGCCGTCTGAAATTGCTGGAAAAGTCCGTTTAGAACGCTCAATTCAACGAGACGCTGTAAACTGCTAATTGATACTTTCCGGAGCGAAAGTTCGGTATTATTCCTGAAAATGTCCACGAGTGGTTCGATCGCACGGACATCCCCCAAATCGCCAAGTGCGCTTACAGCGGCAATTTTCACACCGATCAATTCAGTGGTTCGGAACGTGACCGACTGTTTAGCGAGTTTTCCGATCGTTTTCTTATAATCATCAAGGCTATAAATTTTGCGTTCATCAACAATTTTTTCAACGACGTCGCCTACCTGAATATCAGTATTCGCGGCAGGGGTCCCGGGCCGAATTTCCTCAACACGGACGGTCCCATTGCCTTTTACGCTCAACCCGACTTTATCACCTTGTCTACGAAGGGAGATGCGAAGTGGCGGTTTATCTTTTAGATAGAGGATGAAGTTATTATCTTCATCTAACCCGCTTTTTAGTGCCTTGTTAAAGTCGCTGGTGCTTCGGATAGGATACTCCGCAATCACATAAGAGATAAGTTCACCACTCTCAAGTTGCGCCTTATTCGCCGGTCCATTCGGCGTAGTGTCTAAGACCACGACGCCACTCGTTGACCACCGGTCTTTCAGGTCACTGTCCAATTGTTGTACTTGCATTTGCAAACGTTCATCGTAATATTGATTGTCGCAGCCGAGTCCGACGATCGCTGCCAAAAGTGGCACGATAAACATCAAGTCGCGAAGTTTGTCGAACCTTTCCATTTTTTCTCCTTCCGATTTCATAACAAGTTTCGGCTTGTAAGCTGCGCCGAAGGGTGCGAGTCCGACTCGCGATTCAATTAAGAGGAATGACTACATCTCGACTGCTCTGTTCTTGCAAAGCGTCTAAGAGGGGTTCCACAACTTTTTCGTCGCCGAGGACTGCTAAAGCGCGTATTGCATCAACACGTAGCGACGACCCTTTGTTTTGTACAATTTTGACTAATTCTGGTACAGCGGCACCGCCGATTTTTCCGAGTGCCTCCACAGCGAGTTGGCGGACTTCAGGTTCCTCTCGGTCGCGTTCCCATTTGGCAGACCCGGATTCAATCACTGTAGCGAGTGCCGGAATAGCCTTCTCACTTCCAACCTCGCCAAGTGCCTTGACAACATTCAAACGGGTTTCTGTGCGTCGGTGTTCCAGAAGTTTCACGAGGATGGGTACAATCGTGTTTGGGTCATCTTTGCCAAGGTGCCCAAGTACCCAATGCGCGTTGTGTCTATCGCGATTGTCACTCGACTTGATTGCCTTTTGCAGTTGATTGAGGAGCCGTTTCTGGTCTCCTTGTTTATAGACGCGTTTTAGGGCATCAAGTGCGGCGTTTTGGATATCCAAATCATCATCGCGGAGTGTCTCAAAAACGAGTCTCTCAAGATACTTCCGTTTTTCTGCTTGATATGCGAGGAACATCTGTTCGCCGCGTTCAGTAATCGATGCCTCCTCCCAGTCGGTCGTATTAGGTTCGTAAAATTCCTGAGAGTTATATAACCCAAGCAGATAATGTGCTTCAGCGTTATCCGTCGGTTGCTGGAGCGCGAGTTTAAATTCTCGGACAGCGCGCTCCTCTTTGCGGCGTTTATCCGATTTAATCAATTCTTTGCCCTTCGCGAGGTTTTCGTTCTGGGTGCCGCATCCCATACTAAAAAGGATAAGTACAAAAGCAAGCCAGATTTTTTTCATCAAAATCTTCAGTGTGGATACTCCCATGCTTTAGCAGGGAGAGGAAACACTGCTCCTTTGTATTTGATTTGTTAAAGGCAGTCCGTTTTTTCGCCACGGTGCTGCTTGGCGATTCTCTTGAGTGTGCTGCTTCTTTTCGGAAGTGCTGTCACCATCTCCGATCCGACCTGACACGGTGCCCTTAAGAAAACAGGTAAATCCCTTTCGGGTGTATATTTCCCCATCCCGATCGCAGTGTCCGCTTTTTACGTCAGACTTGGGGGGCATCCTTAGATATGTCTACTACCCGTTCGACACATCGTTTTAAGACAAACGTGTAGCTGCCACGCTACGACACTGCGATATTTTACGGTAGTCAATAAGTTACCCTCGTTCAAGTTATAGGTTGGCTACCATCTTGAACAAGCCCCCATGCTTTAGCAGGGGGTTATTGACATTCAATTCCTTGGAAGAAACCCCCTAAATCCCCCTTATCAGGGGACTTGCAATGTATAAGTTTCTTTAGAGATAACCTCTAATATTCTTAAGCATCAAGCAGGTTTTGCTGCTCACCACCTGCGTCAACAGCCTCGTTTTCCTCTCCATCCTCGTCTGTGTCTTCGTCTTCTTCTTCGGGAGCCTCTCCGAGTGCTTTCTGGAGAACAACGAGTGGTTTTTCAGTGAAACCCCAATCTTTGTATCTCTGTATGACAGGTGTCTCGGAAGACGGCAATTCAATTTCGAGCGTTTTTATGCCATCTTCCGCTGCTGTGGTCTCAGCAGCCGCCACGAGGTTGTCAGCCACGCCTAATGGACGAAAAGGCGCAGAGACAGCAAGGCCGCTTATTTCTGCGACTTCAGGATCAACTGCATTCCGCGTTATGGAGATTTGTCCAATCGGGTATCCGCCGACCTCTGCGACAAGTCGGTGTGTTTGACTCTCCTCCGCCAAATCGGCATCCAATTCTTTGGTAACCTGTGTCTTGGTTTTTTCGGGGAAACAATATGAGTGTAAATGTGCTGCATCATCTTTTTCAGCTGATCGCACTTTAAGGGCACCAGCCAAATTGAAGTCTTGATTTGCCATGTGTCTCTCCTTCAATTGTTATGGGAATGTTAATCTTTTCGGAACTGCATAACAGTGTGCCGACATATCCAAGATCTATATCTGTTTATATTACCATTTTAATATAGATCGTCTTACATTACAAGTATTTTCTTCTCTGAAACAGGACTTACGTATTTTTCTATGGTAACCTATGTATTACGCACTGCAGTCGGGGTTCCAAACCCCGCCTGCAAGGGGGCTGCGTAAGTCCTATGAAAGCAAACTTACGAAGTTTGCGATACTGCGTCTTCTGGTTCGGTATTATCGGGTTCTTCTGGTGCGATAGGTGGCGACTCACTGTTATCAATAACGTCCATTGTCGCCGCTTCATCAAGCCCCTCCTGCCCGATTCGCAATTGTCGCTCGGCATCGACAACATCCCTATTAATTTTTTCGATGCACCGATTGAGTTTTTCCACGAGGGCAGTATGGGTAATCATAGCACGACGGATTTGACGGAGTTGATCAATGACGAGTCGAAAGTTTCGGACGAAGTCTCCAGGATCCAAATGTGCGTATTTTTCAAGCTGCTCAAACTCACAACCGCGGCTCCATGCCAGCATTGCGGTACACAGCCGAAACTCTAACATAGGCGTAATTTCTGTTACCTTGTGCTTGTCCTCTAACTGCTGGATAAATGAGATTTCAGAATTGACACCGTACAGTATGTCTAATAAACGTTCATCTTTGAGTCGTTTAAAGTACCCATCTTTACGCGGTTCAGAGACGATCGCTACCATGAGACAGTTAATTTCGTCCTCTGTAAGTTTTTCAAAAACACCGCTAAACAGCAATTGGGTGAACTGGACTTCATACCCGTAGAGATGTGCGGCAGTGCTCCCGCGTGGTAGAAGTGTTTGTGCTTCAATATATCCCAATTCTTCGAGGACCTTCAGACGCGCCGCTATTTGCCGCCTGGGATCATTCTCAATATAAGTCGTTCTCTTTTTAAGTTTCTGAAGTCGTTTTTCTTCTTGACGGATAGTTTGATATCTGTTTGTACATGTTTGCAAGTGCTGACATCCCTCACAAAGGTTCTGCTCGGCTTCCCGTTGGAGCAGAATAATTTTTTTCTGAACAGCGTTCAATCTTTTAACGCGTTCTTTTTCCTGTTTCTGCTTCCGCGTTTTCGATTTGATCTGTGCTATGTGTATATGGTAATTCCGTAATTTTATTTTATGATCTCGTTTCTGCCGAGAATGTTCCTGAATCTGCTTCATTCCCTCAATACCCTCATGGATGCACTCTGGCTGAGGTAGTGCTTGGAGTTTCTCTGTTTTAACCGAGATCTGTTTGTTGAGATTCGCTACACGTACACGGTTCTGATGGTTGCTTAAACTCATGGTGTAGACATCGTATATGTCATCACCATATTTCTGATAAAGATTAAGAATACTGGAATAGGAGAGATTAAACTGACTTTCTATTGGCTCTATCTTGTCAGCAACAACGCCTTTAATCTCACCTGAATTGGCATATTTGGGTGCAATTTGGGCGTAAACGTAACCGATCGTATCAATACCGCGTCTACCAGCACGTCCCGCCATCTGGTGATATTCGCGTGCTTTGAGATAGCGGAACCCGATACCATCAAATTTCCTAAGGCTATCAAAGACGACAGTACAGGCGGGCATATTAATACCGACAGCAAATGTTTCAGTGGTAAAGAGGAGTTGGATTAACCCAGAAGTGAACAACCTTTCTACGACCTCTTTGAGCGTCGGTAGCATCCCGGCGTGATGATAGGCCACTCCACAGCTCACCAGTTTACGAAATTCAGTAATTTTTTTCTCCTCAACGATGTCGAACTGGACACAGAGTTTGTCAAATTGCTGTAAAATCTCTACTTGCTGTTTTTCATTCAGCAATTGCAGCTGCGATCCAAATACTAATGCGGAAGCGTTTTCCTCACACCCCTTTCGGCTAAAACAGAAATAGAGGCAGGGCAGCTGCTTTTTACGACGGAGATGTGGGACAAGTCGTGTCTCTGTAAAATCAGATGGAAGTCTTTTTACAGGTTTATTTTTCAGCTGTTTAGATTTTTTGGGGCTACGTCTATTGCTGTATGCTCTGTTCCGAAGCGCAGCGATATGTTTTATATCCCCAACCCCGTAATCCTTAAAATAGAGATGATGCTCCAAAGGGACGGGTCGTTTTAATTCTTCAACGACCTCAATGTCAATATCCCGGACGCTTTGCATCCACTCCGCAAAGGTGTTGATGTTTGGGATTGTGGCACTCAGGCAGACAAATTTGATATGTTGGGGCGCAAAGATAAGGCTTTCTTCCCAGACGGTACCGCGCTCAATATCATTAATATAGTGAATTTCGTCAAAGATGACGTAAGAGACATCCTGTAACCGTCCAATATCATCAAAGATGGTATTTCGGAAAATCTCGGTCGTCATCAATAACACTTGGGCATACGGATTTAGCACCACATCACCGGTAACGATGCCGATTTTGTCCCCGTATTCAGCATAAAAATCTCGATATTTCTGATTACTGAGGGCTTTGATCGGTGCGGTGTAGATAACACGGCGGTTTTCCGCAATGCACTTTTCGACAGCGTACTCTGCGATAACAGTCTTGCCGGCCCCCGTTGGTGCGGTGACAATAACCGAGGTATCCCGATTAATTGCCGCGATCGCTTCCTCCTGAAACCGATCTAATTGTAACCCTTTATAAAGCATTCAGCCCCCCTTTGTCTCCGAATGCCTCTCCGTGTAATGTATAGACGTTTGAGGCATTATGTTATGAATAATTCTAATAGATATGGTATTTTTTGTCAAGTGAAATCGTTTTAGCGATATTAGGTTTGCTCTTGACATCCTCCATCACCTATGTTATTATGGTTTATACCTATAATAGTTGGAGGACATCATGGAAAATGATAAACGGATCCGAATCTGGATGAAACGAACCGTAGGCATCCTGATATGCGTCGCGCTTTGTGGTGTTATCGCGTGGGCACAAAAGAGTGAAAATAAAAATGAACAGGCAAGAACATGGGCGGACCTTGGCGTAACACCCGCACATCAGACCCAACTTAAAGCGTTATGGGAATTGAAACGCCAAAAGGAGATTCAGGCAGTTAAAGACTTGAAAACTTTAAACCGATTTGCAAAGGATTCGCTTGTTACAGATGCAGAGATTCAAGAAACTCTGGAGGAATTTCGGGCGAAACGCAAGGAGACACAAACGCAAATTGATAAGGCTGAGGAAGCATTGATTGAGGTATTACCGACGCAAGCCCAACTCCATTTAACACTTTTGGGCATCTTGGATAACGGTGTCCCACGGAAAATAACGAAGTCGCAAACGAACAAGAAAACGGACGAAACACGGGAGCAGAGAAAATAAAAAGTGGAGGATACCAGACTTGAACTGGTGACCTCTTGCATGCCATGCAAGCGCTCTCCCAGCTGAGCTAATCCCCCACACCAAAGATCGCTTTAATTATATCACACATTTCCAAGGAATGCAAGAAAAATTTGCTTTTCTTTCAGAAAAATGACGAAAAATCCGAAAAAAGACCCGTTCTTCTCCTTCGCGAATCTTGATAATAACGAAACGCAGCTCGCAACGGGCGCGCTGCTTATCGCGCAAAGCGAATATCCCGAACTTGATATTGAGGCATATCTTCGCCAATTGGATGAAATGGCGGACACGGTGCGGGAACAGATCCAAGCGATGACACTCCCTGAGCAACACATTGCCGAACTCAATCGCTACCTCTTTGAAGAACAAAGGTTCACAGGAAATACCGAAAATTATTACGCCTTAGGGAACAACTTCCTCAACATGGTCTTGGAAACAAAGACGGGTATCCCGATTACGTTAGCGGTTGTCTATATTGAAGTCGGTAGACGTGCTGGTCTGCCACTCGTTGGGGTCAATTTTCCAGGTCATTTCCTTGTTAAATACCGATTTGAACATTTAGATATTCTCCTTGATGTGTTTGAAGATGGGGTACTTATGACTGAGGACATGCTTCGTGCCAAACTTCAAGCAAACTTTGAGGAAACTGTGTCGTTAGAACCGAGTATGTTAGCCGAAGCCACGGATAAAGAAATTTTAGCGCGTATTTTGCGGAATCTGACGCGTGCCTATACACTTCTTGAGAAGTACGATAAAGCGGTTACTGCTGCTGAGCGCATTACATGGTTGCTTCCAGAAACTGCTGGTGATTACCGGACGCTCGGTTATCTTCACTACAAAAATCGTGCGTATAGTAAGAGTATTACCGCTTTTGAGACTTATCTCCAACTTGCACAAGAGACCCCGGATGCCGCGGCAATCGAGCGAAATATACAACAACTTCAAAAACTGCTTTCGCGTCTGAATTAAGAACATACTCGTTATCATCGAAAAAATATGACTTTTTTCTCGGACGTGATACTGAGTCCGAGTATATTGTCAGGGAAGGCACGCTGTGAGGCGAATTCCCGCTTCCAAATCTATGGCAATCCGCAAAATCGTTAGAGGCAAATACTACATTTGAATTTCAGAAGTCTTTGGAAAACCTCAACTTGAATTAACAATGGAGGGAATAACTATGAAGGACCTGAAACACTATTGCTCCTGGGTGTCCGCTGTACTGCTTCTGCTCAACTTATCAATACCAGCGTTAGGACAGGGAGAAAAAGCAGAAACCCTTGTTGGGCATTGGACTTTTGAACACGGTGTCGAACTGGAAGATCTTACAGGTAACTTTGCCGACATTACACTCATGGATGCTGAAATCGTGGATGGACAATTGAATGTTGACCTCGGTAAGTGGGCAATCGCCAGTGGATATGACGGTCCTGACATCGGAGAAAAGACGTTGGTGTCATGGGCTATCATGGATAACCTTGATGTCCAAAAAGGTTCAATCTTGACGATTGACCGCCTCTCCGATCCCACATTTGACGCGATAGTCTTTGGAGAACGCCAGCCTCATCGTTGGATGGCGGGCAGTGGCTGGTTTCACCGAACCCAAGACCCGAAGCCTGGGTTTGAGGAAAAGAAAACAGGGCAATTGATCATGATAGCGATCTCGTATGAAGATGATGGCGGCACGGCGCATGTGAGGATATATCGTAACGGCGACAAAATTGGTGACTATACATTTGGTCAATTCGTGACCTTTGATAACAAAGATGCTGAGGCTATCTGGGGTAAGCGGCACGGCGGTTTAGGCGGTGGTCCGGGTGACCTTGACGCTCACATCGAAGACTCACGAATCTACGCCTCCGTTCTCAGTCAGGCAGAGATTAAAAAATTGTTGCCTGACACACTTGACGTGGAAGCGTCCGGTAAACTCGCCACTACCTGGGCAAGGTTAAAAATGTAGTAGACATTTGGAACAACAGCTTTTGTATTAGAAATCCCGGAGGGTTCCGAAGACCCTTCGGGACTTCTATTAGGTGTAGTTGTTAAATCTTAGAAGGAGATATGAGACTCAGAATTACTGGTTGACTTTGAATGAAAATTTTAGGTATTGATACCTCAACTCCGATTGGCAGCGTTGCTGTAATAGATGGCGACAATTTAGTCGCTGAACATACCCTTAATATTGTCCAAGCCCACTCCTCAAGGCTCATGCCTGCGATTGACGGTATCCTGAAATGGAGCGATATTACGGCAGACACCTTAGATGGATGCGCGGTTGGCATTGGCCCTGGTTCGTTCACCGGTATCCGTATCGGTGTTGCGACGGTTAAATCGCTCTGTTATGCACTCGACAAACCAATTGTCGGTGTCTCAACCTTGGAGGCAATTGCTTATAACCTCCGATGGACAAACGGTATCATTTGTCCACTCCTTGACGCACGGCGCAGTGAAGTCTACGGTGCGATTTTTGAAGGTGGGTCCGAATGGCAACGCCTCAGCGAAGATCTCTGCTTACCGATTGATGCTTTCCTTGACCGGCTCGGTGAAATGACGGCACAACGGCGTGTGCCTACTACTTTTAACTTTGTTGGTGATGGACTGGCGACGTATGGGGAGGCAGTCCGTGAAAGACTTGGTGCGAGTGTCCACTTTGCGGATCCTATTTTCAACGTTCCACGTGGTGCGACCATTGCACATCTTGGGAAACAACGCCTCCAGAAAGACGATATTGATGACTACTGGACCTTAGTGCCGAACTACGTTAGAGTCGGATTATATTGATTAGGACTTACGGAAAAAATAGTGATTTCGGTATTTTTAAGAAATACGCAGAAATGCCCAAGCAAAAACGCCGCCAGCAAAAAACCCCCTAAATCCCCCTTATCAGCGGGACTTTAAATGGTAATTTCGGTATTTTTAATCCCCTAAAGAATCAAAGGTATGAATGCCGCATGGCATTCACCGCCCCTTATCAGGGGGACTTTAAGGAGAAATGCTTTAAGGAGATTTTTTATGTCATTTCCTCGTTTTTGTAGATGTTTACTTACCCTGTTGCTCTCTATAGGTATCACAACAGCCGCCTACACCTTGGAAGTCGGTGACCGCGTGTTTGGTTCCGAACTTGCCACAGATATTGAATACGCAGAAAAATTGCACGGTAAATCAAACGTGTATGTCATAAATTATGTGCTACCTGAATCAAAGTCAGATGCCCCAGAAATAAGCGAAGAACTTATGTTAAAATATAACACGACAGTAGTGTCGAGACAAGTATCCGAAGCAGAAGAAACAGGGCTGTTCATTATTGATAAATCGGGTTACGTACGGTGGAAACACACCAATGAAACTACATATCCGACGATAGAAGAACTAACAACAGCACTCGCCAAACTCAAACGGAACACGCCTTTACCTATCGGCTCACCTGCGCCGGATTTTGAGCTCACTGAGGCGGACGGAAACACAACATTCACACTCTCAGACTATAAGGGAAAGAAGAACGTCCTTGTTAGTTTATTGCTTCAGACTTACTGACCGGTCTGTGCCAACTACACGGCGCAGTTCGCGACCGATGAAAAATTATTCGACGAAAAATACGATACCGTTGTTGTAGCGATTAAACCGGAACCGCTCTCAGTTATATCGAAATTTAAGGATACTGAAACAATGGACATTCCACTGCTTGCGGATCCGGGTTCTTCTGTTCATGAGGCTTACGGCATTGTTAAACCGTATCACTTCCACCGCCGGGATATGTACCTACCTGCGACGCTCTTAATCAATAAAGAAGGCAAATTGAAATGGCTTTATATCGGCAAGCGAAATTCGGATCGTCCTGCCCGGGAATTGATTCTCGAACAACTCTCGCAGCTGCAGCATAGATGAACCGTATCTTTAAAAACACATCCAGCCTTTTTAGCGCGCACCTTATCGGCCGCCTCGGTTCACTTGTGATAACAGTCTGGCTGATGCCCCGTTATTTTACTGAAAGTAAACTTGGCGGCTATTTTTGGGCAATTGCGCTTACCAACCTGATTGCGATCCTGACAGAACTCGGTATACAAAACCCACTCGTCCGAGAGATGACGTTGCATCTGGAGCAGACCCGACATTACCTCGGTAACGCGCTCATCGTTCGCTGCATTCTGTCGATCATTGCATACAGCATCATGCTTATCAGCGGGACCCTCCTCTACACCTCGATAATTGTAGAGATGATCATTTTCTTAGGATTGGCAGAGATCGCTAATTCCATTGCGCAGTTGTATCGGTGCGTCTTCCGCGCATACGAGGAGATGAAATATGAGGCACTCACTGTGGTTGCCGAGCGTGGCGTGTTCCTTTTCGTCAGCGGCGGGGCAATCCTCTTCGGATATGGATTGGTGACCGTCTGTCAGGTAATGTTGGTAGCAAGTTGCATTAATCTTATCTTGAGCGTTGGGTTCACTCGATTGCGTTTCACTCAACTCCGTTTCCAACCGAGCTGGGAGATCGTGAAGGTGCTGATGCAGCAGGCACTCCCCTTTGCGATCGGCAATCTCTTAAATCTTCTCTATTTCCGCGGAGATGCGATTATGCTGCCAATACTCAGTTCAGAGGGCATAGATGCCAATACGTGGTATGGGTTGGCGTATACGATTGTCAACGCTTTTACCATTCTGCCGGGCGCGTTCATGATGGGAGCTATGTTTCCAGTGTTATCGCGTGCTTGGGAGCGAGAAAAGGGGAGATTCCCAAGCGCATACACGTTCAGCATACGATGGATGGTACTGTGCGGACTTCCGTTTGCGGTCGGACTTTCAACACTATCTCCCGAAATTACAGCGGTATTATTTCCGACTTATACCTCGGAGCAAGTAAATAAAATCGCAACGGCACTTCAATGGCTCAGTTGGTCGGGTGGCCTCATCTTCATAACGACGGTAGTGCTGGCAGTCCTACGAGCGACAGATAAACGGCGTGCTTTCTCAGTGCTTATGGGGACAACGGCATTCTTGAACATCTGCCTGAATCTATATCTGATCCCGCGTTTCAGCCATGTCGGCGCAGCAATCGCGATGGTTATCAGTGAAGCGTATGTACTCGTTTTTGGGATCGGCTACATTTCAAGAAACATCGTTAAATTCCGTGAAACGTTTCCGATAATGCCAACGCTTTTGAAAGCAGTCGTTCTCTCCGTTGTGATGGGAGTGGGTTTGGTGTTGTTGAAGGGATTTCTCTCGGTTTGGGTTTTGATTCCGTTGGCAGTGCTGTTTTACGGTGGCGGGATCGCTGTTTTAGGGGAATTTCGGTCAAGATTTAGGTTTGATTAAGCATATAACTCTTGTTTGAGTTTTTTAGGTAAGCATTCATCAATCAGAATATGCATAGGCTTGCGTAAGCAACATCTCCTTTGCCAATTCCAAAGCCTGCATAGCCTGTGCACGACTGACAGAAGGAAAATCCTCTAAAAACTCGTCTAAGCTATCACCTGCTTCTAAATAATCAATGAGATTTTTGATGGGAACACGCGTGTTTTTGAAAACAGGCGTCCCACTCATAATTCGTGCATTGCAAGTAATAAGGTTATTGATAGTTTTCTTTGTATGTTCATTAGATTTCATGTGTGAGTTCTCCTGAAACAGTGTGTTTATCTCCAACCGTCGCGCCAAAATATAGTAATTTAAGAATACTACAAAAATGTGTTAACTGTCAACACTGTTGAAAAAGAATCGCTCTCAAACGTATAATTGTTGCAGCACGTCAAAATAATTAGGGAACGTCTTGCTGACACACTCTGGGTCATTAATCCGAATCCCATTCGTCTTTAAACCGATGAGTGAGAACGCCATTGCCATGCGGTGATCTTCATAAGTATCAATCGCTGTGGGGGTAATCGGTGCCGGTGAGATTTCGAGCCCGTCTTGGTGTTCAACGACTGGCACGCCTAATTTTCGGAGTTCTGTTACCATCGCATGAATCCGATCGGTCTCTTGCCAGCGCGTGTGCTCAATGTTTTGGATGGTCACTTTACCATCGGCGAAGGGCGCGATTGCCGCGAGGGTCAAGGCAGTATCCGAAACCGTCCGCATATCGACATCAATTCCCTTTAATTGGTGGGGTCCGGTAACGGTAATACCCGTGTTAGAAACGGTGGTCTGACAGCCCATCTGTTCTAAGATATGTACAAACTGGAGATCCCCTTGTGCGGAATCTAAATTGAGGTGTTGGACAGTGACGCGTCCACCGGTGAGTGCAGCGGCAGCAAAGAAATAAGAGGCGTTAGAGGCATCCGGCTCTATGGTATAACCTCGCGGCTGATACTGCTGTCCACGTTCAATCCGAAAAAACTTGTAATCTTCGCTTATGACCTGTACACCAAACGCTGCCATGACGGATCGTGTGATGTCAATATAAGGCATTGTCCGGTTACCGACAACCTCAATCTCCATACCGTTTTTTGCATAGGGTGCGATGAGGAGGAGTGCTGTCAAGAATTGGCTGCTCTTACTGACATCAAGGCGAGTGCTTCCCCCTTCAAGTCCGTCTGCTTCAATAATGACAGGGAGATGTCCGTTCTCAAATTGGGTGCGCGCCGACACTCCAATTTGCTTTAGTGCGTCGAGTAGGTCCGCGATAGGACGACCGTGGCGCATCGGTTCATCGCCATCAATGATGAATTTACCGTGTCCCAACGAAACATAGGCGGTAAGTGAACGTGAAGTGGTGCCAGAGTTTCCGATATAGAGATCCGCGCTGGAAACCGGAATATTGCCGCCGTTTCCATGGATATCAAACCTTGCTCGTTTCTCATCGGCATCAATTCTGACCCCGAGTTTTCGCAGCGACGCAGACATATAACGTGTATCATCGCTAAAAAGCGCGCCTGTTAGTGTCGAGGTGCCGCGTGCCATTGCAGCGACCAACAACGCCCGGTTGGTATAACTCTTAGAACCCGGTACCTCTATTGTGGCATTGATCGGTTTGCGAAGGGGTTGTATCTCAATCATTCACGTACTCCCAACTCCTCAAGTAGCTGCCGAAGTTCGGCTTTCTCGGCATCAGAAAGCGGCAGCAGTGGGCTTGTGGTGCGTGCGCTGCAGACACCTAAGATTTCCAGACACGCCTTCATCCCGCTGACACCTTGTCCGTAGGTATACATTTTACTAAGCCGGAGCATCCACTTTTGTAACCGATGGACTTCGTCAATATCACGTGCCTTCGCGGCGTTGTAGAGCGCGACCGATTCTTTTGGAGCGACGTTTGCGATCGAGACAACACCCCCGGCGGCACCGAATAGGAGCGCTGCACCGAGTGCGACATGCGAACCGAGGAAGATAGAGAAATCTGTCCGCTCACCAAGCAGTGCTATGAGATTAAGGGAGTTCGTCCAATCACCGGTACTGTCCTTAACGCCGACGATATTCTCACAGGTATCTGCGAGTTCAACGACGATCTGCGGCTTAATGAAGGTTTTAACGGTGGAAGGGATATTATAGACGAAAACAGGGAGTTCTGTACTCGCGGCGACTGTCTGATAGAATTCGATCAGATCCGCATCGTCGGTGGAGGGATAATAGTATCCTGGTGTCGCAGCGACTGCATCAACGCCGAACTGTTCGGCGATTTCAATGTTTTGGATGACGCGTTGGGTGCTTGTATCCATTACACAACAGATAACCGGGACGCGCCCGCCAATTGCTTTGAGAGCGATGTCCATTGCTCGCTCGCGTTCTGTATTTGTTAGTGTCGTAAATTCACCGGAACTTCCGAGTAGGTAGATACCGTGAACACCGTTGTTAATCAGGCGGTTGAGTTGGTTGACGAACCCGCGTTCATCGACGCGTTCTTTCTCGTCAAGTGGCGTTACGGTGGGTGTAAAAATGCCTTCAAATCGGATATCCATGCGTGTTTCCTTTGTTTTTGACCCGGCGGGTGCTTTCTGGAATTTGGTTAGATGCGTTTAGTTTAGCAAAATACGGTTTCGTTGTCAATCATAAGAAAAGGGCGCGAAAAAACCGAGAACTAAATAGCCCTGTTTTAATGTAAGTTTCGGCTTGCAAGTCCCGCAAAAAGGTGTTATGATTATATCAGAATCCCTTCGCAGTTAGGCAGTTTATGAATATCCGGACACAATTGACACTCAGGTACATAGGCATTGTTCTTGTAGTGTTGCTTGCTATGTATTTCTATCTCGCGACAATGCTCAAAGATTCAATGAGTCATCGGATTACGAGCCAATTAGAAATTCAGGCGGCATTAACTCGGGAATTCCTCATTGAAAAACTCCCTGCTAAAGATAACTTTACTTATGAGGCGATAGACCCGCTTGTTGATAGACTCGGAGAGACCGAAAAGGCTCGGGTAACCTTCATAGACTTAGAAGGTGTTGTCTGGGGTGATACAGAACGGGATGGAGAAGCACTGCGCGAGATGGATAATCACCTTAAACGTCCAGAGGTACAGGATGCCCTCGAATTCGGCAGTGGAATTCGGGACAGATACAGCGATACCACGCAGACAGAATTCCGTTACTACGCGATGCCGATATACCGCGATGTCAGCACACAAACCTCACCAGATAAAGAAAGAACGTTAATTGGCATTTGTCGGGTCGCGCTGCCGATGGAAGCCGTTAACACAGCAATCGGCAATCTCCGGCAGATAGTCTTGTTTGCGAGTGTAGCGGGTCTAATTCTCGCAATTCTGTTCAGCATTTTTTCTACGAAGATCATCACAAAACCGATTGAAAAATTGGCACAGATGACCCAATCTCTTGCTGCTGGCAAGATAGACTCGCGTGTTCCTGTTGATTCTAAAAATGAACTCGGGCAACTCTCACGAAACTTCAACCTCATGGCAGACAGGGTCCAAGAGCAGATTGATAAGATTTCCGAGGAACACCGGCGTTTGGAAACCATCCTGACAGATATGGGTGAAGGCGTTCTACTCGTAAATGGTGCGTTTGAAATTACTTATGCTAACCCTATGGCTATCTCTATGTTGTCCCTCCCTGATGTTTATGTCGGCAAAGCCCTGATCGAAATCAATCGGATTCCTGAGTTGCATACATTGCTGCAGGCAGCAGAACAGACAGAAACCGTCGCGTTCGCAGAAATCCGGCTCGGTAATCTAACGGAGCCGGAAGCAGAAGTCACGGTTGTACCGGTCTCCACGGGTGAAGAGTACGTTATCGTCATCCACGATGTGACCAAGGTGCGGCAGTTAGAACGCATCCGTGCCGACTTTGTTGCAAACGTCTCCCACGAACTGCGTACGCCACTCACAACAATTCAAGGTTATGCTGAAACTTTACTAAATGAGGATACACCGCGCTCAAAGACGAGTGAACAATTTATTGTGAAAATCCTCACTCATTCATCCCGGCTTTCAAGATTGGTCTCGGAGCTGCTCGAACTCTCTCGTCTTGAGTCTGGCGATGTCGAATTGAAACGCACCCGCTGTCATCTTAACACCTTCCATGACCCTATTTTAGAGGTGTTTGAACCGATATTAGAGGAGTCCGAATTGGTTTTAAAATGGGAGGTGCCTGAAGATTTACCAGAGGTTAGTGTGGATCAACAACTTTTCATGCAGGTGCTTGCGAACCTAATTGACAACGCCATTAAATATACACCAGATGGCGGTAGGATTACCGTTTCCGCAGAGATCCGTACAAGTGAAGCATTTGAAGGCACCAATATAACCTCTAAAGAGATTATCGTGCATGTCCAAGATACCGGTATCGGCATCCCGATGGAATCCCAACCGCGTGTATTCGAGCGGTTCTATCGCGTGGACAAAGGGCGCGCCCGCGAAATGGGCGGCACCGGATTAGGACTGGCAATCGCCAAACATATCGTGCTTCGCCACAATGGGCGGATCTGGCTGGAAAGCACTTTAGGAGAAGGTAGCGTATTTCACGTTGCTATTCCGTTATAAGGATTGTTTTTGATGAAAAATAGGAGTCTTGACATGCGATTTTGGCTAATGATAGCTGTTTTCATACTCGCTGGCTGCGGTGGCGACGATGACAGCCTCAAAGACGTTACGCCTGCTGTTGAATTTCTGAGTGCCAATCCGCCGAGTGGTGAGACGATTCCCCCGAATGTCGCTATCACCCTTACCTTTGACAACGATCCTGGCGATGTAACAGCGAACGCAGGAGCCGTCTCAGGTGCCGGCAAAACCCGTACGATCACAGGTCCGTTCAACCGAAATCCTCTCTCACTTATGGTGCATTGGGCTAGTGGTAGCACGACGCTTACCTACTTTGTTTCTTCCTGTTGTCCCGAGCCACCCAGAGTTAGTGGTGGATCGGTCAGAGACGGGGACATGGAGGTTGATCCGGATGCTATTAATAGTGCCGGGAAGATTGAGATTCAGTTCAGTGAAGAAGCAATGGGATACATTGTCCTTCAAACCGGATCTGGCGAAGACCTCGGGTGGCTTGGAAAAGTTGAAGGTCACACAGGGATCCTTGAACTTGTCAAAGGTAGAGAGCTCAGACACAACACCGCTTATGTTATTGTCGGTAAAGTTTCTGATCTCAAAGGCAATGAAGTCGAGGTTAGAATCGTCTTTGTAACCAGAGAGAAAGCGTAGATTTGACGCTATTTACTAATTCTTCAGGTAACCGACCGAACTTGGGTGCTGAGTGCACTAAATTTTCCAGACCTCTTGCGTGTAAGCCATCTCCCAAAAGAGATATTCATAACGACTACTCTGCAAAAAGTAGTTTTTAATCCGTTCTTTCTCAGAGACACTATACTCCGCTGCAAGGTTGTTGAGTAAACCGCGTAACCACTCACCTAACGACAGAAATTCGGGAGAGGCGTACATGTCAATCCATTCCTGATAGAGTGGTTCCGGTGAACCGCCCTGTTCAGCAAGCGTTGTGCCGATTTCGGCGTAGCCCCACTGGCACGGCAGGACACCTGCGACGAGGTCCGCCAATGTGCCGGTTTCTGCTACATTAAGCACATGTCGCGTATACGCGTGCGTTGTAGGTGCCATCGGTGCAGCTTCCATCTCAGCAGCAGAGATGCCAAATTTCTCACAATATCCACGATGCAAATCCATCTCAGTGTTGAGCGTTTCGTTGAGGAGCTGCGCAAACATCGCCATCGTCGCTTCATCGTGTGCCTTGATAACGCCATAAGCGAACACGCGGCTATAGTCGAGTAAGAATAGGTAGTCCTGAATCAGGTAGAATTTGAACTTTTCTGTTGGAAGACTCCCATCCGCCATACCACGGACGAAGGGATGCTTAAGATCTGCTTCCCAAATTGGTGCGGCTGTGCGTCTGAGTTCATCGGTAAATTTCTCATTTTGTGCCATACGTTCTATCGAAACTCCTTAGAATATGCTATAATATTTGCTGTGTACGATACCACAATAAGAAAAGGATGTCAAAATGTTTGCACAACTCGGAATAGTGACCAATATCTGGGCTGAAGAGATAGAAAACGGTGCGCGCTTCGATGACCTCATGATAGAATTCGGCGCGAACGGGTTCAAGGATATGGAGGTACGGGAAGGTGATTACCTTCGCAACTCCGAATTCGGGGAACTGATTCAAGGACTCGAAGCCGCGATGCCCGCGTATACCGATACCAAATTCAGAACTATCTGTGATGCAGTCTGGACTGGACAGCCTTATGAATCAAAGCACCCCGAGCTTTTTGACGAGGTTGCTGCCTTCGCCAAGAAAGCATCAGGACTCACCTTGAGTTATGCCATGTCCCACCCGTGGCTTTCACCACCGACCGACAGCGAAGCAGACACTCAACAGATTATCCAAGCAAAGAAGTTGGCATACATGCTATGTCCAGCGCGAGCGAGACTTCGTCTCGTTGACCTTGACACTGAAGGAGACATTGACGCATCCGCGGCTGTTGCTAATTTAAAACGCTACAGTGAACTCCTACCGGACTATCCGATGATTTTTGCTGTAGAGAACGCTCGTCAAACCGCTACGTTAACTTTGCAGTTGGCAATCGCAGGTGGTGTAAAACTCACGTACGACGAAACGAACACGTATCGCGCCGACGGCACAACGGTGAATCCACCGGACGAATTTTGGAGTGCTGTTAAGATGACGGATCTCACGTCGGTGCACTTCAAACAAAAAACGGAGGCGGGCGTGTTGTCAGAAGTAGCGGACGGTTTTGTTAACTTCCGTGCGATTGCGGGACACCTGAAAACGCGGCACTATACGGGGGATCTACTCCTCGAAAACACACCGACTGCGCATTCTTTGCAAGATGCGCTGCGGAGTCGAGCGTATCTGCTTAAGTGTTAGTATGGCGGCATTTTTAGATGGAAACCGAGGCTAACGGTTGCCTACGCTACAATGCCACAGGCTAACAGCCTATGCTACAATTTTTAAGTTTCTATGAATATGTCGTCCCTACGGGGTTTTGCCTAAAAAGGAGACTCTTGCGCTTGTGTTGTTTCTCCTTCTTTTTCATCGGAAGATGCTGTCTCTTGTGCTGCGGGTTCCTCAGGTGCTGAAACTTCGCTCTCTTGGGAGGCTGCTGTTAATTGTTTGATGCGTTCGCAGAGGTCATTGAGGAGTTGCGGGGTCGTTTCTGCCGCCTTGAGTTCTGCTGAAAGCTGCGTCCATTGCATCTCGTTTATGTCGTTTCGGGATTCCACACCACATTTACGTTTCATGTAATTCCAGAGGTCTGCCTTCGTGACACCTTTTTCCTCAAGAGAGTCCGAGAGATTCGCCGCAATTGCGAAAGTGGCTTTTTGAGCCTGTGCGATATTTCCACCACCTTGTGGTATCTGCTGTTGTGGTCTTGAATTCCCACTTCCCGCTTTTCGATGTAAATAGAAGTTTAGCACCTCACGGATTACCGGTACAGGTATCAGCTGCTTAATTGCATTCCGTTGCGCTTTGTGAATCGCTTTGGTGAATGCGAACGGATCGGGACGGCCTCCGGTCATCTTCGGTTGCTCATAGGCACCGTAGCGAGATGAACCTGTGATTGTATCGACAGCTTTGGCAGTCGCAATCCAAGAGTTCTCCTGCTCCTCGTATTTGACCTCTTCGACTTGGATACCGCCGCGTCGGTTTGCGGCTTCGTTAATACCTGCTAAGGTTAGCCCTTCGACAGTGCGTCCACCCTGTTTAAAGGAATAGACATAATCCTGAATTGTCTGTCCAGTCATTAGTTCGATGATCGCCTGATCATCCACCTGATCGACGACTTCATATTCAGCGGTAACGGGTACCATTTCTTCCTTTTTTTCTTTTTCGTCAGCCATAATTTCCTCCGAAATAAAGAATCCGTGCTACATTCAGATGTCCGTTATTGCCACACGGTCTATTTATCATACTATTTTACTCTCGATTTGTCAAACACCGTTATTGATACAATAGCGGCATCCAGTTATCAGTAGTTAGTAGTCAGCAAAGAGATTTTTTTAACCATCTTATACACTTACGCCAAATTTACATTATATATGATAACACATTTAATTTGGAAAAGCAAATTATTTTCTATTGCCACTGCGTTCATACACACGAAAAGCTTGATTTACATCGCCAATGCTGCTACAATAACAATAAAGAGGACTTACGCATTTTTCTATGATAACCTGCGTATTACGCACTGAAGGCGGGGTTTTAAACCCCGCCTGCAAAGGGGAATGCGTAAGTAGTAAATAAATTGAGTGGCGGAGTGTTGATGAACAATGACGACCCCACTTCTCCAGATGCAGGCGATTACGAAAGACTTTCCCGGCGTGCGTGCCTTGGACAATGCCTCTTTTGAGGTGCACCGTGGCGAGATTCATGCGCTCTGTGGCGAAAACGGTGCTGGCAAATCGACGCTGATTAAGATTCTCGGTGGTGTCTATCCGTATGGCACTTACAGCGGCAAGATACGGATCAACGGTAGTGAGCATCAGTTTCACTCTGTTCGCGATGCAGAACGCACGGGGATTGCTATAATTCATCAGGAATTAGCACTCATCCCAGAGATGACAGTCGCGGAGAATATCTATCTCGGTAAAGAACCGCGGCGATTTGGGGTCATTGATAGGCATCACCTCTATCACGAGGCGGGTGAACTCCTATCGCAGTTTGGATTGACTATCCCGCTCCACAAACCTGTCTATGAACTCGGCATTGGACAGCAGCAACTTGTAGAAATCGCGAAGGCTTTAGGACGCAGTTTGCAATCTGGTAACGCACTGTTGCTCGTGCTTGACGAGCCGACAGCCGCCTTGACCGAAAGTGAAGTGGATATTCTCCGTCAGATTCTGACGCAACTCCGAAAGAAGGGTGTGGCGTGTATCTATATCACTCACAAACTCAAGGAGATCTTTCAAATCGCTGACCGAGTGACAGTCCTACGAGATGGCGAAACGGTAGCAACACACGCTATTAAATCCACTGAATGCACCGAAGATGTGTTAATCTCGCAGATGGTTGGCAGGGCGTTAACGACACTTTTCCCAGAACGGGCGGTTGAAAACGGTTCAAATGGCGCGGAAGTCGCCTTACGGGTTGAAAATTTAAGCACCTATCCGTCAGAACCGCCACGCCTTGAAAACGTCAGTTTTGAGGTCCGACGCGGGGAAATCCTCGGCATTGCAGGTCTGATGGGTGCAGGCAGAACGGAACTGATTAGTACTATTTTTGGTGCGTATGGCGGTAAATGGAGTGGCGAAGTATTCATAGCGGGTAAACCTCTCCAGATTCACTCTCCGCATGAAGCGATACAGCAAGGGCTGGCACTCGTCAGCGAAGATCGGAAACGCTACGGACTCCTCTTAGATGCAGATGTTACCCGCAATATGACACTGCCGAGCCTCGATTTATCGGCAGACCTCGCAACGCACGGCATCATTAACCACAACGCGGCAGCGGAAAAAAGTGCTCACTATGTCGATTCGCTTCAGATTAAGACGACCTCGCTTGAAATCCCTGTGAACCATCTCAGCGGTGGCAATCAACAGAAAGTCGTCTTAGGCAAATGGTTGATGACGCATCCGAAGGTGTTATTCCTCGATGAGCCGACACGTGGTATTGATGTCGGCGCGAAAGCAGAAATTCACGCACTGATGGCGAAACTCGCAGAAGAAGATGTTGCGATCGTGTTTGTCTCCTCTGAACTGCCGGAGATCTTGGGCATGAGCGACCGGGTTTTGGTGCTACACGCAGGCAAAATCACGGGTGAATTCGTCAATGATAATCTAACGCAAGAGGAGATTTTGCGGTGTGCCGCTGGGGCATGAGAATCGTCCAGTCCCAATCTTACGAGAGACAGATGGAAAATAGAAACGAAAACTTTAAAACCGAAAGTCCAGAAGAGACACAGGCACTCGGCGAAAAACTCGGTAAAACACTCAAACAGGGTGATGTTATCGCACTTATCGGTGATCTCGGTACTGGTAAAACCTGCTTAACACAAGGTATCGCTCGCGGCGTAGGCATTGCATCCGATGAAGTTGTCAATAGTCCTTCATATATCCTGATTAACGAATATAACGGGACGGTGCCGATCTATCACATCGATCTGTATCGGCTCGAAAACAGTGAAGAGATTGCTGAACTCGGACTCAACGAATATGTGGAAGGTGACGGGATTTGCATTATTGAATGGGCGGAGCGGATGGCAGCGGCACTGCCCGATACTTGCATAAAAGTCCACATAACGCTGACAGGTGAGAACACCTCACACGCCGATGATGAAGTTTTAGATAGTCCTGAAGATGAAAACATCCGACACATCGAAATCCAATATCCTATATCTCGATAGCGGTTCAGGCATCGGGGGTGGACAACGGAGTCTGCTGCTGCTGTTAGACCTATTAGACAAGGCGCGTTTTACACCTTTTGTCGGATGTCTCGGCGATAGTGCGTTCGCAGCAGAGGTTGAAAAGACAGCAGCGAGTGTTGTGCCACTCTCTCTTCCTGCAGCACATAACAAGACCGATAAAGTGAAGCGGTTCACGCTGCGCGATTTGCTCGAAGATTTTCGACAACTTCGGGTCATCATTGAGCTTCATCAGATCGTGAAACGACATGCGATAGATCTCATCCATGCGAACTCGCTTTCGGTGGCACTCCTTGGCGGAATTGTTGCAAGGCTAAATCGGATCCCGATCTTGATGCACAAACGCTATGCGACCTCTTACGGGATTCTGGACAAACTCTGCGAGAAACTACTGCATCGTGTGATTCTGGTGTCGGAAGCAACGCGGTGGGATTTCGCTCCCGTGGAAAAGCAGACACTCATTTATAACGGTGTGGATTTAAACGCATTTCAAGCATCACGAGAAGAGGTAGAAACGCTGCGAACAGAACTGTTTTCCGACGACCTAAACGCTGCAGTGCTCGTTGGTGTCGTCACCCGGATTACACCGGAGAAAGGTATCCACGTCTTAGTCAGCGCAATGCAGGCACTCACAGGTAAGGCTGACGTAAAATTGTTGATTGTCGGGGGTCCCTATTTCCAAAAAGATGTTGACTATATGGACGCACTTAAACAGGAGGTTGCAGACTTGGGCATCGAAGATTCTGTCATCTTCACAGGGTTTCTGTCAGATACGCGCATTGTAACAAGTTTGCTTGACATCGTGCTGGTGCCGTCAATTATCCCAGAAGCCTGTCCACGCACTATCATTGAGGCGATGGCGGTCGGTAAACCGGTTATCGCAACGCCACTTGGTGGTAGCAAAGAACTTGTCACCCCCGAAACGGGTATTTTAGTGCCACCTGAAGATGCCTCGGCGGTTGCTGATGCTATCGCAACACTTGCAGCCGATCAAGAACGATTGGATGCAATGGGAAACGCCGCCCGTAATCGCGCCGTGCAGCTATTTAGCAGTGAAAAGAATACGGCTTTGACAGAGGCTGTCTATACTGAACTGTTAGCAGTAGAATAAGATGTTCCACACACCACAGAGGAGTTGTTATGAGAGGAAAAATCGGCCCACCCCCAGAAGTATCCCAAGCGAGCCAAGGCCAAGCGAGACAGGTATCTCAGTTGTTTGGCGAAGCGATCGGCGATACCCGTGAGTGGGTGGAAATCCATCGCACCAGCGATGAATGGGAAGCGAATCTGATCCAAACCACTTTGAATGCGCAACAGATCCGATGCCGTCCGATTGAATTAAAAGAGGAGAGCCAGACCGCACTCCTTGTGGACCCGGAACATGAAGTGGCGGCGATGGAACTGGTCAGTCGTATCGGTGTGGCTGTCACGGATAACGAAATGGCAGCGCAATCTGAAGAAGCCGCCGAGGCACTTAAACAACGCGATATGGCTGTCGTTCAAGATGATACAACTGCGGGGTCAGATCCGGGTGACTCGTCAGAACTTATAATGGCGGAACGCGAAGGCATCGGCAGTGTTGTCTATATTTCAGAACAGGGATATGAAATTCGCGTCGGTCCTGAACCATACATCACCGTTCCAGAGAGCGATTGGGAAGAGTTCACGGATTTCAGTGCGCAACGTCAAGAGTTCGTGATTCTGCTCCGCCACGAATATCCTGACCTTTTTGAGTGGATTCAAGAGGAGAAACTTCTCGCAGAATTCATCCGACTGATTGAAATGACGTATCAAGAGGGCGCGCCTACCGTCGTTTCTCACAGACACAGGGGTGTCTCCGATGTTGAAGAACTGGATGCGACCCCTTACCATCCACTTGCGCAATTGAGTCTCACAGTTGCAGTGGTTTCGCTCATCGCTGTGCTTTTCCAAGTGCCCTGGTTTGTGAACCTTGTATTAGCAGTCGTCGCTGTAGCAGCTGCTGTCGCTGCGAAATACCAGATTGATGCAAGTGAAGGGGCATCGACAGGTATCCCTATGGCACTGAGTGCGATTGTGCTGGCGTGTTTGGTTGTCGTTTTTGCGTGGTGGTTGGAGCAGCGTCCGGAACCTGTGGAACCAGCGACTCCACCCGTTCGTGAGATGGTTGAGGATCGGTAACAGCCAGCAATGTCTGTTATCTGCTCATATCCAGAAACAAAACAGATTGATTTCTTTCGTGAAATGTAGTATACTTTTTCAAACATATTCAAACGCAGCATAAAAAGGAGATACATCATGACAGAAAAAACGATTTCTTCCGAGGAAAAACTAACGAAACTCAATGCTCCTCAAATTCCAGAGAAACGTGATGATAAAGAGGATGTTAAAGCAATAAATGGTAATCCTCATCAACGGGCAAAAGTTCGCCGCACGGTGAAGCTGCCTCGCCTGAAGTTAGAGGACCTCGTATCTCAGATCACAGAAGAAAACGCACATAAAGAAATCTCCACTGGACCTGCAGTTGGAAATGAAGTCTGGTAGGCCTGGATAGTCTATGTCTGAATATATTCCAGATACTGGCGACGTTATATGGATTGACTTTGACCCTCAAACGGGAAATGAAATTCAGAAGCGTCGCCCTGCCCTTGTCATCACTTCGCAGATTTATAACAGCACTCCAATGAATTTAGCCTTTATTTGCCCAATTACGAGTACAAAAAGGAACAATCCACTTGAGGTAGAGATTCCAGAAGGATTGGAAATAGAAGGAGTTATACTTGCTGATCAAACTAAGAGTATGGATTGGCGGGAGAGGGGAGCGACATTCATTTGTGAATTACCTGAGGAGACAGTCCATAGGGTTTTACGAAGAATAGAAGCACTCCTTAAAATAATGGAATCATTTGATCTTGAGGAAATACTCGAAGATTTAATTGAACGATTTGGGCTTGAGGAGATACAAGAGTGTTTACGCGAAATCCTCCGCAATTAGTTCTAAACTCGCCCGTTTTCCTGACCTCAAGGCGATTCAACACCTCCAAGTATTTGCTTTTGCGTTTGACACGTCGAAAAATCAATGCTATACCCATTTCATTAATGCAAATTTTCGATCCAGAGCGCAACAAGTCTATAACAGCCATTTGACACCACATAGCACTCCGCTGGAGTGCAGGAATTTGGGCATAGGATTTTCTATTCTCACTGCGAAGCAATATCACTCCTCTGGAGTGTGGAAACTCATTGTCCTTAAGTCCGCTTCAGGCTGATATATTGTGCCATTTCCCCTAAATCCTTGTCAAACCGACGTCAATCCAGCCAGAGGTGGTGCTTGTGTGCGGAAGGCAGTCATGTCAGGAACGAGACCTCAACCTCAAATCGGAACTGAAAATACATCGCTTCTGCTTCCGCTTGCCATCGGTATAGTCCTGATTCTGATCAATGCGTATTGGATTGCACTCGTCAGCGGTATTCACCACTCCCTAAATCCCGCCTACGCGTCCCTATTTATCACCCCGATTGTCAATCTCTTTTTTCTTCTATTACTCAATACGTTGCTAAAGCGGATCCGTCCACAGCTCGCCTTGAGCCGCGCGCAACTTCTTTTGGTCTACCAGATGTTGGTCATGCTCTGTCTGGTTTCTGGACACAACCCGATGGACTTTATCTTGGGGATCCTGGCGCATCCGTTTTGGTTTGCGACCTTTGAAAACGAATATGCAGCCCTCTTTCATAGGTATATCCCGTCGTGGTTCGCGATTCAGGATAAAAGTGCGCTCACCGGTTTCTTTGAAGGCAATTCGACGCTTTATACAGCAAAACACTTATCCGCATGGATAGGTCCCGTTCTGCTGTGGTCGTTTGTTACGTTTGTTCTGTTTTTCATCTTGATGTGCTTCAACAGCATCCAGCGTCTGCAGTGGAGCGAGCGGGAACGGCTTAGTTATCCGATTGCTCAACTCCCGATAGAGATGACGACACCGCGCTTTTTCGCAAGAAGACTGTTATGGCTGGGATTCGGTATCTGTGCGGTGATAGAACTTCTCAACGGACTCCATTTTCTCTATCCCTTTATGCCGGGTGTGCCTCTGAAAATACCCGACTTCGGCGCGAAAATTTTTACGACGAAACCTTGGAGTGCTATCGGATGGCTGCCACTCTTCTTTTATCCTTGGGTTATCGGCTTGACGTTCTTTGTCCCGCTTGAACTCTCGTTTTCGGTCTGGTTCTTCTTTCTGTTTACAAAATTTCAGTTGATTTTAGGGAGCATCGGTGGCTGGAAATCGCTACCGGGGTTTCCTTACTATAATCAACAAGGCATCGGCGCGTGGTTAACACTCGGTGTCCTCATCTTATGGGTCAGTCGTCCACACCTCAAAACGGTGTTTACGATGGCTTTGAAACCTTCCGCCGCCAGCAACGAACCCTTTCAATATCGCACTGCCTTGTTTGGTATCCTGATAGGCATAGCGATTCTCGTTTTCATTTTTCAGTACGCTGGAATGTCTGTTGGAATTCTTCTCGCCTTTCTATGCCTCTACTTCCTGATGTCCATCGCCATAACATACGCGAGGGCAGCGGTCGGTGTGCCTTACCATGAGGTCATTTGGACGCATCCACAACTGATGCTCGTCTCGGTGTTAGGGGTCCGACGGATCGGTGCGGCGAACTTGACACTTCTGTCTTTTTTGTATCCTTATGTTCGGGATAATGTTTCGCATCCGATGCCGAGCCAGTTAGAAGGGTTCAAGATAGCGGAGCGTGCACCAATCTCTCAGAAAAAGATGGCGATTGCGATGATCGTTGCCTTATTAGTTGCCACGCCTGTTTCGTTTTGGGCGTATTTGCATCTTATCTATCAACACGGTGCGGTTCGGACGGAGGGATATATTATCGGTATCGGCTTTGAAACTTTTGAACGTATGCTGTTGCCGTGGTTGCAACAACCGCACGCTACGGATAGCACAGGCTTGAGTTTCACGGCGTTTGCGTCGCTGTTCACGTTGGGACTCATGTTTCTGAGAAGACAGTTTATCTGGTTTCCGTTCCATCCAGCGGGTTATGCGCTCGGTTTATCCGCAGGAATGGTTTGGGTCTGGAGTGCCGTGTGCGTCGGTTGGTTTATCAAGGCGATCTTGCTCAAATTTGGCGGTTTGCGAACCTACCGGAAGGCGGCACCATTTTTTGTTGGCGTGATTTTGGGAGATTTTTTGATCGGCACGTTTTGGAGTTTAATTGGTGCTGTCTTTGAGATACCGGTGTATCGGGTTTGGTATTAACGATAAACCGATTTAAGTTGACTTTTTAAGAAATAGCGGATAAAGTTAATAGATACAACAATTGGAATTATTCATTCACAGTTGCCGCTCTCAAAGCGTGCTTACGGTACGGGGACAGATGTGCGTTTAAATAGAAAGCATCTTTCCATCGACCTCACCCTCAAAAAGAGGCAAAACGATATCACGTCCGAAAAGCAAGAGAATTTTTAGAACAGGTAGGAATTACGCCATGAAGACAATGACGTACAAAGGCTATACAGCGGAAATTATCTATAGCGACGAAGATGAATGCTTTGTCGGCCATATTGTCAATATTGATGCGATTTCAGGTTTTCACGGTGATACCGACGAAGAATTGCGCGACGCTTTTGAAAATATGGTAGAACTCTATATTGAGACCCTGGAGGAACCAGAGAACCCACCGCAAAAACACTTTGCGAGAAGATTCCTGTCGCGTCTACGTCAAGCACTTCATCTGTAGCAATAGAACATTTGTCGCCACCATAAGAATACAACTACGAAAATAGGGAATTTTGCCGGTGAAAACATGCCTTATTGTTTTTGCTAAGAATCCAGTACCGAATCAGGTCAAGACGAGGCTTATACCGACGCTTTCACCGGAACAAGCGGCAGCGCTCTACACAGCGTTCCTCACAGATTGGTGCGAGACGCTTGCTAAACTCACCAACGTGGATATCGTCATCGCGTATACACCTGTGGAGGCACAACCCGATTTACAAGCGTTAGTCGGAGATGATGTTATCTACATCCCACAAATCGGGGCAGACCTCGGGGAACGCCTTACTTCAGCAACGCAGTGGGCAGCTAAACAAGGATATACAAAGATACTATTCGTCGGGTCGGATAGTCCGACGCTACCGATTTCATACATATCCCAAGCAGTTAAACTGCTTGACTCACGGGATACTGTTGTCGGACCGAGTACAGATGGCGGTTATTATCTCATCGGTTTCTCTGCTGCAGCATTAACAGCGACAGTACCACACGTATTTGAAGAAATCGCATGGAGTACGGCGGCGGTTTTTCAACAGACAGTGGCGCGGATCCACGCAGTGAAGGCAACTTTGGGACTCTTGCCTCTATGGTATGATATTGATACCGCTGAAGATTTGGCATTCCTGCATACACACATCGCAGCGATGCGACTTGCGGGTGAGACAGTACAAGCAGTTAGAACAGAATCCCTCTTGACAGAACTATTTTCATAAAAAGAAAGGAACTCAATAATGGGACAATTAGATGGAAAAGTTGCGATTGTAACGGGTGGAAACCGCGGTATCGGTAAAGGGATTGCGAAGGGACTTGCTGCTGAAGGTGCGAGTCTCACAATCGCTGCAAGGAATGCCGAACTTCTTGAGGAAACCGCTACCGAACTTCGGGCAAACGGTACAAAAGTGTTGGCTGTGCCGACCGATGTAACGGATGAGGCACAGATTAAAGCACTCTTTGAAAAGTCGATGGCGGAACACGGACGTTTGGACATCCTCGTAAACAATGCGGGGGCATTCGATGCCGGTCCCATAGATGAACTCTCAACAGAGGCGTGGGATTGGGTTGTTGCTGTGAACCTCAGCGCGCCGTTTCTGTGCACGCGCGAGGCGTTCGGGATTATGAAGGCACAAGGTGAAGGTGGACGTATCATCAACATTGGAAGTATCTCTTCGCATCGGGTTCGTCCGCTCACTGCGCCCTACAGTGCCACTAAATTCGGTATCTGGGGATTGACACAGGTAACAGCACTTGAAGGCAGACCGCACGGGATTACGGCGAGCTGTTTGAAACCCGGCAACACTTATGTGGAACGTATCCAGAACCGTTCACAGGCACCGACCGAGCCGATGATGGATGTTGACGCGCTCGCGCAAGCCGCTGTTCTGATGGCAACCCTCCCGCCGAATATAAATATGTTAGAAGCGACTGTTTTACCTGTCGGTCAACTTTATATTGGTAGAGGCTAACGCGCAGCCGGAGAGAAATTATGAAAGTGAATCGGGATCAATTCATGGAAGAAGGGTATCTCGTTCTGCGGGAAGTCGTTCCGCCGGAAGAATTAGATGCGCTTCGGGAAAGTTATGAACTGATGGTATCACGTCAGCGGGAAATCTGGGCGCGAGAACGCGGACCAAACGACCCACCCGGCGGCGTATGGGAGACTTCGCCCCAACCGCGTTTGCTGCTCGGACGCGATCCACTTGCAGGGCTTGTTGATGAGAAGACGGCGAGTACTGTCGAAATTTGGGCGCACGAAAATATGCAAGGTGCCAGCACTGCGCTGCTCGGTGAGGAAGATGCTGGTGTTACCGAGATGATGCTCATGTGTAGTCCTGTCCGAGACTGCGGACCTGCGGCTTGGCATCGGGACCACCACCCAATTGATACTGCGCCACTACAGGGCTATATTGACGATATTGTGGAGACGGGACCGCGCTATGTGCAGTGGAATCTTTCACTCTATGACGACAGTGTATTGTGGGTGCTGCCCGGCAGTCATCTGCGTGTGAACACTGACGAAGAAAACCAACACTTGTTGGCGGATCCGAAAGTCCCACTACCCGGTGCAGTGCAGACCCATCTTAACGCTGGTGATGGGGTTGTTTATATCCTGCCTATTTTGCATTGGGGTAGTAACTACAGTCGGAAGATGCGGCGCACGATTCACGGTGGGTTTTCAAATCACACGCATTATCAAGCGTTTGATTATATAGACTACCTGTCGCCAGAAGTGCGGGACAAATTCCATCGGTGGAATAAACGTAGTGAACAGATGCAAGTGTGGACGGAAAATGCCCTCCGCGCTGTAGTTGAAAAGCGTGTGGATGCGTATCACACGGCACTTGAGAATTTGCACCCGGGTAGAGGCGAAAAAGGGAAGATGCTCTCAACCGTTTTCCTGTGTAAAGCCGCCTGTTTTGTGGCAATGGTACACGGTTGTGATCTCTCAGACATCCCGGATGAACTCAAGAACCGCGGCAAGGGTTTCCACCCCATCACGCTGAATTGGGGACCGCCGTTTGCGGAGCGATTCACGAAAGCAGAAGCAGCCACCGTGTGGGACCGTTTTAAACCACTTGACGCGCTTCTCAAAACCGACGAAGAGCAGTATTTGCCGGGTTTTCAATCCGGTCCGATGCACTACTATTTCAATGAAATGCCTGCTAATTTCGGCGTTGCGGATTTTATCAAAACGTGGGAATTACAACCGTAGACCGAGCATTCCACTGAGATAGAGATACGCTTCCTCAGTATAACGGGGTAGGTTCTCAGGATCTTCGACTTCCAATTCTAAAGTCAGGTCGCCTTGGTAGTCTACCGCTTGGAGGGTCTCAATAATCTCTTTGAGGTTGAGTTCACCGCGCCCGATGCCGACAGATATAGATCCGAGATGATCCTTGAGGTGTACTGCATATAGCCGCGATGCGAATTGACGAATCGCGGCAAGCGTGTCTACACCGGACGCATGGAAATGTCCTGTATCTATGCAGACACCGACGCGTTCGTCGGCAATAGCGTCTAAAACGGTTTGGAAATCCTCTGCCTGTTCAAGGACATTGCCGTGGTGCGGTTCAAGTGTTAGTTTGATAGCACTCTCTGCTGGCATGCGTTGCAACACCTCACGGACACAGGCGATTACTCTGTCCAATGCACCGGGGTCAGTTCTACGTTGCGCGCCACTTGTTGTCAAATGCGTTGCGCCGAGCCCTTCAGCGATTTCGACACACCTTGCGATTGCGCCTGCGCGTGCGTCAACATCGGCATTGTCTTGTCCGCCCCATCCGGGTGGGTAAAGTCCGGCACATTTCATGCCGGATGCGTCAATTTTTGCTTTCATATCGCCTATGTTAAAAGCGAGGGCGGCATCAACGCTCCAGATAAGCGGTCCGTGGATTTCCATGAGGCGGTAGCCGATTTTCGGTGCGTTTTTCAAGGTTGCGGCAACCTCGTCTTCGGCGTAGCCTCGGTAACAGATAGAAGCACAGATAATATCCATTTTTATATTTCCTCGCATTTCCCCGCTCGAAAATCAGCGAGTGCCTCCTTCGCGAATCGTTCAAACTTTCCAGCCTTAGCGTCTTCCTCAAACTGTTTATCCCACACTTCCGCTTCCGCTTTATATACTTCTAAGCGTTCGTGAAGTTCAATTTCCAATACTTTCAATAATTCCTTTTTCGTTTTCCTTTCACAACTCACCTCAGGGAGTTTTTGTATCCACCCAATCCACCGATCACCGTTCTGCTCAGCATGAACTGTATAGGTTTCGGTAAACCCCTGTTCTTGGACTTCAATCGTATGAATCTGCTCCATGTGTATCTCCTTTCGTATGATAATTCAAATACACCCTATTATACCCCGTAAAAAAACTGATTGTCAAACAATTCTCTTGAAAAATTGAATAAACAAGGTATAATAAATGGAATAATCCGTAGACTGGGAGCGCACTAAAAAGTGATTCAACAAATCGAAATAGCTTTACCTGAATACCCGCGCGGCTTTCATCTCGTCACAGATGAGATTGTGAAATCGCTTGGTGAACTACCGCCGGAAGGTATCCTGCACCTATTCCTCAAACACACCTCAGCAGGATTGACTATCAACGAAAATGACGATCCGACCGTCCGCGAAGACTTCGCCAACAGTTTTGACCGACTCGTCAAAGAGCGCGAACCGTTCTATAAACACACGATCGAAGGCGACGACGATATGCCAGCACATATTAAAGCGTCGCTCGTCGGTTTCAGCGTCTCTATCCCGATTACGAAGCATCGCCTTAATTTAGGTGTCTGGCAAGGCATCTATTTATGCGAATTTCGGAATAGTGGTGGTAGACGACACTTAATGGCGACGCTTTATTCTTAGTGTATAAACGCCGCCTACAGCGTGCTATAGAGTTCAGCGTGTCGTTTCAGCACTGCATCGGAATCCTGTGGATTGATAACCTCTATGGAGATAAACCCGTTATATCCATCTTTTGCGAGAAGCGTGAGTGAATCCCGTTCGGTATCTGGCATCGGACCGCTGTCTCCGAAATTGACGTGTGCGTGTCGGACTTTGCCGCGTAGATGGACATACGCTACATCAACCGGCTCTCCGTGTCGGACGTGATGCGCTGCATGCCAATTGACATAGGTGTTTTGCGCTTCAGCGCGATGCAGTGTCTCCGCAACGTAACTACCGATGAGGTTGCCGTGTGTCTCCAAACAGAGCGCAACGCCTGCGTCGCCAGCCAATCCGTCACATTCGCGAATGCCATCCGCTTCCCAATCCAAAGTTTGGGATATTTCAACCGGCGTTTCCGGTACCCTGTCCCCAAAGATACGGATATTTGCCGCGCCCATCGTCGCTGTAAGGTCAATGTAACGCTTGAGAAGTTCAACCTGTTCAGCGCGTTTGCTTGCGTCGGGATCGATGAATCGGACGCCGGTTGCAATGCAGGAGAGATCAATCCCGCTATCAACAAATCGGGCGCGGGCATCTCGGAGTTGCTGCGCGGTTGAATCCAATTCAACGCCGTGTCCGTGATTCCATTCGACACGGAGTTCTAAGTGTTTATAGTCATACTCTTTTGCTTTGTCAATCAGTTCCGCCAGTGTTAGCGGCGGACAGACAGACGACATAAATCCAAATTGCATGTAAAGCCTCCAATTTTGTTAGGTTAACCTCGAATATCAATAGATGAACCGTATGAACCGTCATCTCCTCGTTTCCTAACGTTAATTTTAACAGGTAAACGTCTTGTTAATTCCTGAATGTGGCTGATGAGAAAGATGTTCCGTCCTTGCATGCGGAGTCCTTCAAGTGCTGCGATAGCGGTGTCAAGCGTTTCTGCATCAAGCGTGCCGAACCCTTCATCAAGGAACAGCGAATTGAGTTGTGAACGTCCGCGGCTGAGCTCGGAGAGTGCGAGTGCCAAAGCGAGACTCGTCAGGAAAGATTCGCCACCAGAGAGTGTCTCAACAGGACGTTCTTCATTTGCATTCCAGCGATCGATGACTGTTAGATCACCGATACTCTCAACTTTAAGTTGGTAACGTTCTGAAGTGAGATATTTCAGCTGTTCGTTTGCCAAGCTGCCCATCTGCTTGAACATAATCTCCAGTGCAAAGTCGCGTAAAGCATTAGCAGGAATTGTCTCCTGTAACCGCTGCCAGCGTTCCACTTCTTGCTGCGCTGCACCGAGTTCATCAGCGAGAGCCTCACGTTTTTCAAGCGCACCTTTTATGCCTTTAATTTTTTGCTGTTGCGCTCCAATCTCCTGCTGTGCTTCTTGGAGCTGCGTTTCGATTTCTTCCAGTTGGGTCCCAATTCGCCCTAATGCCTCTGGATCAAAAGGTGTTTCCTCAAACCGAGTCTGCAACTCAGTAATCTCTAACGCGAGTTGCTGCATTTCGTTCTTATGTGCATCAATCCGATCGGTTATTGCCTGCAGCTGTGTCTCGTCTCGAAAAGCGTTATCGTGTGTTTCTGGTGAATCAAACCCAGCGTCTCTGAGTTTATCGGTGTAAACTTGGCAGGCATTATCAAATTTTTCACTGGATTGCTCCTTTTGATTCTCACCAATCTCATGAGCGGTACGCTTTTGAGTAAGCAACTCTCGACTCTTTTGCCATCTCTCATCAGCTTTGTCCCTTTTATCTTCTTTCGCTTGCAGCCGAGTTTCTAAGGTATCAATAGCGGTGTCAATCTCGTTTTCCGTTTCCAACCCGCCTGTTTTCTCCCGAACAGCATCCAAAATTTCCTCTCCCTCGCGCCGATATTCGCCTACCTCTGTTCCCAATTTTTTGTGGCGATCTCTCAGATCTTCAAGTTTGTCTTGATCTACCGCAATGTTGGTATTAAGCACTTGGAGTTGCGTTTTTGCTGTGTCGCGTTCATCTTTACGCGCCTCAACTTCTTGAATCTTATTTCCAAACTGATTTACAGCCTTCTTCGGTGTAATGCCATGAAAAGTATCAGGTAGCAATTCCCAAAAACGGGTCTCAATAGATTTGATGTCCGCTTCCAAATTCTCAACGTTATTATCGACTTCTTGTAACTGCTCCTCAGTTTCGCTTAAGGACTTCTTCTCGTTAGCGATATTGTTTTCGGAATTTTCGAGTTGCTGGGATAGCGTTTGGTAAACATGCGAAACCTGCGTATGTGCTTTCTCAGCATCTCCGATCGCTGCGACAGCATCATTCGCCTCAGTAAACTGTTCGGATGTCCACGCTGACGAGACCTCAGTACCCGGATAAATCGTTTGCCATTCAGTGAGAAGTTCCGCTGCGTCGTTTTGTAGCGTTTGTATCTCTGCGTTGCAATCCTCAATTTGTTCAGTAGTATTTTGTTTGTTCTGCTCAGTCTGCGTCTGTTTTGTCTTCACAGACTGCCTTTGCGCTTGTGCCTCAGCTTCCTGAGTTCTCGCTTTTTCTAAGGCAATTTCAGCATCTTGTAGTAAGTCCTCATTTTCATCTTCTACAACATCGGCACACGGATGATCTGTTGCTCCACACACCGAACAGGGTTCTCCGGGTTGAAGGCGTTGCCGGAGTTGATTGATCGGGTTTGCCCATTTCGCCGATTCTCGCTCTGCTTCACAACGTTGGACGACTTCAGCAGCTTCCTGACATACTTCGGTTTGGTTTGCTAAGTTGGCTGCAATTTGTTCGAGTTCAGCATCCAATGTCGCTGTGGTGTCGTTTAATGCGTTCAGTTGATTTTCAAAACCCGTTAAGTTATTTTGCGTTGCCTCATATTTCTGTGCGATAGGTTGTGCCTTAGCGGCCTGCTGTGTTTGGGCAACCCATTCCTTGCGGGTGCCGGTTGTGAGCAGTTTGTTCAATTCAGTAGTGGCATCCTCTAACGTCGTCTCTGCCTCTGTTTTTTTCGCAAGGAGTCCAGCGTGAGTGTCAGACAACTCTTTGATCTTCTGCTTCAACGACGACGCTTTCTGTTCATGCTGCGTTTTGCGCGCAGATGCTGTTTCTAACTGCTTCTGGTATGCTGTCAATTCTGCCAACAAGGCGGTTGCATCAGTAAGACGTTGTGGACTATTCGCGGGCAGATGATTTGCGTCCAAAAAGGTCTCTGCTTCGTCGATCCGTTCCTGCAATCGGGTTTGCTCAACCTGTTTGTCGGCTAATTTGTCTTTCAGTGTATTAACCTGATTACCCAGATTCGCTAACTGAGGGTCCCGCTCCTCTGCCTCAGCAAACCGATTAGCTGCTTGTTGCACATCTGATTTCGCCTCGTCATAAATTTCCATTTTCTGATCGTGCTCAGCGGATGCGGTTTGATACATTTCCTCTTTTTCATCAAAATCGGCTTGGTCGGTTTTAACTTGCTCTTCCGCCTCCGTTTTCTCCGTTGTTGCTACATGGAAGGCTTCGTTTGCGTTTTCGAGTTCCGATGTTGCAGTATCAAACATCTGTTTTTCAGAACGAATACGCTCGGCACGCGCTGCGTTTTTCTGCTCTGTTTGGAGCGCATCAATCTCTGGCTGCTCGTCCAAGAGTTCCTTTTGACGTTTTTCGGAAGATTGAAGTGTCTCAAAGGCCTCTGTGCGTTTTGTTTCTCGCGCTTTTTTTCCCTGAATCCGCTGGATTTCCTCGCCTAATCGTTTGGCATCTTCTTGTAACCCGCTGAGTTCTTTTTCAGCCTCCGCTACCTGCTCAGGTGAGGCTTCAGGGATACCTTCAATCTTTTTGATAACTTCAGCATGCGCTGCCTCGACCTCGTTAACCTTATCATTGAGTGCTTGTTTCAGGACATCGTAGATACTGACCCCTGCCGTCGCTTCCAAGATTGTGCGTCTTTCTTCGCTGCTCGCCTTCAAAAACGCTGCGAATTCGCCTTGTGCTAACATGACCGATCGTCTGAAGGCACCGAAATCAAGCCCTAAAATAGATTCTATCTCTTGCGCAACTTTGGTCGTAATCAACTCACCCGTATCATCAAACAACTGCGCTTTGGGAGAGCCTTTGCGTTTAATAGACCACGTTGCATGATAACACTTATTGTTTGCTTCAAAATAGACTTCAGCAAATCCCTCCGTTTCGCCGTGGCTAATCAGATGTCTTGGATGCTGACTTGTGGTTCCACTGAGGCGCGGCGTTTTCCCGTAGAGTGCGACGCAGATTGCATCCAACAGTGTTGTTTTCCCAGCACCTGTTGGACCAGTAATCGCGACAAGCGAGGCATCCTCCAGCGGCGGGTTTTCAAAATCAATATCAACTGGATCACGAAAACTGTTTAAATTTTGAAGTTTCAGTCTACACAATTTCATGGCGTTTCCTCAACAAGTTGGACCAATTCACTAAATGTTTGCGCTAAGGTTTCATCGGGTGGGTTGCCATCGAACTTTGTCAGATGAAATTGTTCAAAGATTTCTTCGGGACATTTCATATCCTCAACGCGAATCGTCGGTCTTTGCTCTGCCTCTGGCAGTTCAAGTTCAACGCTCAGCACATCACCGCCGCGGTCGCTGAATGCTTGACGCATCTCATCACTGATACCGATCCTTGGTGTGTCTAATGTTAACTTGACCTGGATGTATTTACCCTCCCAGTTTCCCGTCATCGCCGCTGACAACACGCAATTCTCATCACCCTCAACCGTACAGAGTTCTTTGAAAACGGGGATATTAATTTCTTTATCTTGCGCCAACGTGCCATCATCAGACAGTTCCAATAGATACATTTTTTTCCGATAACTTGCTTCGTTGAACCTTAGCGGGATCGGAGAACCCGAATACCGAATGGGATAATCGGTGCCTTTGATTGTCTGCGGTCTGTGGAGATGTCCCAAGGCAACATAACTCACACCCTCAGGAAAATCGCTGGCGTGGGTAGCAGTCGCGCCACCAATTTGGATATTTCGTTCAGAAGTGCCTATTGCCCCACCTTGAACGAAGAGGTGTCCCATTAAAATCTTGGGGAGTTCCGCTGGCATGGCAGCAACGCAATCGGCATAAAACGCTTTGAATCGTTCTCGGTACCGCTCACCCCGCTCCGCCTCTGTCTCATACGATAGGTGTCGGAGGTCCCCTTCGGAGAGATACGGTACAGCGGCGACAGCGACTCGCGGATTGTTACGGGGGAAGGTGAAGACACATTTGGCAGGATCATCTGCCAGTCCAACGACGTAAATCCTGCCCATCTCAAGGAATTCGCGTGGTGCCTCCAAATGACGGGCGGAGTCGTGGTTGCCAGCAGTAATCACGGTGTACGCGTCGGTCTCATCAAAAAGTCGATATAGAAATCGGTAATAGAGGTTCGTTGATTCCGAGGAGGGGAGTGCCGTATCAAAAATATCGCCTGAAACGAGGAGGAGTTCAACTTTATGTTCTTGGATTGTGTTGAGAAGCCACTCCAGAAATTTTTCATGTTCATCAGTACGTTGGCGTTCGTGGAGCCGTTGACCGATATGCCAATCGGCGGTGTGCAGTATTTTCATATTTTCGTGCAATTACCATCCCTTGGAAATTGTTGCGCGGATCTAATGCGTACTATCATAGCAGATACGAAAATCTCTTTTCAAGCAAATTAATCGTTGCGAAAAATAAGGGAGCATGATAGACTAAAATCTACTATAGAACCGATGATTTAGCGATTGAAACGCCGTGGACAATAAGGAGTTAGCCCATGCAAGACAACACACGAATCCTAAGTCCAGAGTTAGAAGAGATGCAAGTCTATGGAGAGACGCGAGTCGGATGGGATGCACACACACCTGTCAATGAAACCGTTGATGCGGACGGAAACGTTCCGCCCGGCAATAGAGGCTTCGGTGTCGCAGATCCGAACTCGCCGAAACGCCGGGTCTACGACGATCCAGAAGTCGAAGCACTCCGCGAAAAATTACGCGAACATAACGGTATCCGTGGACTCGAAATCTGTGATCCGCATGAAGTCAAGAGAATCGCTCGTATTTTCCATCGGGATGGGTTCGTTGTCGTGCGCGACCTGCTCAATCCTGAGCAACTCGCTCGTTGGAGAGACGGGTGCGCTGAGGCATTGCGCGATATTCTATCAGTCCCCGGTGAAGGCGACAGAAAATACGTAAGCGAAACAGGAAGGCTGCCACACCGATATAGCTACGGTACATCATCTGCTTCAAGACAGATGCTGCATCACCCCGCTTGGGCAAGTATGATTGACCTACCGACAACCACGCCAATTGTCACAGAGATTTTCGGGGGTTCAGATTACCGAGTGTGGGGTTCAGGTGGCGATCTCTGTCTCCCGGGCGCGATTGAGTATCAACATCTGCATCTTGACGGTAGAGATCCACAGCACCTTTCGGATGCACGTATTGCGCAAGCGGAGCGACTCGACCTTCAACTCCATAGAGACAGCAACGGGAAACTCGATGTCCCCTCACAAAAACTGATTATGGAGATGACACCACCGATGGTCACTATCAACTTCATCATGTGTGATCTCACTTGGGAAAACGGACCGATCCGACAGATTCCGGGAACACATACGCTGCAACAGAATCCGCCGCCTCCGGGTGACGAACCGGATTGGATGAAACATTCAACACTCGTCGGTGCGACTGCCGGTTCCGGCGTATTCCGAGATAACCGCGCATGGCACGGTGCAACACCGAACCTGTCAAAGGAAATCCGGGCACTGCCAAACGTTGAGTATGCACCGCCGTGGCGTACACAGCACGGTTTCAGTCGGATTATGCCACACGAAATCTGGGAGACCTTAACACCATTTGGTCAGAAATTGTGCGACTGGATCAAGGCGGAACCGGGGGTCTGCCCCCCAGGTGCAGGCGTTATGCACCCACTCGCAAGTCAACGCGAAGCCGCAAAGAAAGCAAACAATTAGGAGGAGACAAGAGATGTTAAACTGGGGTGTTATGGGGGCAGGCGGTATCGCTTATGTATTCTGTAACGGCATGCGTTTTACAGATACAGGACAGATCCTCGCCGTCGCGAGTCGCACACAAGAACGTATTGACAGACTTGCTAACGATTTCGATATCCCTCGCCGATACAACGACTACGCCGAGTTGTTGACAGATGACGATATTGACGCTGTTTATATCGCGACGATTCACCCGCTGCATGCGGAGTGGGCGGTAAAATGTGCGGAAGCGGGAAAACATCTACTGGTTGAAAAACCGATTAGCATGAATCACGGCGAAGCCGCTGCGATGGTGAACGCTGCACGCGAAAACGATGTTTTCCTCATGGAAGCCTTTATGTATCGGTGCCATCCGCAGATCGCTAAAATGGTTGAGCTGATACAAGCGGGTGCCATCGGTGATGTCCAAATGATCCGTGCGACTTTCGGTTATCGTTCAGGTTTTAACCCACAGAGCCGTCTCTACAACCGCGAAATGGGGGGTGGTGGTATCCTTGACATCGGGTGTTATACAGCGTCGATGTCTCGGAAAGTCGCAGGTGCGGCGGCGAATGAACTCTTTCTGAACCCGATCTCTGTAAAAGGGAACGGAAAGACCGGTCCGACAGGTGTTGACCATATCGCTGCGGCAACCCTGAAATTTGAGAACGACATTATCGCCGAGATCATTTGTGCCGTTGAATGCAATTATGGAAGTAACGTCGTTATTTACGGCACAGAAGGGACGCTAACGATTCCGAATCCGTGGCTGCCATCATCGCCTTGTCGCGGTGCAAGAGAACCTCTACCACTGGATACAACCTTCCCAGCGACGCAGCTGATTGTTCAATCGTCCCAAAGTCGCGAGACGACTGAAGTGACGATACCTGTTGATAGGGATCTGTTTACTTATGAAGCCGACACAGTCGCAATACATATCGCTGACCGACAGGCACCGGCGATGTCTTGGGCGGATACGCTTGGCAACATGCAGCTGCTGGATGCTTGGCGCGAAGAGGTGGGTGTTGTTCAGTAACATACATTGAAAAATATGTATGCCTCAAGTGTAGAAGGAATCAAGAAATGCGGAAAGCCAAAATTGCGTCAGTAGGTTGTGGCTGGGTGGCAAGACGTTGGCATCTGCCAACAATTGCTGAGTTGACGAAAAGAGGCGATTTGGATTACGTCGCTGTGTGTGATGCAGACGCAGATACCGCTCGCGAAGTCGGTGCGGAATACGGTCTCCCGTATTACACAGATGTCGAGCAGATGCTTGAGAAACACAGCGATATTGATGTCGTAGACATCAGCACCGGCGATTATACACACCACCCACTTGCGAAGATAGTCGCTGCACACAAGATGCACCCCATCGTCGAAAAGCCGATGGCACCAACCCTTGTCTGCTGTGATGTGATCGTGGAAAGCTGCAGGAAAAACGGTGTCCATTTTGAGGTCGCCGAAAACTATTTCCGCATGCCGGGAGATCGGATCATTATCAAATTGATTCAGGAAGGCGTGCTTGGTGATATTATGCGGGTCCACTTTATCGAACCGTTTGGACACACGCGATTTGCGCACGGTTCCGGTAAACCGCGCGGCATAGCATCACCTGTATCAACGTTTGGTTCCCACTCTGGTGTCTGTATCGACATGGGGGTACACCGGATGTCTCAAATCCGATGCTATGCCCAAAGCGAACCGAAAACGATCGTCGGAACCACCAAACAGTTTGTGCCGGGTTCCGACAAAGTGTACGAAGATTGGGGACACGCGCTGATTGATTTTGAAAGCGGTGCCGTCGGGATTTATGAGACCTCTCAAGTCGGAGAGGAGAGAATCAAGTACAGACAGATCATGGGAACAAAAGGCGTGATAACGGATACCGATTATTGGACATCAGATTTTCCGCTCCGCGCCCTCGTCAACGGTGAAATGCAGGATATTCCGATTGAGAAGGAACAGCACCGAGTTGATGGTGTAGAGGTCCTTTCGAGGATCGTCGTTCATACCGACCCACCGATTGTCTATGAGAACCCATTCAGAACGTACGCAATAGATGAATGGAACGTCGGGACTGCTGAGGAGATTATGAGTATCGCGAGGGCAGCGGTCACAGGGAAAGCCCCGGAGTATGGCATGGGCGGTCGGAAAGATGTAGAGATGTGTATCGCCTTATACGAATCTTCGCGTTCAGGAATGATGCCCGTAACGCTTCCGATAACGGAAACGACTGTTTACGAACAGATGATCCACGACGAATTTTATCAAAAATTCGGTCATGCTATTGACGCGTAGAAATATTATCCACAGGACCTATCTTTCCAATCTGCCGAAGCTCCAACCTATTGAGTTGTGCTGCAAAAAATCTTGCAAGTTTTTCCAATTGATTGTATACTGCTTATGGCAGAGGCAATATTCTACGAAAAAAGGAACACTTGCATGAACATCCTCGTCCTACACGGACCGAATCTACATCTCTTGGGAAAGCGTCAACCGGAGATTTATGGACACGAAACTTTGGCAGATATTAATACGATGCTTGACCAACACGCTGCAGCGTCGTCCCACCCGATTGTCCTGAAAATGTTTCAATCTAACCACGAAGGTGAACTCGTCTCCATCATCGGTGACCATATCGACTGGGCAGATGGTATTCTGATTAACCCTGCAGCCTATACACATACGAGCGTCGCTATCAGAGACGCGCTCTCTACCGTCGCACTGCCCGTTATTGAGATTCATCTTTCTAATATCTACGCCCGCGAGGAATTTCGGCATCACTCGTATATCTCGGCGATCGCGGTTGGCGTGATTGGTGGTTTCGGATCCCATAGTTACAAACTGGCACTTGAAGCAATGATTCATATCCTGCAATTGAAAATGGAACCGTCAGTATAGCACTTTGAGTAAGCATATCTTATGGAATTATAACACACAATGGGACTTACGCAAAAAGCAGTAATTTCAGTAATTTTAACCCCCTAAATCCCCCTTATCAGGGGGATTTTAAAAGGGATACGTAGCTCCTAACATAATTTGGAATACAAGGAATCTCCCTATGGCAGAAAACCGATTTATACCGTTTAGTCGTCCTTGGATTGATGATACCGAAATCGAAGCCGTTAGCCAAGTGCTCGCTTCCAAATGGATTAGCACGGGAAACAGAGTCCGAGAATTTGAACGTGCTTTTGCTGAGTATCTCGGCGTTAAGCACGCGATTGCCGTCAGTTCTTGCACTGCAGCGTTGCATCTGAGTCTCGTCGTAGCCGAAATCGGTAGTGGCGACGAAGTCATCACGACGCCTTATACTTTCACCGCGACTGCCGAGGCGATCCGATATGTCGGTGCGAAACCTGTTTTTGTGGATATCCATCCCGATACATTGAACATTGACACAAGCAAAATTGAGCAGGCGATAACGTCTCGCACGAAGGCGATACTCCCGGTTCATATCGCGGGTATCCCGTGTGATATGGATGCGCTGCGGGACATAAGTCAAAACCACAATCTCATGCTTATCGATGACGCTGCGCACGCTATTCCTGTTGAATACAAAGGACAACACATCGGTGCTATCGGTGACCTGTCCGCCTTTAGTTTTTATGCGAATAAAAACCTCACGACGGCGGAAGGTGGTATGATTACCACCAACAGCGACGCATTCGCCAAGCCGCTCCGCACAATGCGACTTCACGGGATCAACAAGGACGCTTGGGCGCGTCAATCGCAACGCAATATTTGGCGTTACGACATTGCGACTGAGGGGTATAAATATAACATGACCGATATTCAAGCGGCGATGGGGTTGTGTCAACTCATGAAACTTAACAAGCAACATGAACGTCGCCGAAATTTTGCGCAGATCTATCAAACAGAACTGGCAAAATTCCCACAGATTCGCACGCCTGTGTCACCGGATAACCCTCGCGAACACGCGTGGCATCTCTACATCATCCAACTCCAGACTGGCAATCGAGACGCATTTGTGGAAGCCTTGAGCGAGGCGAATATTGAATGCAGTGTTCACTATATCCCGTTACATCTCTTCGATTTTTATCAGGATCAATACGGCTACCGTGTCGGCGATTTCCCGTGTGCTGAGGCGGCATTTGAAGGCGTTGTGAGTCTCCCACTCCATCCCGGATTAACCGAAGAGGAGATTCACATCGTAATTGATGAAATAGGAAAGCTTTTGGATTCATAATCACGTCCCGGAAACTAAAGAACGGGCAATCAATTGCCCTACTACAAACCAACTGCAACGGCAATCAATTGCCCTACTACAAACGGACTTTGGGTTCATAATTACGCCCCAGGAACCCTCAGTGGATACTGCCGTTCAATATACGGTAAGACGGATGATACAGACATAACACCACTTCAGCAAGAAGATGGACACACCTAATCCAGCGAACCCTATCCTCTATCAAATCATCCCCAGCGAAGTCTGTTTCTCATGTGATGTCTGCTGCCGCTTCTTAGAGGCAGACAGTCCACTCGCGCCGATTTTCACCGAGACAGAGAGACAGAAAGCCGTAGCACACGGTATTAATCCTATGCTGTTTCGTCCGCAAGCAGACGGAAAAAGCGTGCAAATCCGACTCAAACGTCATAAAGATTTCTATATCTGTCCCTTTTTTGAGCCAGAGACAAGCCACTGCACCATCTATCCGATGCGTCCGCTTGACTGCCAACTCTATCCGTTCGCTCTCATGTTCAGTGAGGACCGGAGTGAGGTTGTACTCGGCGTGGATACCCTCTGCCCGTTCGGTGAGAAATATCTCGAAACGGAAGCATTCCAGCGACACATCTGCGATGTTATCGATTACGTCGAGTCCGAAGCGGTTACCGCGCAGATCGCTGCCAATTGGAGTCTCATCGGTGATTACCAAGAGACGGTGATAATCGTCCATACTTTAGCACAGTTGACAGATGCAACTTCAGCCACTTACGCTTAACGACAAACCGATTTTTGACGCGCACGCACATCGGAGTTGTACGCGTTTGTCTCACTATGCCTTCACACCGCTCTATGTCTGGCGAGAACATTTTCAGTTTTATTGGACACTGCTGGCAGATTACTTATGTATTTTCGCAAAACAGGGGGATGACTACTTCATGCCGATTTTGCCGATGCCGTGTGAGACCGACGATCGCGTCTATCTAAATGTTATTCGCCAAGCCTATCAATTTATGTTAGCATCCAGTCGGAATCCACACATTGCTCGCATCGAAAACGTGCCACGAGAGACGATTGCTTTCTTTGAAAAGAATGGATTCTGTGCCACTTTAAAGGAGACGGAATACCTCTACGAAACCGAGGTGCTCGTGGGACTGAGAGGGGATCGCTACAAGCAGCAACGCCACGCTTACAATGCCTTTGTAGCAGAACATCCTGCAGCAAAATTGCGTCCGTATACGCCAGTGGATCAGGATGCTTGTCTTGCACTTTATGACAGATGGCACGAGACGCGATCGCAGAAATATGACGATCCAATCTACAGCGCAATGCTCGATGATTCATGGTCGGCACACCGGATTGGGGTTTCACACGCGGAGGCACTTGAACTCCTCGGCAGGGTTGTCCGTATTGACGGAGAAATCAAGGGTTATACCTTTGGCTATCCACTGAATGCGGATACCTTCTGCGTAATATTCGAGATCACTGACCTCAGCATAAAGGGACTCGCGCAGTTTATCTACCGAGAATTCTGTAAGGAACTGATGGATACTTACAGATGGATTAACGCCATGGACGATTCAGGATTAGAGAACCTAAAGCGCGTCAAACACGCCTACCATCCTATAGAACTGATTCCATCCTATAACGTGCTGAGTCTGGCGCATTGAACATACGGTAAAATTATGAAATCAGTACTTATTTTTCTCAACGGCTACTATGACACACGGCATCTCGATTTTTACCGCCAAGAGATTGTAACCGCGGTGGAAAACGGTTCGCCACTCATCTGTGCTGATGGTGGGATACGTATATTTGACGAACTAAATCGGTGTGGTGAGATGCCGCTCGTTCCAGATGTGCTGATCGGGGATATGGACTCGGTGCCGAATCGGGGTGACAACCCCCTCCTACAAGCAAAACAGATCGTTCAAGAGTGGGTTGGGAAGACAGACAAAGACTATACCGATGGGCAGCTCGCTGTGGATTACGCGTTGGAAGCATACGGATGCCGACATATCATCATCTATGGCGGGTTACCGCGTCCAGAGGTGTATGAGACAGATCAGTTTCTTGGCAATCTAAAACTGATGCGTTTCGGGCATTATCGCCTGTCCGCAGACGAGAATTACAAAGCCGAAATGCGAGACCCGAAGCAGACGATCCACTATGTCTTATCAACCGTGCGGTTAACCCGAAAAAACAGTGGATTGCAACGCGTCTCGCTCATCGCTGAAGCCGATAACGTCGTTGTGGAAAAGAGTGAAAACCTGCGTTGGGACTTAGCATCGTTACACATTCATCCCGCCCTAACAAACGCGCTCCGCAACGAGTTTGTGGTAGGTGCAGAATGGGCAACGATCCGATTGACAGATGGGTCTGATTCGGTTTATGTGATTCATAACTGGTGAGCCATGACTTTCTTGAGCGTCTCCGTGTCCAGATTCGCGCCGCTCATCACCATCACCACGTTTTTTCCCGCCAATGTAGCTGTGAGTTTATGCGCAGCTGCGATCGGTGCCGCGCCTGCGCCTTCTGCCAAGTTATGCGTCCACCGCAACGCCAAACGGATGCCTTCCACAATTTCTGCCTCGCTGAGTAGCACCATGTCGTGGATGCCTTTCTGGATAATAGAAAACGGCAGCGGGAACGGCACACGTGTCGCAAGTCCATCTGCAATGGTATCGCAAGAATCGGTCTCTACCGTGTGTCCTGCTTTCCATGAGCGATAGATTGCGGCGGCATTTTCGGCTTGCACCCCGATGACCTTAACATTAGGATTGATCGCTTTCGCAACGGTAATCGCGCCGCAACAACCGCTGCCACCACCGATTGGCACGATAATCGCATCTACATTCGGAAGACTTTCAAAGATCTCAAGTGAATAGGTACCAACACCGTGAAAGAGTCCGGGTTCCATGCACGGGTGAACGTAGTAAAGCCCGCGTTCGGCTTCGAGTTTCTCACACAAAGCACGTGCCTCATCAAAATCGGCACCGTGTTCGATGAGTTCCGCACCGAACGCTTGCATCGCACTATTCTTTTCAGGGTTATTTCCGCGTGGCACCACAACGGTAGTCTTGACACCATACTGTGATGCTGCGTAGGCGATGGACTGCCCATGATTCCCACGCGTCGCCGTAATAATGCCTTTTTCACGTTGTGCCTGCGGTAGGTGATGCATGAAATTCAGCCCACCGCGCACTTTAAAACTACCTGTTGGGTTATGATTTTCGTGTTTGACGTATGCTTGAAATCCGAGTCGCTCGGACAATTCTGGATAGTGAATTAGGGGTGTAGATTTTAGAAACCGCGTCACGATCTGTCTCGCGGCAATGATGTCTTGAAATGTAAGCGTTCCCATTTTATTCCTTTAGTATAGTTGTCAGTACAAAGATCGCGAGCACAGCTCGCTCCTACAATAAGAGGCATGTGAAGATGACGAAAAATAGTATCTTGCAAACGCAAGGAATCCATGCTAATATGATAACATGTTTTAAGCAGATATATCAAAATTAATCGTATAGAAAGGGAAATCTATGGCACAAGAATGGCATTCTACGCAACTCGAAATTGACGAAACCGAAGACCTCATCGAAGCATGTTACGAGAACGGTTGGACAGACGGACTGCCCGTCGTTCCGCCGACACCTGAACGCGTTGAACGCATGCTCAGCGGGACAGATCGAGATCCAGATGAATTAATCGCTGCAGTTCCACCGAAATGGGGCAGAGCGACAGTCGAAAAGGTCGCAATCAACGCAGTCATGGCAGGCTGTAAACCGGCGTATCTTCCGCTTATCCTCACTGCAGTAGAGGCAATGACCAACGAGCAGTTCAACCTTCACGGCGTTCAAGTTACGACATCCCACGTTGGACCGATGCTCATTGTGAACGGACCGATCCGGAAGCAGTTAGAAATCAACGATGGGTTCAATCTCTTCGGTCAAGGGCGGCGTGCAAATGCGACCATCGGTCGTGCGTTGCGGCTGGTTTGTACGAACATTGGCGGTGCGTTGCCCGGAGAACTCGACCGCGCTGCATTTGGACACGCAGGAAAATATACCTGTTGCATCGCTGAAAAAGAGGAGGTTAGCCCTTGGGATGCGATGCATGTTGACCGCGGATTCCAAGCGGACGATAGTACGGTCACCGTTTTCGCCGCCGCCGGTCCGCAAACCGTAAACGACCACGGGAGCAATACCGCTGAAGGTATCCTTAACACAATCTCTCAGAACATCGCTGCCCCCGGCAACAGCAGCGGCGAAACGCTTCTCGTCATCGGTGTTGAACACGCAAAAACAATTTCTGAGGACGGCTTCAGCAAAACTGATGTTCGGCGTTACATCGCTGATACCACACAGCGATACTCGACAGAAGATCTATTGCTCATGGTGGCTGGTGGGCCCGCAGGTAGGTGGAGTATCGTCGTTCCCGGTTGGGGATCCCCCAGTTCCCGAGCCATTACGATAGCAGTGTAGACGCTATCCAAACCGAGACCCAGATTGTAAAATCCAGTTAGAATTTTTCGCTGAAAATATTTTTGCAAATCGGCAAAAAATGTGGTATCCTTTTTAAGTAAAGAGGATAAGAAACCGAAATCTGTTTTCTGACGTTACAACTAAAGGAATAGATACGATGGACGCGAGAACGCTGTCTCTACCGATCAGCACCTTAGATTACAAACAACCTGCCACTGTCCCCGTCGGGTCACCTGTCTCCATTGTCATTGATATGATGCAAGAAGGAGGACGTGGGTGTGTTCTCGTCGTTGATGAGGATGAACAGTTGGTCGGCATTATTACGGAGCGAGATTTGCTGCAGCACGTCAGTGGACAGCGCGCCGCACCAGCGGAATTTAAGGTTGAGCAGGTCATGACCCCGGATCCGGAGGTGCTTCGTGCCAGTGATCCGATTGCTTTCGCATTAAACCTGATGCATCTCGGACGCTTCCGGCACGTCCCGCTCTGCGTCTGGGACGACCAAGACGAGGCGTATCCTATCGGCATAATCTCGACGCGTGATATTCTCGAACACATCGCTATATTCATAGAACATCAGGATTAGGAGGCGTAACCGTGCTGTATGACTTGGCAATTGACGAAGAATTAGAAAAGATGGACGAAGACGCTGGATTAAAAGCATGGCGCGCACATGAGATTCACGTTTCACTCAAAGATATAATGCGCCCTATTGTCCCTATTGATATTGATTGTAGCACAAACGAAGCCATTGATATACTCCTTACGCATAAGATTGGCGCGGCCCCGGTCGTCGAAAACGGTTATCTTCGCGGGATTTTTAGTGAGCGAGATGTCCTCTACAAAATCCTTAACAAGCAGGTCGGCGATCTGGATGTTGTCAGTGTTAAAGAATTCATGATAGCAGACCCGCAAACAGCACGCCCGGAAGATTCCTTGAACACTGCTATTCTCTATATGGCACGCGGTCATTATCGGCACGTCCCGATCATTGATACAGAAAACCGGCCGATCGGTATGGTCTCCATCCGGGATGCGATTTCTTACCTCGTTGAGGAATTTCCGAAAGAAATCCTAACGCTACCTCCGAGACCCATTCGAGATGCCTTTAAAGCACGCGAGGGTGCCTAAATGGATTTCAGATTTTATAGGCGCGTTCAGAGCGCGCGCACCTACCACACAAAAAGGAAGCAATTGTGATGCGCAAGCCAGTAGAGCAAATCGAGGCAGCGACAATCTTATTTGCTGGCGATTCCGGCGATGGTTCACAGTCGATTGGCACACAAATGACAGAAACCACCGCCCTCATTGGTAACGATGTCGCGACCCTTCCTGATTATCCCGCTGAGATTCGCGCCCCCGCTGGGTCTTTAGCAGGTGTATCCGGGTTCCAACTCCATTTCTCAAGTGAACAAATTCATACCCCTGGTGACCTCTGTGACGTACTCGTAGTAATGAACCCTGCGGCGTTAAAAATGCACCTCCACAAACTTAAACCGAACGGCATTCTTATTGCAAATACTGATAATTTCGCGCGACGCAATCTACGCCTTGCAGGATATGAAAAAGACCCTCTCGAAAGCGATGCCCTTACAAAATACCAAGTCTTCCGTGTCGAATTAACACGACTCACGCGAAAAGCACTCGAAACAACGCAACTGAGTATGGGCGAAATTGATAGATGTAAAAACTTTTTCGCACTCGGTATGATCCTCTGGCTCTACAATCGTCCGATGGAATACACGATGAAGTGGATCAAAGCGAAATTCGCCCAAAAACCACAGTATATTGAGCCCAATATCCTTGCCCTTCGCGCGGGGAATACCTACTGTGATATGACTGAGCAATTCGCTGTCTCTTACGATGTCAAACCGGCACCTTTTGAACCCGGCACCTATCGGAACATCGAAGGCAATATGGCAACTGTACTTGGATTAGTCGCAGCGTCGCATCGATCTGAACTCCCGCTTGTTTATGGTAGTTACCCGATAACACCGGCAAGCGATATTCTCCATGGACTCGCTAAATACCGGAATTTCGGTGTCGTCACCATGCAGATGGAAGATGAAATCGCCGCCGTTGGCGTTGCCATTGGTGCCGCATTTAGTGGCGCGCTCGGTGTCACTGGCAGTAGCGGCCCTGGTCTCGCCCTTAAGTCAGAAGCTATGAACCTCGCAATGATTGCGGAACTTCCGCTTGTAGTATGTAATATACAACGCGCAGGCCCCTCAACAGGCATGCCGACGAAGACGGAACAGTCGGATCTTCTGCAGATGTTTTACGGTAGGAACGGAGAATCGCCTATCCCGATTGTCGCTTCCTCACGTCCGTTCGACTGTTTTGAATCCGTCTATGAGGCGTGCCGGATCGCAGTGAAATATAGAACACCGGTGATCTTCCTTTCCGACCTCTATATCGGAATGGGTGCTGAACCGTGGCGGATCCCCAAAATCTCCGAATTACCAGAGATTAAACCGAGTTTTGCAGTCAGCGCAGACACCACTAACGGATTTGAACCGTATCTACGAGACCCAGAGACACTCGCGCGTCCGTGGGCAAAACCCGGTACCGCCGGTTTAGAGCATCGCATCGGTGGCTTAGAGAAATCCGATGTGACAGGACACGTCAGTTACGACTCTGAGAACCATGAGAAAATGGTAGAAATTCGAGCGGAAAAGGTGGCACGCATTGCCAATGACATTCCGCCTACTGAGATCTTTGGCGCACAGGAAGGCGAAATCCTCTTGCTCGGATGGGGCGGTACTTTCGGTGCACTCAGAACAACAGCAGAAAATTATGTTGCCGAAGGGCTTCCGATAGGGCATGTTCATCTCCGGCATCTCAATCCGTTTCCAAACGACTTAGGCGACATTCTACACAGATTCAAAAAAATATTAATTCCGGAACTCAATAGTGGACAACTCCTGCAACTCATCCGCGCCACCTATCTTATTGATGCGATCGGGCTTAACAAGGTCCAAGGACAACCCTTCCACGTTTTTGAGTTGCATGCCAAAATAGACGAAATACTTAAAGAGATGGAACACTTTTAGCGTCAAACGCCAAAGGCGGTAAAATATCATGAAAAGGAAAAGAACTTCACGGATTCCGGTCGGTGCCCCGACCCTCACGAAAAATGATTTCAAATCCGACCAAGATGTACGCTGGTGTCCAAGCTGCGGTGACTATTCTATTCTTGCGCAGACGCAGCGCATTTTACCTGAACTCGGCATCCCGAAAGAGAATGTGGTCTTTATCTCTGGCATCGGGTGTTCAAGTCGATTCCCGTACTATATGAACACCTATGGCTTCCATACCATTCACGGTAGAGCACCGACGATCGCCTCCGGTGTAAAAATGGCGAACCCTGACCTCTCTGTGTGGGTTATCACGGGGGATGGCGATGCGCTCTCAATCGGCGGTAACCATTTCATCCATTTAATGCGCCGCAATTTCGACATCAACGTGTTGCTATTCAACAACCGTATCTACGGACTCACGAAGGGACAATACTCGCCGACATCCGAGCGCGGTACAAAGAGCAGTTCCACCCCACTTGGGTCCTTGTCCTTGGATACCCCCTTTAATCCGATTAGCCTCGCTTTGGCTTCAGGTGCCACGTTCGTCGCGCGCTCAGTAGACATTCACTTGGATCATTTGCGTCCGATGCTTAAGGCTGCTTTTGAGCATAAAGGCACCTCTTTCATCGAGATTTACCAAAATTGCCATATCTTTAACGACGATACCTTTATACTACAAAGAGAAAAAGAACATAAGACTGATCATACGGTGCTACTCGAACACGGTGAACCCCTCGTTTTCGGGACAGAACGCGATAAGGGGATTCGGCTCAACGGTTTCCAACCCGAAGTTGTAGATACCACAAACGGTGAATATACTACCGAAGATCTGATTGTACACGATCAGTATGCTGAGGATACGACGTTGGCGAATTTCCTCGCGGGGATGAGCGACACGCCCGACATGCCGCATCCGATGGGTATCTTCCGCAGTGTCCGGCATCCGTGCTACGAAGATCTTATGACGAACCAGATCCGAACCGCAAAAGAACGCACAGGTGACGGTGACCTTGAGGCACTCCTCAATGATGGCGAAACGTGGACTGTGTCATAGTATCATAGGATCCCGACCATGAAGATTTATATTCTCACCGACTTAGAAGGGGTTGCGATGGTATCCCGCTTCAGTCAAACCCGTGAAGAAGGTCCCCAGAAACAGGCAGCCATGAGATTACTGACGCAGGAGATAAACGCTGCCGTTGACGGCATCCTTGATGCGAATGCGGACGCGGAAATCGTGGTTTGGGATGGACACGGGACTGGCGGGATTGATGTGCTTGACTTTCACCCGGAGGCGAAACTCATTGCGCGGGGACCGATTCGTCCGCCCTACTATCTTGATGAAACTTATGATGCGCTCTTTTTCGTAGGACAACACGCCATGGCTGGCACACCCAACGCGCCGTTGAGTCATACCTATTCTTCTTTGTCAATTGAGTACTACAAACTCAACGACGAAATGATCGGAGAATTCGGGTGCCGTGCAGCGTTGGCAGGCACTTTCGATGTCCCAACGGTTTTCATTTCCGGCGACGATAAAGCGGTCGCAGAAGCGAAGCAACTTATCCCCGACATTTATGGCGTCGAAACCAAACAAGGACTTGGACAGGAGCTGGCACTGCATCTATCACCACAACGGTCGCGAGAACTGATTCAAGAGACCGCCGCGACGGCTTGCCGAAATATCGCCGAGATCCCACCATTCAAAATTGATCCACCTTATACATTTGAAGTCCGGGTACTTGAGGGTAAATCCATTGATGGGTACCTGAAACGCGGCGCAGTGAAGATTGATGCTCGCACTGTCAGCTGGCAGAGTGATGACCTTTGCGCCTTGTCTATTTAACCCTCTGCAGAACCCTTCGGTTTCCCATTTTTTTAGCCTTACCGCAGTCTTCGCTAGCGGCGTTTGCTGAAGTTTAAGGAAATATTTGCCTGAAAATAGACAACCCTCCCTGAAAACTACATACCTTTACTTTCCTTGAAAATGATATTGACAAATTCACCGATAAACTGTATAATCTAATCAATTTTAGGACTTACGCAAATTTACTTCCGCTGCCGGTGCAGTTTGCAACAATAGTTTCTGGGAAGACAGCAAGGCATATTAGGAAATCTCACACTTATAGTCGTGTAGTATGTGTAAGTACCATAGTCCTGGAACAGTAGCGTTTTTGAAAATAAATACTGCATAGTAAGGAGACGCCAAATGAAAACTTCTTTTATGTTCAGATTTTTAATGTTAATCCTAATGCTGACTGGAGCAGTGGTGACATGCCACGCGCAAAGTGTCAGTGACGCAGACCTTGTTATCTACTATAGCTTCAACGATGACACCTTGAAAGGAGATGATGTTGTTGATGCGTCTGGCAACGGGAATGACGGTTTCCTCCACGGCGATGATTTGCAGATCGTGTCAGGTAAAGTGGGAGGCAGTATGCATCTCCCGGGGAATGCCGCCCAATACATTTCGGTGCGGGAGCACATGTATGCAGAACCGTTCGCGGAGATAACCCTCGCCGTTTGGGTTAAGACGAGCGTCCGAGGGATGGTCGCTTCGTGGGATCGGAGTGAATTCTTCCGTTTCGCTGTTGGTGATGACGTGGGCGGAAACAACGGAACAACCTTCGTCGCTTTTGACACCTGCTGCCCGTGTTGTCATGACTGGTTCGGCAAAACAGATGTCGCCGATGATGAGTGGCACCATATCGCCGCAACGTTTGATGGAAAAATGAAACGTATCTATGTTGATGGGAAGTTAGATGACCAAATTGAGGCACCGGCAGAAGTTATCGGTGCGGGACAAGCACGGTTCGGGTTTATCGGCATCGGCTCAGAGGCAGGCGCGTTTGATGCTAATGTGGGACCTACATGGGCATATAACGGGCTGCTCGACGAGTTCTTGCTGTTCCATCGACCGCTCAGTGCAGATGAGATTGCACATCTCGCCACGGGTCCTGACGATCCGTTTGTCGATGCAACGACCAGCGTTGATCCGGCTGACAAACTCAGCACAACATGGGGTAGCCTGAAGTCTACTTACAAGTAAAGTTCAACGTTTTTGTAAATCTATAGTTTAATTGAGGGTGGTACATAATTGTTCGGTGTAGATTCCGTTCACATTCGGAAACTGCTCTGATTTATGAACCACCCTTAATCAATTACGCAAATCTGCGATGCAGACAATAGAGACAAAACCAAATCTCCCCAGATAACTGCCCTTTCCCTTGACTTTACTCTCCCGATTCTGGTATTCTTTTATAGAATTATTATACGCTATGATCTTCGACCGGCGTGCCCAACACGCGCGCCATATTATATCGGATTCATATATGGAAACTTTTGATTGTGAACTGAAACAACAGGTTATCTTCGGTGATAACACGATTGAAAGGCTCGGCGAGTTGACGCGCTCACTTGGCGGTAGCCGGGTTCTCCTCGCGACAGATCCGGGTATCGAAAAAGTGGGTATCCTCGCGAGAGCTGTCTCAGCGTTGCAAAGCGAACGGATCGCCGCCTATGTTTATGCCGATGTCACGTCCAATCCGACAACGGAGAATGTCGAAGCCGCCGTTGAAGTTGCAAAAACCAACGCGCCGATAGACTTCATCATCGGACTTGGTGGCGGCAGCCCGATGGATTGTGCGAAAGGCGCGAACTTCCTCCTCACAAACGGCGGTAAGATGGAGGACTATTGGGGCACGAACAAGGCGACAGAACCGATGCTGCCTTCTATCGGTGTCCCGACAACCATAGGTACCGGTAGTGAGGCACAGTCCTTCGCGCTCATCTCACAGGCAGACACACACATCAAAATGGCGTGTGGCGATAAAAAGGCGCGATTTGACACTGTAATTTTGGATGGAACGCTTACCAAAACCTTACCGAGACCGATTGCAGCAATTACCGCAATAGACGCGATTGCACACGCCGTTGAAAGTTATGTCTCAACTCGACACAACCTGATGTCGCAGATGTTTGCACGGCACGCATGGAAATTGTTAGATGCTCACTTTGAGGCATCGCTTGGACCTAACAGTTCCACATCACGCAGCAAAATGCTCTTCGGTGCCTACCTCGCCGGGCTTGCGATTGAAAATTCAATGCTCGGTGCCGCACACGCTTGTGCCAACCCGTTGACAGCAAGATATGATGTCATCCACGGTGTCGCTGTCGCGTTGATGTTACCGCATGTTATCCGATTCAATAGCACCGTCGTAGGAGAAGCGTATCACGAACTGTACGCAGATGGAGATATCGCGGATAGAATTACAGCACTCAAGCAGATTGGTAATTTACCGAACAGACTTCGGGATTATCCTGTCCAATACTCGATCGGAACAGCGGATATACCGACGTTGGCAAAGGAGGCGGCGGCGCAATGGACAGCACAGTTCAACCCGCGTCCTTTGGATATTGGCGACTTTATGAGGTTTTATGAACAGGTTTATTGATAGACAAGCAGACGAGCGAAATCGTCCACGCCTTAAAAAGTTGAAGGCTACGGCACAACAGAGTGTGCCTGCTACTTTCTTCACCGTTTTACTGCTGCTTAGCATTGCAAATGCAACAGTCGGTAATTGGACAAGTTTCCGCGGGAACCCACAACTCACAGGCGTTGCGGATTCCGAACTCCCGGCCAACCCTCAATTGCTCTGGACTTTTCAGTCAGATGACATGATCGAATCCACCGCTGCAGTTGCCGACGGAACCGTCTATGTCGGTGCGTTGGACGGAATCCTCTACGCAATTGACGCGCAAACAGGTGAAAAGCAGTGGACGTATCAGGCGAACAGCTCAATCAAAGCGTCCCCCGCTATTCACGATGGTGTCATCTACTTCGGCGACGGCGATGGGATGTTTCATGCGGTGGACATCAACACCCAGAAAATGAAATGGCAGTTTAGCACAGAAGGCGAAATCATATCTTCAGCTAATTTTGCTGGTGACCGTGTGCTATTCGGCTCTTATGACGGATTCCTCTACTGTCTCAACCGAGAAAATGGAGAACTGGTCTGGAAATTTGAGACGGAAGGGTATGTCCACGGCACCCCGGGTGTCTGGACGCAGTCTGCAAGCGAATCCGGCGATGCTGGGAACTTCGTGATTCTGACGGGGTGCGACAGTTATCTTCGCGTCATTAATATTGACGACGGCACACAGACCCAACAGGTAGATCTCGGTGCGTATGTCGGGGCAAGTCCTGCGATTTCGCAAGATCGGGTCTATTGTGGCACCTACGGCACCGAAATAGTGGGTATCGCGTTGGATACTGGAAAGATTGCGTGGCGGTATCGGCATCCGAAACGACAATTCCCGTTCTTCGCCTCAGCTGCCCTCACTGAGGATACCGTTATCATCGGTGGACGCGATAAGATGGTACACGCGCTGGCACGGGAGACCGGCGAACCGAAATGGACTTACACCGCTAAAGCGAGTATTGAGTCTTCCGCTGTCGTCGCTGGCACACGTGTTTTTCTGGGGACGACTCGCGGATTGTTCATCGCTCTGGATATTACGACTGGGGAATCGGTGTGGGAATTTGCGACAGGTTCATCTATCGTGGCATCGCCGAGTGTCTCAGATGGTAAAATCTTTATCGGTACCGAGGACGGGATCCTTTACTGCTTTGGATAGGTTAGTTTTCAAAGACGGATTCATCAATCGGAAATTTCTCGGTAATGAGCATCAAAGGGACTTTATTCGCGACGATCCTATAGGTGCGGCTGAGAAACGGCTTTGATTCGAGATGTCGAATAGCATCGGGTAGCCCTGTGGCACGTTCAACGCCCCACCACAGTAAGTCGCGGCGTGTCTCCAATATCGCTCTTTGCAAAAGCGCGCCCAATCCGCCGACTTTCGATTTCAAGCCGTCCACAACGCTTTTCGGCAAACGTTGGTAGACGAGATCAGAAATTGCGTAGGCGTGAACCTTCGGTGCTTGCATATCAGCAGTAGCAGGTGTTTGCAGTACCACCTCCCGCGTAACAATCGGATCGCCTATCGGGAGTTCCAGCCAAGCATGTTCAATGCCTAAGGCTCGCTCTGTTTCTCGTAGCGGAACGACCTCCACTGGGGACAACGTATATGCTTCAATCAGACGCGTGACAGTTCCATCGGTGACGAGCAGTGCGCGCTGAAATGGCGGTAATTGTGAGGGTTTGATGTCGCTTAACACTGGTGGTCTGGCGGCTTGTGCCACAAACAGTGCATCCAATCGTTCACTAACGATAGCATCTGAATTAACAACCGTATTATGATCTGTACGCATCTCACACCCTTATTGAAGATCTAAATTTTTCAGGTAGAACTTAGAATAATTATACTACATACACCAACGCCGCTGCCAACATAGAATTGACACAACGTCTGGCTCTATGTTATAGTATAATATGAAATGATACGGATTTATAGCAACGTCATACATCACATTCGGTGCCTTAGGATTAGGCACATGTCAAGGCAAAGGAGCAGCGATAATGCCTGAAACAAAACCGGAACCCGCAACAGCAGGCATAGATTCAAAAGATACCACTGTAGGAAGCGTCTTCGTCTCAAACTATCCTCCGTATTCTGCATGGGGTGAATCCGATGTGCCAGAGGTGCATCGTGCGCTCGACGAACCGCCGCGTCCAGATGCAACCTTAGGACTTTACCTCCACATTCCGTTTTGTCGTAAGCGGTGTAAATTCTGTTATTTTCGGGTGTACACGGATAAAAACAGTTCGGAAATTGATACATATCTGAATGCACTGGGAAAAGAGATCGAACTTTACAGCGAACAACCCGCAATCGCAGGTAGACCTTTGAGATTCGTCTATTTCGGTGGCGGTACCCCGTCCTATATCAGTGTCAAACACTTGACGGCCCTTGTCGATAGAGTGAAAGACGTGATGCCGTGGGATGCCGCTGAAGAGGTAGCGTTTGAGTGTGAACCCGGTACCTTGACAGAAAAGAAACTTGATGCTATCAAAGCGATCGGTGTAACTCGATTGAGTCTCGGCGTTGAAAACCTAAATGACGAAATCCTCGCTGAAAACGGCAGAGCACACCTTTCTAAAGAGGTCTATCGTATTGCACCATGGATAAAGGGATTAGCATTCGATCAGGTTAACATTGACCTCATCTCAGGTATGATCGGTGAGACGTGGGAAAGTTGGCGTGATACCGTCAGAAAGACGATTGAACTTGACCCGGACAGCGTCACCGTCTATCAACTCGAACTGCCGTTCAATACTGTCTATTCCAAGGACATCCTCGGTGGCGATGCCTTGCCGGTGGCGGACTGGAAACTCAAACGGGAATGGCACCAATACGCTTTCGAGCAGTTCACACAAGCCGGTTATGAACAATCCAGCGCGTATACCGTTCTCAAGAAAGACAAACACTGTCAGTTCGTCTATCGCGACGCGGTGTGGCAGGGCAGCGATATGATAGGCACAGGTGTTGCATCGTTCTCACACCTTAGTGGGATCCACTTTCAGAACGCACCCTCATGGGGAGATTATCTCGGTAACCTTGCGGAAGATAGACTTCCAGTCTACCGCGCACTGAAACCCACAGCATCGGAACGATTGACGCGTGAGATGATACTGCAACTTAAACTTGGAAAAATCAGTCCGTCTTATTTCCAAGCGAAGTTCAACGCAGACATTCTTGATATTTTTGCCGAACCTTACGAAAAGCTGCAAAACGACGGTATGCTGCACATCAACGCTACATCAGATGAAATCCAACTGACACAACGTGGATTGCTCCGAGTCGACAGTTTGCTGCCAGCATTCTATGCCCCAGAATACCAGAACACGCGATATACCTAATATATGGATATACAAACCCAATTACATCGTTTCCGCAAGATGCTCGCTTCGGTATTAGAGACTAACGCCTTCTATCGACAAAAACTTACTGAAGCAGGGATTACAGATCCAAACGACGTACAGACACTGGATAATTATCGGCAGCTGCCTTTTACAACAAAAGAAGAACTCAGCACAGACCAAGTCTCGCATCCACCTTACGGCACAAACCTCACCTTTCCGTTGGCGCAATATACCTGCCTCCACCGCACCTCCGGCACAACAGGCGAACCGTTGCGATGGTTAGATACAGCGGAATCGTGGGACTGGTGGGGAAGATGCTGGGGCGAAATCTATCGCGGTGCAGGCGTGACCTCAGCGGATCGGTTGATGATCGCCTTTTCGTTCGGTCCATTTATCGGTTTCTGGAGTGCTTATCACGGTGCGCAGATGCTTGGCGCGCTGACAATCCCGAATGGTGGTATGACCTCGGATCAGCGAATACGCGCCATTCTCAGCAACGATGTGACGGTGCTTATCGCCACACCGACGTACGCATTACGGCTCGCCGAAGTCGCTGAACAAGACGGTATCAATCTCAGCGAAACGTCTTCAGTTCGGGTAACCATCCATGCCGGTGAACCCGGTGCGAGTCTACCCGCAACGAAAGAACGGATTGAGATGCGTTGGGGGGCGCGTGCGTACGATCACGCCGGTGCAACGGAAGTCGGCGCATGGGGGGTGATGTGCGCATCGCAGGCGGGTCTCCATCTCAATGAAGACGAGTTTATCTGTGAAGTGCTTGATCCAGAGACGGGTGATCCAGCAGACGAAGGTGAGTTAGTCATCACCAATTTAGGACGCGTCGGTATGCCGGTTATCCGCTATCGGACGGGGGATTACGTTAAACTCAAATCGGGAGCCTGTGCATGTGGTAGAGAGAGTCGTGTCCTTGATGGCGGCGTTATCGGACGGATAGACAATGCACTCATCATCCGCGGACTGAATGTATACCCTGCAACGCTTGAAAATATCATCCTCAAGTTCCCGGATGTCCAAGAGTTCGCCGGTCGTGTTTACGGCACAGGCACACTCGATGAACTCGAAATCCAGATTGAATCTACGAATCCGAATCCTGCTGATACTGCTACTGCCGTCGCCGCTGCGATCCGAGACGAGTTAGGTTTGCGTGTTATCGTGAAAACGGTGCCGCTCGGAACGTTACCGCGGTATGAGCTCAAATCAAAACGGTTCACCGATGAACGCCCCTTGCAGAGAAAAGCAGGCTAAATGCTTTCCAATGTTCTTCTTGACATCTGATGCCCTGGAGACTATAATTGTTTAGGAGTTGGTGACTAAAATGGCAGACTACGAACTTGACGAAATTCACAGAATTCGACGGAAAATCTCCGCACGATTTGATCATGATGTTGATAAACTGATCGCGCACTATCAGGCATTAGAAAAAGAGTACCGGAAGTCTGGAAAATATAAATTCGTGGATCCACCATCCGAGAAGCCTGAATCCACCGAATCTGGAGACGAAAAAGCTGCAGATTGATTTTGAATCCTTGAAGGGACGTGTATCAATACCCTATGATAAAGTTTTCAAAAACACGACTCTCTGAAATTGAGAGCTTTTCTGAGGACGCGATTGATACATCAGAGATCCCCGAACTTGATGATGATTTTTGGGAAAATGCGCAGCGGATTGTTCCAGAAAATTATCTTCAGATTGAACAAGAGATCTTGGAATGGTTCAAGGGACAGGGACAGGCTTACCACGCGCAGATAAATAAAGTGCTTCGAGCACATATAGAAACTCATAGGTAAATGAAAATACACCACAACTACGACATCATCGTTATCGGGGGCGGACCCGCTGGGAGTACTGTTGCGACGCTTGTTGCTGAACAAGGGTATCACGTGCTGCTGCTTGAACGAGCAACGACACCACAATTCAAAATCGGCGAATCGCTGATTCCGGCGACATACTGGACTTTCAAACGGCTCGGTATGCTCGAAAAACTGCGGACGAGTCATTTCCCACAGAAATACAGTGTGCAGTTCTATTCACGCAGTGGCAAAGGTTCCAATCCATTCTACTTTTTTCAAACCAACCCACATGAGAGTGCCGTCACATGGCAGGTGCTACGGAGTGAGTTCGACCAAATGCTCTTGGATAATGCCAAAGAGAAAGGCGTTGAGGTCCGCCGCGGCGTAGGTGTCCGAGAAGTCGTCTTTGAAGGGGACACAGCAACTGGTGTTGTTACTAAGAGCGTGAATGGCAGCCGTGAAACACTTAATGCAACCGTCATCGTCGATTCCACCGGGCAGCGGTCGCTTATCGGAAGACAACTGAACCTGAACACGATAGAACCGAATCTTAAAATGGCATCGCTCTTTACGCATTATGAGGGGGGACATAGAGACGAAGGTATCGACGAAGGCGCGACGCTCATTTTACATACCGAAGAGAAAGACTCTTGGTTCTGGTCGATCCCGCTGCCGTATAATCGCACGAGCATCGGGGTTGTCGGCGAATTGGACTATCTCCTTCAAAATCGCAGAGATGCTGACGGTAGACTCGACACTCAGAAAATCTTTAACGAAGAACTTGAGAAGTGCACACCATTGAGGCAACGGCTCGAAGGCGCGAAGCAGCTGCTCCCGATCCAAACTACGAAAGATTTTTCGTACCGTGCCAGTCGTATCGCAGGCAATCGCTGGGTATTGGTAGGCGATGCATTCGGATTCTTGGATCCTGTCTACTCAACGGGTCTATTTTTGGCACTCAAATCCGGGGAGATGGCAGCGGATGTCATCATTGAAGCCTTCCGAAAAGACGACTTTTCCGAAGCACAACTTGGGAGTTTCGGACCGGCGTTTGTGGATGGCATGGAAGCATTTCGGAAACTTGTTTACGCTTTTTATACAAAGGAATTTAGTTTTGCACGGTTCCTATCAGAATATCCAGAGCATCAGGGTGGCATCGTTGACATTTTGAGTGGGGATGTATTTAGGAAAGATGTAACGCATATCTTCCCAGCGATGGCAAAAATGTGTCCGTTCCCATCTGAGGTGCCGCTCAAGTCTTCAGCATAATGCTCGCACGATTAGCGAGGTTGCCAGCGATAGGCTGCGTAACCCCTGTTTTTTAAGAGTGGATCAGAAACATATAATCCACTGTATCTATAGTCATAGGAGAACACACGTCAAGGCACCCAAACCTAAAGGATTGGGCTTGTGCTTCATCACAGTTAGCGTTTCCGAGGAAACGTCTTACATCTGCTCCACAGAGGGACCACAAGCAGCCCTCTCAACCGAAGTTGACTATTGTCGTTTGAGAGTGCGTTTTTAGCGAACCCACGCTTTTACCTGTGGCGTTCATTACACTCAAGTCGTCTATGGCGGTGAAAGCGTAAATACTTTTTCAGTTTTATGCTCCGCAAAGTATCTAACACCTTAGACTGCGGACAACCTCACACGCAATTCTGCGTGATCGAACTTTCCTATTAATAGTTTAGCAGATTTAGGAAAGTTTTTCAAAAAAAAAGGAGCGGGCATTCCTCCCAAGCATAAATACTTGGGTCTCCTGCCCGAAGATTAAATGAAACTCATCATGTCTTTTTTATGTATTATCTGTTTCGTCTTTCTGCCTGCTAAGTCAGAGAGCGATAACGGCTCAAAACGTCGGTTCATTAGCATCGGAACAGCACCAGCAGGCGGCGCGTTTTTCGTCGTCGGTTCTGCAATCGCAGAGGTCGTTGATAACGCTCCAGAAACAAACTGGGAAGTGACCGCTGAAAGCACAAAGGGAACGCAAGAGAATATCCGTCGCCTTGTGAATAACGAACTTGAGTTCGGACTTGCCAACGCTGCAATTTCCTATTTTGCTGTGCGTGGTGAAGGCGATTGGAAAAAGGAACACGCCATTCGTGCCGTTATGACCCTTGCCCCGAATGTCGGATTGTTTATTACACCACAATCTTCGGGCATCCGTAAAATTCAAGACTTTGCGGGAAAACGAATTGTTGTTGGCCCCGCGGGTGCTGGATTTAAGTACTTCCTTGAACCGATATTACTCGCCCACGGTGTCACATACGAAGATTTCTCACCGCTTAATAGCCACTACCTTGGCGCGGTAGACCTGTTAGCGGACGGCTCCGCTGCTGCGGCATTTATGGGGGGTGCGATCCCCACACCAGCCGTCATACAAGCCAGCACGTCCCAGGACATCTTTTTTATTCCGTTTGATGAAGCGGCAAAACAGTTTCTCTTTGAAAAATATCCGTTCTTTAACGCGATTACTATCCCTGCCGATGCCTATGACGGACTAACGGAGCCGTTTGCAAGTATGAACGTGGGTTCCATGCACCTGATCACCGCTGAGCAGATTGACGAAGATACTGTTTACGCATTCACGAAGGCGTTATACACACACCGCGCGGAAGTCGTCAAACGGCACGGTGCTGGCAAAGCGATCAACCCGAAAAATGTCGTCAAAGACACAGGCACGCCTTTCCACCCGGGTGCCGTCCGTTTCTATCGTGAAATCGGCATCTGGCAGGAATAACACCGCTATTTCTGTTTTTTGTGCCACTTCGTAAAATCATGCACTCCTTTTGCCTCCGAATAGTGTCATTAATAGTAGAGAAATTGTAAAGCGCGTAATTTTTTCTCACTCAGCTGTAGTAACGATACGCGTAGAGACGTACCAGAAATAGGATTATCTCAATCAACAAGATTCCCTGTTTCTGGTCAACTTCGATTTGAGGAAAACGATTCTCCTTTCAGACCGAGGTTACCTTCACATTCGTGAAACATGCACACTCTTGAAACATGACACATTCTTGAAACACAAAAATCTTCGGAGGTTATGATGGATTTAAAACGGAATCGTGGGCACAACTTGTCCCAACACGATAGAAAAGATACCCTATACCCCTCTGTTAACTTGCATCAAGGGCAACACCTTCACGGCTTTGAAGTGAAAACCGTCACCCCAATTGACGAGCTGCGCGCAGTCGCAATAGAACTCCTGCATGCACAAAGCGGCGCACGTCTACTTCATTTCTATACAGATGATACCAGAAACTGGTTCTCAATCAGTCCGATAACCCCAACACTTGATGATACAGGATTACAACATATTCTTGAACACTGCGTAATGAAGGGATCTCGTAACTATCCAATAAAAGGAGTGCTTTATGAGATCGTGAAAATGAGCCTCGCGACTTATGACAGTACGAATGCCATGAACTACGTTGATCACGCCTTTTACTACGCTTCAAGCAATGTCAAAAAGGATTTGTTCAACCTTGCAGAAGTCTACTTTGATTCGGTTTTTCATCCGCTACTGACAGAGGACACTTTCAAACGTGAAGGACACCATCTTGAACCCGTTGATCCAGATCAACCCACAGGCGAGTTAAGAATAAATGGCATCGTCTACAATGAAGTAAAAAACAATCTGTCTGATCCAGAAGCGTGCTTGTATTACGCTGTGCGCGTCGGACTTCTGCCTGACACCTGCTATGCCCGCAGTGGTGCCGGGAACTCGCTTGTTATGCCGGACTTAACCTACGAACAATTGAAAACCTATCACAAAACCTACTTTCATCCACGCAACTGTTATTTTTTCTTTTACGGCAATATTCCAACAAACGATTATCTCGTACTTCTCGCTGATAAACTGGGGGCACTTCCACAGACTGAAACAGAAGGCTTTCTACATCCCCTCCGCCCAGAAATCTCACGCCAACCGAAGTGGGAATCTCCGCGAACTATAACGGATACCTATCCAATTGGTGCAGATGAACCGCTCACGGAAAAGACATACTTGATGCTCAGTTGGATCACTGGAGATACAACAGATCCCGAAGATGCCATCCTGTGTCATATTTTAAACCTGATCCTGTTTGGCAACGAAGGAGCACCGCTGCGCAAGGCACTCATCGATTCAAAACTTGGAACGGATACACTCATTAATTTCTTAGGCGACCTGACAGGACCCAATAGAACTTTCTGTGTAGGTTTGGTTGGCAGCGAAGCAGAGCGCGTTGACGCTTTCACGGAATTGATCATCCATACACTCACGCAAATTGCAGATGCGGAAATTGAGACAGAGAAGGTGGAAGCCGCATTCCAACAAATCGCCTACGACTATCAAGAAGTGACATCGAACTTCCCGTTTGAAATGATGAAGCGGGTCGTAAATACCTGGATATATGAAAAGGAACCGACCCTCTTTTTAAAGATGGGGACGCACCTATCTGCTGCCCGTCAACGCTGGAAACAAAATCCGCGCATTTTCAATGAATTGATCCGAGAGCGGCTTCTCGACAATCCACATCGGTTGACGGTTATCCTTACGCCTGACCCAAATATGCAAGCAAGTTTTGATGCCAACGTGAACAGTCGACTGAAGGCAATCCGGGCAAAACTCACTGATGAACAGATGCGGCAGATTGCTGCCGATGCCGCTGAACTTGAACGTCTTAGTGGACAGCCCAATTCGCCGGAGGATTTGGCAAAGTTGCCGCAACTGCACATCTCTGACCTGCCCACTAAACCGCAGCATATTCCCACGACCGTTGAAACGGTTAGTGGACGCCCTCTGCTCCGAAACGACATTTTTTCAAACGGTGTGAACTACCTCGTGCTGAACTTCAACTTGCAAGGGTTACCACAACACCTGTGGCAGTATCTACCCAGATACACCGATGCCGTTGGCAAACTCGGTGCGGGCAAGATGAATTACGAAGAGATGGCACAGCGCAGCGCGGCAGCTACCGGCGGCATTGGATGTTTTCCTGACTTTAGCACTCACGCGCTTGATCCAAGCCGTCCGGTGTGGAACATGCAGTTTCGACTCAAGGCCCTTGATGAGAAAATGGAAGATGCCTTGGGTGTTTTGCACGATCTGGTTTTCGATGTGAACCCACGCGATAAAGAACGTCTCCACAACGTGCTGAGTCAAGCCGTAGTAGAATATCAGAACCTGATACACGGTTACAACGGTCCAAGTATCGCGAACCATCATGCTGCTCGCAGACTTTCACCAGAAGCATATTTCAAAGAAACCGTCTTCGGGCTGCCACAATTCCGCATGAGTGAAATGTTGCTCAAGCATTTTGACGAATCCTATGAGGAACTTAGTGGGTACATTGAACAGATCCGAGATTTTCTATTAGTCCAAAGCCGCGTGACCGCCAGTTTTACTGGTTCGGATGCAGCTTTTGAGATGCTTCAAGGACAGTTTGCCGAATGGGTCCGCGATATGCGTGATGAACCGATAACCCCAACACAAATAGGTTTTAAACCTTTTGGGACACCCCCACGCGAAGGATTGGCAGCACCTATTCAAATAGCGCACTGCACGCAGATGATACCCGCACCGCACTACTCACATCCGGATTCAGAACTCCTGACAATTGGTTCGCATATCTTAGAGAATGATTACATATTGCCCGAAATTCGTTTTAAAGGCAATGCCTACGGTTTTCATTTTTCATACAACCCATTTGAATCCATGCTACACCAAGGCTCAGAGTTCGATCCGCATGTCGCTCGTACACTTGACGTTTTCGCACAGACAGTTGACTATGTTAAACAGGTGGAGTGGACACAAACGGATATTGATCGAGCAATTATTGCTAAATCAACGGATTATCAAAAAACAGTCCGACCCAGTCACGCCTCAGCCGATGCGCTTACACATTACCTTGCGGGGCAGACCCGTGAAATGTTTGAAGAAAAATATGCGCAACTCCAGCGCGCAACCCCCAAAGAAGTAAAACGGGCGCTGCTTCAGACGCTTGAGGGAAATAGGGATAAAGCGTCAATTTGTGTTTTAGCGAGTCGCGAGAAATTAGAAGCCGAAAATCAGAAGATGGCGCAGCCATTGCGTATTGAAAACCTCTTCAAATAGAATTAGGACTCAAGTTGCAAGAGAAACATAAGAAGCAGACATTTTGAGGCTTTTATTTTAGGGTAGGCGTGTGGAATCTGGCACACATGCTGAACGGGTTCAATTCGCAGGGATGCAAGTTGGGGTCTAAACCGTTGTGGTTACCAAGACTACTTAACATACGTTAAAAAATTCCTTGACTTTAATGGGGATATTCTGATAGAATTGTAGAATACTTAACAAGGAGAATTATACGTCAGTGACCCCGTCCTAAAGGACGGGGCTTGTGCGAAGCGCATGCCAAGCGTTCACTCCACAAGTTAAACCACTGACTACAGTAATATATCACGGTCCCTGAGCGTGGCAGCTCACACGATGTTTCGGATACTCCCCTCGTCTGATTCCACTCTGCGACTGTGATCTGGAAGGGGCAACATATAACCCGAAAGGGAATTTACGATGAACTTCGTTCCTGTCAAGAGCAAAGAGGGTGAGAAACTCATGCCAACCACACCCACGCGGGCGGGCATGATGATAAAATGTGGGGATGCAACACCTTATTGGAACAACGGTATCTTCTGCATTAGACTTACCCGGGAGACATCGGGGTGCTATAAGCAAGAGATTGTAGTCGGTGTAGACCCGGGTAGTAAAAAAGAAGGATTTACCGTCAAGTCTGAAGCACATACTTACCTCAATCTTCAGGCGGATGCACACAACACAGTCGGTAAGAAAGTTGAAAAGCGTCGTGAGTTGCGGCGGGGCCGGCGTTCCCGGAAGTGTCCGAACCGCAAAAATCGCACCAACCGCCTCGCGAATAGAGAACGGATTCCCGCAGGCACACGTGCGAGGTGGGATTGGAAGCTAAGAATACTTCATTGGTTGTCTAAACTATATCCAATCAGCTATGTATGTGTAGAGGATATTAAAGCGAGGACGCTACAGCGTGCTAAGAAATGGAATCAGTCTTTTAGTCCACTTGAAGTCGGTAAGCAATGGTTCTATTCTGAAGTTTCAAAGCGATGGGAGTTGTTCACCCTTCAAGGGTGGGAAACAAAAGAGATACGTGATAGATTAGGTCTAAAGAAGTCGTCAAAGAAACTATCGGAGACATTTGACGCACATTGTGTAGATTCTTGGTGCCTCGCCTATCACACGGTTGGGGGTCAAAGTATACCGGATAACACAGACATTTTCTGTGTCGCCCCTATCCCGATACGCCGGCGTGAACTCCATAGACAGAACCCACAGAAAGGTGGGAAAAGACCGCGATATGGTGGCACAGTGTGCTTGGGCATCCCTAAGAATACATTAGTCAAACACGTAAAACATGGTCTGCTTAGAGTGACGGGATTTGATAAAGCGGGACTCAATCTAAGTGAGTTAGGGAGTGCCAAACGTGTTGTTAGAAACGCGAAACAAGGCACATATCGTGTTTTACGCAAACTTAACTTTAGATATAAGGACGGCAATTCCGCACCATGCTAAAGCAATGGTGTCCCCTTGCCGAAGATAATGATGGAATTAACTTTTGAAAAAGATGATCTCTTACATTCCTTGCAAATCCTACAGGGTGTCGCGAGTGGACGTAGTACCTTGCCAATCCTTTCCAATGTCCTTATCCAAGCTGCAGATGGAAAAATTGAGTGTATCGCCACGGATCTCGAAATCGGCATTAAGATTAGGGTAGAAGGTGTCATTCAAGAAGACGGCGCGATCACTGTTGCCGCAAAAAAGTTGGCGGACATCGTCAAAGAACTGCCGGAAGATAAACCGATACACCTCGTAACGACAGCAAATCATCGTGTTGAAATTAGCTGTGGCGACGGCGTTTATAAGATTATTGGACTCTCGGATGCAGAGTTTCCGCAATTGCCTTCGATTGATGGACATTCACTGACGATTGAAGGCGAAACGCTACGCGCTGTTCTGCGTAGAACTGAATTCGCCGCAGCGACAGATGATGTGCGTTACTTCCTAAACGGTCTCTATTTTAGTTTCCTTGAAGATAGAACCGAAGTCGTCGCTACTGATTTTGTCCAGCTCGCACTCGCGCAATGCGAATCGTTCAATGCCCCAGAGAACATAGAGGGGTTCATCGTTCCACTGAAAGCCGTTAAAGAGATCGAACGCACTTTCGCTGCATCCGATACAGTGCAGGTCTCAATTTTTGAAAACCAGATTCTCTTCGCCGATGAGAATGCTACCTTAACCACACGCCTCGTAGAGGGTGATTATCCGAAATACCAAGAAGTTCTCCCAAAATCTACGGAAGGTAGTGTAGTCGTCTCCAAAGAACAACTTCTACATGCCAGCCGGCGCGTGGCACTGTTATCGAATCCGAAGAGCTATTGTATCTCTTTGGAGATCAATTCTGAACAGATTCAGATTTCAACGCAGGCACCGGAATTAGGCGAAGCACACGAAACAGTTCCTGTGGAGTCCTGTACTGGAGATATCCGATTCGGCATTGATGCCCGTTTGCTGGTAGAGACGTTAGCACACATCGAAACGGAATCGGTCGTGATAGAATTCACAAGCGAAGTGAAACCCATATCCTTTAAACCGACTGATACGGAAGGACATATTTGCCTTGTAGTGCCAATGCGCTTGGAAGCTTAAGGCAGTAAACCTACGGACATCACTCTCCGATTGCAAGGGAGGATAAGACACTCCGTACCGCAGCACACACGCCCGCGTTCAACACGCCCAGTTCGGTGTTACAGAGCGATGCCGAACCAATTCAACGCGCGGATCTACCACAATCTACTCCGGAGATAGTCCACACGGATTCAAGTGGATGTCTAAGTCAATGTTGTCATCGAAACTACTTAACATCAGTTGAAAAGCACTTGACTTTAACTGATATTTTCTGGTAGAATTGTAGAAATACTTCATAAGGAGAAATGGAATGGAACTAACCTTTGAAAAAGATGACCTCTTGCATTCCTTGCAAGTCCTCCAAGGGGTCGCGAGTGGACACAGTACGCTACCGATTCTTTCAAACGTCCTCATTGAAGCTGCAGATGGAAAAATTGCGTGTATCGCTACGGATCTCGAAATCGGGATTAAGATCAGGGTAGAAGGTGTCATTCAAGAAGATGGTGCAATTACTGTTGCCGCCAAAAAGTTGGCGGACATCGTCAAAGAACTGCCGGAAGATAAAACCATACATCTTGTAACCACGGCAAATGATCGCGTTGAAATCACCTGTGGCGACGGCGTTTACAAGATTATCGGACTCCCCGACGAAGAGTTCCCACAATTGCCGTCCATTGATGGACATTCACTGACTATCGAAGGCGAAACGCTACGCGGTGTTCTGCGTAGAACCGAATTCGCTGCGGCGACAGATGATGTGCGCTATTATCTAAACGGTCTCTATTTTAGTTTCCTTGCGGATAGAACCGATATCGTCGCTACCGACGGTGTATCGCTTGCACTCGCCCAATGCGAAGCGTTCACGGTTCCTGAGAATATAGAAGGGTTCATCGTTCCGCTGAAAGCCATTAAAGAGATCGAACGCACTTTCGCTGAATCCGAACAGGTGCAGGTCTCAATTTTTGAAAACCAGATTCTCTTTGCCGATGAGAATGCCACCTTAACGACACGCCTCGTAGAGGGTGATTATCCGAAATACCAAGGACTCATCCCGCAATCCTCAGCAGGTAGGGCGGTCGTCTCTAAAGAACAACTCCTCCACGCGACACGACGGGTCGCATTGCTATCAAATCCGAAGAACTACTGTGTCTGTTTGGAGATTGATCCTGAGCAGATCCAGATTTCAACGCAGACACCAGAAGTAGGTGAGGCATACGAGACAGTGCCTGTCAAATCCTGCACTGGCCGTGAACGGATCGGGATTGATGCGCGCTATCTGATAGAGACATTGACACATATTGAAACGGAATCCATCGCGATAGAATTTACAAGTGCAGTGACCACAGTAACCTTTAAACCGGTCGGTGACGAAGGACATGTTTGTCTTATATACCCGATGCGTCTGGAATCTTAAATCCGTCGTTTTTAAATCGCTCTATTTTTTCTCAGAGCCATTCAATTTTAGGAAGTTATTGAATTTCACGTCTTTTTTAAGGATCCGGTTCGGTTAGGAATGCACGTCGCATTTGGGTGAGTACACCGCAAAACCGAACCTACCGGACCTGGGGATGAAAATTCGATCGAAAAATAGACAATTGAATAGCTCTGATTTTTTCTGAAAATAACTTGACAACCCATTGCTTTTATGGTATTATTATATAGTCTGGTGCCGAGATAGCTCAGTCGGTAGAGCAGTAGACTGAAAATCTATGTGTCGGCAGTTCGATTCTGCCTCTCGGCATTTCTCTCCATCGCAATAGTTTGCTAAGCCGGTGTAGCTCAGGGGAAGAGCAACTGATTCGTAATCAGTAGGTCGGAGGTTCAAATCCTCTCATCGGCTCTTCTACTTCCCCGATATTAACAAGTTCCCAACACCGGATTCGTCTTTTACTCTTAACCCATTCGTCTGAAAATCGTGGGGTTACACCGATGATTAATACGGCACCACTACTGAACGCATCAAAGGTTATACTCCCTCATTTGCCGAAAAGGCTTCAAAAATTGATGCCTGGGTTCTTAGCATTTCTGCCGTTGGCACTCGAAATTGCCAAACTCCTGTACAAGCATCGCCAAGAAATCAGAGATATTATTGAGAATCTAACCAAACGCGCCTCAAAGCAAACTAAAAAGGTGAGTGATGGTATCGCAATGACTGTTCCGCGTTTGCCGAAAAAGGTAGGTCGAAAGTTACGTCGTCGGTTAAAATATCTGCCGTTGGCACTCGAAATTGCGAAAGCATCTTACAGAAAGAATCGCAAAAAAGTTCAGCGTTTAACAACTTCGCTTCCGAAGAAGACGCAAAGGAAAATCGATAGGCTATTAAAACGACACCATCGGCAGCGGCGTTTGAATTTTCTCCACGGATTTCGGAACCCTCTCCGTAGATACCAGCCCTAAAAATATTGGATTCTTTCCTTTTTCCGTTACTCTTCCGATTCCAATTCAGCAGCAACCTCCTCTTCAAGCGATTTGACATTCGCTAAAACTGTCGGGTGGGGTTCAATTTCATATACCTTCCGGTACATCTCAAGTGCTTTTACTTTATCCTTAAGGAAACTGCCATAAATCTCAGCCATGCGTTCCCAGGCGCGGACCTCTTGTGGATCGAGTTCTACAATGCGTTCGTAGGCTCGAAGTGCGTTCGCGTACCCACGTGTTTCAATATCCTCTCGTCCAAGCGCATCCGCACGCACCAACCATAAACGCACAAGATCGTTCACAATTTCGTCCATCTCTGGACGTTTTTCGTATGCCTGTTCCAGTACGAGAATTGCCTCCGACTCAAGTCGGCTCACCTCAGCCAAGTCTTCATCGGTGAATTCTCGGTCCAAGAATCGATAGGCTTGGAGCATTTTGCTGTATGTCCTCGATAATTGAAGGCGAGCAAGGATACCAATAGGTGCTTTTTCAGACGCTATATTTTGGAATTCAGGGTCATTGTCAATTGCTTGTTTGTAGTGTTCAACGGCCTGCTTATATTGCCTATTCCCCTGATAAAGAACACCGAGGAGATAATGTGCTTCAGCGTTGCTTGGGTCACTTTCAAGCACCGCTAAGAATTCTTCAGTGGCTTGTGCTAACAATTCATCATCTAAGCCTTCATCGCGAAGCAGCTTGCCGCGTAAGAGACGCACGTCGGGATGATCGGGTTGAATACGTGCTGCGTGCGCCAAGCGTGCCTTGGCATCTTTCAGCCAATTGCTCTGTGAATAGATTTCGGCGATGCGGAGATTCGCATGCAAACGGGCCTCAGCACTTGTCTGCGATACCCCGTTTACCGAGACTTCCTGCTCTTTTTCGGCAGTCTCTAACGCTTGTAATGCCCGCCAGTAGAACAGCGCCGCATCGACGAGATCCTGTTCCGCAAAGAGCGTGTCCGCCTTTTCAATGAATGTCCCCGCTTGTGACAAGGGCGGTGCTTCGAGTTCGGCACTGCCGCGCTGAATATAGAGCACTGCGAGCACAATAAAACCGATTACCGCTAATACCTCTGCATAAAAGAGCCAACTGCGTAAGGAAAATAGGGATTTCGTGTTAAATGACATGTTAACTCCTTTTCATTGAACTGAGACACAACAATCCAAACTATACACTACTGTCTACCGTCCTCAATCTCATCAAGAATACCGAGCATCTTCTCGGCGTCAACGAAACCGGTGAACCGCTTAAGCGTCACACCATCAGCATCTGTGAAAATGACGACCGGCAATCCGGGGATCTGGTACTTCTCGGTGAGTGCTTTCGTCGTTTCGGAGGTGCGGGTGAAATCGAGTTTGACATTGACATAATCAGCGAGTCTCGCGGCAACAGCCGGATCGGCATACGTCAGATGATCAAGCTCTTTACACGCAGCACACCAAGCGGCATAAAAATCGAGCATTACGAGTTTGTCTTCCTGCTTAGCGATTTCAAATCCCTCTACTTCGTCATAAACCCAATCAAGGTGGGGACCCGCGGGTTGTTGGATACCCCCAACAAACATATAGGCACCGAGTACTGCTAACAGGAGTCCACACGCTTTCTGGAATTTCACACGTGCGGGGATGCCGCTGAAACGTTGGGTTAACTTTCCGAGCCACAATCCGACGAGGACTAACCCGCCAGCGATACCGAAAAATGGTAGCGAGTTCTGGAGGAAACTCTGCAAGACGGGAAATACATCTTTAAGAAAGTAGAGTGCCATTGTAATAATGGCGATACCGAAAATGTTCTCCAAAACATACATCCATCCACCGGAACGTGGTAATGCAGAAAGCAGTCCGGAAAAGGTCCCGATACCGATAAAGAGTAGTCCCATCCCGAGTGCGTAAGTGAACATGAGCCAGAATCCGAGGAACAAACTCCCTGTTGTCGCTATATAAGTTAGTACGACTGCTAACGCCGGTCCCGTGCAAGGTGCGGCAATCACGCCAGCGACCGTTCCCATCGCGAACGCGCCAGCGAACCCGGTGCCTCCGACAGTATTCAAACGATTTTGCACCGCGTATGGCAACCGAATTTCAAAAACACCAAACATCGACAGTCCGAGGGTAACGAGAATTAAACTGATGAAGCCAACGACCCATGGGTTTGCCATTATCTGACCGAACACCGCGCCTGTTGACGCAACCGCTACCCCTAAAATCGAATACATAACAACAATTCCGATAACATACACAACAGAGAGTAGAAAAGATTTGAATAGACCAGCAGATTCGTTAGCGCCGAAAATAGAAACGGTAATCGGTATGAGCGGGTAAACACAGGGGGTCAAACTGGTCAAGATTCCACCCGCAAACACGAGTAGGAACGCCAGCCAGACCTGTCCACCGGAGAGGGCGCGCGCAAGGCTCCCTTCGTCGCCGGTAGAACCCGATGGTGCCGCGAATTCAATATTAGCAAAAACCGTTTCATTAATGCGCTGAACTGTTTCCTCTATACCGACAACTTCAATAGGTATCGAAAAATTGAGGGTCTCGGGTAACAGACACTGTTCATCGTTACATGCCTGATATTGCAGCTGAAAATCCAACGTACTTAATCCAACCGGCGCAGTCTGGCTTAAGTCGGCTTGGATACCGATGGTGATGGTATCGTGATAGACGGGTGCTTCTCCGATGGATCCGAGTTTCAGTACATCACCTGCAGGATATACGACCTCCCCAAAAGCGAGATGCGGTGCATCAGGTACGGTTATTTGGGTCGCGATGAACCCTTCCTTCGCTGGATTGGCGTTGACGTGCCATCCTTTAGCAATCTCTACGACGACAGCAATCTGAAATTGACTTCCCGGTTGCACCTTGTCAAGTGAGAGGTAATTTTTCACAGAAAGTTTCTCAACAGGTACTTTTTCATCAAGCAGTAAATCTCCAAACTGTGCTTGTGCGCGAATCAGGAAAGTTAGCGCGATAAGTGTTAACAGGCTCCAGAATAGGTATTGATGGCGTTTGATGGTCCTCAACATACGTAAAATCCTCCTCAACTACCTCGGTTCAAGCACAATGCAGGGCAGCACCATCTCTTCAAGTGAAATACCACCGTGTTGCAAACTGCCTTGGAATATTTCTTTATAGACGTTAAACCGCCTGTCATAAACAAAATAGTAGTCCTCTTTCGCGAGCACATAGTGTTTACGTGTCGTTTTCCCCGGCAAGCGATAGGTTTCGGGGTCTTTTATAATCCACCCGGCTTCAGGTGCGCATGAGATGTTCCTGCCCTCTTTAAACCGAAGTCCCGTAGTCAGTTCAGTTTGGCTTGTAATCTTCGCAGCATTTTGACAGAGCAGCGAACCGTGATCAGACGTTAAGACGACGGTAATCCCACGTTCAGCAGCGACTCTGAATATTTCATAAAGCCGCGAATGCTGAAACCAGGCATGCACAAGTGCCCGGAACGCCGCTTCATCGGGGATCAGCTGCCGTAGTAAATCCACCTCGTATCGTGTATGTGTCAACATATCCAGAAAATCGACAACGAGTGCAGTCAAACTAATCCTGTCAGCGACATTTAGCCAGTGCAGATATTGCATCTCGCCGCGCGTATCGAAAATTTTGAAATAATGCAGCGGTGGCTTGAGAGGTATCCCGTGCCGCTCAAACTGCAAGTGCATGAGTTGTTTTTCATGGCGATTGATGCTTGTGTGTGTATTATCCGGTTCGGCGTAGAGGTCTGGATGTCTTTCAGCAAGTTCGAGTGGGAACAGTCCACTGAAAATGGCGTTCCGGGCATAACGGGTCGCTGTCGGGACAATAGAATAATAGTAATCTGTCTTTATGTCAAATAGCGGATAAAGGAACGGCTCAATTTTCAGCCAATGGTCCAACCGCATACAGTCCATAACAACAAATAGCACCTGTTTCCCCGCCTGAATTTCGGGGATGACATATTTATAAACGACATCCACGGACAGGGTAGGCGACGCTTTTCCCTCAAGCCAGTGTCTATAGTTATCCTGAATATAATTGGCGAAGGCGGCGTTCGCCTCCCGTTTCTCCATTTCATGGATGGTTTTAAGTTCGTCAACGTTATGAAGGGTATCGAGCCGAAGTTCCCATTCAACGAGACGCACGTAAGTATCAATCCATGTTTGCCAATCGTTATCGGAGGTACTCCTTCGCGCTTCGCCCCCGGAAATGTATGTTCGGTTAAAGTTTTGGGCGTACGCCTGCGGTGTATACGCTTCGCGCATCGCCTGTTTTTCAAGCATAAATTCGAGTGATAATGCCAGTTGTTTTGAAGTAATTTCGACTTGACCACTCGCTGGCACCATGAAGATACTGTCCACATCATATAGACTCGCTTGCTGCATCACTTCCACGTCTTCCTCAAACGTTAGAAGAATGATCGGAATATGTGCATCCACCTTCCGAATGCGGGCCAGTAGGTTGTCTTCTCGTGTTGTTTCGTCATAACTCAACAGGACAGCGTGATATGTCTCATCCCTGAATAAGGCAATATTTTCAGGGTCAGCGTCTGTTAAGGTTATCTCATATCCTTGATACTCCAAAAAGCGTACGTACGGTTTTAGCGTTAGATATTTTTGTTTTTCGCGATGCGAATCTTTAGGTTGTCCACCAGATTGCGCTACATCAGACACCTGATTATCAATCCACAGAATCCTCCATCTTTTTTTTTGCATGTTATACCCCCTTTTTTGTAACATAGGCTTGTAAAACAGACCTACATCCTGATTAAACGGACAATTAGGCTTATCCGGTATTTTGGGGTCAGCAGTTGTGAATCTTCCAACAAAACACAGAACAAAAACTAAATATTAGAGACAAACCTCCCTGGATTCAACAAACCCTCTGCATCAAATCTATCTTTAACCTGTTTCATTAAACCGAGCGTGTCTCCAATGTTCCCCCAAACGTCAATATTTCGCTTGAGTTCAGGCGGTGCAACCTCTATAATAAGATTTCCTTGTGCCGCCATTGCAGATTGACGGAGCTGCGTTAGCGTGTCCGCGAGTCCTTGAAAATCGGTCTCGGATGTAACAGGAATGGCGAGATATAACACACCACTTCCAAGGAGTGTCATCATTGCCCAATTCGCATCCACAATTTGTGCAGCAAATTCGACGATATCCGTGCGTCTCAGGTTCAACTTGGCAATCACTGCCTCAGTGTCCGTGTCCTTCGCGGGGAATTCCCGAATAGTTTCTTGAAGGTGCGCTCGCGATTCACCTTCAGTAATTGTGACACCTAATGCCCCATTTTGTTCCATAATTCCTTGACATTGCGTCAATTGCCATGCGACAGTTTCAGGGTCCCCACCGAACCCAACGACTAACGTCGGCTTTCTCGCATTCGCGGCAGCACCGATACCTATATCAGCGTTTACAAATAGATTCACAAACATCGGGAGCAGCTGCGAACCGACAATGTTTAAGCCTGCCCCAACTGCATCTTGAGCGTTTTCAAACGCTGTTGTCAGTATCGCTTCCCGCGCCGGGATTGGCGATAATTTGAGCGTCACTTCAGTAATAATACCGAGCGTTCCGAAAGCACCGATATAGAGTTTGTTGAGATCATACCCCGCAACATTTTTCACCACTTTACCACCGCTTTTGACGACAGTTCCGTTCGCGTGAACGACCCGCAATCCCAAGACCTGATTTCGGGCAGTCCCATATCGTATACGGAGCGACCCACTCGCATTTGTTGCGACAATCCCACCGAGGGTGCATCGGTCTGCGAACGGTGGGTCTAACGGCAGATACTGTCGATGCTGCGCCAATTCGGCTTGCAAAGCGGCTAAACGGATCCCTGCTTCCACAGTAACGGTTAAATCCGCGGGTTCATATTCCACTACACTGTTCAGACGGGTTGTCGTCAGCACAATATCTACTTTCTGTGGCAGATTCCCGATGCTGAGTTTTGTGCCTGCCCCTGCGGGCATCACCGATAAATTCTGTTCAGCTGCAAATCGGAGGACATCTTGCATTTCTTGAACAGACACCGGCAAAACGACCGCCTTTGGAACATAGCCGTCAAAAGTGTACGCGGCGATCTGTGCCTCTGGCAGAATGCCGGACTCTCCAACAATATGCTTAAGTTCATCGTGCAATGCACGTGAATTTTCCATGTATCTCTCTTTCTTTACCGCGATTGTAAACAATTCCCTATAGACAGAGTTGGAGACGCAAAAACCAGTGCAGCGATCAGACTGACTATTGGGAATAACTATCTATTTAAAGAACCGTCGCTGCATCAGGTTGTAAACCCAGTTTTGCGTAAGATTCTGCAGTCGGAAAAATCTTACCGGGGTTGCAAAGTCCTGTTGGATTAAAAATCTCTTTGACGGTTGCCATTACCTGTAAATCCGCAGGACTGAAAATGAGGGGCATATAATCCATTTTTTCAACACCGATGCCGTGTTCTCCCGTGATTGTGCCACCAACCTCGGCGCAGACAGAGAGGATCTCCATGTTAACATGCTCTACGCGCTCACACTGGTCAGCATCGCGCTCGTTAAAGAGGACGATAGGATGGATATTGCCGTCGCCAGCGTGGAATACATTCGCGATCGGGATCTGATACTTTTCGGAGATTTCAGAGATACGCCGTAGCACCTTCGGTAATGTTGTCCGTGGCACGACACCATCTTGGGTGATATAGTTCGGTGCGAGTCGTCCGAATGAACCGAACGCGCTCTTCCGTGCCTTCCAAAGCTGCTGCCGCTCTGCCTCATCTTTGGCGTAATCCACCTCCCGGGCGTTGTGTTGTTTAAAGATTTTCAGAATCTGATCGGTCTGGTTCTGCATGCCCGCCTCAATGCCGTCAAGTTCCACAATCAAGATGGCTTCAGCATCAAGCGGAAAACCGAACGCAAACGCCTCCTCTAAAGCACGGATGACGAGGCTATCCATCATTTCAAGCGCAGCTGGGATAATACCTTCACCGATAATCGTTGAAACGGCGTTTGAGGCATCGTCCATCGTTTCAAAGACGGAGAGTGCGGTCTGGTATGCCTGTGGGTTGCGCGTGAGACGGACGACCGCTTTCGTCACGATCCCGAACGTGCCTTCGGAACCGATCATCACGCCACGTAAGTCGTAGCCGGGTGTTTCTTCGACAGTGCCGCCCAATTCAACGATTTCACCGTCGGGCAGAACGACTTCCAATCCAAGCACATGGTCAGATGTAACGCCGTATTTCAAGGTATGCGGTCCGCCAGAATTCTCAGCGATATTTCCGCCTATTGTGCACGCCTTCTGGCTTGACGGATCCGGTGCATAGTGATAGCCCTGGCTTTGCACAGCCTGCGTCAAGAGTAGATTGACGACACCGGGTTCAATGATCGCCCTTTCGTTCTCAAGGTCTATCTCCAAAATTCGATCCATCCGGTTGAGTGCAATGATAATCCCCCCTTGAACAGAAAGCATACCACCGCTTAAGCCAGTGCCACCGCCGCGCGCAATGAACGGCGCGTCATACTTGTTCGCTAATTTTACGATATCTGACACCTGCTGCGCCGTATCTGCAAAGACGACGATATCCGGCATTGCCTTGAAAGAAGGGGCGGCATCGCATTCATACACGGACAGTGCAGTCGCATCTGTCAAAACATTCTTAGATCCGAGGAGTTCAGAGAGGTCAGCAATCAGTTGTTCTTTCTGGTGCATAGTCTATTTCCTTTGGCGGCATAATTCTTAGATTCACGACTTTATATTAGATTACCACAATTTGAATCGAATGTCCAATTCAAATCCAATAAGCGCGGTTATTATTTCTATTTGCGCACCTAACTCGCAACATGCTATAATTATGACAGTCTACACGGTCTGTCAGAATCTAATTATCGTAACCTATCAAGGTAAAAGGAGATCAGATGCGAAAATTGATATTGATTTTAGTACTCACCTGTTTAATGGCTTGGATTCTACCACAAGTTTCTGTCGCCGAGATCGATCCAGAAACTGCTGTCGGTGTTTGGTTGCTCGATGAGGGCGTGGGCAAAACAACCAAAGATTCCTCTGGAAAAGGTCATGATGGCGCAATCAATGGCGCGAAATGGAAAGACGGTAAGTTCGGTAAAGCCCTTGAATTTGATGGTGGTCAGTGGGTTACAATCGAGTCAACACCGGAACTGCAAGTCGGTGAAGAACTCACAATGATGGCATGGTTTTTCGCCACAGATATTGGTGATTGGAGACAACTGATTGCGAAAAGCAACGAATACCTCCTACGCATTGATCCGCCGCAGGAAGGTAACAAGATGTCAGCATTTGTCAAACCCGGCGGCAGTTGGGAACCGAGAGCCTCCGCAAATGTGCCTGATGAAGACACGTGGATTCATTTCGCGGCGACTTACGATAGCAACGAAAAAAATGAGCAGCTTGTTGTGTACGTGAATGGTAAGCGGGCAGGTGCGAGTACACGTCCCGGAGACATCGCTGTAACACCAAACCCTGTTGAACTTGGTAAATGGGGTGGTGGCTCATACTTTGTTGGCATTATTGATGAAGCCGCTATTTTCAATGTCGTCCTCAGTGAAGACGATTTGACAGCCATCGCGGAACACGGATTAGCGAAAGCACTTGGCGGGTTGGCTGTCGCACCGATGAACAAATTGGCAACAACTTGGGCAACCCTCAAAGCAGACCGATAACCTACAATCACGGGAAATGTGTCTTACAATTTCGATATTTCTATTGAGTCCTCTCTGTTTTTTGTTAACTATAACACAGCGCAACATGTATAATGACTTAAATCCAAAAGGAGGATTATCATGAGAATTACGATTCTCGTATGCGGAGTCCTGATCTTTAGCCTTGCGGGGGTAGTATCCGCCGGTGTATGGACCGACCCGTTTGATGGCACCGAACTTGCTGAAGGGTGGGAATTCCGTGACCATAATGCTAAGAAAACGACGTTTGAAGTCAAAGATGGCTTTTTACAAATGACGAACCCAGGTAATTGGGGGCACACAACCCCTGATAAACCGATGCTTGAGCGAGAAATCCCAAAAAGTGCCGCTAAAAATATAACGGTGAGCGGGATTTTCACTACTGAACCTGATAAACCCGCCGATGCATGGATCGGGATTTTCCTCTATAGCGATGAGGATCTGAACTATGCCTGTTTCCTATTTGGCGGTGAGGCTAACCAACCCCAAAAAACGCTCATCGGGAGTATGGTCGAAGGCGGTTGGCAAGACAAGGGACACTTTCAAACCGGTTTCGATGTCCCGCTCCATCTTAAGATTGTCAAAGAGGATGATGTATTTTCAGGCTATTACCGAGAGAACGAAAAAGATGAGTGGACCCTCTCTGGTGGCAAGACCTGGAACCATAAATTTGATGTAGAACGGGTCGGTATCGGTTTTATGAACAATTGGGGCGGTCAGACGGTCACATTTCTTGTGGATACACTCTCTATTGACGGCGACGGAATAGAGCCTTTCGCAGTCGATCCTGCCGGTAAATTGGCAACAACATGGGGTAACCTCAAATCGAATCAATAACCGTCAGCAAATTCAAAACGGGGTGGTGCCAGCACTGCCCCTAAACCGACTTTCGCAAAAAACAACCGTCTAAAGCGTTACGCACAGAACAAGGAGAAACGTCCCCGCCATGTCGATCCCTAAAATATCCGTAAATAACCCCGTCTTAGCGAATCTGTTGATGATTATTATTATAATTTTCGGGTTTTTCGCATGGATAAACCTACCACGGGAACTCACACCAGAAATCGCGTTACAGACCGCAACTGTCACAACACTCTATCCGGGTGCCTCTCCAGAAGAGGTTGAAAAGCTCGTCACCGCTCCTATTGAAGATGCTATTGAAGAGAATGTTAATAAAATCAATTTACTGCTTTCCAACTCTTCGGAAGGTAGATCTATCATCACTGTCGATTTTGAAGAGATGAGTGATCGCGAGTTCGATAAAGAACTTGAAAACCTCCGAACAGCCGTAGAACAGGTGAATGAACTCCCCGAAGAAATTTTAGAGGATCCACAAGTTTTAGAGCTCGATGTCTCCTCCGGTTTTCCGATGTTGACCGTTGTTGTGGGCGGCGATATTTCGGAATCCCAGATGCGGGATATCGCTGAAAATCTCAAGGACGAGATTTTAGACATCAAAAATATTGCGTCCGTCCGGATAGCAGGGCTTCGCGAAAGAGAAATATGGGTTGAAGTGAACCCTAATCGGTTAAAAGCGTATCAACTTCCAATTGCCGCTGTTATTACAGCACTCGGTACAAGTAACTTGAATCTTCCTGCTGGCACTATGGAACTTGGGAACACAGAGTTCATGGTCCGGACGATGGGCGAATTCGCTAACCCTGATATTATCGGCGAAACCATTATCGCCGTTCAACCGACAGGCACGCCACTTCGCCTCCGCGATGTGGCAACTGTTTCAGACACTTATGAAGAGGCACGAACGCTATCACGAATCAGTGGGAAACCGTCCATTAGCCTGAGTGTACAAAAAAAGTCTGAAGGCAACACAATTGCGTTAGTTGCTCAACTTCGGGAATTGGTTGAGAAACGGAAAAGCGATCTCCCTGAAGGTGCTGAATTAACAGCCGTGAACGACTACTCCGTCATTTTAAAAGAACGGTTAGGTATTTTGGAAACGAACGCGATATTTGGGTTGGTGCTTGTTGTGCTGATGCTGCTCCTTTTTATTGGATGGCGGAATGCTTTGTTCGCTGCACTCGGCATACCAGTTGCCTTCATGGCGACCTTCTGGTTTATGTCTCTCGCGGGTTATTCCTTGAGTGGTGTCTCCCTGTTTGGACTTATCTTAGTGGTCGGCATTGTTGTTGACGACGCGATTGTCGTCATAGAGAACATCTATCGGCACATTGAGGCAGGTGAACCGCCGAAAGTTGCTGCCATTCGCGGTGCTCAAGAAGTCGGATGGCCTGTGGTTGCCGCAAGTTTGACGACAATCTGTGCGTTTGGTCCCCTGATGTTCATGTCTGGAACTGCCGGTCAGTTCATGCGGGTTGTGCCGATCATGGCGATTCTGGTGTTGATCGCATCTCTCTTTGAAGTCTTTGTCATTTTACCGGCACACGTTTCCGAGTGGGGCAAACCGAGAACCCCGCGAACAGGACGCAGTCGACTTGATAATCTGCGAACCCGATCCCGAAATACTTTTAGCCTAATTGTCCTCATCACCGGCTTTTTCAGTTGGTTCATCACGTTTTTCGACCTCATCCGGAGCCGATATGTTAAAATCCTGAAAGTAACGATCCGGCACCGTTATGCCTTTGTCGGAAGCGTTCTCTTCATCGGCCTGATTGCGTGTGTCGGTGCATTCATGGTTCTTGACAAAGAACTCTTCCCGGGCGAAGATTTTCCGCAGTTCTACGTCAAAGCTGAGATGCCCCCTTCCTACGGGCTTCAGGAGACAACTGCAGTTATGGCACAGATCGAAGCAGCTGCCAGAACACTGCCATCCAGTGAAGTCGCCGCAATTGTCAGCAACATCGGCATCCATACACCTACTTCAGGACTAGCAGAAGGGGTTACCTACGGCTCAAACTTCGGCGAGGTTATCATTGAACTCACACCGAAGCAGGAACGGACCCGAGGTGTGGATGAAATCATCGCAGAGATGCGGAAAAAAACCTTAACGGTCAGTGGCGTTGAGGAACTGAATTATATCACACAGGCAGGGGGACCCCCGCAAGGCGAAGATGTGGAAGTTAAAATAAAAGGCAATCAGTTCGATAAACTGACTGAACTCACCGGTGCCTTTCAGACTGAATTAGCACAGTTGGATGGTGTTTATGATATTCGAGATGACTTCCGAATAGGAAAATCGGAGTTACGCATCCGCTTGAAGCCGGAGAAGGCACATCAATACGGGTTAACGACGTTCCAAATCGCACAAACGGTTCGGACAGCGATTGAGGGTGCAAAAGCCACAACTTATCGTGAAGCAGACGAGGCGATTGATGTCATCGTCAAATATGAGAAAGATACCCTCCAAAATATCGCAGAACTCAATAACTTATTGATCGCAACCCCTACCGGTGCGATCGTTCCACTCAAGGATGTCACAGATATCACTGAAGAGAAAGGATACTCTGATATCCGTCGATTTGATGGAGAACGCGCAATTACGGTTTATGCCTCTGTAGATAGGCAGAAAACAACGCCATCTGAAGTGGATGAAGCGTTAAAGAGTGCCTTTGCCAATGTGGAATCCTTGTACCCAGGATACCAACTCGATTTTCGAGGCGTTTTCGATGAAATTATAGAATCTTTTTTGGAGTTGCGGAAATTGTTTTTTGTCGGGTTACTGCTCATCTATGTGGTATTAGGTGCGCAATTCAAATCATTTATACAACCGATCGTCATTATGTTCGCGGTGCCGTTCGGTATGATAGGTGCCATGTTTGGATTACTGCTTTCCAATGCTACACTGAGTATGGTTGCGATGTTTGGTATTGTTGCGCTCTCTGGAATTGTCGTCAACGATTCGATTGTGCTCATCGACTTCATCAACAAATACCGAGAACGCGGCTACAACAAGTGGTACGCCATCTTGAAAGGCGGTAGTATCCGACTACGTCCGATTATTCTCACCTCATTAACGACGATCTTCGGACTTATTCCGATGGCAATCGGTCTCGGTGGTAAATCACCTATATGGATGCCGATGGCATACACTATCATCTTCGGACTCGCGTTCGCGACCACGATGACACTGTTCGTAATGCCTGCACTTTACGCGATTACAACAGACCTACGAGGTCTCGTTCTGAGAAATCCAGAAGAACGCTTCCGAACCGTTTCCGACGAAGACCTGTTAGGTGAAGCAGTTCCGGCTGACGATTAAGTAGAATCACAAGGCGAGGTTTCCTGACCTCGCCTTATACACTTTTGCTCCTTGTAGACGAATATTTTCGGTTCAACACTAAGTCCGAAATCCCATACAGTAAAATTCGATCACTATGTCCATCCCCAAAATATCTGTAAACAATCCGGTTTTAGCGAATCTCCTGATGATTATAATCATCGTTTTTGGGGTGTACGCATGGATAAACCTACCGCGGGAACTTACCCCAGAAGTCTCAGTACAGAGCGCAGTTGTGACAACGCTATATCCGGGAGCATCCCCAGAAGAGGTTGAAAAGCTTGTTACTGCTCCTATTGAAGATGCAATTGAGGAAAACGTCAACAAAGTTGACCTATTGTTTTCTACCTCTTCAGAGGGACGTTCCGTCATCTTTGTCGATTTTGAGGAGATAAGCGACCAGGATTTTGACAAGGAACTCGAAAACCTACGCACCACTGTTGAGCAGGTAAATGAGTTGCCAGAGGAGATTTTAGATGATCCGAGGGTCGACGAATTTGATATCTCATTTGGTTTTCCGATTTTGACGATTGTTGTAGGCGGAAATATTGCGGAAACGCAGATGCGGGATATTGCTGAAAATCTCAAAAATGAAATCTCGGACATCAAAAACGTCGCCTCTGTCCGAATGGCAGGTCTCCGTGAGAGGGAAATATGGATTGAGGTGAACCCGGATCGATTGAAGGCATATCAACTCCCAATTTCAGCGGTCATTACCGCGCTGGGAACAAACAACTTGAATCTTCCCGCTGGCACAATGGAGCTGGGAAGCACAGAATTCATGATCCGAACGATGGGAGAATTCACCGATTTGGACACTATTGGCGAAACTCTCATCACTGTTCAGCCGATGGGGACACTTCTCCGTCTGAAAGATGTTGCCACGATCTCTGACACCTACGAGGAGGTGCGAACCCTATCGCGAATTGATGGACAATCTTCGATTAGCCTGAGTGTGCAAAAGAAAACTGAAGGCAACACAATTGCCTTAGTTGCTCAACTTCGAGAATTAGTCGACAGTCGAAGAACGGATCTCCCTGAAGGTGCTGAGCTGACGGTTGTTAATGACTATTCCGTTGTTCTCAAAGAACGATTGGGAATTCTTGAAACAAATGCGTTTTTCGGTTTGGTGCTTGTTCTGCTAATGCTCCTTCTCTTTATTGGATGGCGGAATGCCCTATTTGCAACACTCGGCATACCGGTGGCGTTCATGGCAACATTTTGGTTTATGTCCATTGCTGGTTATACGCTCAGCGGTGTCTCTCTGTTTGGGCTTATTTTAGTCGTAGGGATTGTCGTTGATGATGCTATTGTCGTCATAGAAAATATCTATCGGCATATTGAGGCAGGTGAATCACCGAAAGTTGCCGCCATTCGGGGTGCGGAAGAAGTCGGTTGGCCCGTTGTAGCAGCGAGCTTGACGACTATCTGTGCTTTTGGACCGTTGATGTTTATGTCTGGTGTTACCGGACAGTTTATGCGGATCGTGCCGGTTATGGCGATTCTCGTGTTGATAGCATCTCTTTTTGAAGTCTTCGTAATTTTACCAGCACACGTCGCTGAATGGGGAAGAACCAAAATTCGCACAGGACGCAGCAGGCTTGAAAATCTCCGAACCGGGTCCCCGAGGGGTTTCACCCTCGGTGTCCGCATTGTCGGCTTTTTCGTGTGGTTTGCCATGTTTTTTGAATTAATTCGGAACCGATATGTTAGAATCCTAAAAATAACCATTCGACACCGATATGCGTTTGTAGGTAGTGTCCTCTTCTTCGGATTGGTTGCCTGCATCGGGGCGTTCTTTGTTCTTGACAGGGAACTCTTCCCTGGTGAAGAGTTCCCACAATTTTATGTCCAAGCCGAGATGCCACCTTCCTACGGAATACAGGAAACAACAGAAGTAATTGTCCAAATTGAAGAGATGGCTAAAAGACTTCCATCAACTGAAGTTGATGCGGTCGTCAGCAATGTCGGTTTACACACATTTATGTCAGGTTTGATAAGAAGAAGTGTTACCTACGGCTCAAATTTAGGAGAGGTAATCGTTGAGCTCACACCAAAGCAAGAACGTACCCGAGGTGTAGATGAGATCATCGCAGAACTACGGACGAAAACCACAACTATTAGTGGAATTGAGCGGCTGAGTTTCGTCACACAGGACGGGGGTGCACCACAAGTAGCAGATGTGAGCGTCAAAGTAAAAGGATCGAGATTTGAGAATCTGACTGAACTCGCTGGCGTTCTTAAGACAGCCCTATCTCAGATAGATGGCGTTTACGATATCCGAGATGACTTCAGCATCGGAAAATCTGAACTGCACATCTACTTGAATCAGGAGAAGGCATATCAATATGGATTAACGACGTTTCAGGTTGCACAAACCGTTCGGACAGCGATTGACGGGACTAAAGCGACAACCTATCGTGAAGCAGACGAGGCGATTAATGTTATCGTCAAATATGAGGAAGACACACTTACAAATCTTGCTGAACTTAATAACCTCTTGATTGCAACACCCACCGGTGTTATTGTTCCACTCAAGGATATTGCGGACATCGTGGTGGAAAAGGGATACGCAGATGTCCATCGCTTCGATGGAGAACGGGCAATTACGGTTTATGCCTCGGTAGATAGAGAAAAGACGACTGCCTTTAAAGTGAATCAATCCCTCATCAGCGCATTTGCTGATATAGAATCTTTGTATCCGGGATACCAACTCGATTTTCGAGGGGTTTTTGATGAAATTACAGAATCCTTTTCCGAGTTGTGGAAGTTGTTCATTGTTGGGTTGCTGCTCATCTATGTCGTATTGGGTGCGCAATTCAAGTCTTTTATACAACCGATTATCATTATGTTTGCTGTTCCATTTGGAATGATCGGTGCGATGATTGGCCTTCTCCTTTCCAATGCGACGCTTAGCATCGTCGCAATGTTTGGTATCGTTGCACTCGCGGGGATTGTGGTGAACGATTCAATTGTGCTTATCGACTTCATTAACAAGTACCGAGAAAAGGGATCTAACAAGTGGTACGCTATTCTGAAAGGCAGTAGTCTCCGATTACGTCCGATTGTTCTCACCACGGTGACGACGATTTTCGGACTCATTCCGATGGCAATCGGGTTAGGTGGCAAGTCGCCGATCTGGATGCCGATGGCGTATACGATTATTTTCGGACTCGCCGTTGCAACATTGATGACCCTGTTTGTGATGCCAGCACTTTATGCGATCACGACAGATCTTCGCGGCTTGGTCCTGAAAAACCCAGAGGCGCGGTTCCAAACCGTTTCAGATGAAGAACTATTGGGCAATGCAGTCCCTGCAGATGATTAACCGAGGGGATAGGGTAAGATGTCTACCCTACTTTCGTATTTTAACTTTAACAAAAAATAGGAGATTGATATGAAAATCACTTTTATTGGTGTTGGCGGTATTGCTGGTAATTATCGCCGAAGCCTCAATCAACTTGAACGTCCTATTGCAGCGGTCTGTGATATAAACGCTGAACGCGCCACAGCAATCGCTACTGAAGAAAATGCTACTGCCTATACCGATCACACTGAGATGCTACAGAAAGAGAAACCTGATGTCGTGTTCACTTGCATACCACCGGGTGCACACACGACCCAAGTTGCGGATGCAGCGGCATCTGGTGCGGCACTTTTCATCGCTAAACCCGTTGCACAAGACTTGGAAACTGCTAACCACGCCCGCGATGCAATTGCTTCTGCTGGTGTTATCAATCAAGTCGGTTATATGGCACGGTATAGCGATATTACCGCCAAATCGAAGGAGTTAGTCGGTGATCGTAGACTTACGATGGGGATTGGACGGTTTCTTACGAGGATGGGTGCGAATCACCCGTGGTGGGGAAAATATGATGTATCCCGCGGACAGATGGTCGAGCAGACGACCCACGTCTTTGACCTGATCCGCTATTTTCTCGGCGATGTCAAGGCTGTTCAGGCTTACGGTATTAAAAATGTTTCTGATGGGATTGCTGATTTCGAGGAGTGTACCGTTTGCAATATGCAGTTTGAGAGTGGCGCGGTCGGCAGCATTACCAGCACCTGTGTCGCCCGTGCGCACGACCATTTCGCTACTGAACTCGTCGGGGACGATCTTTATCTCAAACTCACACACGATCTCGGATTGCGCGGTCAGATTGATGGTGAAGGCGTTGACTACATTGGAACAGAAGCCGGTTATTTCCGACAAGTTGAGCAGTTCATCAAAGCGGTTGATGCGAACGATCAGGGGTTGGTCCTCTCCTCCTATGCCGATGCTGCGAAGAGCCTCGCTGTCACGCTTGCTGCGAACCGTTCATTGGAAACAGGACAGGTTGAGCAAGTTGCTAAGTGATTAAGAGAAAAAGTCAACGTTTGCTTGACTTCGCCAAAGCCTGAGCGAGATTCCCTTGGTGACCGCATCGCGCCGTATTAATCGGAAATTCTTCGCCTCGGAACCTGACTCTTGAAGTTCTAAGCCGATTTCGTTGAGTTTTATGCATACTATCGCCGTGGACTAAGACAAGCACAAGGTTCATTTTAACATCCTTCGGAGTGCAGTTGTCAATGATACTCGCCCCTTCTTGCAACTGTGCAACTGCTTCTGACGCATCAACGTCACCACGCTTGAGTTCCATTGGAACCCCGATGAGGCTGCTCTGGGCAGTGTCAATGTAGAAGAGAACAAAATCACATTGATTCGTATCTGCTCTGCCCGTTGGAAAAGCAAGGTCTACATCCAATACAACTCGTTCGGTCGGTACGTTAGCCATAGAGACGCGACATCCTTTTTTCGTATAAGGGGATGTCGCCTTCCTGTCTCCTACCCACTGACGAATCTCCTCAAGAGCCTCATGAAGATTTACGTTCATCTTCACCTTTCTTTTTCTCAAATCTCTGTTGGAGATTTACTGAGCGGTTGTAAAGTCTTTCTGCAACGTCCTTGTAGTCTTCTGGCGAGATACCTTCTCTGGGTTTAAAAGGAATTTCCTTGACAGGTTGGTCCTTTTGGAAATGCCACACGCCGACTTCTTCTGGTAATAGCCAACTTGCAGGTTCATCGGTTTCGTCTTCAAGCAATCCTTCAAGAACCAAATTTCCTATTTCTTCAAGCAGCCAGTCACTGTGTGTTGTCACGATCACTTTCACTCCCGCGCGAACCAAACGCGCGAGGATAACTGCCATATCCGCTTGGGCACCCGGATGCAAGTGTGCTTCCGGTTCTTCAATAATAAGTGTATCACCAGGGCGAACGAGACTTCGGAGATACAAAACTAAAGGAGCAAGTTCAGATACCATTGATGAAGATTGGCTCAAGGGGAGTTCGGTCGTTGCACCATCCGGCGCGTAGCGGAAGTCTGGATAACCGCTTAGTGCAGGTTTTAAACGTACTTGCCCTCCAAGCATGTTGTTCTCTAAACTGTCTGCGATCTTTTCCATTTCCGGGTTCCCATTTCCCTTTTCAGTGTACTGGATGATTTTTTGCATGAAATCCGCGACAGCACCAGATAGTGTTGGCATTTCAGGAAACCGTTCCAATCCGACCCGGGTGGCGCGCGTAACAAGTGAACTTGCTATGATACGGTGGCTTTGCATGATACCACTCCGAGAGGCAGGTAGGTAATACCTATTTGGGTTCATATAACTGATACTTTTCATTATGATGTTATTATCACTGAATTCACCAAATACCGACCACCCTGGGGATAGAAGCACTAAAGAATCAGGCATCGGATCGTCCCAAAAATGTGAAACATCTATGTCAATTTCTGCCGATTCGGAGTGTGCCATCTGGATATTCCAATATTTTTGCGTCTTGCTGCCTATTGTGAGTCTGATGTTAAATTGATTCGATTGTTCGTCAATTAATCGGTTTAACTCTGCGATAGAACCGAGGTCGAAGCAATTTTTGAGTCCATCCTGAAGCTTCTGCAGCACACCTTTAAAAAGGCTTGTATCCTCCTTGAGAAGGATAAACAGATGTTCGCGTATTTCTACTGGGACATCCGACAGTTTAAAAGGCTGTTCATGCTTTTTCAACTTGTTGAGTATATCTTGCATTTCGCCTTTTGCTGCTGTCGTGTTGTTCATCAGTTGTCTCAGTAGATCCATAACTGTTCCTGATCCCAGCGGCGAAAGAAAACTTGGATGTGTCAAACTGCCAAAAGCACCATGCAAAGCATATACCAAAGTTGCAAGATAAGTTTTCCCGGTATTGCTGGGACCGACAAACACTGTTAGTGGACGTAAATCCACACACCCCGCTTTGATAGGTCCGAAATTTTCAACGTTGATTTCGGCACTGAACGGTTGTTTGGCGATGGAGTCCGTATGTGGATTCTCGCGAATCCTAAGTTCAAATGGAACTTCTATTCTGTTCATCGTATTTTCATCCGTATATAGATTAGAAAAACGTTAGATACGGCTTTTCGTTTATCTCCCGCCACAGGAGGACTGCGAGTTCACGGGCGTGGTAATCGCCCCACATGGATGCTTCTCCGCATGGAATCTGCCTGCCCTCTGGCACATGATCCCATCCGTTCGGACGGTGATAGACCGAGTGCAATAGCAATCCTTGATGTGCATCGGATTCGGAGAGATACGGTTCGGCAAAAAGCGTTTTGGCGACTGTTAAGCCTGCTTGGTAATAGGAATCTCCTGCCTCTGTTTCGCCGTGTTTTCTGAGGTAGTTGCCGAGTCGGATTAATCCTTGTGCTGTAATGGCTGCGGCGGAACTATCCACCGGTTCGAGATCGTTGTATGGATCTGCGGGGCCTGATAGATAATCACCGAGTTCGGCTAAACCGGGGGCACCTGTATCCCAATACGGGATTCCGTCTTGTGCAGTGTTCTCAATATAGAAATCTGCGGTAGCTTCTGCTGCTTTGCGCATGTGTGCCGTTGCCAAGTCATATCCACCAAAAGGTTCCAGATCATTTTCAGACAGTGTATCAAAGAACTCAAGTTGCTCGGCGTACCCCGTAACAATCCACGCCAATCCACGCGTCCACGTCGTAAACGGCGAATATCCCTGCTGTGTGCTGGGGCAACGGTAGTTTCCGTCGTTCGTATTGAAGATTGATTCATGCACAACCCGTCCGCGTATATCAAAAGCGTCACGTCCTTCGCCGTAATAGACGTTATAAGCGGCTGTCGTCTGCGAATGCTGGAGTAGACGTTCCAACAGACTGATAGCGACATCGCCTTCACCCATCAGTACTGCACCGAGCGTGTGCCCAAGTCCTAAAACCCGTAGAGAGCGAATGGTGTCTGAGAAAAGCGAATGCGGTCCGTTGAAAGAGGCGATGTACCCTGTGCCATCCTTAATTCGGGTCCAGCGACTCGCTTGCACAGCAGCGGAGGCTTTCAGCGCGAGTTCATAGAAATGCATCTCGTTATCGTCCTGCGGAATCACACCTTCCTGCATGAGGCGACGGAGATTGCCGTAAGTCGAAACGTTGTTAAAGCCGTGGTCATGTACACCGATGTGCGTGACATGCGGTGCCATCTTTTCGATTGTGTTCCGTCTGCCGATCTCAAGGAACTGCTCATCGCCGGTGGCATCAAATTGGAGGATCGCGGAACCGAATTGGAACCCCTGCGTCCATTCGGTCCAGCCGCGTGTTGTATAGGTGCCAGCGACGGTAAAGACAGGCGTGCCTTTTTCAGGGAGCCATGTGTCCTCAATAGCCAAAATCTTCTGACCTGAGTACTCAAAAAGCTGCTCAAGCTGAGGCTTCAGGTCGGTGGGACGTAATGAATCGTTTATCTGCATTGTGTTCTGTTTGCCTTCTGGTTACGGCATAGCGGAGTATGCCTACTACTTTACATCTACGGGATCAACATCTTTATACCGCTCACATATCACTTCGATGAGATTGGTCGTGGACTTACCCGGGACATTTAGACCGACGACAACTTTGCCACCGTTCGCTTCAACAACATCTCTTTCGACGAGTTGCTCCAGTTTATAGTCGCCTCCTTTAACGTGGATACTCGGTTTGAGTTCGGAGAGTAAGTCAATCGGCGTTAATTCTGGAAAGATGACGACATAATCAACACATTCCAAGCCAGCGAGCATCTCTGCGCGCTCCGCTTCAGGCACAAGCGGACGATTTTCACCCTTAAGTTCCCGTACCGAACTATCACTATTGACTGCTACTACGAGCATATCTCCGAGTTGGCGTGCCGCCTGAAGATACCGAAGATGTCCCAAGTGCAGTACATCAAAACAGCCGTTGGTCGTGACAACAGTGTTTCCGTCTGCTTTCGCTTGTTGAAGACGGGATGCAAGTTCGCTGCGGTGATAGATTTTTTGATTTAACATATTTTCATTTTTCATAAAAGCGAATTTATGTCTCTAATTGTAGGTTTTAAAGCGTTAATAGTCTATCACGCTTTCGACTGTTTGACAAGTTTTTCCTCGTTGCTCAATTCTTGACTTTGTGCTATAATGAAACGGAAATTGCAGTAAAAAGATAATATCGATCAGGAGAAAAAAGATGACAGAACGAAAAGAAAATACGCATGGCAGATTACCCATCTGCACCCTCGGCGCGGACGGCCACGGTAAAACAACATTGACTGCAGCAATAGCAAGAGTGGTCGCGAGAATTGGTGCGATTCATACAGATGGAGACGGCGATTTTGCGTCTCAACACCCAATTAGTCACCCAATCCGAGAAGGCGTTGGTATTACCTACCGATCAATAGCCTACGAAACCAGCGGCAAACTTTATACACAGATCGATTGCGAAACACACCTCGATGTCGTCAAAATGTTAATCAGCGGCTCACCCGCAATTCAGGGAGGGATTTGGGTAGTGAATGCCGTTGAAGGAGTCTCATCGGATTCTCAGGCACATCTCGACCTCGCACACCAGATGCACATACCGACGGTACTCCCTTTTCTCAATACGGGTGGCATTTCAAAAGACGATGAACTGTTGGACATCTGTCAACAGGAGATGCGTGAACTACTCAGTGCGTGTGGATGGAAGGAAGAAACAGCTCCAATAATCGTCGGTGACGCACGTAAAGCGTTAGACTACAAAGGCGACAACATCACCTCCACGCAATGGCAATCTATTGTTGATTTGATCTTTGCGATGAACCGCACGATGCCAACACCTGTGGATACAGCGCACCTACCACTTATCATGCCAATTCACGAAATCGTTGAGGAAACGAAGGATCAGGTATCCGTGCGTGGTGAGGTTGTGCAAGGTCAAATCGCCGTCGGTCAAGCGGTGGATATTGTAGGTAAAGGCGATAGGATCAAGACGCGGGTTCTTAGCATACAGGAAAATGAAGTATGCGTTGAATCTGAACCCGACTGGCTGTCTGTCGGACAGGTGCTTTGCCCACCGAAGACAATCAAATCACATTCTGAATTCGCCGCGCTCATCTATCTGCTGACACACGAGGAGAGCGGGACACATATCCCGCTTATAGAAAACGATAGACCTGACATCCATTTGTGGAGTGTTGATATGCCAGCGCATCTAAAACTCTCACAAGGTCTCTCGCTTATTACACCCGGAGATTACGCTCACGTCACCCTGACGCTTGATTTACCGTTAGTGATGGAGATCGGTACTCGGTTTGAGATTAAGAAGATGGGTTCCCGGATCGGATTCGGTGTTGTGACGGGTGTGGAATGAGCCGTTTTCTACCCCGCAGCAATTGCGTCTTGTAGTGCGAGATCACCGGTATACAAAGCACGCCCTATAATCGCACCGCTGGCACCGATCCGTTTCAAAGCGGTTACGTCAGTGAGCGACGTGACACCGCCTGAAGCAATCACATTCGCAGGGACAGCATCAATAATATCTGCAGTTGCGTCAACATTGGGTCCCTTGAGCATACCGTCGCTCTTGATGTCGGTATAGATAATCGTTTGCACGTCCGTCATCTCTTGTGCGAATTCAACAGCGGATTTCTCGGACACCTCTAACCATCCTTCTGTTGCAACCATACCGTCTTTCGCGTCAATACCGACAGCGATGCGCTCGCCGTATTTATCACACGCCTGCTTCACCAAATCCGGCTGTTTAAGGGCAACCGTGCCTAATATAGCGCGGTCTACATCTAATGCTAAGACGGCTTCCAACTGTTCCATACTACGGATACCGCCGCCGAGTTGGACGGGTATATCAAGCGTAGAGACAATTTCGCTAACAATATGGAGGTTCGCGGATTCACCTTGAAACGCGCCATCCAAATCCACGAGGTGCAAGTATTCCGCCCCCTCGGCTTGCCAGCGTTGTGCCATCTCCACAGGCGCGTCTGAGAAAACCGTTTCTTGTGTCGCAATCCCTTGCACCAAATTTACACACTTTCCATCGCGAAGATCAATTGCCGGTAATATTTCCAAAGTCTCTCCTTTCCGAAGTTGACGGCACAACGGAGTGTGCCTACTACTATAGTTGACGGCACAACGGAGTGTGCCTACTACTATTCATCTCGAAAAATGCCGAGTAATTTCAATTGTACGATTGAGATAACAGCAATAATGAAAAACAGCACCCAGCCGATTGTCGCTGCATAGCCGAGACGCATGAACTGAAAACCGTTTTTGTAGAGATACATCACGATGGTTGACCCCGCATCCGCAGGTTCACCACCGTTTGTCAAAATGAATGGAAGATCAAAAAGTTGGAGCGACCCAATCATCGAAACGACGACAACGAAGGCAATAACTGGACGCAACGATGGAAGCGTGACATGAACGAACGCTTGCCACCAGTTCGCACCGTCAACTGCTGCCGCTTCGTATAACTCCTGACGGATACCTTGTAAACCCGCTAAAAAATATATCATGTTGAACCCTGCCCACTGCCAAACGCCTGTCAGAATAACCGCTGGCATCACATAATTTTCTTCGTTTAGCCAACCAATCTCCTTGCCAAAGAGGATGAATTCTTGGTTGACTAAGCCTGCGCGTTGGTCGTAGACAAGGTTAAAGATGATCGCAACGAAGACACCGGCAACCAGCACCGGTGCAAAAAAGGCGAGTCGTAGGAAATTTTTCCCTTTAACGAACTTGGAATTCAGTAGAATTGCCAATAACAAAGCAATCGGCAATTGGAGTGTAAGGGTGCCTATTGCGAAATAAGCGGTATTTTTAAGGGATTTCCAAAAGATAGGATCGCCGAACAGATCCGTGAAGTTACCGAAACCGACAAAAATCCGGCTTTGGAACCCCCGCATCTCATAGAGACTCATAACCAGTGACGAGATGAGTGGATACCCCATAAAGATGACGAAAAGCAGATAAAACGGCGCGATAAAGAGATAAGGCGCGATTTTCTGTTGTTGATTCCAAAGTAGGTTTGTTCTACGTTTCCTATTCATAAAAACTTTCTTTAAAGAGCACAGGGCAAGAAAACTACATTTCGCCCCACCTATCCATGTCTTTCGCCATAAGGGCGCGTACCTTCTCGGCAAGGTCTGTCAACGCCTCTCTTGGGGTCTGCTTTTCTGTCACTGCAGCGAAGATTGCATCGTTGAGTAGATCTGCTGCCTCTGACCAGTAGGGGTTCTGATAACGTGGCGGTAAATCGGGAGCAAGTTGGATAAACAGTTCGCCGAGCGGTTGTCCACCCAAATATACATCGGGTTCCTTAAAGATAGGCGCGTCCCATGCGGCTTTGAGCGGCGGTATAATCCGTGTCGTCTCATATCGGTTCACGAGCCCCGGCCTATCAAAATAGGTAAACTTGAGAAGTTCCCACGCACGATCAGGGTGCTTGCACTGCTTCGTAATTCCGATCATCGTGCCACCGCGCGTCGTCGTCCGTCTGCCATCGGGGTGCCACGCTGGCATGCCGACTGCCTTCCATTTGCCAGACATCTGCGGCACCTGACTTTTGAGGATACCGACATACCAATCTGGGGCAAGGATGGAGAGAATCTTGCCGTCCTGCATTGCTGCGAAATTGCTGGGGTCACCGTGCCAGGTCCCGTATACGGGGGTCGCGATGTTATGTTCATTGAACAATGCGGTGAAAAATTCCAACGTCTCAATAGCGAGTTCACTATCAATAATAACGTTGCCATCCTCGTCAAAAAAGCCGCCACCTTGTTGAAGGAGTAGACTAAAATAGTCGCTTTCCGTGCGCCGATCTAACACAATCGCGTACTGGTCGATTTTACCATCGCCATCAAGATCGCGCGTCGCTTTTTTTCCAGCAGCGATGAAATCATCCCATGTTTCAACCTCTGTCATCTCAACGCCTGCCGCTTTAAAGAGGTCGTCCCGGTAAAGGAGCACAACGGGGTGCAGATCGTGTGGGATACCGAAAATCCGTCCTCGATAGGACCAAGGTGTGAACCGACTGACGACTAACCTGTCCATCCAACCTTCGCTTTCCAAACGCGGACGTAGATCGACAAATCCGACTTCATCAATCGCGCCCTTGAGGAACCGCCCGATGGATGTAATTTCTACCTCCACGAGATCGGGGGCACCGAAATTGGACAACATGGCAGCGAGGAGTTTATCGTGCATCGTGCCACCGAAATTGATGAGTTGGACGTTGACACCGGGGTTTTGTGCCTCAAAAAGCGGCACGCGCGCTTGATACTCTTCGTAATGCGTATTTGCGAAGATCCAAAATTCGATATCCTCACCCTGCTCCTCGGAACGCCCGAAAATGAACAGCGTAGAGATGAGAAAGAGAATCAGCATAACCATCGGTCCTTTGCCGAGTGGAAAGCTTTCAGCATCAATCGGGAGACGAAACATAAAATACTCCAGTTACAAAAATTGACTTGACTTTTACATTTGTAACGATTAAAATTTATCAGAATACAGGCTTTTTATCAATCAACTTTTTAGAAACCATAAGGAATCGCGAGCGACCAGAAATACGCAGAAACACCCCAGCAAAGACCCCAAGCAAAAACACTCGCTCCTACAAGGTATTCTACCGCAAAACATGTTAAATAAGGAGGAAAGCCCAACATGCCCACATACGACTATAAGTGTCTCGCGTGTGATGTCCGATTTGAGAAGTTTCAAGGCATCACAGCACCGCCAATTGAGGCGTGTCCGGAGTGTGGCGGTAAAGTAAAACGGCTCATTGGAGCAGGTGCAGGTCTGATTTTCAAAGGATCTGGATTCTACATTACCGACTACCGAAGTGACGGCTATAAAGAATCAGCGAAAAAGGACAAAAAGGGATCATCGGATAAAAGCGAGTCATCAGATAAAAGCGAGAAAAAAGAGAAGAAAACGGAAACAAGCAGTGAATCAAAGAGCAAGTCTGCCGATTCGGACTAAACGAAAATAGTTGTAGGTCGAGGTCTCTGTGCTTCGGTTCGGTCATGTTTTCAGTTTCGGCACAACGGCGTGTGCCTATTACTTTTTTTGGTTTCGGCACAATGGCGTGTGCCTACTACTTTTAAAGGGAGACGCTTTGCACAACCACAGTCACGACCATCATCACCCTCCCGGCAAAGCGGACGCGCATAGCCACCAAACACATCTGCAGAAGAAATTTAAGTTTGCTGTGTTTGTCACATTCTGCGTCTTCCTTGGCGAGCTCATCGGCGGTATCTGGTCGGGTAGTCTTGCCTTGCTCAGCGATGCGGTGCATGTGCTGTCGGACGTTGCTTCGCTCCTTATCAGTTGGTTGGCAATCTATCTCTCCACACGTCCTGCCACCTCTTCCCGAACTTATGGGTATCATCGCGCTGAGGTCTTTGCTGCTTTTGTGAACGGCGTGTCGCTTATCGCGATCTCCTGTTGGATTTTCTACGAAGCCTATCAAAGATACATGTCGCCGACAGAGATAAAAGTGACAGGCATGTTTATCGTGGCGTGTCTCGGCTTTGTGGGGAATTTGATTATCTTATGGAAGCTGCACGGTGAGAGTCCCGGTAATCTTAACGTCCGAAGCGCGATGCTCCACGTGATAGGCGATACACTCTCTTCCGTTGCTGTCGTCGTTGGCGGTGCGATCATCTTCTGGACGGGGTGGTACCCGATTGATGCGATCCTGAGTTTCCTGATCGGTGGGATTATTCTCTTCGGTGCGGTGAACGTAACGAAAGAGGCGGTGCACATTTTGCTTGAAAATTCACCGAAGAATGCAGATGCTGACACCGTTGCCACACATCTCCGCAGTTTAGAACCCGTCAAAGATATTCACGACTTACACATCTGGTCGCTGTGTTCCAACTATTGCGCGCTGAGTGCACATGTTGTGGTTGACGAAAACACCACTTTAGCACCTGATCGGATTCTTGAAGAAATTAACGCCGAATTGCAATCACATTTCGGGATCAGCCACACGACCTTACAGTTAGAACAGGTGGCGTGCGAACAGGCTGGAAATCTCCTCTGCAATGCGCAACATTCGTAGTCCCCATCTATAGGATTAAGGCTACAAGCTGCGCTCACAGTTTAGCCGTGTTCTGCTTTCAAACGATGCGCTTTGCGAATTAGATCGGAATCTTTCGCAAACCTCTGTGTCGCCTGAACCAGTCCCCCCACGTGCGAGACCATATCTTTCTCCACCTGCACAATACGATCAATCAGATAAGGTTGATCACTCTGCTCAATCGCTTTTCGCATGATAGAAAGTAGGTGCATATAGATTGTATCGGCTTCGCTGCCCTCAATCGCAATAGCAATTTCAAAGGCTTCATCGAGTGAAATATCTCCGCTATCGACCTTCTGCTCGTGTGCATCCAATGCGTCCGTAATTTGTTGCACAGGGACATCCGACAACTCCGTTACAGGTGAATCAGTTCCGAAGGCATCAACACATAAAGAACGTCCGAAATCCACGAGGATATAGTGCTGCCACTCCTCTGTGCTCATCTGCTCCCAGAACCGTGCGATTCTTTCATCAACGCTCCCTAAAAGCAGCGAGAGCGAGGCATAAAGTTTCGCTTGCCGTAGCTCAATGTCCTGACAAAGATTAAAAAGCTCACCTAATGTCAATAGTTTCTTCCTTCCAAAGTAGTAGGCATACCCCGCTGTGCCGCGACTAAATATGAAGCGGTAAAGAAATTGCTGTCCCTGACTGCATACTCCGCGTGACTGCCTCTGTAAATTCCATGTACTTCACACCCGTGTCAAAATCTGTGTGCGTAATCACCTCTCCACCACGGATCGCGTTCACAAATTCTTCCTCCACGCGCCATCCGCCTGCTTCTGAATCTGGTATCTCAATCTCGCTGAGTTCCGTATCACCTTTTTGTCCGCCGTAGAGTTTATTTCCTGAAAAACGCAGCGTTCCGTTGCTTCCGAAGATATAGACCTCCGGTGCTCCTGCTAACCCAGCGACAGTAGAGACCTGTATATGCAGCTGCGCGCCGCATGCGAGGTCACCAACGACATCAATATGTTCAGGAATCCGCACGGAACGCATTACGCCATCGGCATCGGGACGCATTTTGACGAATGTCTTACCCATCGCCATAATCCGTGTTGCTTCTCCGACCCAACGCATCAACGCTTCGTACCAGATCCCCATGCTCATGATGTTAAGTCCACTGAGATCGAAATCTTGTCGCCACTGGAGGGCTGATTCGCTGTCCAAAAATGCACCGCCTGCGCGTGCTTCTATGGCAAGCACATCACCGATATAGCCTTCTGCGATGAGCCGTTTTATAGTGTTGTCTACGCGGAGTGTCATCGGCGAAGGGACAATCTGTGCGATGAGATGTGTCTTCTGACGCGATGCCATACGCATGATATGTGCTTCTCTGGCGTTCATCGCCATCCGTGCCTCACACATCACGTGCTTATCTGCCCGAAGTGCTGCCACCGTCGCGCGGCAGTGCATATAGGGCCATGTCCCGATAACAATCGCGTTGGTATCTGGGTCGCCGATTGCCTCTTGCCAATTGTCATAAGTTTTGGGGATACCGAATTCGTCTGCTACCCGTTGTGAGGATTCCTGACTCCGATTGCAGACCCCGATAATCTCAACGCCTTCGATCGCTTGTAGTCCCGGAATATGCCGTGATCTCGTATTCCCACCCGCACCGATAATACCGACTTTAACTGTTTGTTGTGCCACTTAATTTTGCTCCTTCCATTTTTTATGTCGCGTTATTCATTTTAGTAGAAATTGGGAGAAATGTCAAGCGATAATTTTGGATCAATCCGTGTCGTTAATCCACCGTAAAGGTAACTTCACAATAGAAGCGACAGAAATCTTGACATTCAACGAGCCTAATGGTATATTAATGATAACATAGAAGGCGCAATGGTTATTAAGGAGGCAATGACAGATGAAATTTGAAGCGCGCGCGAAACTAACGATGGATAGCCTCATTACCTGTGACCCTGAAATTATGAGCGGCACGCCGGTATTCAAAAACACCCGTGTTCCGATAGAAAACCTGATTGACTATTTAGAAACTGGGGAAAGCCTTGACGATTTTCTGGAGGATTTTCGTCTTTCAGTCATGAACAAGCTGTGCAGACGTTAAAACTCGCGAGGGAGGTTCTTCTCACACAGGCTTACGCGAATTCTTCTGGATGAATGCTTACCGATTTAACCCTATAAGGGCAATATGTTTATAGATGCTTCGCTAATTAAAAAGTGACTTGGCAATGCTTAGGAGACTGGCGTTTCGGGCTTCTTGTTGCGGGATATGCAGAAATCAGCGTATTTTACGCCTTGTTTCATCCGCTTTCTCTGCCGCCGCATCATGAATTCCATATAGGTTTCCAAGTCCCCGAAGATAGCGACGAGACGTGCTTTCGCTTGTCGAATGTCTTCCACTGGATCCTTACACATTAGAGTTCCTCCATTATCGTCTTTGGCGAGTCAACACGAGGCGGCGAATAGCCCGTGTCCCGACAAACTCGCTCAATTCTGGGGCGAGTATACGCGTTTGCAAGATGCGCAAAGTTCCACGTTGCAAGATAGGGTATATGGTGTGTGGCAGCAATAGCTACGTGTAAAGCATCAATAAATGCTGACTGCGGAATTGCATCTTGAGCGATCAAATGTCCAGCAATCTCAAACTCTAAAGCTTCTGCAACTACAATAGTGAACCCTTCAACCACTTGTAACCGACCTGCTGCCTGCTCTTTATCACCAGCTGATATCTCATCAATGACAATGTCGGATAAAATAAACTCAAAACGCGCATCTTGCCAAAACTCGCGCGTGATTCTTTGCCATTCTGCTATTTTGGCATCTTGACTTGGGCGGGCAACTAAATTGCTCGGTATTGTTGCGTCAATATAAACTTGGTACACCTCTCTTGGCAAGTTAACTTCCATACTTGAAATGATAACACACAATTGTGTTGGGACGCAAGAGCTTTTTCAGAGTTCGGGTTATAATAGAAACATCTACAACACTCGCGCGGGAAGTGCTCCTTACACACAGGCTTATGCGAATTCTTCTTGATAAGTACTTACCGAAGAAACTGAAAATGGTAAGTTTTTGATAAAATTTGATAATACTTCCATTCGCCTTGGCAGAACAACTACTCCACATCCAACTTAACCTTCGACTTCTTGCCGCCGTGAATACTCGGCTCTTGGCATAGCATCTTCCGAAGCAATGGAAGTCCTTCATGCACATCCGGACGTTCCGCTTCCGTGATACCTAATACCTCCGATAACAACAACCGATCCAATTCATGACGCACCGGGTCCTCATCCATCTGGTTGAACGGCAACATCTTTTGATCCTTGAGTTCATTGAAAGCACGCTCAGCAGTGGTAAGTGCCTTATCAGAAAGTTGGCGGACATCCAGCGTGGACATTGATTCCAAGGCCGCTTTTGAACTTCTACCTCGACCTGCTTGTTGCTTTCCACAAATTAACCAATAGCATAATAGACCTAATGTAGAATTACCCCATAAGGCCCAAACGTAATCATAAATCCGTTTCTCTTTAAAAACGATGTTTGGCATTGAATCAACACCGATAGCCTCCTGTTCTGTAAAAGCCACTAACAAGGAGTGCGAATTGAATCGCAAATCTATATTGAAATGCGCTCTACTATTACGTTTGAGTATCTCCCGTGCTTTTGCTTCTGCATGCGGACGAATGAACGCGTGAGCATCGGGCAATACAATCATTGACCGCTGCACATTGCTATTGAGATGCCACAAGCACGGATATTCAGCAGTATCAGGACATCCGTCTTCAATGTCAAACGCGCCGCGCTTTCCCTGATCATGGATATCGCGATGATCCGCTCCAAATTGAGCAATATCTGAGAGAAGACAGATTGGTAAGTCGATAACGGTTTTCTGCCGAGGCAGTTGCAACCGTCCATTGGTGAGTTGGTACGCCGATTGAATCGTTGTTATGTTTCTAATGCGGGATATAGGCCATCCTACCGCCCCTGAGGTCAAGGGGGCAGAAATGACAAACCCGATAACATTATTCCCAACATGAATAGGATTGCCCCTGTTAATGCCATCCTCAAGTTGGCGGACATCGTTGACTCCAAAAATAACCTTTGCGATTTCTTGAGCTTCCAGTTCACCATCAGGACAACGTTCAAGACATACAAAAGTCGCACGTCCAGTGTTCTTTGATTTTCCCTTCGTTGCGATGACGAGGCACTCTGCCATGTTGGTATCCGCTGAAAATGCACAATTCTCAGTGAGCGCATCGGCAATTGTGATGACAAGAACATCGTGATATTCCTCTGCCCACAACTTTCGGACGTTTTGCCAACTACTTCCCATAATCGCTGTGACAGGTAGCACAAATGCCATTCTACCGTTCCGCTTTAGCATTCTGTCTGCCAAATCGACAAAATCGGGCCCCGCTCCAGGATTGTTGCCTCCGAGCCGCCGTCCCTGTGCGCGACGCGATGCTTGCATTGCCGATGCTTCCTTTTTGTCGGCGAAAATACTCTTAGGTAGATTTGAGTTGCTATCAGCACCACTTCGTGTGTACGGTGGATTTTGGATAACGATGTCGAATTCGCTATGTCTGAATGCTTCGCGGAGGTCGGTGGTTTCCGTGCCTTGTCCGGTAGCCGTTTCCGTTGTGTCAAGTGTCAACGGAAGTGTACCTGACGGGTCACTGAGCAGGTTGAGGGCACCGATGGCGTAAAGTCCGTCAGCGCGCGGGGTGCCGTAAGGCATTGTGTGAATGCGCGTGCCACCGATGCGGACATCCGGATAGGTGCTGGCAATGATAGAGGCGGTCAGGTGTGCTGCGTTGGGCAGAATGTCGCATCCGACGAGATTATTTTCCATCATGTCCTGATGGATGGCTTCGCCTTTACCGCCTGCTTGTTCGTAAAGCATTAGCAGGCGTTGATAAACACCGTTGAGGAGTGAACCTGTGCCGCAAGCGAAATCTGCGATCTTTAGTTTTTGGGGATCGCTTTTGAGTTCTGGTAAGGCAAGGGCACAGAGGAGTGCTGAGGATTCAGGCCGGGTGTAGTTCGCCTTAAGAATTTTCCGATTGTCAATGAGTTTCTGAAATACAATCCCTGCGAGTTCGTGTTCTTGGGCAAGTCCCATTCTCTCCAATTCGCGGGCGGTATCGCGTAGCACGCTCAAAATCTCACCGACGAGTTTATCATCGGCAGCGAGTGTTTCGACGAGATTGTAGGCGACGTTGAAAATTGGGGCGTAGTTAACCTTTTGGATTTCTCGCCATGCGCGGAGAACTTCGTCTGAATCGAGTTGCCCGTAATCAGCGGTGAGTTCACTGAGCGATGGGACGGTTTCCAAATCTGGCTTGCGCGCAAGGGAGCTTTGGAACACCAAAGCGTTGCTGATAATCAGCATCGCCATCTGTGTTGTCTGTTTCCCAGGTTCTTGGACAAGGAGTTCACCAATTCTCTTACCGATATGGGGTCGGTGTTGAATTGCACTATTGACGATGACAGCAGCATTATGGATACCTTGTTCCAGCACTTCGGCAGCTCTCTCAATCTTGGTGATGGGTGTAGCACCAATGCGGATAGCGGTTGCGATGTCGGAAATACTACCGTAGAGCCAGCCTGTTTCTGGGAATCTGTGGGGTTTGTCAATGTTGAGAAGGGCATAAGCGAAGTCTTGTGTAGATGCCAAATTCTCGTGGATTTCGTCGCGCGGCATGTTGCGAAATCTGTATGGAAGGCGGATTGTTATTGCACTGGTAATTTTTTCGCCTGTCGTGCGGAGGGTTTTGTCTAAGTAATATTCTCGTGCCTGCTTTTCGCCTGTTTCATTGGGACCGCGCTTGTAGTCAATCTTTACTTCAACGGCTATCGGATATCGTTCAACCGTCCGGATGATGACATCTGGTTTCCTCTGATTCTCGACGAGTGGTTTCGTGGTTTGCTCGTAGATATTCCATGTGGCACTCATCGGCATCAGGATTTCGACGAATAGGGTGGTGATGGTGTCTTCACTATTAGTAGATTGTCGATTCATAGGCTTCCTTTTGCCAAAATAGACGGTCTATTATTCAGATGTTGGTATAAGAACAACACCAATTTTGCTTAACATTATTATAGCATATTAACAAACAGATGTCAATCGAATTGGTGGAATCCATACACATGTCGCCCCGCTGGGGCTAAAGAGGAGGGAACGCGTTTCTATAAACATGCTGAAAAATCCCCAAGCAAATAAATCCTGTCGGACTAAAGAAGCGATTCGGAAGGACGCGCCGAACGCTATTTTTGATGCCCATGGTTACGCCACTATGATTACAGAGTCATTCAATTGTCACATAATTTCGATTTGTCGCGTAAAATACTCCGCTGTAGGAGCGAGCTGTGCTCGCGATCCATCCGCGAAAATGTCTGAAAAAACCGAAAACTGAATGGCTCTGACTATGATTATCTTTTTTCTTGTATTTGACGCTGGCGGGTGCTATAATCATAAGAAGGATTCCAGATAGTCTGATAACTTCGTTAACCGACACCCAATAGATATCCTATTATGAAGTTTAGACAGGTCATTAAAATGATTCGAGAGGATGGATGGTATTTAGACCGAACGCGAGGCAGTCATAAACAGTATAAACATCCAACCAAACCGGGAGTCGTGACGATCGCAGGAAAACCCAACGAAGATGTCTCCAAAGGGACACTCAATAACATTCTAAAACAAGCTAATCTCAAGAATTGAGGGAAAATCTTATGGAATACGTCGTTATTTTTGAAAAAGGCGAAAATAATTATGGGGCGTATGTCCCTGATCTTCCAGGATGCGCTGTTGTCGGTGAAACACTCGCAGAAGTACGAAGATTGATCGCTGAAGCCATCGACTTTCATATCGAAGGGCTTCAAAAAGCCGGTTATGATGTCCCACAGCCTTCGTTCACGTCGCCTGTTCAAGAGCAACCTGGCATGTCGTCCGAGTTAATCACGGCACAGGTTTAGTTGGAGTGTCCGAACACTTCACATTATACGGGTATGACTTTGCGTCCGTCCCTTTCGTTAAGACCCTATTGCTCCTTAAAAGTATAACTACCACATCACTGTGCCACCGGTGTTGATGTCCTGTCCTGTCATGTTGGCGGAATCGTCTGAGGCGAGGAAGACGGCTAATGCAGCGGCATCCTCAGATACGGAACCTTTATCGCTATAGCCTTCATCCGCACACCATCTTCCAGCAATCACACTTTTTGGATTTTCCTGACTATACCGTTCACGTAACGCTGCTTCATCGAAGGGTTTGTTCATGTATTCGGCTCTGCCTTTTGCGAGTTCAAGGCTTCGCTCCGTATGCCAACCCGGACAGATGGCGTTGACGTTGATATTATAACGCCCGACATCCGCAGCGAGGGTGCGTGTGAAACCGATGACCCCCATCTTAGAAGTCGCATAAGGTGCCCTGTGCGACAGCGGTTGTTTGCCTGTGCCAGAACTGAAGTTGATGATTTTCCCGTACTTCTTGCGGATCATCTCCGGTAGGACGGCTTTAGAACAGATGAAAAGCGAATCGAGATTGACCTCAAGTGTGCGCCGCCATTCTTCTAAACTCATATCCCAGACATCTTTCGTCGGTCCAGCGATCCCAACGACGTTCGCGAGTATATCAATAGTGCCGAATTTTTCGATAGTGGCAGCGACCATCTCATTGACAGGTGCTTCTTGTGAGACATCGGTCTCAAAACAGATGACATCTCCACCGGCGGCTCTAATTTCTGAACCGACCTTTGCTTCCAGTTCCTGCACTGGGATCACATCACAGATAGAAACCGCTGCGCCTTCTTTTGCAAAGCGTCTTGCTACCGCTTCAGCATGCCCTCTGGCAGCACCCGTTACGATGGCGACTTTACCTTTTAACCTTCCCATGAAAACTTTCCCCTTGTAAATGAAAATAGATGGAGTGGATTAACAGCATAACAGGATAAGTCATCACTGTCAATCAAAATCAAGGGACAGACAGGACTATTTAGTTTTAAGAAATTCGCGGGTTTTACGTTTTCTGTTACAGATCCGGTGCGGTTTAGAAACCACACCTACCGGGCCTGGGGGGCTCAAATTTGGGTAAAAAATGGAAAACTAAATCACCCCAAGGGACGGAAAAGTCTTCAACCCTATAAGGCAGTATGTTTATAGGAAGGTCTTGCCGATTGCTGATGGCTAACCGCTGACAGCCATTCAGCATTGACAAATTTTAGTGTGTCGTATACACTCAATGGTATGGAAACAGCAACAACAGACCGCACACGCGGCATCATCGTCGGGATTACAGGCGGAATTGCTTGTGGAAAGACAACCGTCTCAGAACTGCTCACAGAAAAGGGTGCGATTCCGATTAATGCTGATGAAATCGGACACCAACTCCTCAAAGCGGACAGTCCGGTTATTGACGAACTGACCGAGGCATTTGGACAGGACATCCTTGAAGCATCTGGAGATGTGAGTCGGAAGAAACTGGGGGCAATCGTTTTTAACGATAAAACCGCAAGAGAACGTCTGAACAGCATCCTGCACCCGTTGATTATCGAATACTCACGGGGACAGGCACGCCAACTCGTCGCAGAGGATCCGATGTGCATTGTGCTACTTGATGCGCCGCTTCTTATTGAAGCGGGTGCTTATGACACGGTTGATCTGATTGTCGTGGTGACGGCATCACCAGAGACACAGCTGCGGCGGACATTGGAACGCAGTGTCGCGCAAGGAAGACCGCTCACCGAAACGGAGGTGCAAGCGCGGATTGATGCTCAGATGCCGGTCTCGGAGAAAGTTAAGTATGCAGATGTTGTAATAGAGAATGAAGGGACGCTTGAAGATCTCTGTATGCAGGTGGATGCACTTTGGGAGAGACTTCAGAGACATAGTGAATAGGGCATCGCGAGCGCAGCTCGCTCCTACAGAAGATGGATTTGATATGAACCATCGCGAGCGACAAGAAATACGCAGAAGACAGAAGACTAATCCCAGAGGCGGTTGATGGCACTTGCTTTAATGACGCAGTAAACCTCTAAATTTTCTTTCAACTGCAGTTCCTCCCGTGCTTGGTGTGTGATCTTTACAGCGAGGTGATACCTTTCAACAAGAATAGAGAGCCACGTGCGTTCGCTCCTGATATCAAGGTCCCGAATTTTTCCGAGTAATATGTTCCGCGCACTAATGGTGAGATTTGGATCAAGCGAAATAATAATATCCTCAGCCCGGATAGCGACCGGAACGACTTCACCGACTTCTGCCTCAATGTAAGGAATTACAAGCGATTGGTCTCCGATTTCCAACGAAGTCAAACCACGTGCCTTGTCTGAAGCCACGACAGGAAGGAACAGAATGTTTTCGACACCGGTCAATTGTGCGATAGGCATCGCGGCGGGAGCGGTTAGTAATTGATGCGGTTCACCGCTCGCCATGATTTCGCCATCGGCGATCAGGAAGGCTTCATCAGCGAGTGCCATCGCCTCGGAAAAGGTGTGGGTGACATAGAGGATTGGTGTCTCAAAGGCTTCTTTAATGTGGTGCAGATAGGGAATAATTCGACCTTTTAGTGCACTATCAAGCGCAGCAAGCGGTTCATCCATGAGGAGCATCCGCGGTTCCATAGCGAGTGCCCGCGCGATCGCAACCCGTTGACGTTGACCGCCAGAGAGTTCTTTCGGATACCGTTGGAGCAGTTCGGAAATTTCGAGCACATCTATCACATCTGAAGATGTTCGTGGATTCGGTTGCCCGTATCGGATATTCTGCGCAACGGTGAGATGCGGAAAAAGGTATCCCTCTTGAAAAACATAACCGAACCGCCGCTTTTCAGGTGGCAGATTAATTTTAGAGGCAGACGCGTAAAGTATCTCGTCTCCAAAAGCGATCTCACCTTCATCAGGCGTTAGCGTGCCGCTAACGCAATTGAGTAGCGTGCTTTTACCACTTCCAGACACGCCTAAAAACGCCGAAACCTTTGTTTCCAGCGTGCAATTGACTTCTAAGGTGAAACTACCGAGACTTTTGCGAAAATCGAGCCTGATGCTGGGACTATCTGCCATAGCGAACCCTCTTACTCGAACCCACTGTCATCAATGTCATCAAATCCACCGCTGTCATCCATACTGTCATCTACATCGTCAGATGAATCGTCATCGTCATACACCTCACTGAGCATTATACCCGTTAAAAGCAGATCCTCATACTCATCATCTGCATTAGCAGTATCATCGGGCTGAGGCTCTGTGTTCTCAGACGTATCATCGTTCTTGGAACGCTGATATAGATACCAGACAAGTAGTACGCAAGCGATAACTCCTAAAAATAACCCCATCTCCAAAATCATCACATTTTCTCCTTTCACCAGATTTGAAAGTCAATAAAACGCTATTTGTGGCTAACGGAGGGTGAAGCGTTCTGTTAGCCAGAGCGCTATGAAGGCAACGACAGTTGAAATAAATACCAGTCGATAGACAGAGGCATCTTCTCCGAGATGTACAGCACTGAAAATCGCTAACGCCATCGTTTGGGTTTTGCCCGGAATGTTTCCTGCCACCATGATTGTCGCACCGAACTCACCAAGGCTTTTGGAGAAACCGAGGATCGTTCCACCGATAATCCCGCGATACGCAAGCGGGAATGTTATCGTCCAAAATACCTTCAGTGGTGATGCACCGAGCGTGCGTGCAGCGTTTTCAAGTTCTTGTGGCACAGCCTCCATTCCTGTCACAATACCACGTACTAACAGTGGGAACGAGATAATTGAGACTGCAATGACAACAGCTAACTGTGAGAAAACGATCTCTATACCAAAAACTTGGTGAATAAACCCACCGATGAACCCGTGCTTACCCAATAGAATCAGGAGTAAATATCCACTGACGATAGGCGGCAATACCAACGGCCACATCACAAACGTATTCAGGAAAGCCTTACCTGGAAACGTACGTTTTGCCAGTAGCCAACCCACCAATAGTCCCGGTGGCAGTATTATAACAAGACTGAGCAACGCAACTTTTATAGATAAAGAGAGGGCGGCAACTTCGGCGGGAGTTATCCTCATGTTACTCTAAAAAGGTAAATCCGTGCTTTTCAAAAACTTCACCGCTCTGCATAGATTGTAGATAACTCATAAATCTACGCGCTTCTTGCTTTCGCAGGCTATCCTTCATAACGACAACCGGGTAGATGATCGGTGTATACGCTTCAGTCGGTAACTCATAAAGCACTTTTATATCCTCGGTCAGTGCTGTATCCGTTTTATATACGATGGCAATATCCACATTTCCAGCGGTAACATAAGCGAGCGTTGCCCGTACATCCATGCCGAAAATCAACCTTGGTTGTAGTGTTTCCCATAATCCAAAGTGAGTCAAGGCTTCTTTCGCATAAGTGCCAGCCGGTACTATATTCGGATGCCCGATAGCAATTCTCGAAATCTCAGGCGTATCAAGGCTATCAGGAGTTTTCACAGAAATCCGCGCGGTTTCATCAGAGACAAGCACTAACCGATTGGTCAATAGATCGTGGCGACTCCCGACTTCAAGCAGCCCATCGGTTTCCAAAGCAATAACCTGACGCGGACTCGCTGAGATGAAAACATCCGCTGACGCGCCCTTTTCGAGCTGGCGTTGTAGCGTCGTAGAGGCTTCAAAATTGTAATAGACTTTAACCCCAGTTTCCGCTGTAAACGCTGTCCCGATTTCACCCAGTGCATCCGTCAAACTAATTGCAGCGAAGACGCTTAATTCGATCGGCTTCTGTTTATCTGTCGTACACCCTGAAAGCAGTGCGAAAACAGACAGCAGGCAAATGGCAGTGAGAGATTTAAAAATTCGGTGCATTGTTTCGTTCTCAACATATCCATTAATTCCACAAAAATTCTTGACAAGTATAACAGTTCTGTTAAACTATGTCAAGTATATCGAAAACAGACGCTTGCTAACAACTGATAGCTGATAACGCAGCAAACTTTTCTTGCAATCCGCTTAAACCTGTGGTATCCTATTTATACATAACAACAGACAATAGGTGAAAAACTATGAAATTAGGTTTATGCACCATCGCTTTTCAGGATAAACCGTTGGAAGAGGTTATTGACATCGCAGCGGATCACGGTTTTGATGGCATTGAACTTTGGGGAAAGCCGCCACATTTGCCAGCCGATTACGACGAAAACTATGCTAAAAACGTTAAAGAGATGGCACAACGGAAAGGCTTAGCGATTTCGGCGTTCGGTTCGTATATTGACCCCTTAATGCATCTGCATCAAAAACACTTTGAAGAAGCCTTTAAAATAGCACATGACCTTGGCACTGACGTTGTCCGAATCTGGTCCGGCGGTGGTCCTTCAAGATCAATTGCTCCGTCCGATAAACGTCTGATTCATTTCCGATTGGTGAGCATTACGCAATGGGCAAATTTCCGTAGCATCCGGCTCGGCTTAGAAATGCACAATAACCATTTGACTGACAGTGTTGAAAGCATCTTAGAGATCATCGAAGGCGTTAAGCTGCCCGCGCTGAAAACCTACTATCAACCGCTTGCACGGTCGGATGCCGATGAGCCGCATGCTGCCGCTGAAAAACTTGCCGAACACATTGTAAACGTCCATGCGCAAAACTTTGATGTGAACGGTAAAGCGTGTCCCATCGCAGATGGTGTAGTGGATTACACCCGAATCGTTGAGATACTCAGTAAGGCTGGATATGACGGATACTTGGAAGTAGAGTTCGTCCACGGTGATAATAAATTGGAGGCACTCCAACGCGATCGCGACTACCTCGCAAGTTTGATTGACACAACAGACACGGATGCATTGAAGAATCTGGACACCGATCCTGTGTAAAATTGACATAAGTTCTCCGAAACAAGAGATAGAAAGCATCTGGGTAGCTGCATGCGATTAGAGGTAGGCATTATCGCATTAGTAGAGGAGGTTTTTGGAATAGCAGCAGAACGCCGCGCCCAGTTTGACTGGCTCCGAAACAAACCGTGCCGCCAACACTTCGGCGAACATTACGATGCAGTGATGGCACTTTACGCTGAACTCGGAGGCGACTGGGAAGGCACAACTGCGAAAACCGACGGGTACTTGATTCCTGATGCCTATTTTCCAGAGCCTTATCATTTTATCTTTGAATTTGACGAACTGCAACATTTCACGCAATTCCGCGAACGGACATTCCAGTTTTATCCAGTGAACATCCCGCTCGCCTTTGTGCCAGAGAAATATCGGCAGTTTTGTCAGCAACATCATATCGCAGCACTCGCAAAAGGACCAGAGCGATTCCGACGGCGAACAGCGGATTTCCCGTATATAAACGGACGTGCTGCACAACGTGCTTTCTTCGATACGTTTCGGGATTGGCTACCACCGCTGCACGGGCTAAATCCAACCGTCCGGTTAGCTGAATTTGAAGTTGCACCTATCTTGGACGGACAATTAAGTGGTGAAACAGCAAAGACTTACATGGAAAACCTACTTCACGCACGGTTTAAATAATAGATCATCAATCGCTCTAACATAATACCAAAGGTAGGATAGACAACGCTACAATGAGCATGCGAAAGCCTGAAAAGGTGAACATTTCAGAACATCCACTGCTCCAAATCATAGGACAGACACCGCTCGTAAAAATAGATCTCTTCGCCGACGAGTTGCCGAACGTTGACATCTATGCGAAGATAGAAACCTATAACCCCGGCGGCTCAATTAAAGACCGACCCGTTTTAAGAATGCTCACTGAGGCAATTGCATCAGGAGAACTTACACACGAAAAGGTTATCCTCGACTCCAGTTCCGGCAACGCGGCGATCGCATACGCTATGATAGGCGCAGCCCTCGGCTATAAAGTTGAACTTGTCATCCCAGACAACGCCAGCGAAGAACGCATAAAACGCATCCAATCACACGGGGCAAACATCATCCATACCGATGCCCTCCTCGGTTACGATGAAGCACTACGCGAAGTGGATCGACGCTATGAAGCGGATCCAGAGCGGTATTTTTTTAATTCGCAATACGACAACGAAAACAATTGGCTGGCGCACTATGAAACCACCGGTGTCGAAATCTGGAACCAAACAGGTGGAAAAGTCACACACTTCGTTGCCGGCGTAGGGACTGGCGGGACCATTACCGGTGTTGGTAGGCGGCTGAAAAACTACAATCCTAACATCCAAGTCTGCTCTATCTCACCAGAGGTGTTCCCGGGTATTGAGGGACTCAAACCGCTCGGGGACCCAGAGAACATTGTGCCAGCAATTCTGGATGAATCGGTGATTGATTGCCGAATCCCCACGACGATTGAAAATGCTTATGAAATGTGCAGTCGCCTCGGGCGACGCGGTTGGTTCGTTGGGCAATCCTCCGGTGGCTACCTTTATGGTGCCTACAAAGTCGCACAACACATTCAGGAAGGCGTAATCGTCACGGTCTTTAACGACCTCGGTGAACGCTATTTTAGCACAAGATTATGGGATTAGCCCAAGGAGATCCATGGAAACAACAGTTATTCCGTTTCGTGGCTTACGCTATAACACTACAAAGGTAGGAGACCTCGCGAATGTCATAGCACCGCCATACGATGTCATCAAACCCGAAGAACGGGTCGCTTTAGAGGCACGGCACCCTGCCAATATCATCCGCTTAATCTTGAGCCAACCACAGGATGATGACACTGCTGATGCCAATCAGTATACACGTGCCGCTACATTGATGCATCAGTGGATCTCAGACGGTATCCTCACCAAAGATGCAACCCCCCGCTACTATATCTACGATCAATCATTTAATGCCCCAGACGGGAAAAACTATACACGCCGCGCCTTAATCGCACTCGTGAAATTGGAACCTTTTGAAAACCACGTCGTTCTACCCCACGAAAAAACACACGCAGGACCGAAGGCTGACCGGCTGAATCTCATGCGTGAATGCCACGCCAACCTAAGCCCGATCTTCCTCATCTACGCCGATCCGGCTGGCGATATTGAACAGATCATGGAAGGTTTCACCGATGACCACCCGCCCGAAATTGCGTGTGCGGAAACCTTCGGAAGCACGCACCAATTGTGGTGTTTAGAGGATGCTGAGCGTAACCGAGAGATTCAAAACCTGTTCTCATCAATACCGCTCCTCATCGCTGATGGACACCACCGTTATGAAACTGCCCTCGCTTTCCAAGAAGAGATGGCGCGTACTGGATCATCCGGCTACGGTTATATGATGGTGAACCTTGTCAGGATGGAATCACCGGGTTTGGCAGTGTTAGCGATCCATCGGCTGCTGGATAATGTTAGTTCTGACAGGATTGCCCATGCTGTCGCCAAACTCCCTGAAGTCTTTGAAGTATTTGAGATTGACACACAAGCAGACCTTATGGCACAATTGGAGGTACTTAAAGGAAAATCACCCGCGGTCGGAATGTACACCCCAGACGATAACTATCGTCTACTGGTTCCGCATTCAACAACCTCTGGGCAATTAGACGTAACACTCGTTCAAGAAACCCTCATCAAGGAGATGTTCCAGATTGAGGCATTGGCGGATCATATCAGTTACACTGCTTATGCGGATGATGCCGTTGCACACGTGAAAACTGGGGTGGATCGCGTCGCACTTCTGATGAATCCGACACCCGTTGAACAGGTTTTGGAAGTTGCTACGGCGGGTTCAACAATGCCACAAAAATCTACCTACTTCTATCCGAAGATGGCAACCGGCTTCGTTTTGAACCTATTGAACCGATAATGTTGTTAATTGAATAATTTCTGAAGGTGAACCGATGCATCACGAACACGAAAGAGACACTTTAGCGTTTACACATCAGTTATATGCTGAGACGCCGCGCCAGCTGGCATTTCAGGCGACCACCTCCGCTGCAGCAGAAGCGTGGCAACACGCATTGCGGGCAAAACTTACCGAATTGGTAGGCGGTTTTCCGCAGGAGAAGTGCGACTTACAACCGGAAGTTTTAGCGTCGCGAGAATTCGCAAACTATACCCGTGAAACGGTTCAGTTTAAGAGTCGTCCACACTCGGTTATTTTTGGATATTTCCTCACTCCGAAAGGTCTTGACAGTTCAACGCCAAATCCGGCGATACTCTGTTTAGCAGGGCACGGGCGCGGCGTAGACGACATCGTCGGAATTGAGGAAGATGGTAGGATGCGGACAGAATTTGGCGGTTATCAGAACGATTTCGCCCTCCAATGTGTGGCACACGGGTACACTGTGCTTGCCATTGAACAATTCGGGTTCGGACACCGGCGCGATGCCGTTGCCCATCAAAAAGGCGGTGGAAGCTCTTCATGCCAACCGAGTGCGGGTGCCGCGCTGCTGTTAGGACAAACGATGGTTGGATGGCGGGTTTACGACGCTATGCGTGCGTTTGACTATCTATCAACCCGTCCGGAGATTGATATGAACCGCCTCGGTATAATGGGCATCTCTGGTGGCGGGACAACAACCTTTTTTACCGCAGCGATTGATACACGTCTTAAAGCGGCTGTTGTGAGCGGCTATTTCAATACTTTTCGGGATAGTATCTTGAGTCTGAGCCATTGTATAGACAATTACATACCGAATGTGTTACAATATGCTGAGATGTATGACATCGCCGGGTTGATTGCACCACGTGCCCTATTTGTTGAATCCGGTACCGAAGATACCATTTTTCCGATTGAAGCCACACAATTCGCGGTTAACGAGGCAAAAGCGATTTTCAACTGCTTCAATGCTGATGACAAATTAGGATTTGAGGTATTTGAGGCGGGACATAGTTTCCATGGGGTCGGTGCATTTGAATTTCTCAAAAAGGTTCTGTAAAAGGAGACAAACGTGGCAATTGAACTATTTTCGATCGGCACAGAGTTAGTGCTTGGACAGATTCAGGATACCAATGCCCACTGGATTGCGCAGCAGATCCTTCAAATCGGTGGCGAATTACGACGGGTGACGATGCTACGCGATGATGCCGAAGAGATGTACGAGGCATTGGATTCAGCGGTCAAACGAGAAACGGCTCTTATTCTCACAACAGGGGGGCTTGGACCGACACCTGATGATATGACTGTCGAGGTTGTGGCATCTCTTACCGGTACGAAACCTGTGGTGAGCGAAGAGACTATCGCTGAATATCGGAAACGCCGCGAGATGTCAGAGAACGACGTGCTTAGCGAAGCACTCACAAAGATGGCAACTGTGCCAGAAACTGCCACTGTCTTACAGAACCCAGCCGGCTGGGCACCGTGTATCAGCGTTGAACACGAAGCGTCCACACTTATGATGATGCCCGGTCCGCCCCGTGAAATGAAAGCTATTTTTGAAACCCATATCCAACCGTTGATTGCTGAACGTTACCGCGCAGAAATTATCACAGCGCGGGTTTATGTAAGTATGTTTGAAGCCGAAGTTTCACCACTGATGCAAAAGGTGATGGAACGCCATCCAGATGTTTATCTAAAGGCGTATGTCTCCCTCCGCAAAGCGGATGGCAGTACGATGCCTGTCGATTTAGTCTCGACAAGTACAGATAAGGCGGATGCTGAGACGCAATTGCAACTCGCAGCCGACTTTTTTCGAGAACTTGTCGTTGAAGCAGGGAAACATTTTAGTTTTGAAGAAGAATAGTAGATGTGCTTTGTAAGTGCACCAGCCGGTAGGTGTTTTACGGCGTTTCGTAAGGAGAACGACTTGTATCGCCCCTACAAAAAAGGAGATTTGTACTGTGAATCGCAAACCTTCAGGAAATAAACCAGGAAATAAACGAAAGCCGCAGACGCGGTATACTAATCCGCCTCGCCCGAAGCGGAAGTCACAATCGAAAAAAAAGCGAAAGGACAAGGACATCGATGCCGATCTCGATATGGAGGTTGAAGTCGAAGATGAAGAGAAAGCTCCCTCTAAAAGTGACAAAATAGAGGTTGAAGGTACTGTCGTCGAACCCTTACCGAATGCGATGTTTCGTGTGGAATTGGATAACAAACATCAGATCCTTGCTCATATCTCCGGCAGAATGCGGAAGTTTTTCATCAAAATTTTGCCCGGTGACAAGGTAACTGTAGAACTATCCCCTTACGATCTCACGCGGGGACGTATTACCTACCGGAAAAAGTAGTTTACTAAATAGACGTGTCGGCGCGGTTTTCGACCGCGCACGGGTCAATTTTGTTGTAGATCCGCTTTTCAAACGTGCATCCTAAAGCAAACCACTTTACCGACTGACTGAGAAATGCTATGGAACCTGCCGTTTTAGTTCGTATCAATAACGCCGATGAAAAGGAGACAACTCGACTCCTCGATGCTATTGAAGCAAAACGAGGGCAGGTAGAGGAACTCACAGTAACGGTTGAAAAACTTAAGTCAGAAGTTGACACATTTCAGCACCGCTACAATGCGCATATCAGCCGTTACTATCTTGAGCTTGATAAAGTCGAACTTGAAACGAAGGAATATCGTCTCCGACTCCAATTGCGTCGCGAAAATGTGAGTGAGGACGAGATAGAAGCGCGTGTGGCATCCTGTTTTAGAACAAGTCGCGCACGTATCGATGCATACGAGGCGGTAGATGATCCACAACCAACATCCGAAGACGACACACTCCCTGTTCCTCAGGCAAAACATCTGCAAAATCTCTACCGAAAACTCGCCAAACGGTATCACCCAGACAAAACTATAGATGCCAAAGAACAACACAGACGAGAGCAGCTGATGCCGCTTATTAACCGGGCATATCACGAACAGGACATTCAGACGCTGGAGCGGTTAAGCCTTGGGGAAACAGAGCCAGACGTTTCTGAAAAAACGGCTGCCGAGAAACGGGCAGCATTACAAACAGAACTCCGAAATCTTAACCGTGCAGCAAGTGAACTGCGCTTAGAGATAAACCGACTCAAAACAGGACGCACCTATCAACTGAAGCAACAGGTAGAAAACGCTAAGAACGCCGGGACAGATCTCCTCTCTGGACTCGCAAAAGATTTGGAGCGGAAAGTTAAAGCGAGTCAAGCGCATTTGGCGCGTCTGATCAATATGTGGCGCCGCGCCGAATGACGGCGGAACGTCTAAAATTATAGACGCGTTCTCGGAAGGAATCAATCATGCAACTGAAAGATAAAGTCGCTATCATCACTGGTGGGGGACGTGGTATTGGTAAAGCGATCTCTATTGCTTACGCTGCTGAAGGTGCGAGCGTCGTCATCGCTGCACGAAGTGCCGCACAACTTGAGGAAGTCAATAAAGAGATCACAACGCAAGGCGGTGAAGCCCTTGCCGTGCCAACGGACCTGCGAATCCGTGAAGAAGTAGAGACCCTCGTTCAGAAGACTGTAGATCAATTCGGACGGATAGATATACTTGTGAATAATGCTGGTATCAATCCGAGAGGTCTGTTTTTAGATTCTACTGATGAAGAATGGGAGCAAGGCTGGCAGATTAATGTGATGGGTGTTGTGTACTGCTGTCGTGCTGCGCTGCCAGTCATGCAGCAACAGGGCAGTGGTAATATCATCAACGTTGGCTCCGGTATGGGACAGGTTGGACGCTCGAACCTCAGCGTTTACTGTGCCTCCAAAGCGGCACTGCATGGATTAACGCAGTCGATTGCCGAAGAGGTATGGGAAAATGGTATCATCGCGAACGTCCTTATTCCGGGTCCTGTGAAAACGGAGTTGTCAAAGCCCGCTTGGGAAAGCTCAGGAACTTTCAGGGCACAAAGCGATCCGTGGAAGGAACCGGAGCAGGTTGTTGCATCGGCACTTTTCCTCGCCACGCAATCGCCAGCTACCGGCATGACTGGTCAGATTCTCAGCATCATGCGCCGAAATAGCCCGTAAGATACGTGATATTTTCAGAGCGGAAATGTGATACGTCGTCCCTCTTGTGCGGAACGATATGCCCCCAAAATCATCTCTACTGAAACCCGTCCATCTTTTACTGTGACATCGGGTTCCGTATCGTTCTTGAGGCAGTCGATAAAGGGACGCGGCACACCAGCGATCCGTTCGCCGTGACCGTCTGGAATCGGGATACCCAAATCCTTCCATGCGGGTTCATCTGTTGTATACAATTTGAGCGCGACAGCATCTGCCGAACGCGGGATATTACACGAAGGAGCGTCGCCGTAGTTTTGTATCACCACGCCTTGATCGCCGTAAATCTCAGTTGTGTTTTCACCAGCGAGCGTCACGGATGTATTGAGTAGAATCGCCATCTCGCCACCCGCGAATCTATAGACTGCTAATCCCGTGTCATCAGGTGCAACATCCGTTAAAATGTTATCAATTTCAGCGATAACACTCGTCGGTTTACCGAGCATCCAGTGGATAAAATCGGTTGCATGCGAGGCATCGTCCATGAACATCCCCATGTTCTTCTCTGGATCAATATGCCAACGACTGGGTCCCGTCACAAAAGCCTCACTAAACAACGCATTGATACAGTGTCGGCGCCGCAGCACGCCGATTTTCCCCAATACACCGCTGTCAATGAGTTCTTTCATGGCGATGTTCGCTGGGTCGCGTCGCATCTGGTACCCCATCATAAACTTAACACCGGTCTTCTCTATGACCGCCGCAATCCGATCACAATCCGCCAGTGTGAGTGCCATCGGTTTTTGACAAAGGATGTGTTTCCCCTCCGATGCCGCTGCCTCTACCATCTCCGCGTGCCGATTTGTTTCACAGGTCACAATAACGGCGTGAATTTCTGGATGGTTGATAACGTCTTCGAGATGTAGTGAATAATTCATGCCGTATTGCGCTGCGGCGGCTTCGCCGCGTTCAACGTTATCGTCCCAACATGCGACGAGCTGGACATCGTCAAACGCCTTCATTTGGTTGCAATAGGCGTTGGCGTGTCCGTGTGCGAAACTGATGATACCGATACCGATCTGTGTTTCCATATATTAAGTTATCCAATCTGTGAGTGTCTGTTGTGAATCTATTTCGGGATTGAAGATTTGTAATCCTTCCGCATGGGCTGCTCGGAGAAGGCGTTGGTCTGAGGCGACGAGTACTAACCTATCACCTGCTCTGCGAAGTTCTGTTGCGATGTCTAACGCGGAACGTAAAACCAAAGCATCCACACTATTGAGTGAGTGCGTTTCAATCAAATCCATTGAGTTCCAAACAAGCGAATCAGGTACTGATATTTTCCTGAAGTTTGATTGGGTATCAACAACTTCCAATTTTAAATGGGTTGTAGATTCAGCAAATTGCCTCTCTGAAATGCGTCCATCATTCTTTTTTCGGACACATATCCAAAATACCTCCATGGCACCAATTGTCAAACACTGCAGACGTGTCAAAGAAACGTTCGCAAAAAGGAAATCAATTTTATCACTACCGACTTCTTCAGTATATCGTTTAGCAAGCGCGCTTGCATCGAAATAGAAGTAGTACAATGTTACTTCTCCCGTTCCTCAATAATAGCGCGGCTAAATTCGTTATCTTCTGGACGGATGCCGCTCTCCACCATACTTTTACGAACTTCCTTGAGAGGCCTGGGTTTAAAATCAGGCGGATAGCCCATCCGTTCCAATATTTTCTCAATTACTTTCGTCCCGAGATTATCACCTTGTTCGTCCTCCTGGACATCAGTGGCATTTATGGTACCAGTTTCACAATCTTTCGGTGTATCTGGAACTAATTCCTCAACAACCGAAGAGAGTTTCTGATTCAACTCCGCAACGATCTTTTCTAATTGATCCAACCGCTGCGTAATATTTTCAAGTGTCTCTTTTTCCATCGTAAAACTCCTTATTTTGATTTTGTGTGTCCTTAAGAATACCACAAAAATTGTCGAATTTCATGCCAATCCTCCGCAAACGAGTCGATCATTTCTCCAAAACAATCCGAATTTCTGCATCTACGCGCTGCGCACCAAAATCTACCTCAGCCGTAATCGGACCGAGAGACTCCAACGGAGACAAGTTCTCAGTGATACGCCGTGCCAATCGTGTATCCAATTCCAGCCCCGTAAGAGAAGCAAGCACAGTTGCCAGTGGCAGGAAACGTTTCAACTCCGGCACAAACAGTTCCGGTTGAATGAATACCTGAGCACCGTTTGTATCCGTGGAAAATGTTACATCACTCAGGGTAGGCGTTTTACCTATTGTTGTATCAATCACAGCTTTTAATCCGGCAGTTGTCGTGCCCAAAACAAAATAGTCATCAACGATCGCATATCCACCTGCAATCGCTAACAAAAAATTGAGACGGAGTTGTACGGGTTGAATAGCAATACCGTTGTAATCTTGGGGTTCAAGGAATTTAAGCGGTTTGCCAGCGACAGAAATTTTTCCCTGCTTTACAATATCCAATACGCCTTTCAACGCCTCGGGCGCTTTAGTATGCGCAATTAGGACCAACGAAGGTACTACCCCTACCTCATCAGGTTCAGGCGCGATTAACATTATAGTCAGGTCCGTCCCCAAAACTTGGGAAAGGTCGATATTGCCGAAGAGTTCCTGCATCTGCTGATTCGGCACTGGAAACGTAGTAACAAAAGCAGTCCGCTCAGGGAAAGCGAGAAACGGTTTTGCCTTATCTCCAGCAGGCAGTTCACTCTGGTGAGTGTCTATACGTTTGCGGAAATGATGTTGTGAAACAATCACACCTTCCTTGTACCGATTGCTGAATGTCCAGAATTCTGTCTCCCCGAACATCCCAAAGATCTGTTTAATGCGTGCGTTAGGACTTACATTGTCCAACACAGGCGTAATTTGTTGGACATCCACGTATCCGGTACTTTTGTCTTGACGATAGTTTTCCTGAATCTCCGTCGTCATCGGATGTTCGGCGAGAAAGTTTCGCTTTTCCGGTGCCGTTTGCGCGCCAGGAAGCCCCGCATTATAGATGTCAAGTGTCTCTATCAAGAGCGTAGGGTCAAGGGTTAATATCCCAATTTTTCCGATGAACGTATAACTAAAATCGCGTGGATACCCCGTAATGGTATTAATTGTGAACTCGCCATAGTCGTTTTGGATGCGCTTGTATTTCGGGTTGATTGCATCCGTTGCAGTGATGGCCTCAATACTCAGTTTCTCTTGTGCGCCGACCGCTGTGATGAGGAGAAACGTGAGTTCTCCCTCACGTTGATAAAACGCCAGAATCGCCTCTTCACCGAAATAGCCCGTGACTGTCTTAAGGTCGAGTTTGGCACCCATCTCGTATTCCCAGACCAGCTTCTGATAGACGAGTTCTTTCCACCAACGTTGCTCCTGAATCTCAGCAAGAAGTGGCATTTTAGTGGCCTGTTTCCCAAACTCGCTCCGGTTGAATGTCTCGACGAAACCTTTCAATTCTTTGAGTGTCAAATAACAGATCGGAGATTTCGGGAGCAGTGTGATTAGGTGCTGTTCCGGTTCCCATAGTGCCGTTCGGTTATAGATAACGGATAGCAAAATAATAACCCCAACAAGTAAGATTAGACTCATAATAACAATTTTTTTTCGTTTACTTAGCTGCATCGGTTTTCGGACCTTTGTGATATTTGTTAGAATCAGGAGACTTCCGTCAGCATACGAAAATCTTTGTTAGATATTTTTGTTGATCTTCCGTGCTTACTTGATTATACCATATCCTCTTTCAGTAAGCAATTCAATTGACCGCTGGCAAACACAAAATTCTTTGTCTAAAAGCGGAAAATGATGTAAAATATTACCGTTATCTCTTGAAAGAAGGTGAACAACGTTCCAACCCAAGATCTCAGAATTCGGCCATTCACGATTTTCCTTGTCTGCGTGTTAGTGCCTGCCAACTGTTGGTGGGTATCCGTCTCAATCATGCGTGGCGGCGGGAGTCCGACGCAGGTCTCACTTTTCTACAATGCCGTTATCACCATTCTAATCTTATTAGGCATCGGGCTGCTTTTGCGTCGGTTGCATCATGCGCTCATCCTCAACCGCGCTGAACTGCTTGTCATTTATACTTGCATCTCCGTCGGCGCGGGTCTCGCGGGTGTTGATAGATTCTTGGTGCTCATGCCGCTTATCGGGCATGCCCACTGGTTTGCGACCCCAGAGAACGATTGGGCAAATCTTTTTCACTTGCACATCCCGCAGTGGTTGGTTGTGAGTGATAAGCGCGTTCTTGATGGATATTATACCGGGTTTGCAAGTCTCTATGAATCACGCTACTTAACCGCTTGGCTGCCGGCAATCGTCTGGTGGACCCTCTTCATTGTGGCGATCCACCTCGTGATGCTCTGCCTGAGCCTGCTCTTTCGGCGGCAGTGGGTAGAATCGGAGCGGCTGAGTTATCCGATCATCCAATTACCCTTTGAGATGACGACCCGAAGTCGGCGATTTTTTCGATCACCGTGGATGTGGCTCGGACTCTCAATCGGCGTTGTCATTGATGTCATCAACGGTTTAAATTTTCTGTTTCCTGCCGTTCCAAGCCTCGGCGGAAAGTTGTATGACCTACGACGAATTTTTACAGAACGTCCGTGGAGCGGGATCGGCTGGAGTCCGATCGGGGTTTTTCCTTTCGGTGTCGGACTTTCGTTCTTCATACCGTTGGACCTCTCCTTCTCCTGTTGGGCGTTCTGGTTGATATGGCGAGCGGAACGGTTGTTAGGTGTCATCGCGGGGTGGCGCGGGTTGCCACGTTTCCCTTATGAGGCGGAGCAGTCACACGGCGCATACTTGGGACTTTGCGTTGTCGCAATCTGGATGGGCAGACGCTACCTGAAAGGAGTCGCACGCCAACTCATATCTCCGAAGGCGGACGAACCGATCTCATATCGACTCATCGTTATCGGACTGCTTGGTGGGGCAGCATTCATCGTCGGATTCTGTCTGAAGATGGGTATGAGTTTTTGGGTCATCATCGTCTATTTCGTGATCTGGTATGCGATTGCAATCGCGATTACGCGCTTGCGTGCTGAACTCGGTTCCCCAGTCCATGACTTGCACTTTATCGGACCCGATGAGATGCTCCCGCGACTGTTAGGTATCCGCCGATTAGGCGCGACAAACTTGACAGGGTTCGCTTATCTCTACTGTCTGAATCGTGCTCACCGCTCACACGCCATGCCACACCAACTCGAAGGCTTCAAATTAGCTGAGGGTGCGAATATCCCGATCCGACGGTTCGCGTTTATTATGATGTTGGCTTCTGCATTAGGCGCACTCGGCTCGTTTTGGGCGTATCTGCACATGTACCACGCAGAAGGTGGTGTCGCAGGATTCGGACGTGAATCGTTTAATCGGTTAGAGACATGGCTCACCTACGCCGCACCGCCAGATGCACCGGCAATCAGTTTCGCAACGTTCGGATTCGGGCTGACGCTGCTCCTCGCCGCAATGCGGATGCGTTTCCTCTGGTGGAATCTACACCCTGTCGGCTACGCTATCTCCGGGAGTTGGGCGATCAACCCGATGATAGGTTCAATTTTTGTCGGATGGTTGCTAAAATGGCTTGTCCTGAAATACGGTGGCATCCGCTTGCATCGGAAAGCCGTCCCATTTTTCCTTGGTATCGTGCTTGGCGAATTTGTGATTGGCGCGTTCTGGAGTCTTTTATCTATTGCGCTTGATCAACCGATGTACCGTTTTCTTTTTTAATTGGCAGTCAGCCGTCAGTTAAGAGTCTTCCGTAAAACAGACCTCTGATTCAGCAGAGCATGTATTAACCAAGTACTGACAACTGACAACTGAGTACCACTGGTAAATACGAAAAGGCGTTGTTATTTTTTAGGTTTGTGGTATAATATTTAAAACATAACAGTCACGGAAGAACACAATTGGAACTCAAAGAGAAAGCAGCACTCATCTCAGAAACATTAGAGGATTTGCTCGGCGTGCCGACTCGGGACGGTGCAGGCGATGTCCTGGAATGCCTCATCTTAACGATCCTATCGCAGAATACGACAGATGTGAATCGCGATAAGGGGTATGCTAAACTTAAAGAACGCTTCCCGACGTGGGAAGATGTCTTGCAGGCGGATGTCAAGGCGATAGAGGCAGCAATAAAAATCGCAGGATTGGGAAACCAGAAAAGCCACACCATCAAAAACTTTCTCACATGGCTAAAAGCCGAGCACGGCGAACTCTCTTTAGCATTCATCCACGACATGGAAACAGCGGCAGCACTGGAACTGCTATGTCAGCACAAAGGTATCGGTATCAAAACGGCTTCCGTTACGCTCTCCTTCGCCTGCGGCAGAGAGGTCTTCCCCGTCGATACACACATTCTGCGGATTTCCAAACGCCTTGGACTGATTCCACCCAACTGCAGTGCAGAAAAAGCGCATCAGGTGTTACCACCAATTGTGCCAGCCGGAAAGGCGTATCCTTTCCACATGAACTTAATCTATTTCGGTAGACGCATCTGTGATGCCCGGAAACCTTTATGTGAACGGTGCCCGTTAACAGAACACTGTCTCTATTTTAGGGATAACGTTCAGGCTTAAGTACTTAGATACATCGGAGAGAGAACATGTTTAACTGGAAACGTTGGTCATGGAAACACCTATTTGTGGTACTGCTGGTGTTGCACCTCCTTCCACTCTGGATTTTTGCCTATTTTCCCTCCCAAGATGGTGCCAGCCATGTGTATAACGGTCTGGTACTCAAGGAGTATGCCAAACACGAAAACTATAAGATGCGGGATGCCTGGCAGTTGAACATCACAATTTTCCCGAACTGGTTGTCCCATATTATGCTGATGGTACTCCTCTATGTATTTCCGCCTGTCATTGCGGAGAAGGTTTTTCTTTCAATCGCGATAGGCATGATACCGATCGCTTTCTTCTATTTCCTTAACGCTGTCCACAAAGATCGAGAAGGAAAGTTTGTGTATGCTTGGCTGGGTTTCCCATTTGCCTATAACTACCTTCTCTACATGGGATTTTACAACTTCACGCTGAGCATCTCGTTCTTCTTCTTCAGTTTCGGTTTTTGGTGGAAATATAAAGAGGACATGCAGGTTCGACACCTTGCATGGCTCTATGTGTTACTACTGCTGACCTATCTGTCGCATATCGCCTCTTACGGGCTTATTGTTTTAGGGATTTCTATAGCAGGCGGATGTATCTGGGGTAGTAGCGCACTATCAGCGGCGTGGCGCGAACGACATGCCGAATGGTTCCGAGAGTTTATCATGCGTCTCAAACCACTTTTCGGCTTCTTTCTCTATATGGTGCCGGTCTATTTTGTGCTGATGGAGTACTACCTACAGAGTCTTAAACAGCATCAAGAGGGTAGCCATCGCGGTATGCAATGGATTTGGGATTACTTTTGGGGCGTTAAATCGATCGTCTACTTCACCGACTGGCATATTCCTGTTAATCATCTTCTCCTCTTCGTGTTAGGTATCGGAATTTTTATCTCTATCTGTTATCGCGTCCACCGCAAGGAATGGTTGAAACAGACCGATGTCTTTTTGCTAATTGCGATTGTGTTTACTTATATGTTCATCAGAGCACCGTGGGGTTATGGACCGGGCGGTTGGATTAATGACAGAATCCATATCTATATTCTGTTGATGTTAGCACCTTGGTTAATTCCAGATATGGGCAAAGTTGCTCGCGGTGTTGTTGCGGCGTGTCTCATCATTTTCAGTCTACTTCACTTTGGAAGAACCGCTTATGACCATGGCCGCATTTCACCTGAGATTGCCGAACTTGTCTCCGGTGCGCATCTGATAGAACCGCATACGTCGTTTAGACACCGCAGCCCAGATTGGCACAAATCGGATGCCTTGGGCAGAGTTCAATACGTCACACCGTTTGTCCACTCCGTCGCCTTTTACGGCGTATACGCCGATGATGTAGCACATCTCTTGAACTATGAAGCCAACTATAACTATTTCCCGGTAAACCGCAACAACTATAAGAGCGTGGACTTAAATTATATCAGCGATGATTATATGGTCGCTTGGTTCTATCCTGAATCTGAGAAGTTTGCAGACCTTACGCCGAATTATGACATCATCCATGAAACGAAAAACCTTAGATTGTTCAAAAGAAAACGCGCCCCGGAACCGATACTTGAACATTGGGATAAGACAGAAGCCGGAAATCTTGTTATCCGTTTTGACATGCAACCCGACAACGGTGAAACAGCACCGAATCATCACGCTATCGGACCGAGGACGATGTACGAGACAGGTAAATTCGGATGGGATACCGAGTGGAATCACAAGGATTCGAGAACCGATGCCCGGCGAATATCGCCTCGCCAAGCCTATCAAGGACCAGCGGGCCCCGGTCCCTTGGGAAGAGATGCCGTCTGGGGTATAGAAGATGCCGCCTTTAAACTCGATTTACCGAACGGAACATATCGCATCACCAACACCTTCCAGTCCGCAGAAAGTGCGACGCACGAAGTCAATCTGTTGGCGAACGGGAAACCTATTGTGAAGAAACTTACTGTTCCGCCCGGTAACGAAAAAGTTGAAGAAATTGACACAGTTGAGGTAACAAACGGTTATCTTATCCAAGTCATTTTCACACCGAAACTGCGAATCAGGACAAGTGATAAACACAACCATTGGATATGGAACGGCTTTACAGCTGAACAGATAACCGCTGAAACAGAATAACCTGTCCTCGAAAAATTTGATTGTAGATTACTGTTAATCTCAAAGGAGATGTTAGAAAAAATGATTAAACCACATGGAGCCGAAACCTTACAACCGCTTTACGTTTCGGATGATGCACAACGTGCCGAATTGACGAAGGAGGCGGAAAAACTACCGTCTGTTTTGATATCTTCGGGTGCCGCTGCATCAGCCGTCATGCTCGCATCAGGGTACTTTACACCGCTCACGGGATACATGAATATCGCTGAAGCGACAAGCGTCGCTGTGGATATGAAACTATCGAACGGACTCTTCTGGCCCGTCCCTGTGATGAACATTGTTCCGTCTGAACAACTCACGGATGCAGTGAAAAACGCTGACAGTATCGCACTCCGCGACCCGAACGTAGACGGGAATCCGCCGCTCGCGATTATGAAGGTTTCGGCGATTGAGACCCTCTCAGTAGATCAGAAACAAACGCTCATCAAAAAAACTTTCGGAACCACCGACCCTGAACATCCGGGTGTCCCTGCTTTCGCTGATGTTGGAGACAACGTGCTGTCAGGTCCGATCGAAGTATTGAACTACTCCTACTTCCGCGAAGATTTCCCGGATACATTCCGCACAGCCGTCGAGATTCGTGAAGACATCGCTGCGCGCGGATGGGACACCGTCGTCGCTTTCCAGACACGGAATCCGATGCACCGTGCCCATGAGGGGCTCTGCAAAATCGCACAAGAGGCAGTCAATGCCGATGGTATTCTAATTCACATGCTTCTCGGTAAGCTAAAGCCCGGGGACATTCCCGCTGATGTTCGTGATGCTTGCATCCGTACGATGGTGGAACACTATTTCCCTGAAAATACCGTCTCTATCACCGGTTACGGGTTCGATATGCTCTATGCTGGACCGAGAGAGGCACTCCTCCACGCCGTCTTCCGTCAGAATTGCGGTGCGTCGCACTTCATCGTCGGACGCGACCACGCAGGCGCAGGCGATTACTACGGCGACTTCGATGCACAGGAAATTTTCGACACAATCCCTGAAGACGCCCTCGAAATCGGTATCTTCCGTGGTAATTTCACCGTATGGAGCAAAAAGCGCAATGCAATCATCATGATGGGTGACTCCCCGCACGATCCAGACGATTATTTTCAGATCTCTGGGACAAAAATGCGTGAGATGCTCGCCGCTGGCGAACCACTCCCACCAGAAATTTCACGACCCGAAGTCGCCAAGATTCTGATGGAATACTACCAGTCCCAAGCAAATGCTTAAGCAATTTATCTATAGGCGGAGTTTGCTAATTTCCGCCTATGTCTCTACTCGCCATCTTAATTAGCACAGATAATTATCAAAGGAATAGATAAAGATGAGCACTTTTAGTATTGATAGACCCTCACTTTCTGAGATACTCACGGATATAGGAACTGGAAGAATACAACTTCCTGATTTTCAGCGGGACTGGATATGGGACGATTACCGGATCCAAAGTCTCTTGGCAAGTGTGTCACAAGCCTTTCCTATCGGAGCAGTACTGACACTTGCGGTTGATGGTAAAAATTCCGTTACAAGACTCGTTGAAGGGGTTAACCGGGCGAACGTTGTAGAGTCACCTAATACGCTCATCCTGGATGGACAACAACGGTTAACAGCCTTATTTCAAACCCTAAAGTCCGAAAGCGGTGTTTACACTTTAAACGCTAAGGGAAAACCAGTTACTCGGTATTACTATCTTGACATAGAAAAATGCCTTAGCGACGAAATTGACCGCGAAAAGGCAGTTCTTTCTTGTAGAAACAATCGCAGAGTCCAAAGAGCATGTGGAGCAATTATCGATCTTGATTCCGCCGAAATGGAATATGAAAATTCCATATTTCCAGTTAACAAAATCTTTGATTCAGACGATTGGGGAGACAAATACAAAGATCATTGGCGGGGAGTCCCTTCTAAACGTCAGTTATTCAATACTTTCAATCGTGAAGTGATTGGATGCTTTAAACAATACAATCTGCCTATTATTCATCTTCGCGAGGATACACCGCGAAAAGCCGTCTGTTTAATATTTGAAAAGTTAAACACCAGAGGCGTAACGCTCACAGTATTTGAACTACTAACTGCTTCCTTTGCTATAGACAACTTTGAACTTCGTAAGGACTGGAGTGAGCGATTCAAACGTCTGGAAAAGTATCCAGTTCTCGGAAATCTTGATAGTACCAATTTCCTGAGGGCACTCACACTACTTTCTACCAAGGCAAATCCAAAGATATCAACCCCCAATTGTACGCGACAATCTATATTACAGTTGACAGCAAAAGAGTATAAAAAATGGGCAGATATAACTGAAAATGGTTTTATTAAAGCGGCTGAGTTCTTGCATAAGGAAAAAATATTTAGAGCGATAGATGTCCCGTACCAAACTCAACTCACTACCCTTGCAGCAATTCTTGCTGGTGTTAATTCAGCTTTTGAATCTGCCTATGAGTCTCTTAAGTCGGAAAAGTCCGCTCAGTTAGAGGAGCCAATAATAGAAGAAGTCAGGAAAGTATCAAAGGCAAAAGACGATGAAGATCAAAAAATTCCTCGTTGGTACTGGTGCGGCGTATTTGGTGAGATGTATGCTAGTGGGGTCAATACGCGAATAGCTAACGATTTCTCGGAAGTAATCTCTTGGCTAAGAGAGGAAACTGGTTTACCTTCAACGGTTCGAGAAGCGAATTTCCAATCGAATAAATTACTTGAGGTTCAAACCCGCAGAAGCGCAGTATATACAGGCACTATCGCATTGCTTATACGTAATGGATGTCTTGATTTTCTCACAGGATCCTCTATTGAGAACAAAGTGTCGTCTGACAGTAATATTGACATTCATCACATATTCCCTAAAGATTGGTGTAAACGTGAAGGTATTGAATCCAATATCTTCAATAGCATTGTTAACAAAACCGTCCTCTCGAGTGCGACAAATCGAAGCATAGGTAGGCAGGCTCCTTCAAAGTATTTGCTAAGAATGCAAGAAGAAACTGGAATAGACTCTAATCAGATGGATGAGATACTCGACTCCCATCTTATTTTTGGGGACGCTCTCCGAGAGGACTATTTCGATAAATTCTTTGACATCCGTCAAGAGGCACTGCTTAAGGTAATTGAAAAAGCGATGGGAAAAAAGGTAATCCGTGAAAGTGAGGAAGACAATCAAGAACCAGACATATTTAACATAAACGAACACATAAACGAACTCTTGAAAGGATCAGATTCCCAAAATTGATAGAGTATCAAGGACAAGCATTGGTCTTTTAAGTACCTTGCAGGTGGGTAGACTGACCAACCGGTAGAACTATGTATTGGAATATACCTGTGATTCAACTGTGGATTATTATAACGCAAGTTGCCATTTATTTATAGATATATAGCACTCCGCTGGAGTGCAGCCGCTTAAATACACCGTTTCTATAGACATATCACCCCTCTGGGGTGGGGAAAGTGGAAACCGAAAACCTCATTGAAATACGCAGAAATACCCAAGCAAAAACACCAAAATGTGTTAGTAGCAACTTGGGTTATAATACTTATAGCGGTGTGAAGGACGAAATAATAAATTCTAAGAGGAAAGCATTATGATCACACTTACCGAAGAACTTCAACAAGCAGTTCAGGAAGCTAATGAGCAGCCTATACGCCTTGTTGATCCAAACACAAATTTAGAATACGTCGTGTTACCCGCAGAAGTACTTGATAAGGTACAACATGTATTTTACGATGCAAATCCACTAACGATAGAAGAACAGCGTGCCCTGCTTGTTCAGGTCGGGCTCAGCGTCGGATGGGACGATCCGGAAATGGACGTTTACAATGAACTTGCTCCACGCTGAGATCGTGAAAGCCACGTTATGAAATCCTCTTTGGAAATAATATAGTGGAAGCCATTCAATATCACAAAAGCATCCCACGTTATCTCGCAATGCGCTACTTTGGCAAACGGTGGCGGGGTCTCTACACGTCGCCGTTTTCCTGTGTACATCTCGTTGACATCCCGGAGCCAGAGCTGGTAACCCCTGAATGGGTCAAGGTCAAGACTCGGCTCAGCGGGATTTGTGGTTCCGATTTAGCGACAATCACTGCGAAGGGCAGTCCTTATTTCTCGCCGTTCACATCGACACCTTTTGTGTTAGGACATGAGATCGTCGGTGAAATTGTGGAGATCGGTGATGCAGTGGAAGGTTTTCCTGTCGGTGCGCGGGTGGTGATTGAACCGGCACTTTCGTGTAAGGTAAGAGGGATTTCGCCACCCTGTTATCAATGTCAAGACCTACACTTCGCTAACTGCGAAAATATCACCAAAGGCGACATCTCCGAAGGCGTTCAGACGGGTTATTGTCGGGATACAGGCGGCGGGTGGAGCCAATATGTGCTCGCGCACCAATCACAACTCCATCTTGTCCCGGATGATGTTTCGGACGAAATTGCTGTGCTACTCGAACCCTTCGCCTGCGCGATACACGGCGTTTTGAAGGCAAACTACAATACGGCAGACAATATTTGCGTCATCGGTGGTGGCACGATCGGACTCCTTACCGTCGCAGCACTTCGGATGCTCGGCTATCAAAACCGAATCCTCATCCTCGCCAAGTATCCACACCAACAGCAACTGGCACTTGACCTCGGTGCGAATGAGGTAATATTGCCGAATAGCGGTCGGTATACAGTCTTCTGTGACCTCACAGGTTCAGAATCGTATCAACCGGAGTTGGGACAACAGGTCTTAATTGGGGGTGTAGATGTTACCTTTGATTGTATCGGTTCCGGTATCACAATAGACGATGCACTCCGTTTCACACACGCAAACGGTGAAGTCATCTTGCTCGGTATGCCAGCGACCCCGAAAAATATAGACTGGGTCTCGGTTTGGTATAAGCAGTTGAAAGTAGAAGGTGCTTATGCTTATGGGATCGAAACGCACAACGATGAACAGATCCATACCTTTGCCCTCGGCATGCAGCTCCTCGAAAAAACGGGAGCACAGTTGCGTCCACTGGTAATCAGACGGTTTCCGCTGCGAGACTACAAACATGCTATACAGACAGCCTTGAACACCGGGAAGACCGGCACAGTGAAAACCGTATTTGACTTACGTACCGATTCTGCTGGCTACACAATCACCTAATACAATCCCTATGACCCGTCCTGTCACTTCGCAGCACCTCCCGCAAACGACGCATCCACCTACTTATCGCGGTATCACAGCACGGAGTGTCCTCATCGGCATGCTGGCTGTCGTATGCCAATGTCTTGCTACCCCTTATAATGATTTCCACGTCGGCGGCACCTATCTCGCAGGGAACCATCTGCCGATCGCTGTTGTCTTCGTGATGCTGGTTTTCATTCTCAGTGTCAATGTACTTCTCAAGAGACTGGTACCCGGCACCGAATTGCAAGGCAGCGAACTGCTCGTCATCTGGGGCATGATGCTGGTTGCATCGGGGATCCCGTCTTCAGGGTTGATGCGTTACCTCGTCCCGCTCGCTGTCAGTCCGGTCTATTTCGCAACCCCCGAAAACGAGTGGATCACGCTTTTCCATCAGCATCTTCCAGACTGGATGGTCGTGAAGGATCCGAAAGCGGTTTTCTATTTCTATGAGCAATTGCCGGATGGTGACCGGATCCCATGGGCAGCATGGGTGAAACCGATTGTCGGATGGAGCGCGTTTGTCCTCATTTTCTATTTCGTTACTATCTGCTGGACGGTGCTCCTCCGCAAACAGTGGATAGAACATGAAAGGTTCACTTTCCCGCTCGTCCAATTGCCAATAGAGATGTTTCAATCCCCGTCAGGTGGTAGCCTCGTGAACAGGTTTTTCAAATCTCGGCTGATGTGGTCAGGCTTTGCGATACCTGTCCTATTGCACGGCTTGAAGGGATTGCACCTCTACTTTCCATCTATACCAAACCCGCCGCTCTATTTCCCGATCGCCCAATTCTTTACTGAAAAACCCTTCTCTGCTATGGCATGGTGGCCCTCGGTGAATCTCTTCATTTACCCTTCAGTCATCGCTATTGTCTACCTGCTCACGCTCGAAATATCGTTTAGTTTCTGGTTCTTCTTCCTACTCGGCAAGATGGAGACGGTGCTTATCTACGCAACGGGTTCAAAAGTGAATCAGTGGAATTTCCATCAAAACCAACAGATGGGTGCGCTGTTGGTCTTTATCGGATTTATTCTATTTATCGGCAAACGGCATTTCGGACGCGCATTCGCTACGATTTTCGGTAAACACGCAAACAACGATATGAACGAACCTTTACCTTACGTCTGGGCGGTATGGGGTATGATTGGCGGGATCCTACTGCTTACATTAATATGTAGCCTTGCGGGGATGAGTGTTTGGGTGGCACTCTTTATACTGGGTATCTTCCTCGCTATCACAACGGTAGGCACGTGGATGGTGACCAACGGTGGTTTGATGTTTATCCTTTATTCTTTTTTGCCGGGTGAATATCTGATTACGCTGTTCGGCAGTGGGCGAGTCAATGCACCGAGTTGGACGTTGGTCGCTTATGAAAGAGTGCTAATGTTCGATATGCGGGAGATCCTGATGCCGAGCGTGATGAACAACTTTAAACTCGCGGAACCGCTCCGTCTGAAACAACGTCCGTTTCTACTGGCGATGGGTATCGCGATTGTCTTGGCGATGGGTGTCTCCTACTACTCGTCCATAGATCTCGCCTATACACACGGCGCGGTGAACCTACAGCACTGGACCTATATGATCTCCACAACGTCCCCATTTAATCGACTCACAAGTATTCTTCAACACCCCACCGGTATTGAATTGGAACGGTTCGGTTCGTTTATCTTCGGGGGTGCCACGATGTTCGGGATGCTCTGGATGCGGCACCACTACCTCTGGTGGAAACTGCATCCGATCGGTTCTCTCATGATGACGAGTTATGCGACCTACTGTTTCTGGGGTTCATTTTTTATCGGTTGGTTCCTCAAATACACCACACTCAAGTTCGGCGGTGTTGCCTACTACCGTAAACTCCGTCCGCTTATTTTAGGTGTTGTGTTAGGTGAATGCTTCATCGGTGGCATCTGGATTATTGTTGGATTGATGACTGGTATTGGGTATCGTCTACTACCGGGTTGATATGGTGTGAATCTTACCAGTGCTGCAGGCGAGGTTTCAAACCTCGCCTGCGGGGGGTTGGCATAAGTCCTGAACGAAAGACTCGGAACTGCACTATTTCGTGCAATGTGTTATGAGATTTGCACTATTTGGTGCAATTTTTGTCAAGAAACCCAGCGATAATGCGATCTAAACTGGCATAAAACTTGCTCATAATATTCACAGCATGAATTTTCCTAAATTAACGAATAAAAGACCTTTACGAGATAAAACCGAGGTGAAAACCAATGTTGAGTAGAATCTATTCTTTGCACGTATGTGTGGCGATGGGAATGTTGCTGTTCATCGGCGGTTGTGCGTCCTTGTTTCAGCCACTTCCGAAACGAATAAAGGCGACACACCTATCCTGCAAGACGTATCCCTCGCTCGTTGATGGCAATCTTACCACGAATAGTTTCCTGAAGGTAAAAGGCTTTGTTGAAAAGGATAGCACTGCTTATAAGCACAGTACCCGATACGGCGATTGGGTGGAAGGTAAACATAGGACTGAGGCACTGGTTCAACTTGACACGCTTACGCATGTCGCTTACATTAAGGTGCATCCAATCTCAAACATTTATCGTCTTTCAGTAGAAACATCAACGGCAGAGATAGCGGATGAAAAAGCATCTCTCTTTGAGCCAGTGAAAAGTCATAAGATTGCGAGATCCGAAAATGGTGCGGTGATACGTATCGACATTGACAGAACCGTGCGGATGCTAAGGGTTACTATCTATGCCAATCGTGATTTAGCACAGACCACACAAGACCCGTTGACGCAGAAAACCAAAGTGTCCTTTAAGGATATTGTGATACGGGAAATTCAGGTGTATCAGTGATGGAAAACCGAGGCAATAGGAAAACCATCAACAGGCTTCGTAATTCGCTAAAAAATTTGCACATTCCCATAAATTATGGTAAAATAGATGGGTGATTGCAAAATGATTGAAACTGTCTCATGAAGCGAGTTACCACGATCAAATGAAATACTTCACCTATTTCGGAAACCATCTCATCAACGCGAAGTTGCCGGATAATTCGGAGGTCTATTACGCCAAGCCGCCACTGCCCGGAATTAAGCGTGCTGCACTGAGTGAACATACACAGCGTGCATTTGAGAATCCGCTTGAGATGCCGCCGCTCAGCGAACTCGTCGATAGCAGCTCAAAGGTGCTTATCCTGTTTGACGATAACTGTCAACCTTTCCCTGCGACGAAACAGCCGGATATGCGGCAGATCATGATTGAGACGCTCCTGACGATGCTCTATAGCTACGGCGTAGAAAAAAAGAATATCCAACTGATGTGTGCCGTCGCGCTGCACCGTAAAATGAAGGAACACGAACTCGCCTATATGCTCGGTAAAGATATCATGGACGAGTTCTATCCGCATCAACTCCGAAACTTTGATGCGGAAGATGCCGACCAGATTGTTGCGGTAGGACACACGGAACAAGACGAAATCGTTGAAACAGATAAGGCTGTCCTCGAAGCCGATCTGGTGATTTATGTGGATATGATACAGATCCCGCTTAACGGTGGACATAAATCCGTCGCAGTAGGTCTCGGCACGTATAACTCCATTGCACCACACCACTCACCGCACATGACCTCGGAGAGTCCGCATGTGATGCAACCCGAAGGTTCACACATGCATGCCTGTATTGAGCGGATGAGTCGCCTCATTCAGAAAGAGACCCCCATCTTAGTCCTTGAAGCAGCGATGAACGGTGCGATCTATCCGTTTCACCTCCGCTACGTCGGGAAACCGAATCGGGACTGCAACATCGCCGAAAAGGTTATTAAAACCTTCACACCGGCAACCTTATCGCTCTTACCCGAATCGGTACGTTACGCAATTCTCAAGAGTGTGCGGACAGACTACGAACCGATACAGATCAACGCAGGCGACATTGATGCCGTCCATGAGAGAACGTTGGAGTCGATGAAAGATCAGTTGGCAATAGACATCCCGCGCCAGTTTAGTACACTGGTGTTCGGACTCCCCGATATGAGTCCTTACGCCGTCGATGCACGTATCAATCCTGTGTTGGTGGTCAGCGACATTTTGGGCTACGTCTTCAACTGGTTCTACAACAAACCCATCATCAAAAAGGATGGTGTTGTGATTATCATGAACCCGACATACGAAATCTTTCACGAAGAGTATCACGTCGCCTATAAGATGTTTTACGATGAGGTGCTTGCTGATACTACTGAGCCGTTTGAGATGCAGCAGAAGTTTCAGGAGAAATATGCGAAGGATGAATATCTCATTGACTGCTATCGGAACAAGTTCGCGCACCACGGTTTTCATCCGTTCACTGTCTGGTATTGGGCGACGTATCCGCTGAAATATCTCTCAAAGGTCATCCTCGTGGGTCCGAAGGAACCGAGAGTCGCAGAGCGGTTGGGTGTTGATTGGGCAAAAGACTTGGATGATGCGCTCGCGATGGCACGTGAAATCTCTGGTGATGATGACGTGGTCGCCTTGACGATGCCGCCGTTTTTCTATGCGAATGTTGGAAGTTAGGATTGATTGAACTCACGAACTTACGAGACAAAAACAGAGGAGTTTGATGAAAGAGACAGACATATTGATACCCACAAGCACCATTGGCAGTTACGCGCCACCGAGTTGGTTGTGTGTGACACTTGAGGCAATCGGGCGCGGTGAACTTGGTGAAACCGATATTAACGAAACCCTTGACGACGCAGTCCGAACCGCAATCGCCGACCAAGAACGTGCCGGAGTTGACATTGTCACTGAAGGTGAGATGCGCCGACAGGACTTTGTGCTCGGTTTCTATGAACGGTTCCCCGGATTAGAACAACTCCCTGCGCCGAGGACACAAGGCCCCGACGGACACGATCAGCGCGGCAAATGGCTGCCTGCTGTCCCGCTTACAGCCCCCGACGGCCTCGGTATCCTCCCAGAATTTGAATTCGCGAAAAACGAAACGACGAAACCGCTCAAGGTGACATGTCCAGGTCCGTTCACGCTCTCAGGACGGATTCAGACGGGAGGCATTTATAAGGAACGCCTCGAAGTCGCCTACGCGTGTGCGGAGATTATTAATACAGAACTCTGCCAGCTTGCTGAAGCAGGTGCGGAATTCATCCAGTTAGACGAACCCTCTTATGCCGTTTATCCCGATCGTCCACAAGAATTCGTGAAGTTGTTCAACCACACCGTTGAAGGTGTCTCCGCTAAAATTGGGCTACATATCTGTTTCGGTAACTACCGCGGTCGGGCAGTCGGCAAACGTTCTTACCGTCCGCTTTTCCCACATATCCTTGATGCTGCATTCGACCAACTCGCATTGGAATTTGCGAACCGAGAGATGGCAGAAATTGGATTGTGGAGCGAATTTCCAAACGATAAAGAACTCGCAGCGGGGCTTATTGATGTTAAAAATTACTATGTAGAGACACCAGAGGATGTCGCGGCACTGCTTCGAGAAGCACTTGAACATGTGTCTCCTGAGAAACTCTCCATCACACCAGACTGCGGTTTCAGCCAAACAGCGCGGTGGGCAGCCGCTGCTAAACTGAAAACAATGGTAGCCGGTACCGAAATTGTACGCCGTGAACTCACAGGCACAACATCTTGATAAAGGTTCAATAGCATTATGAGTACGAATAAGAAAATACCTACACCCGAAGAAATCGAAAAGGAATTCCAAGAATTTTGGCAAAAGAAGTACGGTGGAACCGTCCGCTTGATAAACGCAACTGCAAGCGAAACCACACCTGAAGGAGAAGCAGAGGAGCCTGAACCGAAAAAGACCTTTGATCTGAAGTTTGATCTCAAACCGAAAGAGATTAAGAAATACCTTGATCGGTATGTGATTCAACAGGATGAAGCGAAGAAAGCCCTCGCGATTGCGGTCTGTGACCACTACAACCACGTCCGAGAATGCCACGAAAATCCGGATGCTGCCGATACCGATTACTCAAAGCAGAACATCGTCATGCTCGGTCCGACAGGAGTCGGCAAGACGTATCTCATCCGACACATCGCCAAACTCATCGGCGTGCCGTTTGTCAAAGCGGATGCCACCCGATTTAGCGAAACAGGTTACGTCGGTGCCAATGTAGACGACTTAATCCGTGAATTGGTGACACAAGCCGATGATAACCTCGAACTGGCACAATACGGTATTATCTACTTAGACGAGGCAGACAAAATCTCGACACCACCGAATATCATCGGACGTGACGTGAGTGGACGCGGTGTGCAAATCGGGCTTCTCAAATTGATGGAGGAGACCGAAGTCGATCTGCGTGCTGGCAACGATGTCGCTTCACAGATGCGTGCTGCAATGGAATTCCAGAAAAGCGGTAAGGTCGAGAAAGAGGTGATCAACACGCGGCATATCCTGTTCATCATCAGCGGTGCGTTTACCGGTCTGGAGAAAATTATCAAGAAACGCATGCATCAAAGCAGAATCGGGTTCAACGCTGAGATCGTCAGCCAAACCGATGATACCTCAGAATACTTTGAAAGCGTCACACCCAAGGATTTCATCGACTTCGGTTTTGAACCCGAGTTCATCGGACGACTTCCGGTGCATGTTGTTTGCAGTGAACTGGCGGTAGACGACCTTTTCCATATTTTGAAACATTCTGAAGGCTCTATTATCCGTCAATATGAGAACGCGTTTCGTGCGTATGGCATCACAGTCCTGTTTTCGGACAACGGTTTACGCCGAATCGCCGAAAAAGCCATTGAACAAAAGACAGGTGCGCGCGCGTTAATGACAGTCTGTGAAAAGGCTTTGCGGAACTACAAATTTGAACTCCCTTCCACCGGCGTTAATGAATTCGTTGTCACTGCTGCGGTCATAGATGATCCCGATGCTGAACTAAAGTGCATAATCAAAGATGCCGATTACAATCGAAACATGGTGATGCACGAGCAGGTACGTCGGTATGAGGCGCGATTCTACGTTGATCATCAACTACAGATTCAGTTCGATGCCGAAGCCACTGCGCTTATCTGTGAACGTGCAATCGCAGAAGAAAAAGCGATAGAACAGATCTGCGATCAACTCCTCGAAAGTTACCAACACGGTTTGAACCTCATCAAGCAGAACACTGGAAAGTCCACGTTCACTTTCCCAAAGGGAGTCGTGGAAAATCCGGATCAGGTGCTTGAAGAGTGGATTCGTGCGTCATATACGACAAAACGTTGAGAATGGTAGTCAGCCATCAGCCATCGGCTGTCAGCAGGAATAGCCGTTAACCACAAAGTAGAAAGTCATTGTAAAAAATCATGAACACTGAACAACAACGACCATCCCGACCTGAACCGGTAGACCTTCGAGAAGTTGGTGCATCGATTGATGGCGACCCCCAAGTTAGCGACCGACGCCTGTTCCTTCAACTCCATGTTTTTGAGGACTGCTCAGATCCAAATAATATTGTTGAAGTCCTTGAAAAGAGCAATCTGAACGCGGTACTCTACGACGATATCAACAATCCCACAGGCATCGGTGTACTTTTCATCGTAGAAGATCCAGCAGTGTTAGCGACAGAGGCGCGAGATCTACTAATAGGACTCCAACAGGCTGCTAATCTTTCATATCGTCCGGAAATGACGATGATCGGTCGCACCTATTCAAGCGGGAGAGAACCAAATCTGGAAGTGTGGCTTCTCAACAAACCGCTTCAAAACGCATTGAACCCTGATTTTCCGTGGGCAATTTGGTACCCGTTACGCCGAAATCCCGAATTCTATCGGCTTGAACACCGCGAGCGCGGACGGATTTTAGGTGAACACGCAATGCTCGGTCGCAGTTACGCCGCTGGTGGACACGCCAATGATATCCGACTTGCATGCTTCGGGTTAGATACCAACGACAACGAATTCGTCATCGGGTTAGTCGGTCCAGATTTATATCCGTTATCGCGACTGATACAGGATATGCGGCAAACGGAACAGACGACTAAATACATCGAATCACTCGGTCCCTTCTTTGTCGGAAAGGTTCGGCAACGGTTTGGCGCATGTCTCTGATAACTGACAACTGATAGCTGAATACCAATGAGAAACATTCTTGCAGTTTGTACCAAAGAACTCTACACCTATTTCGTTTCACCGATCGCCTATTTTGTCTGTTTTGTTTTCACAGCAATTTCAGGATTTCTATTCTCTATTATGCTGATTACAACAAGTGGACAGCAGGCGGGTACCGGAACACAGGTGATGGGAACGATCTTCGGTAATATGGCAATCATTCTGCTCTTTTTTATACCCGTGTTGACAATGAAACTCTTCGCCGAAGAACGGAAATCAGGGACAATTGAACTCCTCCTTACCTCACCCATTACAGATGGACAGGTCGTCTTGGGCAAATTTCTCGCGAGTTGGACGCTGCTACTCATAATGCTCGCCTTGACGCTCTTTTTCCCACTTTTGGCGCGACGTTTTGGTCCCTTGGACGGCGGCGTCCTTTTGAGTGGTTATTTCGGTGTTATCCTTATCGGTTCCTCTTTCCTTGCCTTAGGGTTACTCATGTCGTCAATGTGTAAAAACCAACTCGTTGCAGCACTGACGAGTTTTGGTATCCTCATAACATTATGGGTAATTGGTTCGCTTTCATCTCAATACGGAGCCGTCGGAGAATTTCTAAGCTATCTGTCGTTGCTTGAACACTATGACGATTTTACGCGGGGAGTCATTCTGCTTAAAGATGTTATCTACCATCTGAGTTTTACAGGCGTCTGCCTGTTCGCAACGTTCAAGTCCCTTGAGTCATCAAAGTGGAGATAAGAGATGCCGAGCAAAAATGTTACAGGACCGCTGTTTGGGTTCCTCGCCTTGATTTTCGGTTTTGCTGCAGTGGTAAGCCTGCTTTTTGGTGCGAAACCTGTCTTTTGGATTTTTCTGCTCTTTTGCTTGACCGCATTGATTATTTTTGCGCGGCTGCGATTCACTGAGTTTGTTAACTTTTTCATCAGTCGTCAAGTCCGCTACGGTGCAAACGTTGCGCTGAGTATTGTTGGCGTTATCGGTATAGCAGTCTTCGTCAACGCTATTGTGGCACAGCGATTCGATAAAAGAACGGATCTGACCCGCGACCGACTGTATAGCCTCTCGGAACCGACCCAAAAAATCCTCAAATCCCTTAACATTGAAATTCATATAACCACATTTATGAGCGAAAGAGTTTCCGCGGCAGACCGACAACGCACAATAGAGCTATTAGAACTGTATCAACGTGAAACCGACTTCTTAACTATCTCTCATGCGAATCCTTACATTGACATCCAACTTGTAGAGAAGTATAATATTCGCAGAGATGGAACAGTAATTTTTGAGACCCAAGGACGGCAAGAGAAGGTCACCATACTTGAAGAGCAGAAATTCACAAGTGCAATCCTTAAACTTGTCCGAAAACAGACAAAGAAAATTTATTTTACTGTTGAACATGAAGAGCATTCCTTGGATAATTTCAATACAGGGTATAGCGAAGTGAAAGCGGAACTCGAAAATCAGAATTATGCTGCAGCCCCCCTCTCACTTCGGGCGCAGCCGGCTGTTCCAACAGATTGTGAGGTGCTTGTCATTGCCGGTCCAAAAAATGCTTTCACTTCCGACGAAATCGGATTGGTATCAAGATACCTTGCACAGAACGGAAAACTGCTCCTACTGCTCGATCCATCGGTAACTTCTGCAGAAGATGTGAACAAGGGACTCGTGCAGTTGATGAAAAGATGGGGGATAGCTATTGGCAACGACTTAGTAGTTGACAGAGTCAGCTTTGTTTTCGAGCTGGGACCCACTGCCCCGTTTTCAAGTTTTGAACCGCATGACATCACCCGCTCTGCTATGCAAGTGTCAATCCCGTTTCCGGTTACCCGTTCTGTTACACCACTGGAAGATCGTAAAACGACGCTTAGTGTAAAAAGCCTCGCAAAAACCATCAATCCCACAGGTGTGAGTTGGGCAGAAACACAGCGTGAAACCGATGAGACCTTCAATACGGATACATACAATGCCGGATTAGATATGGCGGGACCTATATCTATTGCAGTCGCAGCTGAAGAGAAAAATGAACCTCCGCAATTAGATACAGGTTCTCAAGACAGTGATACAGCGACTGAAACGGCAGAAAGTCCAACGCGAATCGTTGTTTTTGGGGATTCAGACTTTGCAACCAACCTCTTTTTCCGATCCGCAAGCCGCGACCTGTTTTTAGCGACAATCAATTGGCTCACATTAGAGGAAGATCTCATCGCCATCCGTCCCATTGATCTGAGGCAACAAGCCTTGCGTCAGATGACTGTCCAAGATATTCGTTTTGTGCAGATAACCTCCGTCTTTCTTATCCCTTTAATCGTGTTCATTGCCGGGTTAGTTGTTTGGTGGCAGCGTCGCGAAGGAGGAAGTGCGTGAACTTTCGGACAACACTTATCATCATTGTGCTCCTTGTAGGCATCGGCGGTGCGTACTACCTGTTTTTCCAAGAACCGTCTGATAAGACGACCCCAAACGAAAAGCCACCGATTCATCAGGTTTACGATGTTCCGCGCAATAAGGTCGGACAGGTGGAAATCTCGTTTGCAGATGCGGTATATCAAGATCTGAAATTGGTAAAAGACATGACCGGCAACTGGCGGTTAACAGCACCGTTTCAAGCGGATGCAGACAGTGAAAAAATAGATCAGATGTTAGATGATATGCTCAACAAACGCGTTAAGCAGACGCTTGAAGTGACGGGATTAACACAGTACGGATTGGATACACCGAGTATTACCCTTTCACTCTGGACAGCAGACGGAACTTCACCAACAGCAACCTTCCTTATCGGTAAAAAGGCGATTAACTTTTCCGTCTATGTCAAAGAGAAATCGGAAAAACATATCTTTCTAATTGAATCCAGCGCACTTGATGATCTGACGAAATCGCCGACAGACCTTCGCGACCGGTCGGTTCTTAAATTCAATCCGGAAACGGTTTTAAGCCTTCAGTTTACACATAAGAACGCAGGTTCCGCCTCCCGATCAAGCACAATTAATTGTGAAAAACGAGATGACACATGGCACGTTATACATCCGATTAAAACAAAAGCAGATGCAGAAGAAATTGAGGCACTCCTTTCGGAATTGCGTTCGTTGAAAGTGTCATCCTTTGAGGCTGACGGTGCTGATGCCAATGTCCTCACACGGTTAGAAAAGGCAGGTTTAGATGATCCACGTCTTCAGATGAAACTCACAGATGGCGATAACACCTACACGCTTGGCATCGGTGCTTCAGTTGGATCGGAGACGGGAACGCAGGGACGGGTCTATGTCAAGGCTACCGTTTATCAAGATGCCATCTACACTGTCTCTGAAGATATTTATAATCTTCTGAATAAATCTGTTTTTGATCTGCGTGATAAACGGGTTACTGACTTTCAACGTACGGATACAATCCGCTTTGAAATCAAACAAGGGACAGAGACAACTGTCGGCACGAGAAACCTTGATAACATCTGGGAATTGCAAACACCGACAGGAAAAATAAAAGCAGACGCGGATGCGGTGAGCGATCTGCTCTTCGGTGTAGACTCCCTTGAAGCTGCTGCATTCATTGACAATTCTACCCAAAACCTTGCATCATACGGATTAGCATCCCCATCAATCAAGGTCGCATTTACACAACGCGGTGAAGAAAACCCCGCAGTCCTACTTATCGGAGACTATGCACAAGACGGAACCGTCTATGTCAAAGCCGAGCAGTCCGATCAAGTTTTTCGTGTTAAACCTACTTTAATCGATAAGATTGCCTTGGGGACAGCATGGTTACGCGATAAACAGGTGCTCAATTTTCATATTGACGACGCGATTCGATTGACCTCGACTTTGGATGGAGAAGAGCCTTTTACATGCCAACGCCTCGGAACGAATTGGCGGCTCACCGCACCTGTCAGAGAAGACGCAAACAATACAGAAGTCAACGCGATCATGTATGAACTCGATGACCTGACGGCAGACGCATTTATAGGGAGCAAATCTACACCTACCGATGCTGCCACAGGTTTCAGTAAACCGAGTATGCAGCTGACCATCGAGCTGCGGAATCAGAAAGTGTATACCTTGCAAGTTGGCAAGATAGATGCGTCCGGACGTTCCTATGCCAGGTTTCAACATGAACCGAATTTAATTTTTCTGATCAATGCAGAACGTATTGAAAAACTGAAAACACCCCTTGAATATATTCGCACTTCGGAACAGTGATGGTTGAAGGCTATGCAGACGTATATTATCGCAACCGCTTATTTTTTCTTTATTGTTGAACTACTCATTATTAGCCGATCTTTTCTCTACACCCGGCGCGAACGCAACACGAAGAGACCTGACTATACACCAAAGACGGCAATTATCGCACCTCATTACGGATGGGATGCTGAGACAGAAACACACGTCCAAGGACTTTTGCACCAAGACTATGCCGGTGAATACGAAGTCTTTTTTGTCACACATCAAAGAACAGATACGGGACACGATGTGTCGTATCCACACCTCTGCGAAATCGCCGAACCGTATCCCAACGTCCATGTAATATTGGCACCGAATATCGTTGACAACGATCTCGGTCGTTCGCAAAAGGTCCAGAACCTCTTGACAGCGATAGAAAAACTGCCAGACGATATTGAAGTTATCGCGTTTGTGGATGCAGATGTCGCTATCCAAAAAGATTGGTTAACCTTGCTTGTTAATCCGCTCCAAGAACCGGAAATAGGAGCTACCGTCGGCGGACGGTTCTATTTCCCGCAAACATGGAACATCGCCTCTCTTGCGGAATCCATCTGGGTAAACTTTCAGATGAGTTTCCAAGGCGATCATCCATTCACCATGGTGTGGGGTGGTTCTAACGCCTTTCGACGTGAAATGCTCGAAAAGGCACAAATTCTTGAACGTTGGGAACAGGCAACAATCGAAGACCTTAACACCACCCTGGCAATGCGAGATACCAAGCACAAGATACATTTTGTCCCAGACTGCGTAGCGGTTACACAGACGACCCATCGCACATGGCATCAAATCGTTGAATTTACGAACCGTCAGGTAATTATGACCTTTCACATGGGTCTCTGGGTGCAATGGTTAGCGAGTCTCCTTGTGTGTCTGCCGAAAGGCATCTGTGTGTTCGGATCAATCCCATTTCTGTTTCACAAGCGAGAGTTACTACCGGTTATCTTTATCCTTTTTCTGGAAGCACTTAGCTATCGGCTCTATTCCAAAAACCTACCGCGCTGGCTCCAAAACATGCCAAAGGTACGGCAGGCAATTAGTATCTCCTCCTACGTCACCTCGGTCGGGATATTCCTCGCAGGTTTCAATGCCGTATATGCTGTATTCCAGCGTAAGATCACTTGGGGTGGGGTGCGATACGAGATCCTATCTGCGACAACGTGTCGGGTTTTAGGTGCGGTTAAGCGAAACCGAAAAGACGGTGTTTAAGGAATCGTCAGACACAACATTTGAAACGCTCTTGATTTTTTTCTCAAAATGTGGCATAGTATTCATGCAGGACTATTTAACAGCAAGTTTTGCCTTATTTTATAAGAGGAGCAAAAAATGAGCGAAGAAAAAGTTATCAAATCAGAAAAAGAGTGGAAAGAACAACTCACACCAGAAGAATTTAAAGTGACTCGGAAGAAGGGGACGGAACGCGCCTTTACAGGAGAATACCACGATTGTAAAGAGCCAGGCATGTATCACTGTATCTGTTGTGGAAGTCCGCTCTTTAGTTCGGAAACCAAGTACGACTCTGGAACGGGGTGGCCCAGTTTTTGGGACGCTGTCTCTTCCGAATCTATTGAGATGAAATCGGATCGCAGTATTTTTTTTATGCCGCGCGTCGAAGTCGTCTGTAGTCGGTGTGACGCACACCTTGGGCACGTTTTCGATGATGGACCGCCGCCGACTGGCAAGCGTTATTGCATGAATTCTGCAGCACTTACGCTGGTAAAATCAGAAGACGAATCCTAAAGCAGTTACCAGTGGTCAGTAGTCAGTTTTCAGTTAAAGAAGTCCAGTAAAGTCTTGTAAAGTGTAGCTAAAGTTGATAACTTCCTATGCTTTAGATCACTTTAGAACACTTGCTAACTTTTCTATGCTTTAGCACACTTTGAAACTTTCTTCACTTGCTAACATTGACAACCGATAACTGACAACTAATAAACAAAGGAGAATAAATGGCACTACGAAGTCGAATCTCATCAAGATTTCTTGTCAATGAACTCGCCACCGCTATGTCGGAGGATTGGGGGACTTCGCGCAAGTTCATGCGCTACCAACTCGCTAAAGAGAGTTTTAACTGGCGACACCCGCTTGGTGCGAAACACGGTAGAGGCGACGCTATTCAACTGGTAAGCCTCCGAATAACCGATATGTGCAACCTCCGTTGCCATTCCTGTGGCCAGTGGGGTGATAACGGTTATCTTCTTGGGCAATCCCTCAAAGAACTCAAACAACGCGAAGTCCCTGTCGAAGTCTATAAAGATCTTGTCGATCAGATTGTTGACGAGGGTTGGTCCCCTGTCTGGTATATCTGGGGTGGTGAACCGATGCTTTACCCCGGTATTATCGAATTGATGCATTATATCAAAGAGAAGGGAATGCCCATATCACTCGTTAGCAACGCAACGAATATCGCGAGGCGTGCCGACGATATTTTGGAAACTTGCAAAATTATCTACCTGAGCGTCGATGGACCGAATGAAGAAATTCACAACACGCAACGTCCCGGTGTCTCTGAAAACTACGATAACTTCAAAGATGTCAAAGCCGCTCTCGAAACACTTAGCGCGGCGAAAAAAGAACGGGATAGTGCGTTTCCTTACATTATTCCACTGAGTTGCGTCACAATGTACAATATTGATGTCGTTGTAGATCTCTACAAATTCACGAGTCAATACGCCGACGCACAAATCTTCTACCTGACATGGTGGATAGATTCTCAATCTGCGCAGGAACACACAGAAGATTTTGAGAAACGTTTCGGGTTCAAACCGCAAACCCATTACGGTTGGATAGGAACGTGGAAAGACTTTGACCACGGCGTAATCTTGGATCGGTTTGAAGAGATGGAGAATCTTTCCAACGAACAACGACGCTGCCCGCCGATCATGATGCCGAGACTCAATACAAAAGGTGAAATCCAACGTTACTACACCGATCATGAGCAGACTTTTGGCTACAACCAGTGTGTCAGTATCTATATGACGATGGAGATTGATAGCAATGGCGATGTGAGCCTCTGCCGAGATTACCACGATTATATCATCGGCAATATAAAGACAGATAAAGTTGTTGATATGTGGAACAATCAGAAGGCGATGAAGTTTCGACAGTCCGTGAGTAACGACGGTCCTATGCCCGTGTGTCGCCGATGCTGTGGATTGATGGGGTTTTAATAGTTGTCAGTTATCAGATATCAGTTAAGGAGACTTTATGAAAATAGGATTACGTATTCCCGGCACAGCCCGTCAATTACCTTTCGCAGATTTTTGCAAGTGGTGTGCTGATAACGGGTTTGATGCCGTTGATATTGGAGAAGTTACGCCCGAAATTGTCCAAACCGCGAGGGATGCCGGTCTTGCTATCGGCTCCGCGGACCTCCCAGGCACCAGAGACCTGCTCAGCGCGAAAAAATCTAAACAGAAAGCCGGTGCCTCGGCAGCAAAAGCCGCTATCGAAGCCGCTGCTGATAATGATGTTCATATTATGTTCTGTGTCTTTGTTCCTGAAGATGCAAGTCTCGGTAGGGCAAAAAACTTTGATATTTGGAAAGAGACCGTTCCACCTGTCGCTGAATTCGCCGCTTCTAAAGGCGTTACGATCGCAGTCGAAGGATGGCCCGGTTCCGGTCCCGACTATCCTGCGCTCGGCTGTACACCAGAGATGTGGCGTGCGATGTTCGCGGAATGCGACTCTCCGGGGTTAGGACTTAACTACGATCCGTCGCACCTTGTTAGAATCGGCATCGACTACCTACGTGCCCTGAATGAATTCGCATCGTACGTTAAACACGTCCACGGCAAAGATACCGCCTTCGACGAAGAGGCACTCTATTTGCACGGCAATTTGGGACCGAGTTTCCAAAGTCCTCGCGGCTTCGGTGAAGATTGGTGGCGTTATACGATTCCGGGTGACGGCATCGTGGATTGGCTACGAGTCGTACAACGTTTAGAGGACGAAGAATTCGACGGTATCGTGAGTGTGGAACTTGAGGATTACCGTTACTGGCGGACGTGGGAAGCAGAATCTGACGGTTTGATCCGTTCACGCGAGTTCCTTGATGAGTTTGTCCGGTAATCCGTCCTGCTGCTGCGTAGGCTTGCATAGTCCCCTACACAGCAGCGCAATTAAGGAGAAATTGCCATGAACGAACTTCTTAATATTGGTATGGAGGCTTCGCCTGAGAAGTATCTCCCGCACTTAATCACAGAAGAAGAACGCACCCATTTTGAAGAAAATGGCTATCTATATATACCAAATGCTCTCTCATCAGAGATGCGCGAAGCACTGGTATGTGCCGTAGATACCTTGCACAACAAAGCACTTGCTACAGGCAGGGCAAAGCCTGGTTCACACTGGGGCTGGTCGGATTTCTTAGGTGCCGATGATGTGCTTTTAAATCTCGTTGATCTGCCGACGACGTTGCCCAAAGTGTGGGGCATCTTGGGATGGAATATCTACCTATACCACGCGCACATGCACGTCAAACCGCCTGATGCCTCGGATGCCAAAGAAGGCGAAGGGTGGCTGGAATGGCACCAAGACAGCGGACGCGTCAACATTGAGATGGAAACGCATCCACGTCCACGTCTGTCCATGAAAGTGGCATATTTCCTTACGGATGTCTCTGAACCCGGCCGCGGTAACTTCTATATTCGTCCGGGCAGCCATCTAAAGTCAGATATGTCGGTTCCAGAGTCCGAAATCAGCCGCGATCCGCGGGAAGGCACCGCAGATGATGTCCCTGACGATGCGATGCCGGTCTGTGTTGAACCCGGAACCGCTGTTCTGTTCGATAGACGGCTCTGGCATTCGCGGAGTCCGAACCATTCTCAAATGACCCGGAAGGCACTCTTTTACGGGTACGGGTATCGCTGGATCCGTCCAAAGGATGAGATGACAGTTGAACCGCTCTATGAACGGTGTGACCCGATTCGTCGGCAGCTGCTCGGTGCCGCTACCCGAAACAACGGACGCTACGTCCCCTCCGAAGACGATGTACCGCTGCGCGGCTGGCTCATTGACAACCTCGGAGACAACCCAGCCTACGCAATGGGACCCCAGCACGCTTAAGTCGTAATTTGTTAGGGCGAGGTTGCCTTGCATACCTCGTCCAACTATATCTCCTCAATACACATTTTACTTTCCTCACTACACGATTTTTTAGCAAAATTTGACATCTCATCTATATTTAGGGTAACATATTTATATCTTTTATTTAACGGAGATTAGTAGAAAAACCAATTCCAAGATGCTATTTACGGACAGAAAGCCAAAGGTCTACATTGAAACCACAGTCATTAGTTATTTAGCCGCTCGCCTCAGCCGAGATGCAACGATAGCCAATCGTCAACGGTTAACCCAGCAGTTTTGGTATGAACATGCACATAGATTTGAATTAGTGATTTCTCCCACAGTCATTTCTGAAATTAATCGAGGCGACACAGAAGCTGCTCTGTCCCGAATCAACTTGGTATCAGATATAACCAGATTACCAATGTCAGACATAATCTCAAATCTTACGCAAACTCTACTGGATACCGGAGCTATCCCGCGAAACGCTGAGGCAGATGCAACACATATAGCGATAGCAGCCATCCACAATATTGAATACCTTGCAACGTGGAACTATAAACACATTGTAAATGTATATAAACGTCAACATATTGAACAGGTCTGTAGAGATAAAGGTTTTCAACCGGCAATTATTTGCACACCTGCTGAACTCATGGAGGTGAATTTATGAAACCTGATCCCATTCTTGAAGAATGCTACCGTATCAAGGAAGAATACAGTGCCCAGTTTAAGGACGTACAAGCTTTCTTTGAACACTTAAAAGAGGTCGAAGCAGAAGAAAAGCGGAAAGGTAGGAAGTACGCCCCACCACCACAATACCTCGAATTTAGCGTCACAGCCGAACATCTGGAATTCGTAATAGATCGCGTCAAAAAAGCGGTCAAGGATCCGCAAATCGTTGCGTTGCTCAAACGATTGAAAATCGGACTGATAACCTGCGATGCAGCAAAAGACGGAGCGAAAGATAACTTTGGTGCAACTTTAGAAGCAGAAACGGCTCGCGCACTCATACAAGATTGGGCGATTGCAGCAATTCGGTTCATCCTCAGCGAAGATACTGAGTTAGAATCCGAAACGTCTTCTATTGCAGGTGAGGTTCGCCAGATACTAACGGCATGGCTGCCAGACTTTGTCGCCCTGAATTTTACGTTGGATCTCTCAGAAGATATGGAAATCGTAGCGAAACCTATCATCAATGTTGACCAGCGGGAAGGACGGGAATATCTCGCGAGCGCGCACCTCCAAATTAGAATGAAGCGCGGCGAGATACCCGAAGAATTGCCGCAGCTTTTGAACCGTTTTAAGGACTAACGACTTTCGCGAGCGTGATTGGAAAATGGAAGGATGGAAGCTTCAGATGAGCGACGACTATGAACTGAAGAAGGAGTTTTTAAGAAAATGGCTGATTGTCGTCAGTCGATCAGGTAAATTCAGTACGGTTTTCAATCTGATTATCTTATCCCTTGCACTCGGTACCTTTATCACGCTTTTTCTTGGTGACACCTATAATTTTCTAAATCAGTGTCTTGTAACGCCTTGTAGCTGGATGGCAGCAGCACGGCTGTTTGTTTTTAAATTGGAGTATCAGAACTCGCGTGTTATCCGGTGGATTTTTCGTTTCGTTCTGCTAATGAGCGTCATCCACACAATATTACTGGTAAAATATTTATGAAAACTACATTGTTTATTTGCATTTTGGCGGTACTTACCCTATCCAGTGCGTTTGCTGCACCTGAATGGAAACCTTATGACGATTTTGAGGGAGATTTAGACGCAATTGACGAGACACCTGGGCAGATACCCGATCTCGGCACGAAATGGGTTCAATTTGTTCCTGAAAACCGCTTAGAGATGGGTATCAAAGATGGCGTGCTTCGGATGGAAGTTAAAGCACCGGGAGGTCGTGATCCGGGTTTTAAACTTGTTTTCGGATGGGAGCCGCGCGACATCCTCGGTATCCAATTCACGGTGAAGGTCGCTGAACTCTCTGATGCCGGTGGATGGTTCGGGGTGCTGTGTACCAACGAGGAGACGAACTGGAAAAATCCGAACTGGGTTTTCGGCATGTCGCCGAGCCACCAACATAACTGGGGACCTAAGGGTGTGTTCGGTTCCGGTTCTGTCGGGCAGCTCGGGGGTTGGCAGGCGTTCGCTTATGAAGACATCCCTGAAAATACGAATATGCTCCGAACGCTCCGTTTGGAATGGAACGATGCGAAACATGAAATGGCTGTCACCGTTGATCCTGGAGAAAAGACGGAATGGAAAAAGGACGATATTCCCTCTAATGCCGACTTAGGCGAATTTCCGTGGTGGAGTATCTACCTCACTGCCGACCAAGAAGTCGAAGTCGCCGTTGATGATGTTTTCGTAAAGTCGGAAAGTCTACCCTATCCCGTAGAAGCACGTGGCAAATTGGCTGCACGTTGGGGCGAAATAAAATTAGTGGATTAGTGCAATCCTTATGAGTTCCTCAAATAAGGTTTCAAGTCCCATAACAGAATCGTGTGATCAAAACCCCCACTTGCCAAGATGGTGCTATCTGGTGAAAACGCAAGACATTGAATATCTGTCGGGTGTCCGAGAAAAGTGGCTATGTTTTCACCGGTGCGAATATCCCATAACTGAACAGGAACTTTCTCTAATCCCGGTTGCCAAATTTCGCCGAAAGCCACATACCGACCGCAAGGCGAGATTTCTATCGGATCTATATTAGGATACTCTCCATCTGGCACTGTAAGTGGGAGCAGCATTGTCATACGTGTTTTACACTGCTCAATATCCCACACAAGTATACTAGCACCGGAAACTCCCACAATTAGATTTCCACAAAGAGAAAAAACGAGGGGAACAAAATAAGCTAGTGCTCTTAAGTCCTCTCCAAGTGATTTAATATACGCAGTATCAAAATATTCGGGAGGCATCACAAAAACTTCTGGAAACTCACCGATCTCTTCACCGGACATCATGTCCCACACCCGATTTATCCAGCTATCACATTTGCTGATAAGGCGTGTGCCGTCCGGACTGAATCTCACGTAATTGATGGAATTCGCATGTTTACCTCTGAGTATGTGTTTCATCTCTCCGCGTGCGACATCCCATACATACACTGCCCCATTTTGGGGGTCATTTTCATCCCAGCTCTCACTATCCTTTTCCGTTCCGGTCCCACAGGCCAGTAGTTGCGTGGTGGGCGTGTATGCCATCGCACGCCGATTAGGTAATTCTCCAGGGATCGTTAGTTCAGCGATCCGTTCACTTTGTCCAATTTCCCACAGATTCAGGGTGTTGCTCCAATAGTCAGATTCTCCTGGGGGAAACCCGGTTGCATAAAATTTTCCAGTCGCCGGGTCCGAATAAACGGCAACGATATGACAACGCGGCTCTGTAACAACATGTTGTGGACGATGGGTTGTTACATCCCATAGCACGACACCGCCAAATTGCCGGTACCCCGCACAGAGTGTCTTTCCATCAGGCGAAAATACGAGAGAATGCAGATCGCCCTGTTCCCACGGCAGTATTGCAAGGGGCTCTGTCCCCCCCACTGACTTGACTTGGACTTCAAAGTCACTTTGGAAGGCAAGATGTGTCCCGTTGGAAAAATGAATAGGATAAATTTCAGCTTCACAATAATTTTTTTCATGAAAAGTATATAACGCCTTTTGCTGTGCGACATCCCACACAGTGACTGTGCATTGATCCTGAGAAATACCTGCTGCCCGAAGCGTGCCATCGGGGGTGTAGGAAACATTCATAAAGTAGTCTCCAAACGATGGATACGTTTGCTGCAGCTGCCAAGTAGAAGTCTCCCAGACTTGCACAGTCCCCTTTATTCCACCAGTCGCAAGGAACTGACCGCAAGGTGAAAAACTGAGCGCGTGCACACCTTCGGAATGTCCGGTGAGGCGGATGATGCGTTCACGGGTCGTTATATCCCAGACGCTGATAAAATCCGACCAATGTGACGAGGCAAAGAGCCGATCGCCCGGTGAAAACGCCAAAGCACCGCTAAAATTCCAAAAGAATCCATTGTCAGAGTCATCTATGCTACATAACTCGATGTCTTCAGAAGGTAATTCCAGTGATGCATGGACTCTACCGGTTAACGACGCATAGATGTCAACGATAACACTACCATCTCGACTTGCAGCAAGCCATTGCCCTGAAGGCGAAAAACAGGGACTGCCTAAATAATTTCGAGGTGGATCGTCCCTCCACCTTGCCGGATGGTCCATGACAGCGATACATTTCTGTCTTTGCGTATCCCATATCTTAATCACCTCATCCCCATTTTTGTCACTATTTTTCACTGCCAACCACGGTTGACTTGAACAGAGGGCGATGTCGTCGACCATGCCTCGCCCCGTTTCAAACAACGAAACAGGCTGGCGTGTGGTGAGGTCATACCACCACACGCCCATCCCAGTCCCAGCTGCCAAGGACGTTCCATCTGCAGAAACTGCTAAATCACATAAGGCACCCGACCCATAACGAGCAATTGCCCCCTGTGGCAGTTCCCAAACAGTGAAATTATTTTTATTCATAGAAACCCTTAAGGAACTTGCAAGAAACATAAAAATTTCCTAAATCAATTTTACTGACATTTATCAAAGTTATGGTCAGACTACTACAGGCGTTGCCTAAGAGCGTATCGTATTATGAAAATGCGTTTTGCTTTTAAAAAGTTGCTTGATTTTTAGCGCATGAGATGACCACCTAAAAGTTAACCAAACTTTTCAGGAGGACATCTCATGCAACAACATATTATCAGATCAGCAGCATTTTTCAATCCGCTTTCTACGCAAAACTATTATACAATGTTTTATACTTCCGTTAAACACCTTTATGGAAAACTAAACAGCCTTGGGCTGTTTCCAGGGCTATTCAGTTTTCGGTTTTTAGTCCAATTTTGGCCCCCAGACCCGGTAGGTTCGGTTTCCCAACCGAACCGGATCCTAAAAAAAGGATGAGAAACTCTATATTTTCTTAAAACTGAATGACTCTGGGGCAGTTTCTATAAGGACTTGATTATTTTCAAATTTCTGGGTATAATTAATACTGTCAATCTTAGCATAAAAACGATACATTTTCATAATGGAGGCAGAAGTGGCAAGAAAAAAAATCAGTGTTATTGGTGCGGGGAATGTTGGCGCAACAGCGGCGTTCCTGATCGCACAGAAACAACTCGGGGATGTCGTCATGATAGACATCGTGGACGGGGTCCCGCAAGGTAAGGCATTGGATATGGCACAAATGGGTCCCGTGGAACTCTTTGATGCCGCAATCGACGGAGACCTGGATTACACAGCAACCGCAGGCTCCGACTTGGTAATTATTACATCAGGCTCCCCGCGTAAACCGGGGATGTCGCGCGAAGATCTGTTGCAAACGAACGCCAATATCGTCGGCAGCGTCACAGAAAACGTGGTGAAGCACTCACCAGATACTATTATTATGATGCTCACCAACCCATTGGATATCATGACCTACCATGCGTGGAAGGTTTCAGGATTCCCGTCACATCGCGTCGTCGGTCAAGCAGGTGTGCTGGATTCGGCACGGTTCCGCCATTTTATCTCGCTTGAACTCGGTGTATCTGTAGAAGACATCCACGCGCTTGTCCTCGGTGGACACGGCGATACAATGGTTCCACTCCCGCGCTATACCACTGTTAACGGTATCCCGATTCCGCAATTAATTCCAGAAGATCGTATTGAAGCGATGGCACAACGGACGCGTGACGGTGGTGCCGAAATCGTCAATCTCCTGAAAACAAGTGGCTATTATGCCGCGGGTGCCTCGTTGGCACAGATGGCGGAAGCCATCATTCTGGATAAGAAACGGTTACTGCCTTGCTCTGCCCATCTTACCGGTCAATACGGTATTGATGATCTCTATATTGGCGTTCCTATTAAACTTGGTGGAAACGGTGTAGAAGAGATTCTCGAAATCGAACTGACTGAAGCCGAGCTCGGTTCTTTACAGCACTCCGCACAAACGTATCGGGAAGGTATTGGGTTATTGGGATATTAAGCGGTGGGATGTAGTGGAAATGTGAAGGTATACGGGTGGATGAGAGGCATTTATTAGGGAAGATCGGCGAGGTTAGAAACCTCGCCTACCGTGGATGAGGAGAATAAATGACCTTGCTCATGCCTTTTGTGCGACCATGCTGGCGAGGATGCCGAGGAGTCTGTCACACCGCTCAAGCGTGTAGCTTGTCATATCAATGTGCAGGTGCTTTTCTTCTAACTTGAGGAACTGCCACTCTATGCCTGTCGTAGAGGCACCGTAAATACAACGGATGTCATTCCCTTTTTCGGCATTAAAGCGTTGTGAGGCAACCATTTCAGCAACGCATTGCCCTAATCCAAGTTTCAAGTCAAGATTTTTTGCCTCAACAAGGATAATGACGGGTGCTTCCAAGTAAAATTGTTCTGGCGATAAACTGACCAAAAAATCACATACGCCCGTCAAACCTTTCTCAGCATCAACGTTGAAGTCAATCCCAGAAAACAGACTAATGCGGCGATCGAAATGCTCGATAAGTTCTACGAGTACATCGGCGACAATCATTTCTGATCGTGCTTTCTCAGTGCCGATAGCGGTGGCCAATGATGCCTTTCTTGCTAACCCTGTCGTCAGATATGCGCTTGGTGCCACTGGCTCCATTTCAGAGAAGATTCCTACAGACCGAACTGTCTCCAGTTGGAATGTTTTCTGCACCGACTCTAAGGTAAATTCGCTATAAGCCATTGCTTAAACTCCCTTACGGTCCTAAAGCATCTCTACAACATAACCTCACGGTGAAAGTATGGAAGAAGATTCTCCGAACCTTCCACACTTCCATACTTCCATTCTGGTCAACAAAGAAAAGGACTTTGCATCCGCCCCATTAATTTTTCTTCTCATCCTCGTCAACGACTTCGTATTCAGCGTCAACGACTTCGCTATCCTCGGATTCAGCTGTCGGATCAGCAGCGGATGGATCTCCCTGCGCAGCACCCGGATCTGTGCCTGCAGTCTGTTGGTACATCTGTGCGGAGACTTCATGCCAGACCTGCGTTAACTCGTCCGTTGCGGATTGAATCTCGGCGTGGTTGTCTGCCTCTAACGCTTGTTTGACACGAGCGACAGCAGCGTTGACCTTCTCCTTAGCAGCAGCATCTACCTTATCGCCAAACTCACTGAGGTTTTTCTCAGTCTCGTAAACCATAGAATCTGCCTGGTTCCGCGCCTCAACTTCCTCGCGTTTCTGCTTATCCTCTTCCGCGTGTGCTTCGGCATCTTTCACCATCTGATCAATCTCGGCTTCCGAAAGTCCAGAGGACGCGGTAATGGTAATTTTCTGCTCTTTACCGGTCGCGGTATCTTTCGCGGATACATTAAGGATGCCGTTTGCGTCAATATCAAACGTCACCTCAATCTGCGGTATACCTCTCGGTGCTGGCGGCAACTCACTCAAACGGAAACGTCCGATGGTTTTGTTATAAACCGCCTGTTCGCGTTCGCCTTGAAGGACATGCACATCAACCGATGTCTGGTTGTTCTCAGGTGTCGTGAATATGTTCGATTTCTTTGTAGGAATTGTTGTGTTCCTGTCAATCAGTCGTGTGAACATACCGCCGAGTGTCTCAATTCCAAGCGAAAGGGGTGTAACATCCAACAAGAGAATGTCTTTGACCTCTTCATCGCCTGCAAGGACACCGCCCTGAATTGCGGCTCCAATTGCGACGACTTCATCTGGATTGACCCCTTTGTGCGGCTCTTTACCGAAGAGTTGTTCCACGGCTTCTTGCACCTTCGGCATGCGTGTTTGTCCACCAACAAGGATCACTTCGTCGATATCGGAGGGTTGTATCTCAGCATCCGCGAGTGCTTGTCGGCACGGCTCAAGCGACCGTTGGACGAGATCATCTGTAATCTGCTCCAGTTTTGCGCGGGTAAGTGTCAAGTTAAGGTGCTTCGGGCCGCTGGCATCAACGGTGACAAACGGTAGGTTTATGTCTGTCTGTAAAGTGCTGGAGAGTTCACATTTTGCGGTTTCTGCTGCCTCTTTTAAGCGTTGCAATGCCATCTGATCACTGCGGAGATCAATGCCTTGGCTACTGAGAAATTCTTGTGCCATCCAGTCAATAATCACTTGGTCAAAATCGTCGCCGCCGAGATGCGTATCGCCATTTGTACTCTTGACCTCAAAGACTCCGTCCCCGATTTCAAGAATAGAAATATCAAATGTCCCACCACCGAGATCGTAAACAGCAATTCTCTTGTCGCCTTCGCTTTGTAACCCATAGGCGAGGGATGCAGCGGTCGGTTCATTGATAATCCGCTCGACTTCTAACCCCGCGATTTTGCCTGCGTCTGCCGTCGCCTGACGTTGGGAATCGTTAAAGTAGGCGGGAACGGTAATAACTGCCTTTGTAACATCTTCTCCGAGGTACGCCTCGGCAGTCTCTTTCATTTTCCGTAAAACCATCGCGGAGATTTCGGGCGGTGTGTAATCTTTACCCTCAATATTTACAGCGACATCACCATCTTTATCGGCTTTTAATTCATAAGGCACACGAGAAGCATCATCACCGATCTCGCTATGTTTTCGTCCCATGAACCTTTTAATCGAAAAAATTGTATTTTCAGGGTTTGTGGTAGCTTGTCTTTTGGCAACCAGCCCTACAGGACGTTCCCCTTCTTTGGTAAAAGCGACAACCGAGGGAGTCGTCCGATTCCCCTCTGCGTTTTCGATCACCTTAGCATCGCCGCTCTCTAAGACAGCCACGCATGAATTTGTTGTTCCTAAATCAATTCCTATGACCTTGCTCATTTCTAATTTCTCCTCTGTATGAATAATTTTGAAATTATAGTCGTAAAGTTCATAATTACAAAGACCCTATTGACGGACGCACCTCAGAAGGAAACGACGTACCTACCAGCAAATGGTTAAATAACCGCGAGCACAGCTTCCCACCAGAAAACAGATCGACAATATACCTTAGCTACGAAATAGTGTGCAATATCCGTGCCAATATTAATTGGTTAAAATAGTCGAAATTCTTACTGAATGTCTGCCAAATTGGCACGGATATAAAAATGAGGTAAGTTCACAAGTCAATTTGACTTACTGCACCCTATATTTTTCCTTGACGGATCCCCATGTAATCGGCAATTTTGCTTCCGGATCAACCGCCAAAATCTCTTGGATACCGCCTTGGATCTCTTTAATCTCATCCTGTGATAACCCTCGATCAAAGAGTGCAAAGTCGTCAATAATACCATTATAGTAACGGTTGAGAGCGGGGGGTTCCTCCATGCCAATCATAAGCGGTGCATCAATCGGCACCAGTTTATCGCCAGTCTTCGGGTAATCTATCAACACCTCACCATCAAGATAGGTGGTCCACCACTTTCCACTCTGAAACGAAACAGCGACATGCTGCCATTTGTCTTTGACAACATCGCGCGGACTCTGTGCGGGGACATTCCGTCCACCTGTCAATTTCCAACCCATCCATATAAAACCGTCCGGATGGAGCAGCACCTCAAAAAATTCCTGTACATCCGGTCCCTTCGCCGCGATCAGTTGCCACGTACCGGGACCCACCTTCAGCGTCGGTTTAATCCAAGCGGCAATGGTAATGCCATCGGTAAATTCAAACGCATCGGAATGTTCTACCCGAACAATCCCATCTTTCCCACCGAAATTGACCGCCTTCCCGAATTTACCGTCGCTCCACGACGTATCACCCTCTAATTTCCCATCCTGTTTGTTCCCAGACAGATCCTTGACAGTCTTGCCCGCCCCCTCTTCAAAAGCGAAATAGACGACTAAACCTTCGAGTTCTGCGGCTGTGCTAACGCTTTGGAAACTCCCTATCAGATACACAGCACACAAGCAAATTAAAAATGGACGCATGAGTGGCCTCCAATTCCTATAGGGATCAGTATGTTAACGTGAATTCGATAATAAAAATGTGAGTCTGTTACGGCACGCGGCGCGTGCCTACTACTTTTAATGCAATACGGGCGGATGCGAAGCACACCCGCCCTTTAAACACCAGTGTATATCTCTAAGCGAACGGGAACGTGCCTTGATACCCACGCGGTCGAGAAACGTGCCAAACGCCTTCATACATCGGGGTTACCTGATAATGGCACACGACATTACTCCGTTCCATATCGTCGCGTTCTTTCGCACCTTGATGCGGGATATGGTTGATGAACACGACACAATCACCTGCTTTCGGACGCAGAATAACGTGTTCTTGTGCTTCACACCATTCTTCAAATTTAGGACGATCTAACGGATAGAGATGTGGCGGTTCCGACAGGTGTCCGCCTTTGATAAACTTGAGGTGCCCCTCACCCGGATTGTTGTCTTGAAAATAGAACGTCGTGTTAATCCCGACGGGTGCCATGGCGAACGGATGTTCTTCAACATACCGTTGTTCTTGCCAGTAGCCGTAAAAATCCATGTGCCATTCTTGGAGATACGGACCCGGGTTGATGTGTGCGCGTAGACTCCGTAGCTGACACTGTTTCCCCATTAAGCCTTCAAGGTAAGGACGAACACTCGGATGTCCGACAAGCGACTGGTATGTATCCGGCTCACGGTCGAGTAAGGTATCAAACCACATGTTGCCGACAGCGTTCAAGCCTTCTTCCCAACCCTGTTCCCGCGCATAGTTAATGCGTTGCCGAACATGTTCCGTCTCGTCTGGTGACAACGCGCCCTCTATTAAAACGAAACCTTGCTGTTGCAGTTTCGCGAGTTCGTTTTTCATGTCTGACATGATTTTATCTCCTTTTGAAGATTCAGCGTAATTGACGATATTCTATATGCTTATGTGATAGGTTTCAACTTTAATTGCCAGCGAAAAGTTTGACGCACAAACCCCAACCATTAATCCCCGCAAATGTAATAAGCACCGCTGCAGAAATCAAGGCACCGATGAACATAAAGGGACGTGTTCGATACGCAGCGGGTAGCTTCGCGTTCAGATATAACGCAGCGAGCATCATCAACGCGATTGAAAAATTCGCCAAAATAAAGCCCGCGATCTGTGTCAGGATGTCAAACGGAATGTTCAACCAGATCAGCACCATTGTTGTAAGGAAAATATAGAGGCAGACCCATTTGCGAAGCGTATCGTAACGCCATTCGCGGTGGGGCCAGACTGCCTGAAAGAATTCTTGCATTACGCGTGCGTAGATTTCTGGAAGTGCTTGTAGCGTTCCCCATAGCGCCACAATGATACAGATGTAGTAGACCCACACCAACGAGGCATGAATATTTTTCCAGACGCTTGCCTGATCGGTGAGTAAGCTCCATCCCTCAAAAGTGCTCTCCATTCCATATAGGACCGCAGCTCCTGAAATCATGAACGCCGCTGTTACAATGAAAAGTACAATCGCGCCCATACCGATATCCCATCGCAACGGTGCAAGGATTTTTCGGAGTTGGCTAACCTTTTCGGGGTGTTCAGGGAGATAATCAATTCTATCACTGTTCGCGGCGCGTTGACGGATAGCATCAATGTTCTGATGAGAAGTCATGCCCCAGCGGTGCATACTCACCCAATTGGCGTAGACAACGTATCCCATAACAGAACCGCCGACGTAACCGAACGCTGTCGCCATTGTCAACAGCGGATTTTCAACAGCATCCTTCGGTGCCCATTCAGGAAATTCAGGGAGGTGTCCAAAACGGAGGCTCCCGACCAGTGCTTTGCCAAAGTCGGGACGCACCATCAATGTGCCGATAATCGTTCCCACAACGAGAATAGCACAGATAATGAGCTGCTGCTTTTCCAGTCTTTCAAAGGAGATGCGTAAACCGAAAAGGAGCGCGAGCGTGATAAAACAGGATGTGATTAGATTCTCCCAAACAGGCTGCGCGATCCCAGAAGGGAGCGTATCTCTGAACAGAAAATGGAGCAGCGCACCGCAAGGTTTGGCGATCGGTACCCATGCCAAAGGCGCGCCTACCATTTCAAAGATGACGATCGCAATGAGGAGCCATCCACGCGGTCCGGGCAGTTTCGCAAGTCGATTCCCAATATACTCACCGCTGACTGCCGTATAGCGACCCAGCAGATAAGTAACGAAAATACCTTTCACGACGCAGCTGAGTAGCACAAGCCAGAGCAAGTTATATTCAGCCCACGCGCCTGCGCGGACAACAACGATCGTTTCGCCGGCACCGATGCTTACTGAAGCGACAATCGCCGCAGGTCCAAACACGGCAGCAAGTGCCATAATTTTCTTAAGGGACCACGGTTCAGCAAACGGACCGGTGACGGGTGGAATATCAATGTGTTCAGTATTCTCTTGGATATCTTCTGTCTGCATAGCAGGTTCCCTAACAGCGATGAGCGGACTTAGGAGCGTCCGCTCACCAGAGGCATCGCGATTACAAATCGCTCCCACCCGTTAATCTAACGGTTCTAACGGTTTGGCATTCCCAAAGACCGGGGTCGGTGCGTTGCCCGGTGCTGCCCATCGCGCAGCATTCGCGATGACATGTCGAACATTCTCGTCGTAATAGATCGGGTATGTCTCATGACCGGGACGGAAATAGAAGATCTTGCCGCGTCCGCGATAATAACAGCACCCACTTCGGAAGACTTCACCGCCGGGGAACCAACTGACGAAAACGAGGGTGTCGGGTTCAGGAATATCAAAAGGCTCGCCATACATTTCGGCGTGCTCAATTTCAAAGTATTCGCCTAAGCCTTCAACAATGGGGTGTCCGTGTTCAATGACCCAGAGACGCTCCTTTTCACCAGCTTCACGCCATTTGAGGCTACAAGATGTGCCCATCAAACGGGTAAAAGGTTTGGAGTAGTGCGCTGAGTGGAGCACGATAAGCCCCATGCCGTCCAAAACGCGTGCGCGAACTTTGTCGGCGATTGCGTCCTCAACGGCACCGTGTGCGGCATGTCCCCACCAGATTAAAACATCTGTGCTCGAAAGCACATCGTCGGTTAAGCCGTGTTCGGGTTCATCTAAAGTCGCGCTCTGGACGTTAAAACCGCCGGAGTCGTTCAGACCATCGGCAATTGCGGCGTGGATACCTTTTGGATAAATACCACGGATGGTTTCGTTCGTTTTTTCGTGTCTAAATTCATTCCAAACTGTAACCTGAATGGGTTGCGTCATAAATTTCTCCTTACTTATCTGATAACAGAAATATATCAAAAACCCCTTTTGAGATTTTCGCTTCCAACTATAGTAAATTCTGAATATATTCGGTTAACGGATATCACTACTCTCGGTAGTGACTTCAAGATTCGGGTCTGCGTTTTCTCTTGGTGTGACTGGATAATTCTCGTCTGTATGATGCAAACTGGAACTCTCAGCCTTTAGCGGTTGAATAGACAGCCGACACCCAAGCCCCTGAAGAATTATATTGAGCGTATCCAGACGCGGTGCCTCTTCGCTTGAGAGCACGTCCGAGAGGACTCGCGGCGCAATGCCGATTTTCTTAGCGACCTCCGAAACCCCGCCCCGTGCCTCAATGACATGCTGAAGTCCCAGCAGAAAGAATAGAGTATCGCCATCCTCTTGATATTCCTCAAGTGCCACGTCGAGATAGCTGATTGCTTCTTCCGTGTCAGCCGCAAATCGTTCCATTAGGAACTCGTGCAGGGTCCTCAATTTTCTCATGATTGTGTCTCCTTGTATTCAAGCCAATAGTTTTTTGCACGTTCAATATCCCGCGACTGTGTTGACTTATCTCCACCACAGAGTACAAGGACGCGTATGTTATCGGGATTACTGAAATAGATGCGATAGCCTGCACCAAAATGAAACCTCAATTCAAACACACCTGCCCGATAACATGGCAGTCACCAAAATTGCCAGCTTCAAGCCTCACAAGCCTCCGTTGAATTCTGGTTCGCGTCGTTGTGTCTCGAATTGCGTTAAACCACTCTGCAAAAGGTTCATGCCCGTTTGGGGTGCGGTAGAATTGCAATTCTTTCGGTTGTACATCCCGCATTCAGGTTTATTGCCTTCTATTAGAACATTACTTCTGTCTCTACCGCTTCATCGTAGTCTACACCTTCAACTTCAAAACCGAAAAGGTTTCGGAAACGTCGTCTAAAGCCTGCGTAATCGGAGAGTTCGTGGAAATTGTCGGTATCAATTTGCTCCCACCGCTCGGTCACTGCGTCAGTGACTTCAGGTTGCAATTCGCGGTCATCAAGTCGGATATAACGTTCAGAATCGAGTTGGGGTTGCAGCCCTGGGCCGAGATGTTCTGAGAAAAGGCGTTGCATCTGCCCGATCGGCGCCTCATTGATGCCCCTCGCGTTCATAATATCATAGAGGATGCTCACATAGAGCGGTACGACAGGGATTGCTGCAGAGGCTTGCGTCACGACGGCTTTGTTCACTGAAATATAGGCATTACCGCCGAGTTGATTTGCGAGCCGTTCATCAAGGGCATCCACGCGTGCTTTCAGATCATCCTTTGCTCTACCGATAGTGCCGTCCCGATAAATGGGCCAGGTCAAGGAACTCCCGATATAGTTATAGGCGACAACCGTCACCTCTGGTGCAAGCAATTCCGCGTCCGTCAACGCGTCAATCCACAGCTCTAAGTCTTCACCGCCCATCACAGCGATTGTATCGGTGATCTCTTGGTCATTCGCCGGCTCAATCGTTACAGGGGTAATGACTTCCCGATTCAGATCAATCGTCTTCCCGGTATACGGCGCCCCGATTGGTTTGAGCTCGGATTGATGTGAGACCCCTGTGGTCGGATGGACTCGGCGTGGTGCAGCGATACTATAGACGAGAATATCTATTTTGCCGAAATCTGCTTTGAGTCGGTTAATAGTCTCTGCTTTCATCTCATCGGAAAACGCATCTCCGTTGAGGCTGTCCGCGAAAAATCCATCCGCCGTCGCCTGTCGATGGAAAGCCGCGGTGTTATAGTAACCTGCCGTCGCAGTGCGTCTCTCATCGGCTGGACGTTCATAGAGAAGCCCAAGCGTTTTGGCACCGTAAGCATAAGTCAAAGCGATGCGGGAAGCCAGCCCGTAACCTGTTGAGGCACCAATGACAAGGGCATTTAGATCCATCTCTTTGTAAGGAATGCCGTGTTTAATCTCGTCTATCTGGTTAAGTACATTCGCGTGGCAACCCGCTGGATGCGCATTGGTGCAGATAAACCCGCGTATCCGAGGTTTAACAATTTGAACTGCCATTTTTTAACTTTCCTTGCGGAGTATTCTTCTCCCGAATCGCCCTCCACTTCGTTTCGGGCTGCGCTTTCGTGACTCACAATACCGATTTTAAGTTTCCCCAGGAGATTAATCTTCGATTTCGACGACCATCTCAACTTCAACGGGAATCCCACCGGGTAATTGGACCATACCGACTGCGGAACGGGCATGTCTGCCCTTATCACCGAATACTTCAACGAAGAAGTCGGATGCGCCATTGACGACTGCGGGTTGGTCGGTAAAATCGGGTGCCGAATTGACAAATCCAATCACTTTGACGACACGTTTCACTCTATCCAAATCGCCGAGCGCGTGCTTAAGAGTGCTTAACAAGCAGATCGCCACCTGACGCGCCGATGCGTAACCCTGTTCAATTGTGGCATCGGTACCGAGTTGGCTTTTATAGATCGGGCCTTCGCCTGTCCCGGGACCGTGCCCGGAAGTAAATATAAGATTGCCGGTCTGTACCGTTGTGACGTAATTTGCTACGGGAACCGCGGGTTCCGGTAATTCCACACCTAATTCTTCAAGTCGTTGTTCTATATTCATCAGATTATTCCTTTTGCAAATGGATTAAATTCTATATGCCGAAAAGGACGGCATTTATGGCATAACTTGCAAGTCAAAGCTTGCCGTGATTTTTTACTTCTGCCTCTACTATTAAACAGATTTTCGTCAATTTTGTCAAGAAATCTTTTGAGCAAGACAGAGCTATTCCCCTGACCACCTATAACTGAAGACTGAATGCCGTACGCAAGCTATGTCACATATTTGACAAATTGTTGTTAAGCATGTATAATTCGTATAATAAATTTTCTAATGAATCCGAAGTTATATTGGAATTCAAGAATCCGCTCACAAAATAAGCAGGTTCCTAAAACCTGCTATATTTATGATTTGTCTATAAGAAGGTAAAGTTTATGAAAAGTATTTCCTGGCTGACAATCACGATCGCGGTTGTCTTTGTACTGGCTATCGAAACCTCACAATCTGTATTCGCGCAGGCGAACGATATCAAGGGGGGTCCCTTGAAAAACGACGAACTCCTGAAAGATCCAAACCCGAACGGTGACGAACTGAGGGAAGATCACTCTGACAATAAAAACTGGATTACCAAGTGGTATGGTCCCGATGGCAACTATGAGAACAATGGCGGTTTTGGGGCATCCTCAAAGATAGATCTCATTGACAAAGGCACTAATGGTACACTCACGGAATCCAAACTTTCGACAGGAGGAGGACTGAACCTCACAAAAATAGTCAAGATGAACTGGGAAGACGCTAACGGGGGGCCTCGGGAGTGGACGGTCTTTGAACTCGATCCGGCAGACGGGCACAACATGAACAGAGGCGGTCCTGTTGATAATATTGATACTTACGGAATGATCGTTATTCACTCGCCTATAGCGAGAAAAGCCGTTATGTCTCCTGCACATGATGACCACGCCCAAATTTGGATTAACGGCGAAAAATGGTACAACAACTCCAGATGGACAGGTGCCGCACGAACAATCCTTCATAACGTCGAAGTCGATTTGAAAAAAGGTGGCAATGTGCTGCTCTATCGGGTTGGTGAATCCGCGGGCGCCGCGTATATCAACCTCCATTTTGATGAGGAGACCCACGAAAAAACCAGGATCTATCCCGATAAATCAAATGACCAGAAGAGTTTCTTCGCCGAAATCCAAGGTTTCCTTGATGTTGAACCTGTAGGTAAGTTGACGACGACTTGGGCAGACATCAAACAACGGAAATAAGCATTTATTCCTATTATCGTAGGCGCGCTGCTTATAGCGTGCCTATTTTTTTTAATAGTTGTCAGTTAACAGTACTCAGTTTTTAGTTAAGAGGTGTGTTATAGCAGTGAACCGAAAAGTCACTACCACAAGAGCGGGACTCTCACTGTAAGGTAAACTGACTGCCGATGGCTGATGGCTTAACAAGGAATCCACTTGACAAATCCGAATCGGCACGTTAAAATATTCCCACAGAACCTACCCAAACAGAGACGCTGAGGTTATATCATGCGAAATGAGTGCCTTATCTGCTTTTTATTAATCTTGTTCTCTATTGCACTTGTCGGATGGATCGGCGGTTGGACGCGCACGATGCAAGCAGGTCACGAAGCATATTTGTATGGGAACTACGACGCGGCACAGATCGCCTTTCAAGAAGCGACATTTCAGAAACCTGACAATTCGGTTGCACATTATAACCTCGGCACCGTGCTGTATAGAAACGGTAAGTTCAGCGAAGCAGTACAAGCATTTCGAGAAGCGTTAGCAAGGCACAGTGGCAACCCTGAAAAAGTGCCAAATCAGGCACACATCTATTACAACTTGGGAAATGCCCAATTTAAAGCGCGTGATCTCAGACGTGCCATTGATGCCTATAGGCATTCGCTCCGCTTGAATCCGCAGGATACGGATGCAGAACATAATCTCGCATTAGCACTTCAACTCGTAAAACAACAAGAGGACTTCGCGCAGCAACAGAAGGCGAATAAAAACGCTGAACCGAAGACTGAACCGGACGATATTGGTGAAGCAGAGAGACTTCAACTCTTAGAACGTTTAAGTAAGAATGAAAATAGGGTACGGCAAAAATTATTACAGCAGCAGCGCAAAAGCGGGCTCCGGCGTGCGAAGGATTGGTAAACTGCCGAAAACCGCTTTAGGCACACTTTTTTTCCTATGCTTCTCTGTTCTCAATGCTATGCAGAGCACAGCGGGGCAGGTGCCCACGCGACCGCCTACCATCAATGTGGCAGCTGCAGTAAAACCTCGCCATATACAACTTGGAGAGAAGGCGCGATTAGATCTTACGATTTCGGGAGATGCCTTCATCCAGCATATTGAGGCACCGAAATTCGATTTTCTACCCGCATTCCTCGCTGTGCCGCTACACACTGAAACGACACCACGATTAGAATCAAATAAAATTGCGGTTTCTATGGCGTGGGTTTACGAACTGATTCCGCAAGCAATCGGCGACTTTTCATTATCGGATGTCCGGTTTGTCTACCAAGGGACCGATTATTTTGCAAATCCAGGATCAATTCGGGTGAGCAGTGCAGATACCTATATAGATGTATCAACGCGTAGCACCCACCAAGTCAAAGTCAGTGTTGATACCTCCGAACCTTATCTTAACGCCCCACTAACCTACACCTTTCGTTATCTGTATACCGCTGTGCTGCCCACACAGGAATCTCCTATCCCGCGACTCCCGACATTCCCCGATTTTTTCGTCGAGGAACTCCCAACGCTGCCACCGCACACGCAGCAAATTCGCGGAAAAACGTTTTGGGTCGAGGAACACGTCCGTAGGCTATATCCACAGAAAACAGGACAGATTGTCATCAAACCGGCTACATTGGTGCTTCCGATCCCACGCGGACGTAAGACGTTGACAACCGGACCATTGAAGTTGAATATTCAACCGTTACCGGAAATAGGCAAACCGTCGCACTTCAGTGGTGCCGTTGGTGAATACCAGATCTCCGCACAGGTTGATCGTACTTCGGTAGAAACCGGAAGTGCCCTAACGCTGTCTATACAGATTTCCGGACGTGGTAACATACAAACGGTCACGGCTCCGAAGTTCCCAGCCGTAGCGGGTGTTGTTGTGAACGGACCTAATCTCGTTGAAGATTCTACACCGACAAACCGCACCTATGCGTACGCTTTAATCCCTGCTCGAACAGGCACACTGCGTATCCCTGCTATCGCGTATGTCTACTTCGACCCGAGTCAAGCCGTTTATGCGACAACACAGACGACCCCTATTCCTATCTCGGTGCACCCAAATCCGAACGACGCGACTGACATCGAGACAGACATTTCATCGTGGAGCATCTGGTTAATCCTATCAGCAGTTTTGATCGTGGTATTGGTAGTGGCGGGCTTCCTCTGGTATCGCACAAGATTTCAGATGTTTAGGAGCGCAGCGGTAAATCCGGGGACTGCAACACCTACACCCGATAGCAGCCAAACAACGGAGCGAGGGAGGCAACGGTCAGAAACAGAACCGGGCACTGCAGCTGAACAAGCACGCGATGCATTAATGGAACTTGCACACAGCAACACGACTGACGAAGCAACAGCGTTTGCCAATGCACTTGCGCAGATACTCTACGAATATCTTGCGGATACGCTCGCTTTGACGCAACGTAATATAGACACAGTGCGCGAGGTGTGCGTGCAATCCGGTATTGCTGAATCCATTCTTGAGGAACTGGTTGATCTCCTCACGAAGTGTGATTACCATCGCTTCGCCCCGGTACCGCTCACAGCAGCCGAGCGTGGCCTGTTAATCACTCGCACCGAAACAGTCATCAATAATATTGAAGGTCTTCAGAACACTCGCACAGGGTAGATTTCTAAGCCACCGATAATCAAAAAGGATTTCAAACATGGATATATTCTCTCTTTTAGTTCTCTGGATACACGTTATCGCCGCTGTTATATGGGTCGGCGGCAATCTCATTTTAGCGATGGTAATCGTCCCGCATTTCAGACAGAGTTTACCACCTGTTCAACGTATCCAACTTTTGATGCAGATCGGTAAACGATTTGAACCGGTCGTCTGGGGCTGTATCGGTGTGCTATTTTTTACCGGTATCATCAACATCTTTTTCGCCGTAGATCTCACCTCTCCGACTGCGCTCTCCGATGCGTTTATGCGAACGCTCATCATCAAAATTCTACTTTTCTTTGTGTTGATTATCCTTACGGTCCTGCACAGCATGATTTTCGCGCCCCGATTGGTGGTAGCGATTGAGGATTTAGACCCCACAATTGAAGAACTTCCGCCAGAAATTAAGCCGCTCCGTACCCAGATGTCAGTTGTGTCGAGTCTGATAGGTGTTGTTTCCTTAATCATCCTGCTCGCCGCAGTCGCGCTCCGCATGGGAATTTAACGACAGCGTAAACCAATTAAACCTATTTGCGTTTTTAAAGTCAATTGGGTTATTATAGATAGTGATCACAAGCATATGAGATTAGAATTGAATTCACATTAACTAAGGGAGTTATACCTCAAGTGTACTTTTCTATGCGCAAAACCTTTATACTACTTTTATGGCTTGCCGTCTTTCTGCCGGTTACCGCGCTTGCGGGCCCCGGACGGACCGGGGCACAAATTTTGAACCTCGGCGGTGGCGCGCGAGCAAGAGCCCTCGGCGACGCGTTTTATGCAGTGTCTGGTGATGTAACAACATCGCTCTGGAATCCAAGCGGACTCGCAGATATGCCTGAAAGTAAACTCCGATCGGGCAAAAAAGCTGCACAAGCCTCAATGTTTTATACAGACCGCACTGCTATTTTTGGGGAAGCGGGTGAAGGCTTATACTATACCTTCCTTTCGGGTGCGATGCCTCTCGGTGATTTCGGAACCATCGGTGCTACACTCCAAATGGAAGGACAAGGCACGATTGCTGTAACAACAGATTCCCCAGATATCCTCCGCGAGGAGAACCTTGGCACTAATTTCGCGTTAACATTCTCCTACGCAGATAGGATCACTGACTCTTTATCGGCAGGCATTAACGGGAAAATAATTCGGATGGTCCTCGGGCGTGAGAACGGAAATTCTTATGCCCTTGATTTGGGGATGCAGTACCGCATCCCGTTTGACCTTATGCCGACGACACTCGGCGTTGCAATACAGAACATTGGACCGGGTATCTCCTTCATTGATGAAAACCAAGCGGATCCGTTACCTCGGTTTTTACGGATTGGTACCGCAACGAGCCTCTACCGCGATAATTATAACCATCTGCGTCTTGTCAGTGGTATCACGGCATACATTGATAAATTGGCAGAGGATAAAGACGAATTAGCAGTCGATTTAGAACGGCTTAACGCCGAAAGAGAGGAAAAACTGACGCGCGAACAGCTGCTTTCCGATCGCGGGGTCGGTATCCGAGCATTTGAGTGGCGACACCTCCAAAAGAATCTCGGTTTGGAGTACTGGCTCGGTGATATTTTTGCGATCCGCGTCGGCTGTAAAGTTGAGCCTGGTATCAATCTACCAAACTTAACAGATTATCTTACCGGCGGTATCGGTGTGAAACTATTCCTATTCAACCTTGATTTGAGTTATCGTGCCAACCCCGGTCCAGGTCGTGCATCGAGTGGCACAATACCCGGACTTATTGAAGTGACAGGGATCATCATCTTTTAGAGGAGACACCCAACGTGAAATTTTACACACACATTTTGATATTCGTGCTGCTATTCTGTTTATCCGTTGGTGTCTGCTCAGCCTCTGATATTTTACAAGCGCAGCCCTTTACGGCTTTCTATCTGGAATCTACGCTCGGAAACCGTTCATTAGCAGATCAATCAACTGTCGCCACGGCAGCGAGCCAAGCACTTCAACCTCGGAAATCGCCAAATGAGGCGTTCCTTTATTCGCTTGTCATCCCCGGCATGGGACAACTCTATACAGGTGCCAAACGCGGTTATATCTACACCGCAGCAGAAGTCGGTTTCCTCGCGACCTTTTTTATTTTGCGGAACTCCGCCTCAAACATACGCGATGATTACCGCGATGTCGTCAGAGATCATGTTGTTTTTATCGGTCCTGGCTCGTTTGAAGATTGGGATCCGATTGAAGATTTTGAACACGCCACACAATATGAAACATGGAACCATGACTATGATACAGAAGCGACCCAAAAGCGTACCGGTAAGTGGTATTGGAAAGATCTTGATCCAGACCTAAAAAATGAGAGACATAGAGATCTTGAGAAGAGAGGTATTGCTTCAAACTACCGACAAGAGGCTTTCGATTTGAGGGAACAAGCGAATGATACTTTTGAACGCGCGAAATTCTTCTTGGGATTAGCAATCTTAAACCATGCCATTAGTGCCGTAGAAGCACGCATCACGACCAAACGTTTCAACAGTCGATTAGAAAATATGCCCACGCAGACACAAACTCGCGCGTTTGATATAGATGTGCAAGCGGACAGGTCCACAGGCGCGCTGACAGGAATGTTCGTCCTACGGAAAAGATTTTAAAAGGAGCACCTATGCCATTAGAGATACCACAACTTTTGGAGGCACTTAACTCAGTTACCGCGATCCCCATTATCCCGTTCAAAGAAGGCAAGGTTGATTATACTGGCCATGCCAAAAATATCGACTATTTAATGCGTAACAACTACCTTGACGCGGGTAGACAGCGTGTCATCGCTATTGCTGGTACCAGCCTGATTCACCACATCAACGAAACCCAGCAACTCCGTATCATCGACAAAACTGGACAACAAATAGGCGAGGAAGGCATCCTCATATCCGGTATCGTCCCGAATCCCATCCGCCAAGCCGGTCAACTTATTGAAGCACAGACGGAACTCAGTAGACCCCCAGATGCCTATCTACTCATGCCACTCACTGGCATCTCCAGCCCGGAAGGTGTCTACGAACAGTACATGGAATTCGGTGAAAGATACGGCACTGCTTGCGGCGCGCGGTTTCTCTATTACTTCCGACAGAAACGCGATATGTCCGCTGTTATCCGTCTCTTAAAAGACTCACCGCATTTCATCGGTGTGAAGATCGGGACGGGTGAAGAGGATGTCGAGCCACTCGTCGAAGGTGTAGGCGATAGCGGGATCGTGATGTGGGGTATCGGGGATAGGTGTACGCGACCTGCACAGTTAGGTGCGAAAGGACATACCTCCGGAATAGCTGTCGCTTTCGCGCGTGCCTCTGACGAGATTAACAACGCACAACGTCGTGGCGATTATGAGACCTCCGCTCGTATTGAAGCCGACATCGCACCGCTTGAGGAGATCCGTTTCATGAACGAGCGGGTCTATAACTATTCTGCTGTTATTGAAGCAATGATCCTGAGTGGATTTGATGATATTGAGGCAGGGACGGGTGGTCCGTTTAATCCACGCGTACCAACGGAAATTCAGGCACAACTCCGTGAAGTGACACAGAACTTAAAGCACTACCATTAAGGTCAAGTGCTATATTCTGTTTGACAACCACAATCGAATGCCAAACATCGCCAATTTGACAGAAGCGTCACTTCATGATACAATATTCAGCGATAATACCAAAAGTCTATGTTGAAACAACAGTTATAAGTTACCTGGTTGCGCGCCCGAGCAATGAAATAAAGCGGCAGCTCATCAATGAGGTTTGTCACGCAGCGGGGTTTCAATCACCAACTATTTGCACACCAATAGAAATTATTGAGGAGGCCCAAATGAGAGAGAAAGTTGATACGTACACGGATGCGGTACTTGAGGAATGCTATCGGATGAAAGAGGAATTCAATGCGCAATTTAACTCTGTGAAGGAGCTCTCTGATTATTTGAAAGCAGAAAATAAAAAACGCAAAGCACTTGGATGGAAATATGTTTCAGCGGCACGGCCACACGACAACAGCCAGAAAAAAAATTGAATCCCTCTTGAAGACTGCTTAAGATGTGGTCTCATGAAAGTCCAACTTGCCATTTGTTAATCTCCAGTTACATTAGATTTTACCATGTCTTTTGATAGTTTAGCACTCCGCATTGTTACACAAGAACTCCGCGAAGCCCTTTTAGGCGGCACGATTCGACACATTGAACAGACGAATGCGCACACCCTTTCACTCAAAATTGGTCGTGTTAATGAAACACACTGGCTCACTTTATCAGCGCATTCGGTGCATGCCCGCGCCCATCTGATCCAAAAGCCCGCGCCCGGGCAAAAACAGTCCTATCTCGCAGACTTCCTCACAACGCATCTCAGACGCGGCACGGTTACTGATATTGAACAACTCGGTTGGGATCGGATTCTCAAAATAACCGTCCAACCCGTCTCCGATGAACCGATACAACCGTCCCCGAAAGCTATTATCGTAGAGATAATGGGTAAACACAGTAACATTATTCTCATAGATGCAACCGACGATAGGATTTTGGAGAGTCTCAAACGTATTGACGAGACGATGAGCCGACACCGAGAAATTTTGCCCGGCGAAACTTATACTTTGCCGCCACAGCAGGATAAGGTGGATCCGTTGACGTTAGACGCAGCAGCGTTTACTGAACTGTTTGATGGCCAAACGGACGTGAGTTGGCGACAACTTTTTAACAAGATCGACGGTTTCAGTCCGACACTCGCGAAAGAGGTTGTTGCGCGGGCAGCTGAAACGGCACTCTGGGATGCTTATCAGCGGGTTATCGCCTATTTCGATCTGAAGCACGCTTCACCGCAGCTGCTCACGGATGGTGGTGAACCGATTGCGGCATCAACGCTCCCACTGCAACAATTTCCACACGTCGCTTCTCAAACATTCAACACGATGAGCGATGCGCTTGCAGCATACTACGAGGCAATCACACTGAAAGAGCACATCGTTTCAGAACGCGGCACCCTCACACAGGCGTTGACGAAGCAGAAAGGTCTACTTCAACGCAAAGCAACAGCACTACACACCGATTTGGAACGCGCGGAAAAAGCTGAAGAATACCGTATTCAAGGCGAATTAATTCTTGCCAACCTACACGCTATTACCCGCGGGCAGAAAGAGGTAGCGTTGCAGAACTACTATAGTCCTGAACTCGAAAAACTATCGATTCCACTTAATCCAGAGCAAAGTCCCTCCGAAAACGCACAGACCTATTTCAAAAAATATACGAAGGCGAAACGCGGTCGCTCGCGCATTCAACAACTCATCTCAGATTTGGATGCAGACTGCGAGACGCTTGAACTCTATGTATCCAAGTTAGCATCCGCCGATACGCTGGCAGCACTGCAGAAACTCCGCGCTGAGTTTGTTGAAAACGGCTATCTCAAAGCACCGCAACGTGGAAAACAGAAACAGGAAGTCGGTGAAGGTCCCTTCCGAAGATATACCTCTACCAACGGCTTCCAGATGTATGTCGGTAAAAACAGTCAGTCGAACGATCTGCTCCTGCGCCAGATTGCCAAACCGAGTGATATGTGGCTCCATGCGAAGCAGATTCACGGTTCGCATGTCATCATCCGCAACCCAGAAAACCGTCCGGATATCCCGATGCCGACGTTACTGCAAGCCGCCCAACTCGCTGCCTATTATAGTAAAGCGCATCATGCCAGTAATGTTCCTGTTGACTATACGTGGGCGCGCTACGTCGTAAAACGCAAAGGCAACGTCGCAGGCTATGTGCATTACACCCGCGAAAAAACATTATACGTCGAACCCGCTGTCCCATCGTCAGACGATAAATAAAATCTTAGTGGAAAGTAATGCTAATAATTGGTGTGTGCTAACCAAAATTTGTAGACATTATTTATAACAATTCTGTTATACTATGCTCACAGATTAACATAGGAGGAATTCGTTATGAAACTGGTTAAGTTGCTCATACTGATTGCATCTGTCTGTGCCGTCAGTCTTTTTTCAACAGGAATTGCGACAGCGTTAGATGAATGGATACATGTTGACATAGAACCCTATTCAAATACGAAACTGGTTAAACACCAATGGTGGACGTTAGCCCCGGGTGATAGTACCCTTTCCCGTCTACCTATCGGCGAGGTTGGCGAATTTGAGGGCCCCGACGGTAAGGTTGAATTCCAGATTATTGATGGTGCCATCGTCGTCTTTGGGACAAATGCAGCGAGATGGCCCAAAGCCGTTGAGGACATTGCCGTTGAAGGTCAGGCGAAGTTCATCTATTTTTTCCACGCAACGGGGTGGGAACAGAACGGCGTGCCGAGTTACAAATTCGTCATGAACTACCGAGATGGTAAAAAGGAAGAACTTGAACTCATTTCAGGTGTTAATTCCGATGACTGGTGTCACGATGGTGCTAATCTTGAAGACGATAACTCCGTCTGGGGTTGGATCAAGAAAGAGGGCGGTCCCTGTGGACATGCTGGACTGATTACCACGAAATGGAAAAATCCGCGCCCCGATATCTGGATTTCTACCATAGACATCGTCTCTTTGGAATTAGGTTCAGTCCCTATAATTCCAGCGATTACGTTGGGTGAGGCAACACTCGCAGTTGAACCTTCACAGAAATTGGCAGTCACATGGGGAAGTCTAAAGGACTCCAGTGGGTTATAGACCCCTCATAATTAACGAATCTACTCTTGCTGGCGAGGTTTCTTGGGGAAAATACCCAAGCAAAAACACCTCGCCATTTTCAGTTAATCTTGCCTTAGATAATTCCTTGACATTAGAATTTATATATGATAAACTTATTATATAATAACTTTTTATTTCAATCGGTTTAAAATCTTATGGAACTCAAATCAATCCGTTTACGAGTACCGCCCTTGTTGCAACAGGCAATTGAAACAGCGATCACATTTCTCTATCCCGCAGAATGTCATGTCTGCAAAGGTTTTCTTGGGGTTGCGTCCATGCCTTACATCTGTGCGAGCTGCTGGCAGGACGTTCAATTCCTTGAGCCACCTTGGTGCGATATATGTGGCACCCCGGATGCTAACGGACTCTGTGATGACTGTGCTATCTCTCCGCCTCGCTACGGCAAATTGAGATCCATCGCATTTTACCAGACAACACTTCAACAAGCGATACATCTCTTTAAATTTAGAAAGAAAAAGGTATTTGCGCCGCACTTGGTTCAGCTGATGAATGCGCATATTCCCGTAGACTGCAGCATCCCAGAATACGACTTTGTGCTGCCGATCCCAATTCATAAAAAACGGCTGCGGGAACGCGGCTTCAACCAAGCGATGCTACTCGCCGATGGGATTGCAAAAGCGGAAAATTTGCCAGTTCTTGCTGATGTACTGGTGCGGAAGCGACATACGGTCGCACAAAGCAGTTTGGACAAAGAGACCCGTCAACAAAATATCGTCGGTGCTTTTGAAGTCCGAAACCCGGATGTTATCCGTGGCAAACGCCTCTTGGTGATTGATGATGTTTTCACAACCGGGGCAACGATTCGCGAGGCAGTCAGCGAATTATGGACTGCCGATCCTGCTGAAATCGATGTTTTGACGCTGGCGAGAACTTTGGACCCTTAAGAACCGTGAAACTTTTTCATTTATACTACGTATATATCAACGTTCACGCTGAGACAAGGTTGTAGCGCGCTTTCACATTGCAAGGTGAGGGAGCGTTTGAACACTGCTTGTCATTGCGATTATTATTTTTTAAACTTGTAGTGGGAGGGTTGAACCTTTGCACTTAAACAGCATAAAAATTCGAGGATTCAAGAGTTTTGCCGAAGATGTTGAATTAATACTTGAACCCGGCATCACTACCATTGTCGGACCCAACGGTTGCGGGAAAAGTAATGTCTCCGATGCGATTCGGTGGGTGCTTGGCGAACAGAGTGCCCGGGCACTTCGGTGTACCTCTATGCGTGATCTGCTTTTCAACGGCGGTTCTAATTTCGCGCCCGCACAGAAAACAGAGGTGGCATTACGCTTTTCAAATGTTAACGGTAATTCAGATACACCCACACAAGATGCCCCCAACCCTGCGCTCGGATCTCCTGAAGTTGAAGTCTGTCGTCATCTTACCCGCGATGGCGAAAGCCGCTACCTAATCAATCAAAGTCCGTGTCGGCTCCGTGATATCAGTGAACTCTTTATGGATACGGGTATCGGTGTTGATGCTTATTCCGTTATGGAACAGAGCAAAATCGACGTTCTTCTGAACGTACGTCCAGAAGAACGTCGCTTCCTATTCGATGAAGTCGCTGGCATTACCAAGTATAAGCATCGCAAGAAGACGGCACTCCGTAAACTCGAACAGGCTGAGCAAAACCTTGTCCGTATCAACGATGTGATTCAGGAGTTGCAACACGAGACCGAATCACTCAAGGAACAGGCGGAGCAAGCGCGACACTATAATGCGCAACAGGCACAACTAAAGCAGTTTGAGTTGGACCTCGCGCGTAGGGAATACGAAAAACTTCACACGGATTATAGCCAAGCGCAAACCGATTTGGATGAGATTTTAAGTAGTGTCTCAACGGCTTCTGAAACGCTTAAAGCGGCTGAAGAGCGCATTGAGAGTTCCACGAACCGCCAGTCCGAGTTGGACGAGGCGATACGTACCGGACAGGCAGCACTTCGCGAGACCGAAACGCAAATTGAGCAGATTGAGCGACAGATCGTACTTCACAAGGAACGACAACTCAATATCCAAAAGCAACGTGAACGCGCGCTCCAGACGCTTGAATCCTTAAAGGCGGAGCAGACAGCACTCCTCAGAAAAAAACGGGAACGGACGCAAGAATACCAAAAACTTGAGGCATCCTGCAAGATAGAAGAAAGCCGCTTGGCAGCACGTCAGCAGCTTCTGACACAACTCGCCGATCGCATCAGCGGCTCCAAGGAATCTGTGCAAGAGGCACAGACCGTTTTACAGGAAACCGCAACGGAATTAGAAGATCGTGAGCGTAAACGCCTTGCAATTGAGCACAAGTTAACAAGCACCGAGGGCAATCTTGATCGTCTCAAAGAGAATACAGAAACCTTGACAGCCCAACTTAAGTCCGCTACTGACACGCACGCTGCGGTCCAGCGCGCTGAAACACAACTGAAGGCGGAATTGGTTCAGATTGAAACCGAGAGAAGTCAGGTAGAGACAGACCTGCAGGAAAATCAGGACGCACTCCGCAAGCTCGAAGCCGAGATTCAAGGTTTACAGAATACCTTAGGGAGTAATGTCTCACGGCTTAAATCGCTGCAGGAATTACAATCTGCTTACGAAGGATATTACGCCGGTGTTCGGGCAATCATGCGAGCGAAAACCCACTATCCTGATCAATTTCAAGGCGTTTGTGGGGTCGTTGCCGAACTGCTCACGACGGATTCCGAATACGAGGTTGCAATAGAGGTCGCACTCGGTAGTGATATCCAGAGTGTTATTACTGAGACTGCAGAGGACGCACAAAGCGGTGTCGCTTTCCTGAAAAAGCATCGCGCGGGTCGGGTAAAATTTCTTCCCCTTGATTTCATACGGGAACGCAGGTTCTATGATGAGGCACTGCTTAACAAACCCGGTGTCATCGGCATCGCTCAGGAATTGATTGATTATGACCGTAAATACGCGCCTGCCATGCAACACCTGCTCGGTAATACACTCGTCATTGAGGATTTGGACGCTGCGGTCGCACTTACCCGTCAATTCCGTCCACGGGCACGTCTCGTTACTTTAGATGGTGAGGTTATTGATACGTCTGGAGCTATCACCGGCGGTCAAACGAGTCAAAAGCAGAGCGGGTTGCTCGGTCGGGCACGTGAACTGGAGACACTTGAAGATAAGATTGGAAAGTTGACGCAGAGCTCGAATAAGAAGGTTGAGGAGCGCAAGGCATACGCCGCAACGATAGCGGAATTGGAAAGAAAGCGGCAAAACCTTACCAGAGACTGGCAAGATAAACGACTTGAGAAAGCGTCCCTAACGAAAGATGTGGAACAAGCGAACCTCCAAGTCACGCAGTTTGAGCAGCAACTCGCCACGGTTGAGGTGGAAAACCGTGAATTAAAGGATGCAGTCGCTGTGTCACGCGAGGCACAGCAGGCACTTAAAACTGAAATCTTGGCATTAACACAAAAGCGGGATCGCACCGGACGTTGGATTGAGCGGATGTCCGAGCAGATTGAGAGTGAAGACCGAAAACGTGCTGAAGTCGCGGAGAATTGTCAAGAGATGCAAGTCTTCTTAGCCGGACAGCATCAGAAATTGGAAAGTATGACCGCTGAGCTACAAGCACTCGAGGAGACACAACAGCGAACAACAAAAGAGATCGCTGAACAGCAAGCCATTATTGATTCAGATGAGCAGACCAAAATCGACCTTGGTGAGCAGGTAGCAGCGGCACAACGCGAGTTCCTACGTTTAGAGGGTGATCGCGCCGAAGCCGAATCACATGTTGATGAACTCAATACAGAACGGGAAACACTGCTTGAAGCGGTAGCCGTTCTTCAAAAGGAGATGCGTGCCACCCGCAGAAACTTTGAAAGACAGAACAAAGCGCGCCATCAACTTGAAGTCAAAACGACGCAACTTGAGATGCGGATCAAATCGGTCTCAACCCGTATCCATGAGAAATATCAGGTCTCGATTGATGCACTGCCACCATTGATGAATGATGAACAGGCGATGGATGAGATTGATCTGCTTGATAGTATTGAAAAGTTGAAGGCAGAACTCTCAGGAATGGGCGCGGTGAACCTTAAAGCGATTGAGGCTTATGAGGAACATAAGCAACGACACGATTTCCTTATTTCGCAGCGTGAAGATATTCAACAGTCGATTCAGGCTACCTATCAAGTGATCGAGAAAATCAATCAGACCTCAAGAGACGTATTTATGGAGACGTTTGAAAAGGTACAGACGAACTTCCAAGAGGTCTTTACACAACTCTTCGGCGGCGGCGAGACGGAATTGTTACTGACCGACCCTTCCAATGCGCTTGATTCAGGCATTGACATTATTGCGCGTCCGCCGGGCAAACGTCCGCAGAGCATCACGCAACTTTCTGGTGGTGAACGTTCCCTCGTCGCTATCGGACTTCTGTTTGCTGTCTTCAAAATCAAACCGAGTCCGTTCTGTGTGCTTGATGAAGTCGATGCCGCACTCGACGAGGCGAATGTACTGCGCTTCGCCAATCTTATCCGTGTCTACGCCGAGAACACGCAGTTCATCATTATAACGCACAACCGTCGCACGGTCGAAATCGCTGACGTGATGTACGGTGTAACGATGGAACAGGCGGGTATCTCAAAGATTCTCTCTGCCAAATTTGCGGAGTAGCCGTATATGGATAGACTGAATCGTGAGCGACTCACAGTTCTCCCGCTCTCCGAACGCCGACATAAAATGACGGTGGCAGATGTCTACGCGTTAGACGCAGAGCCGCCGTCCTACGAAAATCCGCACCTCGATATCGTTGCGGATCGAATTGTGGAGGCACATCGCGCGGGAAAACAGGTCATCTGGATGATGGGTGCGCACGTCATGCGACGTGGCAATTCCCGATTCATCATCGATTTGATGGAACGCGGTATCATCACGCATGTCGCCACTAACGGTGCATGCGCCATACACGATTTTGAACTCGCGCATATCGGTGCAACGCTTGAGGATGTAGAAGACTATATCTCGGATGGTAAGTTCGGCAATTGGGAGGAGACAGGACGTTACCTGAACGAGGCGATTGTTCGGGGATACCGGGATAAAATCGGTTTTGGAGAGGCAATCGGTAGACTCATCCAAGAAGGCGAGCAGGGTATCTCTTTTCCACATCGTGATGTGAGTATGTTTGCCGCTGCATACCGCTTAGGGGTACCGTTCACCGTTCACAAAGGTATCGGATTTGACATCATTGACCAGCACCCTGCTGCCGATTACGCTGCGATGGGATGGACGACAGGTGAGGATTTTCTCCGATTTGCGCACAATGTCTCTCAATTGGAAGATGGCGTTTTTCTTAATTTAGGCTCTGCTGTGATGGGCCCCGAAGTCTATCTCAAAAGCCTCTCAATGGCACGCAACATCGCAACCCAGCGCGGAGAGGAGATTCGGCATTTCACGACTGCGAACTTTGACCTCATCGACTTCCCCGATTTCCAAGACGAAGGCGCACCTACCGATGCCCACTACTACCACCGCCCCAAAAAAACGATCCTCATCCGGACAGTGAAAGACGGCGGTGAGGGTTATCATATCTCCGGCGATTTTTCTGTTACTGTCCCACAGTTATATCGTTTGGTAACCACATCTACGTAGTTAAAAACTTCATGGGTTTGCTAATAAACGCTGCTCCGATGTCCAACTTCGTGAACAACAATCGTTCTTGTTTGCCTATTGAAAGTATAGATAACTCGGTAAGTACCAGCAACGCGTAAGCGGAACTTTCCTCTATGTGGACCTCGGAGAGCCTCGTGGCGATGTGTATCGCAATTTTCGCATAGGGACCTCAACTTGTCAAGAATTCGCTGTTCAATCGTAGCATCTAAACGGACAAAATCTGCTTCCGCTTTTGGCATAATTTCCAAATTATACATTACCACTTCAGTCCCAGTTTTTTCGCTACTTCCTCTATTGGAATTCCTTTGACTTTACCCGACTCATGTTCTGCTACGCTGCGTTCCAGCCTTTCAGCCACTTCCGGACGCAATTCTAATCCCTCATCTGGGTCATAATAGTAATTTTCAAGAAACTGCTCCAACTCCAAATAGCACAGAAAAAATTCAAGGAATGCCGATTTCAGCTGCCCTGTTTGCTCAACCGATGGTGCTGCCTTTTGCAGCTTCGCAACCTGCGCGCGTGCTGCGAAAAGTTCCGAATTCGCGAGCGTCTCCATCAGTCCACGGAACGCATCATCCAGTAAGGCTGTCACCTTGATCTCAGGTTGCGGATCCGTGATTAAGGGTCTATCATTCATCCGCCGTGCTATCCGTCCAGCAGGCGAAGTTTTTCGGACAGCTTCCACGGCTACAACGCGCTTCTGCAGGGGCGCGAATATGTCGGATGCCCGCAATATTGAAAGCAGTGATTCCTCAGGTTCCTCTAACTCGAATGCCAGTCCGCAATAGCCTTCATAAAACTCTTGCAATTCAGTTTCCAATGCCGCCCTATCTGCATTCTCGGCGAGCAAAGCGATGAGTCTTTCACGGGATTCAAAAAGCGGACAGTTTACAATTGGTGTAAGCCAATCGCTAAATTGTGCATGCGTCATGTCTGTTATATTGTGTTTCATTGGTCTCTCCTTTAACTATAACTAACCAACAGATGCGATTTCCAAATTGCCGCGCCAATGTTTCTGCAACATCTGTTTCAGCAATTGATGCATCGGTGCATTCAGTCCAGAATCGGCTTTGACCAATAGTTCCGCCTCTTTCTTTGCTGCTTCTAAAAGCGAGGTGTCATGGATGATGTCTGCGATCTTGAAATTTGGGACCCCCGATTGGCGTGTCCCGAAAAACTCTCCCGGTCCGCGGATATTCAGATCCGCCTCTGCAATCTGAAACCCGTTGTTCGTCCGAAGCATCGCTTGAATCCGTTGATAAGAATCATCGCCTTTCGGCGTCGCGACGAGGTAACACGCCGATTTGTGTTCGCCACGTCCGACCCGTCCACGCAACTGGTGCAGCTGGGACAATCCAAAGCGTTCCGCGTTCTCAATCACCATCAGCGTTGCGTTCGGGACATCAATACCTACCTCAATCACCGTCGTTGACACAAGAATATCAATCTGCTTATCGTTGAACTTTGCCATGACCTCCTGCTTCTCAACGGATTTCATCTGTCCATGCAATAACCCAACGCGTAGGTCTGGAAAAACCGCATTTTGCAGATGCTCTGCCATCTCTGTGGCGGCTTTGAGCTCCTCCAGTTTTTCAGACTCTTCAACAAGCGGATAAACAACATACGCCTGTCTACCGCGTTGAATCTCCTTCCGAAGGTTAGCGTATAACTTTTCTCTGTCCTTCTCCTTTATCCAATAGGTCTTAATCGTCTGTCTACCCGGCGGCATCTCATCAATGACAGAAACGTTCAGGTCGCCGTAGAGTGTCAAAGCGAGTGTTCTCGGAATAGGCGTTGCTGTCATGACGAGGACATCTGGTGCTGGTGCGGCAGTGGTAGGCTGTTTTGGGTCGCCGTTACCGGATCGCGCTTTGTTGCGGAGCGTTGCGCGTTGCATCACACCGAACCGATGCTGTTCGTCGATGATTACGAGTCCGAGTTTGTGAAAATCCACACCTTCCTGTATCAATGCCTGTGTTCCGACGATGAGGTCTGCGCTGCCATCAGCGATTGCCGCTAATGCTTCATCACGTTCCGCCTTCGGTAGATCACTTTTGAGAAGCACAACGTTTATGTTGCCATCATCTTCTTCTTGAGGCGTATCCTTGCGCAAATGCGCAAGCATCTCGGAGAGATTATAGTAGTGCTGTTCAGCAAGGATCTCAGTCGGTACCATCAGCGCGCCTTGATACCCATTTTCAATAGCACGGAGCAACGCCATCGCTGCAACGACAGTTTTCCCGGAGCCGACATCTCCTTGAATTAGCCGGTTCATGACGCTTTTCTGTCGCATATCGTCTTGGATTTCAGCGAAAACCCGTTTTTGGGCACCAGTGAGTTCATAAGGCAGCGAAGCGATGAAATCTCGCAATAGGGAGGGCGCGTTCTCTTGCGGTTCGATTCCAATGTGGAAAGCGATACCCTCTTGTGAGATTTTGCGATCCTTTTTCATCTCCATGCCGATGGTAAGCAGAAAAAACTCCTCAAAAGCGAGCCGTTTCTGAGCGGCTTTTCGATGCGCTTCCGAAGTAGGAAAATGGATCTCATTAATAGCTGACTGTCTGTCAATTAAGTTTTGCCGTTGACGGAGTTCAAGTGGGAAGATTTCAGGGATCTGGTGCCCGTATTCGTCGAGCGCAGTCCGCATCCAAGTACGCAGCATTTTTGCCGTAAGTTTTGCGGTAAGCGGATATTTTGGAACGATCCGATTTGTGTGAATCAGGTTGTCTTCCTCAAACAACTCAAACTCATAATCAGTTGCCTGGATTTCATTGTAACGGCGCGAGAACTTACCACTAACAACCACTTCAGTATCAACGGGAAGCAGCGACTTCATGATACCGATGCGTCTCCCGAAATTAACCAACATCGCGATACCGGTGCCATCATAAATTGAGATTTTACCGATGCGTTTTCCTTTTGCGGTTGGCGATGAAGTGTGATTGACGACTTTCCCTTGGATTGTCTCTGGCTCATCATCTTCTGCTCTACCGACTCTGTATATCTCTACCATTTTGGAACGGTCAATATAATCGCGAGGGTAGTATGCCAACAATTCACCAACCGTTTGGATACTGATTTCTGCTGCAAGCATCGCCGCACGTCGCGGACCGATCCCTTTGATATATTGCGGCGATTCAGAGAGAAAATCAAGCGAGGCAAGGTCAGTTGAGACAGGGATATTAGAGATCGGTACAGATGCTGTGGCTTCTTCCGCTGGCGGATTCTCTGTTTGCTGCGAGATGGTCTCTACATTTCCAAAGAGAGATGGAGGCTCCGTCTGCTTTTTAGGCGTTACAGGTGCCGCGATGGGTGCTCGCTTGGTAGGGACCCTTTCAGAACGGGTTTCTGTTTCCCCAAAAAGCGGCAACATCTCCGTCTGTGTATTCTTTTTCGAACGTGGACGTTGTGTTGTTGGCTGCTGGAGCGTCTGTGCGGGTTCTACGTTTGTAGCGTCCGTATTTGAAGGGTTTCGTTGTGCTTGTCCAAGTGCGGCATCAATGCGTTTCGCCGCCTCTTCAAGCGTCCGTCGGCGTTCGGTGGACGACGCGCCTGCGTAATTTTCAAAGAGACTAGCCAACCCGTTTAGCACCTCTTTTTCAGTCGCCTCCTGTGTGAAGGCATCACCGTTTTTTGCCCATAACTGGACATAACTGCCCAATCCGTTGACGACGACATCGTCTTTACACCCCTTTCGGAGTTCTTGCCGAAAGGGACGGCGGATGGTGGTAAGAATTTTAGCGAAATTGTTCATATTTTTATCTTGGGACTAAGCGGTGTTGTCTGGTTGACAAGTCTTTCAACGCATTACTATATTAATATACGAAAAATCCGCGTTGATTGTAACAGATTAGACGTAAATTCACTGAAAACGTTGAGTTTTACTGCCAAAACAAACTTGACACAACGGCACAAATCGTCTATAATTCCTTTAAATTAACAGACTCGTAACATTGAGGAGTGACGTATGTTATCTCCATACTTGACGGATGTCCAACAAAAGGTGTGGCAGACGGAGGGGTATCTGCTCATTAAGAATGTACTTTCATCTGCTGAGATTGAGACGCTTTTGGAGGCTGTGGATTCAGTGATTGAAACGTATGTCCAAGAGACACCGAATCTACAAGGCAATAACCGGTTTGGAAAGGGTGCCTATACGATTATCCGAGCGATTGAACGGACGGATGCCTTGGATCTGCTCACCGATCATCCACGCACTTTCGGAACGATCCTTTCTCTGATGGGCCCCTATCTCCAAATCATGGGCACGCAGATCTACGTCCGGCACCCGGATGTTGAGGCTTTAATGGGATTTCATACAGATGCCGGTCCTTCACTTCAACGCATCCATCCACACCCAGATAGCCTACCGCTTCAATTCAAAATCCAATTCTTTTTAACGGATTTGACTGAACCCGACCAAGGGAATTTTATGTGTGTGCCGCGGAGCCATAAGGTGTCTTTTCCTGAGAACGGGTTTAAAAAAGGCACGTATCCGGAGGGTGCGATTCAGGTGCTTGCGGAGGCAGGGGACGCTGTCATCTTTCCGTGGGCATTGTGGCACGGTGTCGGTCCGAATCAGACGGAACGTATCCGCAAAAGCGTTACCTTCCGTTATGGACAGATGTGGTCGCGTCCTTACGATTACGACAAACTTTCCGCAGAGGTGCTGGCACGGATGACCCCACGCCGTCGTCGGTTGTTCGGTGATATGGGTGAAAACCATCATCCAACCGATTACTTCAAACCGCACGATCAACTTGAGGTTATTTACGCTGACGAATGGAATGTTCCGCTCCCCTGAAGGCATCGCAATAGGGACATTATTCCAATCCCCACTCTTGGCGGAGTTCGGTTATAGGTCTGTAACTCGCCCCTTTGTTATAAAAATTACCGAGCCAACTGCCGTCCTCACGGAAAAAGAAGCGATCATCCTTCTCTTCGCAAGCAAGTTGGTATCGCGTATCAATGCTAATACGATAGCGGTCAGAGCGATTCGGGGCACTGCTGTGCATCATATAAAGCCCAAAGATAATAACGTCCCCCGGCTGGAAATGCGCTGTTGCCAGTGTGAATCCGAATTTGTCAACCATTTCGCGTGGATCCGTGCTGAACACGGCTTCCGTCAAATCGCGATCCATATCCGTCGCCCCGTATGTGGATTTTAATCGATCGTGCCGATGGGAACCGAGACAGATGACGAGCGGTCCATTTTCCAGACCGATGTCTGTCAATGCACTCCACATCGTATACCGGTTCTGTGTGCCGCGCCCAACGTAGACGCTATCGTAGTGAAAATGGTTGTGTCCACCTTTCGCCATGCAGCGCAGCCATCGTTTGTCGAATGTAATGACTGAACCACCGAGGAATTCTTCGTAGAACTGCATCGTTCGTTGACTATCCACAACATCAAGAATCGGTTTGGCATGCGCCACCTCAGTTTGCCGAAAGAAACTAAATGTCTGATTCGCTTCGCCGATGATACCCTCTTCAACCGAAGTGTCCGGCTTTAATCCGCCGTTTTGCGCAATGGCTTGCAACGTCCAATGCGCAGCGTTCTCCGCATGCGCCCGCGGATGGAAGCCTCGAATAAAGAGATATCCATCCTCACGCATCCTTCTGTGCAATGCACCGAGATCATTAAGAAGTAAGGTGGAATCCGCTAACTCGACGATCTCCTCACCAAAACGAAAACGATGCTCACCGAATTTAAAGCGTGTTCCTGTTGGAATCTTTTCCGGTTTGTTCAATGTCGTCATATTTTTAGGCAGTGTGGTGCTGCAATTTTTCAAACAGATCCCTGAAAATCGCATCCCGATTCACGCTTGAGGCGACACGCATGAGATGACGACTGTTATCGAAACTCCACGTTGCTGCCTCCGTCAAAATCGGACTGTGGACAATTTCCGTCGGCACCCACGACGGGTTGACGAGGTATGCCGTTGCGGAGAGATCCCATATCACTTTTGACCATGCAAAGTGGTCGCTGGAATAATCTTTAAAGATTTGGACAAGGTAATCACCGACTTTGCCTCTCCCCTGCACATAGCGTTCCATCTCTGCAACTGTCGTATGTAGGTGTGAGACGACCCCGCGTGCGGGTAGCCAAACGAACGGCACGCCACAATCTAAAACGACTTGCGCGCTCGGAAGGTCTTGCATAAGGTTGAACTCGCGGGTGTGTGGCCAGTACAACGGATTGCCACCCAGCCAGATAACGACAATGCGGTTGATAATTTCGGGTGCTATGAGGATAGCGGAGGCGACGTTTGTGATAGCACCGACAGCAACGACGTAAAGTGGGTCTTCGCTATTTCTCGTCATTGCCCGTTCAATCATATCGGTGGCAGCATCGCTGGGTACTGGTGTCTCTTTATCGGAGAGAAACGCTCTGGAACCGCGATACGCGAAACCATCGGCGGGGACATTGAGGAAGTCCAATAGCCTGAGAATTTCGTCGTAACTTTTCTCCATGCCATCTTCGGCGTTGTCCGAGCGGTTGTTGTGGAACGGTGCGGCGTAGAGTGCTTCAACGTTTAGGTGTTCGGGTGAAAGCAGCGCGTGGACGACTGCAAACTGATCGTCGATTTCGTTATAGGTGTCAGTGTCAAGCACCATTTGCACCTGTCCCGTCGGGGGTTGGAGCATCTCAAGGCGTTTTGACGCTGACAGCGTTGGAAAATTCATAAGCGGTTTAACCTTGTGAAATGAGTGTTTTCTTTAGTATAACCCAAGTTGCCACCATAAGTGTCAATTTTAGAAAAATAACCGTCTCAAACCCAGGCCCGGTAGGTTCGGTTTCCTAACCGAACCGGATACGACGCGGAAACCTTGAAGATTTCAAATACCTCTTCAGTCCCGTAGAGGACGGTATGTTTATAGCATCATGTTCAAGCAAAAATCCAAGCCCCGTAGGGGCGGCATGTTTATATCGGTGGTACAAAATACCATAAAATAATCACTAAATTGACACCTATGAGTATAACCCAAGTTTCCACCTATCTACTTATATAGCACTCCGCTGGAGTGCGGGACGTTAATATACCTTTTTCTATAGACCTCTCACCCTTCTGGGGTGCGGAAAGTGTCTGAAAAACTGTGTTGAAACGCTCAAAATCTGTTAGTAGCAACTTGGGTTAGTATAGCACGTTTGGAAAAAGATAGGGGATTTATATTTCTTCGTCTTCCGCGTCAAAGGATGCTATAAAAGATTCAGGGAGTTCATCAAAGTCCTCGGCTATCTTGACTTTTCCTTTCCATTGTCCGCCTCGGTGTGCTTTCTTGTTACGCTGCTTTAAGGCTGCCGGATTGAGTTGTTGAAGTTCTGCTTCTATAAAGGCTTTAGCATCAATGTTTTCTTGCGGGTTTGCCAGTTCCAATGCTTTCTGAAGATCTGTTTCCGCCTCGTCAATGTTGTTCAAACCTAACTGTGCTATACCGCGATTGATGTAAGCGTTCATAAAATCAGGTTGTAGACGGATCGCTTCGTTTAGGTCAGCGAGGGCCGCAGCGTGTTCACCGAGTCTGAACTTTATAGATCCTCGATTACTATAGGCTTCAGCGAAATTTGGATTGAGACGAATCGCCTCATCGTAATCATCAAGGGCAGCATCATGAGGACCTAATCCGCTTTTGACATTGCCTCGGTTGTTGTAGACTTCGGCATAATCAGGTAGCAACCGAATTGCTGTGTCGTAAGCAGCAAGTGCTTTTTCTGATTGTCCGCCTTCCCAGAGGAGACAACCAATTGCGCAAAAACTGTGCGCAGCAAATTCGCTATCGCTCAGTTCTGAGGCGTAAGGTGGTGGGTTGTTGTTTTCGTTTGTTGTTTTGATAGGTGCTTCTTCTGCCAATTCGGGATACAGTTCTGTCAGTTTCGGGACGTATTTATCCTCATAGTTGGCAATGATCCGAATAATGAAATCCATCAGTGGTGCCAATGGGTGACTTTCATTCTCACCAACGGAGTAGATTAATTTTTCTAATATATCATCCAGCCAGTCATACTCGTTGTCACTCAAGTTGATAACTCCGTAATGACCGTGCCGTTGTCCGAAATCGATTAATCCGTCTAAGACCTCCACTAACCACTGATAAGCAGTTTCGGGGTAGGGTGGAGGTACAGTTGATTCGGATGTGCGCGTTTGTAGCGGTTTGGCGTTATCCAACAATTGGGGCATGCTCGGCACTATGTCAGTGAGCAAAAGATTATTTTTCGCAAATCTGAATGTTGACATTATTTACTCCTAACCCAAGTTGTTACGGACAAGATTTTAGACAGCAGACCTCGGGTTTCACTGAAAAATCTCGATTATCCAAGCATTTTGTAGCGCAAACTTTATGAAGTTTAACAAAATAACCCAAGTTGCCACTAACGAGTTTTTGAACATTTGAAGAAGATTCTTCAGGTGTTTCTTTACCCCGTAGGGGTAATATATCTATAGAAATCGTATATCTAAGCCACCGCACTCCGTAGGAGTGCTATGTAAGTAAATAGGTGGCAACTTGGGTTAAAATATTTGGGTAATTGACGGGCAATGAATTGCCCTACTACAAACAGACAGGTTCGTAGTAGTGCGCTTTATCGCACGTTGAGAAATTACCGAATTAAATTAAACTCCATTTAGTGTGTGGCATTTTCGGGCACAATCTAACAGATGATGCTACAAGGTGGCAACCTGTGTTACGCCTACCTCTGTTTAGCATGTCTCATCGGTTTGCGATGTTGAATTGTCAAGTTGCTGAAGCTTTTCTTCTATATCGGCTTTAAGTGCTGTGTCATTTTGCTGTTCAGCCAATTCCAACGCAGTTTGATAATCCGATCTTGCCTCATCAATACGAAATAAGAGAGCCTTTATTTCTCCTCGAAATGCGAAAGCATTTGCAAAATCAGGTTTGATCCGGATTGCTTCATTCAGGTCAAGGATTGCTTCATCAGGCTGGTTGTTGAACAGTTTCGCTGTTGCTCGGTTTTGGTAAGCAGTGATGTAATTCGGGTCAAGACGCAGTGCCGTGCTATAATCCTCAATAGCAGCTTCAAAATTTTCCAATATGAGCTTTGCTTCCGCCCGGTTTTGATAGAAGTCAGGAATGTCTGGATTTATACGAATTGCCGCATCAAAGTCAGCAATAGCTTCTTCATATAGTTCAAGTTGACACTTCATAATTCCACGCTCGTTATAGGCACCTGCATCATTCGGATCTAATTCAATGATCTTATCATAATCAGCAATGGCTTCTGCATAGTTGCCAAGAACTTGATTTGTATTTCCACGGTTTCTATAGACACCGGTATAGTCAGGTTGCAATTCAATCGCCTTATTGAAATCAGCAATAGCCTCCTCGTAGTTGTCAAGAGCTCCTTTTACAGTACCTCGATTGTTATAGGCACGGGCATTACTCGGATCTAACTTAATCGCCTTATTGAAATCAGCAATAGCTTCCTCATGTTTGCCAAGGGTTATATTTGCGCTACCTCGATTGTTATAGGTACCAGCATAATCTGGGTTTAGGCGGATAGCCTCATCGAAATCGGTAAGGGCTTCATCAGGCTTGTTAAGTAGATTTTTCGCAAATCCCCGGTTATTATAAGTGCTGGCATCATCCGGTTCTATGCGAATTACTTCGTCATAGGTGGTAATAGCCTCTTCATATTGTCCAAGGTTGAACTGTAGACTCCCTAGATTACTGTATGCTCCAGTATAATTCGGGTCTAACTTAATGGCTTTATTATAATCGTAAATGGCAGCCTCGTGTTTATCAGCATTCACGTTTGCCCACCCCCGATTATTGTAGGCACCGGCATCATTTGGCTCTAAACGAATTACCTCAGTATAAGTAGCAATAGCTGCCTCATATTGCTTGAGACTGAGCTGCAGATCTCCTCGATTCCTATAGGCACCCGTATAATTTCGATCCAGTTCAATTGCTTTGTTATAATCGGCAATGGCCTTCTCGTGGTTGCCAATATCTCGATTTGTGTTCCCACGATTGTTATAGGTCCCTGCATCATCGGGTTCCAATTCAATCGCTTTATCGTAATCAGCGATGGCAGCCTCATGATTGCCAAGTTTACGTTTTACATTTCCTCGATTCTTATAGGCACCTGCATAGTCCGACTTCAACTCAATTGCCTTATTGAAATCAGCAAGCGCATCCTCGTAGTTGTCGAGGTCAGCATTTGTGAATCCACGATTACTGTAGGCAGTTGCATAATCTGGCTTCAACTCAATCGCTTTATTAAAATCATTGATGGCATCTTTGTGGTTGTCAGCGTCTTTGTGTGCGATACCGCGATTGTTATAGATCTCGGCATCATCTGGTTTTAATCGGAGGGCTTCGTTAAAATCAATAAGGGCATTTTGATATTCCCCAAGGGAATTTTTTGTTACTCCTCGAGTCTTATAAAAACCAGCGTTGTCGGGTTCCAGTCGAATGGCTTTGTTAAGGTCAGCAAGAGCATCCTTATATTCCCCAAGGAACATCTTAGCTGTACCACGGTTACCGTAGGCACTATCATAATCAGATTTTAATTGAATCGCTTTGCTATAATCCACTATAGCATCTTGATAGTTCTTAAGGGACAACTTTACACCACCGCGGGTATTGAAAGCTAAAGCATAATCAGGTTCCAGTTGAATCGCCTCGTCACAATCGGCAATTGCATCTTGATACCTTTCAAGAAGCTGTTTTACCAGAGCACGGGTATTGTAAGCTTCGGCATAATCAGGTTTCAGTCGAATCGCCTCATCGCAGTCAGCAAGCGCGTTATGATAGTTCTCAAGTATGAGTTCTGCCCCACCTCTACCGTTGTAAATTTCAGCGGAATCTGGTTTCAAATTAAGTGCCTTGTCCAAAGCACTGAGGGCTTCTTTTCCCATACGTTTATTGATGTAGAAAAAACCTACAGATGCCCAGGCTTGAACTGCAAGAATTTTGTCGTGTCCCTCTGCTATGTTAGCAATGGAACGCCACTTCTCAATTGCCTCTTCAATTTTTTCGCTCCTTTGCAGCACAAACGCATCGGCGATAGCTTTTTCTTCAAGAGTGGCTTTAGGATTCCGCTCAATAGCCCTGATGTATCCCTCAACCTCACTAGCATTCTCGGGTTTGCTCACTACTTCGATACTGGCATTCTCGGGTTTGCTCACCACTTCAATTGTTAATTCTGGGCGGGATTTGGATCGGGTCTTAGTGCCAAAAATAAAAACAAGGAAGGAAATAAAAAAAATAAGGAACGTACCAATAACACCAAGGATTACGTCCAATCTAATTGTAGTATCTAAACGGATACCACTTGATGCCTCCGTATCTACTGGATCATTTGGAGCTTGCGTTTGCTGAGTAACAGGATTATGAGGCGTTTGTGTTGATGCTTTTTCTTCTGATGCATCGTTCGGAGTTTGCGTTTGCGAGGTTGCAGATCCCGGCGAATTCTGCTCGGATAATACCGTCAATTCCGCTATAAATATTACACCTAAAATTAACGCAATTGCTATAAATCCTTTTTTCATAAACATTATGATTCCTCCCCGCCAATATCCAACGCAGACAACCGCTCAACAATCCCCACAGTCTCCAAACTCACACTGATAACTTTCCGAATCAGATCTACGATGTAGGTTTCATCGTCCGCGCGGTTCGGATCGTTCTCAATACCGCTCCGCGTATCCGTTTTCACGCGATACTGATCCACCACCACTCCAACGCCGAGCGATTGCCTAACTGATACTGAAACGCCTCCGCAGGAATTCCGTCTAATGTCAGAAAATCGTTGTATTTTAGCTGCGTCTTGTCTTTAGAAAACCGCATCTGATTTACACGCCAATCCAGTGACATCCCCTCAGTTTCAATCAGCTCGAGTTTATATTTTGGTTGGTCTTCATAATGGACGTCAAGTACCCCCTGCTAAAGCATGGGGGAAACCTGTTAAGAGGTTAACCCCAACAAGCCTTTTTTAGCAGCGGATTTCTCGTTTCATAGAGGATGGTATCCCATACCTCTCCACGAAGGGCGCAAGCCGCCCTGTGTAAGATATTCAAAGCCGCGTTGTGGTCGCGGTCAAGTTTCAAGCCACAAGATGGACAATGGAACACACGCTCGGA
>JAJDTM010000032.1 GCA_022827185.1 Candidatus Poribacteria bacterium
CTTCCAAAAAGGCGTGGCTTTACCGGATTGTATCCAACGCCTTGCGCGTGAGGATTTCGTAGGCATTAGAGGCGTTTGGTTTTTATCTACAACGACAACTAACATGCGTAAACCTCTTTCGAGTATGTATTGCCCCTTCCCGATCACATATCCAAGCGGTATCAGACGAGGGGAGTATCCGATACATAGTTAGGCTACCACGCCATAGATATGCGATATGTTACGGTAGTCAACGGTTTAACTCGTGGAGTGAACGGTTGGTATACGCTTCGCACAAGCCCCTGCCTTTAGGTAGGGGTTATTGACTATCCTTACCCCCAGCTTTCAAAGTATAGATATATTTTACACAAAAATTACGGATATGTCAACAAAAAGTCTTCGGCAGAACAAGATTACAACGCTTCCCATCTGCCCAAAATCTTTTTTAAAGCTTTTACTATAAAAAATACTTGCAAAAAGAATAAGGGTGTGATATACTATTAACAAATTTGGGTTTATGTAAATTAAAATGAAACAACAGATGCTCGACCGCTTTGGGCGGATCCATACGAATCTCAGAATCTCGGTTACGGATGTTTGCAATTTTCGATGCATCTACTGTATGCCGGAAGATATGACCTTCATGCCAGATGCGGCACTCATGACTTATGACGAGATTCTGCATCTCGCGCGCATTTTCGTTGCGTTGGGTGTTAATAAAGTACGCATTACGGGTGGCGAGCCGCTTGTCCGTCCCGGCGTGCCAGAACTCATAAAACGATTGACGCAGTTAGAGGGTCTCAAAGATATTAGTTTGACGACAAATGGCATCGGGCTTATTAATCAAGCGCAAGCACTTTATGATGCTGGACTTCGCCGGATTAATGTGAGTTTGGATACGCTTAACGAAGAGAAGTTTGAGCAAATGACGCGCCGGAAGGTGCTCTCACGCGTGCTTAAAGGTCTGAAAACAGCACACGATTGCGGGTTCAATCCGATTAAAGTCAACGCTGTTGCGATGCGAGGCTTTACCGATGATGAGATTGTCGATTTAGCAACTTTTGCACGCCAAAATAATTATCAACTCCGGTTCATCGAATTTATGCCGCTTGATGCAGATGATGTCTGGGGACGCAATATGTACGTCCCCGGAAAAGAGATTATCGAAAAAATTAACGCTGTCTATCCGCTCGCACCGGTAACCTTGAATGGTGAAGCAAAGAGTGATACCGCACAACGCTATCGTTTCGCGGATAATGGAAACGAAGTCGGTGTTATACCCTCTGTGAGTGAACCGTTTTGTGAAAATTGCAACCGAGTCCGGATCACGGCTGATGGCAAGTTTCGGACCTGCCTGTTCTCGCTAACGGAAACCGACCTGCTTACACCGCTACGCGAAGGGGCACCAGATGAAGTCGTTATAGATTTAATTCTCGATGCCGTCAAACAAAAAGAAGCGGGACATAAAATTAATGCAGCAGACTTTATTAAACCGGAACGAAATATGTCGAGAATCGGCGGGTAATGCGCTTTTATCGTGCCCTGTCGGTAAAAAATCGTACTGTGGACGCGCTGTTAACACTACAAAAAATAATATTGGAACCGCATCTACAAACAAATTTTGTTAAGGAGTTCAAAACAAGGGATGAGCAAAGACTTGGTGATAAACGATCTGCACATCAGTGTGCAGGGAAAACCAATTATAAAAGGACTAAATTTAAGTGTAAAACAGGGTGAAATTCACGCGCTTATGGGTCCAAACGGATCTGGCAAAAGCACCCTTGCCAACGGTTTGATGGGACATCCACTCTATGAGATTGATTCCGGCGAAGTAATTTTTAGCGGCGTTGATGTTTTGGAGTTAGAAGCGAATGAACGCGCCAAACTTGGACTTTTTCTCGCGTTCCAGTATCCGACAGCGATTCCTGGGGTCACTTTAGCAAATTTCCTACGGCTTGCTGTCAGCGCAGTCCGTGCGAAAGAGGGAAATGGTTCGGATAACGATGGTCTCATTCCAATGCGAGAATTCCGGGGCGAACTTCGCGAAAAAATGCGACAACTCGGCGTTGACGATTCTTTCGCAAGGCGGTACCTGAATGATGGGTTTTCCGGTGGCGAAAAGAAGCGTGCTGAAATCCTACAACTCGCAATGCTTGAACCGAAAATCGCTATTCTTGATGAAACCGATTCCGGACTTGATATTGATGCCGTCCGAATCGTTGGTGAAAGCGTCAGTCAATTGATTGGGCCGGAGTTGGGCGTGTTGATTATCACACATTATCCACGCCTGTTGGACTATATCCGCCCTCAGTTCGTACATATTCTGCTTGATGGCAACATTGTTGAGTCCGGCGGATGGGAACTCGCACAGATGTTAGAGGCAGAGGGCTACGATCCGATTCGCGAAAAATACGGTATTAAGGAGGAGCAAAATGGCGAAGTCTGAAACGAACACTATGGAAGAAATCGGAATTAGTAACGAATATCAATATGGGTTCCATGACGATATTAAACCGACGTTCAAATCCCGCAAGGGGTTGGACGAGGAAGTTATCAATCAGATGTGCGACATCAAAGATGAACCCGACTGGATGCGCGAGTACCGGCTCGATGCTTACAAGATTTTCAAGCAGAAACCGATGACCAAATGGGGCGGCGACCTGTCCCAACTCGATTTTGACGACATCTACTACTACGTCAAAGCCTCTGATCGGAGTGAGCGCAGCTGGGACGATGTACCAGACGACATCAAGAAGACCTTTGATCGACTCGGGATCCCCGAAGCCGAACGGAAATTCCTCGCAGGTGTCGGCGCACAGTACGACTCCGAAGTCGTTTACCATAACATCGTCGAAGAATTAGATAAAATCGGTGTGGTGTTCCTCGATACCGATACCGCTATCAAAGAATACCCAGACTTGGTGAAGAAATACTTCGGTACGATCATCCCGTCTGCGGATAACCAGTTCGCAGCACTTAACAGTGCTGTCTGGAGTGGGGGCAGTTTCGTTTATGTCCCGCCGGGTGTAAAAGTGGAATACCCACTGCAAGCCTATTTCCGTATCAATAGCGAAAACATGGGGCAGTTTGAACGCACACTCATCATCGCTGATGAAGGTTCGCAGGTGCATTACGTTGAAGGCTGCACCGCGCCGACATTCAGCAGTGAATCCTTGCACAGTGCTGTTGTTGAGATCGTTTGTATGAAAGGTTCGCGGGTCCGGTATACCACTATCCAGAATTGGGCGAACAATGTATATAATCTCGTTACAAAGCGGGCATTTGCATACGAAGACGCACAGATGGAATGGGTTGATGGCAACCTCGGTAGTAAGTTGACAATGAAGTATCCGAGTGTCTATATGATGGAACCCGGCGCGCGCGGCGATATTCTGTCAATCGCGTTCGCGAGCAAAGGACAACACCAAGACGCTGGCGCGAAAGTCTACCACTGCGCACCGCACACCACTTCACAGATAACCTCCAAAAGCATTAGCAAAGATGGCGGCAGATCGAGTTATCGCGGATGGGTTGACGTGGCGAAAGGCGCAAAGGGTTGTAAATCGCATGTCGTTTGTGATGCGCTGATCCTTGACAAGGATTCCCGCTCAGATACCTATCCGGTTATTGAGATCGGAGAGAACGATACGAACATTGAACACGAAGCACGGGTCAGCAAGATCGGAGAAGAGCAGCTCTTCTACTTGATGAGCCGTGGGCTTTCAGAAGAGGAAGCCTCCACCATGATTGTCAATGGGTTTATCGAACCGCTCGTCAAAGAACTTCCGATGGAATATGCTGTGGAAATGAACCGTCTCATCCAACTCCAGATGGAAGGTTCAGTCGGTTAAGATGGCAGTCGGCAGTCGGCTATCGGCTTTCAGCAAGAAGAGGATATTCTTAAACGCAGACCTCTTAAAACTGACGGCTGACAGCCGACGGCTGATGGCTATTACAAGGATAACACAAAATTGCAAAACGGTCATTTTTCAAAAGAATTCCTTCAAAAAATAGCAGCAACTGAACCACAATGGATGCGTGAGAAACGATTGGAGGCTTATAAAGTTTACGAATCTCTGCCGATGCCACATACGACCGAAGATGATGTTTGGCGACGTACGGTTGATATGCGTACGCAAGACTATTGGCGACGCACGCGACGATATCTCCGCGGTCTTGAGGTCGAAAAGTATCATCCGAGTCTGCCAACAAACGGCGGATCACCCTCCGAAACTGTAGGGGCTGGGTTACCCAGCCCCTACGCAGAAACGGCGGGTGTGCTTGTACAAGTTGACGGCCAACGCCAACACGCCTCTGACAGTGAGGAACTAAAGAAAAAAGGGGTCTACTTTGCGGATCTTCACACCGCACTGCAGGAGCAGCCAGAACTCCTCCGTGACTACTTCATGAACAAGGCAGTGACCTTGGAGACGGGGTTAAAAAGCGGAAATATTGCCCAACATAATAAGTTTGACGCGCTTCACGGCGCATTCTGGCAGGGCGGCTACCTACTGCACGTTCCTAAAGGCGTAAGCGTTGAAATGCCGCTGCGCGTCTATACAAGGATGTCCGAAGCCGATCAAGCTGACTTATCGCATACGCTTATCATCGCTGAAGAGGGGAGTCAAGTTGTCGTTTTAGAAGAGAATGCGTCTACCACGCCAGATGCAAGCGGTTTACATAACGGTGCAGTTGAAATTTTCGCTGGACAGAACGCAAATGTGACGTACGTGCAAGTGCAGCGCTGGAATCGGTATGTCTGGAACTTCGCCTCACACCGCGCGATGGTCGCTAGAGACGCACACCTCTGCTGGGTGAGTGCCACATTCGGGGGTAGACTCAACAAATTAAACCAAGCCGCTGTATTAGAAGGTGCCGGATGTACCGCTCAAATGTTAGGACTCGCTTTTACGGATGCACGCCAGCACTTAGATGTTAGCACTGCCCAAGAACATGTTTCGCCGCATACCTCAAGCGATCTGTTGTATCGAACTGTCCTCAAAGACAGAGCGCAGACTGCATGGGGTGGAAATATCTATGTCTATCCAGAAGCAAACTACACCGATGCGTATCAGAAAAACGATAATCTGTTACTGAGTGAACGGGCACACGCCGATACTTTGCCCGGATTAGAAATTCAGGCACATGAGGTGCGTTGTACACACGGGGCAACCGCTGGCAAAATTGATGCCGATCAGGTTTTTTATCTCATGAGTCGTGGTGTCTCTTACGCACAAGCAGAAAAATTAATTGTTGATGGATTCTTTGAACCCGTTATGGAACGTATCCCATTGGAATCCGTGCGCGAAGAATTGAGTACATCTATTGCGCGCAAACTTGAGTAGTTGTTAGTTATCAGTTCGGTTTTTTCTCCGAAAAAACCTTTCAGAGACAGTAACCAGTAACCAGTAACCAGTTAAGAGTGCCTCGCAGTGAGAGTTTGATGCATCAAGTCTTTCTTTTAACTGGTAACTCGTAACTGGAAACTGGAAACTGTTCCTCTGATAACTGACAACTTATAACTAATAAAAAAGGAGCAACTCACCATGAGTCAACCGAAAATTATCGCTTACATGAAGCCCGTCTGCGGATGGAGCAATGGTGTCCGTGCCATCTTCGCCAAATACGGTTTGGATTATGAAGATAGAGACATCATTAACAACGAAAACAACTATCGTGAAATGGTTCAGAAAACGCGGCAGCCTTATCAACCGTGCGTCCAGATTGACGACGTGATGCTTGCCGATGTCAGTGGCGATGAAGTGGAACACTACCTGGTTTCAGAAGGGATTGTTAAATCCAACGACGCTGAAACCGACGTTCCAACGGATCAAGCATGTGAGGACCACGGCCCCTCTGCTGTCAATATTGGTTTTCCGAGTAGGTAATCGTCTTTTATCGTAGGCGAGGCGTTTATGCCTCGCCATTACGAATACAAATGCAGTTGAAGATGGTTTATGTCAATATTCTATCGAGGAGCGGGTGTTGATACTTACTGGCACCTCAACAATCCGACAGAGATTGGTTTCACGGCAAGAGCACCGGAAGTGGCACCCACAACTGTCCGTCTAATACAGCATATTTCCAGAGGAACTAATAACAGTCCTTTTATTTCACTATCGATCTCGTATGCAGTGGCTAGGGACTATGCACTATTAAGTAGTCTCGAGATTCCGACACCGAGCAAACCTGCCTATGTGTATGAGATAGAGTTTCAGAATCCATTACCTTCTGGCATCAAAGTGTTAGATCCCGTTAAGGAAGTTGCCCAAACATTACCGCTTCCACCTACCATTGGGCCCGCTTACCAGCACGACGGATCCCAAGAATTCCTATTAGGCGTTGTAAATCCAAGAAATATGGGACATTTTTTGATGCAGCATTCGCAGCAGCCGCCGTTGGGTGAAGGCACGCCTCGTCCACCTAACTTGTCTCTTGAATTGGAAACATTAGTCAGAGCCTTACGAGATGCCGAAATTCTTGTGTACGGGACTATTCCCGCAACTTGTGTCGTGAACTGTTTTGATGTCTACGTTGATATGCCTCTTTTAGAATAGATAAGGAGGACTTTTTCATGAAACATATAGTTGATAATGTCAATAAACTTGAACTCACGTTCAAGACTATAGACTTGGAAGGGCGCGTCCCCAGTACTGACGCTATCGAGTTTTTGAGTGTGGAAGAACCTTATCGAGAAGGTCGTAGATATAGTCCGTTTGTGCGTGTTCGCTATGCGCTTAATGGCGTAAAACAAGATAAAGCTTTCCCGATGGATGTTGACAAAGGCATATTCCTTTCTATTGATGATGATGCATTAGAAGAAAAACTACGAAAAATTGCCCCAAAGATCGTTGAGATTCTTAACAGTATTCCAGAGATTGGTCAGGTATATGATCAAACGTGGTCTGTTGATAAAGAAATTGACTTTAAAGTCCCTATTTCTAATAATCCTGATATAGTTTCTGTTCATGGACCATTACTTGGACTTTATTATAATTGGATAAAAGATGATGGGATTTTAGAAATTAAAGGAAAACCTAGCAGACAAACCTCAGGTGAGTTTACTATTATTGTTAAGAAAAGAAACCAAGAAACAAAAAAATCTGTCTCTTTCGAAATCATTTAACCTATAACTGAAAGATGAACACACTCTACTTCGGCGACAATCTTGAAGTCATGCGAGAAATGGACGATCAACGCGTTGACCTAATCTGCACGGATCCGCCCTTCAACAGCGGACGGGACTATAACGCATTCCTCACCGACTCGCTTGCACAATCTAAAGCGTTCACGGACACTTGGACATGGGACGATCCCGCACAAGATGCCCGCACAGATGAATTTTAATCTGCGCGGGGCTATTAACTGACTAAGAAGGTAAAATAATAATGAACACCTCAGAATTTCGTCCGCTTGATGTCGAAAACATCCGTAAAGATTTTCCGATCTTCGCGACAGAACCGCCCTTGGCTTTCCTCGATAATGCCGCGTCAACACAGACACCGCGTCCCGTCGTTGAGGCGATGGATGCCTATTACGATACCTATCGTTCTAATATTCATCGCGGCATCTATCGCATCTCAGAAGAGGCAACGGCGCAATACGAACGCGCACGCGAAAAGGTGGCACAACTGATTAACGCACCTCGTACGCGCCAAGTCATCTTTACGCGGAACACAACAGAATCTATTAACCTCATCGCTTATAGTTGGGGAACTGCAAATATTCGGGAAGGCGATGAAATCGTCCTGACCGTTATGGAACACCATAGCAATCTCGTGCCGTGGCAGCTGCTGGCGCAACGGACGGGTGCGGTGCTCCGGTTTCTTGAGATAACTGATGAAGGGTTGCTTGATTTCACACAGCTCCGCGAGGTTCTCACCGAAAAAACGAAACTTGTCGCGATGGGACACGTTTCTAACGTACTCGGAACCATCAACCCGATTCAGTCTGTTATTGAGGCTGCACACGCTGTTGGTGCGAAAGTCGTCGTCGATGCTGCGCAATCGGTACCCCATTTCCACGTTGATGTTCAACAACTCGATTGTGATTTTCTGGCGTTCTCAGGACATAAAATGTGCGGACCAACGGGCATCGGCGTGTTATACGGTAAAATGGAGCTGCTTGAAGAGATGCCCCCTTTCCTCGGCGGTGGTTCAATGATTCGGAGTGTTGAACGCGACATATCAAGTTATGCAGAGCTCCCCGCTAAGTTTGAGGCGGGAACCCCAAGTATCGCTGAAGCCATTGGACTTGGGCACGCCGTGGACTACATCACACAGGCAAACTTAGCAGCAATCCACGTCCATGAACAAGAACTCTTAAAATACGCACATCAACGCTTAAAAGAAATCGAAGGTATTACCCTCTACGGACCGTCCGCACCGCATCAAAAAATGGGCGTTATCTCATTCAATATAGAGGGCACCCACCCGCATGACGTGGCAGGAATTTTGGACACACACGGTGTCGCTATCCGCGCAGGACATCACTGTGCACAACCCCTCATGAAGCGGTTAGATGTTATTGCCACTGTCCGTGCCAGTTTTTACCTCTATAACACAATCGAAGACGTGGACAGGTTATATGATGGACTCTGTAGAACACAAAAACTTATGACCCGGAGAAAACAATGAACATATATCAAGAAGAACTGCTTGACCATTACGAGAATCCGAGCAACTACGGGACATTGCCGAATCCTGATATTTCACACGAGGAAGACAATCCGCTTTGTGGTGATCAGATTCGGATTGATTTGATGATTGAAGACGATAAAATCAAAGAGGTCCGTTTCCGTGGACACGGTTGTACGATTAGTCTGGCGGCTGCCTCTATGTTGACTGAGGAGATTAAAGGCAAAAGTCTTGATGAAGTCAAGCAGCTCTCAAAAGACGACATTTTGGATATGGTCGGTATCCCTTTGGGTCCCGTTCGCATCAAGTGTGCGTTATTGGGTCTCAAGGTCCTCAAAACCGGTGCGTATGGCATCAACTGCTGGCCTGGTGAAGAAGATGAATAAGGAATCTCCACTTTATGAAGATATGGTAGATATTCTTGAACGTAAGAAAGTAGATCAATTAACATTTCATACACATGAGGAAATTTGGAAACAAATAATGCCAGAATTCTATAAAGTTGCGAAAGTGAGTGAAGTACCACCCGGCACGAAACACCTGGTCGAGGTGGACTTCGTTCCAGTACTACTCTTCAATATTGATGGTGAGTTCTATGCGATGGAGGACATTTGTACACACGATGGCGGTCCCTTAGCTGAAGGTTTTCTCAACGGCGACGAAATTGAATGCCCACGGCACGGCGCACGCTTTTGTGTCAAAACTGGAGAACCACTCTGTATGCCTGCTGTTGAACCCATCGAATGTTACACCGTCAAAATTGAGGATGACGACATTCTTATCAGTGTTGACTGATTAACTCCCTGCCTTGTAGGAGGAACGCAAATGGTATCCGAAGAATCTGTATTAGAGACTATCAAAGAAAATATTATCGACCCGGAAATCGGTATCAATATCGTTGATATGGGGCTTATTTACGGCGTAGATATCAATGAAACCACTGTCGATATTACAATGACCTTAACGAGCCCTGGATGTCCCGCTGGTGGACAGATCGTCAACGGCGCACAGCACGTTACACAGCAACTCGACGGCGTTGATGAAGTCAACGTCAATGTCGTCTGGGACCCGCGATGGACCCCTGAAATGATGACTGAAGACGCAAGAGACGAACTCGGTATTTTTTAAAAAGTCCATCAGGCAATTTCCAATTCAATAAGTGTGCTTTGTAACCGCGCATGGCAGAGGGAATATCATGTCAGAAAAAACGTTCACTTCCACTGAATGCTCAATCTTGATAGCATATTTCTGTTATCTACGATCAGTCCATCAAGAACAGACAGATGAGTTCCGTGCAGAGAAAGGAGTCGGCGAGTTTGAGCCAACGTGGAATAAAAAAGGAAGCAATTCTGTAAAACGTCCGAACTATACGTTAGAAGATCTATTGGCGCAAATTCCAGGGGATCGTACCAACGACCCAAAAGGGCAAGCTGCACCATTTGGCCCCCCACGAAAAGAAAAAGGCAGTTATCCTCTGAAACGCCCTAATTATACCTTGAAAGATCTATTGGATCAGATTACAGAAGATAACCTTCATGATGAGATTGATGCTGGCCCTCCAGTTGGCAATGAAGTATGGTAGGATTAACAAGCGTCCCCGTACGTGGAGATGCAGTGTGGATTGATTTCAATCCCCAAGCAGGGCATGAACAAGCAGGTCGTCGGCCGGCTATTGTACTCACCACCAGAGATTTTAATGATAAAACCAACTTAGCCGTTCTCTGTCCAATTACACGTAGTACTACGAGAGAACAAAGAAGTCCCTTTGCAATTGCAATTCCGCCAGGACTACAGATAGATGGGTTTATCCTTGCAGATCAGATTAGGACTATGGACTGGCGAGCGAGAGGCTCTGAGTTTATCTGTTCTGTACCTACAGAAACAGTAGATGCAGTTTTAGAGAGAATCGGCGTTCTCTTGAAAATACTATAATTTTTTATGATAAAAAAAACTCCGAAACTTCTCAAAAAACATGACACTGCCTTTCAAGTAGAATGGAAGGACGGACATGTCAGTTGGTATCCGTATACCTATCTCCGGCAGATGTGCCCGTGTGCCGAATGCTCCATCATCCGGCATAAAGGTAGAGATGTCCATTCCCTCTTTGCCCCGAAAGGCGATGGAGATATAACGCTCATTGAGGTTTCGGACGATATTCAACCCCTTGATATCCAATTAGTCGGTCGCTACGCCCTCCAATTCAGTTGGAACGATGGACACAACACCGGCATCTATCCATTTGAAGTGCTGCGCGAGACGTGTCCCTGTCCAGAATGCGCGCCCCCTGATGAAAAGTCACCGATTCAAACCGAGGAAAAAATAGATAATGCAGAGTGAACTCCCCGAAATTTCGCCACAAGAATTGAAACAGAAACTCGCCGCGAACGAATCTGTCCTGTTGCTGGATGTCCGTGAGCAGAGCGAATACGACATTGTGCATCTCGAAGCCGCGCGGTTAATACCCCTCAACACGCTCCCTCACCACGTGGATAGTCTCCCGTCAGACCAAGAGATTGTTGTCTACTGCCATCATGGACAACGTAGCCTCTATGCCACTGCCTATCTGCAACAAAACGGGTTTACGGACGCAAAGAACCTCATCGGCGGCATTGACCAGTGGGCAGCCGAAATTGATCCAACCCTACCGAGATACTAAATCGTCCTGAACAGCATAGAGAAAAAGATTGACTTTTTCCTAAGAATGCGGTATCATGTTTTCAATATGACTGTTATTTGAGGACATAGCTATGGCATCTCTTCCGGCACAAACCCTCTTCACCGCTGAGGAATACATCACCCAAGAACGGAAGGCACAGCACAAAAGTGAGTACCTCAACGGACAGATATTTGCAATGTCTGGAGCAAGCCGCGCCCATAGTCTGATCACAAGCAACATATCTAATAGACTTTATAATCAATTGATGGAATCAGATTGTGAAGTCCATTCGAGTGATATGCGCGTACAGGCGAGTCCAGCCGCCTATTTCTATCCAGATGTGCTTGTTGTCTGCGATGAACCACGCTTTGCAGATGATGTTTTCGACACACTTCTGAACCCGATTGTTATCGTAGAGGTGCTTTCACCCGCCACTGCAGCTTATGACCGAGGCGAGAAATTTAAACACTATCAGCAACGGACATCACTGCAAGACTACATCCTCGTTTCACAGCACAGATGCTGCGTTGAACATTATCAACGACAAGATCAACACTCGGAACGCACAGAATTTTGCGCCCCCGAAGATGTGATGCCACTCATTTCAATTGGATGTGAGATATCCTTGCATGATATCTATAGGCGCGTTGCGGTTGCTAATCAAGAGGAGAACGCCCATGATCGTTGAATTTGAAAACCGTTCTGGTGAAATGGAACAAGCTGAAATGGAAATTGATGAACCGTGTCCAATCTGTTGCGGAATGCTCTTCCCTGCTGTGGAATCGAAACCGGAGAGTGGATACCGCTGCAGCAGTTGTGGACTCGTCTTTACACCCGTGGTAGAAGAGTAGATGTCGGGTGTGTAAATATTCTGGCAGCGTTCCTTTATCGCGGATTTTACCACGAGCAACCCCCATCAACACACATAGCACTCCGCTGGAGTGCAGCTACAAACACTATCGACTTCTATTCTCACTGCGAAGCAATATCACGCCTCTGGCGTGAGGAGAACCCCGATCTCCGAGAAGTCTCTTTGCTCCAGCGGAGCAATATATCTATAGAAAAAGATAGCCCGCTTCTCTCGCACTCCAGCGGAGTGCCATGTAAAAAATCAATACGTCGCTAAAAACTTTACACACCCGTAGATGTCCTTTATTTGACAAAACATTTTTTAGCGAGTATAATTCATATCAAGATTTTAGACGCGGACGCGTCAATTTTGTTTTTTCCGCTTAGCGGCGGGTAGAGGAAACAGAAGCGATGAAAAGCAGAAACCGATTTCTGAATACCGTATTCAAAAATAATCGCTTGAACGTGGCGATATGCTTGATGCTGCTGCGTCACCACGCCTGCCCCCCCCACTTTACAAAAGTTAAGTAGTTCGGTTTATTTAAAAGATTGCTCCGGTTCCGGAGCCTTTACGTTCCCGCGTGTTCCCTTTGTTAATGACAAACGGAACACGCGTTTTTTTGTGTTGCATCACAGATGGATCTGCCAAGTGCGTTCCGTGGCGTTGCGACTTCTCATTATGAAATATGTTTCCCTAAGGAGAGCTCATGAAAAAACTTTTGATTTTACTACTATCGTTATGTGTTTTTGTTATCTCATGCGACAATATGCAGAAGCCGGCAATGGATGTCGTTGGTGATGTGATGACCCCGACTGAAGAACCGTCGAAACCTACACCAGAAACAGAATCTGACCCAGTTGTAGAAACGCCTGAACCCGAACTTCCTAAAATTGATTTTCTTGAAGAAGTTGATCGGAGTATTCCCGAAGATGTTGAGATATTTGCAAGCGATCGCGTTTTTCATAATCTGGAGATACGGGGAACTCAGGTAAAATTAAACGCTGAAGGTGAGCCTGATTTGGATGGCGAACTTCACACTTTCGAGCCATTTATTTTTGAAGATGCTCGGTCTGCACTTACAGATGAGAATGTTCTTAAATTCTTCGAGTGGTGGGAATTAAACATAAAAAACTACTGTGTTACGGGAAAGTTTTCTAACACAGGTTATTTGTTCGTGTACTTCTCACAAAGGGAAGAAGCCGATAAATTTCAGGGGCAATTTGTTGATATGGATCCTTGGAGAATTGTTAGAACAGTCAACATAATTGATAACGAAAAAGTCCAATTCATTGTTGCGTTAGGGCCTGATAATTCAAAGTTTCACAATTTTTGCCAATAAATTTGTTCGCTCATGTCAAAAGTGTGAGCGATTGTTTTTGCGAAACTTTTCGCACACAACGTAGACGACTTTGTAGTTGTGAGAATTGTGTCAGGTCCTGATACAAGAGAATCTAAACGCGGACTCGTCACAGAGATTAGACACGAATTCAAAAGTGAACTCATCGCCGTAAAAAGAAAAACTGGCGAATATCTCACACCAGTGTTTGAATAAAT
>JAJDTM010000021.1 GCA_022827185.1 Candidatus Poribacteria bacterium
TGTAATAGCTTCAAACACTTATGACGGTGAGGTATTTCGGCGAGATTTCTCTGTCTTTTCAAATTTCTCAACACATAGTGATTATGGACTTTCTATAAACTGGTTTGGCGGACAATTCCAAGAATTCACTGATAGCGTCTTTAACATCAGATTAAGTGCGCGCACTTCGGATCAATTCAACAACGTTAGTGTCGGCTACACAGGCGGTGAACAGGCAGATAAGCGAATTCACCGCATTAGCGGAGATCTGAATCTCCGTGTCCATGACTTTACCGCAGGACTCTCCTCCAGTATCCAATGGCACTTTGAAAGACGCTACCAACAGATTCTGACCCTCGCCTATGATTTCAGTCCGGCTTTAAGTCTCGGCAGTCGGTTAATCTGGCAAGTTGAGGGAATCAATATCTACTTCGCACTGCGCCGCTCTGGATATGCTGGCACCGACTTTTTCATCATCCTTGGCGACCCAAATGCCTCCGAATTCAAACAGCGTTTAGAGACAAAAATCCTACGGGCATTTTAGAATGTCACTTCAGCGTGTTTGCTCAGTTGTCGGGCTGGATATTGTCAAGGATTCATGCAGATGCGGTGAATTTTTTCCTTGTTAAAAAAGATCAAATGGATTAAAATTAACTGATATGAAAACCAAGCAACACGAACCATGCTGATTTCATACAAGCAAAACAAGGAAGACAAAATGGCAGAAACACAACAGAATCCACCAAAACCTAAATTGCCATCCGCGCAACCTACACTCTTAACAGCTGAGGATCTGTGGAAACAACCTGATGATGGCTATCGGTATGAATTGGTGAAAGGGGTCATACGTAGAATGCCACCAGCTGGATTTGAACACGGGATCCGATCGGCTAAAATTGGAAGACATCTTGACGCGCACGTTGAAAAGCATAAATTAGGCTATGTCTGTGGTGCCGAAACAGGATTTAAGATTGCCCAAAATCCAGATACCGTGCGTGCACCAGATGCTGCGTTTGTGCGTCAAGCCGCAATTGATGAACGGGGCATTTCAAAAGGATATTGGGAAGGTGCTCCCGATCTCGCCGTTGAAGTCATCTCCCCAGGCGATACCTACACCGAAGTCGCAGAAAAGGTAGACGAATGGTTAAATGCGGGGGGAGCGATGGTGTGGGTTGTCAATCCACGCCGAGAAACCGTAGAAGTGTACCGGTCCCCTGAGGATATGACAGTTCTGCATGGAGAGGACATCCTTGATGGCGGCGACGTTATTCAAGGGTTTCAGTGTAAGGTTCAAGAATTGTTTGTATAGGTATTTTTTATGTTCACCACGACGGACAAGACACTCGTCAGCTGGTTCTGCTTTGATGAGGAAGCCCCAAAGCACTGCAGCGTGATTACTGTGCAGGCGGCTGAGAAGTATGACGCGCTCGCTTTTGGACAGGATGCACAAGGTAAGTGGTCCACCGCCAGCGATGATAACACCCGCACGCAAACCCCTGAACAACTCGCCCAAAATCCGGCACAAGATATTGTACTCGGACAGTTCATGATGATGGCAGCCGTTTATAAGGACGACTCGGTCACCATTTACCGTGATGGGGAGGTGTACGCCAGCTATACCATCAAAGAGCCGTTTGATTTTCTGAACAGCCCCTATCTACAACTCGTAATCGGCTCGGTCAACCTAAATCCTAACTACGCCACATCATTCAAGGGAAAAATAAAGGACGTCCGGATTTATGCGCAGGCTTTGACGCAAGCACAGATTAAGGACTTGAAACCGAACACGCCTTCGGCAATTCAACCCTTCAGCTGGTATGATTTCTCGATAGATGGTTGGTGGGACGATCGTGCTGGAAAATTTCCAGAATTTAGGAACATTGCCGCTAAAAAAGAGAATGAAGAAGACCCGTATATTGTTTTCGATAGAGACGACAGACACATGTTTACCTTAGACAACGAGGCTGTCCGTATCGCTCGTGATTTTCGTCAACGGTTGATGGATGATCCGAGTCGCCCTACATATCACTTGGTTAATTCCGATGGTGATAACGAGAGAAACTATTCGACCGATCCCAATTTCATGATCTACTGGAAAGGTCAGTACCATTTCGGTTATATGTATAAAGGTGATGAGCATGCTTTCGGACATTTCACGAGTACCGACCTTGTTCACTGGCGGCGGCGCGCGGACTGCGCTTTGGGCAGCGGCGGTTGTGGCACGGGTGGTACGATTATCACTAAAGACGACAAGAAAGTTATTTTTGTCGGCATATTTGGCGGTCGTCCGACTTATGTAGAGGCTTCGGATGAGCATCTGGAAGACTGGTCTAAACCGATTGAGATTGAGGTGCCGCAAGAGGCACGGGATGCCGATTACTGGGTATTCTGGGATCCGACAGCCTGGGTTGAAGGAGATTACTATTACATATTTTCCGGCGATCACCCTATGGAGGACACTCGACCGGGGTTAGGGATTTGGTATAAACGCACGACCCTCATGCGTTCCAAAGACTTTAAGAAGTGGGAATTTCTCGGTGAATTTATGACAAAAGAGTTGCCGGGACTTGAGCAACACGATCATTCCTGCACCGATTTCTTCAAACTCGGAAACCACAAGCACATGATGCTACTTATCAGCCATAGTTGGGGTGCGCGGTACTATCTGGGTGAATGGAAGAATAACCAGTTCACACCTGAGTTTCATACCAAAATGAGTTGGACCAACAATTATCGCGGAATCCCTATCTATTGGGCACCCAAAACCCTCCTCACACCAGACGGACGCAGAGTTGTCATTACGAATATACAGGTTAATCTTGGTAACACGTTATGGAGCTGCGCATTCTCATTGCCGTGGGAATTGAGTCTGCCTGATGATGGGATTGTGCGTATTAAACCGGTTCGTGAACTGGAGTGTCTACGTTACAATGAAATGGCTGAGAACAACATTACCGTCAAAAACGGCGTGGACTATAGACTGAAGGAAATCTCAGGCGATACGCTCGAATTGAATGTCACAATCAAGCCTACCGAAGCGACGGACTACGGCGTAAAAGTGTTCTGTGACAAAGACAACCAGAACGGAATGGAAATCTTCTACTCAACCGACAAGCAAACGATTTCGATCGGTGATGGCAATGAAGCGGAAAAACCTTATGGTAGTTCACAGCCTTATGGCGTTGCACCGTTCGAGTTGAACGCTGGAGAGGATTTGAATCTACGGATATTCATCGACAAAGCACTCGTGGAAGTTTTCATCAACGAGCGTCAAGCAGTCGTCCAGAGTCAACTGCACAAGCCGGAAGATGTTGACATATGCCTTTACAGCAGAGGTGGGGACATCAAAGCAGACGTAACAGGTTGGAAGATGGCAGCGGCGAACCAATGGTAAGTTTCGTCAAGTATGCTATCATTCTTCCAATTGATGTGGGGCTTTAGTGTGATTAAGAGAGATTCGTTAATTACTGCACCATTATTTAACCAAAACTATGGGTGACAATATGGAAACTTTGAAAGATATCGGTTTGATTATTCTTACAATAATATGTATAATTTTGCTGATTAAATATATTTCCGACGCGCCTCCGAGTGAAAGAAAATGGTGGCGGTGGCCGTGGGGGTTATAGAACACCGTAGGTTGGGTTGAACGGCTTTGAAAAAGTGGATGTTAACACGTCAGATACACCCGAAAACCAAGGGGTTCTTGTCATACCCCAAGAACATAGTGAAACCCAACTTTACACCCGCAATATACCTGGAACTTCAAAGCCAAAACTTTCGGCTTCACATTTATCCCGGTAATCCCTAAGCTCCTTGGCTGTGCGCGGCATCACCACGCAATACACACTTCACATTTATCCCAGTAATCCCTAAATCCCATAAATCATAGTTCAGACCATATCCGCAAGTATCGGGGTGTTTTTGCTTGGATATTTCCGCAGAAACCCCTTCCACAAGTGTGATTGGGAACAATTGAATGCCCTTGGGATTATTATAATACACCTACGATTTCGTAATCCCATTTGCTAAAAAACGCAGATTTTCACTTTTTTTTCCCAACATGCAATCTTTGGACACAAAATTCCGTCTTTAATAATAGAGGGTGCGAATTGTAAGCAAACCACCTGTGTTATTTTTACAAAACTCGGTATTTGATTAAACCTTTTGGCGAACGCAAACACGCTCCAATCTGTTGGTTAGGAGGAAACTTCGTGGAAAGAGAAGACGATGTTCAACTGATTCGCAAAACTTTATCGGGCGACGACGCTGCGTTTGGCATCTTGGTCGAAAAGTACCAAAAGAGCGTTCACACCCTTGTATGGCGAAAGATCAGCGATTATCACTATGCTGAAGATATTGTGCAAGATGCCTTCCTTCAAGCATACAAAAAACTCTCGACCCTTAAAAATCCGAATCAATTTGCGGGGTGGCTCTATGTTATCGCAAATCGGCTTTGTATTGATTGGACGCGAAAGCAAAAGTCAATGCGAAAACAAAAGCCTGCGATGCAATCTTTGGAGGACACACGACGGAAAGAAATTGAGGAGTCCTCTTATAAGCATTACATATCAGAAGAGCATGTAACAGCGAGAACTGAGTATTGCCATGCGCTTGTTCAGAAGCTTTTGGAAAAGCTACCAGAGAACGAATGCACAGCCGTAACACTTTTCTATCTCGACGAAATGTCAACCAAAGAGATTGGCAAATTCTTAGGGGTGTCGGCGAATACAATTGTGAGTCGACTCCATCGAGCGCGAAAGCGTTTACAAGCAGATCAAGAACGCTTGGTTCAAGAAGTTCTTGATGATGTACAGTTATCAGAAAATCTGAAGGAGGATATTGTGAAACAATTAGAAAGTATTCAGCGCACGTTTGATTCATTCATGGCGCAAGCAAAATCCGACCCGACATCAGGGGCGGACATTCTTACAGAGGCACACAACCAGATTGAAGAAGCCCTTAAGGGTGAAATCACGTCCGAGTTGGCGCATCTCGCTCATGAGATATACAAGTATATGGGCAAACCCGGAAAAGAAAAAAGCGTCTCTCTGCACCGTAAGTATCTGAATGTGGCTGCAGACAATAAGGAACGTTTCTGGTCGCATCGGCAATTAAGTGTTTGCCTCGCGATGCTTCGGCGGAACAGGGAAGCTATTGAGGAACAGGTTCGGCTTTATCGTTGGACATGTGAGCACATGTCAGACGCAGATGTGTTATATGTGCTTAGCAGTTGTTTAGAGCACGCTGGATGTTGGAGAGCGGAAGGGCGTATTGATGACTGGGTTCAACTTTATCACGAGGCATCTCAACGCTTAGAGAACCCTGAATTGAGTCGCTACGATCGTTGCAATTTCCTGCAAATCGGATCAGAAATCTTACGTTCTTACGGTCGGTCAGATGAGACGCTTCTTGGGATGGAAAAGTTGGAACGTTTCAACGACGAACCCGATTGGGAGCACTATTTCAGGTTCTGGTTGGCTGTCCGAACGAATTGGCTCCTGGTGTATAGTAGTCAAGAAGATTGGGATCGTTTCGACCAAGCACTTGCGGAAGTAAGCGAGTTTATCGAAGGCGAAACGGAGAAACGGGATGCCGGCTATTCTGTAAACCTCGGCAATCTTCACTGGGCTGCGCACGACATCGGTTGTTGCTTAGTCTGGTTACAGAAGTATAGCGAGGCGAAACAATTCCTGCAAGTCGCTATCGATTTGGACAATAGCAACGATTATGGTCACTTTATGCTCGCTGTGAGCATTTGGGCATCTGAACGGAACCGTGAGGAGACTTTACATCACTTAAAATTTGCGCATGACATTGTCCTTGCTGCTTGGAATCGCGGTAAGTATTACCAGACTTTCCTTGAGACCCCTGAATTTACGGATGTAAAGGATGATCCAGAGTTTCTGAAGGTTCTGGGACAAAAATAGGACACAATAATTCGTAGGACTTACGCACTGCTTCTTAAAGTCCCCCTGATAAGGGGGATTTAGGGGGTTCTTTCAGCAACTCTCCGTGATAAGGGGGATTTAAGGATAAAAATAGCGAAATTACTGCTTTCTGTGTAAGTCCTATTAAATTCTCCATCTGATCCAAAATTCCACTTCGTAGGTTTCGTTCCAATAGAAGGAAGACTTCATGCTAATAACGCTCATCCGCCGAGAACTCCTCGACAATCTGATGACGTTCCGCTTTGCCGTAGCCGTCCTCATTATGTTGTTGCTTGTTGTCGCCAATACTGCTGTGCTTCTTAAGGATTATGAGCAGCGACTGATGCTCTACAACGATGCCGTCAAAATGCATCAACAGCAGCTGCAGGAGAAAAAAACTTATTCAGCAGGCATCACATACGCGGGTGAATTGCGTATCGACCGTCCCCCAAACCCACTGAGCATTTTCAATACTGGATTCGATAAGCGAGTTGGAAACCAGGTAACAGTATCCCATACTTATGTGCCATCGCTGTGGGATTCCGGATGGCATGGGTCGAACCCGTTTATGGATATGTTCGCTTCCATGGATATCGTCTTTATCTTCGAGGTGATCCTGAGCTTGTTAGCACTGGTTTTCGCCTACGATACCCTGGCCGGAGAATATGAGCGGGGCACATTACGTCTGGTCCTGACGCATCCCGTTCGTCGCGGGCATATCCTGCTTGCCAAATACATCAGTGCGATGCTCTGCTTGCTCGCGCCATTGCTAATAAGCCTGCTCCTCACCGTCATCTTGCTAACGACGACCCCCTCCATTTCTCTGAACACCGATGATTTTTTACGGATCGGCGGGCTTATTTTGGCATCCGTCGCGTATCTGTCGGTATTTTACCTCATCGGGCTGTTGATCTCGGCGGCGACGCGTCGGACGGGTACTGCGTTGATGCTCGCTATGTTCGTCTGGGGGTTTCTGGTGTTAGTCTATCCAAACGTGATTCTTGCCGTGATTCCCCGTTCTGAGGCACCGCAAGCGCGCGCCGCCTCCGCTTTTAGTCAAATTGAACAGATGTGGGAGGAAGAACTCGAGAGAGAACGGAGGCATTCCCTCGAAACCGACGCGCTCCCAGGAATAGATTGGAACCTTGGACTAAAGGGCAGTGGATCCGAACCTTACGCTTACTTATGGGGGGACCCCCGGACACTACAATACTCCTTTGAAGCTATCCTCGCATTTGAAGGGTTTGATGAGAAAGAGGAACACAAGATACCTCACGCACAGAATCATTTCCGTTTCCTCGGTCAGTTGGTTACCCGTACAGCCGACCAGACATGGATTATCCGAAAGCCTGCGCTGGAGGACATCTTCATTCATCCGGCAAATGTGAAGCGAATCTGGTTGAAACTTTCGCCCGTCGGGTTGTATGATGCTGCAACACAAGCATGGACTGGTACTGACTTGCACGGTGTCAGAGATTTTTTCGACGCAGCAAGACGATACAGACAGGAAGTGATCAAAGCACTCTACGATAAAGAGGCGTTTGGATCTCGACAGTGGTTCTCCTCAGACAAAGGCGCAGCGGATTGGAGCATTCTCCCACAGTTTTCTTTTCAAAGGGTCAATGTAAACACAAACGCTAAGCGAGCATTGCCGGATGTAGGCATCCTGCTCATGATGAACGTTGTTATCTTCAGCCTAATATTTCTGATTTTCGTCAAAAGCGAAGTGTAGGATGGCTATCAGCAATCGGCTGTCAGCCGTCAGCCATTGATATATGGCATGCACATCTCGCTTGAATACCACAAGGACACTTTGCTGATTGCTGACAGCCGTCAGCCATAATAAAATGTGGCATATCGCAAAACGTGAACTCTATGATAACCTGAACAGCCTTCGATTCGCGCTCGCAACATTCCTGCTTCTGGGTTTGATGTTGACCAATGCCGTTGTGCATCTCCGCGAGCACCCAGAGCGAGTTCAGAAGTATCGCGAGAAGGTCGCTGCGCATCAAAACCGTTTAAAGTCTCATGCCAACGCAAGTTTCTATGAACTTGCGCAAAAGGGACCTGGTACGCTTCACAAAAAACCGTCCGCCCTCCACTTCTGTACAGGGCGCGGTGCAGCATTTTTGTCAGTACATGTAAGCAGTATTCAGAGTTGGCGTTGGGATGAGCGGGGTTTAGAGGGATTATGGTCACTGTGGTATCCATCAGCCACCCCCAATCGGAACAACGTTGATCCAGATGTTACCAAAGTGGACTGGGGTTTTATCATCGGCTACGTCTTAAGTCTCCTCGCACTCCTATTCACCTTCGATGCAATCTCCAGTGAACGTGAACATGGTACATTGCGATTAATGTTAGCGAATGCAATTCCGCGGCACACTGTCCTGATTGGCAAATTTTTAGGGGCATTGATAAGCATTAGTATTCCATTTACGCTTGCGGTATTGGTGAACCTATTGGTAATCACTACGTCAAGTGATGTTCATCTTGGTGCAGATGCGTGGGGACGTTTAGGCATCATCTACTTTATCGCGCTCCTTTACACCTGCCTTTTTCTGGCATTAGGTTTACTGGTGTCGGCACGTGTGCAACGGAGCGCAGTCAGCCTTGTGATACTTCTGTTGGTTTGGGTCACGCTTGTTGTTTTTATGCCGGGCACCCTCGCTTCAATCGCGGGGCGTTCTTTACCACTTAAATGGGAACGCGGTTCGCAACGTTACTTTGAACGTAAGGCAGAATTCGACGCTCGTTGGCATGAGGCACATGGGGATCGCAGAAAACAATTACAATTGTCAGGCGAGTACGTTACCAAAGACGCAGAACAGCGGGAACACGCGCGCGAAGCACACTTAAAACGGCGGATTTCTCAGGTGAAGCGGGCGCGCGCCATCACCCGTTTTTCGCCTGTCACAATTGTGGAGCATCTCCTTGAATCGTTTGCCGGAACCGGCTTTGAACGACACTTGCAATTCTTAGAGAATGTTCAATCTTACGCTCGACAATTCCGCGAATTCATTGTTGACACCGATAGCGCGGATCCAGAGAGTCTTCATATCTTTGGTGTTCGCGAAGGTGTGTCACAGAAATCCGTCAATCCAGAAGCAGTTCCCAGATTTGAAGACGCACACAACTTTCGACGTGATTTCAACACAGCAGCAGTGGATTTGCTGTTGTTAACGTTATTTTTTGTTGTTTTTCTCTCCGGAGCGTTCCTTGCCTTTGTACGCATTGAGATTTAGCGTGTAGTGTTCAAGTTTCCCAGCACTCTTTTTTTTCGACACTACCCACCAGAAAGTATTTGTGCTGCCCTTACCGCTGTTCCATCCGTAAAAAATTCTGATTTTTCATCTTTTTTCACCCAATGCACGTTTTTTCCTCAAACTTTCGTCTTTAAATTATAGAACGTGCGAACCGCACCAGACCGCTTAATTTTACAAAACCCGAATTTCATTATCCATTTTGGCGAATGCAACACGATCCAATCTGTTCATTAGGAGGAAATCCCGTGGAAAGAGAAGACGATGTTCAATTAATCCGCGAAATTTTATCGGGCAACGACGCTGCGTTTGGTATCTTGGTCGAAAAGTACCAAAAAAGCATTCAGGCCCTTGCATGGCGAAAGATCAACGATTTCCACTATGCGGAAGAGATCATGCAAGACACCTTCCTTAAGGCATACAAAAAACTTCCAACACTCAGGAACCCCAATCAATTTGCCGGGTGGCTCCATGTCACCGCAAATCGGCTTTGCATCGATTGGTTACGAAAGCAAAAGCAGTTAGAAGGCAATGAAACTTCGTGATGCGATCATCGTAGGTGTAAAACCGCTTATCCAAAATAGACTCCGTGCCGGATTGTCCGTTCTCGGCATCTTTATCGGGATTGCGGGTGTGCTCTGCATGATCGCCATCGGTGATGGTGCGAAAAAAATCATCGCTGAAGACATCGAAAAACTTGGCGGTTCAAATCAGTTCACACTTTGGACGCGTATGTCCACCTTTAAACGTGGGCGACCCCGGCGTACTACTGAACGATACACTATTGAGGATGCTTCCGCTATTGAGGCAAAGTGCCCTGAGGTTCTATATGTCTTGCCGAATCATGAAAATTATGAAATCTTGGTTACCAGCCGAGACGGGAGTCAAACGCGGGCACTTTTAGAAGCTTCTACTGCAGATTATGCACTTGGCATGGGATGGGAACTACAAGCCGGCAGATTTCTCACCGAAAACGATATAGAGACCGCAGCACAAGTCTGTGTCTTGGGGTCCGATGCTGCTACGGATTTGTTTGGAGAAGCCTCTGCAGTTGGGCAAGAGGTAAAGGTCCGGTATCATTGGCGAACCCCGTTACGGATGCGTGTTGTGGGGGTGATGAAACCCAAAGGTCGTAGCCTCACTTGGACCTATAGCTTGGATGGTACTATCTGTCTCCCATTGACAACATATCAACAACGGCTTGAAGGCATAGGTTACGTTGAACACTTGATTGTCTTTTTTAAAAAGGGCATCGATTTTTACAAGGTCATCGATTGTGCTAAGGATACGCTGCGTAGAAGACACCGGGGTCAGGATGACTTTATCGGGTACTATGTACCGCAACTGACGTTCCATCGACTGGAGCACATCCAAAAAGTGATAAAGATTGCCTTGGGTAGCATTGCGGGTTTTTCGTTATTTGTCAGCGGTATCGGCATCATGAATATCTGTCTCGTCTCTGTCGGCGAAAAGACGCGGGAGATAGGTTTACGGAAATCAGTGGGTGCGAAACGGATCGATATTTTCCTTCAATTTTTGGCGGAATCGATCTGTCTGTGTCTGTGTGGTGCGGTGCTTGGTATCGCGGGTGGTTGGGGTGCAGCACACGCGATGTCCCGGCTTGCAGTGCGGATTGTGTTGGTTGTAGAGACGTGGCCCGTCGTGTTATCCTTACCGTGGATACTGACTTCCGTTATTTTTTCAATTGTGATGGGCGTGGGTTTCGGTGTCTATCCTGCAATGCGGGCGGCGCAGCTTTCACCTATCGAAGCACTCCGTACCGAGAATTAAATCTGTAAAAGGAGACTAACATAAGGTTAGCCGAGCATTTTAAAAGGATTTTGGTGGCACGTCCGAACCTACTCCTGATTCAGATGATCCGAGGGATTATCGGTTTCTTGTCTGTAAGCGTCTAACTTGCGATGTAAGGTTCGCACCCCGATGTCAAGAATTTTCGCTGCCTCTGTTTTATTCCCACCCGCTTCCGCGAGGGTCTTTTGGATCGCTACCTGTTCAATTTCCGCCATCGTCATACCGACTCTGCCAATAAACCCTTCCTCATCAAGCACAGGCATATATTCGCCCGGTCCCTGCGAACCGTCCTGCTGTTCTACCGGTGCAGTGATCGGTAAAACGCCATCTTGCGTCCGATTTTCAAGGGCTCTGGCTATCGCTGATAGCACTTCCAACGCTTTTCTGAGGACAGCCGCAGCGTCATCTGTGTCACTAATTTGCATCCAACTGGTATCCTCATCTGGAATTAGAAACGGCATCTCATTATTCGCGGTAGCAGCGGGTTCAAGCAAGCGGATCGCTGAAAGGATAAGCCCCAGAATCGTCTTGTAAATGGCAAGGTTTTCTGTTGCGATTGCATTACCAGAGGTTCCGACAACCTGTAAAGCTCCACCTGATTCATCAAGCAGGTCTGTCTCGCCGGTGATTGCGTCAACGACTTGTGTCGGCGTAAGCTGCGTGCCAGCGGTTTGCACGGGGACCAAGGAAACCTGTTGCGCTTCTGGATCCATCGGGAAATCTTTCAGTTGCAGTTCTTCGGTGGTGGCTGAGATAATCGCGGTTTCTATGGCATTTCTGAGTTCACGCACGTTGCCGTACCAATCAGCACTCTGGAGATAATTGAGTGCCTCTGGTGTGATACCGGTAATGGGTTTACCGTGTTCGGCACTTAATTCTGAGACAAACGCAGAAACGAAGAGTGGGATATCCTCGCGACGGTCGCGCAGTGGTGGGATCTGGATGCGAAAGAGATTGAGACGGTAATAGAGATCTTGTCTAAACTTTTTCTGATTTACCGATGTCGCAAGATTAACGTTAGTAGCGGCGATAATTCGGACATCAACTTTAATATTTCTTTCACCACCGAGCCGCGTGAATTCTTGTGTTTCTAAGACCCGCAGAAATTTCACTTGCACTTCAGGCGACATTTCTGCCACCTCATCTAAGAAGAGGGTGCCGCCATTTGCCTGCTCAAATACGCCGCGCCTTTGCGTTGTCGCGCCCGTAAAAGCCCCTTTTTCATGTCCGAAGAGTTCACTTTGAAGGAGGTCTTCGTAAAACGCACCACAGTTGACCGCTTTGAAGGATTTATTTTTACGGGGACTACTTTCGTGGATAGCCTGTGCAATGACATCTTTTCCGACACCCGTTTCACCCGTAATGAGGACAGTCGCTTTCGTCGGTGCGACCTGTGCGACTTGGCGCAGCACGACCAGCATCGGTTCGGATTCACCGATAATACGTCGTGAATTATCGCTGATAACGGGGGTTGGGAGATTCATTTTTTCACTCGGATTCGGGTCTGCGTGCGATTTCGATTAACTGTTGGGGGTCTTGCTTGACCTGCTCAAACACTTGGAAACCGTCACGACATGCAGCTTCACATAACCGCCGCAACACAACACCTTTTAAAGCCCAGTTTGTGGTGCGAAGACTTTTCTGTAAAGCACTTCCCGTTTCAACAACGTGAAGATTCGGCAAGTCTTCATTAACGACATGCTTGTGACTTTTCGCAAGCAAGAAAATTAGCGTCGTCGCGCGTTCCACCTCAAAAACGCGTTGCAGTGATTGAATATCGTCTTGCCGCAATAGCGAGAAAACAAGGTCGTAACTTTCGATTAAATCTACTGTCCGTTCAGGGACACCACTTCCACCAAATTCTAAAACTTCAAGTTCGTGAAGTGGCGCGGTATCAAAAGGAACGATAATGTCTTTCTCATTAACCTGACGCATTTCTCCATCAACCCGACAATAATACCAAGGAAAATAGAGATCGAGAGTCGTCTCACCATCCTGATCGTGTTCCCGAATTTGTTTTAAGCCTTGTCGCAATTGTGTGTTCAAGGGACCCGAAAACATCTCGCCAGCGGGCATGCTGTAGTCCCGATCTTCACCATACCAACCCTCCGCATTGTAACCACACAACTCCCGTATCCGCGCCTCAAGACGCTCAGGTGAAGTGCAATCCTCTGCTTGGAGAGGGTTATCGGGTTTCTGTTTCTGCCCGGTTGTGTAAGGACTCAAAACCAATATTTTCATGGGAAACGCTTTTAAAAGCAACCAGTCGTCAGCTGATAGCAGTCAGTGAAAGAAACTTATAACTTAATCAAAACCTTTTAACTGACGGCTGAAAGCCGACAGCCGATAGCCGACAGCCATTAAGCCGTTTGCTGTCCTCGATTCCAGAGATACAGAATCGGGCTTGCGATGAAGACCGAGGAGTACGTGCCTATCAACACCCCCACGATAAGTGCTAAGGCGAATGTATTAATTTCCTCACCCGCACTGGAGAGGACAAAGATAACCATGACAACAAACAAAGTTGTCAAGGACGTGATAACAGTCCGGCTCAGCGATTGGTTGATACTTCGGTTAATGACCGTAACGTAGTCGGTTCCGCGTAAGGATTGTGAGTTCTCTCGAATTCGGTCAAACACGACGATTGTATCGTTGAGCGAATACCCGATAATCGTGAGGAACGCTGCCACAGTCGGCAGATTAATCTCTTTTGAGAGAACAGCGAAGATACCTAAGGTAATCAATACATCGTGGACGAGTGCAGCAATCGCGCCAATAGCGAAACGGAACTCAAATCGCCAAGAGATATAAGCCAACAAAATGACGATCGACGAGAGTACCGACCAAAGCGCAGCCCATTTAAGATCACGTCCGACACTCGGTCCAACTTCAGAGACGTTGACCCCACCCACGAGTGCTTGCCAATCGTTCCCACCTTCAAGGAGCGCATCTGTGAGGATTCTACCGACACTCGCTTGGATTTGGATGGTGGCATTCTCACTCAAGTCAATCCCGATAGGGTTCGCGAAGGTCAAGTTAATTGCGCCGCCTTCGGCAGCGTCCTCCCGCTTGATAATCTCATTGCGTTGCTGCGAACCACCATCAATGAGTTGGACGGTTTCCCCGACTCTCAATAGATGCGCTTTTTCAGTAGTCTGACTGACTTGAAGACTTGTAGCCGTTGCATCGCCGGGATCCGCCATAATAGGGATATTAATGAGTTGTTGCTGAAATTCGGGGCGATGTCCCAAAGCGATAGAGGCTTCATTTTTCCCTTCATCTATTTGGATTTTGGCACGTTCGTAACCGATTTCAGAGAGTTTGGATTGCAATTCGGACTCAGTGACAACTCTGTTAAACTTGGCTTGGATTTTAACACCGCCGCGAAAGTCTATTCCGAAATTGGGTCCCTGATGGATACCGAGGAAAACCAAGCCGATAACGATAAGCACCGCTGAACACATAAACCCGGTGCGGTATTTGCTGATAAAATCGAAGTTTGTATTGCTAAGTAGTTCCAATTTTTTAAGAGTTGTCAGAGTTACTGGCAATCAGCCATCGGCTCTCAGTAAAGAGGTGTTTCGTTTACCCCAATCCTCTTTCTACTGATAACTGACGGCTATTAAAACTTATTCATCCAACAACTATTCCTCCATTAGAGTAAAATCTATAATTAGCGGTCAGGGCGGATTTTACGAGGTAATCGTAAAATCCTTTCAGGGTCAGTTACTCGCGTGTAGCAGTAAAACTGCTTCGCAGTGAGAATAAACACCACACGTGCTACTGACGGCTGCTCTCACTGCGAGGCATGATGGCTGACAGCCATTAAATGCTGAGTTTCTGCACGTCTCGGTTTCCGATTGTTAAGCCATAAATCTCGCGTGTAACAACGATGGCTGTGAACATACTCGCGAGGATACCGATGCCAAGCGTTATTGCAAACCCTTTAATCGGACCTGTGCCAAAATGATAGAGGACAAGTGCTGTAAAGAATGTTGTGAGGTTGGCATCTAAAATCGTTATAAATGCGCGCTGATAGCCGCTGGTGATCGCTGCCCAGACGGCTTTGCCGGTTCGTAATTCCTCGCGAATTCGCTCAAAGATGAGGACATTCGCATCAACAGCCATCCCAATCGTGAGGACAAGTCCAGCGATACCCGGAAGCGTCAATGCTGCACCGAAACCTGCCAGTGCCCCAAGAATAATCAGCATATTAAAGACGAGGGCAACGATGGCAATTATCCCAGAGAGACGGTAGTAAATTATCATAAAAATCAAGACTACGCCCAGCCCAATCAGTGCAGCATTAATGCCATTATCAATGGATTCTTGCCCGAGGGTGGGACCGACGGTACGTTCTTCCGCGATTTGGACCCCCACCGGAAACGCGCCTGCCTTGAGTATATTGGAAAGGTAACTCGCTTCCTCATAGGTGAAGTTTCCTTGAATAATAGCATTTCCGATGATCTGATCCTGAATGACAGGCGCAGATTGAACTTTCCCATCAAGCAGAATCGCCAAATGTTCACCGACATGTTCGCCTGTAACTTGCGCGAACTTACGCCTGCCAGCACCATCAAAACTCAGTGAGACGACAATGTCGAAATTCGTTCTGCCTGTAGTTGGAAAGGCATCGGTAATCCGGTCACCGGTTAGGAGTACGGGACTTTCCAAGACATACCAGCTGCCGGTCTCGTGATCATTGCGGATTTCAGTATCTTCGGGGATACTATCTGGTGGCGGTGTATCGGCAGAGCCGCCCCAAAAATTGCCGCCAGTCGGCGATTTCTTGACAAGTTTAAATTCAAGTCTACCCATTTCTCTGACGATTTGCAGCGGTTTCGAGGAATCTTCAGCACCCGGAAGCTCAACGATGATTCTTGGGTGATTCGCCTCGCGTCGGATAGAAGGTTCCGAAACACCAAACGCATCCACACGATTTCGTAAAACGATAAGGACCTGTTCAATCGCCTGTTCACTATATTTTTCGATACCGCCTTGGCTGAGTCTCAACTCATATACAGATTGTGTTTCTGTTGCTGTCTTGACCTGTACATCTTCAAAAAATTCTATTTCGTTGAGAAGCCGTCGCGCTTTTTCGAGATATTGCTCCTTTTGAGCCGCGTCGGATCGGAATCGGGAAGGAATGCCGACAAATACATCAAGTGCGTCTTGTCCTTCCACCCGTTTAACCTCACGGCACAAAACTTCGTCTGCGCGAAGCTGCTCGGGGATAGAGAACGCGTGTTGGCGGAAAAGTTCGGCTTTAGAGGTTTCCAAATCCACCTCAAGTACAAGATGGACACCCCCCTTGAGATCTAACCCCAATTTTAATCGATTATCCGGTATAAGCCGTCTGATAACGGCAGGGAGACTTCCGTATAAGTGTAAATTGTCGAGGGTTGCGCGTGGATTTTTACGTGCTGTTTCTGAGATGAGTCGAACATAAAATTCACGGGCTTCAGTGGTCCCAAATTCGTAATCAAGAGTCTCCTCAAGTTCCTGTTTCCCTAAATGGACTTGGAAGACATCTTTTAATTCACTGGTCGCATCTTGGAAACTGATGCCTTCGGGGTATTCAACCTCTGCGAGGTTCACCCTTAAATCGTTATCTTCGGTGACTTCAAAAGGCGGAAGTTTTTCCTGCATCCAAAGCGGTAGATTCCCATATAGCGGATTGTAAAAACTATCAGGGGTCGGGATGAGGTATATCACTGAAAACAGAAAAACCCCGACGATTAAAACTATTTTCCAGATACTGAATCTGTACATTTTTTTTAAAGTTCCTTGCGGTTCGTTTTTTATATTTTCTTGCGGTTCGGTGAGGTAGATCTGTGATTTTAGACCGTCTCTCCGTAGGTCCGCAGTGTTAAATCAGAGCAGAAACCCAATATTTAAAAAACCATTCCAAACGCGCCTGGGAGGAATCGAACCCCCGACACGTGGTTTAGGAAACCACTGCTCTATCCACTGAGCTACAGGCGCACGTATTCTTAGTATTTAATGAGCGAAAAAATATCGTAGTTCGGAATCTTCTCCCTACCGTTGAGTTCCAGTAATTCAATCAAAACAGCGATGCCAACGATGCGTCCTTCCAGTTTTTCAATAAGCTCAACTGATGCAGCAAGCGTCCCTCCAGTTGCCAAAACATCATCACATATGAGTACTTTGCTGTGTTTGGGAAATGCATCTTGATGAATTGCAACGACATCATAACCGTATTCAAGATCGTACGTGGCTTCGTGTGTCTGATAAGGCAACTTACCTCTTTTTCGGATAGGGACAAAACCAACACCGAGTCGATAAGCGAGCGCAGCACCAAAAATGAAGCCGCGTGCTTCAGTTCCCGTAACAACATCAATTGCTTCAAGTTTATAACGGAGTGCAAACTCATCAATCGCCCTATGAAAGGCGGTTGGATTTCCTAAAAGTGGCGTGATGTCTTTATATAAAACGCCCGACTTCGGAAAATTGGGGACCTCTCGAATAAATCGCGAAAAATCTTGCATTACGTTCCTCTCTCCTACTGATGTGGGTGTATCATAATTTTCATGCCTTTCCGAGACTCCATCGTTTCAAACGCTTGGTCAATTTCAACAAGTGGGAAATGGTGGGTGATGAGCGGTTTTACACGGACTAAACCTTTCTCAAGCAGACGAACCGCTAATTCATGGTGGCGCGGCACACACCCGTGTGAACCCGTAACAAAACACTCCTTATAATGAATAACATTTGAAAGAACACTCATAGGACGCATGGTCTTTGGCAATCCGCCGAATAGATTGACATAGCCGCGGTGTGCTACCATTTCAATAGCCTGTTCGTGTGCTTCAACAGAGCCACACGTTGTAACGACGATATCGGGCCCCTCGCCATCTGTTTCTTCTTTGCACCTCTCAATCACGTCTTCCTCTTCAGAAGCGATATAAACATCCGCTTCATAGAACTTCGCGATCTCCATCCGTAACTTGCTTCGCTGCACACCGATGACTTTCGTGGCACCCATTACCCGTGCAAGGTCAATCATCATACAACCGATGGGTCCGAGACCGATGATAACGACACTTTTACCGAGCGACATATTGATGAGCTCAAGTCCGTTGATAGCACATGCAAGCGGTTCGGCGAGAGCAGCTTCATCAAAACTCAGTGAAGCATCAAATGGGGTAACCGGTCCCTCCTCCAAAACGAGGCGGGGCAGTTTCATATATTGAGCAAAAGCACCGGGGATTTGGTAACCGATAGCGTAGTTAATGCCGCAGTTGTTTCCAAGACCGTCTCGACACCAACGGCACTGACCACAAGGAACATCAGCACCGATCGACACTCGGTCACCTTCTTTAACGCGCGTTACATTTTTGCCAGTCTTAACGATGACACCGGAATTTTCATGACCAATGATAGTGGGGGGTTTAACTCTTGGGTTACCGTGATGGAGGATACGCACATCAGAACCACATATACTCACAGCTTCAACGCGCATTAAAGCGGCATCATCATCAATTTCGGGTTCGGGAACTTCTTTCACACTTAAATTGTCAAGACTTTCAAGTATAGCCGCTTTCATATTTTTTATAGTTATCAGTTAACTGACTACTATTCCTCCGATGGATGAATTAAGACTTTTGCGTAAAACTCACTTTTATCTCGCATCTTATGCAACATATTGGAACTATCTGCTAATGGAACCTTATGTGTTATGAGAGGCGTGAGCGTTAACATACCGGAAGCCATCGCTTGAAGTACAGTTCGCCAATCGTCGTCGTTGCCAGCGGCACTATAATCGGAATTCCACGTTCCGAAAATGCTCACCTCACGTCGCATTAATTGCGATATAAGCACCGCAGGTAAGGTTACATCTGCATCGGGATTACCAAGTAACACGACGCTCCCACCGCGTCCGACACTCTCAAGCGCATTCAGGTAAGTAGCAGGAACTCCCGCAGCCTCAATACAGACATGCGCGCCCTTTCCGTCAGTAGACGCATTCACAACCTCAACAGGTTTTTCAGTCGTAGTGTTAAACACTGCGTCAAAGCCGAGTTGTTTCGCCAGTTCCAGTTTCTCCGCAACAATATCAAAGAGAAACACTGTTGTCGCGCCCATTATTCTTGCCCACTGTGCTGTCATCAATCCGATGGGACCTGCACCAAAAATAGCAACAGTTTTTCCAGCAAGCGATGTTTGTGCGCGACGGACTGCGTGTAGTGCAACCGCAGCCGGTTCTGTCATCGCTGCTTCTTCGAGTGTCACACCTTGCGGGACACGGATCAAATTTGCTTTCGGTGCGACGACATACTCAGCAAAAGCACCATCGCTGCGTGAACCGAGATAATCATAATCGTGGCATTGGACATACTTCCCCTGTTCACACGCCGAACAGGTACCACACCAGAGCAGTGGAAACACGACGACAGGGTCCCCTGGGGTAAAACCGTCAACGCCAGGACCGCATGCATCAACAATGCCAGCAAATTCGTGTCCGCAAACCGTGGGGAAACTATAAGTACCTTTGACGAAAATTCTCGGAATATCGGAACCGCAGACACCACAAAATCCGATTCGGACGCGTACGTTCCCTTCAGCGAGATCTGGCACCGGAATCTGCTCTAACCGTAAATCTCCAACCCCGTGAAGGACAAGTGCTTCCATATTTTTAAGAGTTTTGACCAACAACTCGCGCCTTAGCAAAAGTATCTGTAGACGAGTTGTTGATCAAAGTTATCAGTTGCCAGTTAAAGAGAGGTTTTGACGCATCAGTGTCCTCTTTTAACTAACCAACATCCGATAACCGGTAACTATCGTTTTTTCTCGTTGTGAGTCCGAGCGTAATAGCCTGTTGAATCCGTTGAACGTTCTCAAGCCTTGATCCCGATCTTTGGAAAACGCTACTCGTTCCTCCGACCAAGATATCCGCGCCAGCGGAAACCATTTTCGGGATATTTTCAAAACTCACGTTGCCATCCACTTCAATCGGTAGATCAACGGCGCGCTCATGTAAAAAAGCACGACACTCCGCAATTTTTCGGAGGGTCGCTGGGACCATCTTCTGCCCCGCAAATCCAGGATTTACCGTCATAACCAGCACAAAATCGAGCCGGTCCAGGACATAATCCAATGCAGAGAGTGGGGTTGCGGGGTTGAGTGCTGCGCCTGCCTTGATGCCGTGCGCTTGAATGAGAGATAACGTTCTATCAAGATGCGTTGCTGATTCAACGTGAACAGCGATCTGCTGGACACCTATCTCTGCGACTGCGTCCACAAAGAAATCGTTGTTTTCCACCATGAGGTGAACATCAAAAACACAGTCTGTTTTCGGACGTAATTGTTCAATAAGCGCAAGCCCAATCGGCATATTCGGGACGAAATGTGCGTCCATCAAGTCGAAATGGAGCATATTAATCCCAGCAGCCTCTAATTCCTGAACATCGGTTTCTAAGTTGCATAAATCCGCGCACATCACTGATGGCGCGATGTGGATGTGTGGCTCTGAAGATGCCGTATTTGGCGTAGACAAGATAGCACTTCCGTAGTATCAAAATTCCCGTGCCTATTCTAATATTAAACCTTTAATAGTATAGCATAAAACGATGAATTTGTCAAATTTTTGCATGGGCAGATCAGGCGCGCGACAACACCTCGCGAAGTTGTGAGTCCAAATCTACGGGGGGTTCAAAAGGGAGGTTAATCGGTTGGTGAGAGATCGCACTTGCATAGATGCCCAAAATGGCGTTGAACTGGTGCAATGCGAGTTTTAGGTGCGTTTCGACTGGATTGGCATCATCTTCAATCCAATCGAACATCGCCTCTGTGAGACGTGCTTGCGCAAGATCGTTATTTTCACGCCACTCATCAGGCGTTGTCTGGTGGATTTTGGTGCCCGTTTTGGAAAAGATTTCCCATCCACAGAATTCTTCAAAGAGGACATACCCCCTTTCGCAATAGGCGGCAACCCGACAGTGCTTGTAGATAGCATCGTCGTCCATAACGCGTGGCGCGGTAAAACCAGTGTTCCAAAACCCGTGGACACCGTTTTCAAAGACCACTTGGCACGATGAGGCATCCGGAGCAGGATAGGTACTGTCCAGCGACTCGGCACCACTAATAGTGCCAAAGACCCGAACGATAGGCGAGTCCTCGTTCAAAGACATCGCCCAATCGATGATATGTGTGCCTTGGGCAGAAAGGTTCATGCCACACGAAAAATCTAAAAGACAGATTTCTCCCAATAGACCACCCTGCACTGCCTTCCGGCAATTGATGAGTCCCGGATGCCAGCGGTATTGTTTCCCTATACCAAATTTCGTAGCAGTTCGCTGTTCTAATTCGCGCAGCAAACGCCAGTCTTCAACGCCACAAGCAATCGGTTTCTCAACGATACACGCTGGCACACCAAATTCTGATACCAGCGGCATGAGCTCTCGCCATTGATCCGGCATCGTGACAAGGTGAACAAGATCCGGTTTCTCTGTTCGGAGCATCGCCTCGGCATCGGCGTACCCCTTAATCCCGAAAGTCTCAGCGAATTTTTCGCGGCGGGCAACATTAGATCGGTTCGCACACGCGACTAACTCGCCTCGCGAAACTTGCTGATAGGCATTTGCATGACCGTAGGCTCTACCCCCACAGCCGATGATAGCACACCGATATTTTCGCATCGTTTGGATACCCCCAATTGATTGCAGATAGTCAACTACCCAAGCCTGAAGACTTGGGCTTGTTAAGAGCATCAAACAACATGAGCTGTGTTGCTCCCCGCAAACCTGCGTCTCGTGCTTCGTTCTTGTTTCTCGCTTCATCAAGGGTGGTAACCCACCGCTCTCCACGAAAGGCAGCAGCTGCCTTAAAAAGTATGTTTAGCGCAGCGTTGTGGTCGCGGTCTAAAACCGTGCCACAAGACTGACACTTAAAAGTTCGGATCGAAAGAGAAAGTTTCTTTCCCGATTTCTGACCGCAACTTGAGCAGGTTTGCGAGGTATTCTTCGGATCGACTTGGTGGAAATGGAAACCGTCTCTTTCGGCTATGTTTCCACACCACTCAAAGAACGTTGCCCAAGATGCATCGCTGATGCTCTTGCTGAGGTGTTTGTTTTGAACCATATTGGCGGTTTTCAAATCCTCCGCAATCAGAACGTTATTTTCATAACGATGGTAGAGTTTGTAAACGAGTTTACCGATAAAGTCTTTGCGTCTGTTGACTGTGCGCTCATGGTGTAAGGCAAGTTTGTGCTGTTGTTTCTTTCTACGGTTAGAACCCAACTTCTTACGAGAGAGGTCTTTAGAGTGTTTTCGGAGTAAGCCTTCTGCCTGACGATACCAGCGAGGGTTATCAATCTTTTCGCCCTCCGAAGTCGTCAGATAGTGGGTTGTGCCTACATCAACGGCTATTGCGTCTGTTGGTTCAACCTTCGGCGTATCGGGGATTTCACAGGAAATATGGGCATACCAACCGCTGGCTTTTTTCACGAGTGTGACTTCTTTCGGATCGCCTTCCAACGGGCGGTGCATGTATATTTTGACTTCGCCAAGTTTCGGCACTTTCAAGCGGTCGTGTTTCCATGTTGTCTCTCGGATAGGATTTTCACGAACGCGTATTGTCTGTTTGTCTGTATTTTTTGTTTTTCGACACACCACTTTCGGACGTTCACGGAGACTCCAGGTCAAAGAACGCACCCGCTTTTTATGGCGGGGGAAACCTTTTTTGGCATCACCGTTCTCGCAACGTTTACGGAATGCAACAAACGCTTTGTCGTTACGCCGTAAAGCGTGGTTCTGAAAATCTTGAGGCACTTCACGAAAATCATCATACTTCTCACGAGCGGCTGTCAACTTGTCTTGCTGCTCGGAGAGCGTGACGAAACGATCTTCAGTTTCTAAGGCAACAATCCGATCGTGGCGAGCAGAGTTCTGAAGTTCACAAAGATGGTCAAGCCACTCTAATAATGTCATTTCCTGTGTCCGTGTCGGATACACAGGGTATCTAAAGGTGCGTCTCATGTATATTAGGTATCAGGCGTTTATCCCCTGAATAGTGGGAGGAGACCAGCACATCGTCAAGCGACAATGCTATTCATGCTGGTTTCCAACCTGATATGGTAGTTATATCACAATTCCAGTCCAAAGTCAAATGTTTTTTAGACGTTAGGTCTCATTCACGAGGGCGGTTTTTCCTCCCAAACCTAAAGCATTGGGATTCCAAAACCGATAATTCTCTTGACACACCTAATCTAAAGATTCGGGGTTTCAAACATAAAGCAACTTCGGATAATACACACTATTCTATCTCAGTGCGCTGAAGATGTCAAAAGAAAAACGTGTGCAACTTTGCGAAAAATCTGCTAAAATAGAGAGAGAAATCCAATCACCGAAAAAGTATGGAGGATGCCGAACATGAAAAAACTAACTGTTTTAATGCTCCTTATGAGCATTTTTTGTTTCTTTTCGATCCGCAATGCCAGTGCTGATGCGATAGGCGTATGGCTATTTGATGAAGGAGACGGCAAAATCGTTAAAGACTTATCTGGAAATGGACATCACGGTGAAATTATTGGCGAAGTAACATGGGCTGACGGGAAATTTGAAACCGCGCTTGAATTCGATGGTGGACACGTAAGCGTGCCGCATGAGGATATTATGAATCTCAGGCAATGGACAATGACAGCGTGGATAAAAGTCCCAAAGGTCGTCGATCCGTACCAAATTATTCTTGGCAAAGAAAGGTGGCCAAATCGAAACTATACGATGTGGATCCGTCCCGGCGTGATGACCTTCGGATTCACGCTGCCTAACGGCGCACAAGACTTACAGGTGGGCAGCAAAGAGGTCACCGATGGTAAATGGCACTTCGTCGCCGGTGTGTATGACGAGAAGAATCTCACGCCTTATGTTGATGGCGTACAATTTAATCCACGCGGTGCCGCTGGCAAACCTGCGACGAGTAACGCGCCATTGATTATTGGGGCACAAGGCCCCGATGGAAAAAATGGACCTTTGAGAGGTATCATTGATGAGGTTGCTGTCTACAATACGGCATTAGACGAAGACGAGATCGCCGAGGTGATGGAGGGTCTCGCAAAGCAATTTCAAACTGTCGAAGCGACAGGAAAACTAACAGTAACATGGGGATATCTTAAAGACAGTCGCAGATAACCCATACATCTACAAACCACACCTGCCATCGAAAAAATATTCACGTTACAAATAGAACTTACGAAGCCCCACTGCAGGCGGTGTTTCAAACACCGCCTGCAGTGCGTAATATGTTCGTTATCATGGAAAGATGCGTAAGTCCTGACAAAATCTTTGTAAACATAAAGTCCCATTTTCTCGTTTCTACTCAAGATTCCGCATTATGGCATTCCCCGCCCCTTATCAGGGGACTTTAAGAGGTAATGCGTAAGTCCTATAGCAATAACGTCGTCTTACATCCACTATAGAAACCTGGCAAATATAATAACAACCGAGAATACACGTGCAAAAAAATCCATTGTCGAAACTTGCAGTTCACCACTTTTTAAGATGCCTGGGGCTGCTTTTTAAAATTGGGCTTATCCTTATTATTGTTCTTTCCGCAACATCTGATATTGCAGTAAGTCGGATCGCTGAAGAAAACGACGAGACGCAAACAGAAACCATAACACCCAGCGATAATGCCACCACTCCTGATTCCGGGGATCCTAAGACACCTTCGGAAGATGGAAACTATAGTGAATTTGGGCTGTTGAACCGTAACCCATTTGATACCGGTGGTGCTCCAAAACACTTCATCTGGCAAGATGAAAAGGAGCAACCCGAAAAAGATGCCGAAGACAGCGGCATCCAACCCTATCTTGACAGCCTCCGTAGATGGCGACACCCACCCGAATTGACAGACCTCAGTAAACTCTACAACTGGAAACCGAAACCGAAACGTGATGAAAAAGGTATCGCCCTCCCGATGGACTCGAACCTACGGATCACAGGTTTACAATCCGTAACTGTAGAGGCGAATAAAACACATTACTTCGGTAGCGGCGACCTAAACCGATACGGCGGATATGGCTACGGAGGTGGTTACGGCGGCTATTCATCGGGGCTCGATCTCGGACTCACTTCATCTTACGGTTACGAGGGTTTCGGCTATAGTGGCGGGGGTTTTGATGATACCGGCTATGGTACCGGATACGGAGGCGGATACGGTAGCAGCTACGGAGGCGGATACGGCAGCGGATATGGTGGAGGCTATGGTGGAGGCTATGGTGGATTTGGTAGTCGTGGCATCCCGCGTTCGACAGGCTTCAACCTACGTCAGATACAGCAATTTGGGCTGCATGGTCGTGTCGGACAACGCACACATATCGCCGTGGATTATAGTGCGGGTGGCAGCAGTTTAGGCGGTGGCGGCTATGGTGGTGGCTATGGCGGTTATGGCGGCGGATACGGTCTCGGCGGCGCGAAGGAACAAAAAATTAAAATCTGGTACGAAGGCAAACCGGACAGCATCGTAAAAACACTCTCGTTCGGAGACATCACGCTCAGTCTGCCGAACACCCGTTTTTTAAATATCAACCGAAATCTGTTTGGAGCTGAAGGTGTTTTTGAATGGAAAAACACGCGTCTTACCTCTTTCCTTTCTCGAAGTAAAGGAATACGTGAGGTGCGGACTTTCCGTGGGCAATCGCGGCGTGCCGGTGGTTATGGATACGGGACACCCGGGACGCAGATCCCCGATGCCAATTACATCAAAAATCGGTACTACTATATCCACAAAGGGAAAGATAATTTACTACACGAAGGCTACCTACCCATCAAACAAGGGAGTGAACAAATCTTCATTGATGATGGCGTTGTAGGCAACAATCAGGGTGGTAAACGGACGAGTCAAGGTTACTTTAACCCGCAATTTGCTGGACAGGACTACAACATTGACTACGACACCGGTGAAATAGAATTCCTCTCCCCGATCTCCGCAAACTATACTATCGTTGTTGCCTATGAATACAGCGGTAGCGGTGGCGGCTCCGTTGGTAATAAAGAGGTCTTCGTCGATGAAAATGGAGATGGAAGAATTGACGAAGAAGGGGAAGAGATAGGTTACATAGTGATAAAGGAAAAAGGGTTTCGCGGCACGGAGGCGACGCACGTTTATCACCTCGGCAGTCGAAATATTAATCCACGCGATTTTCAACTCACAATCCGCCGACAGGGACAGAGCGAAGCCTTCCAGACGAGTGAAGGTCTCGTCCCTTATATCGAAATCTTCGGTTTGGATCAGAACGGTGATGGCAACGTCGATGCCCAGTTCGTAGACTATGATAGGGGTTTACTGCGTTTTCCGACGACAAACCCCTTTCAAATCACAGATCCGAACCACCCATATTACGCCTACCGCGATGCGATTAACAACAACGCTATCTATCTTGAAGGCACTTTTACAAATGCCCAAATCTATACGTTGATCGCCGACTATACATATCAATCAGAAACATACAACGTAGGGTTGTTCGTCATCCCAAACAGTGAGAAGGTTCGGCTGAATGGACAACTCCTGACCCGCGATACCGACTATATGATGATTTATGAGGTCGGCACCATTCGATTTTTCAGGCAGCTCGACGAATTCGACGAGATTGTTGTGGAATTTGAAAAGACCCCGTTTGGCGGTTCATCACAACAAGCCGTGATGGGGGTCTGGTTAGAGTACGCACACAAACCGAAACCTAAATCAGAGAAAGAACAGAGTCTTGAAGATAGATTCGACCGGCTCGGCGGTATCCAATCCATGGATCCAAGCACTTTCGGTGAAGGGACAACAGATCCATTCGGTGGCGGATTACAAGGCAGAAGAGGCAGTTTTGGAGGGTTAGGAAGAAGCGGTTTCGGGGGCAGCGGTTTCGGTGGAGGTGGTCTCGGGGGTTTCGGTGGCGGCTATAGCAGCTTCGGTAGTTTGGGCGGTAGGTCCCGGAGGGGCGCGAGTTATTACGGTGGCTACGGCGGTGCGATGAATTATTTCAATCCGGTGTTCCAAAAAGGATTCATGCTTTCAACCGGCTATATTCTGAACACCGGGCAGAAACCGGCAGAGATACCAGATGTAAACAGTGTCCCAAACCGTCTGCAAGCGTTCAATATAAACACGAGTTTTGGAAGAGAATTCAACGTCGCCGGTATTTTCAATCTGTTGCCATTCATTAATATGAGAAACCTTGCACTTTCGCTTGACTTCAGCGGGGAAGCGGCTTATTCACATAACAATCCTAACAGCATCGGTGTCGCACTCATTGATAGCATGGAAGGCGCGAAGGAATCGACGACAGTACCGACGTTAAAATATAACTGGAAGCCGAGCAGTCCACCATACATTGCAGTGGATACGCCTGCAACTGAAGGGAATACTTACAGCATTATACCGAGCAATGAGAATAGAGCCATCTTTAAAGTTGCGCTGAAAGACAAAAACGAATCGGAAGCCGTCGGAAATTATATGCGGAACCGAGACGTACCAGCATCTACGATTCAACCGCTCTCACTTTCTACGGAAGAACGTCTTATCATGGAACTCGGCTATGATTTCACAGATGTAGTGGCAGAGTGGGGCGGCTTTTCAAACGGTATCTCAGCTGCCGGTGTCGATTATTCAGAACGGGGTTTCGTTGACATCTGGATGCGCGTTCAGGGCGACGACAATGTAACGCTACATCTGAACCTTGGGGTAGTGAATGAAGACACTGATGCCGATCAACGCCTCGATAGCGAAGACCTTCCAAACACATTAACGGACACAAATGGAGATGACAACATTGATGCCCTTGACTTGGATCTGGAGAATCTCTCAGATGCGGATCGTTACCGGGGGAACGGTAATCTTGATACGGGTGAGGATGTCGGATGGAATTACAACGGTCCCCTTGAAGAGACACCCATCGGGGTGGATAACCAGATTTTAGATAGCGAAGATCTCAACGGCGACGGTGTACTTGACAGTATAGATGCCTATTTTGAAATATCAATCCCGCTGAACGAGATTCCAAATGAATGGATCAAAAGCAAAAATGCCAACGGTTGGATGTTTCTCAGCATCCCGCTCTCCAAATTTACACCGGTCGGTTCTCGAGTGCCGAGCCTTGTTTTTGTGCAACACTTCCGATTCTGGTTAAGCAAAAACGCTCCGGGCAGCGCAAAAGGCACATTACAGTGGGCATCCATCGAAATCGTTGGAAATAAATGGCAACAAGGTATCATCACTCGCTCAGGTCTCCAACCAACCGCAGAAGCCGGACTCACTGGTGAAACGTTATCAACAAGCACGATTGTGGAAGATACAATCGAAAAGTTTGTCGTCGGTACAAAGGATAACTTCAGCTACGACAAATACCAGAGCGCGTATCTCGATATTGAAGATAACGAACTTTTCAAAAAATTACATCCGTTCACAGCAACTTCACTCGGTTTTCAAACACAACAGCAACGCGAACAGACGCTAAGCCTCGAATATTACCTGTTTCCGGGCTCTTACGGCGTTACCTCCAAACAATTGAAAGGCTTAACGCAAAGCGACGGACAAGATTTCAGTAAGCACGACACGTTGCGCTTTTGGCTATACGGCGACAAAAGTAATACAACCTTCGTTTTACAACTCGCACCGACCGTGCGCACCGGCTACCGTAGCTCGTTTTATAGCTCAGACCCATTTGTTAGCCAGACACAGGAAGAAGATATTAACGTCTTCGAGAATCTGACGGACTATTATGAATACACCGTACCCATTGATTTTGACGGTTGGAAGTTAATTGAAATCGATTTACGGGACTTGCGTAGAAACACCTACCCCGACGTAGCCGCTGGCAATCAGACTTCGGTAACCAGTCAAGAACAGTTTGTAGAAACTGAAAGTGATACGCAACCGCCAGACGTTGACAGCGATAGTCCAGATGGACATCCTGACGGTTTCACAGTTAGAGGCAAGAACAGCACACGACTCTCTATTAAAAACATTGGCGGTATCCTACTCGGTATTCGTAACGACACTGAACAAGAGATTAGCGGTGACATCTGGGTAAATGAGATTCACCTCGGCGATCCACTCGTCCGCGCGGGGTGGGCGCGCCGCGGGAACATGTCGGTATCCCTTGGTAACATTCTTAAATTACGTGGGGGATACGCAAGCCAAGATAAAGACTTTGAAAGTGGTGCCGGTGAGATTGGCAGACAACGCCTCTCTTCACGCGGATATAGCACCACAAATAACGATTTCAATATCGATACAGATGTCACCATTTTCCCGTGGCTACCGATCCGATACGGTATCCGACAACAAGACACCGAAACAGAGAGCCTACGTGGAAGTTTCAGCAGCTTTCGGAGCGGAAAAAGCGAAATCCTTACCCGAGATTTTTCTGTCCAATTCAACCGAAATCCCTATCCCAACCTCGGTTTCGCATACAACTATCAAGACTTTTGGAATGAGCGTCAAGGCACGCAAATTAGCCACCTCTACACCGGCAGCTTCCGATATGAACTCGGTTCAAAACTCGGTGTTAACGCCCAATATCGCCACGAAGATGTGCTTGCAAAACCTGAAACCGCGACCGATACCACAACAACATCAACATCTTATTACAGCTACGGCTATGGAAGAAACCAAGATGAGAAAACGGATAGCGGCACAATAACACTCAACATTACTCCGACAAATATTTTCAGCCTGAATCCGAGTTACGATGTGCGTCGGACCCTTGAAAGACGAGAAGACCAGAGCTATAGCTCGCGCACCCTTGCAAGCGATACCGAGACAGCATCAGAAACGCAAGAGGAAACGAAACCGGACTTTTCAATTGCAGAGCGAGAACATCGACTTTCGTTTACACCGCGCCTGAACCGAGATTTGCTCGGTTTGCGTCCGACCGTGACAAGTCGTATGAGTTTCCGTGAAAACTGGTTCAGAGAACAAAAGAACGCTTCACTTAACGGTAATGTCAGTCTCGGGATGAACCTCAGCGTCCAAAAGTGGTTTGGATGGTTTTTGAAAACCGATAAACCGCCAGAAACCCAAACGCCTGTAGACGGACCGCAAAACGGCATACCACCGTCTTTAGAAATAGAAGACCCACCAGAATCCGCGCAAAGCAACGATGCCACAAAAATAGTCGAACAACTCCGAGAAAATGGCATCGACGAAACGCAAATCCAAGAATTAGAAGAAGACCGCGGCGATTGGATCGAACGCGATAAGGGAGAGGTTGAGAACGGTGAAGTGCAAGCGACTGTAACACCGGTGGTTCAAGAGGGAATCCTGCATAGAGTTCTCAAAAGCTTCACGATCAGCACCAACGCCAACTTTACTGCTAATGAATCGTATCGACAGCTCGCATCTGGATTGTCAGCATTAGAGATCTGGTCGCTTGCGGATGATGCCAAGGAACGGACGAATTCCCGGCGCAGCAACCGTTACTCGCTACGCGGTTCTGTAAAACCGTGGAGTTGGGCAACTTTAGGGACAAATGTCAGCACTTCTAACAGTTCTCGTAAAAGCTCAGGAACGCCTTACAAATCACGCGCGGAGTCCTACGAGGCTGATCTGAAATTGAATACAGAGAAAAAAACCCGCTTTCAAGTGCGTTATATTTTTACGAAGCGCGATAGTGCAACACTGGAAACAATACTCAGCGATAGCAAGGCACACACCCCATCATTGAGTTGGATATACACGTGGGGAGACGCAGACACCCCTCGGACATCACTCGGTATACGCACAACATTTCGAGACCATCAGCGGAGTGGGATACAGAGTAACGCTGTAATTATCACGCCAAATTTCAGTATTGACTATCGGTATCATACAGAAAACGGTATACGGATTCCGTTTATCAACAAAAGAATTCCACTTAAGCACGACCTGGATTTGACAAACACCCTCTCATGGGCGATCCGCAGGGAAAATTTCGGGGCAAATCGCGAGGAACGTTCCGAGCGTTACGAAACGACCTTACGCGTCGGTTACAAAATTAGCACCCACATCAGAGCAAACTTCCACCTCGGTCTCAGCTACCACCACGACAGAGTCGAAGAAGGCAGAGATTTCCTTTCAGTCGCAAGCGCACTCACCATCAGCGGCGAAATCCAGTAACGCTTGACACCCGCACCACCTTCTGATATACTAAAGAAACGAGTGCTTGAAGAAGGAGGAGAAAACCGTGAGAACTTTCGGAACCCAAGGGCCTGTCAATCCTCACGATAACTACATCGTCACACGTTCTAAGGAAACCGCTGATTTCATTGAACGCGTCAAAAGTGGAAAATACATCGTCATCTTCGCACCCCGACAGACCGGAAAAACAACATTCTTTCAACGTGCACTGGATATCCTTACAACCCAAGAACAACACTATTTTCCTATCCAACTTAATTTTGAGGAGGCTGAAGATGACACTGCCGCAGATTTTTACAGAGGCCTCTATGAAGATATTCTTGAACAGATAGAAAATGTTTTTGAGCAACGCCGCGAGGTACCTTCTGTGCCGTTAGCAGACTTTTTGGAGAACAACAACGGCATTACCGATCATCGTTCTATGCGTAGGTTCTTTCGGCAGTTCGCAAAGCTTCTATCGCACGATACACAGAGCCTAACACAGCCGCCGTCCCTCACCCACCGGGTGGTGCTTCTCATTGATGAGTTTGATGGCATTCCGCGCAACGTGCTTAAGGGGTTTCTTCACTCGCTACGCCATATTTACGTCGCCGGTAAGCCGCGCAGCCCGCACTGCGTCGGCATCGTTGGCGTTAAGAATATCAGGCAACTCAACTATGATACCTCTGTTTCGCCCTTCAATATCCAAGACGAATTCGTCGTGCCAAACTTTACGCTTGAACAGGTGCGTGAACTCCTTGCACAATACACGGATGAAGTCGGACAACCCTTCGCCCCAGAGGTCATCCAGATGCTGCACAAACAAACTGCTGGACAGCCCTTCCTTGTCAACCGCGCAGCACAAATTCTTACCGAAGAGCTGGACACTCCGAAAACCGAGATGATTACGATGCATCACTTCACAGCAGCACATAAGAGACTCCTTCTCGAAAAGAATACAAACATTGAGCACCTAACGACCAATATCCGCAAAAGTCGGCAGTTTGAAAGGCTCCTGATGGAAATCATGACCTATGAAGAAGGCATCCGTTTCAATCCCCACGACGACATTATCAGTGAGCTCACAACTTATGGTGTCATACAGAACGGGGCTGATGGAAGGTGTGAGATTGTCAACCCTATCTATCTACATCACATCATGCAAGCCTTCACTCCCACAGTAAATGGGTTGGAGCGGGACTATTTTGCCGAGGACACAACCGGCGAATTTCAAAATTACCTCACGCCGAAAGGACATCTTGAGATCGCTCGACTCTTGGATAACTTCCGGGATTTTATCACACGCGTAGGTTTCAAAATTCTCCAGGTCCCCGAAACGCCGCGAGAGTATGTCGGCAGGCATCTCCTCCTTACCTATCTGGATTCTTACGTCAAGGCAGTCGGCGGCGTCATGTCCTTTGAAGTACCAACAGGAGCCGGCAAAATGGACCTGTGTATCACGCATAACCAGCGGAAATATATTGTTGAAACAAAGATTTGGCGCGGAGATGTCCGCTACCAGGTAGGTAAGCAGCAACTCGCCGTATATCTTAAATCAGAAGGTGTGACGGAAGGATATTATGTCGTGTTCGATCACCGCCAAAAACCAGAATCCCGTGTAGAAACGGAAACCGTGGCCGGCGTGAGCATTCGGAGTTATATCGTTCCCGTCATACAAACAGTCCCTTCAAGAGAATAATCGGTTTTGGAATCCCAATCCTTTAGGTTTGGGAGGAAAACCGCCTTCGTTAATGAGACCGAACCTTCGAAAAAAGATTTGACACTCGGTTGAAAATGTGGTATAATCATAGTATCAGGTTGGCAGACATTTCCAGCGTTACCGCTTGGTAACGTGTCTGCCTCCCACTGGAAAGGGGATAAATACCTGATACCTGATATACAATGAGATTAACATTTAGATACCCTGTGTATCCAACAAAGACACAAGAAACAACATTATTACGATGGCTTGACCATCTTTGCGAACTTCAGAACTCTGCTCGCCATGATCGGATAGTAGCGTTAGAAACTGAAGATCGTTTTGTATCGCTTTCTGACCAGCAGGAACTTCTAACTGCAGCACGTGAGAAATATGACGATTTCCGTGAAGTGCCACAAGATTTCCAGAATCACGCGCTCCGCAGAAATGACAAAGCGTTTGCGAACTTCCGACAACGTTGCGAAAACGGGGCTGCTAAAAAAGGGTTCCCTCGCTATAAAAAGCGTGTGCGTTCTCTGACATGGAGCCTTCGTAAACATAACAAAATTGTTCGTAAAAAGACCGAAGATACTGATAAACAGACAATACGCGTTCGCGAGAACCCGATACGAGAGACAGCATGGAAACACAACCGCTTGAAAGTGCCAAAACTTGGTGAAGTCAAGATATACATGCACCGCCCGTTGCAAGGCGATCCGAAAGAAGTCACACTCGTCAGAAAAGCGTCTGGTTGGTATGCCCATATCTCTTGTGAGTTGCCAGATACGCCTAAAGTTGAACCGACAGATGCGATAGCTGTTGACGTTGGCACAACGCACTACCTAACGACTTCCGAAGGCGAAAAGGAGGATAACCCACGCTGGTATCGGCAAGCAGAGGGTTTACTGCGAAAACACTCTAAAGACCTTTCTCGTAAGAAGTTAGGCTCTAACCATAGAAAGAAACAACAACACAAACTTGCCTTACACCATGAGCGGACGGTAAACAGACGCAAAGATTTTATCGGTAAACTCGTTTACAAACTTTACCACCATAAGAAAAATAATGTGTTAGTCGCCGAAAATCTAAACGCCACGAACATGGTAAAGAACAAACACCTCAGCAAGAGCATATCCGATGTGTCTTGGGCAACCTTCTTTAAGTGGTGTGCCGACATAGCCGAAAGAGACGGTCTGCATTTCCATCAAGTTGATCCCAAGAATACCTCGCAAACTTGCTCCTCCTGTGGCAAGAAATCGCCCAAGAAACTTTCTTTAGCGATACGCACTTTCAGTTGCCAGTTTTGTGATACGACTTTAGACCGAGACCACAACGCTGCGCTGAACATACTCTATAGGGCTGCTGCAGCCCTTCGTGGAGAGCGGTGGGTTGCCACCCTCTATGAAGCGAGAAACAAGAACGAAGCACGGGACTTGGACTTGCAGAACGCAACACAGTTGATGCTGTTTGACGCTCGGACAAGTCCAAGTCTTTAGGCTTGGGTAGTTGACATGCCAATTGATGCACCCGTAGCGCATCAGCCCCCATATCACAGCAAACTTCCATCTCGGGCTCAACTACTACCACGATAGCGTCGAAGAAGGTAGAGATTTCCTATCAGTCGCAAGCGCACTTACCATCAGCGGCAAGAGTAAATAATTTCGGTATCAAGATTCAGTTCTCAGCAATCCGTTCAAGTTCCAAGATTTGGTGCTCTCGCTTATCAATGGCTTGACTACCCATCGAAAAAAAGGGCGGCAACGAAATTAATAACTTCTCCGTGTGTCAGCGAGTCTTCTCATAGAATTCAGCTATCTGCTTCTCGGCTTCTTGTTTGGTGATACGACCGTCTATAAGATCGGTTTGGATTGAATCAAGTGCACCTGCCTTGAGTTTCTGTTTTCGCACGAGACGAATGGCTGATATTTTCAGGAGCGGCGGAGTATCGCCTTTGTAATCTGGATCCGACTTTAGGGCGTAATACACCTCGCGCTCTTGCGGTGTTAGCGGTCGACTGTAATGATACTTCCTGCCAGTACCGTCGGACACAAAAAATGGAGGGATGGCGTTCGGGTCAATATCGTCCGGCAGTTTTGGTAGATCGGCGATGTCTTTGGCAACAATCGGCGGAGGCTCCGCTTTCTGTCGGCGTGCGCGGAGTTTCCGGTTCTGTTCTCGTAACCGTGCGATGCGTTCCGCGCAGCAGGCACAGGTTTTCTTTTTAACGCTGGTTGTTTTCGGGGACACTTGTTGCTGCGGTGTCGGCACGGGGGGGGCATTGGATGCCGAATTGATAAAAATAGCGATGACCGCGATGGCAGCAATTCCATATATATATACTACAAGGGAACGCATCTATTTTTCTCCTTTATCATTGTTCCGCATGTGTTTTTCAACGTGTGTTGCAAGTTCCGGATCGGCTCGCTTGAGTTTCCGTAACCCTTCTTGGATACCGTGGCGATTTAGCGTGTCCCAAGCGCGCGTGAACCGATCAGGGGAAAAGCGTTGACGCAGGGTAGCCTGAAAATCTTTATCTGTCAGCAGTTGGGGCAGTTTCGGGGATTGAAGGTTCATTGATTGGCGGGGATCTGTGTTGGTCTGTTCTGAGGTAACCGGCGTATAATCCGGCCGACGCGGAGGGACAAAATCAAGGTCTTGATCGGGCTGTATGCTGTCGGGCGGTAAGAAACCCGGTTTTTCAGGGGTTGCATGGATGCTCGTGGACATCGGTTCGGATACTTGTGTCGGTTCGGATACCTGTGTCGGGTTGAGTGCCTCGTCTCTGACTGCTTTGATCCAATCAACAGCAGGGTTATCATCGGGGTTATTGAGTCTGATGTGTGCGGCAAAATATGAATCGCGCCATGCCCTGGTGCGTTTATTATTGAAAAACTCTGCAAGTACTTCGCGGTCGTAGCCACCATTTTCGACAATGAGAGCCTTGAACTTTTCACGCATTTCCGGCTCGTAATCGGCTGGTATGCCTGTGGGGAAGTGGAAGCGAAAGTCTTGATGCATATAATCTCTGGACACAGGCAGCCCCTTTTCTGCAAGAATATTGAGCCATTCATTGAGGGTCGCTCCGTTCCGGATGCGATTCATCGTTTCCTCGGATTCCAATATCTCAAAGAATCTTTTGGCTACTGGATCGGCGAGTTCTTCGGGCGTACACCAACTTTTAGCACGTGCGACGATGAGCTTCATCCTCGCCTCAACGTTATCCGGATGTGAGAAAGGGAGGTTCGGGTTGTTGACATCTAGAATGGTAATTTGGCCATCGCCATCTTTATCAATAAAACCGTTACTATTATGAACATCTGTTGATTCGATATCTTCAGACTTTGCGACTTGGGCGGTGGATGCCCTTATTTTCGACGCGATCTTGGATTTCTGGACTGGCGTTGTGGTCTTGTAGGTTTTGATCAACTGTGTCGATTCTCCGTTAGAAAAATGCCACAGTACGAATCCAGCACTAATAACCGCGACCACAATCAAGAGATAGAAAACTCGCTTTTTCATAGGTCTTCTCCTTGCAAGGGGGATATGCCTCAGACGATCGTTTTAACGCGGTCCCCTGAGGCGAATACACTAAACGTTTGTGATACCGTTAAGGATCAGCCACAAGCTTCTTCAACACGTTCATATTGTTCGCCGAGTTTTCCCCACCAGAAATCACAAGCTTCAGGATCATAAACCTCTCCACTATAACAATAATACATGACCATGGTATAGTAGAAAGAAAGAAGTGCCCCCGCCATGAGGCATTCCACATTAACCTGCGCTTCCGCACGATGCGTGAACTGTGTGATCCCCATAAACCCTACAGCGAGAATACAGACAACAGCAATCACTTGACACAAAGAAAATTTCATAAGTTTCCTCCGCAGTAGAAATTGAATTATAGAAGTAACTCACAAAAATTGTGAGTTGTTTTTACCTTAGGGATTAAAGTAAAATGCAAGAGTTTTAACCAACTAATAACATTGCAGCAGTGTGCAAGAACCTTCTTCACCACGGACCACTATAATCAACGCTAAAAATATACCGAATTTTCAAAAAAATGTCAAGAAAAAAGATGAGATTTTTTTAACATATATGGTATCCTCATCTTTGAAGAATCATCAATCCACCGGAGGCATACTGTGAACTGCCCAATTGGTACTTGGAAAATCGACCATAGTTAATACCCCCATAAATCGCGTAGACCTGTTGGGTAAATACTTAACCTCCAAACAGGGAATCGCGCCTGAAACTAATCCACCGCGCAGCAGAGAAAAAAATTGAAAAGAAAAGCGATTTACGATATACTGGTTGTCAGTCGTCAGTTGTTAGTCAAGCAGTTCTTGTGACAATTCACGATGCCTTGGAGTACTCCAAGTTCAGGTAGATTGTTACAAACCGCTCTTAACTGATAACCGATAACCGATAACCACCAAAAAAAGGAAAAAAATGAGAGGGAATAATACAGACACACCGCGCCCAGAGTACCCGCGTCCAGACTTCCAACGTGGGACATCAGAAGGTATCGACTGGCTCTGCCTCAACGGGATGTGGGAATTCGCTTTTGATCCAGACAATATCGGCGAACAAAACGAGTGGTACTCACCAGAACCGACCGACGATTCTCCATGGACATTGCAGATACAGGTCCCTTACCCTTGGGAAAGTCTTGCGGCATGGGGAGAAGAAGCACAAGCAAACAACGCAAATTACTTGAGTAAGAACGCCTATCTCAACCCTGAAGAGGTTACCTGTGGCGGCTTAGATCGCGAAGGCAATTACCGTGGCGAACCTCGACACATAATCGGATGGTACCGTAGAGTTGTGTCTATCCCTGAAAACTGGGGCGACAAGCGTGTTATTCTGAATTTTGGTGCCGTTGACTGGGAAGCAACCGTCTGGGTAAATGGAAACCCAATAGGCACGCACGAAAACGGATACCTACCCTTTGAACTTGACATCACAGACGCACTTATACCAGGGGAGTCTACGGTCATCGTCGTTCGCGCCTATGACGCACAGGATCACGGCGAACAACTTGCTGGCAAACAGATCGGTTGGTATGTCCGCACCAGCGGTATCTGGCAAAGTGTTTACCTCGAACCGAGAAGTGAGACGCACATCGCGCAATGTCACATTACCCCCGACATTGATAACGCTACCGCTACGTTTTCTGCTAACATAAATGGAGACGTAGAAAATACCGAGTTGTCTTTACGTTGGATTTGCGACGAACTCAGCGGCACTGTCCAAGTTTCTGGTAACGAGACACAATGGACAGTTAATATCCGCCCTGAGCAACTCCGTTTGTGGGACGTAGACACCCCGAACCTCTACGATGTTACGCTTGAATTGGTGGCAGAAGGGACCGTCATTGACAGAATCTTTACATATTTTGGAATGCGGAAAGTCTCCATCGCAAAAGCCCCTGGTGGCGATTATCAATATATTTATCTTAACAACCGTCCTATCTACCTGCTCGGCGCGCTCAATCAGTCATTTAACCCAGAAGGTGTGTACACTTTCCTAACAGACGAGGCGATCCGCAGGGACGTTGAACGCGCAAAGGAATTCGGATTCAACTTCCTCCGTCTCCACATCAAAGTCGATGAACCGCGTCTCTACCATTGGGCTGATAAGTTAGGGTTGCTCTTCATGTGCGATATTCCGAACTTCGGCACTTACACAGAGAAAGCAAAGGCGCGTTTTGAGCGGACCCTCCGCGGCAACATTGCGCGTGATTACAATCACCCGTCGATTATCTCTTGGTGCAATTTCAATGAAACTTGGGGACTCGGTGGTAACGAATATAAGGAAATGACGGATCGACAGGAATGGGTCCGTGAGATGTACCACCTCGCGAAATCGTTAGATACGACCCGCCTGATTGAAGATAACTCGCCATGTCTATACGACCATGTGGAAACGGACATCAATTCATGGCACTTCTATATTAACGACTATAACCACGCGAAAGAGCATATTGCGAACGTTGTGGCAGAGACATACCCGGGTTCAGCGTTCAATTATGCCGGTGGTAACCTGCAAAGCGATGCACCGCTCATCAACAGCGAATACGGCGGTATCTCGGCAGGTGCAGGCGACAAGGACATCTCATGGTGTTTCAAATACCTGACGAATGAACTTCGACGCCATCCGAAAATCTGTGGATACATCTATACTGAGTTACAGGACATCGAGTGGGAACACAACGGTTTCATGAACTATGATAGGTCGGTAAAGGAGTTCGGATACGATTATCTGGACATCAATACACTTGACTTTGTCGCCATTGATTATCCACCCGGAACAACGGTTGCCCCAGGTGATGCGATAAAAGCGAATATCTACACGAGCCACTTCTCACACAAAACCATCACCGGCACAACCCTCCATTGGCAACTGGATACGATGTCAGCGACCGGACACGTCACACGTGGAAACGTCTCTGGAAGCGTTGAGATTCCATTTCCGCAGTATCAGGTGCAACACGTACATCAACTCGAACTACGGATCCCCGATGTTCACGCCGCCGTTGGCACGCTCCACGTCTGGGTAACAGATCACACAGGAACCGTTGTCGCTCGTAACTTCATCAATTTTGAACACTTCACTGAAGCACCTATAGGAGAGGTTTCTAACCCCGAATTCCGAACCGATTCAGGAGCGGTGCGACTTAACTATACACCGGGTAACACATCCGAATCCTCTTGGAATGAACCGACAACTGACGAGCAGCTTTTCTCTGCAGTTGGGAGTGGGTATGTTGAATATGAAATTTCGTTGCCAGAAGGACTTGATGCAGGAGATATTTCAGAACTGGAACTCGTCTTTGAAGCATCCAGTGCATACGGCGGTGCACGTCAAACGGAGCCAGAGAAATATCCATCGGATGTAACAATCTCAGTCAACGGCGTTGAAATTGACACCATCCGTATACCTGATTGTCCTGCGGATGCACGCGGTGTGCTTTCTTATATCCATGGACAACCTGGCATCTATGGCTACCTTTACAACGTCACAGTTGACCCATCAGTCGTTTTGAATAATAAGTCAGGTACATTAAGAGTCCGTTATGAAGTGAAAGCAGATGCTGAGGCAAAGGGTGGTTTCGCACTCTATGGTGCACGCATGGGCAGATACCCCACTGGACCGCATCTGCTCATCCGTCAAAAATAGTTATTAGTTATCGGTTTTCAGTTTTCGGTTAAAGAGGTTCTGACACCGATAACATAACAAAGGCTGGCACTTGTTGCCAACTTCAACTGAGAAAGGTTTTTTAAATATTGTGTTTCTGCTATGCCTTCCACTATATTACAGGCAGGCATACCCAAAAATAGTCCGTAATGTAATGGAGGACGGATATACGGAAATAACCGTTTTTTAGCAAAAACACCTAACCGAACCGCAAGGAAAATTAAAAAAATGGCAAGTCCTGAATTTGTATTTACACGTCATCCCAATTTAGAAGTTTCTTGGCCCTATGTACATGAACAGATGGTAAAGCGGTTAGAAGAACTTGGTGTAACACTTGTTCTCAACACCAGCAACCGAGACCCCATCCACGAACAGGTCGATTTAAGCGAAACTATCGGCATATCGCGCTTCGGCGGGAACCTGACGGAAGCATGCATCGCAGCAGCCCCGAAACTCAAAGTGCTTGGCGCAATGACAGATAATTCCGGCCACGGTATCCCTTATGAAGCACTCCAAGCACGCGGTATCCCTGTCATCGAATCGACGCGGGCTTGGTCGCAATCCGTGGCAGAATGCGCCTTCGGGCTCGCGTTGTCTTCGTTGAGACGGACAGCACAATGGCATCTGCGGATGGCGCAGGGTGAAAAACTCTGGGATTGGGAGAACCCGATGTGGGGTTCGCTAAACGCCCGTGAAAGCGGCGCGCCCCTTGATAAACTTCCCGCAGCACATCAGTTCTGTGATGATCCAGATTTCGTCAATGGCGACCTTGGCACGAAAAACATCGGTGTCATCGGCCTCGGACAGATTGGCGGAAAAATCGCAAAATGGTGTCGGGTTTTTGGCGCAACGGTAGTGGGTTTTGATCCGTACGTACCGGACGAGCTGCTTCAAGAATGGGATGTTCAACGTGCCGATATGGACACGCTCGCTGATAGCTCTGACATCGTGTTCGTGGCAGTACCACCGACACCCTCGGCGCGTCATTTACTGAACAGAGAACGGATCTATCATCTCCGGAAAGGCAGCTTAGTTGTCGTGATTACACGCGCCCACGCGGTCGATATGGAAGCATTGCGGGAACGGATTGTGAAAGACGAACTCGCAGGCGCGTTCGACGTTTATGACACCGAACCGGTCCCTATTGATGATGAACTCCGCAATCGAGATAACGTTGTCCACACACCACACATCGCCGGTAGAACAGAGGATTCCAATTTACGGGTGGCGGATATGACTGTCGATGATTTTGTGCGTGTGTTAAAGGGTGAAGCCCCGCTCGGTGCCTTGACACCCAAAGCAGTTGAGGTCCGAACCTCACCAAATCCAAGTCAGTAACAGTGAAGAAGTTGCCAGTAACCAGTTGCCAGTAATCAGTGAAGAAGTCTCTTTTACTGGCAACTGAAAGGTTTTTCGCAGAAAAACCGTACTGATAACTGACAACTCTAAAAAAAATGTCATCTGAAACATTAAAAAATCTCATTCGTCCAGATATTGCAGACATGGCACCTTATACGCCTATCGTGCCGTTTGATGTGCTTAGCCAACGCCTTGGTATTCCTGCTGAGGACATCATTAAACTTGATGCAAACGAGAACCCTTACGGTCCCTCGCCCCGGGTCTATCAAGCGTTGGCAGACGAAACCTATTATCACATATATCCAGATCCCGACAGTACATTACTCCGTCAAGCACTCAGCCAATATACAGGTATTGATGCGACACACATCGTCGCCGGACACGGCGCGGATGAACTGATCGACCTTTTGATTCGACTCTTCATCGCGCCGGGTGATGCAGTCATCAATTGCCCTCCCACTTTTGGCATGTACCGTTTCGACACCGAACTTAATGGTGGAAGAATAATTGACATTGAGCGAAAAGAGGATTTTTCGTTAGACATTGAAAAGATAGTTGAGATTGTTAACAGCAGCAGTAACATCAAAATCCTCTTTGTTACAAGTCCAAACAACCCTGACGGAGGGATGCTTGGTGATGCGTGCCTTCGGCAGCTGCTCCAACTGCCACTAATTGTTGTATTAGATGAGGCTTATATTGAATTCGCTGGAGGGAGTCGCGCAGACTGGGTTTTAGAACACGAAAACCTGATTGTGCTTCGGACATTCAGTAAATGGGCGGGACTTGCAGGGCTGCGAGTCGGTTACGGAATTTTTCCGCACTGGATACTTTCACATCTGTTGAAGATTAAGCAACCCTACAACGTAAACCTTGCTGGTGCTACAGCGGCGTTGGCTTCCCTGTCAGATCTGTGCCACTTACAAGAAAATGTGGAAAAAATTGTAGAAGAGCGTGAAAGACTTTATCAGGGACTGCGGGAATTTGATTTCTTGGAACCGTATCCAAGTCATGCGAATTTTATTCTGGCACGAGTTATCAACAGGGACGCGGCAGCACTAAAAGCGATGTTAGCAGAACGCGGAATTCTTATTCGATATTTTGACACACCACGTCTACACAACCATGTTCGGATCAGCGTTGGCACACCTTCACAAACATCTGTACTCTTAAAAACTCTATCGACGCTATAGGAACGGCTCCAATACTTCTTCTACCGATCGAGTCTCTGGAAACCAACCAACAATCTTTTGCAATACTTCATCCAAGAGGACATCGGGGCAAGACGCACCAGCAGTCAGCACGATATCAGTAGGTGTTTTCGGATCCGTCAAAAGCCAATCTTCTGTCGTCTGTACCTGTTTTGTCTCTAATTCAAGATGGCGAATGCGTGTTGGACTCAGGAGTTCATCTGCGTCTCGGATAAAATAGGTCGGTAGGTGTTGTTCACAGAGCTCCACAAGATGGCTCGTATTAGAGGAATTATAACCGCCGACAACAACGGCAATATCACCGCTATCAGCAATCAACGCAAGTGTTGCATCCTGATTTTCTTTCGTCGCATAACAGAGTGTATCTCTCGTATCGGCAAAGTGTAAAGACATCTCTGCTTCGCCATACACGGTTCTGATAGTCTCCTGCAGCAAATTGGCAATCGCCTCAGTTTCCGTGGCGAGCATCGTTGTTTGGTTGACCACACCAATGCGTTTCAGATGGACGATAGGATCGAAGCCCGGAGAGAAGCGATCTGCGAACTTTTCAAAGAAAAATTCGGTATCCGCTTCACCGGAGATAACTTTTGCTAAATCGTGTGCTTCCGCAAGATCCCGTACGACAACAACAGGCGCGCTTGCCTGTGCGTGTGAAAACGTTGCCCGAGTTTCTTCATGATAACGCTTCCCGTGGATAACTACGGTGTAATCCTGCTTGCCGATCTCCTCACTCCGCCGCCAAACTTTCTCGACAAATGGGCAGGTCGTGTTATAGGCAGTCAGGGTAACACCGCGTGCCTTGAGAGCCTTCTCTATCTCAAGGGTCGTTCCAAAAGCCGGAACAATAACAACATCGTTTGGCATCAAAATATCAAAGGGGAGGAGGGGCGTACCAGCGGTATCCATTAAAAACTGTACACCCCGTTGCCTTAGATTTTCGTTGACACGTGGATTATGAATAATTTCAGACAACAGGAAAATACGCTTGTTTGGGTTTTCTGCCAGTGCCTGATAAGCGATTTCAATAGCGTTTTCGACCCCGTAGCAGAAGCCGAAATGGCGAGCGATTTTAAATCGGACGGGTCCGAAGTCTAACAAGGTTGGGGCAAGGTCCCGCTTTCGGGCATCAGTATCTCGGCGCGCCTGTTTAACTACGGAAATAATAGGACTGTGATAGAAGTGAGGTAGGTTAAAAGTTCGAGGCATTTGCTTTCCTCGTTCCATCGATACACGGAATGAAAGGCAGTTTAAGATTTAGGCGAAATAGCGTTTCTCAAAACCGACAGATTGATGTTTTTAATTCGTCCGTTTTCTTCACTTTTTCGTCTAACATAAGGAAGCCAAGTACAAGCATTTGACTGTAAGCCTCTTCTTTATCAAAAGACTTTAGGCACTTAGAACTTTCCGCCCCTTGGCGCGGCGGCGAGCGATGGTTTGCCTACCATGCCGTGTAGACATCCGTTTACGGAAACCTAATTTATTTTTCCGTTTCCGCCGATGCGGTTGATATGTGCGTTTCATGAATCTGTCCTCTTTTCTGTCTTAGTACTACGCGAATATAGGGTGTGCATTATCTCTTTCTAATAGATCGTTCCTTTAGAAGGTAATCCTCAGTTCACCTTAAAATGATACGCTATTTTTTGAGATTTGTCAAATTTTTTACTGCCTCATACATTCTCGTCGGTGACGAAAAATAACTTGCTAAAATTTCGGTTTTAGTTCAAAATATTTTTTTATATAATCTTGACAGGTTAACATTTTTTGACAAAAATGTTGACATTTCTGTCAGAAAATGATACGATTTTTTTATATTTAATTTCCATCATAGAATTTTATAATTTTATTTTTTTAAGGAATTATGAAGCCTAAGCTTGAGAGCCGATGTTAAAGCTGAAGGCATACGCGCAATCTCGGTTAGGATATACGCTCATGCGGCACACCCCGGACGAAATCTGGTCAGAAATACTGGAGAACCTCAACGATACAGCACAGCAGGATGTCTATCTTCACCAAGTAGTCCCGCTCTCAATCACAGCGGATGCGTTGAACATAGCTGTCCCTTCCGCGTATACACGTGCGCGAATTGAAGAACGGTTCCACACTGATATCCAGCGAGTATTAGCAACGCTAATCGGCGCACAGTGTGCACTCATTCTTACCATAGACAACTCCATGTCCCACAGCAACGAGGCACCTGACGAAACGGAAATCGATGGGAACACTGATCAACCCTTAGCGGAAAACAGGACATTGACCAGCAATATCCCAAGCCCATTACAGCAAAACCAGACAGGATTGAATCCGAACTATCGGTTTGATACCTTCGTTGTTGATACACCCAACCGAATCTGTCACGCAACAGCCTTAGCCGTTTCCGAAAATCCTGGACGTGACTATAACCCGCTCTTCATTTATGGGGGTGTCGGATTAGGAAAGACCCATCTCTTGCATGCAATCGGTAATAGACTCTCAGCAACCCAACCTGACAAGAAAGTTCTGTACGTCACATCAGAGACTTTCATGAATGAATACGTTGAATCTATTGTTAACCGCGGATCCGCACAAGGATTCCGCACAAAATATCGAACGGCAGATATGCTTCTGATTGATGATATACAGTTTTTGCAACGCAAAGAGGGCACACAAGAAGAGTTCTTTAACACCTTTAATGACCTCCACATGAATTCAAACCAAATAGTCATGACCAGTGATCGAACACCAAATAACCTCGAAAATCTTGAAGTTCGTCTCCGGTCCCGATTTCAATCAGGCATGGTCGCTGAAATTGGCATGCCCCAGTACGAAATGCGGATCGCAATCCTCCGCCAAAAGTGCCAAGACCACGGGTATAACCTTCCTGATGATGTACTCAGTTACATCGCTGAAGTCGTCGAGACTAACATCCGAGAACTCGAAGGCACACTTACACGACTCGTCGCGCAGGCTACAATACTCAAGGAAGAGCTAAGTTTAGACCTCGCACGAGAAGTGTTGAATGATGTAGGTCCACCTTCACCAATTCAACAGCGAAGGACAGCTACGCCAAAAGCAATACAGACGGTCGTCGCCGATTATTTCGGTATTGATGTAGCGGATCTCGTGTCTCTGAAAAGGACGAAGGAATTGGTGCAACCGCGCCAGATCGCTATGTATATGTGCAGGGAATTAACACAAATGTCGTACGCAAATATTGCACGGGCTTTTAACAGGGAAAATCATACGACTGTCATCCATGCTTGCAAGCAGATAGAAAGTATGTTAGATGGAGATGAAGATGAGCAGCAAACAATTACGCTCCTACTCGGTCAATTCCGTTAGCCGAATTTAGCGTTTTTTCCGCTAAAATGTCTCTTTAATTCTGTTGATAACCTGTGCATAACTATGTTAAAACACTGTGGATAACTTGTGGATAACTTGTGGATAACTTGTCTGTTTTTCGGCTATCATGCAGTTTTGTTGATAACCTGTTGATAACTCATTAATTTATCCACAAGTTATCAACAGGGTACTTGTCAATGGCAGCAAGCGTTTAAGCGAGTTATCCACTTATCAACAGCCCCTACTACTACTACTAAGGTACTATATATTTATATAGATAATTAGTACAATTAGTAGAGCAAGCAAAAAAATAATAAAAGTTGGTTGTCAAATAACACCCACTCAAGGAAGATTTTCTTACCCTCAAAATAAAATAAAATGTTATTGGATCATATCGTTCTGCGAAACTTTCGTAACTATATTGATTGCGAAGCGAACTTTCCTAAACCTGTTATCCTAATTATCGGTGGAAATGCACAGGGAAAAACCAGCCTGCTCGAAGCAATCTATTTTCTCTGCACTGCGGAATCTCATCGTGCGACTCATGATGCCGAATTGATTCGGCATCATGAGTCAGGATTTTATTTAAAAGGGACATTGAGGAATGGTAGTGATGATGTAACGTCTCTCGAGGCGATGAAACGAGCACGAGGGCAGTTTAAACTAAAAAAGAACGGGGTCCTCCAGACAAAACGTTCTGAGTGGATCGGACAATTTAACGCCGTATTTTTTTCACCAGAATCACTAACACTCGTAAAGGGAGGCCCTTCGGAACGGAGACGGTTTTTAGATCTCTTGATTTCACAAATAGACACTGAATATCTAAAAAGTTTGCAAGCGTATAATTTTGTTCTCAAGCAACGGAATGAGTTGCTGAAGCAAATTCGCACAGCGTTGGCGGGTACAGCACAATTGGACGCTTGGGATAAACTGTTACTCACGCACGGTACCGCAGTTATTATAAAACGGTTGGAAATCTTTCATCAATTGAAAAGCCACGCAATCCAAAATCACCACAAACTCACCGGCGGTACGGAAAATCTCGCGTTAACGTATCGTTCGGCATCAGTGCCGGACGATACGTTAACAAACAATATTGAAAAGGGTAATTCAGAACACCTCTCCACAAATCTGTTAGCGGACCCCTCATACGTATCGCACAAGACTATTTGTGAAGATAAAATAGTAAAGCACTTCGGGGTATCATTAAACGGTTCACGCGAAGCAGATTTGCAAAGAGGCACGACTTTAGTCGGTCCTCACCGAGATGACTTTCTCATTGAACTGGAAAGCGAACCCAAAACGGGTTCACCTAATTACCACGATGATCTTGATTCACATCCGTCAGAGCATGAAACGGAAACATTTCGGGAAGTAGCACGATCTTACGGGTCACAAGGTCAGCAACGGACTATTGCGTTAGCCCTTAAGTTGGCAGAATTAGAGTTAATCCGGCATCTAACGGGCAGGAACCCTATAGTTTTATTGGATGATGTCACCTCAGAGTTAGATTACAATCGGATAGGATATTTGTTAGAGGTGCTTCAGGATTTAAGTGCCCAGACCTTCATCACCGCCACGGATGCTGAACCGCTTGTGCACCACTTAAATCAACCAAGCGTATTGAAGGTTGAAAATGCCCAGATAAGTTCCACCACCGAAGTTATCGAAGGTGCGTAACCACATTAACGAGGGTAAAATGCGGAAAACCCAAAATTTGCGTGATCTCATTACAGAATTCAACCGCGAGCGCGACTTTGAGCCGAAAATGCTTGAACAGAAAGTCTTTACTTTATGGCGAGAATGCCTCAAAGCACCGTTTGGCACAAAAACTGTACCGGTATCCCTTTCAAACGGTATTCTAAAAACCTATACGGAATATCCGCCGTTCAAAAACGCGCTGTCGTTCTATAAACAGGAAATTATAGCGAATCTGAATGCGGCATTAGGAGAAACTGTCCTCACGGATATTCGGATAGAGATACGTCCAGGACTGAAAGCAACACCACGTGATATAAGTCACAATCCTACCGCTCCCAAAACGCCAGACACACCTCACGCCAGCAATACCCACGTTCCAACTCCCGAAGAATTAGACCAAATTGAACAGACAGTTGCTGGTGTGACGGATACTGAACTCAAAACTTCCCTGCGTCAATTATTCATTACACAAAGTAAAGAAAAGCCTTGACAAAACTTTTAAAATAAGGTATTCTATTTTAAGTAGGAGCCAGCAACTGCAGGGCATATTGTGCTTTGTATTACTAATTTAAAACGGGTAAAATTCCACGCTAAAAGTGGGAATTAATCTAACGGAGGGATCCTAATCAAATATGTCAAAAAATGAACAAACATACACAGCAAGCGATATACAAATACTTGAAGGCCTTGAAGCTGTTAGGAAGCGTCCGAGCATGTATATCGGCAGTACCGGTCCCGCTGGATTACACCACCTTGTTACAGAGTTAGTTGACAACTGCATAGATGAGATCGGTGCAGGCTATGGCACACAAATTAACGTGCAACTCCATACGGATGGTAGTGTTACCGTCGCCGATGATGGTCGCGGTATACCGGTTGACCTGCACGCAACGGCTGGTGTGTCCGCCCTCGAAGTCGTGATGACAACGCTACATGCCGGTGGTAAATTCGATGGACGTGAACAAGTTGGATATCAGACAGCTGGTGGGCTACACGGTGTCGGTGCCTCTTGTGTTAACGCACTTTCTGAATGGCTACACGTCCAAGTCCAACAAAATGGCGAAATTTACGAGCAACGCTACGCGCGTGGTATCCCGCAGACATCCGTGGAAAAAATTGGGAATAGTAAAAAAACGGGAACCCGTACGACATTCATGCCCGATGCTGAAATATTCGACACACTTGATTTCTCACACGACATCCTTCGCGACCGGCTCAGAGAACTTGCTTTCCTCAACAAAGGCGTACGTATCCAATTCCACGATGAGCGGGATGAAGACAATTCTGAACCTATCACTTTTCAGTACGACGGTGGTCTCGCCTCCTTTGTCACCTACTACAATCAAAACAAAGAGGTTCTCCACCCGGAACCTATCTATATGGAAGGTATCCAGTCAGATGTCGCAGTAGAGATCGCCTTTCAATTCAACACAAGTTACTCGGAGAACATAAGTTCTTACGCTAACAACATCCGCACCGCGGAAGGCGGTTTTCATGAGAGCGGTTTCAAAAGTGCGCTGACCCGTGCTTTCAAAACCTATGCCGGTGCTAACGATCTTCTTCGGAATGCCAAGATAGACCTTACCGGTGAAGACATTCGCGAAGGAATGACTGCAGTTATTAGCGTTAAAGTTCCAGATCCGCAATTTGAGGGGCAGACAAAATCTAAACTCGGAAATACAGAAGTTGAAGGCATCGTTCAGACTTTTGTTGGTTCGCGTCTCAAAACCCTTTTAGAAGAAAACCCGAGTGTCTCCAAACGTATTATCCAAAAAGCTGTTGATGCCGCGCGCGCACGAGAAGCTGCGCGCAGTGCGCGCGAAATGATCCGTCGTAAAAGCGTCTTAGATTCTGCCTCAATGCCTGGAAAACTTGCTGACTGTTCCGAGCGCGACCCTTCCCGAACTGAAATTTTCCTCGTGGAGGGCGACTCCGCAGGGGGTACTGCCAAGCAGGGACGTAACCGAGAAAATCAAGCTGTTCTCCCGCTCAAAGGTAAGGGTATCAACGTAGACAAGACAAGACTTGACAAAATACTCAAAAACGCCCAAGTTATTGACATTGTAACCGCGCTCGGAACAGGTATTGGTGCCGAAGAATTCAGTCTTGAAAAACTCCGATATTCCAAAATCATCATTATGGCAGATGCGGATGTTGATGGCGCGCACATACGCACACTGCTTTTAACTTTTTTCTTCCGCCAGATGCCAGAACTCATTGCCTCGGGGCACCTCTACATTGCTCAGCCGCCACTCTACCAAGTCAAAAAAGGGAGAAACTCACAATACCTACAAGACGATGAGCAGTTCGAAGACTATCTCCTGACACTCGCTCTTGACACTGTCCAGATAACAAACGCACGGCGGGGTGTACCTTACACAGCATCCGAGTATCGGACGATTTCTAACGCCGTACGCAAAATTCAGGTACTTCTTGATCAAATCAAGCGAAGCGGGGCAACCCCCTCACAGTTTTCTAACGTTGATCAATCTGAGCAAATCGAAACAAGCGAGACCAATGGAAACGACGCATCCGATGACATAGATAAACTGCTTGCTATGCTTGAGATTTCTCCGCCTCATAGAGCAGTAGCAGCCCAAGAAGATTCCGAGCAACCAGCGGCCACCACCAACACGCAAACGCTGCTTTTCGGAAACCCACCACCGGTAGCAGATTCCGAAAATATAGTCGATCCAACGCCGAGGACTTGGCATCATGAATTGCGGCAGGAACTTGAGAAACTCGCTGAATTTCACATTCAAGGTGAGGACTTCCTGCCAGCAGAAGTATCAGAAGCATCGGAAGCATCGGAAGATATGGAGGTCGCAAGCGAATCGGAACGTCAGAAATTGTTTAGCGTTCAGTCTGAAGATGGGGACATTCATCACACGAAAAATGTGATTTCACTTGTGAAGCATCTCCTTGAAATGGAACACAGAGGACTTACTATTACTCGGTACAAGGGGTTAGCTGAAATGGATGCGGAGCAATTGCGCGATACGACTATGCGTCCGGATGAACGTATCTTGCTTAGGGTAACGCTTGAAGACGCTGTTGAAGCTGACCGTATCTTTACACTTCTTATGGGCGATACCGTCGAACCTCGACGCGAATTCATAGAACGCTACGGCACTCAGGTGAATATCGATCTGTACGGTGCCTAAAGGAGGACCTTACAAAGGGTTGCTTGTCCCAAATAATTTATATTTATAACGGACTTATCTCATCAAAAACAGTACTTCCTTCAACAGAGGGAAACATAGCAACGCAACTTGATTAATTTATATGGAAAATATTGAAAACATCCAAGAAAGCAACATAGAAAATGAACTAAAAACATCATATCTCGCCTACGCGATGAGTGTTAACACCAATCGCGCGATACCCGATGTCCGTGACGGTCTCAAACCGGGCACGCGTCGGATTATCTACGCTATGGGAGAGATAAACCTCACCTCGAATCGCCCTTATGACAAATGTGCTGCTGTCGTTGGGGAGGTGATGAAAAACTATCATCCACACGGTGATGGACCTATTTATGGAACGCTTGTCGGTTTAGCACAGCCGTTTACTATGCGGTATCCACTCATAGACCCACAAGGAAACTTTGGTAGCATTGATGATGACCCGCCTGGGGCGATGCGCTATACAGAGTGCCGACTTGCTACTATTACTGCGGAGATGCTCACTGATATTGAAAAGCAGGTCGTTGATTTCCAACCGAACTACAAGGATTCTCTCGAAGAACCGACTGTTCTCCCTGGGCTTTTACCGAATTTGCTAATCAACGGCACAACAGGTATTGGTGTCGGTTATCTCACTCGGATACCGCCACATAACTTGAATGAAATTATTGATGCCCTACTCTACAAACTTTCAGATCCAGATGCTACTTCAGAAACACTGATGGAACACATCCAAGGACCTGACTTTCCAACTGCAGGAATGATCGTTGGTACCAGTGGTATCAAGAATATGTACACCACCGGCAGAGGGAGCATGACTGTCCGTGCTAAAGCGATCATAGAACGTATCACTACAGCTGGAAAAGGGCAAGTTGAGCAAGAACAGATCGTCATAACTGAAATCCCATTTCAGGTAAAGAAAAATCAGCTGCTTGAACGGATGTTTCAATTAGTTGTTAACAAAACCGTCACTGGAATTAGAGACATCCGGGACGAGTCGGATCAAGATATCCGAATTGTCATAATTCTCAAGCGCGGGGAAATCGCTCAGGTTATTCTAAATCAGTTATATAAACATACACAAATGCAGACGAATTTCAGCGCGAACCTTCTCTGCCTTGTAGATGGGCTTCCGAAAGTGCTAACGCTTGAAGAAATTCTGCACTACTATCTTGAACACCGAAGGGATGTGGTTCGCCGTCGGACACAATTTGAACTTGCGCGTGCCGAGCGCAGAAACCATATTCTTGAAGGGTATCTACTGGCACTGCAAAACCTTGAGGCAGTTATAGAACTCGTCCAAACCGCTGAGTCGCCCCAGGCTGCGGAGCAAGAACTCCAAGAAACCTATCAACTCAGTGAAATGCAGGCAAGAGAAATTCTCACGATGACGCTCCGTCAGTTGACAGGGCTTGAACGCCAGCGTATTCACGATGAATATACAGAACTGTTGGATCGCATCGCTGAATTTCGTGCAATCCTCGCCAGTGAAACGTTGATAACGGATATTATCCGAACGGAACTCGAAACCCTCAGAGAGAAGTTCGGCGATGAACGCCGCACTGAAATTACCGGTGAGGTCAAGGAATTTGAAGTTGAAGACCTTATTGCTGATGAAGAGATGGTAGTTACGTTATCCCATTCCGGCTATATCAAACGATTGCCTATGGATACCTACCGGAAGCAGCATCGCGGCGGTGTTGGGATTAAAGGTGCTACGACAAAGGATGGTGATTTTTTGGAACACATCTTCGTCGCTACTGCCCATCAGAACATTTTATTCTTCACAGATTTAGGCAAATGCTACACATTGAAAGTACACCAAATTCCTGAAGCCCGTCGCCAATCTGCTGGACGTGCAGTCGTTAACCTGCTCCGTTTATCACAAGGCGAAAATATCACCGCTTATGTTACCATGCGTTCTAAAAATGGGGACGAACAAACTGAAGGTGCCGATGCCGGCGAAACTGTAGCGAACGAATTTGTTTTTATGGCAACGCAGCAAGGCATTGTCAAAAAAACAGCACTTGCCAGCTTTGCAAATACATTGTCAAGCGGCATTATTGCTGTTAATCTTGACGATGGTGATAAACTGATTGGTGCGCAAGTAACAGAGGGTAATTCTGATGTCATTCTCGTTACCCACAAAGGAACTGCTATTCGATTCAGCGAAAAAGATGTCAGATCGCTCGGACGTAATACGCGCGGGGTCCGCGGTATAGAACTTGGTGCTGATGACTTTGTGGCACAAATGGTTATTGTTAATGGGACAGCACCTGAAGAAGAAGAAGAAGAAGAAACCACACAAGAAGACAATACCTTGTTGATTGTCACGGAAAATGGGTATGGTAAGCGTACATCTGTTTCCGCCTACCGCTCCCAAAAACGTGGTGGAAAAGGTATCATTGCGATCGGGAAGTCTGCCCGAAACGGTGCAGTCGTTGCTGCAAAACGTGTCGCAGATACTGATGAACTCGTTCTTATTAGTTCAAATGGGTATGTCACTCGAACGGCGGTTGGTGACATTCGACGTATCGGACGAAATACCCAAGGGGTGCGGATCATGGCACTTCAAGCCGACGAAAAACTTGTTGATGCCGCTAAAATTGAACTTTCAGCTTCTCTACTTGAGGATGACTAAGATTCTTAGTGTCCAATTGCGCGAACGAGGTTAAATTTTGCAGAGGGTCGTCACATAGGAGGAAAAAATGAAACATCTTAGCAAACTCATGACTGTCGTCTTAATCATAACTTGCCTCGCTTTCGGTACCAGTTTACAGGCTCAAACTGCAGAAACACCCGAATTACTATCACTTGCCGATGCCGATACGGGGTTAAACCCTGAGATGACACGCGCAGCGAGGATCTATACCAATCTAATGTGGGCTACTTATTGCAAACGAAAACCTCACAAAAGCAAAATCGCTTACGATGCCCTGATTGCAGAATTAGAGGCCCCTGCCACCGTTGAGGACGAAATCTTATCCCCGCAAGCGACAAGTTTCATTTATGCCGAGCGCGCGACACTCCGATTTTCTAAATTGCAAGATGTTACCGGAGCAGAGAAAGATGCCGAAAAAGCCATTGAATTTAACCCTGAAAGTGTGCACGCAACATGGATCCTTGCGAAGATAATAACGAATCGTTTCATTTCTCATGTAGATCAGAGCGGCGGGAATAACAAAAGGGCTGAAGACTTAAAAGAAAGAATGTTTTCTACCCTAAAGCGTGTAATTGAATTGAATCCGGACCACGATCAAGCACATTTTTACCTCGCTAACATGGGGCGCGATTTTGGTCAGCCTGAACTTGCTATCGATGCCTTTAAAGCGCTCACCCGTATTATACCCTACGATCCACGACACCATACAGAACTTGCAAAACTTTATGAAAGGCAAAACCGGCTCAATGAAGCACTGCAATCCTATGAAAGAGTCGTAACAATCCTCCCCCAACAGCTGAACACGCGAAACCATCTTGGTCAACTTTACCTTCAGACAGGCGACTATCCAGCGGCAACAAAAACATTTCTCGCTGTTCTGGCAGCAACTGAAGGTTCCCAAAATGGGATTCCAAATGAAATTGAAGCACATTACGGTATTAGCCATGCATATCAGGCACAGAATAACTTTGAAAAAGCCGAGTATCATGTCATGCGCGCGATAGCCTTGTTAGAGGCGCGCGCACTTTCAATGCGCGGTGGAACGCGTAGCAGCCGCTCAAGAAGGGTTGAGCGTATCGCGTTAGCTGAAAGGCTTCGAGATGCCCGCTATACACTCGCGCAGATCTACCTCAGATTCAGCAGCCCCCAAAAAGCAGTACAAGCATTTGCGAAGATTTTGGCTACTGATGCCAACGATGTCCAAGCACTTACTGGTATTGGAATGGCTTATCAGATGATAGACGATGTGACGCAGGCAGAAACCTACCTACGTAAGGCGATAGACTTGTCCGCAAATGATGAATTACCGGATGCATACAATGCGTTAGGTTACCTTTATGCGGAGCAAGGGATTAAATTAGACGAAGCAGCAGCACTTGTTCGTCGTGCCCTGAAAAGCGTACCTACATCCGGGGCATATCTGGATAGTTTAGGGCTTATTTATCTTAAACAAGGGAAACTTGATGAGGCAATAGAAACTTTGGAACAAGCCATTGAATATCTGCCCGATACATCTGAAATTCTCTCGCATCTCGCTGATGCATACCTCGAAAAAGGTTTGAAAGATAAAGCATTGAAGACTTTAGAGGATGCCGCGCGCCTTGAACCGGATAATGATGAACTTCGCCAGAAACTTGACACCCTCAAATCTGGCAGATAATTTCAAATGTTAAATCATCAAGGAATGCTACTACCTTAGCAGTGGGAGGTTAATAAAATGAAAAATATAATAGTGCTTTCCACCCTCGTGCTACTGCTATTAGGGGCATCGTATCAGCAGAGTTCCGCATATCTCTGTGGTACACCGTCATTGTCAGGTACAAGAGGATCCTTGCCCAATACAAACGCAACACAACCATTACCGCCCGCCGAAGCACTACCTACTGCACCTGCGCTGCCGATTGGCATGGAACGCACTTTCTTCGCACCTGACTTTAGGAGTATGCAACAATACACTGTCTCCGCTATATTGCGTGGTGTCGGTCGTTTCTGTTATATCTTTGTTGAGGAGGCTGAGTGGAATACACGGGTTACCGCCGAAACTGTACAATCAATGGTGCGCGCTTTTGATATTGCTACACCTGCGAATCCACAGCGCGGGATTTATTCTACGTTGGTGGATCTATTTGGAGCACCACCGGACATTGATGGAAATGGTAAGGTTATTTTACTTCTGCTTAATATTCGGGATACAAACCATGCCAACCGGTATACTGCTGGCTTTTTCAATCCAGCGGATCAAAATCTCGGCGTACTCAGAAACCCAGGATTCCGTAGATTCCCAATTCGGAGTAACGAAGCGGACATGTTGTATGTGGATACCCAACCGCTTAATCCAAATAGTGAAATGGCTCATAATGTCGTTGCACATGAGCTCCTACATCTTATCCACTGGCGACATGATCCGCGTGAAGCGACTTGGGTTGATGAAGGGTGTGCGGGATATGCGTCTTTTCTCTGCGGCTATTCAGTGCAGGAACACGTCGCGGCATTTGAAAAAACGCCTTCTGTTTCACTTATAACTTGGCCCGACATAGAGGCAGATTCATTGCCACACTACGGTGCTGCTTTCCTCTGGATGCTCTATCTTCATGAACAGCACGGTGGCATAGGAACAGTAGCTGAAATTGTCCGAAATCGTGGGACATCGCTCACCGGTGTCGCGGATGCACTCGCATCAAAAGGCGTTACACAAAAAGTCTCCGATATCTTTATCAATTGGAAATTGGCGAACTATCTATCTGAATATCGCGCTGTTAGACTTTCTCTCGTGCCTTACCGTTGGTACCGTTCCTACCCAAGTGGCACACAAGAGGGGAGACTCAGAAATTTCTCAGCCGACTACATCGGATTTGAGGATGCCGGTGGGCTAACACTCGGATTTTCAAGTAATTCAGCGGCAAGCAATGCTGCGCATACAATTGAATTTCATAATACAGGTGAGGTCCATGTGCGGGAGATAGAGTTGTCGAGTGGTAATTCTGGTGCTGTTGTGTTGCCGAATACCGTCACAGAAGCAATTCTGGTGCCGAGTTTACAAACAGAAACAATCATCGCCGATACACATAGCACTAACTATCAATATAGTGCCACACGCGGCGCACATATTACCTTTATCGCTACTGCGCTCCCAAATCCAGTGCATCCACGGTACTGGGACATCATTGCCAGTTCAAGTGAATCCCTCGTCGGATTAACTCCAACTGTGACCTTGATGATCTTTGATAACGCCACTGAACGCATCCATAGGGAAGCACAAGCAATGTACCAAGTGGCACAAGATTCACAGGATAATCATCTATATCGATTCTCATTTCTTCTTGAACCGGAGATAGTGCCTGAATCCATCATATATCAGGTTTCACTTGATTCTCGAATTGTTGACACAGGATCGCTAACCGAGTAATATTATCAAAGTTCCCGAGTCTAAAACCCCTGAATTCATTTCGTCCTCATGAATGTGCCCCAGACGTTTTTAAAAAATAAAGTTGACTTTTTTGTCGGTTCTGCTATACTCTGCATAGCATCGGTGGTAGAGAGTTTTACCCATGTTGCAAGGTGTGGTCTCTACCACGGTTTGCCAGTGAAACCGGAAACGATGCTGGAGAAAACATGCGAACCTACGAATTAAACTCCAAAACCACAAACGCAACCGACATTTGGGAACTTCAAAAAAGGGGAAAAAGATGCAACCTACACTCTATGCAGGAACGATCGGACAAAGTGTCTGGCACAGTACCGACAACGGGGACACATGGCGCAGAGTGAGTAACGGACTCTTTCCAGAAGCCGATATTCGTGCTATAGCTGTCAATCCGAGTGACTCAGACACCGTCTATACAGGTACCGAAAACGGTATTTACCGAACAAACAATGCTGCTGAATCGTGGCACCACCTTCCGAGCCCTTTGGATGGAAAGGAAGTATGGTCAATAGCGATTGATCCAAAAACACCCGATACGGTTTATGCCGGCACATGTCCTTCCGCACTTTTCAAATCTACGGATGCCGGCGATAATTGGAAGCAACTTAATGTTGACTTGGCACAAGAGTGCGAAGGTATTCCAATTATCCCGCGCGTCACGACATTCGTGATTGATCCTGAAGATTCACAAACACTCTATGCTGGCATCGAAATTGATGGGATGCGCCTCAGCACTGATGGGGGTGAAACATGGACAGAACGCAGTGAGGGACTCAGTAGCTTGGATATTCACGGACTCTGTGTGGTTCCCGGTGCCCCGAAAACGATTATCGCAGCGACAAACAACGATGTTTGTGTAACAACGGACATGGGACAGCAGTGGACACCGTTGGACGTTAAATCACATTATCCATGGCCCTATTGCCGTGCAGCATTTTTTTTAAACGGGGATTCGGGCAGAGTGTTTATCGGTGCCGGGAACGGTCCACCAGGTGACCAAGGCGGTATCTTCTCAACGCGCGATGCTGGAAAAACATGGGACCGCGCTGATATCGGTGGAACCGCGAATAGCACAATCTGGACCTTTGCCCATAACTCAAAGGTTAATGACTTCTTAATTGCTTGCAGTGTGAGCGGACAACTTTACCGTAGCACAGATGCTGGCGATTCATGGACGAAACTTGTACATGAATTTGGAGAGGTCCGCGCTTTAGCTATTGGATAAGGCTTGACTAATTTCTGCAATTTGTGGTATGCTCTTCGTAATTCAGCTTCCAATAGATGGTAACGCGGTTCACAGTTAAAACTAACTGGGGGACACCCTACACATAGGAAGCCTAAGTCCTTTGGTCTAAGATTCAGTTATTGATTTCCTCATAGGAGTGAGGGAAAGAATTTTCAGAAGCACGTAATGTTGGAACTGGTGTCAATTTTCGATTTCTCAACGGCAGAAAATTTGACGCTTAAGTTACCCCCAAAATATAGGAGGCACACTTCAGTGATACGTTTCTTTTCAACTCTACTCATACCACTTCTCTGCATTGCGATTGTGGGTTGCTTTGGCCCGAATGACGACATTGACATCCCACCACCAATTAGTGATGCAAAGCGCATTGCAGTTGCCCGATTCCATGCTGAGGAAGGTGCAGCAGAAGAGGTAGACAAATTAGGCGGAAGAATCAGCGTGAACCTTGCAGATCGCTTGGCACTCATATTCAAAGAGGCAGAGTGGGTTTACGACATTTCAAACAAAGTTAAACCGGTTGACGATGAACTCACAAAAATGGGATTAACATTAGCACAGGTGTATGCAGACCCCGCTTTGGCAGCAAAACTCGGAGAGGCACTCGGTGTGGATATGGTTATCATCGGGATGGTTGAAAAACCAAATTTAACCCGGCGAGACTTTGACCAACATCTTATGAAGCAAGGCAGACAAGGCGGAATTTCTGGTACATCCACCTACATTCGCACGCGCCTAACTGCCATTGGTCGTACCCGCGTCAAAGTTATTGATACAAGCTCGGGGAAAATGATTTTTAATACCCGTATCCGGTCATACCTCAAGTATTGGTACGCCTATCAGACCCAGATGAGCGAACAGCAAATCTTTAAGACTGAGATAGAAAGGTACGCCGATTTAGGGAAATACCTCCCGCTCAGGATCGCTTATAAGCTCCATCCAACCGGTTTTAAGTTGGAAGAAGAGGAGAAAATTCTGCTTAAACCGGACATTGTGCTAAAAGGGACAGGTGGTATTGTCGAATTTAATTAGGGCGTATAATTGAGCCAATTATTTTGAAGCAGTAGGCGCGGTTACAGACCGCGCCTATTTTATGCCGGTGAAAGATTCACGAAGTAATTTTCAAGTTGATGGGTGTACGCTTCACCGTACTTCAAAAGATCACAGGAAACATCATACAGTTCAGAGGGTGAAAGCTCCTGGTAAGGGTTAACGATGTTTTCGTAATAGTCTAATGCCTTTATGAAAAAATCCAACGTCTTTTTATCAATCGCATCATTTTGATAGAGTGTAAGAAAACTTTGGTGTTTTTGCTGTGGTGGGGTCTGCTCCCTAAATTCTATGATGACATTATTGATATCCACGGCGCGTTGAATAATCATAAGGAAGCAGCTTTTAACATAGGAATGCGTGATTCGCTCCCCTTTGACGTACGCTTCTTGACTGTCCGGCAGCCCGTTCTGCAATTGCTCAAAGCATTCATTCATGGACTCCAACTTCGATTTCACCGGGTTGAATCGACGGGATGCTAACTTCTTCGGAGTTTTTGTGTTCTTTTTTCCCATTGTGTGTTCCTCTCTTTCGTTAATTTTCAACTTTTTGTGTGCTTCTCTATGCTTTTAGACGTTAATAAGCCTAAAAGGTTGTATCCACTTCTTTTTTCACGTCTCTGCTTTTATTTCTTAACCCTGCTTCTTAAAACTATGGTGGATTATACAATTAACTCTACACTTCAATCGGCGCGGTTACAAACTACGAAGAAACCCCAAGCAAAACCCTACCTGTAGGGGTCAAGGTCCTTTGATAATTCACTATAAATTCCGCTATTTAAATTTGGCATAACCTTTCCAAATATGCTAAAATTAAGAGGATGTAAACATAAAATTCAAACGGAAAAGTGAGGTAGACGGTGAAAGCAATTATCAGAACAGGCGACGGTGGACCGGAAGTGCTGCAATTAGGCGAAGTCCCCTCGCCGCAACCGACGGAAACACAACTTGTGGTAGATGTTCATGCCACTGCTTTAAATCGAGCCGACATGATTCAGCGGCGTGGCGGATATCCTCCACCGCCGGGTGAATCTGAGATACTCGGCTTGGAAATTGCTGGCACCGTTTCAGCGATGGGCAGTGCCGTAGCGGGAATAACCAAAGGTGACCGCGTTTTTGGACTCGTCGGTGGCGGTGGTTACGCTGAACAGGCTGTCATTGATTACCGCATGGCAATGCCGATACCTGATGACTGGAGTTTTGAGCAAGCAGCCGCCGTCCCTGAAGTGTTTTTTACCGCAAACGAAAATATCTTCACTTTAGGCGAATTATCAGCTGGTGAGACAATTCTAATTCATGCAGGTGGAAGTGGTGTCGGCAGTGCGGGTGTCCAAATATCGCATCATGCGGGTGCCAAGGTCTTTGTCACTGCAGGAACGCCGGAAAAGATTGAGAAATGCAAGGCACTCGGAGCCATAGAAGGTATCAACTACAAAACAACCGACTTCGTTGCTGAAATTGATCGTTTGACAGATGGACACGGTGTTGATGTTGTTTTAGACTTTATCGGTGCGCCGTATCTTGAGCGGAATCTCTCCATACTCAAAACACAAGGTAGACTCTTACAGGTCGGATTAATCGGCGGTTCAACTGCGGAAATTAATCTCGGAACAGTGATGCGTAACCGTCTCAAGATTATCGGTTCGGTCATGCGACCACAATCTATTGACGAAAAAATCGCCATCACGCAGCGTTTTGTTGAGCGATGGTTACCAAAATTAAAAGGTGGCACGCTTCAACCTGTGATCGACACCGTTTTCCCATTAGCAGAAGCACGACAGGCACATGAATATATGGAAGCGAATCGTAATTTCGGTAAAATCCTTTTGAAAGTGAGATAAGAAAAAATGAAGAAATTACATCTCACAACACACATATAGGTAATATACAAGATTTTCGTTGCTAAAGTTGCAACATCGCTTTTTAGGTTTGAGTAGGGTTCTCGGTCTCGTCGCGGATTTGACGGAAGAGCGTAAAAAATGAAATTATTCTCAAAGCAGACAATAGAAAAGTACAAATACGGACGCACCCAATTAAGTCTCGGTGTTATGCTGAGCATTCTGATCCTTTTCTTTTTTGCATCGACTTTCGATGCATCTGCCCAAGTCACTCAAGTCACATCAGTTGAAGGCATCACACTTCAGTTCACCTTACCTGAACTCACTATCTCTGAAGCAATCCGAGACAATATTCGCTATCACGAGGTACATTACGCCGACTGTCAATTCACCGCTGAACCTGGCAACCCGAAAGTTCCAGTCACACGGGTAATGCTGGGTATACCCACGACAGTTACAATTGAGGCGGTTGACGTTTCGGCTGCGCCTGCCGAGACCCGTTCTGGTGTCCGTCTCGCGCCGGTCTCAACTTTTGATGTACACGACAGCGATTCGCAACATTCCGCGACCCAACACTGGACAGAGAGTGGAAGCGCGTATCAGTCAAATGCAGGAAACTTTTCATATCCCGGATTACCGCTTGCGCGCGTCATACGAGAAGGTTATATCCGCAATCAACGTGTCATCGCATTAGCATTATACCCTGTACAGTATTCCCCAAAAAACCGACAATTGCGTCTGTATTCCCGCTTCACAGTGAATATCCGTTTTTCTTATGGCAGTCAGCAGCCAATAATCGGTAGTTCGTCAAGAGTAGGCAGTAGCAATGAAATGATGCGCAACAGCCACATACCGATAGCCGAATCAGAGGCTTTTGAACGTGCGTTCTCACATCAACTCCTTAATGCTGAACAAGCCGCTCGTTTCCGGGCACCCCGTCCATTGGTACCTGCAGCACCATCACTCTCTGCCAACATCGGCAATGTCACACGTTATAAATTGTTTGTCAAAGAAACAGGTGTCTATGTTCTGACAGCAGAATCCCTGGCACGTGACTGGGGGATAGAACTCATCGGTACAAATCCAACCCGACTTCGTGTATCGCAAGGAAACAGGGAGGTCCCTATCCACATCAGCGGTGCAGAGGATAGAAGTTTTGATCCGAAGGATGCAATATTTTTTCTTGGACATAAGCCGAGAAATCCTTATAGCCGTTGGAACATCTATTGGCTCACAGTTGATAACAATGGTCGCATCCCAACACGGGTACCACAAGTTACCGCCAGTCCGACGGACCCAACAGCAACGCAAGTTCCGACGTTCCGATCTAAGGTGAATTTTGAAGAGGATCACCTGACAAATAATCTCGAATTCATCTATAGCGATGATAAACACAAGTGGTTTGAGGAAAATGATTTCTGGTATTGGGATGGTGTCAAAAATGGTGGTGATGCCGCCGAAATGCGACTTGAATTTCCGTTGTATGATGTCGCAAAAAGTTTCGATTCGCCACATATCTCCGTTGACTTGCAGGGCGGCACACCGGTGCCACATCAGATTTTAGTCTCTGTCAACGGTGTACGAATTAAAGTAGCCGAGTGGGGGCATCAGGATACACTCACTGTTGAAAGGTTTTTGCGCACTTGGGATACACTCAAAGACAACACGCGGGGAGAACTGAACGTTTTGTCTCTCGCACGTGTTGATAATAATGTTGACGAGGATACCACCCGGTACCCGTATCATGTCTACCTCAATCGTTTTTCTGTTGAGTACACCCGTCTTTTCCGCGCCGTTGCAGATGAATTGTGGTTCAGATCCCCTACTGAAGATGATACTTCAGGCGCGCAGCCGCCGGGCGGGCGGAAACTCCAGTACAAAATCGAGGCGTTCCACGATCCAGGGGTTCATATCTTTGAAACCGATGGCACATATCTCACCGCTCGGATGCAAGGGGTTACGATAGAGTCTGATGTAAAACGGACGGGTAGGTATAACGCACTTTTTCAAGTCCTTGATACCCGAAGTGCACAGTTTATCGCAGTCTCCGATACTGCATTACGGCAGCCTGAACGTATTGAAATCGTTGAACCCACCGATTTAGCAACGACGACACACGGTGTCGATTATCTGATTGTGACACACCCCAAATTCCTCGCCTCGGCACAAAGATTGGCTGAATGGCGTACAACATCTGGCGGCGGTGGCTATCGAACGAAGGTTGTAACGACTGATGATATCTACAACACTTATGGTGATGGAAGCGTGACCCCGAAAGCAATCAAAGCTTTTCTGACACACGCATATCAATCTTGGACACCTCCCGCACTCACTTACGTTGTCCTCTTTGGCGATGGAACCTTTGATTTTCGCGGTATTGATACCGAAATTCACGTTGAACCGCCAGAACTTGATGGCTATATTCCGACACACTACATCCGAACCGATTCTTTCGGACGAACCGCATCAGATCACTGGTATGTTACTGTCTCCGGACACGATGAATTCACCGATATGTACATCGGCAGACTCAGCGTTGAAACTGTCAACCAAGCCGATACTATTGTTGATAAAATATTGGCTTATGAGCAGTCCCCCCCGAATGGGAATTGGCGCAGGAAGATTATCTCTGTCGCTGATGATGAAGTCAGCAACTCTGGAGATTTCATCTTCAAGAAGAGCCTTGATGAGATAGCCAAGGATCATACCCGCTTGGGTTACGAAACTGTTGAAATTTTCCTTGAAGATATCACTGATGAGGTCGAGGCAAAGCCCGCAGATTTTCCGAATCTCCATCCGCAGCGTGTCGCAAAGGATATGATTATTGAAGCACTCGGAGAGGGGGCTGTACTCGCCCAATATGCAGGACACGGGGGTAGAGTCGTCTGGGCACACGAAATAATCTTTGACAACGCATCTGTTGACCAAGTTGAGGAAACGAACAAGATTCCTTTTATGCTCGTTCTCAGTTGTTACAACGGGTATTTTGATAAACCTGGCGAACCGAGTATGGCAGAGAAATTGCTGCGAAAGGAGAAAGGTGGCATCATCGGCATGCTGAGTGCCACGCGCCTCACATACGGCAGCGGCAACGATGCACTCAACCGTATCATTTTTGATATGCTCTTCAAACGGAATGTCCGACAACTTGGGCCTTTGAGTTTTGATTCAAAGGTTGAGCTGCTGATGACAGAAGGTACAGGTCAGATTGATGTAATGATGGAATATACACTTTTTGGGGATCCCGCTTTACAGATTGCTATTGCTAATGGCGAAATTCAACCCACCATTGAGACAAAGACGGTTGCCCCAGGAGATACACTCCGAATCGCACCCGGACACATTCAGACTGCCACTTACGACCCAGTAAGCCGGACGAAACGTTTCGCCAAAGATACCAGTTTTAACGGAACGCTCACTGTCAAGGCACTGTTTCCCGGCAAGACTGCTGTCTCTCAAGGTGTCGCCGGGCCCGTTGAATACTACACGGGGGATGTGCCTTTGACAAAAATGTTTACGGTGAGTCAAGGTGCCTATCCCGGTGTAACTTTCACTGTCCCGCAAAACATTGCGAGTGGCGACGCACACGTTGAATACTATGCACAAAGCGACACAACTGTTGCCGTCGGTGGCGACGGTTTTACCGTCAATGTCCCGAAAATTCTTGATATCCGTCCCGAATTAGTCGGAGATGACAAGTTTCGGATCTCTGTTCAGATTTCTGACGAAAAGGATCAATCGCTCCTTGTTCTCATGGAGTGGCGCAACTTACAAACTCGCCAATGGGAGAAAGTGTATCTCGTTCCGGGAGCCACGCCCGTTACCGCGGAGAAAACAAGCAAAGATGGATGGTGGACAACGCCTGAGCCGCTAAGCGCACCTACAGACGGTTCCGTTGTACGATATGAAATCATGGTTACGGATTCAGATGGCAATATAACTAAAAGCGATCGCCTTGAGTATTATCCTTACGTCTACCCGAATCTCTCTGTTGTGGAAGTGGGTAGAGCGGATATGATAGGTTACGGCTACAATCCGCAAGCGAAACAGTGGTATCTATCCGCTGATGTTCAGGTAGAGGGTGGCGAGATACAAACGCCTGTCAGTGTTTCCTTTTTTAGCGGCAATCCTGATGCCGACGAAGATATGATCGTTGATAGCGATGTCAAATTGCTGGGAACAACTCGGATTCGACCTGAAGACTGGATACAACGCACACCGTTAGCGAACTCGGAACGCACATCTTCACGAAAAGATGTTTACGAACCCGATCCTCTAAACACTTTACCAATCGCAACTGCAACTTTAAATCTGGAAAATCAGTTGTCTTTCGGCACACACGACATATTTGTCTATGTTGATGCAACAGGAACTGAAGCAGATCAACACGGTAATATTCTTGAAAATGAAGAAGATGATAATATCGCGCACCGACGGTTCTCTGTTGATGTGGGAATGGTCGGAACGACTTCAAGTCAAGTTATCAGTTTGGATAGAAACTGTGTTGTCACGGCACCTCCTGGTGTGCTTAAAAACACAGCAGTGCTTTCGGTACGTTCGTTGGATGAACAGAAGTTTGCCGCTATAGGAACAGGTTCCACGGGTACGGCTGCAACACCTATAGTTACAAGCACAATTACAGACATGTCCAATCGCACACTATTGCCGGGGGGGACCGTATATGGTTACGAAATAGCCCTCAGTCCCCAATCATCAGCCGTCGGTGATCAGAAACTTTTCTTAACTGAAAACCAAGAACAGGCAAACGACAACCGTGTTCAATTGGCATCTCCCATGGCAATTGACTTAAGTTTCGACTTCGGTGTTCTCAGGGCACAGCTCGCCGAAGAGTTGTTAGGAAGTTCAGAGGAAGTGACGGATGGATTAGATATCACAGGCACGATTGATACAGCAGTTATAACTCGCGCACGTGAGATGGGTATTTACATGTTTAGTCCAACCCTCGGGTATTGGACGAAACTCCCCTCGCAGCAGCTGACCGATGCTACGGGCGCGTTACAGCAGCGCATACATGTGACAAACATAAGCGAGGAAAATGTTGGAGACGGACGACTCCACGATGTTCGTATCCAACCCGAAGGTACGCTAACCGGCAAATACGTCCTCTTTTTCACGGGACCTCGAACCTATCGTCTCTTTCTCGCGCCTTTCATAGACGACTCGCAGGAGTTTGATAGGTTGAAAATTATTTCATCGACAGAGCAGCTCGCCAGTTTCAGTATAGACTATACGAACTTTACACACGGATTCGATCTTAACTTGGAACAGGATTTTGAGCAACCGTTCAAGTTCGGCGATGTCTGGGCATTCAACATAACTGCGCTCAGGCAACCAATAGAGACTGGAACAAACGTCGAAGATCCGCTCCAACAAGAACTGAGTTGGTACGCTTCTGGATTCAGAAACACCAATCAAGGCACCGGGACCATCAGTTATATTGAACTTCTACCCGATACGGCTATACCTGAAGACCAATGGGTTATCTTCTTTATGACTGATACCGAATTTCGGGTTGAAGGTGAGAAGACTGGAATCTTGCATTCTCGGACTGATGGCACGCCGTTCCAAGGGACAGTTGGGCAGCCGTTCTTCTACGAACCCTACGGTTTGCGTTTCCAACTTACGCAAGGGGAAGACCCTTTCGCTCCTGGCGATAGATTGCGCTTTGAAACTCGACCTGTCGGCATCATTCGCGCGACAACCGATCGGCTCGGACCGGTTACACTCATGTACAGTGACGATACCGTGCCACCAGACATCCAACTCACCATTGGGAACCAGCAACACTTCGTACCGGGTGATGCAACGGATCCTGAACCCCTCATCGGCGCGACGTTAACCGATCCGAGCGGACTTGATTATCTCACCCGACCCCTACTGTTAGAACTGGGGAGAGTATCAGGCGAATACGAACGTATTGACCCAGAGATGTATCAATTAACACATAATCCAGGTTCAAATCAACTCGTCTTAACATATCCTTCTCCAGAACTGGAACCACGAGAGTACGAACTTCGACTCACAGCAAGCGATGTACATGGAAATACCGACACAAAACGCACTACATTTCGGGTCCACGACAACTTGCAACTGCTGTCATTCCTGAACTACCCGAACCCGTTTCCGCGTAAAACCACGCTCACGTGTGAATTAACAGCACCTGCTGACGCAATTGATGTGAAAATCTATACGTTGAGTGGACGGTTGATTCGGGAACTCTCTATGCCAGCAACACCGGGATTCTTGATGGTGGAATGGGATGGCAGGGATGCCGATGGTATTGAAGTCGCAAATGGTGTTTACTACGCCAAACTCAAAATCAAGCGTGAAGGTGAAAAAGACATTACTGAGATACTTAAGATGATGAAACTCCGTTGATAGTTTCAACCGATTACCAAAAACAATGAAATATAAGTCAAAGTTTAAAAGTGTGCTGAAGTCCATAAAATGTGCTAAAGTTATTCAAAATCTTTTCCCTCACTTCGGGACTTTAGCGCACTTTAGAGACCCTTGCAAACTTTTTCTCGTATCTATAATTACGTTGTGTCTTGCTATCCAATCTGTGGATGCGAAATACACAGCAGACTTCCTGACCCTTGGTGTCGGTGCTCGCGCCCTTGCTATGGGCGGTGCGGGGACTGCACTCAGTGACAACGCTTACGCGTCTTATTGGAATCCTGCTGGGTTGGGACACCTCACACGATATGAGGTCAGTTTCATGCATTCCACCCTCAACGGACAGGACGCTTATGATTATGTGAGTTACATCCATCCACTCAAAGATCGGGGCGCGATTAGTGTCAGTTGGCTACGTGTCGGCGTTGATGATATTCCCATCACCGGTCTACCAGTAACCAGTCGTCCTGTCGGAGCGACGAATCGTCCGAAGGTGATAGGGACTTTCAGCAGTACGGATAATGCGTTCCTCCTCGCCTCCGGTTGGGCACTCCCTTCTTTCCGAGGGATTGATTTCCATCTTGGCGGTACACTCAAACTTCTCTACATGAGCGGATATCGAACCACAAACGCCATCGGCGGCGGCGCAGACATCGGCTTTGTCGCTAACACAAATCCAGAAAAGCCGCATCGGCTGACACTCGGATTACAAGCAAGCGATGCTTTTCGGACGAAACTCTATTGGAACACGCCACCCCCATCAGCGGACCTGACATCACACACCGAAACGATACCCCCACATCTCAAAATCGGCATCGCGACAACACACGCACTCCGTATTTTCCGAAGTACGCTCGTTTTTGCCTTGGATTCCTATATCAAAGATGGGGTTGAGTTACATGGGGGTGCCGAGTGGACGCTCTTTGATTTGCTCTCGTTGCGCATCGGTTTTGATGAACGTAAGGGGATCGAGCGGATCCGACGTTTGACGGCGGGTGTCGGATTGAACCTCCAGTTTGTTACCGGTGCGGGAGCGGGATTAGACTACGCGTTTGCGAACCATCCAGCATTAGGTGGCAGCCACCGAATGTCTCTCAGGATTAGGTTTTAGGTTTTTAAAGTAACCAGTAACCAGTTACCAGTTACCAGTAAGAAAGCCCCTCTGTAAGGGTTAGGTTACCTAACCCCTACAGCCACTGGTTACTGGTTACTGGTTACTTCCTCACTGGTTACTTCTTTGTTTTTCGCTTACAGAAGCATTTTTGATTGCTTCCTCCCAATCCCACACGAGAATTGTCCCATCCTGTCCAGTGGTAACGAGTGTTTTGCCATCGGGCGAAAATACCAACGTCTCTACTGTTGCGGTGTGCCCGTTGAGTGTTGTAATTTTTTGACCTGTAGTCATATCCAATAATTCGATACTACCGTTTCTAAGTCCTGCGACGAGGACAGCGTCATCGGGTGAAAACGCTAACGATTTGGTGCCGCGTGGGACATCTTTAAGACGGGCCTGCTTACTATTTCCCAACAAACGGATTTTTTGTTCACTTCCGACAGCGAGCAGTGCCCCATTTGAGGAGAACGCTAACGCTGTAATTGCATCCGTAAGTGCCACAGAGTCGAGAAGATTTTCGGGTAGATCCTGTCCTGCGAGAAAGGGAGCCAGCTCAGTCCCTGTTTCCGCATCCCACATTTGAACTTTTCCGCCCATGGTTCCACTGACAAGTTTTTTCCCATCCGGTGAGAACATCAAAACCGAGACTTCGCCCAGCACACGAGTCATCATGTGCTGATGGACTGCCTCGTCACTTAGGAAGTGGTCTATCGCGTCACTTAGAGATTTAACGAGTGGGATAGTAAGCACATCCGTTGTTTCTGTCCGCCATACATGAATTTCACCCAAACCGTGGAAGGCTACGGTTTTTCCGTCAGGCGAAAAAGTCATACCTCCTTTTCGATTAACTCCACCAATACCACCAACTGTCTTTGTTAAGGTCGCTAATTCACGTCCTGTACGAACATCCGTCAAACGGACCAAACGATCCGGCTCCCACGTGGGGGCAGCCTTATTGGGATCTATGTTGACGAGTCCGACAGATTTTGCACCGGTGCTAACGAGTTTCGTGCCATCCGGTGAAAACGCTGAATCCATTAAGAAATCCCAGGGTTCTATCGTTTGGACCCCGGTTTTTTGTGATGTCTTCAGGTCCCAAAAGGTAATTGCCCCATTAAATGCGACGCTTGCCAGTGTTGAGTTATCTTTAAAGAAGGACACCGCTTTCACCCACTCCGTATGTTCAATAATATTGATGGGTAGCAAATCTCCGGTTTCTGTATTCCAGAACCGAATTGTGCCGTCCATACTTCCACTTGCGAGGGTACGTCCGTCTGGTGAAAATGTGAGTGCTACGATACTATTGATATGCTCAGTGAGTGTCGCGAGGTGTACCCCAGTCGCAGTATCCCATAGCTGCACGGTCTTATCAGTGCCCCCGCTTGCGAGCATTTTTCCATCCGGTGAAAATGCTAACACATTTGTCCATCCTGTGTGTTTTCGGAGAGTAGCTAATTCCTTGTTGGTAGCGGTATCCCATAATCGCACCGTTTTATCCTTACCTCCGCTGGCAAGTCGCGTGCCATCCGGTGAAAATGCTAAAGCTAACACATTAAAAGGGTTGCCGTCTACAAACCGTACCTGATTCTCTCCTGGGGGTGGGGGATCCTCATGTGCTACCAATGGTAACCGGCCCTGCATTCCGTGTGTATGTCCACTGAGAGTTGATAATTTTTTGCCGGTCATTGTATCCCATAACTCAATCTTTCCGTTCTGACCGCCAACGGCAAATTTATCCTCTGTGAGTGCGTAGGGTTCCGGTCTATGTCTGCTCGGTATCTTTCCAAAAGAGCGATCATTGATATTCTTCACATGTCCCTGTTTGGTCTCAACGTTTAACTGGCTGATTAATTCCCCCCAGTTCCCTAAACTGAGTAGCGTTTTGCCATCTTCAGAGAAGTGTAATGTTGAGGCAGACGGAGGTCCATCAATAAGTGCCACTTTCTGAGCAGTGGCAGTCTCCCACAACTGAAGTCCCCCTCCATGAAATCCAAATTTGTCACCGCTACTTGCAATGAATCGCCCATCCGGCGAAAAAGCGAGGGATTGACATATACCGCGAAACATAGTAATCTCTTTTCCGGTTTCCACATCGTATAACCAGACACCGATATTACTTCCGACTGCGATCTGTGTGCCATCCGGTGAAAACTGAAGCGCATTGATGCCGCCCTTTCCGAGCCGCGCTTTTGCCTCCTTCGGGAGATGCCATTGTGCATAGCCTTCCACGACTTCATCTGCGTGCACTTCTGCAACGAGTGCTGAAGTATCATCACGTTGTTGGTTAGGCGTATTGCTTCTACTCTGAGTATTGGGACTGCCAATCCGCGTCCGAACATCCGGTTTTGAGGTGCGATTTAGAACAAGTGGTGCTTCAATGAGTTCAACCGTCATCTCCGATGCAGCATCAAGGCTATAGGGTTGCTGGAAACGGATTGCGTGTTGTTGACTCCCAATGCCCAACATTAGGAGTACCACAGCAACCGTGGAAGCGGCAATAGTCCACGGCATGAAGGGCTTACCACCAGAGGGCGCAGCCGGTTTAATGCGTGCAATCTCTTGCATAATATTCTCGGTAAGATTCGGCGTGATTTTGAAGTTTTCTAAAGCGTCTCTAATCATCGGTTCCTCTTTTTTCAGACGCTGCTGTGCGCGGCGGAGGCGACTCTTAATCGTATTTTTCGATACCCCTAAAAACGCGCCAATCTCCGTGCATGTCATCTCACCGAAGTAGTGCAGTGTCATGATGGTGCGTTCACTGTCTTGGAGTTTCGCCAGCAATTTCTTGACGACATCGCGTTGCGCTTCTACGGTTGTGCGCTCGTTTTCCGCAGCGATAAACTCTGAATACATCTCTTTTTGCAACTGCTCATCGTCTGTCTCCTCCAATTGCTCCAGTGGCTGCGTCCACACCCGCTTCTTACGGAGCCAAGAACTACACCGATTCGCTGCGATAACATAAAGCCAACTCTCAAAACGTTGCGGCTCTTTGAGTGTCGCCAACTTCTTGTATGCCTTCAAAAAAGTGTCCTGTGTAATTTCTTCGGCGATGTGGAAGTCTCCGATTTTCCGCCAAGCGAGTGCGTGAACCTGCTTCTGGTATTTTTTCACAAGCACGGAGAATGCATCATCATCACCGGCAAGAACGCGTTGGATAAGTTCAACATCGTCTTTTTTCATAGATCGCCTCCAAAAAAGGATTATTATGTTTAGTCTTACGCAAAATCCCTTCCTTTGCTTATCAGATTGGAAGACTGGAAGATTGGAAGGTTAGAAACGTGAGAAGGTCCCCCATCTTTCCGTTCTTTCCATCCCTTCCTCCATCACTATTTGCGTTAAGTGTTAAGTCCCGATGTTTTAATTCTGGTGACGCTGTTTAAGAGTGAAGCGGGTGCATAATTCTGAAAAAGGCGCAGGAATGGAAGCATGGAAGATTGGAAAAATGGAGGCCCAGCCTTCCGGCCTTCCAACCTCTTCTTCTATTCCTCTTTTTCTTTTCGCAGGAGTAGCGGTGATGTGAGGTCCCAGAGTCGGATTGTGCTGTCTTGACTACCGCTTGCAAGTGTTACGCCGTTTGGGTTGAAGACTACACTCTTGACGGGTGCTGTGTGCCCTGTGAGGGTGGCAATTTGCGCACCGGTGGCAATATTCCAGAGTCGGATTGTGCTATCTTGACTCCCACTTGCGAGTGTCAATCCGTCTGGACTGAACGCGACACTCCACACCGTAAGTGCGTGTCCAGTCAGCACTTTTAGGGGCTGCCCTGTGGTCGTATCCCAGAGTCGGATGGTGTGGTCCCAACTCCCGCTTGCGAGGGTCTGTCCGTCCGGACTGAAAGCGACGCTGAAGACCCAATTCGTGTGTCCACTAAATGTTTTCAATTTCTCACCTGTGGCAATATCCCACAAACGGATCGTATTTCCTGCATTGCCACTCGCTAACGTTTTCCCGTCACTACTGAAGACGACGCTGAAAATATTTTCAGTAGCCTCGGTAAGGGTTTTCAGTTTCCTACCCGTTTCTACATCCCATAGATACAGATTCCCATCCTCACTGCCGCTTGCAAGTATCTTGCTATCAGGGCTGAAAGCGACGGTATTGACCCAATGGAAACCGTTAGGGGCATTTTCCTTCATAAATCTAAAATTCTCGCCGGTGGCAGCGTCCCACAGGCAAATCACTTCACTTTCATTGATACCCCCTGCGATCATTCGTCCATCTGGACTGAACGCGACGCTGTTAATATCCGCAGTGAAGTTTCTCTGAAAAGCCACCCAGAAATTTTTTTCCATCTCTATCTCCTGTCCTGTGACGGCATCCCAGAGTCGGACGGTGTTATCCCTGTCACTTGCGACTGTTGAACCGTCTGGACTGAACGCGACGCTGTGGACACCTCTCCTGATGGCTAAATCAATCGTGATGTGGGACATATCTGGGGCAGGAGTTGGTTCCATAGTGGACTTCTCCTGTTGGGTTGCATCTTCAGATTTCACTAACACCATCTCAGCACTGCTTAACATCAAAAATGCTATCGTCACCATAGAGACGATGGTTTCCCACGGTGCTGATAGAAACCTATTTCCACTGGACGGAGTAATCGGTTTGATACGAGGGACCTCACGCATGATGTTCTCCGCGAGATTCAGTGTGATCCAGAAATCGTTTATAGTATAGAGAGGATTACAAAAACTACCAATAGTTTCTGATAACTATCTTTGCTGACTGCTATTAAATCACGGACACACGAACTTGCCCAGAATCTTCCGGACGGACGCGCCTGTTGCAGAAGGTAGATTCCCGGCGTTTCCGTGGAGTGTCTCATTCGCCAGAATCGCGAACGCAATCGCCTCTTTCGCATCCGCCGAGATACCGGAATTGTCCACAGATTCAACCGCTGTATTGGCTAATAGTTCGCTAAGCCGTCGCATAATTGACTGATTGTGAACACCACCGCCGCTCACATAAAGGGTGTCTATCGGGTTCTGTTCTGTTATAAATCGCACTATATAGTCAGTAATCGTTTGGACTGTCAACTCGGTCAGCGTCGCGATGCAGTCGTTATCTGAGAGTTTATGTTCACGACAAGCCGCCAAACATTCCATCGCATAAGTGTGTCCAAACATCTCGCGTCCAGTGGTTTTCGGAGGGGATAAGTGAAAAAACGGGTGTTTCAACCATTCATTGACGAGCGGCTGATGGGCGGTCCCTTGCGCGGCGCGCGTGCCGTCTTTATCGTAGTGTTCCGCTCCTTCCGTGATTTCCGTTATAACAGCATCAATACACATGTTACCGGGACCCGTATCCGCAGCACAGACGGAATCAAATGTTCCGTTTGCAGGCAGCACCGTGAGGTTCGCAATGCCTCCGATATTCAAGAGCCCGACTGTTTTTTCACCGTCATGAAACAGCAGATAGTCGGGGTATGATACCAACGGCGCGCCCTGCCCGCCTGCTGCCATATCTGCGACGCGAAAATCCGCTATCGTCGGAATCCCAGTTTCGTGTGCGATGACTGCAGGCTCGCCGATCTGCAAAGTTGAAGGTTTTTTAATGTTCCTTGCCGTTCGGTGAGGTAGATGGTGAATCGTTTGACCGTGTGAACCGATGAGATCAATCTCGTTAGCACGCATTCCGCTTTTTTGCAGAATGTGTTTCACCGCCTCTGCGAAGAGGTGTCCGATATAGAAATTCATCTCACAAATATCATCAACGCGACCTGTATCAGGGTGGCAAAGGGCAAGGATACGTTGTGGCACGCCAGTTGGAAACTGAAAAGTCTCAAAAGCGAGCAGGTCTACTGTCGTTTCCAAGCCGTATCCAGTAACTTCAACGATCGCAGCATCAATACCGTCAACGGAGGTGCCGGACATTAAACCGATAACAAGTTTTTTACCTTTCTTAAGAAGTTCAAAAAATTCTTGCATTTATGTTCCTAAGCGTAGGCGTGATATTGTGTTGCTTTGTCGCGCCACGTCTGAAGTTCTGACACCCACCGCGCCTGAATCGCATCCACTGATTCCCCATTTGACAAAGCATTTCGGAGCCAACTGTTTCCTGCTAATCTATCAAAGGGTGCCGGTAAGAAGGCAAAATGATCGCTGTATTCGGTGGTTAAAATGGATAACATCTGGAGGGCTGTCTCTATCGGTCGGAATTGCGCTCTATCGGTAATGTGGATTGCGACCCCGCCGCACGCCTGTTTCGCGTGCTTTGTGGTTTCAGCAACTGGTGCAGGTGTAAAGACAACCGGACGGAATCGAACCCCCGGCAGTTGACAGTTATTCAGCAGTGCTGCCCACCTTTCACCATCGCACCAAGGCGCACCTATATATTCAAACGGCTTTGTCGTGCCACGTCCCTCACTCATGTTTGTGCCTTCAAACAGGCACAGCCCCGGATAAAGCACTGCTGTTGTGAGGGTCGGCATATTCGGCGACGGCGGCACCCATTGCAAGCCTGTGTCATCGAACCACATCTCTCGTTTGTATCCCCGCATCCATGCGACCTTTAATTGGCATGATGGTACGCGTTCCGCCTTCAACAGCATCGCCAATTCACCGATTGTTAACCCGTAACGCATCGGAATCTTATGTATCCCCACAAACGATTCAGAGCCACTTTCCAACACGGGTCCCTCTGTAGTGTTGCCCCCAATTGGGTTTGGTCGATCCGCAACAATAAACGCAATGCCGCAATCGCTGGCTGCTTCCATTCCATACAGCATAGTCGAGATGTAAGTGTAATAACGTGCACCGACATCCTGTATGTCGTAGATAAGCAGATCTATGCCTTCAAGCTGCTCCCGAGTCGGACGTATCGATCGTCCGTATAGGCTGAAAATTGGCACGTTTAATGAATTACGATCAGGTGTCTCTACACTCTTGACAGCGATACCGTCTTGGACCGCACCCCAAAGTCCATGCTCTGGCGAAAAAATCGCTGAAAGTTGACAGTCCGGTGCTTCGGCGAAAAGCCGATAGTTGCTTCGTAGCGTCGCATCAAGTCCCGTATGGTTTGTTATAAGCCCGATGGATTTCCCACGAACCCAGTCACTTTTCTCGCTGAGCAAGACGCACAACCCCAATTCAATTTGTTGTGATTTCACCCTGACATCCATTTTTTCGTTTTTTATAGTTATCGGTTAACGGTTTTCAGTTACTTTGTTGTAGTTAACACAGTGTATCTGAATGCCACAGCACACTAACTGATGACTGTTCTCACTGCGAAGCATGACAACTGAAAACCATTTCGTGGAACATCTTCCGAAATTCAATAATGCCGCGTTGGTCGGCATCAGGATGTACCCGATTCGTCAACAAAATAGCAGCGAGTTTTCTTTTCAAACATATCCGTATTGAGGTGCCAGTAAACCCTGTATGATAAAGACACCCATCGTCTGTCACTGCCCAACCGATACAGCGACGTTCCCCTTCTGCTGAGGCAACTTGGCGCATCATATCGAGACTTTCCGGACGTAATAGGATACCGCCGTTGTCCATTAACGCGCTACAAAACTTTCCGAGATCCGCTGACCTGGAAAAGAGACCCGCATTTCCTGAAACACCGCCGAGGAAATGCGCGTTCTCATCGTGAACTTGTCCGAGAATCACACCTTCTCGCCAATCGTAGCGTTCGTAGTTCACCATCCGCCGTTCAAAACTGTTGGAATCCTCGGTCGCCGCGCAGTTCTCATGCCACGCTTGTGGTGGGTTGTATCGCGTCCATTCCATGCCGAGTGGCGCGAAGATCGATTCTCGCGCCAATTGATCAAGCGGTTGTTTCGTTACGGCTTCAAGCAATGCCCCCAGCACGATGTATCCTAAGCAGCTATACACCGCCTTTTCTCCGGGTTGAGATTCCAATGCAACCTCACCCAGATAAGAAATGACATGCGCACGCGATCCTACTCGTAGATAGAGCGGTATCCATGCGGGGAGTCCTGAAGTATGTGTGAGGAGATGCGTGAGAGTGACACCTTTCTGTCTGAACGCTGGCAAGTATTTCTCAGCGGGTGTGTTAAGAAAGAGTTCGCCTTTCTCAACGAGCTGCATGCAAAGCGTCCCGATGACAATCGGTTTTGTGAGTGATGCCAAGTCAAATAGCGTCGTGCGGAACATCGGCAGTCGTTTCGGCTTTATAGAGCGGAAACCGAACGCTGCTTGGTAAAGTGGCTTTTCATCGGTAAGAACATAAGCGACAGCTCCCGGAAAAACCTTTTCCGCAATACTATTCTCAATGAGTGTTTTTAAATGACCTTTCGGTTCGTTTAGGTAGATTGGGGATTTTATACACATTTTCCGTATATCCGCAGTGCGCCGTTGTTGCACTGCTGCGGTTCTTTGTTAGAAACTGTGAAAAAACGGCGCAGAAACTCCATATTACTGACAATTGAATCCCTCTGGCTGAATACTCCAGTTTTGGTTGACTACCGGCTAATTGATATGATACACTATCTATCGTATTTTGGTAAGCATTTTTTGATAAATAGGTGCCGTAGTTCGGAGAATAGATCATGCAATTGTCCCCGAAAGAACTCCAAGAGATAACGACAGTCGAGAAACCTTGGGGTGGCTTCATACAATATGTCCTTAATCAACCTGTCACTGTCAAAATCTTAGAGATTCGCGCAGGGGAGCAGGTGAGTTATCAGTACCACCACCAGCGGAGTGAGTTATGGATCCCGCTTGATGAGGGGGCCTGCCTGAAACTTGATGGCGAGATTCAGCGTCCTAAACCGATGGAGCCTGTGTTTATTCCACAAGGCGCGAAACATCAACTCATCGGTGAATCCAAAGACTACCGGATCCTTGAAATTTCGTTTGGACACTTTGATGAAGAAGATATCGTTCGCCTTTCGGATAAGTATGGAAGAATTTAGCGGAAAGAGGTTTTTTGTTGGATAGAAAACTTTGTTTCTCAATTGATAACAAGACATCAGATTTTGTTTCCAAATCCCCACCCGTTACAGGGGCAGTTGATGTTAATCTGCAGAAGATTCACGCGCAATTTGCGGGAGAAACATCAGCATCGCTTACCGAGTTAGAACAAGGACTTCGCGCTTGGACCCGCAGCCATTTCCAAGATGAGGATATTAATAAGGTCATAGCGTTAGCCACGCGTGCCCGTGAAGAATTTTCGGTATTGGTCATCATCGGTATAGGCGGCTCTGATCTGAGTGCTCGCGTCTTTCACGATTCTTTTAACCATCCGTATCATAACTTGTTATCGGTTGAAGATCGGGGTGGCGCGCCAGAAATCTATTTCACAGGTGATACCTTCGATCCACGCAAACTCGTAGGTTTGCTTGAGATGCTCAGAGCGCGGAACCTATTACAGAAAACGCTTTTCAATGTCATCAGCAAATCGGGCACAACGACCGAGACAATGGCGACACTGATGATTATCCGCGAAACACTTAGCGATGGAAACTGGCAGCAACAGGTCCTCGCGACGACCGGACTCACCGCTAATAGCGTACTGTTCCGAATGCATAAAAAATGTCCGTTCTACGGCGGCACACTACTTCCCGTTCCCGATGGTGTCGGCGGACGATTTTCAGCGTTTTCTCCAGTCGGCCTGTTCTTTCTCGCTATGATGGCAGGAAAAAATGAAACCTCAGAAACCCGTATCCGTACTGCATTAGAAGGCGTGCAGCAGGCGCATGAAGATTTTTACCGCCCCTGCGACTATCAAGTCAACGTCGCCTATCACCTTGCACGATGGATACATCTCGCTGAAGTCGTTGGCGGCAAAGGTTCGATAGTTTTCTATAACTATGCCGACAATACCTGCCTCGGTGAGTGGTTTGTGCAGTTGTGTACAGAATCTATTCAAGAGCGTTGCAGGGGTCCAAACGTTATAAATGCTAAAGGCCCCACGAGTAATCACTCAATCCTCAACGGTATCATCGCCGGTCCGAGAGATAAAGTCGTCCTATTTATCCATTGGGAGGAACTTGGAACCGATTTAGTGCTACCGAAGGATACTGAAATGGATAGGAAGTTGACCGATTTTGAAGGGTTATCTATGACGCACATGCAGACTGCCTCCTATCGCGGCACCGCCTTGGATTTTAGCGAAAACGGTGTCCCCAATGCAACACTAACCCTCCCAAGACGGGACATCCAATCCGTTTGTCGGTTAATGCGTGTTTTGATGGATACCATCGCTGTAAAGGGCAGGCTCCAAGATTTACATCTTGACAACGATGGTGGAAATGAGTTAACATATCGCCAAGATGGTGTTGAGGGCTATAAACGGAATTTCCGAGCTTTTGCCTTGGCACCGGATATAGGCGATCGGTAGACGATTAGCGGTGACAAAAATGTGGAATAAGCTCTCCGCTTTAAAGTTTCATGATAAGATATTTATTGCTTACGGCTTTGTTTTCTTCGTCATGTTTGGTGTTGTTTTTGGCAGTACCAGTTTCCTGATCCGACTTGCGTTTAAAAGGGAAATTGATGCCTATGTTGAAACGCTTCAAGGCAAGATTTCAAACAACTACCAAGTACTCCTTAACAAAGTTCAAAAGGAGGTTCACGCTACAGCCGCTGACGAAAGACTACACCACGTCATAACACGCGGCGCGTCATCTTTGACTTATCAGCCGACCCCCGAATTTGATCTCTTTGAGTATGGCAGGCCAGATGGGAAACTTCTACATCCTGACCTCGGTGGACGGAGAAGCACACGGACATATCGTTCGTTAGACAACCAAGAAGGGCATATAGAGCTCAGAAATATTCCGCAACAAGGTGATCTCGGATTGCAGTTTGTCGTTCAAGCAACAGAAGCAAGTGAATGGGGGTTCGTTACAGGTGGCTACAACTTGCAAAAATGGCTGGAGACAACAACAGATATCCAGTCAGACGAGCATCCGATCTTCCTTGTCGGAAAGCTGCAAACGTCAAACGCAGCTGGCTTCAGCACTGAATCGAAGGGACTGGAACCGGAGGATTGGCTCCCGTTGAACAATGCCGCCCGACAATTGCCTCTGGATGAGTGGGCTCAATCGTTTTCCGATCCGAAACCGCAACAGGAAGTCTTTTTACAGGGCGCAGAAGAGACAAGTGGAAGTACTTATACCGCTTCTCGGGTAACACCGTTCCGCTCAGTCTTCGCGACGACACGTGAGGCACCACCTGTTGACTTGGTCATAGCGTATTCACATGCGCGGCAGATGAGATGGCAGCAGCAACTCACGCTCATACTGCTTTTAAGTGGTGTCGTTGGGTTGGTGTTGGTTTATCTCATTAGTTACATTATCAGTCGGCGTATTACCCGCCCTATCGCGTTCCTCCGCCAAGGTGTGGATCATATTGCTGCAGGTAATCTTGATCATCGCGTTGTCATCCAATCGCACAATGAGATAGGACAGCTCGCAGAAGGATTCAATCAGATGGCGCGGGACCTGAAGCTAAGTTTAGAAGAGCGCATGGCAGCGGAGCGTGCAGCAACATGGCGAGATGTCGCACGACAGGTGGCACACGAAATCAAAAATCCGCTTTTCCCGATTCGACTGTCTGTTGAAAATCTGCAACAGGCAAAATCTAATCCTAAAGTTTTTGAGCAAATATTTAGTGAATGTACGGACACCGTTATTGAGGAAGTTGATCGTATAGGAAGGTTAATCGATGAGTTTCATCAATTTGCGAGGATGCCCAAGCCACAGAAAAAATTGAGCGATCTGAATAATATTGTGAAATCTGTTCTGACATTATACACCAGTGGTCAAGGGGCGGATCTCGGCGAAGAAGATGGCATTGCAGCAGCGATTTTAGCACATGAAGACTCCGCAGGGTCAAATCCTGCTGAGAAATTATGGCTTGAAAATATTTCCAAAATTAAAGTTGAGACAGCGTTGAAATCGATTCCGCAACTTTCTCTCGACCCTGAACAAATTGCGCAGGCACTCGGTAATCTCGTAAAAAACGCAATTGAAGCAATGCCTGATGGTGGCATACTTACAGTGAAAACCGGGTTCGTCCCAGAATCACCGCAAGGGAAACAAGCCGATCCATTGAACAACGAAAACAGTGAAGATGGCGCAGAGATAAACCCGGAAACCCCCGGCACGGTTCTATTGGAAATCCAAGACACCGGGCACGGTATGTCCGATGAAACTATGGAGAACCTCTTTGTCCCTTATTATACAACAAAGTCGGAAACAGGTGGAACCGGGCTTGGGGTGCCGATAGTCAGAAGGATTGTCGCCGAACATAGTGCCGGGATTGATTTTCAAAGTACCGAAGGCGTAGGCACAACGGTTCGCCTCGAGCTTCCCTACAACCAAGGTAGGCAATCCGAAGAAGTTGCTATGGTACCGCAGGATTGATGCCACTGAAAACTAAAGAGGAAACGATAGATTCTCAAGAGTAGACGTATCTATCCTTAATAGGATTTACGCATCCCCCTTGCTGGCGGGGTTTGAAAACCCACCAGCAGTGCGTAGGACATCTGTTGTCATAGAAAAATGCGTAAGTCCTGCTGAAGAAATAAAATACTTTGAGATAGGACAAAAGAATGGAAACAATTCTGATTGTAGACGACGAAAAAAATATCCTTAAGATGTTATCACAGGGACTCAACATGCGTGGGTATCAAACCCTAACGGCTGCAAGTGGTGAAGATGCCTTGCAACTGGCAGTGAAATCCGATATTGATCTTGTCCTATTGGATATCCGTATGGAAAATGGTATGGATGGTGTCCAAACGCTTGTAAAACTCCGTGAACGCTATCCCGAATTGAACGTCGTCATGATGTCTGCGCAGCAGGATATTGAAATCGCCACTAAAACGATGGAACTCGGCGCGAAACGGTACATCACGAAACCCATCGGTATCGATAAAATTCTATCCAACGTCGAACCGTTTTTGGAAATATCGCGTTTATCGCAAGAAAACGAAATTCTGAAATCTCAAATTACACCAACCGATGAGATGGTCGGTGAGAGTGCCGCTATCTCACACCTCCGCTCACAAATTGATCGGGTCGCAGGGAGTAAACTCGGGGTTTTAATCTCTGGCGAAAATGGGACCGGTAAGCAGCTTGTGGCTAACGCTATCCATCACCAGAGTGACCGTGCCTCGAAAACCTTTATTCCTCTCAACTGCGCCGCTTTGCCTGATGAACTCATTGAGAGTGAACTTTTCGGACATGAACGTGGTGCTTTTACGGGGGCGGATTCCCGAAGGCAGGGACGCTTTGAACTCGCAGACGGTGGAACCCTTTTTCTTGACGAAATTGGAGATATGAGTTTAAAGGCACAGGCGAAGGTCCTCCGAGTTCTTGAAACCGGCGAAGTTGAACGCCTCGGGGGCAATCAGATTCGGACGGTGGATGTCCGAATTATCGCCGCGACGAACAAAAATCTGCCCGAAGAGATTGAGAACGGACGGTTCCGAAGGGATCTCTTCTATCGGCTCAATGTTGTACCTATTGCAATCCCACCGCTTCGAGAACGGACAGAGGATATTCCGTTGTTAGTTAAGTATTTCGCTGATCGTTTACAGCTCAATATGGGATCGACGCCTAAAGTCATTGATCCGGGTGCTTACGCTGTGTTTCAAAGTTACAGTTGGCCCGGGAACATCCGAGAGTTAAAGAACATCGTTGAACGTCTCTTGATTATGGTGAACCGCGATGTTGTCATGGCACCCGATGTTGCAGAGGCTTTGGCTTTGGTACCGCAAGCCGCTGCTTCACATCACCTTTCCAACACTTTGGATCAAGACCTCTTGCAGCCCGATCTGAGTACACCGCTCTACAAACCGGGAACCGCCTTGAGTCAGATGATGGATGTCGCTGAGTCGGAATGTATCCTCGCAGCTTTGGAAGAATATAATTGGAACATCCGGCGCACCGCAGAGGCGTTAGCGGTTGAGCGGAGCAACTTGTACAAGAAAATGAACAAGTACGGTATTTCCCGTCCGAGTTCCGAGGGGTAGACTTGTGGGGTATCTGGACTAACGATGCTACGAAAAAATGTCAACGAAAACGGCGGGATGACTCGCCTCCAACTGCTTATCCTTGTCGCTATAGTTATTGTAATTGGGGTACTCTGTTTTCCACCCTGGTTAGAATATCGTAAAGTTAGCACGGCGGATATAGATGTTGAAACGATTGCTGTTGCTATCAAAAAATACCACAGGCACACGGGAAGTTATCCGACGAGTTTAGATGCACTGGTGACGGATCCTGGCATCGAAGGGTGGCGTCGGAAGTATCTGGAGTCTATTCCTGAAACACCCTGGGGCGGTCGTTATGTCCTTCTTCAAGATACCTATAAAGTGGGGATCGCGAAAGATCATCGGCGCGTCCCCGAAAAATATCGAATTGGCGGTGTCGCAGAGATTAGTAGAGTCTATCATGCAGACGCGCGCCTCGGCGAGAAGTATTGGTGGTAACTTGTGTTTGAAATCTCGATACCGGTACTCATCTTCCTCTTCGGTTTAGCAATCGGCAGTTTCCTTAATGTTTGTATCTACCGCATCCCTCGCGCAGACGTATCTATTCATTCTCCACGTCGCTCTTTTTGTCCCGCATGTAGTGAACCGATAAGTGCCTACGACAACATCCCTATTTTGAGTTACCTACTTTTGCGGGGCAAGTGCCGGCATTGTAGTGCGACAATTTCAGTCTTGTATCCGTTAGTTGAACTGGCAACAGCAGGATTGTATCTCTTTCTGTATTACCGTTTCGGGTTAACCCTCGAATTTCTGCTCGCGCTTGCTTTCATCACAGTTTTACTGCCGATCTCCGTCATTGATGCACAACACTATATCATTCCGAACGTCCTCATCGTGACCGGATTGATTCTCGGTTTCGGTATCGTCTGTGGGATTGCCTATCAACGCGCCGATGTCTGGTATCTCCTGATACGCCTAATCGGTGCCGTTGCCGGTGGTGGTGTGTTGTGGTTGATTGCCGTGATTGGGAGCGCAGTCTTACGCAAAAAGGCGATGGGCGGCGGAGACATCAAGCTAATGGCACTCAACGGATTGTTCCTCGGTGCATGGCCCGAACTCGCGATGGTGATAGCGTTCTCTGCGTTCAGTGGTGCGATTGTCGGGACTGTCCTCATTATCTCTGGTATAAAAGATCGGCAAAGTCCGATCCCGTATGGTCCCTTTCTTGCGGGTGCCGCTGTGCTTGTCCTGTTATGGGGAGATACCCTTTGGCGTATGTATTTGCAATCCGTTGGATGGAATTAATTGTAGTGAATCCTAAAAATAGATAGACATCTTTGTAGCATAGGCTGTTAGCCTGTGCCAGTCTGAATGCCTGTCATAGGCATTCAGACTGTTTGAGAGTGCCCAATTAATTATGGGTTTTACTATAGTTTTCAGTAATCAGTTGTCAGTTTTTAGTTAAGACTGGTAACCGATAACTACCTTAGGAGGATATATGAAGACTTTTTGTTCAATCATTTGTCTATTGATGCTTTTTTTGAGTCATCAGGTTGTATATGCACAGCAACCTCAAGTTAAAAGTCCGCCTAAAGAAGAATCTGCTGAAGACTTTGTTAAATTAGAGATGCCTCTGGAAGAAGCACTGACCAAAATTACTTTCGTTGTTACGTGGTTAAGCGGAGAAGGAAGTGATGAAGTGATTTTTCAAGGTGAGAACGTAATCCACACCCCTGATTACATAGAACTCCGCATACCGTATGAAGATGATAGCGGCAGGTACAGTTCTTATAAGATTCTGACTAAGTATGCTGTTGAAACGAACCGGTACATTTTTGTGCCTTTAGACGAATGGGGCGGGGGTTCGGGAATCTTTCGGAGTCTCCACGCGGTTGACAAAAAAACGCTCAGAACTGTTGAGGAAATCGCGTTAGGGGATCGATCAAGACTCAAGGAAATTATTTTAGCCGATGCCGCCACTAACACGGTATCTATCACCTATATTCGGCGGGAGGTTATTAAAGGTAAACCCACACATGACCCCAATAAAGCAATCAAAGCACATCTGAGAATGATAGATGGTAAACTTCGAGATGTGGCAGATCCGCTAGGTCCGATCCCACCGGATATGGCGTTCTTTAGGGCAGGCAGCTTTTTTACGATGGGAAGTTGGAAAAAAGATGCCGAAACTGATGAGAAGCCAGACCACGTCGTCTTCCTTGATGCATTCTATATAGACAAATACGAAACGACAAACGCACAATATAAGGAATTTATTGATGCCAACCCAGAGTGGCAGAAAAATCGTATCCCAAAGAAATACCACGACGGAGATTATCTCAAGCATTGGAATGGAAATGATTACCCACCCGACAAAGGCAACCACCCCGTTGTTTATGTCAGTTGGTACGCAGCAATGGCTTATGCAGAGTGGCGCGGGAAACGCCTGCCGACCGAAGCAGAATGGGAGTGCGCAGCACGCAGCTCTTGGCATTGGGGTGCTATGAATGCCGACACAGCAAACTATGGTGAAAATGTCGGCGATACGACACCCGTCGGAACGTATCCTCCGGGTGCAAGCGGCTTATACGATATGGCAGGCAACGTCTGGGAATGGTGCCTTGATGAATACAATCCCGACTTTTACGCGATTTCTCCACCTCATAATCCACTTGCCGGTGGCACTATGGATACTATCTTATCCGATTGGACAAACGTTAAAACCGTCCGTGTGTTACGCGGCGGCTCTTGGGCAAGTAACGCCAAGTTTGTGCGAGTCTCTGATCGGACAAGGTTCACGCCAAAAATCACAAACAAGGCTCGCGGGTTCCGTTGTGTGAAGCCTGTAACACCTTAAATCTTTCGTCAAATTCGGTTAATGTTCTTTGGTAAAATGTGTTATCATTAACTGCAAAGTAAATCTTTTGCAAAGTAAATCTTTTTTCAGAGGAAAGCAAATGAGCACACAAAACCAATTTGATAGAGAGGATTTCTATGCAACAACGTATTATAGATCCACCTAAAGACCAATGGGATAGACTACCAACTCCGCTTACGTCTGGCGAAAACAAAGTTTATAACTTGTTTGATGCTGGCCTCCCTCTTGAATGGGAGATGTACATACAGCCTCATCTCAACGGGTTGAGACCCGACCTTGTACTGCTCAATCCTTATGCCGGAATAGCTGTATTTGAGATTAAAGATTGGAGTTTAAATACCCTCCAAAAATCAATCAGATATAATTGGGCAACCCAAAGTCCTATCAATCAGATCAAACTTTATGAAGATGAAATATTCAATCTTTATTGCCCCCGTCTTGATGATCGTTCCGGAAAAGCGGTAATTACGGCGGGACTCATTTTCACGGAGATACCTCAAACAAAGCTTAATGATTTACTGTATCCTTTCCGAGATGGAAATATGAGAAGATATCCAGATCAATATCCATTCTTAGGTTCGGAATGTATTGCAGAAGGGAACATTGATGTGCTGTTTCCAGAACACAAAAAGCGGGGATTGCAAAAACGGTCTAAATATATGAATGGAGATCTAGCAAATGATCTTCGAGGGTGGCTCAAAGAACCTGCTTTCAGTAAAGGACAACGGGAACCGCTTGAATTGAATGGGCGCCAGCTCAGGATTGCAACGGACCCTACACAGGAGCGTTATCGTAAAGTTAGAGGGCCTGCCGGATCCGGTAAAAGTCAAGCTCTCGCTGCTCGCACGGCTGTACTTGCAAGCGAAGGTAAGCAAGTTCTTGTGTGTCCGTTCAATATTACACTAATGAATTATCTCCGTGATCTCGTGGCTCGTCAGGTGCGTGAGATTGCCTCACAGCAGAGGGGATCTCCTCAGATTATCAAGCAGCACGTTGAGTTCCGCCACTTTCACGGGTGGTGTAAACGGATATGTAGGCTCGTAGGACGTGAAAATGACTATTTTCAACTCTGGGGACAATTTCCTGAAGAAGCGGTACTAAATGAGCATATAGCAAAGTTGGTATTGGGAATCTATGAGAATCCATCAGTTGCCGATGTTCTACCGATCTACGATGCTATTCTGGTAGACGAGGGACAGGACTACAACAAAAACTGGTGGCAAACACTGCGAGCAGCAGTTGAACCAGAACCACATGGAGAAATGCTTCTCGTTGCAGACAAGACGCAAAATATATATGGGACTGATGTGACTTGGCTGGATGAACCATTACTGGGAACAAGACTGAGTTCTCGCTGGTTTAATTTAGAAACAAGTTACCGCTTGCCTTCCGAAATCGTCCCTATTTTGGAAGATTTTGCTGAAAATTTTCTTCAACCTTCGGGGGTAGAAGTTGACATTCCTAAACAAGTAGGACTAAATTTCAATTCGCCGATTGAGTTGCGGTGGGTCCAAGTATCTTCAGATAACTCAATACCAGAGATATGTTTTGAGGAAGTCCGCTGGCAAATGAAGTGCTTAGGGAATGATACCGCAATTCCTGATATTATTTTCCTGTCGCAAAACAATGAGATAGGGTTTGCGTTCGTTGAAACGTGTAAACAACACATGGGGGATCCTACTTCACGAGCAGCGAAGGAACCTTTACTCCATACATTTGTTCTGGAGGATGAAGAAACCAATACATTTGATCAAGGCAATAGAGATTTTCGTAAAAATCAAGAATCACGCCGCAGAAAGCTTGCCTTTTTTCTTGGAGGTGCTAAAATTAAAGCGACGACCCTGCATAGTTTTAAGGGGTGGGAAGGTAGGCATTTGGTTCTGTATGTCAGCCGTATTGCAAGTGCTGAGGATCGTGCTTTATTTTATACGGCACTTACTCGTTTAAAAAAGCATCCTAACGGCAGTATGCTCACAGTTGTTTCCTCTTGTCCCGAGCTCTACAACTTTGGTGAAAGAAACTTTTCGCCGAATTTTTTTCGTCGTTAGAGGTAGTAATTGGTGAATTGAGTTGAAGGAAAGCGTTTAAATTTGAACTCACGTTATGTTATCATTTCTACGCTAAGGGCAATCTGTATTTTGGAGAAAAGCAATGATCACAGTGCCATATCCGCAAGATCACATTTTCTATAACAATCGTGGTATTGATTATGGCGAAAAGGGTGAACATGATCTTGCCATCAAAGATTTTACCAAAGCGATTAAACTTAAACCAGACTATGCCCTTGCCTACAACAATCGCGGTACTGTCTATCGCGATAAAGGTGAGTACGACAAAGCCATTGCAGACTGCAGCAAAGCGATACAACTGAATCCTGGTTATGCCGAACCCTATAGCAATCGTGGTGCTGCTTATCGCAACAAAGGGAATTATGACCGTGCTATTAAAGACTATGACATGGCGATACAACTGAAACCGGATTTTGTCCAGGCTTATTACAACCGCGGTCTTGCTTATCACGAAAAACGTGAATTTGATCTCGCTATCAAGGACTATAGCAAGGCAATAGGATTGAATCCGAAACTTTTTCATCCGTATTACAATCGTGGCAATGCTTACCTCCAAAGAGGTGATTTTGATAATGCTATTGAAGACTATAGTAAAGCAATAGAATTGAATCCGGAACTTGGTCCCGCATACTGCAATCGTGGTGAAGCCTGGTTATGTCTAAAAGAATGGAATAAAGCAAAAGCCGACCTGACTGCTGCCAAAGACAAAGGGATTGATATCATCGCTGCGTTTCATAATGGCTATAAAGACGTTGAGACGTTTGAGAGGCAGAAAGGTTTCCAGGTTCCAGAAGACATTAAACGCATGCTAACGCAACGCCTGCGAGTCCGGTACCCTAAAACCCGAAAAATATTAGATGAAAATAGGAAGCCTATGGAATCACCGGATGTGGTGAATTTACGCGAGCAGCTTCGTAATACCGGCACGCCATTGGGCACATATCTCAAGGTAAAACCTTCCTTCGGCATCAAGACATCCTCGACTGAAGCATTCGTCGTAGACAGAAAAACGCGGGATAATCTCATTGCCGCGCATCCATCATCGGCTGATATTTTGAAGCCATTTTTGCACGGACGTGCCCTCCGACGCTGGCATGCAGAGCCACAAGAGAAGTGGTTAATATTTGCACACAGGGGCATAGCAATAAACGAGTATCCAGCAATCTTGAAACACTTGGAAAATCATAAAGATTCCTTGCATAAAAGGTCCGGTAAACAGGAATGGTATGAACTGCCAATCTCTCTTGATAAATCGCATCGATTTTTGCAACCGAAACTTGTCTGTCCGAACCTTTATAATCACCAAACGTTTGCGGTTGATACTGCTGGTTTTTACTGTGGGGATACGTGCTACCTTATCCCCACCGAGGAATTGTGGTTATGCGGTCTATTAAATTCCCGCGTTGTAGAGTGGTTTTACGCACAAGAGTCCAACCAATTGACGATTGATTACCTGCGGGCGCGTAGTGGCTATATGCAGCAAATTCCTGTCCCTGACCTTACATCAACGCAGAAGGCACTCATCGGCAAATTTGTTGACTACCTTATCTATCTCCAGCAACAACCGACGATAAACAGCAGAGATTTGGCATACGCCAGCGACCGCATGATGCTCGGATATTTTGAGCGCATCATTGAAGGCATGGTTTATGAGGCTTATCTACCAGACGAACTTCATAAAAGCCGCAAACACCTTTTTCAACCATTATTCAATGAACAGTTGCCGCCGCTTGAGGAAATTCAAGGTGATAAAATGTCGGCATGCCGGGACATCTTTGAACTATTATATGAAAAAACGAATCCCGTCGCGGTCAATTTATTCTTTCTGGATAGTGTCAAACCGGTTCGCATCATTGAGGGTAAACTATGAGAATTACAGAAATTGAGCTCAAGAACTTCAGGGCTTTTCCGCGGCCCTATCACATTGACCTACACAAAGCAGGAAAGAATCTGATTGTTTACGGCGAAAACGGTAGCGGAAAGTCGTCGCTATATCTGGCGTTAAAATTCTTTTTGGAATCTGGTGTGGACTCCGATGACGCGGATAACAAAGATGCTAACTTTGAAACCCATCAAAATATCTTTATTGAAGATGCTGGGCAGATCAAGCTGTCTCTTCGCGCGCATCAGAACGCAAAGATGGACACCTATGAATGGTCATCGGACGTTAAAGAAACATCCGACGATTTGATTATTGAAGCTTCAAAGGCGAAAGGGTTCCTTGACTATAAAGATCTGTTGGAAACGCATTATCTGCATCATAAAAACCCTGTGGTGAATGTGTTCGATTTGCTGGTTAAGACGCTCTTGACAAATACTGTCAGTCGTCGGACAGATCGGAGTCTTGTTGAAGATTGGACAAGTGTTCAGCCTCCGTTTCCACGCCGAGGCGCGACTACCCAAATTACATCCCTTGAGAGACGAGTAGAGAATTTCAACGATGAGCTAGCGAGCAGATTAGAAATGTTACAAACAAAAGCCTCCGAAATTCTTCAAAAATTTAGATACAATGTCGCGATTGACTTGGATTTTCAAGGGATTACGTATAACAGCAATGACAAAACGCTTGATAATCAGGAGATTTTCTTGACGGTTAAGTACTTCGATAAAGACATCCCTGAGCATCACCGCTTTCTGAACGAAGCAAAGTTGTCAGCGATTGCAATTGCTATCTATTTTTCGTCAATCTTACTTCAACCAGAAAGTGAGTTGAAGATTCTCGCATTGGATGATGTACTCATCGGCTTGGATATGTCAAACCGCCTACCAGTGTTGGATGTCTTAGACGAGGATTTTGCAGATTATCAAATCTTTTTGACGACTTATGATAAAGCGTGGTATGAAATCGTCAAGCAGCGCACGGCACATGGCGGGAAATGGAAAGCCGTTGAATTCTATTTTGGGCGGACTGATGAATATGAAATACCGGTCTATGTGGAAGATAAGGCATACCTTGATAAGGCGAGGGAATATCTTGATGCGAACGACTACAAAGCCTGTGCAATTTATCTGCGTACCGCTTTTGAAGTAATGATTGAGGAATTTTGTGAGGCCAAGCGTTTGCCAGTCAGATACCGCCAAAATAGAGATAAACTGGACAGTCAAGATTTCTGGGATCCGATAAAGGTTGAAAATCAGAAGTCGGGCATTTTAGATCAATCGCTTATTAGAGATATCGAGTTGTATCGAACTCGCATCCTAAATCCGCTCAGCCATACGACTATCACGAACATACCGAAGAAAGAGATTGAGGACGCTATTGAAGCGGTAGAACGTCTTAAAATTGCACTGCAGGGACAGACACTGCACCTTGCAATTAACCAGCCTATAGAGTATAATTAAATCCCATAAGGAGGATGCAACATAATGGATGTTAAAGACGCAATTCTTTCACGACGCACCATTTTTAAGTTCAAACCGGAACCGATACCAAACGATGTCATCGAACAGGTTTTCAGTTACGGAATATGGGCACCGAATCACCATATCACCGAACCGTGGCGTTTCACTGTCATCGGCAAGGAGACAAAGTTGATCCTTGCAGACCGCTATCGCGAAATTAAGATGGAGGATACACCCGACCACGTTGATGCCGAAAATCTCGCAAAAATCGGTGAACTGGCTTACGCGAAGTTCATGTCTAAACCGACGATTATTGCTGTTTCGTGTCTCCAAGAGGGCGACGAACAACGCCGGCGGGAAGATTATGCCGCTGCTTGTTGTGCAATGCAAAACGTCCAACTCGCCGCATGGGATGCTGGTGTTGGGATGCAGTGGAGCACCGGTAGAATCACATTGGAAGAACAGACGTATCAGTTGTTAGGGATCGATGCGTCGCAGGAGTACATCATCGGCTTTTTCTATACGGGTTACCCCGCCGACATCGGTGAACCGAAACGGCAACCGGCTGGTGAGTTTATTCGCTGGGTAGCGTAAAAGCCGTCAGTCTTCGGTTTCTGTCTGGAAAGTTAGGAAGTAAAAAGTGTGCTAAAGTTGGAAAGTTGTCATCTTTACGAACTTTAGAACACTTTACAGATTTTTTGAAGGTTTCTGATAGCCATTCCTGCCGATAGTTGATAATCATTACAGAGATAGTTTGTACGCTGCTTTGGCGTTCTGCCAGAAGAACTTTTCTTTTACCGCATCGCCTTTCGCGCTGAAATAGTCGTTCACAAGTTGTTGGACGACCTTATACGGCGCGAAACGTTCCGAGACGGGCCAGTTGCTCCCGTAGATGAGCCTATCTCCACCAAACGCATCCCACAAAACATCTACCGTGGGGGTGTAGTAGGCGACATCTGTCGGGGCAGGCGTTTGTCCGGTGTGTTCTACCAACCCTGATACTTTGCAATAGATGTTCGGATAGCGCGCCACTTCTTGGATAGCAGAGACCCAACCCGGATCGGGCGGTTCTTCTGATATGCGTACCCCGGCAATGTGGTTGATGACAATCCGCATCTCTGGCGTATGTTCGACCAGTGCTGGCAATGTTGATAACATGTCGGGATTAATCAATAAATCCAAGGTGAGTGCTTTCGCTGCTAATTTCTCAATATTCGCCATGAAAGTCGTGTCACCGATGGCTCGCAGGTGTCCGCCACCGAGACGTATCCCGCGGAAAAGTGGATTCGCAGAAAACCGGTTTAAATTATTTTTAAAATCAGGATCATCGGGTTCTAAATGTCCGACGAACCCTACAATGAAAGGTTCGTCTACGGCAAGATCGAGGATCCACTGGTTATCCTCAAGCCATTTGCTCGCCTCAACGACGACGGTACCGGTCGCGCCTTCAGGGACAGCGAGGGCTTTAAAATCGTCTGGCATCACCCGTCGATAAAGGACTTCATCGTCAGGGTTGGGCCACGGCACACCTTCAGGTCGTGTTGGATCGTAGAAATGTGTATGTGTATCAATAATCATAGATATTCCTCAGAAATTTTGCAAGTATGTGAAAGTTTGGAAGTTTGCAAATTGCAAGGGGCGAAGGATTGGAAGATTAGAAGATTGGAAGATTGGGCGGTAGAGCCTTCCCATCCTTCCAACCAAATTCCTTCCATCCTTCCAACCAAGTCTCTTTCATCCTTCCTTGATTCCAATTTTTTCTTTTCTCGCTTTTACAATTTTTTACCTCTGATAGTACTTTTAGGGGTCGGGCTGTTTGGATGTACGTCTCCGGATCCAGAGCAGCAACAGAAGCGTGAACTGCAACGTGATGCCTTAAAACTCAGAATGGGGCAGGCACTCAACCCGACGGATGCGGAAGGACATCTTCAACTCGGCAAAATCTATCGCGAATTGGGCGAGTCTGAGAAAGCGATAGAATCGTTTCAAAACGCCATCGCGCTTGATGACGAACACCAACACGCCTATAACAATCTCGGTTTAGTTTATACCGACCTCCGTTTATATGTGCTTGCGATTGAGATGTTCCAAGCTGCACTGGAATTGTCGCCAGAAAACCCCGCCTTCTATAACAACCTCGGCTATGCCTACAATATGACAGAACGATTTGATGAGGCGTTCGCCGCCTACCGCAGCGCAATCGAATCGGATCCAACCTTTGTTGATGCCTATTACAACCTCGCTGATGCCTACCTCAACCGCGATATGTATCAGGAAGCGATTCAGTATTATGAATCAGCACTCGAAATCGAAGCGGGCGACGCGGATGTCTATTTTAATGTCGGTCTCGCTTACGAGGAGAACGGGCAGTTCCTCCGCGCAATCCAATCCTATGAAAAAGGATTATCGCTTGATGACAGCGATGTAGAGGCTTACTATCGTCTCGCGCAAGTGTATCAAAAAAATGGCGATCCCCTTATGATGCGTCGCTATCTGGAGATTTTTTTGGAGCGGGCAAAGGAACTTCCGCATCTTGAAGAAGAGGTCCGCACTGCGGAGCAGTTGTTTGATCGATAGCGTTTTTCCTTAAAATCAACAGAAATTCTGACTTCATCCCATCTGGGTTCTTATTCTTTCGTGCGCCGAATAACTTCCGTGTTTTAATCCTATCCTCATGGACCTTTTCAAACGTCCATCCACGTTCTGTGAAATACTCCACCAATATCCGCCATATTTCGACCGTTATACCGTCAATCCGTGGATTGCCGACAAAAATACAGGCGGCTGCGTTCGGTTTCAGTTGGTTCATCGAATTTTCAAGTGCGTTGACCGTATGGCAGAAATAGGAATCGAGCCGTTTTCGGAGATCGTCTCGTGTGAGGATCTCCCGGACTTTATCCAACGTTTCCGTCTGAATCACCCGATCTGCCTTCCGATACGGGATTTCAAGCCGTGATAACGCTTGTACCTCTTCCTCGGTGTGTCCCAACCAGAACAGATCCATCTTCGTAGATCGAATATATTCTTGTGCCTGAAGATACGGGGGCGATGTGATAAGCGCGTCACAGACTCGCGGCACAGCAACATCCGACGAATCAACCCCTCCACGGAATTCAACCTGTCCCAAATGTTCGGCGTGATCCTGCTGTGTGTACACCACAAAGTCATTCAGGTCTCTTAGCGTTTTCAAGGAGAGACTCTGAACCATCTCATCTAACTGCTCTCTCCAATTTTCCTTAAGCAGTGCCTCTATAGCGTTCAACTTTCGCTTGGATCTCGCAAGTTTGGGGGTCCTGTCTTCTGTATAGGAAAAGCGTTTACTCACCTTCAACAATGCAGATTTAATAATAGCGGCATAGATCCCGACATCTGTCCTGTTGATGAAACCCCAGTATTGCGATAAGACCTCTAAAATTTCAGGGGCGTACCAGTAGGTAACATTCGACCAAGCAGGTGTGAATTGCTCGTTGCTTTCTCGCATATCCGCTAAAAGTTTATACAAACTCGCTTCGGACAATATCTCTTTACCGCGATAAACCTTGAGAGGCATAATGTGATTCAAAAGAAGGTTCAGGTCGAGTAAAACAGCGTTACGTTTGCACAAATACGCCTCAACACCTACTGTTCCTGACCCTGCGAACGGATCAACAATCCAATCCGCTTCCTTTGTATAAGTTTTAATCGCATAACGGACAATCTGCGGAATGAATTTCGCGGGGTAGGCATAAATAGCGTGTGTCAGGTAACCGGTGTCATTGATTTCGGGGACTAACTCTCGGAACGAAACTAACGCCACACCATCAGATGCAGCGTCATCTGGTGGAACTTCAGGTTCGGTGTCTATCGGAAAAAGCGTGAATTGTGCTTCCAAATTGCGGTTTCTCATCAGAGGCTATGTGCTTTATAGAGCAGAGTAGATGCATCAAGGGAGCTATTGCGATGCGTCTTCCACTGCTTTCGCGCCTTCAAGTTCTTCTTCAGTTAGTTGGAAGTCAAACACCGCTTCGCCTTCTTCAACCGTTTCTGTTTGGATTTGCTCTGTCGGTTGCGAGGTCTCCTGCACAGCGGTATCTGTGGTTTCAAGTTTCTTTGAAGTGCCACCGAGGATCGTCAAAACCACAATCCCGACAACGCAGACGCTTGTGACTGTCAGTGCAATGGGGCGTTTCCAGAGGACAGCGCGCTCGCTTTTGTCTAAGAACGGCAGAAATAGGAGCAACAACATGCCGACTGTCGGGATCACAAACGTTCCGATGATTTCAAAGGGACCTTGGAAGTATTTCAGGAGTTGGAACAGGAACAGGAAATACCATTCAGGACGCGGATCGTAGTCCGCATTCGTCGGGTCAGCGACATCTTCAAGCGGAACAGGAACGAAGATCGCAACGGTAGCGAGGATTACAAAGAGGATCAGCATACCGACAACATCTTCAAATACCTGATGCGGATAGAACGGTTTTCCAGTTTTCATCTCCTCTGGTGTATTTTTCGGAGTGCCTGAAGAACCGTAGTACCTGACGAAGAAGAGATGCACACCGACCAATCCGAAGGCCAACCACGGCAGCCAAATCGTATGAAGCGCGTAAAACCGCGACAGCGTCACCGCACCGATTTCCGAACCCCCACGCATCACTTTCGCCACAAAATCGCCTAATCCGGGTGCAGTGCTGGCGATTTCCACACCGACAACCGTTGCCCAATACGCCTTTTCGTCCCACGGCAACAGATAACCTGTGAACCCGAAACCGAGGACAATTAAGAGGAGTAGCACACCGAATATCCAAGTCAGTTCACGCGGGGCTTTGTATGAACTATAAAGCACAACACGGAGCAGATGCAAAACAACGATGATGACCATCGCGCTTGCACCCCAGTGGTGCAAGCCTCGCACAAACGCACCGAACGGGACCTCTTCGCTGATATAGGTTACGGCGTTATGGGCGTGTTCCGGTGAAGGCGAGTAGTAGAACGCAAGAAATGCCCCTGTCGCCGCTTGTAATAGGAGCAGAAACATCGCCAAACTGCCGAGCGAGAAAAGCAGGTTGATATGTTTCGGCAGCGGTTTGCGTAGATGTGTGTCCAGTGCCTCTAATGGGAGACGCTCGTTCAGAAATTGCTTTATCCCAGCGTAACGCATTAGGACTCCTTCACGTATAAAATGCCTGCTTCGACTTTGGTTTCGAGTTTCTGCAACGGTTCCGGCGGTGGACCAGCAATAACAGCACCCGTCTTATCGAATATCGCACCGTGACACGGACAGAGAAACGATTCTTTACTTTCATCCCACCGGACGAGACAACCGAGGTGTGAACAGATCCGCGAAAAGACACGCCACTCGCCGTTGCCAGCATCCGTCACATAGACAGAGCGTTTTTTCGTCGCTTTGACCCAACCGTCTTTTGCTGTGAAGGTATAATCCACCTTTTTGAACCGACTGTTTTTAAGCCGGTCAGCGAGACCCAAATCGACCCATTTCGATTCGCCTTTTTTGAAGGCGGGTGAAATTGCGAAGCCGATAAGGGGAATACCGGCGGCGAGGCTCAGTACTCCCCCGATAAAGGCAATCGCCCAATTTATAGAAAAGACTAAAAATGAACGTCTACCTTTTTTCTCCATCCATTTCTCCTTTGCAGCAAGCAATCAAGTCCGTTCGGCAGCACCAAGCTGTGTCAATTACTTAGCTTTTTTAGGCTTTTTCCACGTTTGCCCTTCAAACGGTCTACGCAGATCGTATTTGCCTTCGACTAAAACAGGGAGCGTGCCGTCGTTAACCATGAGTTCAAGGGGTAACTCTTTCGTTTCCATCGGCATAGTGACCACATTTTTGATGCGCAACGATTCATAGATAGCCATCATGATTTCAAGGGTGTAACGGGCTTGAATACCGCTGCCGCGATGGTCAGGAATGTCCCCTTCGATCCACTCAATGAGTTCATCGTACTGGTTCTTCGTTTGTGGGGGTGGCGTAATGGTTTGCCAACCCTTCGCGTCCCCGTTTTGGAGCTGAAGGCCATCGGGTCCGTTACGAATTTGTCCCTCTGTTCCAGCGATTCTGGGCATTGAGACATTCGGTTCTGGCAAGTCGCCTTCGTAGATACCGCGTGCCCCACCTTCAAAGCAGACTAACCCCATACAGAGGTCTTCACAGATCGTGCGACGTTCCCACCGATCGCTCTCCCGGGAGGTCTGTCCGATCACCCACAACGTCTCAGGATCAGACAGGATAAAACGCCAACCATCGATGGCGTGTGTGCCTGTATTCAACAATCCAGCGTGCCTTTTGGCACTGTGGTGGACTGTTGTCGGTTCACCAATCGCTCCGGCAGCGACGAGTCTGCGGGTCTCTATATTTGCAGGCGCGAATCTACCTTGGTGTCCGATGACGAGTTTAACATCGTTCTCTTCACAGGCAGCAATCATAGCGTCGGCTTGCCCGAGTGAAGCTGCCATCGGCTTCTCACCGATAATCCCTTTCACCCCTGCTTTCGCTGCCGCGACCGTGGCTTCCGCCCGCGGTCCCTGCCATGTTGTAACGCTGACGATGTCCAAATCCTCTTTTGCTAACATTTCGTCAACATCGGTGTAGACAGCGGATACATCGTACTCGTCTGTGATACGGTGTGTTGCCTCTTCGTAGATGTCCATTACTGCCACGACTTCTGCCCTCGGATGTGCGGTCCATGATCTGGTGTGGGACCTGCCCATTCCGCCGCAGCCAATGATTCCGACACGGTATGTCTGATTTGCCATCTGTTTGGTCTCCTTATCTTAGCAATCGAGCCAACTGTTTTTTAAAAATCGTGTTGACTATTCTATCACTTCAGGCTGTTTTTGTCAAATCGTTTTCCTTGACAAACCATCAGAAACGTTGCAAACTATACTAAACTGCTGGAGCTCGCCGAGATACGGAGATTGTGACAATCCAGGTGCTTCACTAACAACTGATAACTATTAAAAGAGGGGACATAACCAGATGGCAGATTATGAAGATAAAGGTTCACAGATTCGAGTGACAAACCTTGAGGCTTATCCGATGGGTGTGAAAGCCTACGTTAAGATTGAAACGAACATGGGTGTTACGGGTTGGGGTGAGATCAATAACATGGAGACGACCGTCACCTGTGAACTGGCGCGATCCTTATCCGAAATGATTATCGGGGAAAACCCGACGCGGATTGAGCATCACTGGCAACGCCTGTTTCGTGCGCATCGCAATATCCGAGGCGGCGGATTGATGGTGCATACGATCTCCGCGATTGATATGGCATTGTGGGATATTGCTGGAAAACTTTGGGAAGTGCCGGTATATCGCCTACTCGGTGGTCCCTGCCGCGATAAAATTTGGAAATATCCGAGTCCGAAAGCACTTAAAACCGGACCGGGCGGTTCTAAACCGTTCGCAGGCACCCCCGATGAGATCGCTGATATGGTTAAACGCGTGCATGATGCACGGGAGAAGGTCGGTTCCGATGGTGCCGTGATGTTTGATGCGCATAGTTGCCTGCCACCGCCCATCGTCAAACAGTTCGCGAGTTACCTGAAACCAGATGACCTACTTTTTCTTGAGGAAGCATGGGTGCCGGGCAATATTGAAGTGATGCGGAAAATCCGGGAATCCGTCCCTGTGCCACTTGCTACTGGCGAACGCGACCGCACAATATGGGAAGTTCGCGAAATCCTTGAAGCACAAGTGATTGATATCCTTCAACCCGATGTTGGACACGGTGGTGGTATCACACAGGTGAAAAAGGTCGCTGCACTCGCGGAAGCGCACCACGTCCCGATCGCACCGCACTGCACGATGTCTTATCTCGGTCTTACGGCGAGCTTCCACCTATCGGCTGCCGTGCCGTTTTTCCTTATCCACGAAGGCTATGAGAATGTACTGCCTGCGGGTGTTGCCCACAAAACATGGGAGATGGACGAGGAAGGCTATGTTTCGCTCCCTGAAGGACCTGGTTTGGGGGTCGAAGTGGATGAGGCAAAGGTTATTGAAGTCGGACAGGATCAGGGGAGACGCTTCACATGGCCCAACAGCCGATTGGCAGACGGCTCCATCGCTGATTATTAGAGGCAAAACATAAGTGCTCTCTTTTAATGGCGACGGTGGGATCCCTCCCGTTACTGGGAAGGGATCCCCAACCGCGCTTTCTTCTGTGGGATTTTCACTGCGAAGCACTCCCTGTCGCGACATTTACTGACCGCTCTCACTGCAAGGCGAGCTGATAACTGACAACTATTCTTCAGGAGTGCTGTAGCAAGGCAGCAACGGCAGCGTCTTCACTTTTGAAGCATTTAAGAACGGCGATTAATCCGGTTCTGACAATGACGTTTCTGATATGCTTTTTCATATTAATGACCGCAATTCTACCACCACATGGAAGGATTTCGGTGTGGATTTTCATAAGCATACCGAGTCCCGCACCGTCTATTCGAGTTACTTCTCTAAAGTCAAACACAAGTCTTGGAGATGAGGTGTGTCTGATGAGCACCTCCTCTACAGTTTCCAAAACCTTTTTGGTACTCGGGGAGAGCACTCTACCCTTCAGCCTAAAAATAACGACTTCTTCTTTCTCACATACAGTGATTTTCACAGTATGTACCCCCAATGCTGCTGATCATTTGCGTCAAGTGTGAGTTTCTCCAATCATCACTAAAGTGATTCAAAGAAAGCAATAACTGCTCTCAGATAGATTGAAAAATGCTTCCTTCGCTTTCAGCACCTCACCACCGTATCAGGGGGGGTAGGGGATTAACCCCTAAATCCCCTACCCCAATCCCCAACGTCCCATATCCGCTATCACGGATAGGGACTTTGGAGGCTTTGCAAAGAGTTAAATGATATTAGGACAATTTCAATAATTTGTATATTTTATAATTAATCGTCCTAATATCAGTAAATTATACTTTATCCTGATTGATAAGTCAAATTAAATTTGCAGAAAATTGCTTAATTCGCTCAAGAAATGTCTATTAAATTCAGAAAATAAAATTGTACAACTAAAAATTTTTTTCTGTTTTTTAAAATTTCTGCTACCTAATTTTCGGGTCCGAAAAACTTGAATCAGAGAGATAATTTTTGATATAATATTAATTAACGATAGTGGTGGTACCCGTCAGTCCGAGAATAGATGCTGCAATTCAGTTTAGGAGGCTCCCAGTGGCGATGAATTCTCTGCAAGACATTGTTCAGCGCTGTCATCAACGGCATGAAAAGCCTCTTCGACAACGCAAGACAGTGGCAACACCTGCGATGTATACAAAGGATCACCCGCACCAATACACGGTCTACTGTGCGCACCGATACCCTGTCATGCTTCATGACTTAGAGCAAGCGGATATCTCATTCATGCCTATGGGACGCGCACCTTGGCATGATCGGGGTCCCGGGGATTTTAAGGGCAAGCGATTCTTGAAACGCCAAGGCATAACGGACTGGGGCATTAAACGATGGGATGCCTCGTGGGGCATTCAGCTCCATACAGGCATTCCTTCGGATCGCAATGGCGCGCGATGGCACGATCTCCACTTCAAGTATGAGGCGATCTGTGCTGCGCCAGATGCCGTTGTCGCTTGTGTTGAGGCACTCATCAATATTGTTAATAACCCGCTTTTGACATTAGGGAAGTCTGGCGGACTCCGCTTCTCCTGCAGAGTCCAGGATTATCTACACCCGAATACCGAAGCGGCGAAGTTGTATATCTATAAGGATACCCTGACACCAGAAGATACGTATCAACGGGACGTGTATCTCGAAATATTTGGCGAAGAAGGACACACACGCTGGGATGCACGCTATGAGATATTGATTGGTGATCTGTTAGTTCCACCGGTCGTTGACAAAGAGGTCCTCTTTGCCCCTATTGATGCCCTCCGTGCGAAATTTCATGAACCCGCCCCTGATGACACAGAACCGAAACAAATTGTCACCCGGCTGCCGCTATCGCTCGGTTCAGAGCACCTTGATCTCGCAAAAGAGGCGTTCTTGCGACGTGGATTTTCTTATGTCCGACGAGAGGATGGTCTCTATTATTGGACGCAACCTGAAGGCACTATTGGCAGTGAAGATGTCCTACTATCGGAAAGAGATGGGGTCGTATGGGTCCGCGCATTTACATCTGATACCGGGCTGCCGACGCAGTCCACACCAATCACAGAGGTGTGGGACGATACAGGTATTCCGTCCCCGATAGATGCTACAAGCACCCGTGTCCCCGTGAAAGTGAAACAGGTACGAGAAGATGAACTCAGCCCCTTGGCGATAAAGCGTCCGCCTCCGGTGTTAGGACAGCACGATAACACCGAAAACGATGAAATACTCCAAAGGAATGTGTTTCAGATAGAAAGCATTTTCGACCAAGGCGTACGTATTCTTGGCGTTATTACAGGGATAGGTCCCTGGGACGAACAGGCACAGGACTCATATTTCCTCAGCGGCGGCGTAATTTCCGTAAATACGCCGGAAGCTAAATTCGCAGAAAGCGCGGAGCAATACTTTCGGAAACAGAATATACCATCGGTGGTTTACTGGAAACCGCGAACACACCTCTGGGAACAGGTAAAAGACATTCCGGCTGATGTCCGTATGAAAACCCCCTTCCAACACGGAAATGTCTGTGAAGATCCAGAACGCTGTTCCGCGCTTGAAGAAAAAGGTGGGAATCCGAGTGAAAGTATTTGTCCACAGTGTCCCGTCTATACAGAGTGTCAGCAGCGTGGATATTTATCGCAATTCGCCGCATTACGAAGTGCGAAAATCCAAATGTTGACGATCCCACAACTGTTTTTTGATCCCCAATATACCGAATTCGTAGAACAGATTCTCAAACCAGAAGGTGAAACCGAACGACTTTGTGTTCTCAACCAACAGCGCACACACGACTTATTCCTCGAGTGTCAACTCTCAAAAAACGTTATGGAGGAATGGGCGACGCACTGGCAAGGCTGTGCCTTAGGAAATTTCGCCAAAACATTGCTGAGCGCGCTGGAAATTAAAGACAAACTTTATGGCGATGCCGTTAAAGGCGTGCGTGCAGCGATGCAGACTTTTGAATGGCAGGAGGAAACACTTATCCAGCAGATGTGTCAAGTGAGAGTGCGTGTTAGTGGAGATCTGAAAGTCGCTATGCCGATGACGCAAGCGATTGCATTAGGGATCTTGGATACAGAGACTGTAGAGAGCCTTCAGGCATTTCCAACCGTCTATCGGGAACAAGGCTGGACATTTTGGCACCAACTCAAGCGTTTCTTCGCGCATTACACGCGAGATGCCGATGCACCGATTCGCTGGGATGGTGAAATCCTGCGGTTTTGGGTGCCACCCGTGCTTCATGCGAACGTTAAACGGCTTCTGTTGGTATCCTCCGTATTCTCAGAGCAACATCTCCACAGAGTGTTCTCCGATGAAAACTTTGAGTCCTATTGGACCGAACCCATACCGTGGAGTCCAGGAAACCGCGTCTTTCAGGTTCGCACAGGCATCTATCCAGAAACCATCCTCGACTACCACAACTGGAGAAATGTGAGTGTCTCTGAAACAGGACAACGTTTTCTGCACGGAATCCACACCGAGCTTGAGGCAGATTTAAGCGTTAAACACGGGATTATAACCAATAAAGATATTGCCAGACGCTTGGGCGACATCGCAAAGGAAAGGAACGTCTGCTTCGTAGATGATTTCCAGAAGGTGAGCGTGTCTGACACACTTTCTGAAGTGGCAGATGTCGTTTGGGTCGTTGGAACACCGCGACGACCAACGACGGCTATTTGGCGGCGCGCCCAGATGTTGTTTGGCAACGATGTGGAACCGATCTCTTATGAAGACGAAATAGAATCGGGAACCTACAAAGACCCGCGACTCCAAAGTATTTATGAAGAAGAAGCCGTTTATGCACTCACAGAGGTTATTGTACAGGCTGAGTTGGATCGATTAACGGATAGGCGGATTGTGTTGATCACCGGATTGCCACTTCCGAACATTACCGATAGACCGGAAACTTCCATCTTTGACTGGGAAGATTTTGAGATTGCCGGTGGATTAGATAAACTTCCTGAGGCGATAGCGATACGCGAACGCTTTGAACAGGAACGTGAAAATCTATCGGCTGAGTCGAGTCGGGAAGAAGTTCAGCGCGTTTTAGGTTGCTCCGAAAGACAGGCGAACCGAGTGTTGCAAAGACTGAGAGGCGGGAATATCCCGCGCGTGCCTTTCCGACAGCAAATTCTTTCCTTACTTACGGATGGTGAGAAAAAAACAGCCGAACTGATTGCCGCCATTGACGGACATCCTGAGGCGATACAACATGAACTCGCGCGTCTTGTGGATGCCGGTGAGATCGTCAGAATCCGGCGCGGTGTATATGCTTTGCTGGTCAAAGACATCAAACGATAAAGGGGCTTCTCCCATCTTTCCGCCCTTCCTAAGTCCTATTGTTGTACATCTCTCCATTTTCCCATCAACAAAAAAATTTTCATAAAAATGCATTTTATGCAACCTTTCCTGTGTTAAAACACGACATAACATCTTGAGGCAATTTACTTTGGAGGATGGTCATGAAAAACGAAGATGTCGGGCTGATTCAACGCATCTTATCAGGTGATGATAGCGCGTTCACCGCACTCGTAGATAGGCATCGTGAATGGATTCATTCGCTCGCATGGCGTGAAATCGGTGACTTCCATGCGGCACAAGAAATTACACAGGATACCTTCATCCAAGCATTTAAATCGCTGCCTACCTTAAGGGATCACAATCGTTTTTTGGGGTGGTTGTACGTCATAGCGAAGCGGCAATGCATCGAATGGTTACGAAGGAAACCAGCCACAATGCAGTCGTTAGACGCAATGTCAAAAATTGAATTGGAGCAACTGTTCTATACACGACACCTTGAGAAAGAGCAGGCACAAGCGTCGACAGGAGAACTGCGCGATGTCGTAGAACGCCTCCTCCGAAAGTTGCCAGAAACCGAACGTTCTGTGATGGTATTGCACTATTTCAGTGGCTTGACGTGTGAAGAGGTGAGTGCGCGTTTAAACGTATCGCTGAACACAGTGAAGAGTCGACTCTATCGTGCACGGAAACGATTGGAGCAGGAGGAGCCGATGCTTCGCGAAAATTTGGGTGCCAATTTATTAAAAAGTGAACCACGATACATTAGCGTTCAGGCGACCGCAGCAACAGAGACCGGAGAACATATCGCGGAAGGCGGTTTTGATCTTTGCGAGACAGATAAGGTTTTTACGTCTATCAGTTCTCGCACGATGGGGGTAGGCGACTATCCGAGACCGATGTACATGCTGCTACACTATGTTAATCACGGCAGTGATATTGACCTCTTTAAATTTCCGTTGGTTGATGGAAGTTGTTGGAAACAGGAAGGTCCCCACAAATCAGAAGTAACGACAACCTTGGAAGGGGACCGTGAAACAGTCAAAGTCTCCGCTGGTATTTTCCGAGCGTGCATGAAACATAAAACCGTCTTCACAAACGCGGATGTTGACGAGCCAGATGCCGAATCGCAAAACGCGTTTATAAACGGCACGCGTTACCTGTGGTTCGCTATGGGCGTTGGACTTGTGAAGATGCGGTATGAGCATGCCAACGGTGTCGTTACAGAAGCCGAATTGCTTGCGTGTAAGATTCCCGTTGAATCACAAAGCTATCTCCCTGTTGAAATTGGCGCGGAATGGACTTACAGATGGCACAGCGATTATCGTGAGGAAGCCCTTATTGAGGATTGGTGTGTCATTAGAAATTTCAGTGAACCTAAGGAGCTTGATAACCCGATGGAGTTTGCGTCGGCAAGGTATGAGGTCAAAGTGGATGCCGATGAACCGCGCGTCGCGCATGTCAAGTGCGCACTAACGCCGAAAGTCGGCAGTGGTGCTAAAGCGGAGCGGAAGCTGCTGCGATTATCCATGAGCCATTTTGGTACGGAGTGGTTGTACGATGGATATGCCCGGTATCTTCAAGACTTAACAGTCATTGATGCTAACGGAAATACATTACGAGTAGAAGAAATTGGTAAGACGCAGTGGATCGTTGAAGTTCAAGATGAATCACCTGTGACGTTGGACTATAAAGTGCTGCTCAATCATGATGAACGGGAGTGGCCCTTTGGCAGGAATGAGGCACCGTACGCCCAAGCGGATTGCGTGTTCTGGCCCGGGTATGCGCTGTTTATCGTCGGTGAAGTGAAGGATATTAAACTAAAAGTTGACGTACCTGACAATTGGCACGTCTCAACGCATTGGGAACAGGTTACCTCGGATGGACATCGTTTCGTATGCGAAGATCAGGACGATCTGATGTTTGCGTATCTTGTGCTTGGGGAATACTGTAAAGGTTGTGCAAAAGTCGGAGATACGGAGGTTGTGGTTGCTCTGGGTGGACGTTTTAAAGCGTCTATATCCGAAGTACAGGGGACTGTTGAGGGACTGCTGAAAGGCTATGCAACCGTATACGGTGGTACGCCAAAGGGACGGATACTGTTTGTCGCGAACCCTTATGGCGAAAAAGGACATCTCGGCGGTGGGGCGTCTGGGCGCAGTATCACTGCACATATAGGTGACGAATTAGATGAAGCGAGTAGACGTTTTTGGCTGCCGCTGGTTTCACACGTGGTCGGTTATGTCTGGGTTGGACGCGGCGGTATCAATTCTAAAGAGCAGGAATATTGGTTCGTTGCCGGTTTCACGGAATATTATTCAGAAATCGTTGCGCCGCGCCTTGGACTTGCGTCTGAAAATGATTTTCTTAGGAATCTTGAACGGATATGGAAGGCGTACCTGTCTCGGCAAGGCGAGCTCTCTATCCGCGAAGCAGGCGAAGACAAATCCGCTAACCGTGAACTCGTTTATGATGGTGGTTGTTTAGTCGCGGCTGCTTTGGATTTGCAGATTCGCAAACGGACGCAAAATCGAAGCAGTTTGGACGATGTAATGCAGCAGATGTATCGTGAGTTCGGCCCCACCGATGATTTATTCACGGTGAACGACATCATTAGGATTGTCAGCCAGATTGCGGGTGAAAATTTTAAGCCTTTCTTCAATGAATATGTGGCAGGGACAGAGCGATTACCCTTAGAAGAATACTTTACAGACGCGGGTTTGGATGTTGAAATAGCGTTTGGCGAAAGACTGCCGAGTCTTGAACATATTCTCTTTCAGATGCTTGAGATTAAATCACTTGGCGGTCCAACAGGCGGCGGCATGTTCATCCACCATTCACCACAGTATCAGGATGATGACAACCTCATAGGCATCAACGGCACACCGGTGAAATTTTTTGACGACATCAGAAGGGTTGCCAAAGATTGGAAATCCGGTGACGTAGTGGAGCTAACCCTTGAAAGAGAGGGTGAAGAAATTGTCCTGCCGATCACATTAGCAGGTGATACCTCTAAAAGACCGCCGTTGGAACCGGGTATTATTGATGTCGCTATCACAAAAAGACCAGATCGCACGGACTTACAACGCGCGATCTGGTCGGGAATGTTAGGAGAAAATAATTGAAAGAAAAAATTGCGTCTGAACGCAACATTGTCTTGAGTGCGAAGACTGCTACAGAAAGTGGCGGACATCTCGCAGAAGGGACTTTCACACTGAAGAAAACCGATACGGTTTTGACATCTATCAACTTTGGCACTACAGGACACGGTGCCGGTGATCCGTCGCCGAAGTACATGTTACTATATTATATGAGCCATTGTAATACTGACCTCTTCAAATTTCCGATCGATGTTGGGGAAATTTGGACAGAAGAAGGACACTGGCATGTCCAGACGCGAAGTCGTTTGGAGGGGCATGAAGCTGTAGAACTCTCAGCAGGCACGTTCTCGGACTGCCTCAAACATAAAACTGTCTTCACAGACGCTGATGTAAAGGATACTAAGGCTGAACTGCGAAACGCGCTTTTGAACGGCACCCGTTATCTATGGTTTGCCGAGGGTGTCGGTCTTGTTAAACTACGATATGAACATTCCAACGGTGTCGTCACAGAAGCCGAATTGCTTGAATACAAGACGCCTGATGAAAACCGAGAATACCTTCCTTTGCAAATTGGCAATCTGTGGACCTATAAATGGCAAAACACGTATCGTAACGAAGCTGCTATTGAAGAGTGGCGCGTCATCCGAAATTACAGTGAACCTAAGAATCTTGATAACCCAAAGGGACTTGCATCGGCGAGGTACGAGGTCAAAATAGATGCCGATGAACCGCGCGTCGCACATGTCAAGTGTCTGCTAACGCCAAAGACAGGCAGTAACACAAAAGATACCCAAAATCCGTTGCTATTACACATGAGCCATTTTGGAACTGAAGACCTGTACGATGGATATGCTCGGTATGTTCGGGATCTGACAGCTACGGATACGAATGGAGAAAAAATACCGGTCACAGAGTTCGACAAAACACAATGGGTGGTTGAAACGCAGAATGAATCGTCTGTGACGTTGTGTTACAAAGTCCTGTTGAATCATGATGAGCGGGAGTGGCCCTTCGGGAACGATGAAGCACCCTACGTGCAAGAAGACTGTATTTTCTGTCCCGGATATGCTTTATTTATCACCGGTGAGGTAGAAGATATTGAACTGCGTGTTGATGTTCCCGATGATTGGCACGTCTCGACCCCTTGGAACCCTATTGGACACGAAAGGTCCCGCTTTACTGTCGCAGGCCATGACGACTTGATGTATGCGTATCTTGTGCTGGGGACGCATTCCGAGGGAGTGGTGGAATCTGAAGGGACAGAGATTGTGATTGCCTTGGGTGGACACTTCAAGGCATCTATGGATGAAGTCCAAAGAACTGTTAAATCACTTCTGCACACATATTCAAATATTTTTGGGGGTACGCCAAAAGATCGTATGTTGTTTGTGGCGAATCCTTGTGATACATACAGCGGGGGCGGTGTATCAGGACACAGCATCAGTGTTCTGATGGACGGAACATTAGGGGCAGACAACAGACAATCATGGGCACCGCTCGTAGCACATGAAATTTGCCATATCTGGAATGGAAAAGCGATCGATTTTAATACACAGGAGTACTGGTTTAGCGAAGGTTTCACGGAGTACTGTTCAAAGATTAGCTGCGTTCGCCTTGGCATAATTTCTGAAGATGATTTTCTCAGAGACCTTGAGCGCAAGTGGGAGTTGTATCTGTCTAAACAAGGTGATCTTTCTATCCGAGAGGCAGGCGAGAACAAGTCTATCAACCGAAATCTGGTCTATGAGGGCGGCAGTCTGATTGCTACCGCGTTGGACTTGCAAATTCGCACTTTTACGGAAAACCGGAACAGTTTAGAAGATGTAATGACGCAGATGTATCGTGAATTCGGTCTCACAGAAAAAAAATATACGATGGACGATATCGTTAGGGTTGTCAATCAAATTGCAGGCAAAGATTTACAACCATTCTTCAAAAAATATGTGGCGGGGACAGAGCGACTGCCTTTAGCGGAATACCTGAAAGACGCAGGTTTTGATGCTGAGATAGCATTTGGGGCAGAACTTCCGAGTCTCGGACATATTCTCTTTCAGATGCTTCATATCTATTCACTTGGCGGTCCAACAGGCGGAGGCATGTTCATCCACCGTTCACCGCAATATGAAGATGATGACAACCTCATAGGCATCAACGGCACACCGGTGAAATTTTTTGACGACATCAGGCAGATCGCCAAAGATTGGAAACCCGGTGATATGGTTGAGTTAACCGTTGAGCGAGATGGTGAAAATGTTACCCTACCGATTACATTAGCGGGTGATCCGTCTGAAAAACCACCCATGGAGCCAGGTCCCATTGATGTGAGTATCACGAAAGGAGCGGATGGCACAGAATTGCCACGCGCCATCTGGGCGGGAATGTTAGGCAAGGAATGACACCATCAGGAATTTTGAAGAGATGATAGGGGATAAGCAGGTTTTATAAGGAGAAACCCGTGATTCGACAAACACTATTCACAAATCTAATCAGAAACATCGTGCAAAAAATTGATCGTGGCAAATCTACCGTTTTCTGTGCGAGTGAACCGTTGGTGAAATGGATAATTGTCGCTTCAATTGCTGTGGCTATACTGATGCCAGGAATAGGCACTAAATTCGCCTTAGAAGCGGATCAGGTTTTATGCGCTGCTGCACACGCCGATGAATCGGAAGAACCCGCTGCTAATGAAGGGGATCGTTACATCACACTTAATGCCAACACGAATGAGGAAAGTGGAGAACCTTTAGCAAGCGGAAATTTCTATCTGACCAAAACGGATGCGGCTTTGACCTCTTCAGGTTTTGGGACGCAAGGGACTGGTAAAGGGGACCCAACGCCGATGTACATGTTGATGGCTTATTTTTTCCACTATGAGACTGATCTTTTCAGGTATCCTTTGGTTGTCGGGGATACTTGGACGCAAGCAGGTCACTGGGAATCACAGGTAGAAATGACCCTGGAGGGTTATGAACAGGTGGATATTGCCGCAGGCACGTTCTCGGACTGTCTGAAGCATAAAACTGTCTTCACAGACGCTGATGTACAGGATACTAATGCTGAGCTGCGAAATACGCTTGTAAACGGCACGCGTTATTTATGGTTCGCCGAAGGCATTGGCATCGTGAAAATGCGCTATGAACATGCCAACGGTATCATAACCGAAGCAGAATTGCTGGAATACGATGTTCCAGTCAAAGGTGAAGCATACCTCCCTTTACAGGTGGATAACGCCTGGACCTATAAATGGCAAAACGACTATCGCGGTGAAGCAATTATTGAAAAGTGTCAAGTTGTCGAGAATAACGATAAGCCTCCGGGACCTGGTGAGGATACGACGATCCCTGAGTTTGTGAAGATGATGCTTACATCAGCGAGGTATGAAGTCACAATAGCAGCAGATGAACGGCGTGTGGCACACGTTAGGTGTGTTTTAACGCCGAAAGAGGACACAGGAGAGATACTGCCATTATACATGAGTCGCTTTGGTACTGAAATGGTACATAACGGCTATGCCGAGTATCTCCAAGATTTGACGGTTACCACTATTGACCAAGAAGAATTACCGATAGAGAAACTTGGCAAGACGCGCTGGGCGGTTAAAGTAGGGAATAACTCACCTGTGGTATTGCGTTACAAAGTATTGCTAAACCACGACGAAAGACAATGGCCCCCCGGCAGGTCTGAAACACCTTACGTTCAGGAAGACTGTATCTTCTTGCCGGGATATGCGCTATTCGTCATCGGTGAAGTGGACGATGTTGAACTGCGTGTTAATGTGCCTGATAACTGGTCCGTTTCAACCCCTTGGCACCGCATCGGAGACGAAGGACATCATTTCGCTGTGAAAGATCAGGACGATTTGATATATGCGTATATGGTGCTTGGGACGCATTCCGAAAAGGTGGCAAAGTCTGCCGAAGCGGAGGTTATTGTGGCAGTCGGTGGAAGTTTTAAGGCAGCTGCGGCTGAAATACAAGAAACGGTTGAAGCTTTTCTAAAAGCGTATTCGGGAGTATGCAGCGGCACACCCAAGGGCAGAATGCTGTTTGTCGCGAATCCTTATGGCGACCCAGGACGTATCGGAGGCGGTGTATCAGGGCGCAGTATCAGTGTTCTGATGGGAGGCGCGCTCGATGAAGCAAGCAACCGATTTTGGGTACCACTCGTCGGACATGAAGTTTTCCATATCTGGAACGGGACAGTTATCAGTTTTAAAGAACAAGAATATTGGTTTAGCGAAGGGTTTACTGAGTACTATTCACACATTACCTCTGCCCGACTTGGATTTACTTCTGAAAGCGATTTTCTCAAAAATCTTGAACGGGCATGTGAATTGTATCTATCTAAGCAGGGCGAACTTTCTATACGCGCGGCAGGGAAAAACAAGGGCAGCAATAGTGGTTTAGTCTATCAAGGCGGGAATCTAATTGCCCTCGCTTTGGATATGCAAATTCGTAAACGCACACAAAATCAAAAGAGTCTTGATGACGTAATGAAGCAAATGTATAGTGAGTTTGGTGTCACCGGCAAAACGTATACGATAGATGAGGTCGTCCGAATTACCACTGACATTGCGGGTAAAGATTTCGAGCCGTTCTTCCGCAAGTATGTTTCTGGAACAGAGAGGTTGCCGCTGACTGAATATCTCGGAGATGTTGGTGTAGATGTTAAGATAGAATTTGGTGAACAAGTTCCCAACGGTAGGTACATAGTTCATACGATGCTGCATATCAGTTCACTAACACAGACAAATAAGGGATTGATTATCCATAAGTCTCCAAAGGCTGGCTATCAAGATGAAGATAATCTGATTCGCATTAATGGCAAATCGGTTAAGACGTTTAACGACCTCAGAAACGCTGCTAAAGACTGGAAGGGCGGTGACGTAGTCAAGTTAACGCTTGAGCGAAATGGGGAAGAAATTATCTTGCCTGTCACATTAGGCGGACCACCCGATAAAGTACCGATGGAGGCAGCCGGTATTGATGTTAACATCACAAAAAGAGCAGATAGCACAGAATTGCAACACGCTATCTGGATGGGAATGTTAGGCAATGGAAACCCTTCTCAAGAGGTGACTGATAAATAGTTAATGGTTAATAGTTGTTGGTTATAAGTTAAGATACCTCTTGTAACTAATAACTAACAACCAACAACCATTTTAGGGGAATATTATGTTGCGAACACTTATCCGCCAAGAACTTCTGAGCCATCTGATGAGTGCGCGGTTTTTTGCTGCCGTTATCATTACGCTTCTGCTCGTTGTCGCGAATGCTGTCGTGCTCCTTGAAGATTACGAGCGTCGATTGGCGAAATATAACCAGCAAGAAAACGCGCATCGTGAGAAGGCACAGGAAGCGGAAACCTACTCAACGCTAAAACTGTCCGTTGAACGTCCTCCGAACCCGCTAAGCCTCTTTAGTGCAGGATTGGATAAGCGGCTTGGAACCACCTTTGAAATTTATTACGGCTCCGTCCCTATGATTTCGGATGCCTCGGCGCGAAGTCTTGATAACGCGTTTCTCAATCTTTTTTCAAAGATCGATCTCGTTCTTATTTTTCAAGTCGTTCTGAGCTTGATGGCACTGCTTTTCGCTTACGATGCGATTGCGGGAGATTGGGAAAGCGGCACCTTACGCTTGGTTATCTCCCATCCAGTGCGACGCGGTAGCATCCTATTTGCGAAATATATCGGGGCAATGGTCTGTCTGTTGATCCCTGTGCTGATGAGCCTATTAATGGTCCTGATTCTATTATCCACCACCAGCGCAATCCAGCTGGATGGAGAAGATTTTCTTCGGATCGGGGGAATAGTTTTGACGACGAGCATCTACCTGTCTGTATTTTACCTGATAGGACTGCTGATTTCCGCAACAACGCGCCGCACTGCTACATCATTGATGCTCTGTATGTTTTTGTGGGTAGCTTTGGTACTCGTCTATCCAAACTGGAGCCGATTTACCATCACCCCGGTTGGTGATACGCGCGCAATACATTCATCAGCAGATCAACAGATTGAGCAGATATGGGAAGAGGTTGACCGAGAAGAACGCGTGTTCTTAGCGAATAGTCCGCTTGAAGGTGAACCTCATAAATTTAATCTGGAGGTTCAGTCAAGTAGTAGTTTCTCATCAGGGAGGCACTTCAGCAAACGGTATGGAATGAATATGACACTGCTGGGAAAGCGCTCAGAACCGTTAGTGCCTCACGTTCAACAGTATCATGCCACTATGGGCGCGTTGTACCTCCGTTCTGCGGAACAAATCGCTTTAGTCCGCAAACAGATTTTGGATAGCACCTCCCTCCGAGAAGCCGTAAGGCATGAACGGCTCATGAAACTCAGTCCTGCAAGCCTCTATACGTTTACAACCTCTGCTTGGGTCGGCACTGATCTGGAGGGCATGTTTGATTTTGAGCAAGCCGTTCAAGGTTACCGGCGTACCATCGTTGACTATTTCCACGATAAAGATGCGTTCGGCAGTCGGCAATGGTTCGCCTCTGACAGAGGGGCAGTAGACTGGTGGGATTTGCCACAGTTCCGTTTTAAGCGGACGGATGCTTCGGAAAACGCAACGCGAGCACTGCCCGGATTGTTTCTACTGCTACTTATCAATCTGGCTCTGTTCACGGTGACATTTCTGTTTTTCATCAAAATTGAAGTTTAAATGTCGCTTGTCCGCGGTCAATTGCTTCACAGTAAGAATATCTGCTACACACATTGGCTAAAAACGGTAAGCCCAAGCAACGCGCCGGACTGGCGCAACGGAGACAGACTTTAATTCCTAAACGAACCTCATCGAACCGCAAGGAACATTTACGCGCATTAGTTAGAGACGGTAAGCCCAAGCAACGCGCCGGGCTGGCGCAACGGAGACAGACTTCAATTCCCAAACGAACCTCACCGAACCGCAAGGAACATTAAAAATATGGTCTGGCATATTATCAAACGAGAACTCTTTGACCACATCAATAGCTTGCGCTTTATTCTAACAGTTTTGATACTTTCCGCCTTAATGGTTACCAACGCTGTGGTGCATCTTCGGACGCATCCAAAGCGGGTTCGTAACTATTCCGAGAAGGTTACCAAATCCGCTAACGAGTTGAAATCCCGAACGGAGTTATATGCTCTGGCGCGAAAGGGTCCCGGTGACCTCAACAAACGTCCCTCTTCGCTCTCTTTCATCGCAGACGGTGGCGATGCTTATTTGCCCAAAAACATATCAAACGGGGAGTCTTGGTCTACAAGTGGTCAGGGGGGTGAGGTCAAAAGCAACTGGTGGTTGAATTACGGCACTGTGAACCCGGATGCGACGGATCTTCGTCCCTATGCAACAAAAATAGATTGGGTATTTATTATTACTTACCTGCTTTCGTTCATTCCGCTCCTTTTCACCTTTGATGCACTTTCTGGCGAGCGAGAACAAGGGACCTTGCGATTGTGTCTCGCGAATCCGATTTCGCGTCCCATCCTATTAATCGGTAAATTCTTGGGGACCTTAATAACCGTCCTCATTCCTTTCACTTTTGCGGTGCTGCTGAATTTAGCAGTGATTTCCGTCGATAGTTGGACACAATTGAGTGCAAACGACTGGGGACGTTTAGGGTTGATCCTATTGATTGCTGCCTGCTACGCCGGTATCTTCGTTGGATTAGGTCTGATGGTTTCTGCTGGCACGCGAGAGCCTCGGGTGAGTCTCGTTGTGCTCTTATTGATTTGGGTAGCCGCTGTGATTTTTATGCCATCAACCCTCGGCACCCTCTCCACAAAGTGGATGCCACCCGTCCAAACAATGGATCAATTTCGTGATGCAAGAAAAGCAGCCCTTAAGCAGATTACTGACGACTATGGTGCCCGAATGCGTGCCGTTAAAGAAAAAAAGAACCCGAATCTCCCAAGTCTAAGTGAACTTCAGAAACTTTATGAAACGTCACCTGAAGCTGCCATGGCCGCAGCAGAAAAGTTAAGAGGGTCCTGGGAAACGGAAGGTGATGAAGAATTGGCACTCAAAGCAGAACTCATCAGTAGAGATGTTAAGACCCGAGAACGCCTTAATCGCGAGCGTTTGGATGCACAAGTCGCACAGGTGCAACGCGCAAGGGCGGTAACCCGGCTTTCACCGGCAGCGATCGTCCAATACGCGATCGAATCAATGGCAGGCACCGGTTTTAATCGGCACTTGCAATACTTAGAACATGTGCATCAGCACACAAAACAATTCCGACAATTCATCGTCGAAACCGATAGAGCAGACATCCAAAGTCGCCACTTCATCGGCATCCCCAAGGGCATGTCTCAGAAACCGGTTGCAAGTGAGGCAATCCCGAAATTTGAGGATAAGATCGCCTTTAGCGATACATTCAACACCGCAACTTTGGACCTGCTGTTACTTGTTTTACTACTCGGTGTATTTATTTCAGGGGCATTCCTTGTCTTTATACGTTCGGAGGTGTAAACACCCACGAAAGATACTGAAAGGAATCCGGCACTTTATCTATAGTGAATTCTAAAAATATGTAGGCATTTCAGAAGGACAGGCGCGTCCTACCGCCGCAGGCGAGGTTACATGACGTTTAATAAAATATTTCGGTAATTCTATATTTCCCCCAGGCCCGGTAGGTTCGGTTTCCTAACCGAACCGGACATCTAATCTCAAAAATTGGAGGAACGACTCATGTTGAAAAGATTTAGGACCTTTTTTACACCTTTACTCATCTTTGGGCTCAGTGCAGTGCTGATGGGCGATGCAGCGGAAACTACCCAATATTTTCCAGAAACACTCGGAAGTTACTGGGTTTACGAAGACCAAGATGGAAACGAATTAACGCGGCGTGTCGTTGAGGGCAAAGAAATTGCCGGAGAGATGTATCATGCTTTCAGTTATGAACCCGTGTTGGAGGATTCGGCAAATTATGACCATCACATCCATCCGAATTTCTACCAGATCGGTAAGGAAAAGGTCACGTTCCTTGTCGGGGATGAGGTGGAGAAATCCGTCAAAGTACGCCTTACTGAAGAGATGAAGGCTTTTCTGAAAATATTGGAGAAAATGGGGGCACCGTTTACGATGCTCTATAAGGTTGAGATAGAGGCACAAGACCCGTTTTATGTGCTGCCAATGCCTGTCACATTCAACGAAAAGTGGAAGGCAATACAGATAAAAGCCAAAATCACGATGCAACCTGTCCCGCCGCAAGATCCTCCAAAAGCCACAATCGAATTCACTATTGTCGAAACAGGAACTGTCGTGGGTACAGAAAACGTTGAGACACCCGCCGGCACTTTTAAAGACTGTTTGAAGATTGAATACCGAACAGAAACAGAGATAGAAGTATCCTCACCGGAATTAGGATTCGGATCAGGAACGCCCGGCGAATCCTTTACAACGCTGTGGGTGGCACCCAACATCGGGATTGTCAAGTTTCATCAAAAAGCTGAGGATATTTTTCTGAAAAGTTTCGCTATGCCTCCTGGCTTTGAGGTTCCATCTCCGGTCAGGTCCCCTGAATTAAACCTTGAATTAAAGAGGTATGAAGTCAAAACAAAGGAAAAATAAGGAGAAAACTATGCAGATATCCCACATGCTTATGTTAGGTATCATTGTCATCGGTTTATTGTCCATTGCCGATGCAGAGGCTGATAGTATAAAAACGCAACTTGAAGTATCCCCGCGACACAGCGAATGGGTGAAAGTTACGACCTCCGATGAGCGTATCGTCAATGCGTTTATCGTTTATCCAGCGGTGAAAGAACCCGCAACGGCTATCATCGTCATCCACCAGGGTCGTGGACTCACCAATTGGATCCAGCTCGTCGCAGACACGCTCGCTGCCGAAGGGTTTGTCGCAATTTGTCCAGATATGCTTTCCGGCATGGGGCCTGACGGTGGCGGCACAGAAAGTTTCGACTCAAGGGACGACGTACCATGGGCTATCAGCGAACTCCCACCCTCCCAAGTCACATCCGACCTGGATGCCATCGAAAAATATGTCCGAAATCTACCTTCAACCAATGAAAAAGTTGCAGTCTCCGGATTCTGCTGGGGAGGTGGTCAAACGTTCAGTTACGCTGTTCATTCCACCACAATAGCCGCTAGTTTTGTGTTTTACGGTCCTGCCCCATCAACGGAAGATATCCCCAAAATATCAGCACCAGTGTATGGCTTCTACGCCGAGAACGACAATCGTATCAATGCCACAATTGATGCCACTAAAGCCGCAGCGGATGCCGCAAACATCACCTACGAACCCGTCATCTATGAAGGGGTCGGTCACGCCTTCCTGATGCGCGGTATGGTAGAAAATGCCAACGAAGCACAGAAAACTGCCACCAAAGCCGTATGGAAACGGTGGGTATCCCTCCTAAGAGAGCTCTAAAGGAATACACTTAGTATGTTGATAAGATTTCACTTTAATGATGTCGTTTACAAACCTATCTGTATCTTCTTCAGTCTATTACTTATTTTTCCTGTCACCGCGACAGCGGCTAACGAACAGTCAAACGACTATTTCCCACATACGTCGGGAAGTTTTTGGGTTTACGAGGATCAGGACGGAAACAAGTTAACACGCCGTGCCGTAGAGAAAAAGACGATTACGGGTGAGACGTATCATGCCTTCAGTTACGAACCTGCTTTAGAGGATTGGGAAGATTATGACTATCGCATCCACCCGCATTTCTATCAAATTGATGAAGAGCGGGTAACGTTCTGGGCCGGTGATGACGTAGAGAAAGCAGTCAAGGCGCGTCTTACCAAAGAGGTAGAGGCGTTCGGCGAAATACATGCGGCGAATTTCGATCTCCTCTACGACATTGAGGTAGAGGCACAAGACGAGTTCTATGTGCTTCCAACGTCTGTTACCTTCAACGAAAAGTGGGACGCAGCGCAAATAAAAGCCAAAATTACGCTGACACCTGATCCGCCGCAAGATCCTGAAGAAATAATACTTGAATTCACTATTGTTGAAACAGGCAAGGTCTTAGGGACAGAAAACGTTGAGACACCCGCTGGCACTTTTGAAGACTGCTTGAAAATTGAATATCGGACAGCAACAGAAGTCTCAATATTCCCGCAAGGCGAGGGTGAGGAATCGAATCTGCCCGGTGAATCCGTTACGACGCTGTGGGTAGCACCCAACGTTGGAATTGCCAAGTTTCACCAAGAAGCAGGGGATATCCTTCTGAAAGTTATACCGCTTCCTGAAATTAAGGCTTCAACCACGGTTAAAACCCTTGAATTAAAGAGGTATGAAGTCAAACCTGCTAATACTGGGGGCAAATAAGCATCTTAACGATCTATCGCCAACCGTGTTAATTTATGCTCCCTTTCCGTCGTGAAATTGTGTCGTTAATTACTGGATGGATACTACTTCGTAAACATCAAACTGTTGGACAACGCGCCATATCTGGATATTTTCACGACCCTAATAAGACGATTTATCCTGTAAAATTTTACATAATTCCGCAGAACTAAGGACACCACGTTTGCATGAAACAGCAATTTTTGCTATTTTGGCTGATGACTGTTACCTTACCTGTCTTTGCCCAAACCGGCGATATTCAAGGAACGGTTTATCAGCGAAGTACTGGGAGACCGCTTACAGAGGCGGATGTCCGAATTACCGAAACAGAACAGACCCAAAAAACCGATGAAAACGGGACCTTCCAATTCACGGAACTCCCTAAAGGCACATATACTTTCGTTGTTACGCATCCCACTGAAACGGCACCCACAGCAGTCTCCGTTTCGATCAGCAGCAGGGATACGACTGAAGTCAAAATTTACTTAGGTGAGGCAGTAAAAATAGAAACCATTATTGTGGAAGGGAAACGTCTACCACCAACGATCAGTCGCACCGACATCCGCGGCAGCGAACTCCTACGCATTCCGGGTACCGCCAACGACGCACTCAAAGGACTCACAACGCTCCCGAGCATCGGCGTTCCAAACGATTATTTTGGCGTGCTTTACATCCGCGGTAGTGAACCGGGTTCTAACCTTTACTACCTTGATAGGACACCGCTCGGATACCCGTTTCATTGGGGTGGTCTCCTGTCAACCATCAGTTCAGAAACGATTGAAACAATTGATATCTATGCCGGTGGATACGGTGCCGAATTCGGATTGGATTCACAAGCCGTGCTTGATATCCACGCCCGCGACAGCATCGAAGAACGGTTCGATGGGAAATTTAACCTCAATATTTTCTATTCTGAAGGATTGCTTGAAGGAAAAATCGGAGAGAAAGGATATGTTTCTGCCTCAGGACGGCGAAGTTACTTCGATCTCATCGTGGGACCGATTATTGAACAGCAGACAGGACAAGAGCAGCAGCTCCCCTACTTCTCGGATTATCAGTTCAAGTTTGCGTACCCGCTTACTGAAAAGCATCATCTCACAATGAACGCCTTTGCCGCTGTAGACCGTTTTAAAATTGTAGCAGAGCAGGAAGGGGTTAGAACTGATGAACCCCCACGCGATTTTGTGCTTTTTGAAAATGGATTTAATGGGCAAGGCATCCATCTCCGTTCAGAGTTCACCGAAAATCTTACCTCTCATCTCTCTCTGACCCGTTCCGACAATTTTCTCAATATCGACTTTCAGGGTACGACTGAAGAGCAGTATTCTGTCGGACCTGTTTCTGTCGGACCTGACGGTCAACGGGAAAATTATTTGGCAAACTACGTTCACTACGAAATAAAGGTTAACGCACCCGTCTATACACTCCGCGAAGATGTATCCTATCGGTTAAGTCCGATGCTTCAATTGGAGTCCGGCATGCTCTTTACATTCAATCCGGCGACAAGTTCCGAAAATGGATGGGTTGAAGAAAATTTTCCGTCAGACCATGATCTGACTTTTACGACGGAAACGCCTGACGGTGAAGTCATCAACGAAGGCACTTTTGAAGAGGTACACGACGAATTCGGATACGATTTTTATCGGACTGAAGGATACCTACAGGCACGATATGATCCGCTGGCATTTTTATCAGTAGCACTCGGTATTCGACTCGATTATCTGAATGTGACGGAGCAACTCTCTGTTCAACCGCGCGGAAGCGTGAGTCTCCAGCTGCCCAGTGGTTCTAACCTCCGTTTCGCGTATGGACACTATGAACAGAACCCACTACCGTATCAGTTGCTCTCGGACGATGGCAATCGTGGTTTGGAGTCGAGCCTCACACGCCACTATATCATAGAGCTTGAACATCCAGTTTCATCACGCACCGAACTCAAATTCGCCACCTATTACAAAGACGCACAGAAATTCGTTACACCCCATGAGGATTCAAACTATCTCAATCAGGGCACAGGATTCGTTGGCGGTGTGGAGATGTTTTTACGGCATCGGATTCCCGATAAATTCTTCGGCTGGATTTCGTATGCCTATACCCATGCTGAGCGTCGCGAACATCCAAACGCTGACTATCAGCCGTATCTCTTTGATAACACACATATTGTTAGTATTGTTGCGAACTATAATTTCAGTCCAGATTTCGAGATAGGCGCGAAGTGGCAGTATTTAAGCGGGACCTCTGAGGTGCCTATCAGTTCTATCGTGCTTGTTCAAGATCCCGTAACGCGTGGATTTAATCCGCTTTTGGCGAGTGCTGACGAACAATTAAGCACGGAACTGTCACCGTATCACAAGTTAGATTTCAGGATAAGTCATAAGTGGAAAGTTAAAGGCATGAAAATAGGTGGGTTTCTTGATATTCTGAATGTCTACAACCGGAAAAATAAGATAAAGTTCATTGTTGAAGAGGCAACACTTGACGTACAGGGTCAGGAAGTCGGCATTGAGCGTGAAGTCTTTGACGCGCCGCAACTGCCACGAATCATCTATTTTGGACTAACGCTTGAATTTTAAATCTATGATGAAATCTAAAAATAAGTTTACATATAGCATCTTGATCTGTTCTTTGTGATCGGGACAGTTTTCAGTCTACTGTTTAAGGAGGAATCCATTATGTTAATAAGATTTCGCTTTAATGATGTCGTTTACAAATCTATCAGTATCTTCTTCAGTTTAGTACTTATTTTTGGTGTCCCCGCGACGCTGATAGCTAACGAAGGATCAAACGACTATTTTCCACATACGCTCGGAAGTTTTTGGGTTTACGAGAATCAGGACGGAGACAAGCTAACACGCCGTGCCGTAGAGCAAAAAACGATTGAGACTGAGACGTATCATGCCTTCGGTTATGAACCTGCTTTGGAGGATTGGACAGATTACGAGCATTACGTTCATCCCAATTTTTACCAAATCCGTAAAGACGGAATAGCCTTCTTTGTCGGTGATGCGGTGGAAAAAGCGTTTGAGGCAAAACTCCGTAAAGAAATGGACGCGGATATCAAGAAACAGCAAGGAATCTCGACATCCCCCGGAGTTAGTGCTGATTTCAGTTACGAGATTAAGGTCGAAGCGAAAAACGATTTCTATCTTCTCCCAACTCCCATCGTTTTTGATAAAGCGTGGACGGCAACACAGATCAGCGGCTCCATAACGCTCAAGCTGAAAATGCAAAGTCCTGATTTTCAGATTCCGGGCGGTGATCAGGTTAATGCTATTCCTATTGATTTGGTCGAAAAAGGGAAGGTGACGGCCAAAGAAACCGTAAAGACCCTCGCGGGGACATTTGAAGACTGTTTGAAAATTGAGTATTGGTATGCAGAGGTAAAAGAAAAAGAGGACGCGACAAAACCGGCTTCTTCAGATACGTCTGATATAGAATTAACAACGCTCTGGTTGGCACCTAACGTCGGAATCGTGAAATTTGTCCGCAAATCCGCTGCTTCAAAAGTGGAAAAGAGCCTTGAGCTAACGCAGTACGAAATTAAGCCCACCGGTTCTGATGGTAAATAAGATAGGACTTACGGATTCCTCTTAAAGTCCCCCTGATAAGGGGGATTTAGGGGGTTTAAAATACGGAAATTATCGCTTTTTGCATCTAAATGTCCGATATTTGCTCAATTTACGTAAGTCCTGTAAGATTGGTACAAACTACATTTTATGCAACCTTTCCTCCGTTAAAACGCGACTTAAAAATCATAAGATGATTTACTTTGGAGGATCATTATGAAAAACGAAGATGCTGATCTGATTCAACGTATTGTTTCGGGTGATGAAGATGCTTTTACTGCGCTGGTTGAAAAACACCAGAAGTGGGTTCACTCGCTCGCGTGGCGAGAAATCGGGGACTTTCACATAGCACAAGAGATTACACAGGACACCTTCATTCAGGCTTTTAAATCTGTTTCTACCCTGAAGGATCCTAATCGTTTTTTAGGATGGCTGTATACCATAGCAAAGCGGCAATGTGCTAAGTGGCTGCGGCAAAAACCGACTTCAATGCAGTCACTGGATACAGTACCGAAGGCCGAATTAGAAAGGTTGTTCTATGGACAATATCTTGAGGAAGAACAGACACAAGTTTTGACAGGTGCGTTGCAAGAAGTTGTGGAACACCTCCTTCAAAAACTTCCGGGGGCAGAACGTGCTGTGATAATATTGCACTATCTAAAAGGTTTAAGTTGCGAAAAAGTGAGCGAGTTTTTAGATGTATCGCCAAATACAGTAAAAAGTCGGTTGTACCGCGCTCGAAAACGACTGGAAAAAGAAGAGTTGATGGTTCGCGAAATCTTGTGTCCAGGTCTATTGCAAAATATACCGCGTTATATTGGTGTTAAAGCGACGGCAGCAACAGAGGCTGGTAAACATTTGGCACAGGGAACTTTCAATTTTAGCCAAAGCGATATGGCATTGTCTCTTATCGGTTACGGCACGACGACCGGTACCCTCTATGAGCCAGCACCGATGTACATGTCGATGCATTACATCACCCATTATCCTGGCGATCTTTATAAGTTCCCGTTGATTATAGGGGACACTTGGGAACAGAAGGGACATTGGAATTCACGAGCAGAGATGATTTTGGGACCTTCTGAAACAGTAGAGGTTCCTGCTGGCGTGTTTCAAGAATGCTTCAGCCACAAAACTGTTTTTACAGGTGCCAAGATAGGGACAGAAGATGCCTTTTCTGGAGTTGGAGAAGCCAACAAATTCATTAATGGCACGCGCTATTTGTGGTTCGCGCCGGGTATTGGATTTGTGAAAATGTGCTATGAACACGCTAACGGTGCCGTCACAGAAGTCGAATTGCTTGAGTGTGAGATTCCGGGTCAGTGTGAAGAATACTTTCCTAGGCGGATAGGTACACTCTGGACATACAAGTGGAAAAATAACTATCGGGACGAAGCGGTTATTGAAAAGTGTCGCGTTGTCGAAAATTCTGACAAGCCGATGGTGTATGATTTATCAAGGTAGTGCTATGTTAGTTAGAAATCCAAATTAATATGAAAACTGAAAAAAATCTATCAACAAGGAGAAAATAATCATGAGATTTCAAAACTTCAGGCACCCGCTTGTGGCTTTCGTTGGGATTTTGGCATTTTTACTTGTTGCGTCCTTGTTCAGCAGTGCTGAAGAAGACGCAAGCACCCTTTCCGGGCGCGTTATCGACATGGAAGGGAATCCCGTTTCCGATCTCACGTTAGGAATGCAGCCAATTGACATTATTGATGGCGAGATGTGGCAGATGCCCACGCCGATGCAACAATCGCGGACCAATTCAACTGGAAATTTCCGTATCGGCGGCATCGTTCCGGGACACGCGAAATTAGTGGTGGTTCCAAAAGCAAGAACCTTTGAACCGGATACGGAGATTCGCGCCATTGACATTGGCGGCTTGAGTTTCTTGCCAATTGATAATCCAAATTTCCAAATATCGCATGAGCAGCGTCTTAGGTTCGTCACGACTTTTGAACTCGAACCGAAGAAAGTATCAGCTGTAGGTGGCATCCCGCTTCATATCAAGTCAGGAATGGATATCAAAGACATAACAGTAACGGTGCGGCCTCGAATGCGCATCCGCTGTCGAGTCCTTTTGGCGGATGAAACACCTTTAGCCGAGGCAACCGTAAAGTTTGACCTCCGCTTTCAGAGTTTAGATGATGTGATAAGCGGGAATTTCAGTAGGAATCCAACCTATACAGATTCGGATGGCTACTTTGTGACCTATGTGAATTTGCCCGGGTTTTGCACAGTGTCTGTAGACTATCAAGGTGATGGGGCGATGTCGGAAACATTTAAAATCGGAGAGGGGCAACGCCGTCATGATTTGGTTTTCCAGTTGAGCGAGGCTTCAATTCCACCTGTTCCGCTGATGCCAAACCCAATAGAAGCGTGGATAGTAAATCCTGCCAATGGCCATGCCTACAAAAAGATTCAGTGTAAAAGTTGGGAAGATGCCCGCGCTATGGCGATTGCCGAAGGTGCACATTTGGTGTCAATTAACGACGAAGCGGAACAAGAGTGGCTTGTCGAAAAATTCGGGCGGGAACCGTTTTTGATCGGACTGACGCGTCCGGAAAATCAAACCGAATGGCAGTGGACAAGTGGTGAACCACTTGCGTACACGAATTGGTTCCTTCAAGAATTCCCCACAAAACCGGATGCGTTGGTGTTTGTGAGCATTATAGATGGAAAATGGCGTATCGGAAATTCCGAAAGTTTGCAACGTATCGGCATCGCACTCCTTGAAAAAGCGGATGGTCAGCCCGATAAACCTCAAAAAGATAAGTAAACGGGCAAGCGTGTTACGGCACGACGGAGCGTGCCTACTACTATGGAATGAGGTAAATTCATGCATACACTTTGGCTCGTTATCCAACGAGAATTCGTCTCAAATGTGTTGACCTCCCGATTTATGATTGGGTTTATCGTGTGCCTGCTTTCAACCGCTGTTGCGGTTTTCGTTCAGGTGGATGACCACGAAAAACGGTTGGTCGGATATAACACAGCTGTCCGGGAATCTCAGGCGGAAGTGCAGAATTGGAAACTCTACACCGATATTAGCGCAAAGGTGCACAGAAAACCGAATCCGCTCGGCATTTTTAACATTGGGATGGAAAACTCTGGTGTAAATACGGTCGTTGTTGAGCCTGACAAGCCGATTTGGACACGGGATAGCCGTTCTCCGGGTTGGGGCGAAACGACCCAAAAGATGGGAGCGGACAACCCTTTTCTCGCAATGTTTCTCTCCGTTGATGTGGTTTTCATCTTCAAAATCGTGCTGAGTGCATTAGCGATACTGTTTGCTTACAACACGATTTCGGGCGAAAGAGAGGATGGCACGCTAAAACTTGTGTTGTCCAATGCTATACCGAGGGACACGGTGGTTTTGGGGAAATACCTCGGCGGTATGTTGTCGCTGTTCCCAATTGTTTTGGTGAGTTTGATTGTGGCACTGCTAATTGCAATCTCTTCACCGAATGTCGCCTTTGATGGAAACGACATTGCACACGTTGTGCTGATATTCGCCGTTTCGCTGTTGTACGTGTCAACGTGGTATCTTTTAGGACTGCTCTTGTCCGTCTGGACGAAAGAGGCAGCAACCACATTAATGCTTTCGATGTTTCTCTGGGTGATCCTGACAAGTGTTCATGCGAACGTAGCAACATTTGCGGTGACGAAATTTTCGCCACATAAACCGGATTCGGAGGAGAAAGTTTTTCAACAGACGGCGCAACTCTGGGATAATTTCAGAAAAGAACGCGACGATTACCTTAAAAAGAGGGGGTACGATAGTCCAACGAAGACGGTCTCTTGGCGGCGCGATGAAAAAGGTAGAAAAGGTGGGTCTGCTGGTACTTCCTCTATCTCTGATAAATGGTTTGTTACGGAAAGTTATCGCATTGGAAATATGAAGTACGCCGATGTTTCCGTGCTTCAGGAATTTTTAAGTTATCAGGAACCGCTACGGATTGCGTATGCGGATAGGGCGGAAGAAATTCTCAGAAAACCTGCGGATGACCGAGCGCGGAACGCGAAGTTCGCAGGCCTTCTCTCCCGTATCTCCTTCGCAGATGTGTATCACTTCGCTGTTGGGGCAATAGCAGGAACCGACCGAGAGAGCTATAACGATTTTCTTGAAAATTCCAGAGTCTATAAGCGTGAGATCGTTGAATATTTGAAAGATAAAAAGGCATTTTCTTCGCGAACTTGGTTTTCCGACGATCAGGGTGCCGCGGATGTGAAAGATCTGCCGGTTTACCGACATCAGCGGCTCTCCCTCTCGGAAAGTTTCTCTCGCGCTTCTGTGGATATTCTGATCTTGTTAGCATGGAATATTGTTCTGTTTATGGTGGCTTATGTGTCCTTTCTAAGATATGAGATGAGTTGAAAAGGAGAAGCAGATGATTTGGCAGATTGGGAAAAAAGAGATCCATCACAATCTCACGACGCTCCGGTTCGCTTTGATGATAATTCTGCTACCCCTTCTGATGATAGCGAACGCGTTGATATACGGCTATGGCGATGATGGATACATAACACAGGTCAATGCTTACAATAGGCAAATAGAAAAAAAGTTAGCTCACGTTGAAACGTATGCCGCTCAGAGTTTAGGGGAATTAGCGGTGATAGGCCCCGGCGATATGCCGAAACGTCCGAGTCCTCTGAAATTCTGCGCCAATGGGTCTGATGAAGTGATACCGCGTTCTGTCATCATGCAGGAGTACGGCGCTGCCAGTCGCAGTTCCCGTTTTGGTGATTTTGAAGCTTATGCGTGGAAGGGACCCTGGACATTAAGGTATCCGTTGAATAGTTTTGATGAAGGAGGCGCGACCCATCGTATCAAAATAGACTGGGTTTTCATCGGTATGCTGATGAGTTTTTTCGCAATTTTATTCACCTTTGATGCCATCGCTGGGGAACGGTCGCGTGGTACGCTAAGCCTCATAATGTCCAACACGGTCTCGCGCGGCCAGGTGTTGTTGGGAAAATATCTCGGTGCTTTTTTGACGCTCATGGCACCACTCGTAATTGGCATCCTGATGAATCTGTTGCTTGTTCAGCTTTCTGGGAGTCTCTCCTTTGATTCGGGAACCTCTCTCAGAATTCTGGGGATGGTCGGACTTTTTGGGCTGCTCGTTTCCATCTTTATTTTTCTTGGACTCTTTTTTTCAAGTCACGTTTCAAACCCGATTACGAGCTTAGTATGGCTCTTACTCACATGGGTTTTCCTCGCGTTCGTCTTTCCGAACCTACTCGGGATCTTTGTCGGCAACCTGAATCCAATTCCATCGATTGACGAGGTCTCATTGCGGAGAAAGGCACAATTGGAGCAAAGTAGCGATCAATTCCAGCCTTTCGGCGCGAGTGCTGAACCGCTATCAAGTAAGTTGAACCAAGCACCCTCCACTGAAAATCCATCAGCGACCCGACGGTGGGCAACATACTTTACAACACAGAAAGGAATAGAAACAGAAAGTATTGATAAACACATCGATCAGCAGTTTCAGCAGGTGCAGCTCGCCCGCGATCTCACCCAAATCTCGCCGATAGCGACTTTCCAGTACGCGATGGAAGGGCTTGCGAATACAGGTATTGTGAGTTATATGAATTTTGTCAAACAAGCGCGCCGGTATCGCCAGACGTTCATAGACTTCATCAAAACGGAAGATCAGAGCGATACGGAGAGTTTACATATCTATCCTGTAAAAGAGGGGTTGTCTCAGAAGCCCGTGGATCCGAACGCCGTGCCGGTCTTTGAAGAGCAGATCTCTTACCGAAGTGTGTTAGCCCAGGTCGGTTTGCTGGTGCTATTTAATCTACTATCCTTTATTATGGCGCAAGTCTCTTTTCTGATGAGCGAGATTAAGTAACGCAAGTTCAATTTATTATCCAACTCACGCTATCTATTACTATATAGGACTTACGCATTTCTTCTCAAAGTCCCCCTGATAAGGGGCGGTGAATGCCCATAAGGCATTCATACCCGGTGAATGCCCATAAGGCATTCATACCGTTGATTCTGATTCTTTAGGGGGTTTAAAGCAAAAAAATCTACCATCGCGTGCTAAATTTGCGTATGAAAACTCAACATCAAACAGACAGAAACTGTCCAAACTATAGTATTTATTACTATCTTTTCAATCTCAACGGACTCTATATACCAAAATACACCCACCGGTCAATTGTCTAATATCTTGAAAAAGTGGATTCCCTTAAAACACTATTTATAGTAAAATCCCAAAGTAAGTTTACCCTTGTAGCATAGGAAACCGTTGGTCTCCTGTGCCATCGGGACACAAAACTTCACAGCTCACACGACAATACGAGTGTATAGATAATTACGGAATCTACTATAATAGCATACAGTTAGAGAAGGTAGGAAAGGAGCGGGTATGGCAAATCTTTGGTTCGTTATCCAACGAGAATTCGTCTCAAATGTGTTGACCTCCCGATTCATGATTGGGTTTATTGTGTGCCTGCTTTCGACTGCTGTCGCCGTTTTCGTTCAAGTGGATGATTACGAGAAGCGTTTGGCGGGGTATAACACTGCCGTCCGGGAGGCGGAGACAGCCGCACAAAAGTGGAACCTCTATTCCAAAATCAAACCACAAGCGCACCGGAAACCGAATCCGCTGGGTATCTTTAACGTCGGAACCGAGAACTTCGGCGCAAATACGGTTACCGTTGAACTGGGGAAACCCGTCTTTGAACTCTCCCTTCCTATAGGGGGAGGGGCACCCGCGCAGAAGCGGGGTTCAGACAATCCCTTCCTTGAGATGTTCCTGACTGTTGATGTGGTTTTCATCTTCAAAATCGTGCTCAGCGCGTTAGCAATCCTGTTTGCCTATAACACAATTTCGGGCGAAAGAGAGGACGGCACGCTGAAACTCGTGTTATCCAACGCTATACCGAGAGATACGATAGTGTTGGGGAAATATCTCGGTGGGATGTTATCGCTGTTCCCTATTGTTTTGATGAGTTTGATCGTGGCACTGATCATCGCACTTTCTTCGCGTGTCACTGCTTTTGACGGAAACGACATCGCACACATTGTGCTGATATTTGCAGTTTCGCTGTTGTATGTGTCAACGTGGTATCTCTTAGGGTTGCTGCTGTCAATTTGGACGAAAACTGCTGCGACGACGTTGATCCTTTCGATGTTTATCTGGGTGATGCTAACGAGCGTTCATTCAAATATAGTGGCGTTTGCGGTAGAGAAACTTCCACCCTATAAGTCGAACCCTGAGTCGGCAGCACTCCAATCCACTCCTGATGTCTGGGATCAGTTCAAAAGAGAACGAGATGCCTACATCAAACAGAGAGGCTACGAAAAGATAACACACCCAATTACTTGGGAACCTAAGACAATTTCAACGGGAACTGGAAAGAGCACTGGGTCGGGGGGGTATTACTTCGTAGAGAGTTATAGCATCATAAGCGTTGATAGAGCAGATACCTCCATCTTCCAAGAACTGTTAGGCTATCAAGAGCAACTTCGGGTTGAATATGCGAATAAAGTCGAGGCAATTCTTAATAAACCTGCGGAAGAACGGGAGCGGAACGCGAAATTTGCAGATATGCTTTCTCGCATCTCCTTCGCGGATACTTACGACTTCGCTATCGGAACGATAACAGGCACAGACCGACAGCGTTATAACGATTTTATTCAGAACGCCAGAGCCTATAAGCGTGAGATTGTTGAATATTTGAAAGATAAGGAGGCGTTCTCGTCGCGGGCGTGGTTTTCTGATGACAAGGGCGCAGCCGAACTGACAGATCTGCCTGTTTTCCAACATCAACGGCTCTCACTTTCCGAAAGTTTGTCCCGTGCCTCCGTAGATGTGTTGATCTTAGTGGCATGGAATATCGTCCTATTCATGACGGCTTACGTATCCTTCCTAAGATACGATATGAGTTAAAAAGGAGGGGTTATCAGTTTTTTAGTTTTCAGTTAAGAGGCGTTTTGTAACAATCCTCTGATCTTGGAATATTTTAGGGCGCGGTGAATTGTTACCAGAAACCTCTTGTGACTGATGACTGTTAACTGATTACTGACAACTATTAAAAATGATTTGGCAAATTATGCTCAAAGAGATATACCACAATCTCACGACACTCCGGTTCGCCTTGATGGTCATTCTTTTGCCTGTCTTGTTTATGGTGAATGCCCTGATATATAGTCTTGGCGGTGATGGTTACACGACGCAAATAAATGACTATAACCGACGCGTAACAGAAAATAGGAAGCATATTGTAGAATATGCCGATCAAAGTTTGGCGGAATTAGCACTCATAGGACCTGGGGAGCTGCCCAAGCGTCCCAGCCGTTTGATATTCTGTGCCGGTGGTGTTGATGAAGTGGTATCGCGTTCTATTAAGATGAGGAGTGACGGAACTATCAGTCGAGGTCGTGGTGTTGCGGATGAAGATTACAAATGGCGAATCCCATTGAAATTAGCGTATAAGGTGGAGAGTGCTGGCACCACACCCACAAGGCGTGTCAAGATTAACTGGGTCTTCATCGGTGTCCTGATGAGTTTCTTCGCCATCTTATTCACTTTTGATGCGATTGCCGAAGAACGGTCGCGTGGCACACTGAGCCTGATGATGTCGAACACAGTCTCCCGCGGCCAGGTGTTGTTGGGAAAATACCTCGGTGCTTTTGTAACGCTCATGGTGCCGCTTATTGTCAGTATTCTGATGAATTTACTTATCATCGTTCTCTCTCGGAATATCCCGTTTGGGTCGAGCGAATGGTTGCGGATTTTGGGGATGGTGGGTCTATTTGCATTGCTTGTCTCCATTTTTATCTTTCTCGGACTCTTTTTCTCCAGTCGTGTCTCAAACGCCATTACAAGCTTAGTATGGCTCTTGCTCACCTGGGTTTTCTTGGCGTTTGTCTTTCCGAGTCTACTCGGCACCTTTGTCGGAAATCTGAATCCGATTCCATCGGTTGACGAGATTTCAATGCGAAGACGGGCGCAATTGGATCAAATTGATGATGAATGGCGAGAGGTTGATGATGAATGGCGAGAGGAAGCCACACCGAAGTTAAAAAAAGCACCCTCTATTGAATATCCTTCACGGACACGCGCTTGGGCGGAATATTTCACAGCGATCGGAGATACAGAAAAACAGATCGCCGACCAACATATTGATCAGCAACTTAGACAGGTGCAGCTCGCTCGGGACCTCACCCAGATATCTCCGATAGCGACTTTTCAGTATGCGATGGAGGGACTCGCAAACACAAGTATCGTCGGGTATGTGGATTTTGTTAAACAGGCGCGCCGTTATCGACAAACGTTTATAGATTTCGTTAAAACGGAAGACCAAGGTGATCCAGAAAGCCTACATATCTATCCGGTAAGAGAGGGGTTGTCTCAGAAACCTGTGAATCCGGATGCTGTACCGGTTTTTGAGGAGCGGATCTCTTACCGTAGCGTTTTAACCCAAGTCGGGTTGTTGGTGCTGTTTAATCTACTATTCTTTATTATGGCGCAAGTCTCTTTTCTGATGAGCGAGGTAAAATAGGTGCGGAAGTGCCTACACCAACTATCGATCTCCAACGATATAGCTGGATTCAAGTTTCCCTATGCTATGTAAAGAATTCGTTTTGCAGGTAAGGTCCCAGCATACTTCGGAGCCTTTGACGTGCATGGTGTAGGGACGTTTTAATGGTGCTCTCCGACTTGTCCAGGCGTGAGGCAATCTTTTTTATCGGGAGTTCGTGAAAGTAGCGTAAACGAAACGCGCGGCGTTGTCCAGACGGTAGTTGATGTACTGCTTTGCGGATAATATGCCCGAGTTCCTCCTTCTCAAGGATTTGACAAGGCGACAGCTGCAGCTGGAGCATCGGAAGGACATCGTCTCCGTTTTGCGGTAATTCCTCGCACGCAAAAAGGACTTGCTTATTGCGTTTGCGGATAAAATCAACACTGCAATTAACAGCAATTTGATAAAGCCATGTATAAAATGCCGATCGCTTTTTGAAGCTCGGTAGTGTTTGCCATGCCTTTAGAAATACTTCTTGACAAAGGTCTTTCGCTGTTTCGCGGTCACCAACCCGTTGATAAATCAGATTGTAGATTTTTTGCTGATATTTCCGCACGAGAGGATTAAACGCCTCTGTATTGCCATTCTGAACGAGCGTAACAAGTTCTTGCTCATCGAAATGGTTGAGTTCGGTGTGTGTTGTCGAAGCACTGCTCATATTTTCTCCTTTCGAGTATCCTTGTATAATATGTTATTCGATCCATTGCATTGTTTCCCGGAGTTGTTCTTTTGCCCGCGCGTAGTCTCGGCGCGCCTGATAAAAGACACGTTGCGTCTCTGTGAATTGTGCTTGTGCTTGAAACGCGTCGTTAAAGGTCAATCCTTGATAACCCGGAATATCAAACGTAACTTCGTCGAGGACCCGCTCTATTGTCCGTAGATATCGTTCACGAATTTCCAATCGCTGCTGCTCAATCTCCATCCGTTCTTTCGCACTCGCCACGGCGCGATAGTCTCGTCTCACGGCGACTCGGATCAATTTCGTTTTTTCAGTATATTCAAACTGGAGTCGTTCCAGTTCTGCGAGTTCTACAGCGCGAAGGTTCGTAGTCTTTTTCCCATCATATAGCGGGATATTGAGGTTAAAGCGGACCTCCCATCCGTCCTGAGTACGGGGGTTCGTCTCAAACATGCTTGAGGCATCTCGTTCTCGGTCGAATATGATTGGATCGTAGAGTGCCTTTGCGTCCCAGGTCCGGTTCTGTTGGTGTTGCTCCAGCAGCACATGGAGATCCTTGTAGCGTGCCTCAGCGGAGAGTTCGGGGAACCGGTTCCATATTGTCTCTGCAGCGAGGCGTTCTTGCCGTATCATATCACCGCGTAGGTCGCGTAAATCAAGGCTGTTCGCAAGTGCAAGGTCAACGGCGGCCTCCAGCGTCACATCGTCATCAGGGAGAGAGTCTGAGAGAGCGACCTGTGCGAGTGGATCCAGTCCGGTGAGTCTAATGAGTTCGGCGGTATCCACATCAAGCCGGCGTTGGAGTTCGTTGAGTGCAAGCTGCTGTTCTGAGAGTTCAAGTTCCGTATTAAGGCGACTCAAGAAGCCGATCCGTTTTTCTTCTTGCTTGAGTTGCGTGCCTCTCAGTTTTTCCTTCAACTTTATCTCAATCGCGCGGCGTTGTTCAATTTCTTCTTGTGTCAGGATGATATTGTGCCAGATGTTCCGAACAGCGTGAACACTTTCCTTTTTTGCCCGTTCGTATTCGATTTCTGTTTTACGTACCTCTTCCTGTGCTGCGTCGAGTCCGGCAGGGATTTCGCCGAATTGTGCGAAGAGGACACTCATTTGTGCGCGGGTGAGATAGTCTCTCTCATCAATATCGCCATCTTTTTGACGTTGATATTCACCGGTGAGGCCTACTTGTGGTAGGTACACGGCTTTGGATACACGAAGGTTTGCCTGCGCGCGTTCTAATACTTTCTCGGCTTTTCTGACTGTCTCGTTGTTCTGTAACGCCAGTTCTATTGCGCGTGCAGGTTGAAGCGAGACAAGTCGCTGTGCTGAGACGGCACCCACAATACTCAGAAGTAGACAGACCGCAAGTGCCGTCAACCTTTTGTTCATGCTAAATCTCCATAAATCTTTGGGAATCGTGCTTTGTTCATCTAAATTTTGTGGTTTAGGAGTCGCGAGCACAGCTCGCTCCTACAGGGATTTGATAGTAGATAAAACAATAGCCGTCAATAATCAGCATTTAGCAGCCAAAATTTATCAAGAATCTCTTGCTGACTGCTGATCGCTGATAGCCGAAAGCCATCTCTAACGTCGGCTAATACGGATTGTAACGATGACAATCGCAATCATCAGGAGGATCAGGGCACCAAAGAGCAGCGTTGTCACCGACATCTGCGTCTTTGATTCAACTTGCACCGTGATCGAGCGGTCGCGTGCCTCAAACTTACGGTTATCAACGGTGACTTCGGCATTCAACTTCGCCTGATATTCGCCGACCCCGATGTCTGAAGGTGGACTCAACGTCAGCTGTATCTCTTCTTCCTGATTCCGAGCGAGTGAACCGATAACTTCCGGGACAACGGTGTATTTCCAATCGGTGTTTACGTCAACAATCATACGGATGTCAACGAGATCACGAGTACCGATGTTCTTTAGCGTCGCTGTCATATTAACCTCTTCGCCTATTTTGATCGTCTGGAAGGCATTCTGCACGAACACTTCAATCTCCGGCACACCCTTTGGTATGAGCTCAAACCGTTCAACACCGCCTTGTATACCGGCAATCTGTTCAGCAGGTAGGTCGTCCAACCGATTGTTGATACCACCCAGCTCGTTCGCTTCTGCCTCATCAAGGACTGCGACATAAAACTCAAGGGTGCTATCAAGGTAGGAGGCATCCAATTCTTCCGGCAAATAGACAATCAGGGACAGATTCCGCTTTGACTGTTCCTGCGTAAATTTCACCTGAGACTGCCGAGACTGGGTTTCTGGGTCTTGAAACTCAAAAGAGAGACGGTTCAGCAAGTTAATGACGCGCAACTGGAATGTATTTTCCGTTTCTGCCAACCGATCCAGCGTTAAATCGTAGGTGACGCTGCTCCCCAAATTGCCTTCCTGCGAAAAGCGGAGTGAACTGACGTTTACCACATCCAGAGCAGACTCTTTTTGCAGATAGATCAACCGCATCTCTGGCATTTCAAGTTCGGGGTAGTTCAACGATACCTTCAGACTCTCGACATCTTTCTGGAGCTGGAATGTTAATTCCACAGTTTCATTGTAACCGAGAACTGGGATCTTCTCTTCATACGGTTTGACGATGTTCGTGTCATCGGTAACATCAAGTAAGGAAACATAAATCGAGCGTATCTCATTCGCCGCAGCGATCTCTTCAGGGGTCGCATTGATCGACATCGCTTCAGTTGTAGATGTGTTCTTTAACTGAAGCGTTACCATCATTTGGTTCTCAACCCGAAACTTCTTCGCACTCAGGATAGAGATATGGCGCGTGTCCTCCTCAAGGTGGATTTTATACGGATTTTCCTCCTCAAGGTAGGTGAGACTCACAGTGACGCTGTCCACATTCCGTCGCAGTTCAAAATCAAGCGTTTTTTCCTCTCCATCTTTCAGCGTCGGAATACGATGTTCATAAGGAAAACCGATGATAGCAGCGGTGTCGTCTTTGATAGAGACATAGACGTTGTTAATTTCTTGTGCTGTGGTCGTGCCTATGACCTCTGTTTCATCATCCTGTGTTTCGTCATTTAACGCCCCATACCTAAGAACAACTTCCAGCCGTCGGCGGTCGCCTTCTTTATAACGCCGCGCCGACACCACAGAGATATACGGCTCTTCCTGACTCAGGTGGATGTTTTTATTTTCCTCACGCCCGGAGTACTTTAACTCCACGACGACATCTCGGATATTTTCTTTTATCAGCTCAAACTCCAGAGTGACAGATTCATCTTCTTTGAGCGTCTCAATGCGTTGTTCATAAGGTTCGGTGATAATCGCACCACTTGAGCCATAACTCTCTTGCTCTCTAATTGTGACGAAGATATCATCAATCTGTGCGCTAAGGATAATATCTTGTCCGACGACTTTCGAGCTCTCGACGAGTTTGACAGGAGATGAGCTATTCCGCAGGGTAATTGAGAACAACTCTCTGCCATCCGGAGATTCATATAAACTTGTCGCTTCAACGCTGATGTGCCATTCATCTTGTAGCGATTCAAGCTCTACCCGTTGCAGCTCCAGTTTTGCCTGTTCATATTCAGAGACAGCCGTTTCGTAGCCTTCCTTTGCGGTATTCACTTCGGCGACGGTGACGATGTTGTTTTCCTCCTTCATCATCGCCTGAAGCTTTTCGAGCTCAATTTTCTTTATTGTCATCAGCCTTTCTGCTGATTTCATCTTCTGCCGCTCGATTTCTATTTTGATATGGCGGTCTTGCTCATCTCTGGTTTTCGTGCTGTTTCCATTAATCGATGGGATCTCTTCTGACGCCGCTGCCAGTGCAACGTCAAGCAGTGCACTTGGCAGCAGCATCCCCATTGCCATAATGAAAATCAGCCCCCTTTTTTTCCATCCTGCCATGTTTTTCACCTTTCAGTAGTTAACAGTTAACAGTAGCCAGTCACCAGTTAAAAGAGGCTTTGTTAAACGATAACCTCTTAACTGAAAACTGGTAACTGGTAACTATTCCTCATCTTCCTCAGGTTCGTATCCAGCGACATAATTCAGATACAACGCCTCAAGGTCCTCTGCTTGAATCTCCTCGCGCGTTAATTCTCGCTCAAGGTTACCTTGCACCAGAATGCCAATCCTGTCGGCGATCTCCTTCGCACGGAAGATGTCGTGAGTGGACATGAAGATGGCTTTGCCCTCTTCTTTTAACTCACGAAGCAGATTCAGAAAATCGGCACCACCTTTCGGATCCAAACCGGAAGTCGGCTCATCGAGCAACACGGCTTTTGCGTTCTTCATAATCGCAATCGCAATGCCGAGGCGTTGACGCATCCCTTTAGAGAAGGTCTTGACACGCCGTGTAAAGGCTTCCTCGGGTAGACCGACACGTCCAAGGGTCGCATCGAGTTCCTCATTTGATACCTTCTTGCGTCCACCGAGTTTCGCAAAAAAGGAGAGGTTTTGTCGTGCTGTGAAGTTCCGATAGAGTTCAACGTTCTCAGAGACGTAAGCGAGATGCTTCTTCGCCTCCAGCGGGAACTTCGGAATCTCAATTTCGTCTATCAGGGCAGTGCCACTCGTCGGTTCGATAAAGTTTAACAGCATAGAAATTGTTGTACTTTTACCGGCACCGTTCGCACCGAGGACAACGTAGATCTCGCCGTCATCCACTTTCAGGTTCAATTCGTTGACGGCTAAAACGCTTTCATTGTAGACTTTCGTGAGTTCACGGGTTTCTAACATCAGGTTTCTCCTATGGTTAATTTGCGTATATAATACCAAAAAATTGGACTGTATTCAAATGTTTCCTTGTAGGAGCGAGCTGTGCTCGCGATACTTAGTTTTCCCTGTAGGAGCGAGCTGTGCTCGCGATGCCTTAGCGAAAATGTTTAAAAAAAGCTACACCAATTTAGGGTTGTTTAGTTTTCGATTTCTTGGTATGGTCTTTTATCAACTTGTCAATATAAGCGGCTTTATAAGTTTCCCAATTATCCGTCGGTGGAATATCGAAAAGCTCTGATTGCCACAAGTTCGGGTTATCTTCCAGAAGTGCCAGCGTATGCCGTTTTAATAGGTAACGGGAATAGTCACCGAAATTTTCTACGATGATCCCTCTATCCAAAAGCATCTGGAGCCATTCCGCACGCGGATACCTTACATCTATCTCACGTTCTGTAAGGTCACTGCTATAACTTATTTTTTCGTTATCAACCGTGTGAGATACACTCACATCGGACTTTGAATGTCCACTGTTATAACCCGCGTCTAACGCTTTCATCAGGGCCTGTACGTCTTGGGATCCGGTATATTTTCCAGGCGTGGAAGGGGATATCCAGTGGAACTTAACATGTTCACGTAACTGCAAATCCGATGTGCTAATTTCAGAACTGTACCCCTGCGTATGTGTGTATGAGTAGTTCGTACTACAACCCGCCAGAAAAGTAGCGAGTCCTAAAACTGTCAAAAGTGGAATCGTAAATAAACCATTCATTCTGCTACCTCTCCTTTGTTTCTATTGTCCTAACTCAGAGGCGTTACATCCTTTCAACCTCGTTTTTTTACTTCAGACAATATACGCTTATGTAATAAAGACGCGTTTTAAGGGCAAAAAGGTTGCACTATTTTTTGATAACGTTGAATTTCTGGGGTAACACCTGCTTTTGGAGGCACTTTATTGGATTAACCCCTGCTTTCATAGGAAATTCAGAAAAAGCGATGCGTTGAGCAAATTATGCAGAAGGTATGGTTGACTGACTATCGGCAGCAGGCACAACAGTCAGATATCTGAACGGAAGAATTTCAAGAACGCCACAGTCGTCAACACCACCGCAAAGAAGCAGAGCAGCAGCACATCCACCATCGATTGCCGAAAGGTCTCACCTAAGGTTGGCGTTTCCAGAGGTGGTGGCTGCGTGATTTTGACGATATCGGTTTTTGGGTTCCACGATCTTGCGGAAGCATTATCTACTATTTTACTGAACAGATCCCTATAAAGTTCATCATAATAACGTTCTCCAGCTTGAAAGTAATTGCGCTTTTTTCGCTTGCCTGTCTGGGTCAAGTTCGTGGCGAGATAGATGAGGGAAGATGTCGGTGTGATTCGGGAAAGCGTCTCACCCAGTTGTTCTTGTCGTTCTGTTTCACGTTTATAATCCCGATCAAGTTTGTTAGCATGTTCTCGGAATTTCAGTCGATATTCTTCTTCAAAGGGTTTCATGCGTTCATCAACTTCGTTTAAAATCTCCCCAGCTATTATTCTGGTACCGTGCTTATCGGCTGGCATCTCCATAACAATCTTCTTTTTTTCCGCTGAGAGTGCCGCATCAAAATCGTCTCGCATAGCTGTCTTTTCCATATAGACGCTCTGTGAAGTGCGTGCAGGTGATATAAGTTTGGCGGCAAGAAACCCAACGCGTGGTATAATCAGCACGGCAAACACCCAGAGCGTAAAGGCAACGATAAGTGCTGTCTTGGCACTATCTAAGTAGGTCGAAATCACTGTGCCTATCGCAAAAAACACCGCAATGTAGAGTAATGAAGCGAAGGTTAGACTCAGGACGCGTGGGAAAATCTCGGATTCACCGAGCGGAAAGCCTTGCCAGACGAGTGCAAGTAAGCCGAACAGAAACGACACCAAAAACGGCACCACGAACACAAGATACCCACCTACCAGTTTGCCTACTAAGAAGCGATCGCGAGGGAGCGCGTTGGCCAAGGTTACCCGAAGCGTCCCCGTCTCTCTTTCTCCGGCAACAGCATCAAATGTGAATAGGAGCGCAAGCAGACTGAAGACTGTGCCTACTACAAATAGGAAGTCGAGATGTCCCAAAAGATGGGAGACAGGGGCGGAAAACATGGACGGTGGTCCCTGTGTAATGCCATTGCGCGTCATCCCAAAATAGCTCGGAAGTGCGTCCCCTAATCCGTTTGCGAATACGCTCAAAGGTGTCGGTTTGAGAAATAACTTAGAAACCTCAATTTCCGGGTCCAGTGACTGCTTCGGATTGACTGTCGTTTCTTCAATATTTGCCAGTTTAACAGCTTCTTGGTAATCGACAAGGTTTTGTTGGTAATTGCGATAACTAATAGAAAGGGTCAGTGGAATAAGCAGGAGACACATCAACAGAAGCGCGACAAACCGGACGCTGAGAATATGATGCATTATCTCTTTTTGAATTAGCGTCACGAACATTTCCCATTCTCCTTTCAAACCCAGGCCCGGTAGGTTCGGTTTCCCAACCGAACCGGATACTACGCGGAAACCTTGAAGACTTCAAAAACCTCTTGAATCCTGTAGGGATGGTATTTTTGTAGAAAAACGTTGCTTCACAAATCCAAGCCCCGTAGGGGTGGAAACATCTACACGGATCCGCAAGGAAATGTTATCGAAAATCCCTAAATTGACACCTATGGTTTGGTTTCCTAACCGAACCGGGTTTTACAGACAGAAACAGAGGATCCCAAAAGTACCCTATAAAGCCGGATAGGTGGACTTCTTTATTCTATTCCACTTTAGTTTCTGAGGTAACGATGTCGGGTTCTGAAAACGTTCTAAAGCCGCTTGGGCACGTCTGAGTTGTTTTGTCGCGTCCTCAATCTGTTTTCTGGCGTGTTCAACGTGTTGCGGTTTGGACTGTTTCTTTGCGCGCGCAATCCGTTCCTCGGCGCGCGCAATCCGTTTTTTCGCACGCTCCATCTGTTTCTTGTGGTCCTCAATCCGTTTGGCTACCAGTTTATCAATATAAGCGACTTTATAAGCTTCCGGATCATCCACTAAAGGCATGCCAAGAAACCCGATTTTCCGTAAATCCGGATTATCCTCTAAAAACGCCAAAGTATGTCGTTTTGATAGATAGATCCTATAATCGTTGAAATCCTCTATAGTGATACCCTTCTTCAAAAGCATCTGGAGCCACTCTACGCGTGAATGTCTCGCGTCTATTTCACCCCTAATTGCAAGCTCGCCACTATAAACGACACCATCCCCAAAGGATGCGATCACCCTTGCCTTTGAAAATTTTTGGTTGTACGCCGCATCAAAGGCGTTCATCAATCCCTTCACAGTTTGCGGGCCGTCATACACTTCAGGATATTTTTCAGGAATGGTATCTGGTGTTGACCTGCCTTCTATTGATTCTATGAAGGTCTCGACTGTTGTTTGCGCATTGGCTTGGTTTCCAAAAAGAGCCATAATACCCAAAACTGTCAAAAATGCCAGCATTTTAAAAACGTTTTTACTTCTCATTTTCGTTATCTCTCCTTCGTTAGTGCTGCCTGGTTCAAACATATTTCTCCTTGAAATGGAGTCTCTATAGTTAATGATCCGATATGTAGATGAAAAGGGTGCATAATTTCAGAACCGGTTAGTATGCACATCAAATATCCAACCTAAAGAATTTCAGAAACGCTACGATCGTCAACGTTACCGCAAAGAAACAGAGCAGTAGTACGTCCACCGCCGATTGACGGAATGTCTCCACTAAGGTGTCAGTTTCCAAAGGTGGCGGCTGTGTAATTTGAACAATATCAGTCGATAGATTATAACTTCTGTTGGCGGCATAATCATCGATTTTGCTGAACAAATCTGTATCGAGCATATCATAATAGCGATCGCCCGTTTGAAGGTAATTGCTTCTTTGCGCCTGTCCCGTCTGTGTTAAGCTTGTCGCGAGATAGATGAGGGAAGCTGTCGGTGTGATTCGGGTAAGCGTCTCACCGGCTTGTTCTTGTCGTTTTACTTCACGTCTGTAAGCTCGATCAAGCCTGTTAGCATGGTCCTGGAATTTTAATCGATGTTCCTCTTCAATGGGTTTCATGAGTTCATTAAGTTTGTTGCCTGATATTATTACACGTCCTTGATCGTCCGGTGGGATTTCCATAATCATTTTCATTTCTTGATTTTTGAGTTCCGCTTTGAGATCGTCTCTCAGGGCTTTTTTCTCCATATAGACGCTCTGCGCGGTTCGTGCTGGGGCGATAACCTTCGCCGCAAGGAAACCAAGACGGGGCGTAATCAACACGGCGAACACCCAAACGGTGAAAGCGATAATAAGGGCTGTTTTGGCATTGTCCAGGTAGGTAGAAATCACGGTGCCTATTGCAAAAAACACCCCGATATAGAGTAGCGAGATAGCTGTCAGACTGATGACTCGTGGAAAAATGTCTGGAGTGTCGAGCGGAAACCCTTGCCAGACAAGCAGAAATAACCCGAATAGAAACGACACCAGAAACGGAACAACGAACACAAGGTAGCCACCGATTAACTTGCCCCACAGAAAGAGATCGCGCGGTACAGCGTTTGATAGCGTAATCCGAATCGTGCCAACTTCTCGCTCCCCAGCAACAACATCAAACGTAAACAGCAACGCGAGCAGACTGAAAACCGTGCTAACCACAAACAGAAAATCGAGATGTCCTAAAAGTTGGGAGAGCGGTGCTGAAAATGTCGATGGTATCCCCGGTGTAATTCCATTGCGTGTCATACCAAGATAACTTGGCAGTGAGTCCTCTAATCCCTTGGCAAAGACGCTCAAAGGTGTCGGTTTGAGGATAAGTTTGGAAACTTCAACCTCCGGTTCCAGCGGCATCTTCGGGTTCATTGTCTTCTCTTCAATGTTCGCCAGTTTAACGGCTTCCTGGTAATCCACTAAGTCTTGGCGATAGCTTCGATAATTGATAGAAAGCGTGAGCGGAATAAGCAGAAGACACATCAAAAGGAGCGCGACAAATCGAACGCTCAGGATATGATGCATCATCTCTTTCTGAATTAGCGTTAGAAACATATTTTACCTCGTTTACATTCACAGCATCGGCTATCACCGGCAGACACTGATTGCTACTTTTGGGCATCAATTAACTTGCTGACCTTTTGTGAAAGGTCTTCTGGCTCGAAGTCTATGAACACATCTTTGACAACGCGTTCCCGATTTAAAAGAAGCGTTATGAGTTCCGTTTGCGGTTCGGACGTGTCTCTATTGAGAAGCGTCTGCATCTGGGTGCTTTTATCAACCCAGATGGGCATCGAAAGTTGGTGCTTCTCTTTGAACGCCTTAATTGCTTTCGCTGAATCATTCGTACTAATGCCAACTACTTGCAATTGGGTAGCGTCGTAGTTTGTAAGCAGTTTCTCCAACTGTTTTAACTTCGGTCCACAAGTAGTAGCATCTGTTGAAAAAAGGTTCACGAGGACAAATTTACCGCGGAGTGTCTCTAACTTAGCGGATTTTCCCGAAAGGTCGGTCAACACGATGTCTGGCATCGATTTGCCCAATAGAAATGCAAATTTTTCACGATCTATGGATGCCGTTGTTAATTGATTGAGCAGTGCTTTACCCTCTGGTGATTCAAGAAACGCCTCGCCGAATTGTTCTCTAAGTTTCGCTTGTGGATTGTCCGAGGACTTAATTTGGAAGATGGTTCTATTTACTTGATTATTGCCGCCTTTGAGAGGCTGCTCTTCTATCTGCTTTCTGACTTCTTCGGGCAGATCCGACGTGGAATTCGTTTGGATAGAAATGGATTTCACGCTGCTGTTGTTATAAATCCTTCTCTGCGGTCCCTTACGATAAATTTTTCCACTGACGCTGAGATTGAGCAGATGATGTTCGCAGCGCACGATAGGCAGCATATCGCCTTCTATTTCCAACAGAAATCCCTGTCCTGTTTTCTGTTCAGGACGAAATTGATAAAGATAACTACACGGCAGCGTCGGATCCGCTGCACCGTCTGTTAAAACCCCAGGTTTGCCATTTGTCGCATCCGCAGGACAAAGAAGGGACTTTTTGTCAAGGTATTCTGGGGAAAGTTCAGAGAGCCATTGTGGATCGTTATTTGTCTCATCGCGATATTTTTCGCGCGCCAGTTGTATCCGCCTTAAATTCTCTCTGCATTTTTCAATCCCTTCAGGATTTTCAGCCTGTTTTTCTATGGGCGAGACGACCTCGTGCGGGTAGGCATCTGACAAAAGAAGGCGGTTCAGACGCACCAATGCTTCTCCACTTTGCGGATTTTGTGCGAGCAACGCGTCTGTCTGTTCGCTGAGTTCGATCTCGGCAAAACTTTCGGCATCGTAGAGCGGCCCTGCTTGGAGAATCTTGTTCAGATCCGAAATCAGTGCGTGTTGAAGTGCTAAAGATGGACTGCTTATACCATCATATTTACCTAACAATTGCTGTGTCTCCGCAGAGAGTTGTGGAGCAATGTGTTGTGATATAACAGCGCGCGTATCTTGGAGTTTCACCGCTAAACTGCCCGGATCCTTGAGAGCATCTTCAGACAAAAGCAATTGACTGGTGTCAGCGTGTGATGCAAGTTGTGTGCCTATGGTTATCAATAAAGTTGCGAACAATAGCGTTATAGTTCTGCTGGATAGGTGAAACATCTTCAATCGTAGGATCATTTTTCCCATATTCAAAATCTCCTTTTGTTTAAAATTTCCTCAAACTTGCCCATGTCATCACGAGTTTTTTTCTCGGTGTTACTGATAACCTACCCTTATTCGGGATAGTGTCGCCGGTGATGATAAAATTATCAAATTTCGCTGTATAATTCGCGAGACCTAAACCCACCTTGCCCACGGGAAAATCTGGAGGATGTGCGACCTGTTCCAGCACTATTGAATCCAGTACTTGCTTCTCATTAATCCAGAGACTCAAGAGGTTTCCATGAACCCTTAGCTTCAGATGAGACCATTCCCCCACTTTTAACAATGGGATGAGTTCACTTTCGAAGCGGACAAACATATTGCCACCCAAATCACCGCCAAAGCAGGTTACCCTTGATCCTGCTTCGGGAAAGGGTAGGTCGCCAATTACACATACGACTCCCCAAATCCCATCAATCCGCGCGGCAATCGCAATATTACCGCGCCCATGTTTCTCAAGAGGCTTAACATCAAATTCGATGTCGTAATTTTGCCACTCCTCATCACCAATTGTGAACAAATGGATCACATCACCATCCTTAGCTATTGCTTGAAGTTCACCATCATGGATGTTCCAAAAAGCGGGTGCAACACCCAGTATAGTAATTTCCTGCCACTCTTCCAGATTTCCGTCATCAAAAGTCTCGACGAATGTTCCTGCACCCGCAGAGAAAATGAAGAGAAAAATGCCTGATCCAATAATAACTGATTTCATTTCGATGTTCCTTATCAACAGAGTTAATGATAACTTACGCATTTTTCCATGATAACGAACGTCCGACACACTGCAGGGTTTTTGCAAACGCTAAAATCCAATGCGAAGAAAGTATTTCTTCAGGGTTTAAAACCCCGCCTGCAAGGGAGGCTGCGTAAGTCCTATTAATGATAACTTTTTACGTGAGCTGCTATAGTGCTTGCGCTGAGTTTTCGCAGCAAACATTACTTTTCGGAATCGCGTTATTGGATTGCACACCCCCTTTCCAGAAAAGTTCCCAAAAAATATATGTGTCAGGACTTACGCATTTTTCTATGATAATCTATATATTACGCAATATTACGCACTGCTGGCGGGGTGTTTTTGCTGGGGGTCTTTGATAGGGTGTTTCTGCGGATTTCCCCTAAAAACCCCGCCTACAAGGGGGCTGCGTAAGTCCTATGTGTTAAAGACCTTGTTCTACGCACCTAACAGTTCTGTCTTATGTTTATTGATAAATAGCCGAAAAAAAAAAGAAATAACCTTGATTTTTTGCACAAAATATGTTATCATACATATCGTAAATACGAAATTATGGTGGTGAACATATTTAATAAAAGTGAAAATTTGAAAACCCTATAAACTTGACAAACATATATGAGCTTCCAAACACACCATGACCGTTATCTACAAAACATACACCGCACACAAATCACCGGTGAGGCGACCCCAGAACTCTCACTATACCCACACCTCCAAGCCTTCCTTAAAGACCTGTTTGTTGACTTCGGCAGAAACACCGTCACGCTCACACAAGAACCGAGACAACTCGATCAGATTGGGAGACCCGATTTTATTGCAATGGATGGGTTGCTGCCTATCGGTTATATTGAAGCGGAAGCATACGGCAGAGATTTGGACGCACTCACCGGGCATGCCCAAACGCAGAATGCACGTTTTATCGAAAACCTTGACAACTTCATTCTCACCAACTTTGTCGAATTCCGGTTGTACGCCGACGGGCAGCTGCGCACGACAGCAAACGTCACAAACGAGCTTGAAAAGTTAGAGACGCTACTGGAGCGGTTTCTGAACGCCGAACACGTCCAGATCACTTCACCAGAAGTGCTCGCGAGATACCTCGCCAGACGGACGCGGGAACTCCAGACACAGATTGCCACAACACTCACCGATGAACACAGCGACACCTACCGGATGTTCTCAGCGTTCAAGGAGTTACTCCTCTCTACGCTCACCCCCGACGATTTTGCCGATATGTATGCCCAAACCCTCGCTTACGGGTTGTTCGCTGCGCGATGCACACTCCCAAACGCGACCCACTTCTCACGACACACCGCTGTCGAGGCACTGCCGAGATCAAACCCTTTTCTCATCCAACTCTTTTATCACGTCGCCTCTCCAACATTGGAGACGAATGTCATCTACATTCTGGACGACATCGCAGGGCTTCTCCGAAACGTCCGGACAGAGATGCTCCGCACGGCATTTGCTGCCAGAACGCACCTTGAAGATCCGGTGATCCACTTCTACGAGACCTTCCTCGCTGAATACGATCCACAGCGGCGCGTCGATCGCGGTGTTTACTATACACCGCCACAGGTTATCTCCTACATTGTCCGATCCGTGGATAGCCTGCTGAAAACAGAATTAAACAGACCCGACGGTCTCGCCGATGACAACACGCTCATCCTCGACCCCGCAACAGGCACCGGTGGCTTCCTCCTGACAGTGTTAGATCACGTCCGAGAATATGTCAAAGAGACCTACGGCACGGGTGAATGGACGCAATATATCAACACCCAGTTGGTCAAACGGATCTTCGGGTTTGAACTGCTCGTCGCACCGTATACCATCGCGCACCTCAAGTTAAGTCTGTTTTTGCAAGCACAAGGTTGGCGTGCGGGTGAACGCCTCCGCATCTATCTCACGAATACCTTGGAACAACCCCAAGAAATGCAGGAATCTCTGCCGTTTACGGAGTTTATCTCTGACGAAGCAAACGCAGCATTGTCAGTGAAACGGGACGAACCGCTCCTCGTCATCCTCGGCAATCCACCATATCAGCGAAGTTCTGCGAATCCAAGCCGTGACACTGACGGAAACTTAAACTTCATTGGACGACTAATGGAGGATTACAGAAGCGTTGACGGAGCTCCAATGGCTGAGCAAAACCTTCAAGCACTTCAAGGGGACTACGTGAAGTTTGTCCGGTGGGCACAGTGGCGAATTGACAAAAACGGCGAAGGCGTTGTTGGCTATATTGTCAATAACGGGTTTTTGTATGGTATCATCTTTCGTGGTATGCGGCAGAGCTTGATGAACAGTTTCAACACCATCTATTGTTTCAATTTGCACGGCAGCAGCAGAGTTGGAGAAATCGTACCCGATGGTGAAACCGATGAAAATGTTTTTGACATTCAGCAAGGTACTGCAATTCTGTTGTGCGTTAAGGAAGGTGATAATGTCGCACCAGCAAAAATCTACTATGCTGATCTGTGGGGAAGTCGGGCGGAAAAGTATGCGACCCTTTCGGATACTAATGTTCAGACCACTACATGGACAGAGCTAACCCCTGATTCACCGTTCTATCATTTTGTGCCGCATCACGATCAACATATAGAAGAATACGAAGCGGGTTGGGGACTAACCGACATCTTCCAAGCCAGTTCAATTGGAATTATAACAGCACGAGACAGACTCACTGTTCATAGCACCCCAGAAGCGGTACGCGCCACCGTTACTGATTTTGTGTCACTCTCTGAATCCGAGGCACGGCAACAATATAGGCTGCCGAGGGATAGACGTGACTGGCAAATTCGTCTTGCTCAAGAAGATCTTCAAAATCATCCTGAAGCAGAACAACACATTGTACCAATCAATTATCGCCCATTTGACATACGGTATACTTACTATACAGGACAATCACGTGGATTTCACTGTATGCCACGACCCGCGATTATGCAGCATCTCCTTACGGGTGAAAACCTTGCCCTCTGTACACACCGCATCATTCGGAGTGCTACCACATGGCAGCATATCCTTGTTACCGACAAAATTACCGATGGCAATTGTGTCTCAAATAGAGATGGCCCCACGCATGTTTTCCCGCTCTATTTATATCCAAATCCAGAGGAATTGGAACTCGCGACAGAACGGTCACTCAATTTCAAATCCACCTTTCTGACCGCGTTCTCCGAAGCGTTAGAACTCCCACAGACAGCACCGTTTAACCTGCCCGAAGGTGTTTCACCGGAGGCGATCCTCGCCTATATCTATGCCATCTTGTATAGTCCGACTTATCGCGAACGCTACTATGATTTCCTAAAATACGATTTCCCACGTATCCCTTTACCTCAAGATATTGCACAATTCCGAACACTCGCAGCGTTGGGACAGCGTTTGATTGACTCACATCTCTTGAAAGATGTCCCGCGACCAGAAGGAGCACCCACATCACATCGGTTTGAGGGTGAAGGGGATGGCGTTGTCGAAAAAGCGCGCTATCTGGATGGACGCGTTTGGATCAATCCGACCCAGTATTTCACAGATGTGCCACTTGAGGTATGGGGGTATGAAATCGGCGCGTATCAGGTCTGTGAAAAGTGGCTAAAGGATCGGAAGGGTGAAGTATTGAGTCATGCCGAGGTGTGGCAGTATCGTGCGATTCTCGTAGCTATTGCGGAGACGCTCGCAGTCATGGAGGCAATTGATGGGGTGCTTGAATTTTAACCACTTTATCCATACAGACAAATGTAACTCACATAATCTCAGCTAGAAAAGCAATTAAATATCCAGACTGAAGAATTTCAGAAACGCTATGGTCGTCAACACGACTGCTAAAAAACAGAGCAACAGTAGGTCTACTATGGAATGCCGTAGTGTTTCGGGTAAGGCGGTTTCCGCCATGTCTGGCGGTGGGGCAAGTTTCTTGGGTTCTGAAGGTTGACTTGATGTGAATCGCGCCATTGTCGCAAATTGATCGTCCGCAATTTCACTGAAATACTCTTCCTCCAGTAAGGTATAGTAGCGAGTGCCCATTTGAAAATAAGTATTTCTTTTTATTTTTCCTGTTTCGGCTAAATTCATGGCGAGATAGATAAGCGAAGATGTCGGTGTGATTCGGGAAAGGGTTTCGCCTACCGATTCTTGCCGCTTTTTTTCACGTTGGTATTCTCGCTCGACTTTGTTGACCTGTTCCTGAAATTTCTGTCGATACTCGGCATCAATGGGTGCCCTGATCTCCTTGATTTTTTCCATATCCTCGTTGAAATTAATCGAGGTCCCCAAGGTCTCGATTATCTTTCCAACAACCACCTGATCCTTTTCTGCATTGAGGTTATTGCGAATCGCAGTTTTTTCCATATAGACACTCTGAATCGCGCGTGTCGGGGCAATAAGTTTGGCGGTAAGAAACCCAGCGCGTGGTGCAATCAACACCGCAAGCACCCAGACAGTAAAAGCGACGATGAGTGCCGTCTTGGAATTATCCAAGTAGGTGGAAATAACTGTCCCTATTGCAAAAAACACACTAATGTAGAGCAGCGAGACTAACGTCAAACTCAACACGCGTAGGAAAATACCAGACTCGCCCAAGGGGAAACCTTGCGAGACAAGCAAAAGTAAACCTAACAGGAACGCTACCAGAAACGGGACAACAAACACAATATATCCACCCATGAGTTTGCTCCACAAGAACAAATCTCGCGGTAATGCGTTTGACAAGGTAATCCGGAGGGTACCTGCTTCTCTTTCACCCGCAACAGCATCGAATGTGAATAACAGTGCCAGTAGACTGAAAACAGTGCTGACGACAAACAGAAAATCAAGATTCCCTAAAGCGGAGGAGAGCGGCGCTTCCCCAAGCGACATTGAACCTTGTTTTACGCCGTTGCGTGTCATCCCAAGATAACTCGGAAGTGATTCCTCTAAACCCTTCGCGAACACGCTTAAAGGTGTCGGTTCAAGAAAGAGTTTAGAGACTTCCGTATCCGGGTCTGGCGCATCTGGCGGCTTTTCTTCAGCTTCTGCGGTCGAGAGTTTGAGGGATTCCTTGTAATTGACTCGGTTCTGGAGGTAATTGCGGTAATTAATATGGAGGGTGAGCGGCACAAGCAAAAGACACATCACGAGGAGCGCGACAAACCGGACGCTCAGAATGTGGTGCATCATCTCTTTCTGAATTAGCGTTATTAACATTTAGCATCCTCCTCGTAGCGTGGACACGGTCTATATAGGTCTACAGAGGCGGATAGCGCGACTTCTTTTTCTTCTCTCGGTTTGGTGCGTTAGACGGTGGCTTTGAAGTTTTGTCACGCGCCAGAGCCTTCTTGATGTGTTCCAAAACCTCTTTGACCTGTTCTGCTGCCTCCGATCTGTTTTGACGTTCCAAATCTTTTACTGTCTGTTCTAATTGGTTCACCAGATTCTGTAGAGGTGAAAGTGTTATCTCTTCAGGTCCGCTGTGAAGCTGCGGACTTATTGAAACATTAGGAACTTTTGGAATACTTTTGGTAGTTTCTATCCGCTTTCTGACGGTTTCTATCCGCTTTCTGGCGGTTTCTGCTGCGGTTTTCCAATCCCGCGTATAACGGCTTACGAACCTATCAATATAATCGGCTTTGTAGGTTTCCCACGCATCTATCGCCGAAGTACCGCGAGTCTCAGTTTTCCAGAGATACGGACTATCCTCCAAAAATGCCAACTGATGCCGATGTGCCATACAGAAAAAATAATCAATAAGACTGTCTATAGTGACGCCTCTCTCTAAAAGGAGTTGAAGCCATGCTGTTCGGGGGTACCGTGCATCTATTTCACGCTCCTTAAACGAGATAGGGACACCCTCTTTTGAAAGCAGGTCCGACCAGTCATGAATCCCCATCATTCCGTTCCGTTTGATTTCAGCAAGACTTGCTTTTGGGAATACAGTCACTACGGTACGTGAATGCTTGCGGTCGTAGGGTTTATCAAAAGTTCTCATCACGGCTTGTACTGTTTGTGGGCCTATGTATTCTTTAGAACCGTATGAGATCTCCTCATCGAATTCTGCCCGCACTAATGCCATTTGTGAGGGATCCCACTTATCTCCTACATGTACCCATGTTATTGCTTTGCCAAGTGCTATCGGCTCCGCCTGCAGTCCGAAAAGAGGAAAAAGACTCAAAACTATCAAAAGTGCGACCATTGGCACAACATTTTTACGTTTCATTGCATCGTGTCTCCTTTGTTGGCATAAACTGTATGGATGATACTGTGGTTTGTAAAGTCCGTATTTGTGTCATCAATATTTTATAACACACGCTGTGTTTAGAAAAGTTGCAAAAAAATAATTTGTGTAAAAACCACGGTGCTACGTGCCTAACAATTCAACCTTGTATGCCTCAACAATTGCGTCTAAAACAGATTCGGGAATATCCTCCAACTGCGATGCCAATTCCTCTTCAACGTTAACCATCAGGCTATGGTCAAATGTTTCGCGTTCGGCACACGGGTCAAAGTATTCACCGTGTGCTTCCAATAAGACTGCCAAGCGTGCAGGGGTCAGACCTTCAGAGATACCGTGCAAACCCCATGCAGTGCCGCGGTAACCTTTCTCATAATCGGCACCGAGGTGTTTCTGAAGGATGTCTTCTCTTTCAGCACCTTGAGCACCACTATTTTCAAGTGCTTCCGCAGCAGCGATTGCACGCGAATCCAGTTCCACTTGAAACGCTGTGGATGCATCCGCCGCTGCGACAGGATAGATTTTATAGATTTCCATGGTGTCCTTGATGAGTTATGGATTTTTGTATAGCGATTCGTCTGCAGTAGGTGTGTCCGTTTCAAACGCCACAACCGCTCTGTGCTGAAGGCTGAAAGCCGAGAGCCGACGGCTATAAGAATCTATACCACTGCAGAGAGTCCGCCATCTATATTGATAGCCGTTCCAGTAATAAACGATGCACAGTCCGAGACAAGGAAGGCGACGAGGTTCCCCACTTCACTCGGTTCACCGAGACGTCCAAGTGGATGTTCCGCGCCACGTTCCTCCCAGTATTCCTCAAGTGTACCGGGTGAACCCGCGGCTTTCCACGCGCGTTCCCCCTGAGCACTTTTAATTGAAGTCAGACAGACTGTGTTAACCAAAATTTTGTGCGGTAAGAGTTCTTTAGAGAGTGCCTTCGTCAAGGCGATGCCTGCAGCGCGGCTCACCGAGGTCGGACACGAACCGGCACTCGGCTGTTTGCCACCCGGATGCGTGATATTGATAATCCGCCCGCTACCGTTGTTTTTCATGTGTGGAATTACCAATCGCGCACAACGAACAGCACCCATTAACTTAAGGTCCAGATCATCGTACCATGCTTCGTCGCTCATGGTTTCAAAATCGCCACCTGCTGAACGACCGGCGTTATTAACTAAAATATCAATCTTTCCGAAATGGCTCGCGGTTTGTCCGATAAAATCCTCTAACGTCTCCGGCTGCGTTACATCCGCCGGGATTGAGAGGACTTCGCCACCGGTTTGTGTGCGGATCGCTTCGGCAGCATCCGCCAAGACCGTTTCACGTCTCCCACAGATCGCAACTTTCGCGCCCTCTTCACACAGACGGAGGGCAATCCCTTTGCCGATCCCTTCACTGCCGCCAGTGATAACAGCAACTTTTCCAGTTAATCCAAGTTCCATAACCGCTCCTTATGTTTTCAATACATAGAACTTACGTATTCCCTCTTAAAGTCCCCCTGATAAGGGGCGGTGAATGCCATGCGGCATTCATACCGTTGATTCTTTAGGGGGTTTAAAATACGTATATTTGCTCAATTTGCGTAAGTCCTAAATACAACGCGTTTTACCACTATTTACGCTATCAGCGAAGCAATTGCTGCTGGCACCACCTTCAGGACATCGCTTGCGAGGAGCCCATGCATCCCCAACGCCTCGGCAACCCTGTCCGCTGCTAACCCGTGTATATATACACCAAGCGCGGCTGCCCTTTCGCTTGATATACCTTGTGCCATCAACCCTGCGATGATACCCGTCAGCACATCTCCCATGCCACCTGTTGCCATGCCCGGATTACCTGTGGAATTGATCCACACATCCCCATTTGGAAATCCGGTAACAGTAGGTGCCCCTTTAAATACAAGCGTTACACCAGAGTCGCTGGCAAACTGCTGTGCCGTGTGAATCCGATCCTTTTCTAATGTAGACACCGGAGTATTCGTTAAGCGTGCCATCTCACCAGGATGCGGTGTGAGAATTGCCTCTCTATCTAATAATGAGATAACTTCAGGGACTTGCGAGAGGGCATTCAACCCATCCGCGTCAATAATCAGCCGTCTGCCCAACCCTTGTTCCTGATTCTCACGTACCAGTTGGTGAACAAGTGCCACTGTATCTGGGTGTTGGGAAAGCCCGGGACCTATTGCAAGCACAGATTTCGTTTTTTCCGCGAATTCAAGGATAGTTGAGGTAGCAGATACAGAAAGGCTGCCGGCATCCGTTTCTGGCAGTGGGAGTGTCATCACTTCAGGCAAGAGACTTTCTAAAATTGGGTTCAAGTGTTTCGGAGTCGCGAGGGTTACCAATCCCGCACCAGTACGCAAAGCCGCTTCACTGGCAAGCGCAGCCGCGCCTGTCATACCTGTTGAACCAGCGACAACGAGGACACGTCCGTAAGTCCCTTTATGAGAGGAAGAAGGTCGCAGCGGCAGCAATTGTGATACTTGCTGCGCCGTTATCCAGTTAACCTTGATACCTTGTGCATTTACAACCTGTTCTGGGAAACCGATGTCGACGACTTCCAATTTTCCAGCAAGTTCGGCACCCGGATGTACCAACAACCCTCTTTTCGGCAAGCCTATTGTTATCGTCGTATCTGCCCTCACACAGGTCCCCAAAGGAATCCCAGTGTCCGCATCCAAGCCAGACGGAAGATCAACAGAAAGGATAGGTGTGGCGAGATCATTGATGGTATTAATAACAGGAGCAATTGGATCGCGAACTGTTCCGCGTAACCCTGTACCGAGAATAGCATCTACAAGGAGTTCACAATTAGCGATATTCGCATTGGATTTAAATTCAGCATCTGTCAAGGTTGCCGCAATCGGCAACCCAAGATTTTTCGCAATCTGAAGATTAATCGCTGCTTCGCCGGTGAAACTATCTGGTGGGGAAACGAGGAAAAGATGCACATCGCGGCCTGCATGAGCGAGTTGACGCGCGATAACGATGCCATCGCCGCCGTTATTGCCTTTGCCAACAAGAATGCCGATGCATTGACATCTCGGATAATGCTGTTGAATTGCCCGGACAATGGCACGCCCAGCAGTCTCCATGAGGACAATGCCGGGAATGCCGATGCCTTCAATTGTGTCCTGATCGATCTGGCGCATTTCCGCTGCAGTCACGACTTTCATCCAGCATTGCCCTGCAATTTTTCAGCAAGCACTAACAAGTGTGCTTCCATCTGGTGGGCTGCCTGCTTTAAACTTTCCTGCTCTATCTGAACTTCCTGAACCCGTTCGTCTTGATGGTTCTGGAGGCAAAAATTTAGGTTCGTGCGGAGATCAAACAGGCTCTGTTGGATATGATCTTGGAACGAGCCTTCTGGATACATCCACCGTCTGCCGCGGGTCTGTCGCAAATTGAAGTGGCAATGTCCATTATCACCGCCGAAGCAGTCGAAACGCATGATCTCATCGTCGTAGACAAATAACGAGGCAGCGGGACCGCGGCCACCCGCATCGTCGCGCCAGTATGATTCTAACCGAACATTATCTTGAATGGTATATTCAACCAAATCGTGCTTTTGATTCGCCATCTGTAAGCCCCTCCTTGGGTGCTTCTGCACGGTTGAAAACCGCACCTACAGTAACAGGTGAAAAAGTGACTTGAATTTCAGGCAGATTTGCGCTAAAGTATAGCAGCTTCAAACGTAAGAGTCAACATGAAATTTAAAAAAGTAAGTCAATTTATGGTGAATTATAGAAATAAGTTGACATTTATCAATAACCCAGTCCCTTCTCAAAGTCCCCCTGATAAGGGGGATTTAGGGGGTTGATTTTGCATTGAGACTCAAAGTTCCCTGATAAGGGGGATTTAGGGGGTTGATTTTGCATTGAGAGTGTCCAAGTAATTCTAAAATCTACCATAGTTTTCGGTTGATACTTTCTATCAAGGTATAGCATAATACAAAGGCTTGGACTACGGAAAATGGATCGAAAGATGAGCAATAAACCGCACGTGCTTCTAATTACAACAGATCATTGGCCAAACTCTCTCTTGGGTGTTAGCGGACACCCTACTATTCAAACACCAACATTAGACGCGCTTTCCCGTAGCGGGACGCGTTTCACGCGGGGGTATAGTGAATGTCCGGTGTGTGCCCCTGCGCGAAAGACATTGATGACAGGTAGAGCTCCGCGTTTTGACGAGAGTTTAAGCTTAGACGGTCTTCCAACGCTTGCTCAGACATTTCGAGATGCTGGCTATCAGACTTATGCTGCCGGCAAATTACATGTCCATCCCCAACGCAGTCGCATCGGATTTGACGACGTGATGTTAGCTGAAGAAGGGCGGATTCTGGAGGGTGCGGTAGATGACTATGAGTTATTCCTTGGCGATAGCGGTTATGTCGGTCAGCAATTTGCGCATGGTATGTCCAACAATGGTTATATTAACAGACCGTGGCACCTGCCTGAAGACTGGCACCTTACAAACTGGACTACGCAACAGATGGTCCGGATGATTAAACGCCGGGACCCAACCCGTCCTGGGTTCTGGTATCTCTCCCACTGCTATCCGCATCCACCCTTGGCTCCACTTCAGTGTTATATGGATATGTATCGTTATATTGATGTGGATATGCCGTATTGGGGCGAATGGGCAGAGGATACAGAAAAATTGCCGTTCACGCTAAAATCAATACAAAAAAAATACGCCCATTTTACGGAAAATCTAATCCGAACGGCACGACAAGCATTTTATGCCCTCTGCACACACATTGACCACCAACTTCGTCTGGTTATTGGCACGTTGCGAGAAGAAGGTATGTTGGACAATACGGTTATCTTGTTTACATCTGATCACGGCGATATGCTTGGCAACCACGGACTTTGGGCAAAACGGCTCTTTTATGAAGATTCTGCCAATGTACCGATGCTCTTAGTGGGAGTTGCAGGGGATGAAAGAGTGGAGCACCACCGTGTGGATGAACGGCTTGTCGGGTGGCAAGATGTAATGCCGACGTTACTCCATCTCGCTGGAATTGACATCCCTGATACAGTTGAAGGTATTCCGATGATAGGTGAAGAAAAACGAGACTGGTTGTATGGACAATATGGTGATAGTGAGGATGTGGAGGCAACTCGGATGATTCATGACGGGCGCTTTAAACTCATTTACTATCCTGTAGGGAACTGCTTTCAACTCTTCGATTTACAAACGGATCCGAAGGAATTAAATAATCTTGCAGATTCACAGGAATATGTTAAGGTACGAGAGCGGTTGACGAACCTTCTCGTTGATGAATTTTATGGGACAGATGTAAACTGGATTCAGGATGATACGCTCGTTGGATTACCTGACCGGACATATAGTCCATCTGTTGGTCCGGGGTTCTCAGGACAGCGTGGAATCCATTGGCCGTAACTGTGCTAAAGAAATGGAGTAATAACGTGCATATTTCCGTTGCTGATGCGCGAGAACTCGCCGAGACTTTTTTGACAGGAAGTGGGATGTCCGCAACTGATGCCGCAATAATAGCGGACATCCTGTTAGAAGCCGAACTTCGCGGGCGAAAAACACACGGCTTTATCCGATTGACCGGCATTAAAAGTCGCTATGAACAGGGAGAACGGACTGATATCCAAGTTGACAAAGAGGAAGGGCAGTGCATACGGGTTAATGGCGGAAACCAACCCGGTTATCTCGTTGCATACCGAGCAATGGAGCTTGCCATTGAACGTGCAAAACAGAGTGGATCAGGTATCATTGGGGTTTATAATACATCACATTGCGGCATGGCAGGATATTATGTCGATATGGCGCGGAAAGCAGATATTATCGGACTACTCTTTGCGGATTGTCTGCCCCGAATTACGCCTGAAGGCGGCACGGAAGCTATTTTAGGAACAAATCCAATCGCTGTCGGGATACCATCCAATACAGTCCCAATTTTGTTTGATATGTCTACCGCTGCGATTACCAATGGAGATCTCCTCGTTGCTATGCGAGAGGGTACCGCAATCGCTGAAGGCATCGCGTTTAGCCCAGAAGGTGAACCGACAACCGACGCAGACGCAGCGTTAAAAGGCAGTGTCCGCCCATTCGGTGGACATAAAGGGTTTGGACTCGCGCTCATAACGCAAATCCTTGCTGGTGCGTTAGTCAACGCTGCGACAATTCCACCCCCGGGGGCAAACTACGGTCTGCTCATTATTGCGATAGATCCAACAAGTTTTGTGCCGTTGACGCAATTCAAAACGGAGGTTGATAGACTTATTGCACACATCAAGGAGAATCGACGAGAAACGGGCGTTACAGAAATCCTTATTCCCGGCGAGCGAGCATACCGTCAGCGGGAAGCACATCTTGCTGATGGCATTGATTTAGACGACACACTTTTGAGTCAAATTACTTAAAAATTATAGGCCCCCCTGCAGGCGGGGTTTAAAACCCCGCCTGCAGTGCGTAATGCATAGTTATCATAGAAGAATGCGTAAGTCCTGTTAAATTAAACCAGTTATTAGGTGCGGTTTCCGCATCGCATTGAAAGGAAATTTATATGGCAACTTTTAAAGCAGGTATTATCGGTTGTGGCGGACGCGGACGCTCCCACGCACGCGGATATCAAGCATCTCCGGATGTTGAAATCGTCGCCTGTTCCGATCCCGTTGAAAACGCACGGAACGACTTCGCAGAGCAGTTTGAAGTTTCCAACACTTATGAAAACTATCAAGAGATGTTGGATAAAGAATCACTCGATTTTGTCAGCGTCTGCACATGGATTGCGCTGCATCGAGACATGGTTATTGCTGCTGCCAACAGCGGTATTAAAGCCATCCATTCAGAAAAACCGATGGCACCGACATGGGGTGATGCAAAAGCACTCTATCAGGCGTGTGTCGATAACGATGTCGTGATTACGTTCTGCCACCAACGCCGTTTTGGGGCACAATTCATCAAGGCGAAACAACTGGCAAACGAAGGCGCAATCGGTGAACTTCGCCGCCTTGAAGGTTCATGTTCAAATTTGCTCGACTGGGGGACACACTGGTTTGATATGTTCCTTTTTTACAATAATGACGAACCTGTTGACTGGGTAATTGGTCAAATAGATGTAGCAGAAGAAAGACTCGTCTTCGGGACGCAGGTTGAGACGAGCGGGGTGTCGTGGTTCCGCTGGAAAAACGGTGTGGAAGGATTGCTGACGACAGGCGGTGTCTCTTTAAGTGGATTCTCAAATCGGCTCATCGGCACTGAAGGTATTATTGATGTCGGCGGTGGCGCGCCGGTCCGTATGTTGCGTACAGGTACTAACGAATGGGAAACCCCTGATTTAAGCGACATTACGCCGACAGGTGATGATACAGTTCTCTCTGTCCTTGACCTCATTGATAGTGTCAAGACAGGACGTGAACCAGAACTCAGTGGTCGCAAGGCGCTTCAAGGGGCGGAACTCATTTTTGCAACGTATGAGTCAAGCCGACGACGCGCGAAGATTAATTTACCACTCACAGTCGATGATTCCGCTTTGTTGACGATGGTCGCCAATGGAGACATCGGTTAAGCCTTTTCATTGGGAAACTTGGAAGTTTAGAAGAATAGAACCCCTGTCCTTCCAAACTTCCATCCCGCAGTTTTCTGTAATTTTTATCAACCTAATTGAATTTTTTGCGTCTAACAGATGCAAAGGGGATTCACGCATCTGTTCCCTAAGAACCTAAAATTAAAGAATTGGAAGCAGTAAATAGATACCGAGAAGTTCTCGACACACTCCCTTCAATGTCAGAAGCGTGCCAGCGTGACGTTTAGACAGACACGCTTTCCAGATGCCGCTTGTTGCGTTGAATAGTGGAGGTGCCGACACCGGCGTAAGGTGGCTAACCTACCCGGAGAATTTGTGAATCAACGCGAAGCACCGAACCTTAGCAGCCTTTCGGACTCGCGAAAAGCAGGGAGAAACGAGTGCCAAAAATTAAAAATATGTACGGTGTTACTGACAAGCCAGTACACAAAAGTCGAAACCCACACAAGCACGGAAACGATCCATCCACTAAATCGCCAAGCCGTTCTATTTTGGTGAATTTTCTCGCTTTCAGCAACGCTGGCAAGCTGAAGCTTGCTATTATAAGTCAGATTTTCGTTTGTCTTGCAGTTTTGATGGTATCTGCTAATGTTTGGGCAGTACCTACTCTGACGCTGTCCGCTCTTGATACCAATGGAGAGGATTCCGTTTTCAACGGGAGTACCCAGAAACTACGTATCACCATCGGATTAACTGGAACTGCTGGAGACCCTGATGGTCCCTATATCTATACCCTCACAGCCAATGGTCTTAATATTACTGGTGCAGCGCAACACTCGATAACTATGAATCAGACAAAAATTCACGATTGGGATGGAGGGAATTTTCCCGAGGGGGTATACATAATTCGCCTCGAAATTATAGACATAGAAGACCCGCTCTTTTTCTTAAATGAACCATTCTCGACCGACGTGTCGGTGACATTGGACAAAACCGCCCCAGAGATTTCGATTGGCACCCAGACGGCGGAGTTTTCACCAAATGGTGATCGAGTCCTTGATAGGCTTGAGGTCTTTTATGGTACAAACGAAGGGCTTAAAGAAAATAAGTTGGAATTTCTCCTGAGAACCGGGGAGAGCAAAACCTTATTTGGACAGTCTGTTAATCTAAATACAGGTAATGGCAGTCATCGTTACGTTTGGGATGGTGGTGATAGGGCTTCCAGAGTTTTTCCCGATGGACAGTATATATTAAAACTTCGAGTCGTTGACAAAGCCGGAAATACCGCTGAAAAGGAATCTATTCCGGTCACCATTGATACAAAACCACCGCTAATCTCTCAAGTGGCCGCCAATGAGAATCTAACACTCGTTGATGGTGTTTTCATCAACGCGCCCATCCAGTCGATTAAGGTAACAGCAGATGCTGCTGGAGGCACACCGCTTGATTTCACTGCTAATAAAACCAGACTGCAAGTGAAAAAACAGGGGGGCGCTGCCATAAAAGGAGACCTCAGCTACGATGCAACAGCATTGACATTTTCCTTTGGCAATCGTTTGGACACTGCGTCCGAAAATGGGAACTATACCGTTTCAACCGCTGTCGTTGATAGAGCCGGAAACGTCGTTGAAAAAACATTGGATTTCACCTTTGATAACGTCGCTCCCAGTTTGAGAGAGATTGCCACGTCAAGAGGCGAGTTTACCCCCGGTAGCGGTGTTAGCAGATCGATGAATTTTGTTGAGGCAACACTCAACGATAATCTCCAAGACGGGCTTGATCGTTTTGCTTCCACGATCCGTCTTACGGGTCCCAACGGTGCTGTGTTGGGAAGGCAAACACAGCCGGATGATGATAGAATTCGCTGGGTCTTACTATCGCCGCTCTTGCCGAAAGATGGTCTCATGGACGGCGAATATACCATTGAGGTGAATGCGAAGGATAAGGCAGGGAACGAGACCGGGACTTTACAAATACCTTTTACTTATGATAACCTTGCACCACGTGTCACTTTAGGTTTTGACGAAGCATCTCCCTTCACGCTAAATCAAGATACGATTTACCACGCACAACCGCTTTCACAAATTGTCGCGACGTTTGATGATGCAGGTGTTGGTGTTGATCTGGAAGAAGATATTCGTATCGTTTTTGGCACGACGGGAGCCGATAGACAGATTAACAGGCTACCCGGACGTGAGTTTCTGGCAACGGAACGCGACCAATTAACTTATATTTTAGAAACACCGCTGACAAGTCGAGACGGAAGCCAAGATGGACGTTATGCAATCAAGGTCCAAGCGACAGATACACTTGGCAATACGGAGACTTACGAGTACCAACTTATCTACGATACACAACTCCCGACACTCGTCTCTACTGTACCAGCCGCCAACACGACTGTCTCAGAACTATCGCAGGTCGAGGTGGTACTTGCCGAGGAGACCAGCGGTATAGATTTCATTCAAAGTACCTTCCGACTGACGCAGGACCAAACAGAGGTGCCGGTGAATATAACGAGTAACGGCGCAGATACAGCCACGCTAACACTCGCGGAACCGATCGCTTTAGACGGTTCTGATGATGGTACTTACGCAATTGAAATCGCACCAATAGATTTAGCCGGGAACCTTGGTGTTACTGTCCGACGCGAATTCTATCTCGTCAGCCAAAGCCGACCTGAGATTCGGTTAACAACCCCTGAAACGACAACTGTCAATAATTTGACAACGGTTGTCGTTGAACTCAGCGGTTACATCGGTGCTGGTATTGATTTTGATGCCGCAACGCTGACTGTCACGGATCCACAAGGAACACTCGTCCAGCAGGCAAAAGTTGAACACGATGCAGCAAACAGTGTGTTGACTTGGGATACTGAAGCGATAATCCCTGGCGATGGTAGTGCAGATGGTGAATACACTATAACCGCAACGTTTGTCGATTTTAGCGGACAACGCTTTACACAGGAATTCTCACTTGTTTTAGATACCCAATTTCCTGCAATTGAAAACATCTATATTGGATCACAGGAACTAATAGCGGATACCCTCACAACCTTCGATGAAGGCGTTTCCAGCATCGCTGTTAATTTTGATGCAGCTGCCAATGATATTGACTTTAGCAATATGGTTATCGCACTGAAAAATTCGGATGGGTCCGAAATTGCCCTGAATCGATCCGATAATGGGCAAAGCGTCTTGACGTTGAGTTTCGCAGAATTGGATGAGCCGGGAGACTATAGCCTTGAAATCATCCCACAGGACCTTTTCGGAAATCAGAGTACCCGCGCCTTTATCTATCCATTTCGACTCGATTTTGAGGTGTCATTACCACAAGTCGTTTCTATTCTCATTGATGGTAACGCTGATGCTCTCGTTTACGTAAATGGATCATCTACCAACATAGTTGCCACTTTCTTGGCTTCAACTGACGCTGAATTAGACTTAAGCGATGGCGGATCAACGATCACCGTCACTACTGAAGCGGGACTACCCGCACCGGGTATTACGACTTCCGATGGGACAAATCAGTTGACATGGACGCCGATCGTTCTCCCCACCGATGGCAGGGCTGATGGCTATTACACCGTCGTCGTCACACCGAAAGACAAAGAGGGTAGGCAAGGCAATGTTATCTATCGCCAATTCGTTTTCGATACGCAGGAACCCCGAATTACCGCTGCTACGCCGATAGTGCTAAACCAACCTGCTACATATATCCCTGGTCCCTTTACACGCCTCCAGTTCACTATTGAGGATGTGGGACCTGCCGGTCTGGAGATAGAAGATCAGACAGTCGAACTCCTTGATTTTCAAGGGGCAACCGTCGCTGCTACACTTACCTCTGATGAGATAAACAATCATCTGTATCTTACGCTTGACGCGCCGCTTGCTCAAGATGGCAGTGCTGACGGTGAATACACGGTAAAGGTGTCTCTTGTTGACAAAGCAGGAAATATCTCGGATTCGGAGCAGACCTTCATTTATGATTCTCAAGTGCCTCGACTCTCATCTGTTATGATAAACACTGAAGCACCGGTGGAACTTGTTCCGCAAAGGATTACTGAGATTTCGGAATTTATCAGCAGTGCCACGCTTCAATTTGAGGAAGCGACCCGGGTCGATTTTGCGAATACTGAGGTTAATTTGGTCGGTCCTAATGGACAAACGATTCCGCTCAATATTTCGGCTGATGGACCTACACAGCTGACCGCGCGTTTTGTCGAATTAATACAAGCCGGCTTGTACACCCTCTCTATCACGCCGCAAGACATAGCAGGCAATGTTGCCCAAGGTGCTGTGCAATACTCATTTCGGCTTGAATTTGTTTTACCGAGTGTGGATACTGTCGAATTGGGCGGACAAGCCGGTGATGTTGTTCTCCTCAACGGTAGCAATTCTACGATAGTTGCAACTTTGATAGATACCAGCGGCATCGGACTCGCTTTGGGTGAGGGCGGTTCAAGTATCGTTGTGACGGATCCTTCGCGGGCAGTCGTTCCAGGTCAGACGCGCGCTGAGGGACAGAATCAATTGATATGGGAACCAATATCAATTCCGACGGATGGGAGTGCTGATGGTAAGTATACCGTGGTGATCACACCGGTTGATAAGGCGGGTCGGCAAGGTGATGTGGTCCATCGTCAGTTTATCTATGATACGGAGAGCCCGCGTATCACCGCATCAGCTCCGGTGATATTGAGTCAGCCTATATCTTATGTCGGCGGCGGTTTGAACCAGTTGACCTTTACAGTTGAAGATGTGGGACCCGCGGACCTACTTCTCGAAGCGCAAACGGTTGAATTAATCGACGCTTCTAACAGTGTTGTTCCAACAACGTTAACGTTCGACGAACTAACGAATCAACTCTATCTAACGCTTTCTGCCCCATTCGCTCGAGATGGGAGCGTGGATGGTCCGTATACGGTCCGGTTATCCCTCGTTGACAGAGCTGGTAATACATTAAATTCAGAACATGTCCTGATGTATGACTCGCAAGCACCCCGACTCTCTACAGTCACGGTAAATACTGAGGCACCGGTAGAACTCGTTCCACAAGGGGTTACCGAGATTTTGGAGCCTGTCAGCAGTATTACTTTGCAATTTGACGAGGCAACGAGAGTTGATTTTGCGAATACCGTAATTACGATGGTGAGTTCTTCTATTTCTGCTGCTGGTGAGACTGAAATAGTGAATATCCCGCTCACATTGGAAGATGACGGCATATCTCAGATGACTGTCAGTTTTATGGAATTGGATCAACTTGACACATATATCCTCTCCGTTACACCGCAAGATATAGCAGAAAATGTTGCAACCGCACCGACTGACTATACTTTCGTTCTGGATATACCCTTGCCAAGGGTCGTTTCTGTTATTATCGGGAACACTGAGACAATCGGAAGTGGTGATGTCGCCTATGTTAATGCAAACAACATGCTTATAGGAGCCGAGATTCTTGACCCAACGGAGACAGGATTAGCCTTCGGTGATGATGGTTCGGATATTACCGTGGCGACCCTTGACGGAACAATCGTTCCGGGCGCAACCGGTTCTGATGGCGTTAGCCTGCTTGTTTGGGAACCGATAACGCTTACGACAGACGGCACGACGGATGGACGCTATAGCGTATATGTGGTTCCTGTTGATAAAGCCGGGCGTCAGGGCAACACTGTTTACAGCGAGTTCATTTATGATACGCAAGAACCGGAGATAATAGCCGCTGACCCGATCGATTTAAGTCAACCCGTCTCCTATATCAGTCGGAGTTTAACACAACTCCAATTCACTGTCACGGATGTGGGACCCGCCGACCTCATGCTGTCGGATCAGAAAGTCAACCTCCGCGATGCGAATGGCAGCTTGGTACCCGCACGACTCACTCATGATACGCAAAACCAACTCTTTCTCACACTCAACCAACCCTTGCCCCTTGATGGCAGTATGGATGGTGAGTACACCGTTGTTATTGAGTTAGCAGACCAAGCTGGGAACGCCTACACTGTTGAACACTCAATTATCTATGATACGCAAGCACCAACCCTTATTAGCACAGTACCCGCTAATGGTGCACTCCTCTCCGATGATCTCACACAGATACAGGTAACACTTAATGATGAGGGCGGAAGTGGTATGGATTGGGCAATGACTACGGTGACACTGGTTAACCCGAGTGGCACCGAGATATCTGGAGAGCTTGTCAGTAATGGCACAACGGCATTAACGCTTAATACGAATCAACTCGTTGAGGATGGACGATATATTATCCGCGTTCAAGCAGTTGACAGGGCAGGGAATGGGGAAGCTACCGTCTTTGAACGGAATTTCCTACTGTCAAGACGTTTGCCGACGATCGTTTCGACGGAACCGGTTACTGCACCAGCGGACGAAGCGTTTACCAATGAAGAAGTTGAGCAAATAGAAGTGGAACTCGAACTCGAAACAGATGACGAGAATCATCTCTCAACGCTGCGTCTCTTAAATCCGGGGGACCAAGTTGTTGCTGGACAGCAACAGCGCGCGTCTGGCAAATTAATCTATAATCTGGTGCGCCCCCTCGCGACTGATGGCTCTGAGGACGGGCGCTATACCATTGAGTTTACGCCAATCAGTGCTTCTGGACGGAGTGGTGAAGTTCAACGATTAACCTTCATGTACGACACTCAGGCACCAGAGATTGAGAGCGATGATGTGATTGATCTCGTCGTTTCACAACCGGGCGTTAATAACTCGCTGACAGAGATTCGCGTCAACCTCATCGATGATACATCAGGTATTGATTGGGAAAATCTCGACGAAGAGTGGCTAACTTTTGAGCGGTTATCGCCGAATGCAACTGAAATTTTAGGGCGTGTTGATGACGATGGACAAGGTAACCTCATCTTCCGTCTCACGGTCCCGCTCGCAGACAACGGTTCCGCAGATGGCGAGTACCAAATTACCGTTAACCCCAAAGACCGCGCAGGAAACGATGATGAACCTTATGAAAAGGTCTTCGTCTACGATACCAGACCACCGATGATTGATATCGGAACACTGCTTATCAACGATACACCACTCCTTGTTGACATCAATGCCGAAAATTATCCGACCGCAGTCTCTACAACTGGGGGTGTGGTCATCCAAGCAAAGGTCTTTGACACAGGTTTGGGGGTCAACCTCGCACAATCAAAGATTACTGTGAGACGTCCGGACGGAGCGGAAATTTCGGGGAATACGCAGCAAAACGGCGTGGATACTATCATTTTCAAATCCGATGGATTGACACTGCAAGGGAACTATCAAGTTGAAGTTAGCAGTGTCGGAAATGACTCCGAACTCCTCGGATTCGCGCCAACCGACTCCATCTCAACGCAATTTCTCTATGAAACAGATGAACCTACCGCTACTGTAACCAGTGACGGCGGGGAGACTGAGTTGACCGATGAACCGTTGCTGTTAGAGGGCACAGCCTCTGACCCCGCAGGCACACAGCGAATTGGTGAAGGTGAGATACCTGTACCCCCCTCCGGTGTATGGCTCGTTGAAATTGTAGGGATCGGTCCCGACGATCAACCGATTGACCCAGTGCCAGTGGTTGATGACAGCAACGCTCAAGAAGAACCTTGGAGCCGGTGGTCAATTGACTTCTTGCCGACGCGTTCGGGGGAATACGATTTGGATGTCCGCGTCACTGATAATGCAGGCAATTACGCCGTTTATGACATCGGAGAGTATACGATGTCTGTGTCTCTCACCTTCCGCGGTTCAACGTTCGGATGGCCAAATCCGCTCCGCCTCTCAAAACGCGATGTCGCTTTCTTCTCTTTTGATGTCAATGTACCCTTCGGAGAGACGATTGAACTCACGTTGAGCATCTATGATTGGGGCGGGGACATGGTGCTATCACAAACCTATCCAGATGTTGTATCCGGACAGCGCAACGATCAATTGGTGAAATGGAACTTGGAGAACCAGGCGGGGAACTCTGTCGCAAGAGGACTCTACATCTTCCGTTTAGAAGCCGTCAATGCAGCGGGAAATCGCGCGAACGCTGTCGGTAAAATATTAGTTGTCGACTAAATCGGCTATCAGGCTGTCAGTTTGTAATATGTAAAACCCGCATAACTGCTACAAGGGACTCTGAACCGACTGCTGATGGCTGATAACTGATCACTGATAGAAAAGGAGAATTCATGATACCGAAAAGAGGGGGGTCCGTTCTAATCGCAATGGCACTTCTCATAATAACCGCAGCTGCCCCAAATGTGAACGCTGATATTAACGATGGCGCAGGCACTGTTGGTGCCGCTTTCCTGAAAATCGAGGGCGGCAGTCGCCCCGCTGGATTGGGCGGTGCTTTCGCTGGACTTGCCAATGATATTAATACCATCTTTTGGAATCCAGCAGGGTTAACCGCTGTCCAAGACAGGGAGTTGACCGCAATGCAACACTTTTCGTTCGCGGACATCAATAATAATACCATCGGATACGCACAGCGTGTAGGACAACTCGTCTGGGGTGCCAGTTTCCTCGGAAGTTTTACAGAGATTGAACGCCGACAGGGACCTACGGAAGACCCTGATAGTACCGCAACAATCGGGGGGTTTGCTACAGGTTTATCCCTCGCCTATCCACTCGGCACAGCAATGTCAGTTGGTGGTACAGCGAAGGTAATTTCGCAGCAATTGGACATTCAAAATGCTTACGGGGTCGCAGCGGATGTCGGATTGGTCTTAAATTTGCTGGAGAATCATCTCGGGATCGGGATTGCTGTTCAGAATGCTGGAGTCTTGGATGGTGGGGAAAGCTTGCCAATGGCACTCCGTGGAGGACTCGCCTACAGAACGTGGAAACAGCCTGCTGCAGAGGTAGAGGCGGATCAACCGATGCCCGCGCAGGAATTATGGGCATTGGTCGCAGACGCACACCTCCCGCTCCTTGACGCAAATCCGAGTTTTCATGTGGGCGTAGAGCGGTGGTTTTACGATAGCATCGCCGCACGTATCGGATATCGGATCAGCCTGAATGAAAATCCGAGCGACGGCTTAGCACTCGGCATCGGTGTCCGACGCAGCGGTGAGGACGCATTGGCAAATGTCGACTTCCAATTCGATTATGCTTTTGTGCCGGACCCTAATTTGGGCAACGCACACCGCGTCTCTTTTATCACACGCTTTTAGATGGCAATCAGCAATCAGCAATCAGCCGTCAGTATATTTGTTGTGGTTTTCAGATAACTTGTGGCATCCACAAGAAGTCTGACTGCCACAAGAACGCGACTGAAAGCCGATTGCTGACGGCTGACAGCTACTAAACACTCGCTTCAAGCATGCGTTCAATGGGGGCGCGGGCTTTGTCAATAGTTTCAGGACTCAGCGTAATCTCATATGCGTCGAGGTTCTCGTCCCTATCAATTGCTTCCAGAATATTCGCTATTTTCCCCAAATTAACTTGTGCCATGTGTGAACATCGAACCGAGCAGGCTGTCCAAAATTGAACCTCTGGAAATTCTTGCGCAAGATTGGAAGTTAACTCACACTCCGAGGCGACAAAGGCACGTTCGATTTGGTTTGCTGCAACACGTTCCGCTATATCCTTCATAATCTGACTGGTACTGCCATAAAAATCTGCCTCTTTTAAAACATTCGGACGACATTCCCAGTGTGCGTAAAGTTTGCGGCGAGGGTGGCCTTTCGGGATTTCAAAGGATTCACGGATGCCGAGAAGATCATCAAGTGTGAATTTCTCGTGAACCTCACAGACAGCACCGCGGGCAGTGTTGTCTTTGCCCGGGTAGACAACATTTTTTTCGTCTTTCAACTCTTCTTCCAAATTCTGTGCAAAGAAGATATCCGGCACAAAAATAAGTGTATCCCCCGGCATCGTTTTCGCGATGTGTGCGGCATTCGCTGACGTGCAGCAGATATCCGATTCCGCTTTCGCGTCGGCGTAACTATTGATATAAATCATCACCGGCGCACCCGGATAAAGGGTTTTCAACTTCTTAACATCTTCTGCCCCGAAGTTATCAGCGAGCGAGCAACCCGCTGTTTTATCGGCAACCAATACTGTTTTACTCGGATTTAGAATTTTCGCTGTTTCCGCCATAAACGGAACGCCGTTAAAGATGAGATACGGAGCCTCTGTGTTTGCGGCGTACATACTCAAACCCAGTGAATCACCCTGTTCCTCTTTTTCGGACAATCCAAAAACCAGCGGCTCCATATAGTTGTGACCCAGCATCACAACGTTATGTTTCTGTTTGAGTGTCCGTATTTTGTGGATAGTCTTCGCGTGCGCTTCTATATCAAGGAACGTTAAACTTGGGTGGTGGCGGTTATACAATTCCTGTTTGACATCTTCAATAGTGAGGTCTGTACAGTTGGGTACATCTGTTGCAGGGGGAGTTTCTCCATTAGGATGCATGCTAATCACGCTCCAAGTTGATCACTAATCAAACCGTCTGCTGCTCTACAAGTTAACGATCAGGATAATTTGTGAGTCGTGTCTTCTGCTAACTTATGCTGCAGACGCAATTAGCGATTCTTTTTTATTCGTTCCAATTAGCATACACTTAAAATATTTCTTTTGTCAAGACCTAATATACAAAAATAATACACAAATGCGAAATTTATGCCAAATTTTCTGTGTGAAAACAGGAAAAATCTGCGTTGTTGTTCTTATTCTATGCTTTGTTTTGGGGGTAACACCGGTTGCGGAAAGTATTTCGGTCAAATTAAGAGGGAAAGTAGCTTTGGTGGGAATTCTTTCTGGACTCGCGTATGCAACACACACGCTTGTTAAACGCGATAGACGGGCAGTGGAGAAGTTACAACTTCACCTCGGCCCGCCTGATCGGGTTATCCAGTTTGAACGTGGATTTGACTTATGGCGTATTCATTATTATGAAGAGCAGTGTTATCTGTTTCGCAATCATCGATTTGTCGAAACTGTTCCTTACCTTAGCCTACAATCTCGACATCCAAGATATGCGTATCAAACACACACTCACCTTAGAACCGACATATGTAAGTCCATGTCGCCTTTTCTTATTGATACACCCGTTTTAGTGCCCCCCAAGTGGTTGCAGCCTTACCTTTGGCATCCACAGCAAGCCCCTCAACTTGTATCTTCCTATCTTTATCAGTTGGGAGACGAAGGTCCCCTTCGTTCGCTTTCAAGTTGTTCGTCACGAAGATTGTGTCTATCATGGTGGCATCTTCGCGCACGCCGATACGAAGCACCGTCTTACCCGCTTCCTTGAACTTCCATTCCCGGTCGAACGTTCCACCGTCTAACCAGTGATTGATCCGGTCCCAGTGCCAGGCGGCTCCAGCTGCGACACCCCAGCGGAATTCGGTGTTCTGGGTTTTTTGCGGATCTTCGTCCGGGTCAGCAGGTTGCCAAGTCACCCAGAATGAATCGCTATTCCCATCCCATGCAATGACATGCCCCCATAAGGCGTAGGTGTCCGGTTCAGGAATATTGATAATAAACTCAGCGTAGCCTACACCCCCGCCACCTGTGGCGGGGGCACCTTCCATCCAGATGAATTTCCCATCAGAGGCATTTTTATCATCTGCAATGATCATCGGTTTTACAATCTCGTTTGCTAATTCGGCTTCAAGCGCAATTCCGACTTCAGCATGAAGTCCTACAATCCCACATAAGGGGAGTGTTATTATAATCAGGGTCAATAGTATTCCGTGTTTCACCAAATACCTCCTTTCACTTTAGGACTTACGCACTGCTTCTTAAAGTCCCCCTGATAAGGGGGATTTAGGGGGTTTAAAACTAAAAAAATCTACTATCGCGTGCTAAATTTGCGTAAGTCCTGTTACTATCTTTCTGCTTTCAGTTTGCCCCATGTTGTCGCGAGTTTATCTTGCGGTTCGACAGGTGTTATGGAGTCTCCTGGGATCGGGTCCCGCGGATTGACTTCCGCTTCATCTTCAGAGAGATTGTCAGTGATATAGATCACATCCAGCATCGTCGCGTCTTCTCGGACTGCGATACGGAGTGTGGTATCCCCAGCAGCTGCTATCTCCCATTCCCGTTCAAACGTTCCACCGTCTAACCAGTGGTTAATCCGGTCCCAGTGCCACTCGTTGCCTTGTGCGACACCCCAGCGAAACTCGGTGTTTTGGGTTTCTTGCGCGTTTTCATCAGGATCCATAGGCTGCCAGGTTACCCAGAATGAATCGCTATTCCCATCCCATGCGAGGACTTTGCCCCAAAGCGCGTAGGTGCCAGCTGCTGGAATATGGATGTTGTATTCTACCCAACCTTCACCACCACCACCAGTCGCTGCAGGTCCCTCCATCCAGACGAATTGTCCACCGGAGGCATCCCCATCATCGGCAACTACCATCGGTGCCTCGATCGCATCCGCCATTTCTGCTTCAATCGCTCGTTCATAACCATAACTCATGCCAATTGTGAGTAATAAACCGCACGTGAAAAGTGTACTGAATACTAATGTCTTGAAACACATATAGAATTCTCCTTTTATTCGTTTAGAACTTACGCAGCCCCCCTTACAGGCGGGTTTTGAAACCCTGCAGAAACACCCAAGCAAAAACCCCGCAGTGCGTGATAGGTAAGTTATCATGGAAAATGCGTAAGTCCTGTCGTTATTAGTTGTGGGTTCTCAGTTAAAACCGTTATATTGCTTATTCCGTCTATTTACCATACATTTTTTTACCAGGCTCGTATTTTGCCCCACAGTTGAATCTGTAACCCTAACGGCACTATCGGTAGTACATCTGAAGCACCACTCGACCATTTCGGTTGCGCCGCCCAAGCACCGTTGTTAATCAATTCATGACGTTCACTCCCATCCGCCCGCATGAGGTGGATAACCCATCTGCCATCCTTCTCAAATTGAAAAGCGATCGCATTACCATCAGGTGCCCATGCCGGAACTGCCTCATCTGTTGGTGTATCGGTGAGAGCTTTTTTATTCCCGCCATCAACTGCGTCCATGATGTAGAGGTCAAAATCAGCAAGTGCTACCTCGGCGTGCATTGAAGCATATACAATCTGTCGTCCATCAGGCGACCAAGCCGGGTAAGTGTCCATCAGCGGTTGATGGGTCAACCGCTGCTCGGCTCGGCTGTGGACATTAATAACGTATATATCCCAATTAAGATCCCGCTTTGAATGAAAAACAAGGGTCTTTCCATCAGGCGACCACGCCGGTGCCTCATCTTCAAACGGATTTTCGGTGAGGCGTTCCACTTCATCGTTATTGAGATGGAACAAATAGATATCGAAATGTCCATTTCGATTTGACGTGAAGGCGAGACGTGTACCGTCAGGTGACCAAGCCGGTGCTTTATCTGTCGCAGGGTGATGCGTCAGGCGTCGCTGATGGGTGCCGTCAGCTGCCATCACATAAATCTCGTGATTTCCATCGCGACGTGAAAAAAAGGCGATTTGCGTACTATCAGGTGCCCACGTCGGATAGTAATCCGCTGCAGGGTTGTTCGTGAGATTGACAGACCGCTTTCCCGTTGTATCTGTCAGATAGATTTCCCAATTACCGCTCACATCCGAGGCAAACGCAATCGGTGTCGGTGGATGTGGTTGACACACAGCGCTATTGGGCACAAGCGAAAGCATCACAAAAACACTGCTCTGCCATACTAACAGAATTCGCATTTTTTGTCTATATTTTTTCCATTTCAAAATTTTCCGTCACGCACCTCAAAATGGGTCGGTTTTCGGAACGTTGTGCCACCAATCCGTACCCATTCAGCAACCCATTCAATCATTTGACCTAAAGGAACACGTGGATACCCAAACAGTTGATGACACCGAGTCGCATTGCTTAGCAGTGCTGTTGCCGACGCTTCACCCGTAAAACGCGGCAGTTTATTGAAAAGGGCACCGAAGCACGACGCAAGAGACCGTATAGAAATTGTCTCCGGTCCCGTCACATTGAGAACCAATGGTGGACTTTGGCAGTGTGCGAAGGTTTGTAGCGCGACTGCGTTGGCATCACCTTGCCATATCACATTCACATTGCCCATTTCGAGGGAGATTGTTTCTTCAGCATACACTTTTTCAGCGATGTCCAACAATATCCCGTAGCGGAGATCTATCGCATAGTTCAGTCGTAAGATCGCCATTCGTGTGCCGTATTGCGATGCAAAGTAGGTACATATCCGTTCACGACTCAGACACGATTGCGCGTATTCACCAATCGGGGCAACGGGTGAATTCTCAGTTACCCCACCGTGAGAGACTGGAGTCAATGGGTAAACATTTCCCGTAGAGAAAACAACCAGTCGAGAACCGCGGAACTTTTCTGCTACGCGTCCCGGCATATAACTGTTCATCGCCCACGTTAGACTTTCATTGCCGGTTGAACCGAACTTCCTACCCGCCATCAGAATGACGTTTTGGGTGTCAGGTAGATTTTGCAGGCAGTCTTCCGAAAGTAGATCTGCAACGATTGTTTCGATGCCATCTTCCTGCAAGGTTTCCCGCACACCGGGTGTCGAAAAACGAGAGACACCGATCACCTTTTTCGATACGCCCGCGGCATCAATCGCGCGTTTCGCCTGTTTAGCGAGCGTTGGTCCCATCTTCCCGCCAACACCGAGGATAAGGATATCACCCGCCAGCGCAGCAACTGCCGCTATCACTGCGTCCGTCGGTTCAGATAGATATGATTCTAATTGGATTTCTGTTCGTATCAAAATGATGTATAGTAGATTCCAAAAATATCTACACATCCCCCGGTAGGTTCGGTTTTTGCGGCGTACACGCCCAGATGCGAAGTGCATCGCGGTGTACTCACCCAAATTTTGCCCATACGCGGCAAAATTTTGCTTCGCAGTGAGAAAGCTTTACATTTGCGACCTGCCTTCTAACCGCACCCATCATCGTGTAAAAGTAATTATGGACTTTACTATAAAAAGGGAAGACTGGCAGACGAAAGCGGTTTAAAAACTTAATGACGATTGACGACTTTCATCGTCTTTACTCTTAAGCAGCATGTTTATTTAAGGGCAGATTTTGAAACCTGCCCCCAACGAGTTATCGGGTCAACTTGATATTCGCCCAAGAAGTGGCAAGCTTACCTTCGGGTTCTACCGGTGTCAGGAATGACGCAGCATCTTGGTTCATGCTCGCTTTAATCTCGTCTGCCGAGAGCGCACGGTCCCAAAGCCGAACTTCGTCAACGCTCCCTGTCCACGCTTCGCCGCCCCAAGTACCGATAGTCACCGCACTTGTGTTTTGCGCAGGTGCAACTGGATTGCCCGATTCTTCGGAGTGCGTTACCTCGCCGTCTAAGTAGATTTCCACTAAGCCGTTGTTATCGTCCGTATGGGTGTAGGCGAGATAATACCACTTGCCGAGTTCTAATTCTGTGTCGTTATCATTGATATCCTTGAATCCGCCAGCTGCACCATTCGTCCAAACTTTGATGCCGTTTGCAGGATTCATCCCAAACCCAAAACCGATATGTCGAGTCGCACCACTCTGTCGAGTGCCGAAGATGATAGCATGGGCACTGGGTAACTTGTCCAGCTGCACCCACGCTGCTTGTGTAATCGCGCCTTCAATATGAAAGGCAGCATCGTCTTCAATAAGGACGTGGTCTGCAGCAGCCGCGAATTGGAGTGCTTTCCCGAACTCCCCATCAATCCATTTGGCATTCCCCATCACTTCACCTTCAAGACCGTTTCCAGAGAAGTCTTGCGTTGTTGAACCGGAACCTTCGTCAAGCGGCATGTATAAAACAAGCCCGTCCATTAGGTCGGCGTGGGAAAATGCCACGCAAATAAGTAAACAGAGTGTAATTACTGAAAAAATTTTCATACGATTTCCTTTCTTGAAAAGTGAAACAAGTTAGTGCTATGAGATACGAAGAACAGAGAAGGATAGATTTCCATTCTGCTGAAAACATATCATAACAAATTTCCGATTTTGTTTCAAGATACAAATGAATCTCCATAACCCTTTTGTAGGCGGGATCTCCGAATCCCGACCCGTTCTAAAACTGACTGCTGACAGAGAACCGATAGCCGATGGCTGACTGCTGATGGCTGATAACCGGTTAGGGAGATACACTCTTCGCACAACGGAATCCAAGCGCACCGATACCCGCATACGCTGGACTTGTTCCATGACGATTTGAGGCGCGCAACCACTCAGGATTGCTGTTCCAACCACCACCGCGTATGACGCGAAAATCTACAATGTTCTCGAAATCGTTGACGATCTCCTCGGCGTTATTCGCACCAGCAGTCGGGTTACGACGCGGAGAGTTCGCATAGAAATCGGCTTGGTATGCGTCAAGACACCATTCCCAAACGTTTCCCGCTATGTCATGCACACCATAGTCATTCGCAGGATACTCGCCGACACGGGTTGTCTCACCGAGATGTTTACCGTAGTTGGCTCTATTGAGATTAATGCCGTTGCCCCATGGATACTCTTTTTTCTTTAATCCGCCTCGGGCTGCTTTCTCCCATTCAGCTTCCGTCGGTAGACGTTTATCTACCCAGACGGCGTAAGCCATTGCAGCGTACCAACTCACATACCGTACAGGATGTTCTCGTTCGCCAAGGGGGAAGTTATTCCCATGCCAGTCCTGCAGGTAATTGCCGTCGTGAAACTTTTCATCAATACGTTCTTTCTGCCATTCCGGATTCGCGAGAACGAAATCCTTAAACTCACCATTAGTTATCTCGTTCGCGTCTATGTAAAACGCGTCAAGGTGAACGGTATGCACCGGTGCTTCATCGTTGTCAGCGTTTCCATTATTGCTACCCATTTCAAACTCACCTTCTGGAATTAGGACCATTCCATCGGGGATAATCGGTTCGGGAGCGGGTTCCGGTAAAGGTTCAGGGGTTGGTGTGATTTCAGTACTTGGATCCGCACGAACCAATTCCGTGGGACCGACCTCATCATCTTCCTCACGTTGCCCACAGCCGACTATGTAAACAGTAGAAAAACATATAAGTGCTAAACCGAAAAGTTTCAATATTTTCATCAAAAGTTTCTCTCAGTGTAGGAGCGAGCTGTGCTCGCGATCCTTGTGTAGTAGGAGCGAGTGTTTTTGCTTGGGGATTTCTTGTCACTCGCGATCTCAATATCAATAAACCTCCAAATAGTTATCAGTCTCCCACTGGCTGACACTCAAGTGATAGTCGCGCCACTCCTCGCGTTTCACCTGAATGTAGTAATCGGCGTACACAGCTCCAAGTGCGTTCTTGATCACTTCGTCTTGTTCAAGCGCGTCTGCAGCTGCGTCGAGTGTCGCAGGTAGAGCATCAATCCCTCGCCGTTGCAGCTCATCTTCCGAAACTTCATAAAGATTGTCCTCGTTTTGCACGCCAGGATCAATCTGATTTTCGATGCCGTCCAAACCGGCTGCGAGTAGCACTGTCTCCGCGAGGTAAGGGTTCGCTGCCCCGTCGCTTAAGCGGTTCTCAATACGTCCCGACGCAGGAATCCGAATCATCTGCGTCCGATTGTTCGCACCGTAGGTGACGTAAACAGGTGCCCACGACGAACCCGAACGCGGCGGTCTACGCACCAAACGTTTGTAACTATTCACAAGCGGATTCGTGACTGCCGTGACCGCTTGCGCATGTTTCAGGATACCGCCCGTGAACCAGTAGGCAAGTTGGGACAAACCGTTTCTGTCATTTTCATCAAGGAACAGGTTCGTCTGATTCTCCGCATCCCAAAGGCTCATGTGAAAGTGTGCACCGTTGCCTGTCAGGTTCGTGAACGGTTTTGGCATAAAGGTCGCCAACAATCCTTGTTCCTCAGCGAGTGTTTTGACCATCCACTTGAAGAAGGTATGCCGGTCAGCTGAGGTGAGCGCGTCCGAATAAGTCCAATTCGTCTCAAACTGACACGTCCCGTCTTCATGGTCGTTCGCGTAGGGTTCCCACCCCAACGCTTGCATGTATTTAATGAGGGTCGTCATCATATCAAGGTTGCGGTGTAATGCCCTTAGGTCGTAACACGGTTTGTCTAAAGTGTCGAGTTTATCCCATGGCGCGTATTGCCCAGTTTCGTCCTGTTTTAAAAGCATAAACTCTGCCTCGATGCCAACATTAAAGACATAGCCTTTCTCCTTTGCTACGGCTAACTGCCGCCGCAGGATCGTTCTCGGACAGTAATGCCACGCTTTACCTTCAACGTACATGTCCCCCGCTACCCAAGCCAAGTTTTTTCGCCACGGCACAATTGTTAACGAATCAAAGTCCGGAATACTCGCCATTTCTGGATCGTGTGGGAATTGTCCGATCTCACCTGCGGCAAAGCCACCGAACCCTGCCCCTTCTTCTGCCATATCCGCAAGGTGCGTGGACGGGATAACCTTCGCCTTCGGGGCACCGCTCATCTCCACGAAAGAGCAGAGAAAAAATTCAATACCCTTCTCTTCAACGAAACGTTTGACCTGTTCTCGGTTCATAAAATTGCACTCCAATAAAGTCGCTTCTTATGATTGTTAAAAATGCTAACTACAAAACATGAAAACATGATAACATTATATCTGAAGTCCTGAAAATTTCAATACCTAAACTTGCGGATGACAGGAGAAACAATGGGATGCCTCTCTCGCTTTGATACAAAATGGCCGCTTTTGTTGGGTCTGTTAATTGTCGCCTATCTGCTACCGATATGGTTGTTTCCCTATGTCCCCACGCAAGATGGCGTGAGCCACGTCTATAACTCACAGATCTTGACCGAATATAACAACCCTGACTATCAATTTCGTGACTATTACGAGATTAACTGGTACCCCTTTCCGAATTGGCTCTCCCACTTTTCGCTGGCAGTGTTGATGTTCGTTTTTCCACCGCTCATCGCTGAGAAAATTTTCTTGAGTCTCTATGTTATCTTGTTCCCGATCGCAATCTATTATTTTCTCAACGCCGTACAACGCGGACGATATGCCCTCGTCATTCTTAGTTTTACTTTCGTTTACAACTACCTATTTTTGATGGGCTTTTACAACTTTGCCGTCAGTGTACCGCTCTTTTTCCTCGCACTCGGCTATTGGTGGAAACACAAGGATGCGATGAATAGGAATCGTATCATTCTCCTCAATCTGCTCATCGTAGTCACTTATTTTGCACACCTCATCTCTTATGCCTTTATCTTGTTTTCCATCGTCCTGTTAGCACTGCTCTATTTCAAACGGGACTTCAAGCGAATCCTCATTACCGGCTGCTATCTCTTGCCCGCTGCTATATTGCTTCTCGTCTATCTTCCCACCTCTGATCTATTGGCAGGAACACCGCCTGAACTTGGGCTTGGACGGATTGGAGAATTGTTCGCTAACCTCATCGGTATGCACGTACTCATCTCCTATACCGAGCCCCCGAGTTGGATGTCCGTTGCTGTCTCTGCTTTTCTAATCTTTCTCGTTGCTGCAACACTCTGGCAAAATAGGAAGAGTGCCACAGCAGCACATGCTGGACAAAAAGCGTTTCTCTGCCTCACTGCCGTGCTGCTCGGACTCTATTTTATCTTACCGAACTCTATCGGTCCCGGCGGTTGGGTCAATGACAGGCTCGCTATTTTAGCCACCCTTACCCTATTCGCATGGTTTCGTGGATTTCACAACCTGCGATGGAAACAGATATTTACAACAGGTGTCACACTGCTTGCACTCGTTAACATTGTTTATGTCGGTATTCTCTTCAAAAATCTCAATGCTGAGACACGCGCGTTTAACGCTTTTGTAGATAGCGTCGAGAAAAACAGCGTTATCCTCCCGCTTCACTTTGATCCAAGAGGCAGCTCCAAGCGTGTGGGTATCTTTGTCAACGCCGCCAATTACTATTGCCTTGATAACGGTTGTATTAACCTCGGCAACTATGAGATACAGTTCGACTACTTTCCGATCCGCTTCAACGCCGATTTTGAAACGCCATTAGATGAGAAAGAATGGGTACAAATCGTCCACTGGCAACCTGAAAGGATAGACCTCTGCGACTATGCTGACAATGTGGATTATCTATTGTTGTGGGATACACCGGACGAGCCTATCGTCGCTGAGGCGATTGAGGCGTGTTATACGTTGATTGCATCGGAGGGGAAGTTGAAACTCTATAAAGGACAACGAACAGCACGCTGAGAACGGGATCCAAACGCTACTTCAATACTCGCCGCGGAGCGTGAGCGTTGCGATGGTGTGTGTATAGTTGAGGAAGTCGAGAAACGGATCCGCTTCGTTCGTTCGGTTTTGCGTAATCTGATAATCAGCGTTCAATGTTAGGTATGGGTTGAACTGCCAGTTCAATTGGATATTCGCACCTATCTGTATATCTTGGCGGTTTGGGGTATCTTCCGTGACAAGTCCCGACACCTCCAGAATCTGTCTGCCTTCAAACGTTACCCACAGTCTCGAGAGCCGAAGCCGGAGCCACCGTCCAGTCTCAAGCCGGTAGAAAGAACTCGCTACCACCTCGGTACTGACGAAGTTAAAGAAATCGACATTGGAACGATTCAGAAATAAGTTAACCTCTTCCTGAAACATGAGTCGTTCAGTTGCTACTTGTATCAATTTCGCGGCGCCGATGAGTCGCAAATCCTTTCGGCGTTCATTATCTTCAAGCCCGGTGATACCTAAGATGAGGTTGTTCAAATTCGTTTGATAACTCCCATGCTCTACCGTGTATTCCAGTTTACCGAGCATCTGTTTAAGAATTCCAAATTGCAGTCGGCTAGTCGTTGTATGGGTGTTAGAACCGACAAGTAGAAAGTCCTCTCTACGGCTATCTTCATCATCAAACCGATGTAAGCGAAAATTGTATTCCAGCACACGTCCGAAGCGGAAACCGAATTGATGCTCCATGTTATTATAGACATTTGAGGTCCGGACGAAGCGTTGCACCTGATATGCGGCAACAAGCGGTGGTAAACGCGTAGTCGGCTGGAAACTCAGTTCGGTTGAGAGAATGTTACTGAACGCGTCAAATTCGTCGAGTTTACCTTCTGCACCGGTGTAGTTTTCAACTTGCGGGGTATATTGTAACTTGAATCGGAGTTTATCGACGACCGGTAAATCGCCGCCAAGGTTAACACCGATGCGGTTAATCAAGCCTGTAAGTTGCGGATCGTCTTCGCCAGCGAGGCTACTTGTGTAAGGATCGACACTCAATCCGAGTTCAATGTGATTGTTGAAAGTATTGGAAAAATGAGCGTCGAGTATCAATTCTGCAGACTCGGTTTCAGGTTTTTCGGGTTCCTTTTCAAGGAGACTCTGTCCGAATTCGGTCTGAAGTTGCGCAAAAGCATTTTGCCTGTTGGGTAAAAATCCATCACTTGCTATTTGCGTAAGGATAATAAGACATATTCCAAAGAAACGGACTATTTTTTCCACATAGACTCCAATTCTATAGCGAGACAGGCAAATACTATCTCTATGAGGCTTGTTTCTGTTCTACTTCGTCGGTTTGCGCGATTAATTTCGGATTTTCGTACCGGTCAACAGCGTAAACCCCGGTTCCCGGTTCACAGACTCTCAAGAAGTGAGACATGCTACCGAGTCCAAGCGTTTCTATAAGCAAATCAAGCCCAACTCTATAAAGGTCTTCGTCGGAAATCTCTTCGAGACGCTTTATTTTCGGTTTTCCATTGCCACAAATATCGGCTTTCAGCTTGGCTATACGCTGATTCTCTATTTCTACCTCAATGTTTACTTTTCTAATCTCTTTTATTAATTCAAGACCAGTTTTCCGATCAATTTTATCTAACCATTCATGTCTTTCGAGAGTGTAGTTACCTGTCCGCGGCTCAATTTGATTAAGGAACCGGGATGCACCAGCGGTGCCAAAATTGTTAATAAGGGCATCAATACCGAGGTGATAAACCTCACTGTCTGTTCTTTTTTTAAGGATTTTCATCTCTGATTATCTCCTGTAACCATTCGTAGGGATTGGCAACTCGGACGTGTAGTTGTGAACTGAAACGCTCCGCTCTCTTGAGGATTCTGTCGTCTGTTGTGAGGAACACATCAACATTAGCACTTTCGGCACAAGCAAGGTGTAGGGCATCAAACCACTTAAACCCAAGGATTTCAAGTTGTAGTCCTCTTGAGTTCTCAATGGATCCTACAATGACTGTTTGGTAAAGATGACTTAAACGCAGCTTTACATTGAAACGTTTGCTTGGGTCTGGTGTATTGTCAACCTCAAGTACTAAAACTGCACTTCCAAACCAGAGCCATTGTCTGGTGGAACAATAGTTGAGAATTGTTTCAACGGCTTCCGCTTCTCGCTGAATCCGGACGCTTGTTGCAATATCATCGAGGCGGCTCAAACAGCAGGTATCAAGGTAAATTTTCAAAAGGCTTTACTCAATCATTCCGGTTTCTGGACTTGAGGCGGTCGCATAGAGTTTCCGAGGAATCCGTCCTGCTAAAAACGCCGCTCTCCCCGCTTCAACGGCTTTCTTCATCGCCTCCGCCATTAGCACCGGACGGTGCGCCTTCGCCACGGCTGTATTCAGCAGAACGCCGTCACAGCCTAACTCCATCGCTATCGCGGCATCCGATGCCGTCCCGACCCCCGCATCTACAATGAGCGGCACCTGCACAAGATCACGGATAATCTGAATATTATAAGGATTCCGAATCCCCATCCCTGATCCAATCGGCGCGCCTAACGGCATCACTGCAGCGCAGCCGATATCTTCCAATTTCTTACACGTAATCGGGTCATCGTTACAATACGGAAGGACGGTGAATCCATCTTTAACAAGCGTTTCCGCTGCACTGAGGAGTTGTTCTACATCCGGGAACAGAGTTTCTTCGTCTCCGATAACTTCGAGCTTGATGAGCGAGGTCTCAAGTGCCTCTCGCGCGAGGTTCGCCGTCAGGATAGCGTCTTTTGCCGTGAAGCAGCCAGCGGTATTCGGCAGGATCGTCATACCCCGTTCACGCAGCAGCGCAAACAGATTTTCGCCAGACGTATCTGTGAACTTCACACGACGCATCGACACTGTGGCAATCTCGGCACCGCTCGCAGCAATAGCCTCCGTCATTATGTGGAAATTCGGGTACCCCGCCGTTCCGATAAGTAGCCTTGATGTATATGTTTGATCTGCGATTTTGAATTCTTGCATTTTGATTTCTTTGTTGCATTTCTAAAAGATCCGTTCCTCTTTTAGTATAGCAGCGTCAAAGCCTCTTTATCAAGTGTTTTGGATCCGATTTTCTTACCAGTAGGGTCTATGACCGTTTTATCCGCCTTGTACGGCGCGAATGATCTCTATATCACTACCTTCACGAAGTTCCGTTACCGGCCACTTCGTTTTTGGGATAACCTCGCGATCCACAGCAACAGCGATGCCAGCCTGCGTCGGATTCAGTTCTAAGGCAGTGAGCAGGTCGTAAACATTCAAATTCGGATGAACCGTTTTTTCTTCACCATTAACGCGTATTTTCATATTTTCAGGTGGGGTTACGGCACACGGCGTGTGCCTACTACTTTGTGTCCCTTGTAGCACAAACTTTCCAGTTTGTGTGCAGTGTTTACGGCACACGGCGTTTGCCTACTACTTTAAAAATCTATCTAATTGAAACGGAGCAATTATCTCTGAAGTCTCACCGGTCAGAACGAGTTTAGCGATTTCATAAGATGTAACAGGCGTGAGTAAAATACCGTTGCGATAATGTCCGGTCGCGTATATGAGATTATTAATGGGCGTTTTACCGAGTATCGGCGCATTATCTCTGCTGCCAGGACGTAAACCCGCCCAAGTCTCCAGAAGCGGCAGTTCGTAAGTGCCCGGCACCGCTTCCCACGCACCACGGAGCAGCTCAAATACGCCACCAGACGTTAAACGCGTGTCAAACCCCATCTCCTCACTCGTCGCACCAACGATCAATCTACCATCGGTTCTCGGCACCAAGTATACCGATGTCGGATACCGGGCACGGACAGTGCGGATAACAGAATTTATCGCAATGCCTGCTTCCATCTGCAATGCCAACATCTGTCCTTTCACAGGACGCACCGGCGGAACGATAGTATCCGGTAGTCCTTTAACCTGGGCTGACCAGCATCCTGCCGCGAGGATGAGCCTGTCTGCTGCTTGAAAACCGTCTTGCGTTTGAACACCGGTTGCAGTGCCATTTTCTATGACAATTTTTTCAACCGCACTCTTTTCATACAGCATACCGCCACAAGTCTGATAAGCATGCTGGAGTGCCGTAACCATTAGTCTATTATCAACCTGATAGTCGGTCGCGCAGTGGATCGCTGCAGTTACACGAGGCGACAGGACCGGCTCAATTTCGCGCGCCTCTCGTCCACTTAACCACTCAACATCCAACCCTAAATCTTGCTGGGCAGTGTAGAGATGCCGAAGTTGATGTGTATCATCGGGTTCTAATCCGATAATTAGCGTACCTTCCGCCCGATAGCCGATGGACATCTCTGCGTCTGATTCTAATGCATCAACCCATTGTGGATAGCGTGCTAAACTTTCACATCCTAACTTCAGCAGTGCCGATTCTTCGGTGTGGGCCTCGGCGAGTGGGGCAAGCATCCCAGCGGCTGCCCAAGAGGCGGCGCGCCCGGTTTCCCCACGCTCATGGATAGTGACGGAAGCACCCGCTTTCACAAGTTGCCATCCGATGCCAAGCCCAATCACGCCACCGCCGATGATGATAATTTTCTTATGTGCCATTAATTCAATAGGGAGACAGCTAGTCTCCTAAGACATTGATAAAACAGTCTTTTGCTTCAACTGTTTTAGAGATCAATCCTTTTTCGAGTGCAAATTTCGCAAAAGCGTCCCATTTTTCGACGGATTGCACCTGCGTTGTCGCGAATACATCCAGTGTATCCCGGAACGCCAACGCTTCTAATTCTTTACTGGCATCAGGGTTTGCCTTAAAAAAGAGGTGAAGGGCATCATCAGGTTTTTCCTTCGTAAATTTAATCGCTTCCTGAATCGCCATCATCAGTTTTTTAGCAGTTTCTGGATGGTTTTCCAAATAAGCGTCATTCGTAATAATTACTAATTCATAATAGTCAGGGATACCGTGTTTCTCAAGTGCAAAATAATCGGCGTCCGCGCCTTCAAGTTTTAACAAGTTAATCTCATAATTCCGAAAGGGGCCGATCACCGCATCAATTTGACCACTTAACATAGGGGCAACAATATTCGTGCCTACGTTTATCAGTTCGTAGTCATCTTCGGATAATCCGGCATTCGCCGCGATGGCGTTAAATAGGAGAACATCCAACGGCGCGACCGTATATCCAATTTTTTTTCCTTTGAAATCCGAAGGCGTTTTAATGCCGGTCTTTTTCAGGAAACTAATCGTGTTGAGTGGATGCTCCACGAGTAAACCGATTGATTTGACCGGCAAAACTTCTTCACTGGCTCGCGCAATTGTCACACTCTGTTGGTAACTAACAGCAAATGGGTATTTCCCGGCTGCCACGAGTTTAAGGGGGGCATCTGGGTCGCCACCCCAGAGTAATTCGACTTTCAACCCATGTCTGTCAAAAATCTTATGCTCTTGGGCAACATAAAGCGGCGCGTGATCTATATTCGGTGCCCAATCGAGGAGCAACGTAACCTTTTCCGGTTCGGAAGCCTTCTGATGGCTGTCGGCGTTGCTGTCAATGTGTCCAGTTAAGAGTATACCACAACTGATGAGAAACGTTAAGCAAATTGCTGTTTTCATGAGAATTTTCCTTTCTAATTGTCCGATACCTCTATCGAACATCTGATGTGTTATGCTGGTGTCGCCACGGCATTACGTATCGCTCCAGTAGCGTCATCAATCCGAAGAGACTTAAACCTAACAGTGTTAAACAAAAAATAGCGGCAAATACCAGCGAAACTTGGAGCTGCCCGTTCGCATACAACATAAGGTATCCGAGGCCTGCCTTCGCGCCCACCCATTCACCAATCACCGCACCAATCGTGGAGATCGATATCCCAATCTTCGCACCTGAAAAAATAAATGGCAATGCCGACGGAATCCGCACTTTCCAGAGGATCTGCCACCGAGTTGCTTGCAAAATCCGAAATAGGTTTACTGTGTCGGGGTCGGTTGACTTCAAGCCATCCAAGGTATTCAGCACGATCGCGAAAAACACAATCAGTGCCGCCATGACCACTTTTGAAGCAATTCCGAAGCCGAACCACAGGACTAACAACGGCGCAATCGCGAACACCGGCACCGTTTGTGAACCGATGACATACGGATAGAACGCTTTCTCCAACATCGGGAACTCGAACATTAACACCGCTAACGGAATGCCGATGCTAACCGCAAGAACGAATCCGAGGAGCATCTCTTCGAGTGTTACGAGCGTATGTTTCAGTAATTGCGCATGTTCTACAAATAGCGTCACCACAATTTTCGAGGGAGCAGGCAGAATGTAGCGCGGTATATCAAAAAGATGCACGGCACTTTCCCATACACCTAATATCGCCAACAGAATCGCCACAGGGACCCCGAATTTACTGAACATATATATCTGCTCCTTAACACAAAAAAACCGTCTTCCGTTTTGGGTACAGCCAAAAGGAAGCGGCTTTAATAGTTGTCAAAGTCAAAGTTATCAATTATCAGTCGTCAGTTAAAGAGGATTGTTGTGGAGGATCCAGTTAACAGACTTGCCACGAGAGGCCTCTTAACTAATAACTAATAACTAATAACTGAAAACTATTTTGCTATTTCCCTACGCTGGCATGACCCAGATCAGGTTCAATGGGTGTTTTCTCAGCTCTTAAGCAGGTAAGAGCACCCCACAATGTCGTTCAAATACTATTATACCCATTCTCCACTTTTAATGCAATGTTTATTTTTCGGTATATTTGACACTTCTTTGCATATTAGTTTCTTTTATGCTATACTATAAAAAGTCTACTACAAACTCCGACATACAGGAACTCAATAATGCGAATTATCCTTTACACGGGTAAAGGTGGGGTCGGCAAAACAACCATCGCCGCCGCCACAGGCATAAAACTCTCTGAACTTGGTTATAAGACGATCGTAATCTCTCTTGATGTAGCACATTCACTCCGGGACGCTTTTGATAACCATGAAAAACTCGTCCACCAACAAAAAGAAAAACAGATCCAAATCACTGACAACCTCTGGATACAGGAAATTAACGTTCAAGAAGCGATTGTTGAATACTGGGACGACGTTTACAACTACATCCGATCTTTACTGAATCGCTCTGGACTTGACAGCCTCGTTGCAGAGGAGATAGCCGTATTCCCAGGGATGGAGGAAATTTGCGCCCTGCTCTATATCAACGAGTATGTTCGCGAGAAAAGTTACGATGTCATTATCCTTGACTGCGCACCCACTGGAGAGTCCCTCCGATTTGTCAGTATACCGACAACGTTGGAGTGGTACATGAACCACATTTTCAAATTAGAACGTAATCTGGCAAGGGTCGCCGGTCCCGTGATTGAAAGAGTCAGTTCGGTCCCGATACCTCGGGACAACTATTTCCAAAATATTCAAGACCTTTTTGATAAATTGGAAGGGATTGATACCGTCCTGACAGATCCCAAAATCACGACGGTACGTTTGGTGACGAATCCAGAGAAAATTGTTATCAAAGAGACACAACGCGCGTTTATGTACTTTTGTCTGTATGGACTCTGCATTGACGCAGTCATTATCAATCGCATTTTCCCTGATGGCGTTGATGCAGCATATTTTGAAACTTGGAAACAGGCACAACAGCAATATATTAAAGAAGCGATGGACTATTTCTCAGACGTACCCATCTGGAAAGTGAACCTCTTCGCAGAAGAAATTGTCGGAGAGGTGGGGCTGCACCGATTGGCAGAAGCACTCTATGCCGAGATTGACCCGGCAGATCAGTTTTCTAAAGAAAGACCGTATCAATTCCGAAAAACAACGGAGGGTTATCAACTGTCTATGCGTCTCCCGTTCCTGAGTAAAGAGGAGATTGGTTTAACAAAACACGGCGATGAATTGATTATCACAGTCGGAAGTTTCAAGCAACACGTCGCATTACCGCGGACCCTCTCAAATAAAAAGACGACAAGCGCGAAATTAACCGGCGACCAACTCGTGGTTAAGTTTGACGGAGAGATCAAGGATAAGTAGGGAAACTAAGAAGTGTATGCGAATCAAAACGGACAAAGCAGCTTTCATTGTAACAGGTACGACACTTCTAACGTTCTTAATAGTAAGTCGCATTGGGACTATTTGGATGCTTTATCCAAATGTGCTGATTGCGATATTTTTATTCTTTTATTCTATTCGGCAGGTTGACGCAGATGCGTCCCCGCTCTTACACAGTTCCATTTTTGGGTGCGTAACGATACTCACATACGCGCCTATAGAGTGGTTGTTCTCATGGAAAGTGCAACTCATTGCCTATCGGGAACCAGATTTTTTCGCAAATGTAACCACACCCATCGCAATCATCTTGAACTGGGTGGTATTCGCGACATTGGCAGCCTACTGTTATCAAAGGCTCGTGGCAGTTTTCCGAGCCCGTTTCGCGACTGAATCGGACACGCCGAAGATCGGTCCCATAGGGACGGCAATGTTGGCGACAATCATCACTGGCATCGGTGCTGCGGTTGGAAGTATCGTGATTTACGCGCTGGGGGGCGTGCATCTGTGGCTATGGAATGCGCTACGGATTGATCACATACCACAGATTGCATCCGTCCCGATTTTTATGCCGCTCGCTTTTCTATTCACCTTTCTGCTGTGTCCGTCCTTTTTCGGGGTAGCAGGCAGTTTTTTGAGGGAACAACACGCAGGTGTGGCGGGCATACGGTGTGGTATCTTTATGGGAGCATTCCAGTTTCTCAGTTTCCTACTGTTTTATGTGTGGAAATGAACCCGTTGATTGTGAGGAAGGAAAATTAGAAGCATGCGAATTCGTTCAACAACGATTTTAGCCGTTCGGCGTGATGGTCAAGTCGCTATTGGTGGCGACGGGCAAGTCACGCTCGGAGATACAGCGATTAAACACGGCGCACGCAAAATTCGCAAGATCCATAGCGACAAAGTGCTGATCGGTTTTGCAGGTTCCGCATCGGATGCTATCACACTCTATGAAAATTTGGAGAAGAAACTTGAGCAGTACCGTGGTAACCTTCAGAAAGCGGCAGTAGAACTCGCACGGGAGTGGCGCAGCGATAGGGTGCTGAGACAGGTAGACGCGTTGATGATCGCCGCGGATGCCAACGATGGCTACCTCATTTCGGGGAACGGCGATGTGATCGCTCCCGATGACGATGTGATCGCCATCGGTTCCGGGGCGTCTATTGCCCTCGCAGCCGCAAAAGCCATGCTCAAATACGCAGACCTGACTGCAAAAGAGATTGTTTCAGAAGCACTCCAGCTCACAAGTGAAATTTGTATCTATACGAATGCTCGAATTGAAATTGACACAATAAAGGAGGAGTTAACAGCTAACAGTTAACAGCTAACAGTTACAAGTCGGATCGGGTTCACCAAACACCCTTCGGTAACCCCAACGCTTCTTAACTGAAAACTGACGACTGGCAACTGATAACTAATGAAACCTTGGAGAAATCAAATGCAACATGTGAAAAAATCACTTTAGCGGACGCACTCACGCCGCGGCAGATTGTTGAGGAATTAGATAAATATATCGTCGGGCAGTTCGAGGCGAAACGTTCTGTCGCGATCGCCCTCCGCAATCGCACGCGGCGACAGATGTTAGGTGAAGATATGCAAGACGAGGTTTCACCTAAGAACATCATCATGATAGGTTCGACGGGTGTCGGCAAAACCGAGATCGCACGCAGACTCGCACGACTCGTTGACGCACCTTTCATCAAAGTAGAAGCCTCGAAATATACTGAAATTGGCTACGTCGGGCGCGACGTTGAATCCATGATTCGCGATCTCGTTGAAACAGCAATTGGGCGCGTCAAAGCCGAACAGGCAGAGGCGGTTGAGGAAAAGGCACGCGAGGCAACTGAAGAAAGACTTCTTGATTGCATCTTTCCGCTGCCACGTTCCCTGCAGCAACGTCCGCACTTAGAAAAGGAAGCACTTGACGAACTCGACGAAGAAGACGATAGTGGTGTCCTCCAATTACCTTTTGACCTCGGACCCGACGCGGAAACCGAAGCCGAAGAAGAGAGAGAAAGAGAAAGAGAACGGCATCTTAAAACCCGAGAAAAATTTAGAGATTGGCTACGTGAAGGTAGACTTGAGGATAAACCCGTTGAAATCAACGTCAAGCATCAGAGCATGCCTTTTGTTGAAATCTTCTCGCCCGGCGGTATTGAGGAGATGGATATCAACTTCAAGGATATGTTTAGTAACATCCTCCCAAATCAGACGAAAAAACGACGCGTTCCAGTCTCTGAAGCACGCACGATCTTGATGCAAGAGGAATCTGAAAAACTTATTGATATGGATGCTGTTATCAGCGAAGCCATTCAACGCGTTGAAAACTCAGGGATCGTCTTTTTGGACGAAATTGACAAGATCGCAGGTAGAGAATCACGACACGGACCCGATATCTCGCGCGAAGGCGTACAACGCGATATCTTACCTATCATCGAAGGTAGCACAGTAACTTCAAAATACGGGGCTATACGCACACACCACATCCTCTTCGTCGCTGCGGGCGCGTTTCATGTTTCAAGCCCCTCTGACCTTATCCCAGAATTGCAAGGTAGGTTTCCGATTCGAGTGGAACTGAAAAGTCTTAATAAGGATGACTTTAAATCTATTCTCACGGAACCGAAAAACGCCTTGGTGAAACAGTATACCGCACTCCTGAAAACTGAAGGCATAGAAGCGACTATCACCGATGATGCAATTGACGAAATCGCCGCACTCGCTTTCCAAGTTAATGAATCTGTCGAGGACATCGGCGCACGCCGCCTACACACCATCATGGAGAAACTCTTTGAAAATCTCTTTTTCGACGCACCTGACCTCGATAAGGGTGAGATCACCATTGATGCCGATTATGTCAAATCAGAACTGTCTGAAATCGTCAAAGACCAGGATTTAAGCAGATATATCCTCTAAGCGGATTGTTAACGGTGATGTTCCCGCTTGCGTATCAGGTGTAATTCGTGTGAAAGCAGCATAACCTTATCAGGCGACCCGCTTGCCGAATAATAGGTAAGCGGGAGGGGAACTAACCTTGCGACCGTTCCTAATCTCTACCTTTCTATTCGTTTATATCTTGACCCTATCAACGGGCTTCGCTCAAGATGTAACACAATGGCACACACCAGAACACAGTTCCCCTTCTTTAGGCACAACTGAGACCAACGCCATAGTCTTTTCGACTGATGGGGCACGACTCGCTGTTGCAACTCCAAACGGTATTGCCGTTTATGATACTTACACCGGAAAAGCGTTGGCACTGTTTTCCGCACCCCTGAATAACGTGACCGCGTTGGCGTTCTCACCTAATAATCAGATAATCGCAAGTGCTAACGCAGATGCTACCATTGATCTCTGGAATGCACACACCGGTGAACAGATAAAAAATTTTATAGGGCATACCTACCCTATTGTAGCGTTGGCGTTCTCACCCGATAACAGCACCCTCGCCAGTGGTAGTTTCAAAGAGATTCGTATCTGGAACTTAACGACGGAACAGCCTACCCGTGTCTCAGTCCTCCAAGGACATAGGGATATGGTTACCACACTGGCATTCTCACCCGATAACAAAACACTTGCCAGTACAAGTTTTTATGGTACAATTCTATTATGGGATGTCCAAACAGGTCAAATCCGACATAACCTCTCCGCGCATACAGCGTCAATCGTGGTGCTTGCATTCTCGCCTGATAACCAGACGCTGGCAACCGGTGGATATTGGAGTCTGGACGCGGAGAGTAAAATCCGTATATGGGATACACACACCGGAGAATTCCTAACAGCCGTTGAGGGACACACCGATCCGATCTTCGCCTTAGCATTCTCCCCGGAGGGTCGGACACTCGCAAGCGCGGGGTGGGATAACACAATCCGTATGTGGCACCCACGTACAGGGCAATTAAAAGCAATTCTTGAAGATAATGCCACTCCGGTCCTTGCTTTAGCGTTTCTATCGCATGCCCGCGACAGCTATGAAAACGTACTCGCAAGCGCGAGTCTTGATGGGACAATCCAGTTGTGGCAGATGCCTCCTGTGCCAAGATCAGCGGATGTCAACGGCGACGGTATTGTGAACATCTTGGATCTAACCTTTATTGCCTCACGTTTCGGACAGAACTCACCCGATCTCAATGGTGACGGCATCGTCAACATCTTGGACTTGGTATTTGTAGCACAACACATTGGAGAATAGGAGATTAAATTATGAAGACTCAGCAACAGCGTTACCTTACGCACTCGTTGGCGAGGTTTCTTAACCTCGTCAATGTAAAGATAATTATGGGCTTTACTATAATCGCCTTCCTATTTCTGTCAAATGTCTATGCCCAGAACTACACCGAAATGGGTTTGCCCGAAGGCGCGAAACACCGTATAGGCAAAGGGAGGATACACGGTAGTCTTGCGTATTCGCCGGACGGCACTCGGATTGCTGCCGCAAGCTCGATCGGTGTCTGGATATACAATGCACACACCGGTGAAGAACTCGCGTTGTTCACCGGACACACGGAACCAGTTTTGTCAGTAGCGTTCTCGCCGGACGGAAAGATCGTCGCGAGCGGTGCAGGTAGAAAGTGGAATTGGTGGCGAGAAGAGAGCGAAATTCGGTTGTGGGATGCGGATACCGGAGAACACCTGACTACCCTGACAAGACCCCCTGAAATCGCGCTAACGTTGCCAGAAATGGGGCAGCTTGAAGTCTGGGAACTCGTGTTCTCTCCGGATGGCAAAACGCTTGCCAGTGCCAGTGGTGATGGTGCAATACGACTCTGGGATATAGAGACCGGACAATACAGAACTATTGCAGAGGGGCCCTTTGTCCCGTCAATAGCGTTCTCTCCGGATGGCAAAACGCTTGTCGGTGGCGGGTGGGACTACACAATTCAACTGTGGGACGTAGCCACAGGGCAGCACCGGACAACGCTGGAAGGACACATGGATCGCGTCCATTCTGTCGCATTTTCACCGGATGGCAAAACGCTTGTGAGTGGCGGGTGGGACAAGACGGTTCTGTTATGGGATATGAACAATCGTTCCGTGCGTGAGGTCCTCACTGGACATGCATCAATCGTCTTGTCCGTTGCATTTTCGCCGGATGGCAAAACAGTCGCAAGTGCGGGGAACGACCAGAAAATTCGCTTATGGGAGGCAGATACAGGAAAACTGCGCACCACGCTCTGGAAGCATACAGATTCGATTGATACAATTGTGTTCTCGCCCGATGGAAAAACCCTCGCAAGCACAAGTTACGATGACGAAACAATTCGCTTATGGAAAGTAGATACCGGCGAACAACATACCACTATTACTGGACATTGGCGTTTGGGACACGCGGCATTCTCGCCGGATAAGAGAACTATCGCTATTGAGCATGAGCGGAATGAAATCTGGCTATGGGATGTCGTTACAGATCAAAAACGTGCTACGCTTACTGGGCATACTAAAGGTATTACTGCTTTGGCATTTTCACCTAATGGTAGTACCCTCGCAAGCGGGAGCATAGACACAACAGTACGGTTGTGGGATGTGGCTACTGGAAAGCAGCGTGTTATCCTTGGGGAAAACTTAGGCCGTGTTACGACTATCGCTTTCTCGCCTGATGGTAAGACCTTGGCAAGCAGTGGTAGTCAAAACACGCAGATTCATTTGTGGGATACAGAAAATGGCACCGAGCGATTAACCCTTGATGCCCACACAACCGGTATATCGCTGGCGTTTTCCCCGGATGGTCAAACGCTTGTGTCAGGGGGACGCGATGGCAATATTCGGTTATGGGATCTGAATATTGGTCAACTCCGGACTACCATTTATGAAGACGACGGTTCAATCCAAGATGTGACATTTTCCCCGGATGGCAAAACAGTCGCAAGTATAAACGGACACGGGGTCTATTTGTGGGATGCAAATACCGGACAACACCGCACAACGCTCTGGGGACGTACAGGAAATTATGCTATGTTGGTGTTTTCAGCAGATGGCGCAACTATTGCTGTACCACGCATAGGCGACGGCGTTTATGTATGGGATGTTCACACTGAGGAACTACACACAACCTTTGAAGGACCTGTGTTTGAAACCGTTGCCCTCGCGTTCTGGCCCGATAACCGGAGTCTTATCAGCGCGGATTATGCAAGCATTCTTTCCTGGGACCTCGCTTCGTTCCTCACCGAAATGCCTTGGGATGTAAACAATGACGGTGTTGTGAACATCTTGGATCTCACCTTTGTTGCTTCACGTTTGGGGGAAAGTTCACCAGACCTCAACGGAGACGGCATCGTCAACATTTTGGATCTGACTCTCGTCGCACAGCACATCGGAGAATAGAAAAGGCGATATTCATCGTCCTGCACAAAAGTATTTGCCACTTGACACACGCCTCGTCTTGTGATAAAATAGCAGTGCTAAATCAGATACGAAAAAGAGGGATAAATCCATGAAATTACTACAAACATGCACGGCTCTGTTGGTGTTACTTGCCTTAGTTTCGCCGGTGTTTGCTGACGAACACGCGGCAGAAGAAACGCCGCCTCCCACTAAAAAATATGTTGAATTCACGCTGAATGGCACCTACGCCGACACCAAAACGGTCAGCACCTTTGGGACTTCCTCAACGAAGACATTGCGAGGACTCTTTAAAAAATTAGATATGCTTAAAACAGATGATGAGATCGCTGGGATTATCTTCAAAATAGAAGGGGTCAGCTTAGGCTGGGCGGCGCTCCAAGAAATCCGCACCCAATTAAGCGAATTCCAAGATGCAGGAAAAGAGACAATCGGTTATCTCGAAAGCGGTGGCAATGCCGAATATCTACTTGCTGCTACGATGGATCGCATCGTCCTAATGCCTACCGGAAGCCTCAATCTAACAGGCTTACGCGCCGAAATTCTTTTCTATAAGGGACTCCTTGACAAATTAGACATCGAAGCCGATATGCTGGCAATGGGTAAATATAAGTCTGGTGTTGAACCCTACATGCGGGACGGCATGTCGGATGCGTTTCGCGAGTCGATGACTGCACTACTTGATGATCTGTACGCCCAATTGCTGAACCATCTCGCTGAGAGTCGAGACAGTATCACCGTAGAAAATGCATCGGACTTGATAAACCGCGGTCCTTTCACAGCAGAAGAGGCAAAGCAAGAGAAACTGGTTGACGCATTGCAGTACTACGATGAATTAATTGCTGAACTGAAATCTGCATCCGAAAACGAAGAGGTGCAGGTCGCCAAACCCAGTTTCGAGCGTAAACGGAAAGTACCGGATATGAATAGTTTCGCCGGACTTATGCAGCTGTTCAGTATGTTAAATCCGCCGCAGCGTGCGCAGGCTGCGGGTAAGAACCAGATCGCGCTGATCTATGCCAGCGGTCCCATTTTACCCGATATTGATTCACCTTTCATCTCAATGTCAGCGATTACGCCGAAGGAATTAAAAAAGGCGTTCGAGAAAGCACGCACGGACGGTTCTGTTCGGGCGGTTGTGTTACGTATAGACAGTCCCGGCGGCTCTGCACTCGCTTCTGACCTAATCTGGCGTGAGGTGATGCTTACCCAACGCGAAAAACCGGTCGTCGTTTCCATGGGCAATGTCGCTGCGTCCGGCGGCTACTATATTGCGATGGCAGCGGGAACAATTGTTGCACACCCCAGCACCCTGACAGGTTCAATCGGCGTATTCGGCGGTAAACTGAATCTGAAAGGGCTTTATAATAAAGCCGGTCTGACAAAAGAGATCATCTCACACGGTCAGAACGCCACCCTCTATTCGGACTACGGCGGTTTTACACCCACTGAGCGGGAACGCGTCGAAAAGATGATGAAAACCGTCTATGCGGATTTCGTCAGCAAAGCGGCAGCGGGCAGAGACAAATCCTTTGACGAAATTGATGAAATTGCACAAGGGCGCGTCTGGACAGGCAAACAGGCGAAGGCACTCGGACTCGTTGATGAAATCGGGGGACTTGATACTGCGCTGTCCATTGCCAAGAAACAGGCAGGGTTTGCTGAAGACGACAAAGTTAACCTTATCGTTTTACCAAAGCAGCGACCTTTTTTTGAACAATTTTTAGAGCAGATGATTGAAGATACGGAGAGTTCGATTCAACTGCCACGACACTTGACATCAAGCCATCCTATTCTATCTATGTTAGGCACGCCGTCGCAGCATATCATCACATGGCTGAGTCTGTTCGGTTTTAAAGACGGAACACAAATTGTAACAATCTTACCTTATGATATTTTGATTCGGTGATTTATGGAATTAAAAAAAGATTTTCACGTAGACCTCACTGACGAACAGGTCAATTTTTTCCAAGAAAACGGGTACCTGAGCATCCCGCGCATCACAACGGATGAAGAGATTGAATGGCTCAAGGGCATTTACGATGAACTCTTCACGGATCGAACCGGAGAAGCGCAAGGACGTTATTTCGATCTTGCGGGGCCGCGGGCGCACAACGGACAGGAGACGTTGCCACAAGTATTGGGACCAGAAGCACAATTCCCTGAACTCCGCGAGACTGTCTATTTCCAAAACGCGCAACGGCTCGCCGCGCAGTTACTCAGTGTAGACACTGAAAAAGTCGGTGGTGGCGGACACATGATTCTGAAACCCGCACACTACGGCAATGAAACGCCGTGGCATCAAGACGAGGCATATTGGAATCCCGAAGTTCTACCGCATAGTCTAAGTGTCTGGCTTCCGCTTGATAAAGCGACACTTGAGAGCGGATGCCTCCAATTCATCCCAAAATCGCACAAAGGAGAGGTACGTTGGCATCGACACATTGACAATGATCCGCTCGTACACGGCTTGGTGACAGACGACGTTGACGTATCACAGGCGGTTGCCTGTCCGATACCGGCAGGCGGCGCAACATTCCACCACTGTCGGACTTTACACTATTCCGCACCAAATAGCACAGCAGCAGCGCGTAGAGCGTATATCCTCGTCTTCAGTGGTCCGCCGAAAAAACTGGATAAACCGGCACACCGTCCGTGGCAGAAGGAAGAGCAAGAAGCACTCGCGAAACTGGAATCATTAGCCGCACCGAACCGCATTGCTTCTTAAAGTCCCCCTGATAAGGGGGATTTAGGGGGTTAAAAGAATGAAGATTATTTGTACAGGCATCAGTTGCTCTGGCCGCAAAGAACTGATGACAAATTTTAAAACTCTCTGCATGAAAAGGAAACTGAACATCGGTTTCTTCAACATCGGCGATGTAATGCACCGCGCCGCCGCAGAATCCCGTGTCCATTTTACAGACAAGGTTCTCGATTCAGATCCAGCGGTACTATCGTTAGCACGACGCACCGCTTTCTATGAAATCGCACGCCGTGCTGAAGCCTATGAACACGTTGTCATCGGGTTACACGCCTGTTTTCGATGGCGTGGAAGCCTGATTGAAGGATTCTCTTTCAAAGATATTGAGATTCTTTTGCCCGATCTCCTGATTAACGTCGTTGACAATATCACCGATATATCGGGACGGATGAAAGAGAGTGCGCAATGGTCAGGTATGGATAACGCAACCCTCAATGTCTGGTTAGACGAGGAAGAGTTCCTGACAAAGCAAATCGCACATTTCACCGAAAAACCGCACTACACCGTCGCACGACAACACGGTCTTGAGAACTTCTATGAACTCCTCTTTTCGCCGAAACCGAAATTTTACCTGAGTTACCCAATTACACTGCTCAGAGACACCCCGAAAGAAATCGAAAAAATCCGTGAGATTGGCGAAAAATTGAGTCGTTCGTTCATCGTCTTTGATCCGCTCACGATTAAAGATATGGCACTGGTAACCGCTGGTGGCGATGGGACTGTCCCTGCTGCGACTATGGGTGAAATGGATGATGGCGTGATTGAACAGATAAAAACGCGAACGATCTCACGCGATTACCAGTTTGTCCACCAGAGCGACTTTGTGGTTGTCATCTATCCGACAGACAAATTGTCCCCCGGTGTCCTCAGCGAAATGAACTACGCCACCCGTCACAACAAACCGGTATATGCTGTCTACACAGGAACCCGGAGCATCTTCTTCGAGAACCTATGTGATCGGATATTTGACACCTTCGAGGAGTTAGCAGATTTTCTACACGAAACATATAAAACGGATGAGGAATAAGAATTTTAAGACATTCCTATGAAAATTGGCATCCTCTCTCGGGGACCTCAAAACCACTCCACGCGTAGCCTCAGCGAAGCCGCCTCTAATGCAGGACACACCGCAGAAGTTTTAGACCCCTTCGGTTTCTATCTCCATATCGGTGACACTGGTAACCGCATCACATATTATGGCGGAAAGGTAGAGGATTTTGATGTCATCATACCACGGCTTAGCCGCACAACAGCACAATACGGCGAAGAAGTCGTGGCGCACTTTGAATGGATCGGCACCCCTGTTATAAATCGCGCGAGACCCATCGCAGCAGCACGACATAAATTCCATTCCCTACGTATCCTCGCACAGCACGGCTTGCCTATCCCGCCGAGTCTCACCGTCGGTTCCTCCGAATTTTTAGAAAACGCCGTAGCCAGAATGGGCGATTACCCGTTTATTTTAAAACCGTTTCACGGCACACACGGCAGAGGTATTATGTTGTTAGACACGCCTACCTCGCTCACTTCAGCCGTGGATGCGTTGTGTGATCTCCATCACGATTATGTAATTCAGCCTTTCATTACGGAAGCAGATGGGGTTGACATCCGCATCCTCGTCGTGGGCGGTGAAGCAATCGCGACGATGAAAAGAAGCGCGCCCCCAGGCGAATTCCGAGCAAATATTCATAAAGGTGCGTCAGGAGAAGCCGTCACGCTACTGGAGGAATACATCCGCCTCGCTATAGATGCAGTAGCTGCCCTCGAATTAGAAGTGGCTGGTGTTGATCTGCTGGAGACAAACGAGGGACCCGTTGTGCTGGAAGTCAACCCATCACCAGGGTTTGAAGAACTGGAATCGGTCACTGGGATTGACATCGCAGCTGCGATTATCAAATTTGCAACGAGATTTGCCCAAAATCGCTGATGTTTGCTAACGCGATGATACGGAAGGATACAGTTGTCCGTATGGATGATACACCGAAAAAAATATTAATGTTCAATCACGAATTTCCACCGATTGGTGGCGGCGGCGGTTGGGTCAGTCATTTCTTAGGCAAACACTTCGCGGCGGCGGGACACGATGTGCATCTGATTACTTCAAAATTTCGTGATTGCCCTAAGGACGAGGAAGTAGAAGGTTTTCATGTACATCGCGTGCGTGCGCTGCGCAAAAGCCCGGATATATGTGCTGTACACGAAATGCTGACTTATGCGATAAGTTCAAGTCTCTACGGATTACGGTTCGCGAAGCAGTTTCAACCCGATATCGTTCAAGTCTTTTTTGGTATCCCCGCGGGTGGCGGTGCGTATCTGCTACAAAAACGTCGAAACGTGCCTTATGTGGTATTTTTAGGGGGGCGTGACGTACCGAGCCGCAATCCGGATCCACCTTATTATAAATGGTTATACCTGCTCCTGAAACCGATGATCCGAGCGATTTGGCGCAACGCAGTAACTGTTGTTTCGTGTAGCGACGGGTTACGAGAACTCGCACGAGAAACGGATGCCGATGTGAAAATAGAAGTGATTCCCGATGCTGTAGATTTAGAAACTTTCGCACCCGTGCAACGGGATACCAGCCGAAAAAAAGTCCGAGTTCTCACCATCGGAAGGCTGATTCCGCGCAAAGGTTTTCAATTTCTAATCCGTGCACTGCCGCAGATTATTGAGAAAGCAGCACACAACTTTGAAATTGAAATCGTCGGCGATGGACCCTATCACGGAGAACTTTTGAGATTAGCAGAAAATCTCAATGTAGCGTCACATATCCACTTTACCGGGGCGGTCCCGTATGCCGAATTACCACAAAAGTATCGCGATGCCGACCTCTTAATCTTACCTTCACTCGCGGAAGGGATGCCGCTCGTCGTTTTGGAGGCGATGGGGACCGGGCTTCCGATCGTTGCCAGTCGTGTTCAAGGTATTGATGAACTCGTGGCGGACGGCGTTAACGGCGCACTGTTCGATCCCGGCGATGTTGACGGACTCGCACACGCGCTCATCAAACTGATTAACGCTGGCGAAGGTCGCATTGAAATGGGCAAAGCGAGTGTTGAACGCGTCAAACCTTACGATTGGAAAAACATCGCCGACGCTTATTTAAGCCTCTATGCTGATATTTTAGAAAAAGAGAATTCGTAGCATAGCCTATTAGGCTGTGCCGCATAGGCATACCAGCCAAAGGAAAATAAAAATGCGCCCAATAAAAATCCTTGCAATCGGAGCAGGCGGCTTACAACGCGCCCTAACCCATGAATGCGTCCATATCCTCAACGAACGAAATCTTTACAACGGCGGTATCTTCGTCGGACAACCGCGCGGTGCCGAGAAAGCCGATGCCTTCAACCAGCAAAACGGAGTATACCATGTCGTCACGTTCGATCTAAGTGGTATCCACGACATTCAACAGGTTTCAAGCGTTGTCGGGGCAACGACACTCGCTACGGAAACTGGTCGTGAACAGTTCTATGCACAAACCGAGAACCCACTTGACCTGATCCTCATCGGTGTAACCGAAGCAGGGATCGCCAAAGGTGAGTTGGCAATGGATGTGCTGGATGAGACCCTCTACCGCTATTTCTGCCATCACGGCGCGGATACGACACTCTGTGTTATCAATACCGATAACCTCCGAAATAATGGCGATATTATCCGCGATATTCTCTGCAACGAATACCCCAAGCGGAGTGATGGTTACGCTGCGTGGCTGGAGACAAACGTCGGCTTCCTGAACGAAATGGGGGATCGACTCGTGCCACAGGTCTACGCTGTGCCGGATGAAATTCAGGCAGCTGCCCGGGCACAAATCGAAGATCAAGATGAACTAATAACTTACGCCGAGCAGTCACCGGCGACACCGCTCATCTTAGAAGATTTGGAAAACCGACTCCGGGTACCCTTCGGTGAACTTGATGATTACGGCGTTATTGTCAGTCAGGAGAGCATCGAACCTTATCACGATTGGAAACTTCTCTTGGTGAATTCCGTGCATGTGCCGGGGATTACACACAAAGGCACACTCTCTGGCATCGAATATGTCAACGAAGCAGCCTTACACCCAACGTTTGCCCCGCACCTTGAACGCCTGATGAACGGATATGCCGAGATCGTAGAAGCAGATATCCCCATAGCCGGTAAAAGCGCGCGAGCATACTCGCTGGAATTCGTCAATCGTATCCGCCGAGTCAAAGACGACAACGCTCGAATTAACATCATTGAAACCGTAAAACTCCGTGAGCGCGCCGCAGATATCGTCCGCTCACCGAACTACGATGCCAGCACAGAACTCTTCAAATGCGACTTCGCCTACTCCTTCGCAACAGTACTCCGATTTCTAACACCACACGCAATCTCGTCGCTTGATGACTACAGCGGTATCACCGATACCGGTACAGCGTATGAAATCCAAGACACGGACCGAACAATACAGGACATCCTGAGAGGGGCATTCGGTGCAAGTCAAATAGATGTGAAAGGACGGATTGCGTCTATTTTCTCAAATGCAGCATTGTGGACACCCGCTGGGGCAACATCACCGACCGGTTTGGACGGGAATCAGGACTTTATGGAACGGGTTGGACAGTATTATCATCGGCTGGTCAACGGAGAGACGTGCCTTGCGGTATTGGAAAGCATTAATTCAGAAAGCACATAAAATAGGTGCGCTCAGTAGAGGTACCATAGGTGTCAATTTTAGAAAATAACCGTCTCAGCCCCAGGTCCGGTAGGGTTTGCTTGGGGTGTTTTTGCTTGGGTATTTCTGAGTATTTCTGCGTATTTTTTCGCGGTTTCCCAACCGAACTGGATACTACGCGGAAACCCTGAAGACTTCAAAAACCTCTTTAGTCTCAGCCCCAGGTCCGGTAGGTTCGGTTTCCTAACCGAACCATAAGGGTCAATTTTAGAAAAAATAACTGTCTCGCCCCAGGTCCGGTAGGTTCGGTTTCCTAACCGAACCGGATCCTACGCGGAAACCTTGAAGACTTCAAAAACCTCTTTAGTCCCGTAGGGTTTATTTGCTTGGGTATTTCTTTAGTATGTTTATAGAAATGCTGCTTAAGCGTCCCGCTACTCGTCAAATAAAATATTCTGCTGCATATGCTTCCCTGTCCACGGATTTGCAAGCGAGGGAGCGTCAATATCCGATCCCATCGCTTGTTGTTCCGGTAGCATTCCTCGATAGAGAAACACTGTATAGGGACATAAGTGGTTTCGCCCATCCGGATAGGTTCTAAGGTATGTTTCCAATTGCGTTGTGCAGTTTGCGCATCAAGAGTGATTAGGATGCCCATCGCGGCAGTTTGTTCTCGGGCCTGTCGCATAACCTGTAGACACAGTTTCTAACCGCACCGGACACACACCCAAAACCGTACCCTGAACCTTTTTCGACGTTTATTCTTATACTTTTTCAGGTGGATAGATGATTTTCTTCTGTTCGGAGACGATAAACTCTGCTTGAATTCTCCAATAATCACCACGGTCCACTTGTTTCGTCAACTCGTAAATTCGGCATCTAAACCTATACAACTCACCAATCTCAAGGGGCACTTCTTCGCCATCAGCGTTCAGTATATAAAGTTCTGCCCCGTGTGTTTTTATATAAAAACGATACTGCTGATCATTTGTGAACAACTCCGGGCTATCGTCATGATGAAACTTTTTGACGACCCCATCAACCGTTATCAGCCTATCCATGTAATACTCTGGATTGAGAAGTATATCCGAAACAGACAGGATTTCATTCAGATTATTCGGGTCAACCGTGCCCCCATTGGATAATTCGGTCAGGCAGGGTATGTTTGACTTGACAATAATTGTGTCACCGTCTACCTTTGGTGTCTCGGTGAGACATTCTGCGAGTGCGTCTATATCTGCGTCGCTTCTGATGATGTTGGTGAAATATGACGGCTTTGTATCCGTTCCACAACTGGTTAAGATTACAGCGGCATATACGAATAGAAATAATTTTCTAAACATTCAGTGTATCCTCCTATAGACTTGACTTAAGATGTGGCTTCATTGTTGTAGGACCTCTATTGCGACGGCTATTAACTCATTTCGGTCGGCTTCGCTTCTCGTTGGAGTTGAACGGCGGATCGAGGCAGATCAGGTCGATATAGTTGTCGGGAAAGCCTGCTATAATATCAAGGCAATCGCCGTAATAGAGCGTGTTGGGGGCAAATGGCGTGTTCATAGTCCTCTCGCAGACTGCGACATCAGAGTAAAGGAAATTCCTTTTCTCTGGGTCTAAAAAAAAATGACAGGACTATAGGGGTGGGTGCGCTGATAGGCGCGTCGCGAGGGAATAGAAAGGTATTCGGCAACCTTCCCTATAGGGTGCTGGTTCCCATTAATCTCACACACAAAGCGTGTGTTGTGATACAATAGGAACCAGCGCTGTCATACTCGTACTATGGCAGTGCTAAGCGTCGCGGGTATTCCTACTACCTGCGGCGCACCTAAGAAATTAGGAAGCTGCCCTGACGTAACCCACGCGAGACCGTGAATTTTTCTAACGTCAGATATATTTTAACACCTATACAAAATATGTGCAACAAAAAACGAATTAATGTCCGAATATGCATGTTTTGCATGACGCAACGTCAAAAATGCCTCAATCCATAGCACAACCTACCAAGAATGGCATAAAAACTTTCCATAATATGTAAAATCTCAAAACTGTTCTGATACCTATTTAGGGGTTGGTGTTTCTCTATACGGCGAGTGTTTGGGCAAAAGAAACGAATATGACGCGGATCCGTCATCGGGGCGATGGCAAAGTCGGCACATCCGGTCTGTTGATGCCCGCAAGGCACATGGCATTTGGTGTATCGACCTTGTCTCTTCTTCAAATCGGTCTTGCGACATCATTATCGGTAGCGGAGGGCATAGCAGGAAAATTGTCCTGCCATCGGAAATTCGGGCCACCCTCTAAAACAAGATTAAGGAGTCTCCGACTTATCACATTGGTGTATCACCAGAAACGCCCGCATTCGGCGTTAGGGTATTTGACACCTATGGAATTTCAACGAAAAAATTGTCTTAACTTCACTGATGTCTGGTCTGAATAAACGGTAGCACTTCAAACAAACCCTTGCCTTCACGGAGGGAATGAAGCCCACTCCATTCTTTAAAAAAAATATATCAGATAAGTTTTTCAATCCGAGGGCGGAAGACTTTAACTAATTTTTCAAGCTTCATGGCTAACCATTGATGTTGATCCGACCAGTCTGTTTTATCGGTAACGTCGCAGGATTTTAATGCTACATATATCTGTTTTTCTCCCTGTATCGCCTCGTGGCAATAAAATTTTTCACCCAGTTCATTTTCAATCGCTGTCTGTTGTTTTATCAATGAATGCAAAAAGTCTTGGGCAGATCCTTTCATGACAAAGGCAGCAGCGATGCCTGAAGGTCTAACGCGTTGGCTAACTCTTATGTAGCATCCTGTTATCCGCATATGCAAGTCTCTATAGTGGGAATCATAGATGTTTGGTATTTTTAGACCCAATTTATCCGATGGTAATGCCTCAAAAAATGCAGCCCAATACTGTTCATTCCGTTTTTGTCTGGTATCATTCACCTTATTGCCGCTGAGCAGTGCTGCGATGTCTTTGGGTAGCGTTACTCCGTTTTTTGCCTCAAAGTCCTCAACACTTTCATAGTCATTATGGAAGGATCCGATGATGTCACAACCCATGTTCTTTGCAGTCGTTAGGTCTGCCTTGGCTTTCTGCCACTCTTTTAGGTGTAACCATACCTCTCCGCGATCGGAATAGGCCCCAGCATCTTCAGGGGCTAAATCTATTGCTGCGTTGAAGTCTTGGATAGCTGCGTCAAAATCGCTTGTTTTACCGTAAGCAACACCACGATTGTTATAGGCTTCAATTAGATCAGGTTTCAAATCTATCGCTTTAGTATAATGTGTAATGGCATCATCATACAATTTCTGCTTTTCCGTGTTAGTCTTCGCTGCATCCGCGCGACGATGAGAAGTGAAACCTTTATTAAATGTATACGCCTTTCCATGAAGCCTTCGTTTCTCAATGAATCCATGGAGATTGTACTGCCACCGGAAATTTAGACCACTCTCTAATATAAGATTGTGCTACAATGATAATCTATATTTGAAAGGAGCATTCCGATGGCGAAACGCAGAAAATTCACACCTAAGTTTAAAGCAGAAGTTGTGCTTGAGGCCCTCCGTGGTGAAACTTCACAAGCAGAACTGTGTCGACGGCATAACCTCAGCGAAAACCAAGTCTCGACAT
>JAJDTM010000028.1 GCA_022827185.1 Candidatus Poribacteria bacterium
ACCAAGGCGACGATGGGTAGCTGGTCTGAGAGGATGGTCAGCCACATTGGGACTGAGACACTGCCCAAACTCCTACGGGAGGCTGCAGTCGAGAATATTTCGCAATGGGGGGAACCCTGACGATGCGACGCCGCGTGGGGGATGAAGGCCTTCGGGTTGTAAACCTCTGTGTTACGGGATGAATTGGATGTTGCCGATAAAGCAATGTTTTTGACGTTACCGTAGTAGAAAGCCCCAGCTAACTACGTGCCAGCAGCTGCGGTAATACGTAGGGGGCAAGCGTTGTCCGGAATCACTGGGCGTAAAGCGCGCGTAGGCGGTGGAGTAAGTCAGACGTGAAAGGGTTCGGCTCAACCGAGCCATTGCGTTTGAAACTGCTTTACTTGAGTCTAGAAGAGGAAAGTGGAATGTATGGTGTAGCGGTGGAATGCTTAGATATCATATAGAACACCCGTGGCGAAGGCGGCTTTCTGGTCTAAGACTGACGCTCATGCGCGAAAGTTTGGGGAGCAACCGGGATTAGATACCCCGCTAGTCCTTACTGTAAACGATGGGTACTAAGTGTAGGGGGTGTTGATTCCCTCTGTGCTGTAGCTAACGCATTAAGTACCCCGCCTGGGGAGTACGGCCGCAAGGTTAAAACTCAAGGTAATTGACGGGGGGCCGCACAAGCGGTGGAGCATGTCGCTTAATTCGAAGCAACGCGAAGAACCTTATCCAGGGCTTGACATCGCAGTGACCGCCATAGAAATATGGTTTTCCTTCGGGACACTATGACAGGTGCTGCATGGCTGTCGTCAGCTCGTGTCGTGAGATGTTGGGTTAAGTCCCGCAACGAGCGCAACCCCTGTCTTTAGTTGCCAACAGGTAATGCTGGGGACTCTAAAGAGACCGCTGGTGACGAGCCAGAGGAAGGTGGGGATGACGTCAAGTCCGCATGGCCCTTATGCCCTGGGCTGCACACGTGCTACAATGGCCGGTACAGAGGGATGCCAAACCGTGAGGTGGAGCAAATCCCAAAAAGCCGGCCCCACTTCGGATTGCAGTCTGCAACTCGACTGCATGAAGCTGGAATCGCTAGTAATCGCGAATCAGCAGGTCGCGGTGAATACGTTCCCGGCCCTTGTACACACCGCCCGTCACGCCATGGAAGTTGGTAGCATTCAAAGCGGGTGACCTAACCTTCGGGAGGGAGCTCTCTAAAGTGAAACCGATAACCGGGGCGAAGTCGTAACAAGGTAGCCGTAGGGGAACCTGCGGCTGGATCACCTCCTTTCTAAGGAGCCTTAACGTAAGTATTCTCACACAATCCTTATGTTCAAAGCTCTGAACCTTACGAAGACACGCACTGACACTATTTAACTTTCTTTGAACATTTTCTATAGGATACAGCAACCCCTTTGCTATATTAACCCATCCGATTTTCATTTTATCTTTCAATCCGGTTTGCCGTTAAATTTGGAGATGTGTTTACGTTAGTAAACATTCGCACTCCATTATGGATCAGGAGCAAAACCATGGACCAATACGATCGCGAAAAACTTGAATATGGACGCCATCTCAGAGAATCTGCAGACTTGATAGAATGCAGGGCTATTGTAGAATTCGACGATGGATCGAATGGGCAATCGGTACACGCCGATATTCCGCCAAGGGCCATAAATGATGATGGATACGTAGAAGAAGTCTGGATTGCCCCCGAAACTATGTCTATTGGCGAACAAGACATCAATGGAGAGGTCCATTTAATCTTATCCCCCGGTTGGCTTGTTGACTTAAACATTGCCAGAATAGACAGAATTGAGGTAGATGCGCAGAAACCAACGCTACTTCCAAGCCCTAATTTGAGGGTTAAATATAGGATGAGCCCGCGAGGGAAGGACTCGTTGAAAAGTTAGAAACAAGGATTTGAAAACTGACAGAACACAAACTTTATGGATAAGGATGTGCCACCGCATTGGCCCCTTGCTTGCTTTTTTTATTCAATAGGAATTTCAAAGATGTATGAAGAAAGTCCGTTCTGCGCCCTGCCACCTGATGATGCAGTATTATGGAGATACATGGACTTCACAAAATTTGTATCCGTTTTGGATAAAAGAGCACTGTTTTTTTCAGCTGCAGACAAATTCGGAGACCCTTTTGAAGGATCCATCTCCAAAGTAACCGCAGAGTTGCGTTCCAGATTGCACTCCAACATTCCTCCAGATACTCTCCAAACTTTCGCTCAAAGTTTAAAGGAGGCACGTCGCTTTACACTCATCAGTTGTTGGCACGAAAACAGCTATGAATCAGAGGCTATGTGGAAATTGTACGCCAGAGAGACAGATGGAATTGTTATCAAGACTGATTTCGACGCTTTCAAAAAGAGTTTTACATGCAGGGAAGGAGTCAATATTGGAAGGGTTAGTTATGTTGATTATGAGAGTGCCATTATTCCTGAAGATAATGTGCTTTCTCCGTTTCTACACAAGCGAAAAAGTTTTGAACACGAACTTGAGGTTAGGGCGATTCATATACTTCATAGGGATGATGAAATATCGAAACTTCGGGATGAAGAGATCGACGGAGCTTATTATGAAGTCGATCTGTCTCTCCTGATCAAAGAAGTGATTGTTGCACCTTTTGCACCAGACTGGTTCATAGAACTGGTCAAGTCGGTTGCTGCTCTCTACGGCTTGAAGGTGCCCGTTGTTGAGTCTACCTTAGCCGATAGTCCTACGTGGGGTTAGATGAGACCAATATAAAGCCTTATGCTACAAAAGAGCATCATGCATAAGTCCTATCCGTGTTACTGTCCGATCCACTCACACAACCCAGGAGGCATAAAATGAGAATTACAGTATTTGTTGGAACACTCGTTTTTTTAACGGTGTTTAACATCGCAAACGCGAAGATTCTTTTTACGGATGACTTTGAAGCGGATGACATCGGCAAAGAACCGTCGAAGTGGGAACACCTCAATTTTAACTCGGGCAACTCAAAAATCATTGTTGAAAAAGACCCAACCGACCCGAAAAACAAGGCAGCCAAGACTACCGGTATTGGGCTTTACATACCGATAGCAGATGGCAGAGAAGCATGGCGGGATTATATTTGGGACTTCGATTGGATGTGGGAAAACGATAGTTTTGTCGGGACAATCTACCGAGTGGAAGGTGGGCTTAAAGGGGCTGAATCCCATTTTCACGGCAGCCGCCGTACAGGTGCAGTGAATATTCAGATTTATACACGTAAAGCAGGAGGCTGGGCATTGGTTGGCACCGGACAGTTTCCTAACGAGAACAGTGTATGGTATACGCATCGACTGGTGATGAAAGGCGGGAAACATCAGATATATCTGAGGAAACGAGAGGCCGCATTACCGCCCTCGGATTGGCATCTCGATGAAGATCCGATTGTAGAAGTTGATAATGATACTTTCAAAACGGGGCCCGTCGGTATGATGGGAATTACCGGTGGTGTCAGTTATTTTGATAATATGGTTGTCGTTGAAAGCGTCGCCGATATTGATAAGGTGCGTCCTGTTTCGCCTCGCCTGAAGTTAGCAGCAACTTGGGGTGTGATTAAAACTTCGTCTATATCCCAGAGGAAAAAAGGCAAGAAAAAACTTGACAACCTGAATCTTCTTGTGTTTTAATAGCAGAACTCTATAGAGGGCGGTGAAAAATGGCAGAGCAGAATACGAACTATGAGGAAGATGCTCCCATGACCCAGGGGCAGTTTCAAACATTACGTAACCTAATGTACAGGCAACTCAATAAAATGGATAGCTTTGAAAATGAGTTACGCCAAGTCAAGCGGGACGTAAATACTATCGCGGAGAATACTGGACATGAGCGCGATACCCATGGGCAACTCCGCAAGACAGCTTGAATAGAGGTTATACAAAGGCAGTAGGGAAACTTGCTGCCTTTGCCACAAGTAACCTTGAATAAAGTATAAATAGGACTTACGCAATTTTTCCACGGAGTCTTATGTATCACGTGCAGCTGGCGAGGTTTCAAACCTCGCCAGCGAGGGGGTTTGCGTAAGTCCTAATAAATTAATCTTTATCAAACCCTGAAGAAATCCCCAAGCAAACGACGCACTGCAGGCGGGGTTTAAAACCCCGCCTGCAATGGGGGCTGCGAAAGTCCTACAAATTAATTTGACAAATCCCCTTTCGAGGTGTATAATTAATAGTGTTTTTTGTGAGCATTTTTTCTCTCCAAGACACTTCTCGTGGGCTTATAGCTCAGACGGTTAGAGCGCACGCCTGATAAGCGTGAGGTCCCTGGTTCGATTCCAGGTAAGCCCACCACTCCTTTTTTCCCACTGCTTTCAATATATACGTACCCCCTTCATTTCCCTGATTCATGGACCAATTCCACATTTGGATAAAATTAGGCAACTTTTTTGTCTATCGCGCGCGTCACTATATATTGAACTCAGGTTTGGAAAAAAATAGTAATGAAGAAAACGCGTTAGATCGGATTATAACATACCGATGACAGCGATCAAACAAGGCAGGACTTACGCATTTTTCCATGATAACGAACATCCGACCCACTGCAGGCGCGGTTTAAAACCCCGCCTGCAGTGAAGGCTGCGTAAGTCCTACAAGGTTTGAAACGTCACCGGTAAAAGCGTTTTGTATTTGCTGAAAAAGGATGAAACTGGTAAACTGGTAGCGGGGTAAATTTCACGATGCTAACACTGATTCGTCGAGAACTTCTCGACAACTTGATGACCTTTCGATTTGCAGCAGCTACCTTCATAACGTTGTTGCTTGTCGTTGCCAATACCTTTGTGTTGATTATAGATTATGAACGCCGTTTGACGGGTCATAACGATGCTGTCAACATGCATCAGCGTCAACTGCAGGAGAAAATCACCTATTCGGCAGGTGAAGTGCGTGTTGACCGTCCGCCGAACCCGTTGAGTATCTTCAATGTCGGGTTTGATAAGCGTCTCGGAAATGAGATAGAGGTATCTCATAAATTGGTTCCGTCGCTGTGGGATGCTGGCATGCACGGGTCGGATAACCCGTTCATGGACATGTTCGCTTCAATGGATATTGTTTTTATCTTTGAGGTGATCCTGAGTCTGTTCGCCCTCATTTTTGCGTATAATGCGTTCGCGGGAGAATACGAAAGTGGAACCCTGCGTTTAGTTTTGACGCATCCTATTGGACGCGGTAAGATACTGGTCGCGAAATACATCAGTGCGATGCTCTGCCTCATTGTGCCGTTGCTGATGAGTTTGCTCCTCGCGATAATTTTGCTGACGACCTCCACCTCCATCTCCCTGAACAGTGATGATTTTCTTCGCATCGGTGGGATAATTTTAACATCGGTTGCGTATCTTTCGGTATTCTACCTTATCGGGTTGCTGATTTCAGCGGCGACGCGTCGAACAAGTACTGCCTTGATGCTGTCAATGTTTGTTTGGGGGTTTTTGGTGTTAGTCTACCCGAACGTGATTCTGACTGTGATCCCCCGTCCGGAGTCACCAGATGCCCTCAGGACCTCCGCTTTCAACCGCATCGAAAATATATGGGAGACATTCGACAGAGAACGCAAACACTACTTGGCTACCGACGATTTTCCTGGCGAAGATTGGGGGTATGAGTTAAGAGGGTGGGGTTGGCGGAGCGCCGGCTTTCGGGATTACTCTCGGATCCTGCTGTACACTTATAGAAGTGTCATGGACTTTAGTGGATTCGGTGAGAAAGATGAACCGAAGATGCCGCACGCGCAGAAACATTTTGGGTTCCTTGGCGCGCTGACGATTGATGCTGCGGATCGCACATGGCTCATCCGAAAGCCCGCCCTCGAAGAAATTTTCATTCAACCCGCAAATATGGAGCGAGTCTGGTTGAAACTCTCGCCCGTAGGGTTGTATGATGCTGCAACGCAAGCGTGGGCAGGAACGGACCTACTCGGGGTCAGAGATTTTTTTCACGCTGCGAGACAATATAGACAGAGCGTCATTAACTATTTCTACGATAATAAGGTGTTTGAATCAAGGCAATGGTTCTCTGGGGACAAAGGCGAGGCGGATTGGAGCGGTCTGCCCCAGTTCTCCTTTCAAAGAGATGACATCAACACAAATGCGAAGCGAGCATTACCGGATGTATTTCTACTGCTTATGATTAATGTCGTTCTGTTTATTGTGATATTTCTGATTTTCGTTAAAACCGAAGTGTGAATCAGTCACCAGTCGCCAGTAACCAGTAACCAGTCAGAAAGAGACCTCTTTTCTGGTAACTGGAAACTGGAAACTGGAAACTGTTCCTGATGATTCTAAAATCTACCATAGGAGAAGAGATGCAGGATTTTAAGAAGCTGTTTGCTGGGTTAATGGACACAATAACTGAGGTGAGGAAGATGCTAACCTCTTTACTGCGGAGGCTGAAAACTGGAAACCGTTAACTGGTTACTGGTTACTGGTTACTTATGTGGCATATCGCGAAACGTGAACTGTCTAACAATCTTAATAGCCTCCGATTCGCGCTGGCAACCGTGTTGCTGCTTGGATTGATGCTGACCAACGCTATTGTCCATCTTCGGGAACATCCAGAGCGGGTGCAGCGTTATCGCGAGCGTGTCTCCGGACACCAGAATCACATCGCAGCGCACGCCTCAAACGGTCTATATGACCTTGCGCAAGAGGGGCCTGGCAACCTTTACAAAAAACCGTCCGATCTCCGTTTTTGTGCAGAGGGTAGCGAAACGTTTATGTCGGATCGGGCACAAGCAGGTTACCACCGTTGGAGTACCGGCACACTCAAAAGCTTTTGGATACTCGCATACCCCTCTGCCACGCCGAATCGGGATAATGTGCGTCCGGAGGTTACCAAAGTGGATTGGGGGTTCATCATCGGTTACGTTTTAAGCCTTGTCGCACTCCTGTTTACCTTCGATTCGATTTCGGGTGAACGCGAACGTGGCACACTTCGACTCACTTTGTCTAACCCAATTCCGCGGCACACCGTGCTAATTGGTAAGTTTTTAGGGGCGTTTATCAGTGTTAGTATCCCCTTCATTCTTGCTGTGTTGGTGAATCTTTTGGTAATTTCTACATCAAGTGGTGTCCATCTCGATGCGGAGGCGTGGGGACGTTTAGGCATTATCTTCTTCGTTGCTGTGCTTTATACCTGCCTTTTTCTTGCCTTAGGGATGCTCGTGTCGGCACGGGTGCAACGGAGCGCGGTGAGTCTCGTCATACTTCTATTGGTTTGGGTTGTATTTGTGGTCTTCATGCCGAGTACCCTCGCTTCGATTGCGGGTAGATCTACATCATCAGGTCCTACTTACGACTTCTCGGAACGTTCATGGAAACTTCATAATGAACTATCAAGCGACTACTACTCCCGTCACTATAAAGAGCCAGAAGGGTCTACCAAGCGAATAGAGATTGATGGTGCGTACGTTACCAAAGATGCGGAACAGCAAGAGCAGTTACACGAAGCACGCTTAAACCGGCGGATTGCTGAGGTCCACCGAGCGCGTACCATCACTCGGATTTCGCCTGTTACAATTGTGCAGAACCTTATCGAATCCTTCGCTGGTACAGGGTTTGAGCGGCATCTCCAATTCTTAGAAAATGTCCAAACTTACGTCCGAGAATTTCGGACATTCATTGTTGATACAGATAGCGCGGATCCAGAGAGTCTTCATATTTTCGGTGTTCGTACGGGTATGTCGCAAGAACCTGTCAGCCCAGAAGCAGTTCCAAAGTTTGAAGATACGCTTAATCTGAGTAAGGATTTCAATACTGCAGCAACGGAATTGTTACTGCTAACGTTATTTGTCTTAGTGCTGCTATCGGGTGCGTATCTCGCGTTCGTGCGCGTTGAGGTGTGATAGAAAATGCTTAGAACACTCATTGGTAGAGAACTCCTTGACAATCTGATGACCTTCCGATTTGCGGCAGCTGTTTTCATTACACTGTTGCTTGTGGTCGCCAATACCCTTGTACTCCTCAAAGACTATGAACAGCGATTAACTGCTTACAACAAGGCTGCCCAAGAAAGTCACCAGGAATTACGCGAGGAAAAAATCTATGCCCGTTACGCTGGCGCATTAGTTGTCCATCGTCCGCCGAACCCGTTGAGCATCTTCAATCTGGGATTAGATAAGCAGGTGGGGAACAAAATTGAGGTATACCACGCGTTTGTACCGACAATTTGGGATGCGGAAAAACACGGGGCGGATAATCCATTTCTCAACCTCTTCACCTCAATTGATATTGTGCTTGTTTTTCAGGGCGTACTCAGTCTGCTCGCGCTGATTTTCGCTTACGATGCGCTCGCCGGCGAACGTGAACGCGGTACGTTACGCCTCGTGCTAACGCATCCAATCCAGCGCGGCTACATCCTATTTGCCAAGTACATCAGCGCGATGCTCTGTCTACTTGTGCCGTTGTTGATAAGTCTTCTCCTGTCCATCATCTTGCTGACGACATCCACTACGGTTGCCTTGCGCGCGGATGATTTTCTTCGTATCGGCGGGATTGTCCTGACATCGCTTCTTTATGTGTCGTTGTTCTACCTCATCGGTTTATGCATCTCCGCGATGACGCGTCGCACCAGTACCGCGCTCATGCTTTGTATGTTTGTCTGGGGCGTCTTAGTGCTTGTGTATCCAAACCTGATTCTCACCGCTGTTGAAATCACCCCTAAACCAGACGCGAAAATATCCGTCTACAATCAAATCAAACAGATGTGGGAAGAATTGGAGAGAGAAAAGAAGCAGTTTATCCGCAATGATGCCATTTTGGGTCCCCCATCGCGCGGCGGTGAAGATATGGATGCGGGATTTGGCTTGGAAGGTGTTGAATACACCTTCTGGCAAGGTGAGGACAAACCATCAATATTGCTCTATTTCCACCAAACCGGATTGTACGCCGGAAAAATTAAAGCGGAATCTGAGCCGCAGGTACCACGCGTACAGAATTATTACAGCTTCTACAATAGAGAGACTATCAATACTGTAGAACGGACGTGGCTTGTCCGGAAACCAGCACTCAAGACTATCTATGTCCAACCCGCAAATTTGGGACGAATGTTGTTGAGGTTTTCACCCGTTGGGCTGTATGATACGGCAACGGAAGCCTGGGCGGGCACCGACTTAGAGGGTATTCAAGACTTTTTCAGCACAGTTCAACGTCACCGGCGCGCAGTCGTTGACTATTTCTATGACAAAAAGATATTTGAATCGCGACAGTGGTTCGCTGCCGATAAAGGCACAGCTGACTGGGATGCCCTCCCTCAGTTTTCTTTTCAGAGAAGCGATACCGGTATCAATGCAAAACGAGCACTCCCGGACATGCTTCTGTTGCTTACAATGAATGTTATTCTTTTTACAGTGATAGTGCTAATTTTTATCAAAAGTGAAGTGTGAAGTAGTTTCCAGTTTCCAGTTTCCAGTTTCCAGTTTTCAGTTAATACACCTCTTTTGACTGATGAATGTATAGAGGATTCTAAAACCTACCATAGGAGAAGAGATGCAGGATTTTAAGAAGTTGCAAGTTTGGCAAAAATCTCATGATTTAACTTTGAGAATGTATGAGTTGACATCTCGATTTCCTCGCGAAGAGATGTTTGGGCTGACAAACCAAATCCGTCGTGCGTGTGCATCGATTCCAACAAATATCGCTGAAGGCTGTGGCAGGGGCAGCTCTGCTGACTTTGCGCGTTTTCTTCACATCGCAATGGGTTCAGCGAATGAAACAGAATATCTCATTCTTCTTGCTCGCGACCTCAAGTATCTTGATACAGATCTGTTTGCTGGGTTAATGGAGACAATAATTGAGGTGAGGAAGATGCTAACCTCTTTACTACGGAGGCTGAAAACTGGAAACTGTTAACTGGTTACTGGTTACTTATGTGGCATATTACGAAACGTGAAATCTACGATAATTTGAATAGTCTCCGATTCGCCTTGACAGCTGTTTTATTGCTGGCACTGATGGTAACCAATGCCGTTAAACATCTCCGAGAGCAGCCAAAACGGGTACAGAGGTATCAGGACGCTGTTACTGAATCTTCGGATCGCTTAACTGCGCACGCCGATGACAGTCTCTATAAACTGGCACAATACGGACCGGGAAACTTCTACAAAAAGCCGTCTTCCCTTCACTTCTGTGCAAACGGAGGCGAGCTCGTTTTACCAGATACAGTCAAAGTGGACGATCCGCCTGTGTTTATGACCGATGCAGAAGGCAACCGGCTACTCGAAGGTATCTGGAGCCTGTCCTATCCAGATGCCAACCTCCAGAATAAAAACGTTGGACCGAACGTTTCACAAGTAGATTGGGCATTCATCATCGGTTACATCTTGAGTTTGATAGCCCTCTGGTTCACCTTTGATGCCTTCTCCGGTGAACGCGAGCAGGGCACACTCCGATTGATGTTAGCCAATTCAATTCCGCGACACACTGTCCTTATCGGCAAATTCTTAGGGGCATTGCTCAGTGTTAGCATCCCGTTTGCCCTTGCTGTGTTGGTGAACCTTTTATTAATTTCTACTGCAAACACCGTTCACCTGACGCCAGAAGCGTGGGGACGCTTAGGTATCATTTTCTGTCTCGCGCTTTTGTACACGAGTCTATTTGTGGCATTAGGGTTGTTAGTCTCGGCGCGTGTGCAACAGAGCGCGGTAAGTCTGATGATACTGCTGTTGACGTGGGTAACCTTTGTCGTCTTTATGCCGAGCACCCTCGCTTCAATCGCAAGCAGCTTCTCACCTGCGATGTCCTTCGATGAATTTTGGCAGCAGCGGAACCCGATTCAAGAGAACTTATGGGAAAAATATAAGGAAGGGCTTTGGTCCAGTGAATTGGACGACTGGAAGTTAAGGGCGAAAAGCGAGTTTTACACCGAAAACGCTGAAAGAGAGGAACGCCGGCAGGAAGAACAATTAAAGTACCGAGCTTCTCAGGTGCACCGAGCGCGCGCTATCACCAGCATCTCACCCGCCACACTTCTACAGCATCTTATGGAAGGATTTGCTGGAACTGGATTTGAGCGGCATTTGCAATTTGTGGAAAACACACAACGTTATGCCCGTCAATTGCGTGAATTCGTTGCTGACACGGATAGAGCCGACCCGGAAAGTCTTCATATTTTGGCTGTTCGCGAAGGTATGTCCCAGAAGCCTATCAGCCCAGAATCCGTTCCGAGATTTGAAGATACGCTTAATCTGAGTAGGGACTTCAATACGGCAGCAACGGAATTGTTACTGCTGACCTTATTTGTCTTGGTGCTGCTGTCTGGCGCGTACCTGGCGTTTGTGCGCGTTGAGGTGTGATAGAAAATGATGACGACACTCATAGGCAGGGAACTGCTCAATAATCTAATGACCTTCCGCTTCGCGGCGGCACTTCTTATCACATTGCTGCTTGTCGTTGCGAACACTGTTGTGCTTATCAAAGATTACGAGCAGCGATTGAAAGACTACAACACCTCTGTCCAAACACATCATCAGGAAATACGAGAGAAGGAAACCTACTCAGCCGGAGAAGTCGAGGTTGATCGACCGCCGAATCCGTTGAGTATCTTCAATGTTGGCTTGGACAAACGGCTCGGAAACGAGATATGGATTGCGCATAATAATGTCCCAACACTCTGGGAAGCCCGCATGAACGCCTCAGATAACCCGTATCTCAACATCCTATCCTCAATTGACATTGTCTTTATCTTTAAGGTGGTTCTGAGTCTGATGGCGTTGCTTTTCGCTTATGATGCCCTTGCAGGTGAGCGTGAACAGGGTACGTTACGTCTTGTGCTGACGCATCCTGTCCGTCGCGGACATATCTTGCTTGCGAAATATATCAGTGCGATGCTCTGCCTGCTCGTGCCACTGCTGTTGAGTCTGCTTTTAGCGATGATTTTGTTAACGACAACTGCCTCTATCTCTCTGGGGACTGATGATTTCCTGCGTATCGGCGGAATCGTTTTAACATCGATTGCCTATCTGTCGGTGTTTTACCTGATCGGACTGTTCATCTCAGCGGTGACGCAAAGAACGGGTACCGCGTTGATGCTTGCTATGTTCGTTTGGGGAGCTTTGGTGTTGGTATATCCGAATCTAATTCTTGCGACCATTCGTTCATCAGACATCCCAGAAGCGAAAGCGGTTTCTGCGTTTAATGAGATAAAACAGGTTTGGGATGAATTTGATAGAGAACGGAAACACTTCCTTGCGACTGATGCTTTTCCTGGGGAGGATCCGACCTTTAACATCAACGGGATGGGGTTTTTCTACGAACATTTCCCTGAAAATCGATTAACGCTCCTCTATCTCTATAACAGCATGATGACTTTTGGAGAACTGGATGAAAAATTTGAAGAAGAAGTGCCCCATGCCCAGAATTATTTCCAATTTCTCATACCGTCAACTATCAAGACGGCAGAGCGGGCATGGCTTATCCGAAAACAGGCGTTAGAGGACACGCTTGTTCAAAAGTCAAACATGAAAAGAACACTCTTGAAGTTTTCACCCGTTGGGATGTACGATGCAGCGACACAAGCGTGGGCAGGCACTGATTTAAAGGGTGTCCGAGATTTTTTCGACGCGGTTCGGCAATATCGACAAACAGTCATCGACTATTTTTATAATAAAAACGCCTTTGCCTCCCGAAAATGGTTCGCTGCAGACGAGGGTGCGGCAGATTGGCGCACGCTTCCCACATTTTCCTTTAAGAGAAGCAGTGTTGAGATAAATGCAAACCGAGCGTTGCCGGACTTACTCTTACTCCTAACAATGAGCCTTCTTCTCTTTATGATAATATTTCTGGTTTTTATTAAGAGTGAAGTGTAGAATGGTTAACAGTTATCAGTTGTCAGTTATCAGTTAAGAAATCAATATGTAACACAGAACTTACGCAAATTGCGTCCAAAAGCGATATATTTCACCCAAAAAGTTGCTGTTTCAGTAATTTAACCCCCTATAGAAGAAATACGCAGAAATACCCAAGCAAATACCCCCAGCAAAAACACCCCCTTATCAGGGACTTTGAGTGAAGGTGCGTAAGTCCTATAACAATTAATCTTTCTCTGAAGTAATACTTGAAGAGAGGGTTAATTGTTCCAAGGAAACTTCTTCATTGACAACTAACTGATAACCAATGTGGCATATTATAAAGCGCGAACTTTATGACAATTTGAATAGCCTCCGATTTGCACTGGCAACGGTGTTGCTGCTGGCGTTGATGCTGACCAATGCGGTCGTCCATCTCCGAGAACACCCAGTTCGGATGCAGAAATATCGGGATGCTGCGACGCAATCCCTGAACACGTTAACATCTCGTACGGATTTATATGACCTTGCGCAAAAGGGACCAGGGAAGCTTTATAAAAAACCTTCACCGCTCCGTTTCTGTGCCGATGGTGGTGATAGTTTGTTGCCAACCCTTGCCGACGCAGCGAGTTACTTTTGGAGCACCAACACTTCAAAAAGTTTCTGGCGGATGACCTATCCATCCGCTACGCCGAATCTGAAAAATATTGACCCAGATGCGACCAATATAGATTGGGCATTTGTGATTGGTTACGTTTTGAGTTTAATCGCGCTGCTTTTTACATTTGATGCCGTGTCCGGCGAACGTGAGCACGGCACGCTACGATTGATGCTGGCGAACCCAATTCCGCGGCATACCGTACTCATCGGCAAGTTTTTAGGGGCATTCATAAGCGTTAATATCCCCTTTGTTATTGCAGTGCTGATGAACCTCTCGGTGGTTTCCACGTCAAGTGCTGTCCACCTCGGTGTTGATGAATGGGGACGTTTGGGTATTATCGTCGGTATCGCGCTTCTTTACTTATGCCTTTTTCTGGCGTTAGGACTTTTGGTCTCTGCACGTGTGCGACAAAGTGCTGTGAGTCTGGTGATACTTCTGCTGATCTGGGTGAGTTTCGTGATTTTCATGCCGAACACACTCGCTTCAATTGCCAGCCGCTTCTCACCGGCGAAAAGTTACGATGCGTTTCAGGAAGATAGAAGGCAAACGCGTCGTGCAATTCTGGAGGCATATTACACGCAGCGGGAAAAGACAGACGATCCGTCGAAAAGAATGCAGATAGCGGGTGAATACGTCACCGAAGATGCAATGCAAGATGGACGCGTGCGCCAAGAATATTTAAGCGAACGGATTTCTCAGGTGAGCCAAGCGCGCACAATAACCCGTATCTCACCTGTAGCAATCGTTCAACATCTCCTTGAGGTGTTTGCTGGAACAGGGTTGGAGCGACACTTACAATTCGTGGAGAACGTTCAACTTTACGACCGTGAATACCGCGAATTCATCACCGACACTGAGAGTGCGGACCCGGAGAGTCCGCATATTATCGGTGTCCGTGACGGTATGTCAAAGAAAACGGTTTCGCCGGCGTCAATTCCGACGTTTGAAGATACATTAAGTCTCGGTAAAGATTTCAATGCGGCGATGATGGATTTGCTGTTGCTGACGTTGTTTGTTATAGTACTTCTATCGGGGGCATATCTGGCGTTTGTGCGCGTTGAGGTGTGATAGAAAATGTTTAAAACACTTATTGGTAGAGAATTTCTTGACAATCTGATGACATTCCGCTTCGCGGCAGCAGTTTTCATTACACTGTTGCTTGTGGTTGCCGCCACCGCCGTACTCATCAAAGATTACGAGCGTCGATTGGAGAGTTACAACACCTCTATTGAGACGCATCGGCAGCGATTACGTAAGTGGCAAACCTATTCGCCGGGGATGGGAAGATTGAACGTTGATCGACCGCCGAATCCGCTGAGTCTGTTCAATGTTGGGTTGGATAAACGGCTGGGGAACAAAATTCCGGTGTCGCATTCGTTTGTCCCCTCACTGTGGGATGCCGAAATGGACAGTTCGGATAATTCGTTTCTCAATATCTTCTCTTCCATTGACATCGTCTTTATCTTTGAGGTTGTTCTGAGTCTATTGGCACTGATTTTTGCCTACGATGCGCTTGCCGGGGAACGTGAGCGTGGGACCTTACGTCTTGTGCTGACGCATCCGGTGCGTCGCGGGCATATTCTGCTCGCAAAATACATCAGTGCGATGCTCTGCTTACTCGTTCCGTTACTGATGAGTCTGCTTCTCGCGGTGATGCTACTCACAACATCCACTTCAGTTTCCTTAAGTACCGATGATTTTCTCTGTATCGGTGGGATTGTGCTATCATCGCTTGCGTATCTCTCAGTGTTTTATCTCATCGGCCTCCTGATTTCAGCGTTAACACGCCGTACTGGCACCGCGCTGATGCTCTCAATGTTTGCTTGGGGATTTCTGGTATTGGTCTATCCGAATATGATTCTTGCCACGACTCCCCCCCAAGATGCCTCAGCAGCACGCGGGGCATCAGCTTTCAATCAGATAAAGCAGATATATGAAGAGTTCGACAGAGAGCGAAGAAACTTCTTGGCTAATGACCCTGTTCCGGGAGATGATCCAGCGTTTGACATGGACAGTCCCGGTAGATGGACAACAGGAGATGGATTTATGGAGAATCAATTGACCTTATTGTATTACTATTGGAATGTTCTCTCCTACGACGAATTCTATGATAGACACCTCTCGCAAGTGCCACACGTCCAAAATTACTACGGTTTCCTCGGTCCTCGCATTGTCAATACAGCAGACAGAGTGTGGCTTATCCGCAAGCAGGCACTTGATGAAATTTTCGTTCGTCCAGCATTTGTTGATAGGGTATTATTGAAACTCTCGCCTGTCGGGGTTTACGATGCTGCAACGCAGGCGTGCGCAGGCACCGATTTGAAAGGTATTCAAGATTTTTTCGACACAGTTCGACAATACAGACAAGAAGTGATTGCTTATTTATACGATAAAAAAGCGTTCGGATCCCGACTGTGGTTCGCTGGAGACGAGGAGCAAGTGGACTGGAACACGCTGCCACAGTTTTCCTTTCAAGGCAGTGATATAGGCACAAAGGCAAAACGCGCCTTACCAGATGTGTTCCTACTGTTGACGATCAACTTAATCCTGTTTGTAATAATATTTCTGATTTTCATTAAAAGTGAGGTGTGAAGTAGTTAACAGTTAACAGTTAACAGTTTTCAGTTAAAAGACATCTGCTTAAGTCAAAACTCTCTTCTAACAGATACCGATGACTCGTAACCGCAAACCATTCCACTGAAAACTGAAATCTAAACGATAACCTCTTAACTGAAAACTGGTTACTGGTTACTGGTTACTGGTTACTGATTACTGATTACTTATGTGGTATATAGCGAAACGCGAACTCTACGATAATCTGAATAGCCTCCGATTTGCACTGGCAACCGTCCTGTTGTTGGGCTTGATGCTGACCAACGCGGTTGTGCATCTCCAAGAGCAGCCGGCGAGCGTCCAGAAGTATCTTACTGCTGTCACGGATGCCCGCAATGCTTTAGAAGCACGGGTGGACAGTTTATATGAACTCGCGCAGAAGGGCCCCGGAAAGCTTTACAAAAAACCGTCTGCGCTTCACTTCTGTGCTGAAGGTGGTGATCCTTTTCTGTCAGGTGCTGTTGAGTCAAATCACTACTTTTGGGAAAACGGTGATCTAAAGAGTTTCTGGCAAATGCGGTATCCGGCTGCAACCTCGAATCTGACAAATATTCGTCCAGACGTTACGAAAATAGATTGGGCATTTGTGATCGGTTATGTGTTGAGTCTGATCGCCCTTCTGTTTACGTTCGATTCAGTTGCTGGTGAACGTGAAAGCGGTACGCTGCGGTTGATGTTAGCGAATTCAGTGCCGCGCCATGCTGTGCTGGTTGGCAAATTTTTAGGGGCGTTGATGAGCGTTAGTATCCCTTTCGCGCTTGCTGTCTTGGTAAATCTTCTGGTGTTTTCGACATCAAGTGCTGTCCATCTCAGTATTGATGCCTGGGGACGTTTAGGGATCATCTTCCTCGTTGCGATTCTGTATACATGTCTGTTTCTGGCGTTGGGTTTGTTGGTGTCTTCACGTGTGCAGCGTAGTGCGGTCAGTCTTGTTATGCTTCTACTGACATGGGTTACGCTTGTGGTTTTTATGCCCAGCGTTCTCGCGCTAATTGCCAGCGGCTTTTCCTCACCGATGTCGAAAGATGAATTACGGATCCGCCAGAAACAGATTAATGACAAGCACCTTGAAGAATACCGGCGCGTATTCGGTGGACCTAACTCAGCAGCTTTACAGGCAGGCAGCAAGTATGTCACGCAAGAAGCAGCGGAACAGGAACGCTTGATTGAAGAGCGGTTAGATGAACAGATTGCACAAGTTCAACGTGCGCGTTCCATTACCCGTATCTCACCGACTGCGGTTGTTCAGCATCTTCTTGAATCTTTCGCTGGAACAGGGTTTGAGCGACATATACAATTCTTAGAGAACGCGCAGCGCTATGCCATCGAATACCGAAAGTTCGTCGTTGATACCGATAGAGGAGATCCGGCAAGTCTCCATCTGATGGGTGTGCGAAAAGGCATGTCTGAGAAACCTGTTCGTCCAGAATCAATTCCGGTCTTTGAAGATACACTGAGCCTTAGTAAAGATTTTAACACAGCGGCGATGGATCTACTGTTATTGACGCTGTTTGTCGTCGTTTTACTGGCAGGTGCTTATCTGGCGTTTGTGCGCGTTGAGGTGTAATCGAAAATGCTTAAAACACTCATTCGCAGGGAACTGCTTGACAATCTAATGACGTTCCGCTTTGCAGCAGTGCTACTCATTACACTGTTGCTCGTTGTTGCTAACACGGTGGTGCTTGTCCAAGATTATGAACAACGTTTGAAGAGTTACAACGATGCCGTCAAAATGCATCAGCAGGATTTACGGAACTCCAAGACCTATTCTACTTCGTTTCTGTTCGCTGACCGGGCACCGAATCCGTTGAGTATCTTTAATGTCGGGTTAGATAAACGTTTGGGCAACCTCATCGGTATCTATCACGGGTTTATGCCGACCCTCTGGGATGCCCAAATGCACGGCACGAATAACCCGTTTATCGCATTTTTTTCTTCGATTGATATTGTCTTTGTTTTTGAAGTCATCTTAAGCTTAATGGGATTGATATTCGCTTACGATGCGATTGCGGGGGAACGTGAGCGGGGCACGTTGCGTCTCGTTCTCGCACAACCTATCGGACGCGGACAGATTTTACTCGCGAAATACATCAGTGCGATGGTGTGTCTGTTGGTTCCCCTGATATTGAGTCTGCTTTTCGCCCTACTGTTGCTAACGCGTTCGATTCCGTTGTCAACTGCTGATTTTCTGCGTATTGTCGGGATTGTGCTCACATCGTTCGCGTATCTATCCGTGTTCTACCTCATTGGATTGCTGATTTCCGTAGCGACGCGTAGAACCGGCACGGCGTTAATGCTGGCGATGTTTATCTGGGGATTTCTGATACTCGTGTATCCGAACTTGATCCGGGCGACGGTTAACCCAGGCGGCGACATTCAAGCACGTGTGAAGACTGCTCACAATCAGATTCAACAGATTTTAGATGCGTACAAAAGAGAACATCAAAAGTTCCTTGAAACGGAGGGAATCGCTGGAGAATCATCCGAATTTAGCAAGGCACTGGGACTTTATCACCAAGCGGATGTGAATCCAGTAACCCTGATGACTTATATTGAAAATATGAGTGTCATTTCAGAGATCCGTCCAGAATTTGAGAAGTATGTCTCCGTCGCTAAGCGATATTACAATTTCGTTGAACCGTTGGTTACTCGAACAACAGAAAAAGCGTGGCGCATTCGCAAGCAGGCACTTGATGAAATTTACGTTAAACAAGCCACAACAGATCGGGTATTGTTGAAACTCTCACCCGTCGGTATCTATGATGCTGCGACGCAGGCGTGGGCAGGCACGGACCTTTCAGGACTCAGAGATTTTTTTGATGCAGCGCGACGTTACCGAAAAATCAAAATTGATTATCTCCATGCAAAAGACGCATTCGCGTCACGAGAGTGGTTTGTCGCCGATAAAGGTCCCGTAGACTGGCGCACACTTCCAACGTTTACTTTTCAGAGAAGTGATGTCGGGACGAATGCCAAACGGGCACTCCCAGACCTGTTTCTACTGCTAATCTGTAACCTTGTGCTGTTTATGGCGATAGTGCTTATTTTTATTAAAAGTGAAGTGTGAAGTAGTTAACAGTTTCGAGTTTTCAGTTAAAAGACATTTGCTTAAGTCAAAACTCTCTTCTAACAGATACCGATGACTGCTAACCGCAAACGATTCCACTGAAAACTGAAATCTAAACGATAACCTCTTAACTGGAAACTGTTAACTGGTTACTGGTTACTGATTACTTATGTGGCATATTGCAAAGCGTGAACTCTACGACAACCTGAATAGTCTTCGTTTCGCATTGGCAACAGTGCTTTTGTTGGCATTGATGCTGACGAACGCGGTCCTGTATTTGCGCGAACACCCGAAGCGAACACAGGCGTATCATAACGCTGCTGCTGGTGCTATACAGACATTAGCATCGCGTAGCACCAGTTTATATCGCCTCGCGACAGAGGGACCTGGGGATCTTCACAAAGTACCTTCTCCACTCCGTTTCTGTGCGGAAGGCGATGAGGCGTTCCTACCGACACGCGTCAGCGGCGCGAATTACGGTCGCAGGATCGCTGATATGCCCCCCATCTGGCGGATGTTTTATCCACAAGAGACACCAAACCTCCGAAATATCCGTCCTGATTTCACAACACTGGATTGGGTGTTCATTGTCGGTTATGTGCTGAGTTTTATCGCGATCCTGTTCACTTTTGATTCGATTTCCGGCGAATTGGAACGCGGAACACTGCGGTTGACATTAGCGAATGCTATCCCGCGGCACACTGTCTTGGTCGGGAAGTTTTTAGGAGCGTTCATCAGCATTAATATTCCGTTTGCGGTTGCGGTGTTGATGAACCTAATCTTAATTTCTACCTCAGACGCGGTACAACTCAATGCCGAGGCGTGGGGACGTTTGGGTATCCTATACGGTATTGTTGTCCTCTATACCTGTCTCTTTATCGCTTTGGGACTTCTGATCTCGGCAGCAGTGCGAGAGAGTGGTGTGAGTCTCGTCGTGCTGTTGTTAATCTGGGTGAGTTTTGTGGTGTTTATGCCGAATACGTTGGCATCTATTGGCAGTCGAACGTCGGTGCCGATCGCTCACATGGAATTTTGGACCCAGCGTATGCAACTCGCAGACGCGGCACGCGAAGCATATCAAGACAAATACGGAGATTCACAAACTACGCCGTCAGTGCATGTCCTTGGAGAATATGTTACCTCAGAAGCAGAGGAATATGAACGGTTCAATGAGGCGTATTTGAAGCAACAACTCGCACAAGGGAAACGAGCGCGTGCGATAACTCGTATTTCACCGACAGCGATTGTCCAACGCCTCTTTGAATCCTTTGCTGGGACGGGGTTTGAACGGCATCTGCAATTTATTGAGAACGCGCAGCGTTACGCCCGTGAATACCGAGAATTTGTTATTGATACGGATAGGGCAGATCCAGAAAGTCTTCATGTCGTTGGGATTCAGGAGGGTATGTCGCAGAAGCCTGTCAGTCCGGAAGCGGTTCCCAAATTTAGGGACACACTTAGCCTCAACCGCGATTTCAACGCCGCAGCGACGGATTTACTGCTACTGGCACTATTTCTGATGGTTATTGCGTCAGGCGCGTATCTCGCCTTTGTGCGCCTTGAAATTTAAGTAGGGGTGCCCTCATGCAAAAATATGACGCGATCCCAACAAACAAGCAATAGAAGGACGTAAGAAATTGGTTTGAACAAACTAAATAAAATATGTTATCCTATAATTAAAGCCCAGGGAGATTCTCTATCCCCGTATGCCTGCACCCGGCCGAAAATAGAGAGCCCCTTGCGAAATCTGACTTTTATGTGAGTTTAAGGAGATTATATTCATGTTACAGATTGAAATTCACTCGCCTGCGCTTGAAAAAGAGGTTGAGGCTCTGATTTGTGCTGGGCTTTATCCTGATTCCCACACCTTAATGGTTGATGCTCTTGAAAACCTTGTGAAAAATAAAAAGAAGTCTCGTCTTAATGCTTCAATCCAGCTCTATCAAGCAGGAGAAATAACACTCGGGAGAGCCTCGGAGCTAGCTGGAATGCACCGTTTTGAGTTTGAAGAGGTGTTGAAAGCGAGAGGCATCTTGAAAATTGTTGAGGTTGGGTCGGTAGAGGAATTGAAGGCGGGGGTCTCGCGCATCAAAAGCCTTCACAGAGAAAAAGATAAAACAGAGGCCAAGCGGGATTCGTTGCACCAATCTGGATGAAATTCTGCGAGCACTCTGGGAGTTAAAAATCTTGGCAGCGTCCGATGTAAGGAAAGTCATCACTGAAATTGAGACGAAAGATTCTCTCAAATTCCGTTCCACAGCTACAATTTTTAAATGAACTTAAACATAGGACGATCAACATTTAGAATTGAAATCCAATAATTTTGCGACCGAGGTGCCAGAAATGAACGACTATACAAGCATTATTACCGTTGAACCGGGGAAACGCAGTGGACAGCCCTGCATTCGGGGCATGCGGATCACCGTTTACGATATCTTTGAATATCTTGCATCTGGTATGACGGTGGCAGAAATCCTTGATGATTTTCCTTATTTAACTGAAACGGACATTCGCGCCTGTTTTGCATACGCCGCTAACTTGAAGAAATCTCAGACGGTTGTTTATACGGATGAAACTCCTATTCGATCAGAACCTATCGCCGAATCTTGTGAATCTGCTGGCGGATCTGTTTCCTAATTCCACAACAATCAACTCATCACCTGCCAAATTGGTTCTGCGCCTTCCACACCGACGAGTTTCTGATCTAATCCGCTATGGAAATAAGTGAGTTGATTCGGGTCAACTCCGAGTTGATGGAGGATTGTTGCGTGCAGATGTCTGACATGAAACGGGTCTGCGACCGCCGCACTACCGAGTTCATCGGTCTCACCAATGCTGATACCGCCTTTGATGCCGCCGCCTGCCATCCACATCGTGAACCCGTAAGAGTTGTGGTCGCGTCCTGTGCCTTTGGCGTATTCTGCTGTCGGTTGACGACCGAATTCACCGCCCCAGACAACGAGCGTTTCGTCAAGTAGTCCGCGTTGCTTAAGGTCTTTCAGGAGCCCGGCGATCGGTTTATCAGTTGCCTTGGCATGCTTGTTGTGGTTTTTCTCGATGTCGCCGTGCGCGTCCCAGTTATCGTCGCCGTGTGCACCGCCGGAGTAGAGTTGAACGAACCGTACACCGCGCTCAACCAATCGCCTCGCTAAAAGGCATTTCGTGCCAAACTCCTCCGTCTCTTTTTCCGCAATCCCATAAAGTGTTTTGATATGCTCCGGTTCGCGCTCCAAATCGACCGCCTCTGGTGCTGTAGACTGCATCTTGAAGGCTAACTCATAACTCGAAATTCGAGCGGCGAGATCGGTATTGTCGGTACGCTTGGAGAGATGGGTTGTATTATATTGGCGTAGATAGTCGAGTAGCCTGCGCTGCTCATCTTGGCTCATGTCGCTTGTATGCTCCAGATTGAGAATTGGCGCGCCTTGTGAACGGAAAACTGTGCCTTGATAAACGGCGGGCATATAGCCGCTACTCCAGTTTTTCGCGCCGCTGATGGGACCGCCTTTTCGGTCAAGCATCACGACGTATCCGGGAAGATTTTCGTTCTCACTGCCGAGTCCGTAATTCACCCAAGATCCGAGCGATGGATGCCCACTTAGCACGCGACCGGCGTTCATCATGAGCATCGCTGAACCGTGCAGTGGCGAGTCAGCGGTCATCGACTTGATAAAGGCGATGTCGTCAACACAGGTTGCGAGGTGTGGGAACAGGTCTGAGACCCACTGCCCTGATTCGCCGTACTGTTTGAAATCCCACTTGGGTCCGACGATACGCCCTTCCGATTTCTCACCGCCACGCCCTTTTGTCTTGACTTGAACGGTCTTGTCGTTGAGCTTGTATAAAATCGGTTTGTAGTCGAAGGTATCCACATGGCTTGGACCGCCATACATGAAAAGGAAAATCACCTGCTTTGCCTTCGGTGCGAAGTGTGTCGGTTTCGGCGTGAGTGGATTGAGATAGGGTGTCACACCATCCGCTGCGACTGCCTGTGAATCGAGGAAACCGTCAGTGGATAAGAGTCCGGTTAGTGCAAGCGATGCGAAGCCCCCGGCGATATTCCCGATGAATTCTCGACGGGTTTGTCCACAGAAGTCACCTTGTGAATTTGTCTCTTTTTTGGTCTTAGATTGATTCTTCATCACATCATCTCCAATGTTCGCGTTTCTGCTTCGTAGCAGCGAAAGCAGGTTGTCTTAATCCAAAAAGATAAATTCGTTTAAATTCAATGCCAGTAATGCAAATCGGTCGAGTGCGACCTCTGAACTCACACCTTCGTGCTGTTGAAGTTCTCGCATGAAGGTCAACGCTTGTTGAACTTCTGTTGGTTCCGGTTCACGACACAACACAAGCTGCAGCCCGAATCGCACACGGTCTTCGACCGTCACACCGCCTTCCCAGCGCATTCTGTTGGCGAAAGCGAGGGCTTGGTCGTTGATAAACTTCCCGTTGAGCATCGTCAGCGATTGGGTCGGCACCGTTGTCGCAAAACGGACAGGACAGGTCGAATCGGTGTCCGCCTGATCGTATTGGTTCAAGATAGGCACAAGCAGTGAGCGTTTGACTTTCACATAAACACTGCGTCGGTTCGCTTCATCCGGTGGCGATTTTCCCCAGGCGTGTCCGGGTCTTGAGGCTGTCGCTAATACCTCTTTGGGTAGTTCAGGGAAAATACTGGGGCCGCCCATTTTGAGGTTCAGTTTCCTCGTAATCCAGAGTACTGTATCGCGAATCTCTTCTGCAGTCAAGCGGCGCATATTGAACCGCCAAAAGAGGTCATTGTTCGCGTCGTGTTGAATGAATTTCGGATTGCTCTGTGCGGACATCCGATACGCGTTCGAGGTCATTATCAATTTGTGCATCGCTTTTAATCGCCAGCCGGACGCAATAAATTCAGAGGCGAGCCAATCGAGGAGTTCAGGATGTGTCGGTGCTGTACCGAACTGCCCGAAATCATTGGTGGACCGGACGATCCCACGCCCGAAGTGGTGTTGCCAGATACGATTGACCATCACGCGTGCTGTCAGCGGGTTCTCAGGACTCGCCACCCATTCCGCGAAGACCCGCCGTTTCCCAGACGATTTTGCGTCCTTTGGAACAGTTGGCATCTCCACAGCAGCGGGGTTTAGGACTGTCGGAAATGCCGGTTTTACCTCGCGTCCGATGAGATGCGGATTGCCGCGTCGAAGGATATGCGTCGGTGTCTGCTCACCCTCTGAAATCGCCAAAGCCCGATGGTCGTAAGGCACACGCTGCCGACGACGTTCATCTCGCAGTTTTTTGACTGCCTTGTGTTTATCCACTAACGCTTTTAGCGAGGTGTTGGTTTCGATAAGTTCTGCCTGTGTTTTTAGCAATTCATCAAAATTGACTTTAGCGTTTGTCGAAAGCAGTTGTCTCTCAAAGTCCGCACCAGACCACGAAACCTCCAGATGCGGTTTGTCTAAATCTTTGTTGAAATACTCCAGACGAATCGGGACATTGCCGTGTGTGAGTGCGATTTCTGTATCTCGCGCACCGATAAGTTCAGCGGCTTGATAACCGTTGAGAATCAATCGACACGCGCCACGTAAATTGATATGGAACGTATAAGTCGCATCCACCGGCACCTGTAATACTCCCTCAAAAACCAAGCCGATGTTCTTCTTTCGACTCGCGGGTGCAAGCGAGAAAAGGTTATTAAACAGTCTGCCTTCGGAAGCGGGTTCAAGGACATCAAAATCATTAGGAAACTGCTCAAAAGTTTCACGGTAGGAACGATACGCCAATTCACGCATCGGAGATACCGGGATGTTATCTGCGATTGCCTCTGTATGAACTTTCGCGAGTTCTATTTTGATGCGCTCTTGTATCGGGTAAAGTTCATCCTGAAGTTTTTCTTCGGCAAGTCGTTTTTCAGCGAGTTGTCTATCACGTTCTGCTTGCTGTTCGGGTGTGCCGATGTCGGCGAGTGGTCCGCGGTTGTGGGCTATGATGTCGTGAAAAAAGGCGAGAAGGCTGTAGTAATCGCGTGTTGAAATTGGGTCAATTTTATGGTCGTGGCATCGGGCGCAGCCGACAGTCATACCGAGCATCACCTGCCCTGTTGTAGAAACAATGTCGTCGAGATAGTCGTATCGTGCAAGTTTCCGATCAGCGGGTTCATCGTCCCAGACCCCGAGTCTGTGATAGCCTGTCGCAATGATTGTCTCTGCGGTTACGGTGTCAAGTTCATCGCCTGCAAGCTGCTCTTTAATAAATTCATCATACGGTTTGTCTTGGTTGAAAGCGTTAATGACGTAATCGCGGTATCTCCAGACGTACGGTTTGTCGCCATCGCGTTCATAACCGTTTGTCTCTGCGTATCGGACGAGGTCGAGCCAATGCCGTCCCCACTTCTCACCGTAGCGTGGCGATTTTAGGAGTTTATCAATGCGTTTTTCGTAAGCGTCGGGTGCTGCGTCGTTTAAGAACGCTTCCACCGCTTCTGGTGAAGGGGGTAACCCGGTGAGATCATAGTATATACGGCGAATAAGCGTGAGTTTACTGGCGGGTGCGGCGGGTGTTAACCCGTGCGCTTCCAGTTTGGCGAGAATAAACGCGTCAATCGGGTTACGGATCCAATCCGATGCGTGTACCGGTGGGACTTGTGGTCGTTTTAGCGGACGATATGCCCAATAATCGGTGGCGGGTTTAGCATCTGGTTGGATATCGCTATCTTGAACGGGGTAGGGGAGCCCGATGTTGATCCACTTCGCAAGAATCTCAAGAGATGTATCGTCTAACCTGCCGTCCGGTGGCATCTGTGCTGTCTCTTGACCGTAGCCGATCATCTCAAGCAGGAAACTGTCAGCAGGACTCTCTAACGACACCGCGGGTCCATAATTCCCGCCTTCAAGGATCTGTTCCCGGCTCGTCAATTGGAGTCCACCCTCCACTTCATCACCGCCGCCGTGGCATTGGAAACAGTTCTGCTGGAGGATAGGCTTTACTTGCGAATTGAAAAATTCTATCTTCTCTGCGTCAGTCAGATCGTTCGCATAACAGAGATTGAGAGAAGTCAGGACGTACAAGAAAACGGTTGCAAGAAAACAGGAACGATGCGGATGTCGCATAATCTTCTCCCTTCAAAGATAACGCTTCAGAACGCTATGCGCGAGCGAAAATCTTTTGAACCGCGGTACATTGCCATCAATTCCAAAGAAGTCGATTGCCTATTTGACGTAAATTTGATTTAAGGGTTTAGAAGAATCTACACGATCTATCGTGTCCGCCAGAGAAATATATCGGCATACGTTTACTCACCCTAACCCCTTTATGACGACCTTTCCGTTTCTTCATTTTTCGCTGGCACGACAGAAATGCGAGCGAGGAAAGCGTTGGTACTTCCTTTCTCGCAGAACCAATTTCCCGTCGCGCCTAACTTAAATCGTTGTCCGCGTGTAAAGGGATACCGGATCTGTCCTGTGTCGCTGGGTGAGATATCCCATGCTGAAGCGAGTGCGTCATCAGGAAACCCTTCTGTCGGCAATTCAGCGTCGCCAGCAAACAGATCAAACGAACCCGTTGCCTCACCTTCACCGACCTGTATATCAATGATAAGGGTGCCACCCTGTTCAAACGGTGTTGCGTCAATCTCAACAGTCGTATAATCCTGATAACCGTCTCCGGGTCCCCGGAAGACGTTCAAAACCTCCATCAACTCTTTGGAAGAACTCAGATCCAATTCTGGCATTGATTCTTCGCTTTCGCTGGAGAAATCTATAATCTCACCTTTAGCAGCAGCACCTAACAACATTAGATATCTTTCTACCCGATCATCACGCAATCTGTTATCTGGCAATTTGTTGTCTGGTTGGTGTATAATCACCTCGGCTTCAGGACTCAGTACCTGAATATCGACTGGGTAGATATAATTGTCTTTGAGCGTTTTAGCGAAGAGACTGACGCGTTCTGTGTCTGAACCCTCTATCAGTTCTGACAAATCGCGGAGGAGCACGCAGGTATTTACAAAATTCTCGTTGAGTGTTTTTATAACTTCCGAATTCGAGAGCGGACCCACTCTCAGGTTTTTACCGTTCGCTCAGCAAGATTCGTCAACTAAGGGTCCCCATGTAAGCACTGCATGGATCGGACGTTGCGTTTCTTCAGATTCCGCGACTGCCGCCGCAAGGGGTAGCCAGTTAATTTCAGCGAACTTGTAGAACTTCAATTCTAATCTTTTACGTGCTGCTTCGGGTGTAATCACATCTTCCCATTTGATGTCATCCGATGTCTGTGCTAGCGTGGCAAGGAGCTCCATGCGCGGCACGAAGACCATGTCAGCATACTCAAAGTCATTGATGTCTACATTGCTATTGCGAGGTGGGAGTGCAAGCGAGAAGTCGCAAATAACGCCTGTCTTCAAGTTGATTCGTAACCGTCCGGCATATTGCGAAGGGATAAAACGGACTTCGTCTACCTGCCTCCTATTACTTCCCGGTTTCCAGTCCGGATTAGGACGGGTCGCTAAAGTAAACTCCGCATGAATTCGGAACATGATGTCGGCGTAATCTGCTGAAAGCGCGCGTAAACAGGCGAAAGCCCCTTTCTGTCCGTGGCGTAACTTCCCTCTTGCACCCGGGTGAAACTGCGAAAGAAATGGGATTACGCTATCCAGATTGAGTTCCCAAACATCTCCAACTGTCACACTTGATGATGGCAGAAAGGCGTTGAAAGCATTGCCTTTATATGCCCTAACAGGTTCGTTTGGTGAAAGATCAAAGAGTTCCGTATTTTCTGGTGAGTCTTTATGCAAGTTATAAGTCGAATCGGCAATCGGGTCCCAATGTGCATGTACTTCTAAGGATGCTGGATTATTCAGGACGTTATTCAGATCTATCACTGGTTTTCCTCCGTTGTGTAACTCAATTATAAGCATCTTGGTGTAACTCAATTATAAGCATTCTTGGATGCACTTTTTGCCGCTTTCAAACAACGGACGACCTTAAATTGTGAAACTGCCCTATGGTAACGGTTCGCCTTCGTTGGCGGTCCGTTCTGCGTAAAGTTCCTGTAGCCGCGTTGTTACGGGTCCGATGCCTTCGTCTCCGATTTTTCTGCCGTCAACCTCTAAAACCGGACTCAGTTCACCGACGGTGCCGGTTGTGAAGACTTCGTCTGCGGTGTAGACCTCGGTCAATGAGACATTTCGTTCCGTCAGTGGGATACCCGCTTCACGAGCAATACTGATGACCATACCGCGTGTAATTCCGGGTAAGCAGCTATCGGCGTGTGATGTGAGTATATGCCGGCGTTTTATGAGAAAGATATTCGTGGCGTTCGTCTCTGAGACGTATCCGTGGATATCGAGCATAATCGCATCGTCTACACCAGCGACGTTTGCCTCAATTTTGGCGAGGATGTTGTTAATCAGGTTGTTGTGATGGATCTTAGAGTCAACACACTGCGGTGGGTTGCGTCGGATGGCTGAGGTGATTAAACGGACTCCGCCCTTTGAATAGATAGGCGGTTTCCACTCTGCGATCACAATTAAGGTGGTGCCGTACTGATTGACGCGGGCATCCATACTGGAGGTGACCTTTTTCCCGCGACTGAGTGTTAGGCGGATGTGAACGCCGTCGCGCATGCCGTTGGCTTCAAGCGTCTCAAAGATCGCTTTTTTGACTTCTTCACGCGTTGGGATGTTTGCGAATGCCATGGCGTGTGCAGAATCCATGAGTCGGTCAAGGTGTGCGTCCAGCGCAAAGATTTTTCCGTTATAGACGCGCAAGCCCTCCCATACACCGTCGCCACCTTGGACGAGACTATCGAATACGGAGATTTTCGCGTCTTCACGGGGTAGGAGTTCACCGTTGACGTGGATAAAAATATTTTCGTTTCTTGAATCAGGTAATTTAGGCTGCATTTCTCCTCCATTTTAAGAGTTATCAGTTGTCAGTTCGCTTCGCTTTCAGTTATCAGAGGAACAGTTTTCAGTGAGACAGTAACCAGTTAAGAAGTCTCTTTGACTGGCAACTGTTAACTGTTAACTGACAACTATTTTACCATGTATCTCGGACGCTTACGCCTTCATCTGTGAGATAGGTTTTGATGTTCTCAATTGTGAATTCGCCGTAGTGTGTGATAGATGCGACAATCGCGGCATCAGCGTTGCTTTCGACAAAGACATCGCGTAGGTGTTGTGGGTTCCCTGCACCACCGGAGGCGATTACCGGCACTGGGACCAGATCCGCGATGGCACCTGTTAATTCGAGTTCATACCCGGCTTTTGTGCCGTCTGCATCGATGCTATTGACGACGATTTCGCCTGCACCCAGGTCAACACCGCGCGCCGACCACTCCAAGGCGTCCCAACCGACGGGTGTTCTACCGCCGTCTATGTAAATTTCATAACCGCTCGGAATCTGGTCGTTTTTCGGGACCCGCTTCACCTGCATACTCAGCACGACGCACTGACTGCCGAACGCTCGCGCACCCTCAGCGATGATCTCAGGGTTCCGCACGGCACCGGAGTCTATGCTTACCTTCTCTGCGCCTGCGAGTAGGACACGGCGCATGTCCTCAAGTGTCCGCAATCCGCCACCCACAGAAAAAGGGATAAAGATTTCGGCGGCGACAGCGGAGACGACATCAATCATAATATCACGGCGTTCATTGCTCGCCGTGATGTCGTAAAAGACGAGTTCATCGGCACCGCCTTCATAATAAAAGCGTGCCATTTCAACTGGGTCGCCGACATCGACATTGCCTTTAAAAGCGATGCCTTTCGTGACCTTTCCGGCGCGCACGTCTAAACATGGAATTATTCGTTTTGTTAGCATTTTTTAATTATGATCCTTGCATCGGTTTTCGGTTAATTTTTTAACGTCCGTTCAACAATTATATAGGACTTACGCAAATTGAGCAAATATCAGACCTTGAGACGCAAAAAGCAGTAATTTCTGTCCTTTAAACCCCCTAAAGAATCAACGGTATGAATGCCTTATGGGCATTCACCGCCCCTTATCAGGGGGACTTTAAGAGGCAAGTCGTTGTTTGAATATATTCAAAATGTCGTCAAATTCGGAGACCTTCAAAAGCTTATACATCGCTGCGAGTATGAGCAACCCTAACCCTATCGGGGCAAATACCCCGACGGTGCGTGGAATGATGCCTGACGTTCCGAGCCAGTCGTTTTCGATGACCCCGTTTGTTAACCAGCAAATAAATCCCATTACTGCTGACGCGATCAAGATTTTAAGTGTCAGTGGAACGACTGATCGTAACCCCAATCCGCCGACTTTGCGTCGGAGTAGGAGCAGTAAAACGCCACAATTCAGTGTCACAGTTAAAACAGTCGAAAATACCACAGCACGCGGGTCCAAGAAGAATCCACGATAGATAAATAGGTAGTTGAGACAGATGTTGAGCGCGACGGCGCAGATGCTAACAATCACAGGGGCGCGAATGTCTTTGTAGGCATAAAACCCGTCTGTAACAATTTTCAACGTTGAGAACCCACACAATCCGAACGCATAGACGAATAGGAGTCCTGCTGTTCCGATTGTGTCTTCTTCGAGAGTTAGACCCCATTCGTAAAGCAAACGGCAGATCGGTGCTGATAGGACCATGAGTCCAATACCTGCGGGAATTGTTAAGGTCAGCATTAAGCGGAGTGCATAAGAGAGTGCGTTGCGAAAATTCTCGGTCTCCCCTGCTGTTGCGAGCCTCGCGAGTTGTGGCAGTGCGACCGTTGAAATCGCTACACCGAATATTCCGATCGGGAGATGCATGACGCGATATGCCCTGCTAATCCAGGTCAACCAGCCAGAATCTGTAGTAATAAAGAACGTATTTGTCAGTAGATTCACCTGAACCGCTGCGACCCCTAATACGGCAGGTCCAATGAGATGAAGGACTTGCAGGACTCTGGGGTCCCGCAGGCTGAGCATCGGACGATACCGAAAGCCGACGCGGGACATAGACGGCACCTGAATCAGGAATTGGAGGATACCGCCAATGATGACACCGATCGCCATCCCCGTTATCGGATGAATCTCCACGAGTGGACACAAATAGTAGCCGCCGATCCCGATAGCAAGAGAACTTACATTAAAGAAGGCGGATGCACACGCAGGGATACCGAATCTGCCTTTGCTGTTCAATAACCCCATGGCAGTTGCCGCTAATGACACAAACAAAAGATACGGAAACATCAACTGCGTGAGATAAACTGCGAGTTCAACTTTGCTGTCAAATCCGAAGTGTTCAACAGGGTCTAAATTTTGGTTGAAATCGTCTCGTGCCAACACATCAACAATAACGGGTGCGAAAATAACACCGAGGCCTGTGATACCAATTAAAACGAGGCATGTTAGGTTAAAGATGCGGTTCGTAAGATTCCACGCTGCTTCTTCGCCATCTTCGGCTTCCGTCGCGAGGAATGTCGTAATGAATGCCTTGCTCAAGATGCCTTCGCCGAACATATCGCGTAGAAAGTTCGGTATACGGAAGGCGAGATAAAAAGCGTCCGCACTGACTTTTGAAGCGAAATAGTAACCTATCGCTGTTTCACGGGCAAGTCCCAATATCCGCGACCCCATTACAGCAATGCTGACAACTCCTGCAGCACGGGTGACGTTTTGATTCTGTTGCTCTGTGGATTGTGTTTCATTTTCCATTTTTCTATTGGCAATCGGCTATCAGCAATCGGCTATCAGCAAAGAGGACTCTGGTCTATCACTCTCACTGCAAGGCACTCTTGTAACTGATAACTTTTAAACTTGATTTGACATTCCACGTAAATTCTTGTAAACTTAGAGAACTATAGAAGAAAGGAGACGAAAGATGCAAGAAAAACGATATTTTACGCTCGAAGAGGCAAACGCATGCATCCCTGAATTAGTTGATGAGATCTCACTGTTAAGAGCCATAAGGAACCTACTTGCCGGACTCCATGCAGAAATCACGCCGCTTTTGGAGGTGGTATCTTCTAACGGTGGCAGTAAGCATACCGCCGCGTTACTCAGAGCAACGACCCGCTTTCAAGAAGTTCTGGATCGGATTGCTGATCGCGGCTGTCATCTGAAAGGACTTGATCCGGGGTTAGTTGATTTCCCACACCTCCGCGACGGCAGAGAGGTCTATCTCTGTTGGCGGATGGGTGAAAATCGGATCCGCTATTGGCACGAAATTGAGGACGGGTTTGACGGACGACAGCCGTTGTAGGGGGTTTTTGCAAACGCTAAAATCCAATGCGAAGAAAGTGTTTCTTCTGGGGTAACCCGGTTTCCCCTACGTTCTGAAAAAATGGTTCGTTGGACCGTGTCCGTGTCCAATATCCAAAGCGTTCTGGATAGCACCCGTAATATATGTCTTCGCTGTCCTGACAGCATCCATTAAATCTTTGCCGTGTGCCAACTGCGTTGCGATCGCTGCGGAGTAGGTGCAGCCTGTGCCGTGTGTGTTTTCTGTCTCAACGCGTGCCGCCTGAAAAAAAGACCACGCATCGTTGCAATAAAGTACATCGGTTGCGTCGTCTCCGATGAGATGCCCACCCTTGACGAGAACGGCGTGGCAACCGAGTGTGGCAATCGTTTTTGCGGCATTCTTTGCGTCATCTATGTTTCGGATATCCTGTTGTGCGAGCAACTCCGCCTCGTAGACGTTGGGTGTAATCACCGTTGCGAGTGGAATCAAGACTGTTTTGAGGCTATCAATCGCCTCTTCTTTCAACAGCGGGAATTTGCTTTTCGAGATCATCACGGGATCAACGACGATGGCAGGTGGCGCATATTCTTTCAACTTCTTTGCGACTGCTTCGACAATCGTTGACGAGGAGAGCATTCCTGTTTTGACGCTGGCTACGTCGAAATCCGTGAAAACCGCGTCTAACTGTGCTTCAATCAGCGAGGTCGGTAAATCAAACGCGTCGGTTACTGCTACCGTATTCTGTGCTGTAACGGAGGTAATCGCGGACATAGCAAAGCCGCCATTCGCGGAAATCGCCTTGATGTCTGCCTGTATGCCTGCCCCTCCACCTGAATCTGAGCCTGCAATTGTCAAAATCTGTTTCATGTTTTAGCCTACCGTTAGCATAATGCATCGAGATAGTTTCTTGCCTGTTCTTTCGCGCCTGTAGCGGACATAACGCCCGACATCACAGCAACACCGAAAGCACCGGCAGCTAAGCATTCAGCGATCCGTGCTGGTGTAATCCCACCTAACGCGAAGACAGGCAGGTTAACACCCTCTGCCACCTGCGTGAGACCCGCTATACCGACTGCTGGACCGTATCCGGGTTTGCTTGCTGTCGGATAGATAGGACTATAAGTCACGAAGTCTGCACCTTCTGCTTCCCGTTTTTGTGCTGCGTCAAGAGCGTGGACAGAGCAACCGACACAGAGGCAGTCATCCGATTGTGCTTTCACAGCATCTACAGACACCGCCGCTGCGGGAAGATGCACCCCCGTTGCTCCTATTTTGAGTGCAACACGTATATTTGTATTAATGAAAAGTTTCGCCTCGTAATTTTGACACAACTCGGCAATAGGTCGCGCCAATTCAATCAACTCAGGATCGCTTAAATCTTTTTCGCGCAACTGGATAGCCGTGATTCCGACATCCAGCAATTCGGAGACGACATCGACTAACGGAGTCGGTGCACAACGATGTCTGTCTGTAATTACGTATAACCTAAAATTTTTAATTTACCTTGCGGTTCGGTAAGGCAAATTTGAATACTGACGTGCCTTTCCGTAGATCCGCCCTCCCATTTCATTACGGGCTACGGTTTTGAGTGATACGCTAAACTTCTTTTCGGAGGCGTACCGCGAACGCGCCATCAACGCCGTGTTCATGCGGTAAGGTCTGGACGAAGCCTTGTGGTGTTATCACACTTGGTAGAATATCGGGCAGAAAATCTTTAGCATTTTCTACGGTATACATCGGGAAATCTGTCAAAAATCGTTGGACGACCTCCTCGTTTTCGATCGGCTCAATGCTACAGGTGCTATAGACGAGAACACCACCGGGTTTGATGTGTTGTGCAGCGTTCTTGAGTAGGTTATATTGGCGTTCGCTGAGGGCATGAACCTGTTTGAGCGTTTTGTTCCACCGGATGTCAGGGTGCCGTCGCAGCGTTCCGAACCCTGAGCAGGGCGCGTCAATCAGCACGGCATCTGCAGTTTTCATAAAACTAAGGTCGGCTTTTGTTGCATCAAGCACCTGTGTTTTAACATGATCTGCCCCGAGACGTCGGCAGTTTTTTTCTAACAAGGCGATTTTTTTCGCTGAAACATCCGCGGCGATAATTTGCCCTGCATTGCCCATGAGATGCGCGAGGTGCGTTGTCTTACCGCCCGGTGCAGCACACAAGTCCACTATGTATCCCGCGTTTTCCGGTGAGAGCAGGTGTGCGACTAACATCGCACTCTCATCTTGGACATAGATATCTTCTCTGTTAAGGATATCCTTCAATGTCCCTTTACCAGCAGCATCAAAAGCGGTGATAGCACGGTTTTCGAGGGTTATCCCATCGGGTGCTACTTTGGAGGCGGTCGCGGCGATGCCACTCGCTGCTAACGATTGGCAAACTTCTTCACGTTTTGTCAGGAGGGTATTCACACGGAGTGTGAGCGGTGCGATCTGGTTACTGGCACGACAGAACGCCAGCGTCCACGAAACGCCGCGTGTCTCGATCCATCGCTTTACCAACCATGTCGGGTAGGACAACGAAAACGCAATGTGTTCGGTTGGGTTCGTATCAAGCGGTGGGTAAGTGAGTGTGGCACCTTCGCGTTGTACAGCGCGGAGGACTGCATTGATAAATCCTGCGGTTTTTCGTCTCTTGTTTTGTCGCGAATGGGAAGCTGCGAGTTGGACGGTTTCAAAGATAGCGGCGTGTGCGGGGATGCCGTCGAGGTGTAGCAGCTGAAACGCGCCGAGTCGTAGGATATTACGATGGCGCGCGTCTAACTGAAATCGTGGATTAATAAACTGATCCAGCACCCAATCCAACTGTCCCTGCCAGCGGATAACACCGTAGACGAGTCCATTGATGAAACGACGTTCACGTCCGTTAATCGCATACCGTTCGTATGCGCTGTCAACAACAGACGCTATGGATGCGCTGCTGTGGGAGAGGGTTAGCAAACACTCTAAGGCGACTTTGCGGACGTTCATATTTTTAAATTTCGCAAGGCGTGCAACAACACGAAACGTATTTTTAAATTTCGCAAGGCGTGCAATAACACAAAACGTTTAAAAGCAGCCCTCGCTTCCGAGTCGCCTGCGGCCGTTGTTGCAGGCTTGTTATCCTTTTCGCTTTTTAAAGAGTAAGCCGAAATCACGCTGCGTCCGCAGTGATTGCATGCAATTTGCGGGTAAGCCGGGACTTTTGGCGGTTTGCTGTCCCTTTTTTGATGACACCTTTACTGGCGGCTCTATCTAAGAGACTTACCGTCGTCTTGCACAATTCCTGTGCCGTCTCGACGTTGCGTTCCTCAAGTGCGGTTTCTGTCTGTTTGAGTACTGTCCGTAGTGTTGATTTGCGGTGGCGGTTGCGTATCCGCTTCGCCTCGTCCGCGCGTGCGTGTTTCTTTGCAGATCGTCGATGCAAAACGTATGACTCCTTTTGAGAATTTGTCCGTTCAATAATTGAGGTATTGAATATCTTTTTCAATAAGCGTACTTAATGATACCACAAAATATCGGGTTTGTCCATATTTTTTCTATAGCGGACCAGAGCCATTCAATTTTAAGAAATTATTGGGTTTCACGTCTCTTTTTCAAGGATCCGGTTCGGTTAGGAAACCGAACCTACCGGGCCTGGGATGAAAATTCGATGGAAAAATAGACAATTGAATGCCTCTGTATAGCGGACACTGCTGACTTTACTTTGCTTCCGGGTGCATCCATCTTTTCGCTTCAGCCGATTTGACTAAATCTCGCAAGGTAAGTGACGTATCAACACCGTAATTTTCAAATTTTTTTCTGTCGAATATCCAGTAGTAGAACACAACATATATTTCAAATGGGTTAAATCCTTCCGTCCCGAAATATTCCGAGGGGACGACCTCACACATATTTTGGATCTCGAATTCCTCACAAAACGCCTCAAGGAGTTCATAACCATCGTCCCCTGCTATCCCTAAGTCGTCTGCTAACAGCGTGCCTGGATTGAGTTCTTCCTCTGATGTAGACCAGAATTCTGCTACGAAAGTTTTGACGCGAGCGTAAAGTTCGGGGTTTAGTTCTTCTTGCAGCTCTTCTTCTATCAGGGAGCTCCCACAGCGTGGACATCTGATATCCTTTTTTTTAATTGCTTTTGCACAGTGAGGGCAATCCCTTAATGAGAAAAGCGTGTAGAAAAGCAGAATCGTCACGGACAAAACAGCATAAAAAACCCAAAAAAGAAAAGTAACACCGAAAAACAGAATCAACACACTCAAAACAACAAGCATAGAAGATTTAACAAATTCCATTTATGTTTCCGCTCCGTTACTTGACGCTACCATAGCATACATGTAGACTACACCAAACAAATATATTTGCCATTGTGTTATCTACTAAAGGCGTTTGCGACAATGACCAGATCGAGGATGTTGACGATTCCATCGCCATTAAGGTCCGGTTGTTGTTCGCCAAAGGCATTTGCGACAATAACCAGGTCAAGGATGTTCACAATGCCATCGTTGTTAATGTCAGCAGGGTCTGTTCTTTGTTTTAGGTATATCTCGCCATCTAAATCTGGAAGGGTGTGCAAGTCGGCTTTGATGCCACTTGAAACGCCTGTTGTGCTTTCCGAGAACTCGATCTGCTGTTCCTGTCCGCTACGGTTGTAGACTGCCCAGCCGTTGGTGAATTCTCGGATGAAGATGCCGTCTCGGTTGTCATAGAGTTGCCCTTTTGTTTCAGTGCCGCCAATAGGGCGACCAAGATCGGCATCCCAGAAGTCATACCAGATATGTTCGTGATCAGGTCCGCCGTGGAATCGCTTACCTGTATTGTAAAGCACGTAACCATCAGAGTGTGTTAATCCCATTGTCGTGAATAACCGCATCCAACGTCGGTTGTCGGGACTGTCAGCCGGTTCTGTGCCGATGCCCTCACCCTCCAAACAATTGATTTGCGGGGAGCGTAGGTTTGCCTCATTCCAGAGGAGTATATCCTCAATTTCAATGAGTTCACGATAAGTATAACCTTCTGGATGATCTCTACCAAGTTCCATAAAACTTCCGTCAACGTAGTCGGCATAGGCTGTCGGTCTCGATCTACCACCGTTAATAAGTATCAGAAAATCTTCCCGAACTCGGTTGCGAGCCTCACGCAATATTCGGACTGTTGCAGCGATGATTTCTTCATCGGTGTGAGGAAAGACATCTCGTCCGACAAAACCGGTAGCATTCCAAGCAAACCCGTCAATCATAATACCATCATAAAGTCCACACTCAGCAATACTCACCATCCGTTCGATTATTATGTCCTGTAGCTCCGGGTTCATAAAGTTTACCATTGGCCCGTTAAGAATCTCGCTGTAGACTATTTGACCGTCGTCATTTTTAAGCCAAAAATCGGAGTTCGGTGGATACCTTGATAAGTCACCACTACCATTAATAATAATGTGTCGAAGGGTAACTATATTCGGATTTAGGGCAAGAAGTCTATCACGTTCCTCTTGAGCGGTTTCTAAATTACCGCCAACCCGAGTTGCCAAGCCGCGTGTGCTCTGACTCGGAGTTGTTCGCCAATCAAGTTCAAAAGTCAGACTGAAAGCGAGATCATGATAATCTATACCGCCATGTTTAGGGAGCCCCGCAATTATGAGGCTATCCCATGCCTTAAAAACAGATGGGAAAGATCGTGTTAGGATACGTTCTTCAACAGGTAAAGACGGTATCTTACAAAGTCTATTATACTCAAATGTAGTGAGATTCAAATGCTGCAATGGACTGAAATCCGAGACAGGATTATCCACAATATCTAACACTTCCAACTGGCTAAGATCTTTTAAAGGACTGACATCTGTGATCAAATTACTGCCAAGGATTAGCTTTTTTACGTTTTTCAATCCAGCAAGTGGAGTTACATCCGAGATTTGACAACCCTTCAAATCTAAATCTTCTAAATGGATGAGGTTTGACAGGACACTGAGATCGTTTATCGGATTGTAGGCTGCGTTCAAATATACAAGGGAGGTCAAAGATCCTAATGACGATAAATCGGAGACTTGATTGTCAAGCAGAACTAATCCACGTAATTTTGTTAAGTTTTGCAGCGGGGTGATATCCTCTATGAGATTAATTCCGAGATTGAGACCGACTTCAAGATTTTGTGCGAATTCCAATCCTTGTATTGAACGAATCCCTCTATGTTGTGCCTCAAGATGTATCAGTGATTTGATATTCTCTTTTGTCAAGGGCACTTCATCGGGTAACTCAAGCTTTTCTCGAATCGCCATGCGCAGGTTCACATCCGGCATCCAGTGCGGTTCTTCTGCGCCAGCGTAAAATAAACATCCAATCGCTAATAGAATAAGGGCACAGCAATTAAACTTTCTCATATAGGTCTCCTATTTGCATTAGCCACTAAAGGCGTTTGCAACAATTACGAGATCGAGGGTATTCACAATACCATCGCCGTTGGTCTCAGAGATCATCGTTTCGGCGGTATCCGTATTCACAGAAATCAAAGCAGTAAGTATCAGCGAAATACAAAGCTCTAAAAGTGTAGTTTGAAGATGTTGTTTCATGGTTTTTGTCTCCGATTCAACCGATCTGATGTCGGACTGTTTTTCATCTTCAGGGTGATGGCAATTTTTTCAAGAGCGATTCCGCGGCTTGGATGTAAGCGTCCTTTTTCGCATGTTTTAGGATCCACTGTAGACCCGACGGTGGCCTGTTACCCCGATAGTAATATACTAACCCTAAATAGAACCTATATGTCTCGCAGTGACTAATAAATGCTCCGCGTCGAAGCATCTGATAAGTATACTCGCCCAATAAGCGAATGAGAAAGTCGTTATTGTCGGCATAGAACCTTTCGTTATTCAAGACGTAGGCGTTTCCATCCCATTCGTAGAGGCTCATCCACGGCAGATGTGGTAATCCAGGTACATCCTTGATATGTATGCTGTATGGAATTTTGATCTCGTAGGTGCCATCCTTATCCAGGTCGACGTACTCAACATCAGGCAGAGGCCCGGGAACAGTGTAGGCACTGAAGATTTCCTTGAACTCGCCGTTCTGAAAAGAGATGACAGCAACAGCATAACCCAATTCAACCCAGATGTCTAAAATACCATCGCCCGTCAAATCCACGAGTCTGAAGGAGATGTTGCGATACTTAAAAGCGTCTTTCGGTGGCTCGGTGAAGACGAACGCCGGACTCTGAAGTTCAATCGTTTTCGCTGGCACTTCCAATGCATAAGTGCCGGCATCAAAAAGTTTGAAGAGTTCTATTTTCTTGGGCATGGCTGCCTGGTGGTCAGCAATTAGGAGATACGCTTGACCCCACTCGCCGGGGAATGCTGCACGACTTGTACCCACAATTATTAGCACAACAGTCTCTTTTTTGGGGGTGTCATCGATATTTGCAGTGGCTCTGAGTTCGGTAGAGTAATAGAGTTCTTTCGGTAAGGGACGAGTCAGAAAGACGTGATACTTCTGTCCTTCAGGATCATAGGCATAACGAAACTCTCGATACTGGACATCAGAAGTTTGCGATATTGGCGGCGCAGCACTCACTGCTGAACTCGACAGCAGAAGGCAGATAGTAAGTCCAAAAAGTATAGGTTGAAGATGTTTTTTCATGTTTTTTCTCCGGTTCGGTCTGTTCAATGTCAGACGCGTTAGGTCTGTTTTTTAGTGGGGTGGCAGTTTTTTCAAAAGAGATTCGGCGGCTTGAATGTAATCTTGTTTCTCGGCATTTTTGGCGACGCGCTGTAGATACGCTCGCGCCCTTGCTGCGTTACCGCGATAGTAGTATACCAACCCGATGTAGAAATGATATATTTCCTCATTTCTTGAAAAAGGCTGCCAAAAAATATACTGCTCTAATAAGCGAACGAGGAACTCATCATTCTTGGCATAGAATCTTTCGTTATTCAAGACGTAAGTCGTGCCCTCCCATTTGAAGAGGCTCATCCATTCCGGTCCCGCCGCACCAGGGGCACCCTTGATAAAGATATTGTCTGGAATCTTTATTTCGTAGATACCATCGTTATCCAAGTCAATGTATTCTATCGGGTCCTCCCTTTTGTAAGAACTATAGGCACTGCAGACTTCTTTGAACTCGCCGTTCTGAAACGAAATGACAGCCACACCTTCCGGATGCTCAGCCCAGATGTCTAAAATCCCATCACCCGTCAGATCAACAAGGTCAAAAGAGACCCGCTTGAAACTCCAATCCTCACCTCTCCACCAAGGTTTCTGAAAGACGAAGGGGACACTCTGAACTTCAATCGTTTTCGTTGGGACATTCAAATCGTGAGTCGTCGCACCAAAAAGTGTGAATAACGCTTTCGTCTTGGGAAACCCGTCTATCTCGGTCTCAGGTTCAGTAATGAGGAGAAACGCTTGACTCCATGCGCGCCATTCCTCTTTTGAATTAACCACCATGAGAACAATCGTCTCTTTTCCGGGGGTGTCATCGATATTTGCGACAACTTTCTGCCGGGTGCCATAAGAGGCGCCTTCCGGGGGTGGGGTCGCCAAAAAGCGGTGATACTTTTCACCCGCAAACTCGAACCGGACATCGTAGCTGTAATACTCAACGTCAGCAGTTTTTGTGAGTTTCTCTCTGGTCACCGTGTAGCGGTTGAAGACTTCCTTGAACTCGCCGTTCTCAAAAGAGATGAGCGCAACCCCGTGGGCAGATTTCACCCACACGTCTAAAGTGCCATCGCCGGTGGCATCCGCGAGTCTAAGGGAAACATCGGTCGGTAGCTTGAGGTTTCCGGCGGGTGGCCTATGAAGTTCGATGACTTCCGCTGCTGGGACCTCCAACGGATGCGTCCCCGTGTCAAAAAGTTTGAAGAACGCTTTTTTTTCAATCTTCGATCCTTTCATGTTCGCAATGAGAAGAAACGCTTGGACGCAGTTGTCGGATAATGCGCCATTGTTGGAGAATGTGCGCGGTTTCGTATCGACAACGATTAGCACAATGGTCTCTTTTCTGGGGGTGTCATCAATATTTCCAGTTGCCGTCATTCGGGCATGGTAATGGAGTCCTTCGGGTACAGGGAAAGGTAAAAAGCGGTGATACTTCTTAGGATAATCGAGGGGGTAGTGATAGCTATAATTGACCTGAGAAGTCGTCGTTTTGGGGGTATCCGCATTCACGACAAAACAACTGAGTATCAGCGAAATCGTAACCCCTAAAAGTGTAGTTTGAATATGTTGCTTCATGGTTTTTGTTTTCAATTTGACCGGTCTGAGTCAAATCGCTTCATTTTTCTTCGGGCGGAAATTTTTTCAAGATGGATTTAGCGGCTTGAATGTAATGTTCGTTCCTTCCATGTTCGACGACCCACTGTAGCCCCCCTGGTTTTACGCCGCTCCGATAGTAGGATACCAACCCTAAGTAGAACTTGTATGGTTCCAGCAGGTTGATAATTTCTCCGTGTCGAAGCAGCTGATAATTATACTGGCTCAATAACGGAATGAAGTAATCGTTATTCCCGGCATAGAATTTTTCGTTATTTAAGGTGTAGGTGGTGCCATCCCATTCATAGAGGCTCATCCACGGCAGATAGGGTACGCCAGGCATACCTTCGATCTGTATGCTATATGGAATCTTGATTTCACAGCTGCCATTGTCGTCCAAATCAACGTATTCCGCCTCCTGATCGGTAGGAATAGTGTAGCTGCTGAAGATTTCTTTGAACTCGCCGTTCTGAAACGAAACTACGGCGACACCGTAGATGGAGTCAATCCATACATCTAAAGTGCCATCGCCGGTCAAATCTATGAGTCTAAAGGAGAGATCACGAGACTTAAAAACATCTTCTGGGGGTTGGGTGAAGACGAAGGGTGGGTTATGAAGTTCAATGGCTTTCGCTGCTGGAACATCCAATGCAGGCTTGCCGGCATCAAAGAATTTGAAAGCGTCCTTTTTCTTCGGTAACTTCTCCTTGGTGTCAGTCTCAGCAATGAAGAGAAATGCTTGTATCCAACTATCGCCGTATGTTCTCCAACTCTTGTAGCGTGGGTGAGCCCTCATATAAACAAGGATTAGCACAATCGTCTCTTTTTCGGGGGTGTCATCAATATTCGCATCGGCTTTCATTCGGGTGACATAAATGAGTTCTTCCGGTGTGGGTGAAAGCAAAAACCGGTGATACTTTCGACTCTCAGGATACCGTTCATACTTGACCTCAGAAGCCGTTGTTTTAGCGGTATCCGCATTCACAGCAAAACAACTGAGTATCAGGAAAATGAAAAGCCCTAAAAGTGTGGTTTGAAGATGTTTTTTCATGTTTTTGTCTCCGATTTGACCGGTCTGCTGTCAGACGCGGTAGGTATGCTTCTCACTGGCGTGGCAGTTTTTTCAAAATGGATTTTGCGGTGTGAACGTAATGTTGTTTTTCTGCATGGTTGGCGACCCACTGTAGATATTTCCGCGCCATTGGTGCGTTGCCACGATAGTAGAAGACCAATCCGATGCAGAAACTGTATTCGTCGAATCTTCCATGTCGAAGCAGCACATAGTTATAAGTGTTTAATAACCCAATAAGGAAATCGTCATTGTCGGCATAGAACCTTTCATTATCCAAGACGTAGGTGTTCCCATCCCACTTGTAGAGGCTCATCCATTGCGGATATGCCGCGCCAGGGACACCACTGATAGAAGATATGCAATCAGGAATCTTGATTTCATAGACGCCATCATTATCAAGGTCAATATATTCTATGGGGTCTTCACTTCTGGGAGAACTGTAGCCGCTGCAGACTCCCTTGAATTCGCCATTTTGGAAAGAAATCACAGCGACACCTTCGGCTTGTTCAACCCAGATATCTAAAATACCATCGCCTGTCAAATCCACAAGATCAAAAGAGGCATATTGGAAGCTCCAAGGCCCACCGCCCCCCAATGGTCCCGGGAAAACGGGGGGTGATCTTTGAAATTCAACGGTTTTGGCGGGGGGATCCCAGGGATAAGACGCAGCAAAAAGTTTGAATAAATCTTTTTTCTTGGGAAGCGCGTCTGTCTCGGTGTCCGCCTCAGCAATAAGGAGAAATGCTTGGCTCCATTGCCCCCAGTCTGCCCCTCCTTGGCTTGTTTGAGCCACCATGAGCACAATCGTCTCTTTTTCGGGGGTGTCATCAATATTGGCGATGGCTTTCAACCGGGTACTGTAAGCGAAAGAGAAATTTTCGGGTTGCGGGTTCCCCAAAAAACGGTGATACTTTTGACCATCACGACCAAAGGGCCAGTCGTACCCTGTATACTCGACATCAAGAGCGTCTGTAAGTTTCTCTCTGGTCACGGTGTAGTTGCTGAAGACTTCCTTGAACGCGCCGTCCTGAAACGAGATGAGTGCCACCCCGTGTGCAGATTCCACCCAAATATCCAAAGTGCCATCGTCTGGCACATCTACGAGTCTAAAGAAGACCTCCGTCGGTTGCTCGAAACCTAACGGTGGACTGTGAAGTTCAATAACTTTTGCTGCTGGGACCTCCAACGCATGCGTGCCTGCATCAAAAAGTTTGAAAAACGCTTTTTTCTCCAGTTTCGTTCCTTTGGTGTTAGCAATAAGGAGAAACGCTTGGCTCCGGCCGCCGAAGTCTGGGGGGCTGCTGAGGAATTTGCGAGGTTTTGTCTCAACAACGATTAGCACAATGTTCTCTTTTTCGGGCGTGTCATCCACATTTGCAGTGGCTCTTAGCCGAGCATGGTAATGGAGTCCTTCGGGTGCGGGGGAAGGTAAAAAGCGGTAATACTTTGCGAGATCATCATCTGAGTGGTAGTAATAGCTATAATTGACTTCAGAAATCACCGTTTTGGCGGTATCCGCATTCACAACAAAACAACTGAGTATCAAGAAAATAACAAATCCTAAAAGGAGGCTGTAGGTGTGTTTTGTCATGATTTTTGTTTTCCTATACATTGGTAACTCCTTTGGTAAACTGTTTGGCGATGAAGGATATATCTCTCAAGAGTTGTTTGATGATTTATTTGCTCAAAGGGAAACTACAGTTAGTGGTATCAAGCAATTTTGAATATTAAATATACACATTATCCATTGGTAACGGGCGGGGAAACCCCGCCCCTACGGGTTCGAGACCTTCGAGAAAATGGGAATTTATTTCTTAATATTGCTAATTCGGAAAAATATAAAAAATAAATTTCGGATTTTCTATCGCCAAGCACACCAAGCGTCATAAAAGTATTCCAGACTCGGCGGCGGAGACGGTTCAGCATTCTCCTCGTTCTTATCTCGAGCCTGAAATCGGACGCTATATGCCCCGTCAAGTTGTTTCCAATACGTCGCTTGCCACGGTGCAATATAATCCCACTCCACCGATGCTAAAGACATCTCGATTGGGTAATGAAAATACATAGATTTAAAGTAGCTTTCGAGCTGACCTTTAGCCGCACAAATCACTTCCCATATTACATATTCACTGCCATCTGGCACTTGAGAATCCACTTTTATGTATGCTTGCCAATCAGGGGCGGCGAAGGCTTCCCATTGCGCGCCGCCTTCCTCCGTCAGCCCATAAAACGTAAGTTTTTCCTTACCTACGGCGTCAGTGTCCGTGGATTTCACTTCATTCAAGGCGCGTTCGATTTGTTCGTGCGTTGAAATACATCCGGTCGCCTCACTTTTGGCATAAATCAGTCCCGAGGCGAGAAGTCGATGGAGGGTTTCAATGAGTGAGGTGCGTGTTAAGCCGTGCCATTTTTTATTCAGGTGTAACTCAAGTTCGCTATCAATGAGTGCACCGATTGCGAATTCGTCCTCAACAACGTTCTCAAGTAGCCAATACTCGCCGCGTGTAAATCGTGGTTCCATATACTGTTGTTCCTTTACTTATGACACTAACGGTCAGGTTTTTCACCTTAAAGAACGCCGAAAGTTGTTTCGGCATTGGCGGAAGTCAATCCAATCTATTTTTTTATCGTCATGAAAGTATTCGCAAAATGCCATGAAAGTATTCCAGAGGCGGAGGCGAAAACCGTTCAAAATTCTCGTCATCGCGCTTGTCTTGATAGTAAAATCGGAGTCTATATGCCCCCTCAAGTTGTTTCCAATACGTCGCTTGCCACGGTGCAATATAATCCCACTCCATGGACTCCAGAGATGCCTCTATTTGACGATGGAAACAGAAAGATCTATAGTACGATCCGAGCCGTTGTTTATCCGCACAAATCACTTCCCACATTCCACATTTACTGCCATCTGGCCAGTGAAAACCGTCTTTTAAGTATGCTTGCCAGTCTGGGGTGGCAAATGCCTCCCATTGTGCCCCGCCTTCCTCCGTCAGCCCATAAGATGTCGGCTTTTTCGTATCGAAAGGGGCATAGCCTCTGGATTTAGGTTCATTCAGGGCATGTTCGATTTCCTCGGAAGTTGAGATAAATCCATCAACTTCATTTTTGGCATAAATCAGTCCCGAAGAGAGAAGTCGATAGAGGCTCTCAACGAGTGAGGCGCGTGTTAACCCGTGCCATTCTCTCTTTCCGAAGAAGAATACAGGTTCGCGCATAATGAGCGCGCCGATTGCGAATTCGTCCTCAACGACATTTTCAAGTAGCCAGTACTCGCCGCGTGTAAATCGTGGTTCCATACTATTGTTCCTTTAGTTATGACACTAACGGTCAGGTTTTACACTTTAACTTCCCAAAGGGAGCTGAAATCGATCTTGACATTGCGGACAAGTTAATCCGATCTATTCTCCTATCGCCAAACACACCAAAGGCTACGATACCATTCTGGATTCGGCGGCGGAGACCGTTCATAATTCTCGGCATCGCTCTTGTCTTGAGGCTGAAATCGGAGTCTATGTGCCCCCTCAAGTTGTTTCCAGTACGTTACCTCCCACGGCGCAATATAATCCCACTCCATGGACGCCAAAGATACCTCTATTTGCTGAGAAAAACAGAAAGATTCAAAGACCCTTTCAAGCCATTCTTTATCTGCACAAATCAGTTCCCATAGTTCATCCCCGCTCTCATCTTCACCTTCACCCATCTCTCCTATGTATTTTTCCCAGTCCGGTGCGGCGAACGCTTCCCATTGCGCACCGCCTTCCTGTGTCAACCCATAGGATGTGTATTTTTCTACACCTGCGGGGAAAATTCCCCCGGGAGGTTCATTCAGGGCACATTCGATCTGTTCATAAGTTGAAAGAAAGCCATCGACCTCATTTTTCGCATAAATCAGCCCCGAAGAGAGGAGTCGATAGAGGCTCTCAAGCAATGATGCTCGCGTTAACCCATGCCCTTTTTTATTCAGGTGTAACTCAAGTTCGTTATCAATAAGACCAGAGATACTCCATTCATACTCGACGGCGATTTCAAGTAGAAAATACTCGCCGCGTGTAAATCGTGGTTCCATACTATTGTTCCTTTTAGTGGAAAACTTGTTTAGTGAGATTCCAGCCGTTCGGGGGTGCCGCTATCATTCAAACGGATGATAAAATACCGATCTTCTGAGTCTACTCCGCGAAACCCCGGAAGCCAGACGCTATAAAATTGTTCGGGTTCGAGAGGGACGGCTTTCACAGCCGCTTGATAGTCCGGTGGCACTTCCCCGTAGGTCAGACAAGAAACGGCGGATGTTGACTGGCTCGTAGTACAAGATAAGGACCAAACCTGTTCAATTCTGTCCCAATGCGATTCAAACTCCTGGGAACGTTGTACTTTCCAAACTACAATGGTTCTAATGCCCAACCGTTCTTGAAGAGATGCATCCCGATACAGGCAAAACGTCGGCTGCATCAATCCTGACCTCGAATCAACAGTGATATACCCAGGGACCGGCTGGCACCCACTGGAAACCAAGCAGTAACTGATGAGAGGGCTAACGACTAGAGTAATAATACCGATTCTATTTTTCATTTTGTTTGCCTTCGGGGTCCCTTACAACCGTCACAGTGTCGGTATCAACGGTGGCACCCACTGATAGAACAACCTTCTTTAGGAAGATCTCGCCATCTAAATCTGGCACCGTGTGCCAGCGTGTGTTCTTCAGTCCAGACGCTACCCCCGATGCTTCCTTTGGGAGTTCAATCCTTTGTGTTTTGCCACTCCGATTATAGACTACCCAACCGTTGGTGAATTCGCGGATAAATAGTCCCTCGCTGTCATCGTAACACTGCACCTTCTTGCCGACAGGTTGACCGAGGTTGGCATCCCAGAACGGGTACCAATAGTGTGCATGGTGCTGTGCTTGCGGATCGACAGCGCGCATGCCGTCGGTATACAGCACATAGCCATCAGAGTGTGTGAGACTGAGCGTTGTGAACACGCGCGCCCAACGTAAATTTTCCGGACTATCTGGCGGCAATGTTCCAATCCCCTCACCTTCCAAACAGTTGACCTGCGGCTCTCGGAGTTGTGTTTCTGCCCATAGGAGCGTGTCCTCAATTCTCTGTAATCCTTCGCGAGTATAACTGCCGTTAGCATCGCGTCGGGTCTCTATGAAAGTGCCGTTGACGTATTCGACGTAGGCTGTCGGCTTCGTGCGGTGCGTGTTGACGATTATCAAAAAGTCGTCTTGCACGCGGGTGCGAACTTCCCGTAAAATTCGGGTAGTCGCTGCAATGATTTCTTCATCTGTCGCGTCATGAAAATGACGATCCATAAAACCGGTGGCATTCGCATGGAATCCGGCTATCATGACTCCATCAAAAAGCCCACAATTGGCAATTGCGCCAATCCGTTGAATAAGCAAATTCTGCAAATCTGGATTCAGGAGGTCCATCATATACTCGTTACTTCTGTTTTGAATAATCCGGTTGTTACTATCTCTGAGCCAGAATTCAGAATCCGGCGGAAATGCGGATGCCCGCAAATGGTTATGAATACGAATTTCAACGAGAAACAACATATTCGGATTGAGCGCAAGTCTTTGTTGGCGTACCACTTTTGCGGCTTCCAACTCACCACTTAACTGGGTTGACAGTCCGTAAGTGGGTTCCGCTGCGGTGGTCTCCCACCAGAGTCCAAAAAAAGGGCTCCAATGAAGATCGTGCTTCGTAAGACGTTCTGTGTAAAGTGTCTTATTGTCCGAAGGCTCTATATTTCCTGATGTCTGTTTATCTTCTATGGATCCGACAAGATTGTCCCATGCTTGGAATACCGAAGGGAAATTTCTGTTTTGAAAGCGTTTATCTGTTCCACTTCTCATTACACCCGACATCTCCTGCAGCAACTGGCTTTCCTGCGGTTTGCTACTCGGGTCACCCGTGCTTTTATCAGCAGTCGTAGCCCGTCCTATCCGATTCTGCACAGCCGGTTTCACATCAACGTCAAGAACAATGGGTGTATCAATAATTTCAATTGTCGGTTCAGATTGTGCCTCAAAACTATACGGTTTCTGAAAGTGGACGAGGTATTGATTGTTCAAACCCAATAGGAGCAGCGTGCCCAAAACTGCAGCTGCCCCAAAAGCCGCCCACGGTAGCAGTGGTTTCCCTGTCGCAGTGGGTGTCGGTTTCATATCAGCAACACCCTGCACGATGTTCTCTATGAGACTATCAGGTAATTGGACACGTCCGAGTATCTCTTGAACCAAGCGTTCTTCGTCCTGTTGCAAACGCTTTTTTGCGCGTTGCAGCCGACTTGTAATCGTGTGCACCGATACCCCTAAGAATCTGCTAATCTCTCTGGTCGTCATTTCACCGAGATAGTAAAGCGTCATGACGGTCCGCTCGCTCTCTGGAAGTTTTTCGAGGAGTCTTTTGGCGATTTCATGGCGATGCTCAGTGGATTCTATTTCACGTTGCTCCGATACATAGCGCGCGTAAGCCGATTTTTCTAAATCTTCCATAGGTGTGGTCTCCAATGCCTGAAGTGCCGGGTTGTTTTTTCGCATCCAATTACTGCAAATCCGATTTGTCATCACATAAAGCCATCCAGAGAATTGACGCGGGTCTTTGAGCGTTGAGAGTTTCTTGTAGACTTGGAGGAAGGTGTCTTGTGTAATTTCTTCAGCGTAGTGAAAATCGCCGACCTTCCGCCACGCCAGTGCATGAACACTTTTTTGATACTTTTGGACTAAAGCGGTGAATGCGGTGTCATCCCCCGATAGAATATCGTAAATCAGTTGAACATCATTTTTTATCATTGGAATGCTCCATCATGAACGGATTTGGCTGCCTTGACCTGCGTCTGCTGCGTTCACTCCGAAAGAAGTATTGTCCGGTCCCGACTCCGACTTGCGAGTGTTGTGCCATCTGGACTGAACGACCCACTATTAACACTATACGTATGACCAGTCAGTGTCAATTTTACCACACCTGTCTCAATATCCCACAAAAAACTGTCTTGTTAGAATCGCCTGCAAGCGTCTTTCTATCTGGGCTGAACACTACACTGCTGATCCCATAGTCATCTCCGGTGAATGTTGCTTTGTGGGTGCCCGTTGCAACGTCCTACAAACGCACTGTACTATCATAACTCCCACTTGCAAGTATCGTGCCATTCGGACTGAACGCTACATTCCTGACCACGCTCATATGCCCCGTGAGGGTTGCTTTCACAGTCCGCGTCTCTACTTAAAAATACGGAATATATTTTGTCTGTTTATAAAGACACAATTTTGGGGTGAAAAACGTGCATTTTGGAAAAAAATGAAATAAATTTTGATTTCTCGGTGAGAATTCGGTAGAATATACATCAAAGGAGATTTTTGATGAAACTGTTATCCCACCTACTGGCTCTTGCGATCGGCATCGGACTTTATACCGCTACAGCGGCACCCGCAGACGTTATTGACACACCCCCTTGGCAGCCTGTCGGAAAATATACATATCCCGATATTCGAGAGAGTTCCGGTATCGTCGCGAGTCGGCAGTTTGAAGGCATCTACTGGACACTTAACGATTCTGGTAACCCGGCATCACTTTACGCTACAAAACTGAATGGCGAACTCATCCAAGAAATAGCAGTAAAAGGTTCAGGAAACTTCGATTGGGAGGCACTCGGTATTGATGAGAAAAATCAGCTCTGGATTGGTGAAATTGGTAATAACAGCAGACTGCGTTTCGATCTGAAAGTGGTTGTCGTTGCGGAACCGAACCCTTTCACTGAGACTGAGGCGGAAGTTATCGCGAGTTATCCGTATCGGTACCCGAACGAAAATGTAGATGCGGAAGGTCTCTTTATTGTTGAAGGTATCCCTTATATTGTCTCTAAGGAGAGAGAACGCGCGGTGCTTTACCGGTTCCTAACCCTGCAAACCGATACAAAACAGACGTTAGAAAGGGTTGGTGAGTTCGCTGGTGCGAAGTTCGTGACGGGTGCAGGCGTATCAGAAGACGGGACGCGGCTTGCTGTTTGCACTTACGATGCGCTCTGGGTATATCACGGTGCAGTGGGTGATTTAGGGAAAATGATTCAAAGCACACCGTGGTCGTTACCGCACAGTTTCTATGGAGAAGCCATCTGCTTTGATGGCGATGATCTCGTCTTAACAAACGAGGCACGAGACATCTATGCGGTGCCACAGTTTTGGTATGAGAAGGAACGGACATTACCCCCAACGAACACCCAATCGGCAACTGATTTATTGCCTAAGACAGTAGTACACGGCGGAACGGTTCAGGCAGAAAGTTACCGAGCGGAAGGTATTGATATAGGTGGTAGCCATGTCGCTTTCACGCCGAAAACTGCTGGAGAGATGGGATTCCTAACTGTCCCGATTGAGGCTCCTTACAGAGATGTTTATGAAATTCGTGCCGTTTTGACACGCGGTCAAGCGTATGCACACGTTCAATTATCCGTTAACGATACCGCGGTCGGTACACCTTACGACTGTTATTCGCCTGAGTCGATCGCTGGGACACTGATTTCATTTGGGATTGCTCCGTTGAATGCGGGTGAAAATCAGATGATGCTCAGCATTGTCGGGAAGGCATCCGAAGCCACGGGTTCTAAAATCGGTATTGATTCCTTTCAGGTGTTGCATGCCTCCCCATTCGTCAAGCGTTACACGGTTTTAGGTCCGTTTCCGAAGACAGATGTTGACAGAGTTGATGAACTGCTCGGTTCTGAAAGTCAATTAGACTTGGAGAAAACCTACGCTGGTATTGATGGCAAAGCCGTCCGCTGGCAGGAAGCGACTGCAAGGGGAGATGGTTACCTTGATTTGCGCAGAAACCTTGATCCTACGCCAATGACTGTCGGATACACGTTGGTGTATGTCCATGCACCGAAAGCGACCGATTCTGTGATGCTAATCGGGAGTGATGACGAGATCGCTGTTTGGTTAAATGGAACTGAGGTTCATCGGAAAAGTATCAACGCTGGCGCGACGGTAGATGCAGATGCGGTCTCGTGTCAACTGAAAGTCGGGTGGAACACGGTTTTGTGTCAAAAGATTGATAACGGATGGTCTTGGGGACTCTATTTGCGGTTCACGGATGCGGATGGGGTTCTCAGATATGCCACGCATCCGGTAGAATAGCGGGCAACGCCATCCTATATTCCTTAATTTCTTTAGTCCTATCAAATTTTCCTACCTATAGAAAATCAGCCGATTTTTGCTTGTACCTATTTGCCTAATTTCAACGTTAAGAGATGTAGCAAAATATATCATTATAGTAAAACCTGTAATTATCTATACACCAACGCGCTGGCGAGGATCCAATCCTCGCCAGCGGGGGTGGGGTTTTTGTTCCCCGACGGACTGTAAACTTATTTTGGGATTTTACTATAAACTTGAAAAAACAGCAGTGGGGTGTATCCGATGCAATTCAATTTTCTTAGACGTAGCAGACGAAAGTTGCTGCTGCGAATCATACGAAAGATCGTTTTGACTGGCGTGATTTTGGCAGTCGTATCTGTTAGTGCAAATGCTTCGAGCATAGCACACCGCGATATTTTTGTCGGTGCGAGTGCGCGTGCAGTTGGCATGGGGAGTGCTTTTACGGCAGGTCCCTCCGCGAGCAACGGTTTTCTCTGGAACCCATCCTCGTTAGGGTTTCTGGACGGCGTGGAAGTGAACATGGGTGGGATGCCTTTTCAGGGGAGTGCATCGAGCAGCGAGCAGGCATTTTCTGTCGCTGCGAACCCTAACACATTCGGTTTAACGAACAGAAATCTTGGGAACCTCTCTTTCGCGACGTGGTTCGACGGATGGAGCAACGACACGAGTGAGTCCACTCAGATTGTGCTTTTGGGATACGGACTCGCGTTCGGACCGAGTGCATCGGCAGGTGCAAACGTACGCTATTATCAGAATAACACACCGATCAGAACGAATTTCTTATGGAGTGTAGATTTGGGGATGCAGTTCGCTTATCCATTGGAAAAATGGGGTGATTCGGTGACGGTCGGTATCAATTTTTCCGAATTGAGCAACGGTATCCGAGAGGACGGCGTACTTCTTGAGAATCTGCCGTTAGCTGCACGTTTCGGTACAACGTACGAATTAGGCAAAAACGTACTCTTCTCTGCTGACTTCGCTGTTCGAGGCGAGAACGATCTCAATTGGGGAGAACGGCTCCGATTTCATATCGGTGCGGAAAGTTGGCTTATCAATGGACACCTCGGATTACGCGCGGGTTATACGGCTTTAACATCTTCTGAAAACCTTCGAGGTGGTGAATTGACGCGCGGGGTGAGTTTCCGAAATTCCGCGGGACAACTCGATTATGCGTATGTGAGTGGTCGCGAATTGGAGCAGGGGATCCATTGGATTTCTGCGACTTTACGTTGGGGTCGGGGTGCCGTAGAACCGACACCAACAGAAAGACCTCCAGTGGTAACTAAAACCGAGGAACCGAAAGAAACTGCACCCATTTTAATGCCTGCCACCCTTACACCGAAGGTTGTAAACCCTGAGGCAATCACGGTAGAACTACAGCTTTCAGTACCCGCAATTTCGCCCAACAACGACGGCGTTGCTGATAACACGACAATTCAGTTTATTCTCCGAGAAGACGACAATTCACGCGCTATAGAGTGGCAGTTAAACATCCGTGACGAATATACCGAAAGCGTCTGGAAAAAGTCCGGGACGGGTGTCCCTGTAGACGGTGTTGTTTGGGACGGCATTGCGAATACGGGTAGTCTGGTGCCCGATGGTCACTACGATGTGCAACTGCATCTCCTTGACGCACAAGGGAAAGCACATTTAAAAGATAGCGAGAAACTCACAGTCGACCTTATCCCAACGACATTAGAACTCTTTGGGAATACGCCGACGACAGTTGGTGTGAAGACGTTGGACATGAGTCCGCTCGCGCATTGGAAACTTGAAGTTTTCGATGCTGGAAATACACTCGTCGAACAGATAGAAGGGGACGGTTCACCGCCAACCGAGATTGCTTTAAGTAAGATTCAAGCGGCGTCAGCTGCTACTTATACCTGTAAGTTGCATGTCCAAGACATCGCTGGCAATCGGAGCACACAACAAGCGGAACTACAGCTCGGTCCTGATAACGAACCGACAGTTGCACCGACGGCAGTGACAACGCCGACAGCCAGACTGACGTTGATGGTTGGCTCTTTTGCAGAATCCCGTAATGCCGAAATGATGGCTGAGAATTTGCAGTGGATGTATCCAGATGAAAAGGTGCAGATATACACGGCTGTCGTTGAGGGGAGAACGATGCATCGGGTAACGATTGGGGAGTTTAATGCGCGGGCTGAGGCAACGGATCTCAAGCAGCACATTCAGGAGACGCAAGGCGTTGAACCGGTGTTGATTACGGTTCAATAGCCGTTGGCTTTCAGCAGTTGGCTGTCGGCTTGAACCGTTTTTCGTTCCTGCTGGCGAGGTTTGTAACCTCGCCTTTTCCTAATAACAATAGGTGCGTTTTTTGTCTGAATGCACATTGTCAATCCACACGATATCACCGTGTCGCGGAACATACATATTGGTGTTACCAAACCTCCCTGTCCACTGGCGGTCCGGTGTCTGTTTCTTCCGAAGTGCCGGGTTTTCGGGCTTCAACTTTGGGTTCTGGGACCTTGGCTAAAAGTTCTTCTATTGTATAATTCGGACGCGGTATAGGTCTGCGCCTTTCTTGGCTACGAGGTGCTATCTCAACCTTCTTGCCATGTAACCGAGGTTTTGGAACTTTGCCAGAAAGTTCCTCTTTTTTCAAAAAATGCTCCTCTTTTGGAAAACAACCTAAATGGTTAGCAAATACCACTCTATACCGAATAGAATTCCGAAGCATTTTTGTAGAAGAGGCTGTTTCTCTCTGCATCCGACGCATCTTCGACAGCCCATAGGAGTGCGTCTACCCATTCCTGATATGTTGCCGCCAAGGTGCACACGGGCCAATCACTTCCGAACATGAGTCGCTTGTAACCGAATGCGTCTATCAGATGTCGGATATATGGCTTGAGTTCCTCACGCGTCCAATTCTCGCTTGCGGTTGTTACGATCCCCGATACTTTGCAGTGGACGTTCTCGAAAGCGGCGAGTTCACGGATATGCGATGCCCACGGCTCAAATTGTCCACCTTTTATGTCGGGGCCGCCGCAGTGATTGAGGGCGTGCCGCACGTCTGGTGTCGCTTTGACTAACTCGATTGCTGCTGGCAGCTGCGTGCTGTTCGCACAGAGTTCAAACGAGAGATCAAATTTTGTCAGTAATTTCACGCCGTTAATCAGTTCAGGCGTGGCATAGAAGTGTGGGTCCGGGTGGTGCCACGCCATCCGACGCACGCCTACGACAAGTCCGAATCCGACGAGCTGCTCCAAGATAGCCTCGGCGTTCGGTTTTTCTAACGGTGCTGCCGCTGCGATTGCCCCTATCATGCCATCTGTCTCTGAGATTTCTGTTAACCACTCGACCTCCTTAACGACATCCGTTTCAGCGGGATCTCCCTCAACATGGACGGATTTGATGACGTTAAGGTCTCCAATTGCTTCACGATAATCTTCCGCTGTATACCGTTTTCCTAACAGATCAAAACCTTCGAGCCACGGGTATTCCAAATTTTCAGTATCCCAGAGGTGTTGGTGTGTATCAATTATTTTGAGCATCTATATTTCCTCATTTTTCAGGGTTAGGCACGTTTTTGCCTCAAAGTATAGCACGGTATCGGAATAGCGTCAAATTAAGGACGATAGGATCGCGACCAGAGGTCGCTCCTACAGCGAAAAGTTAAAATGATTTGAATTTCAGGGGAATATCTCGTATAATTTCCTTAACTTAACAGATATTTAATAACACGACATAAACAGAATTTGGAGGTGTTTATCATGCTTTTAGGTTTGATTGACCCACTGTATATTATAATTATAGCACCGGGACTTGCATTGTCTCTATATGCGACGTTTCGCACAAAATCGACATTCTCAAAATACTCACAAGTCGGGTCGCGCAGTGGAATGACGGGCGCGCAGGCTGCTGAACTGATGCTTAAAAGGCACGGTGTGAGCGGTGTCCAGATTGAACGTTCCGGGGGTTGGTTAAGCGATCATTACGATCCTTCTAAGAAGGCACTGCGGTTGTCTGAGGATGTCTATTCGAGTCAGTCGCTCTCTGCCATAGGTGTTGCCTGCCATGAAGCGGGACACGCGATGCAGGATGCGCAGGGTTACGGCATGTTAGGTCTGCGTACTGCGCTTGTTCCTGCGACGAATTTCAGTTCAACCTTTGCGTATATTTTGCTGATAGGTGGATTTCTGCTCCAGTTCTCAGGCTTGATATTCCTGGGTGTATGCCTATTTTCAGTGGGTGTCGTTTTTTCACTGATAACGCTTCCTGTTGAATGGGATGCCAGCAGACGTGCGAAAGTCGCAATGGATGCAGCGGGGATGCTCTCGCCGGAAGAGAATCGACACGCGAGTAAGGTGCTGAACGCGGCGTTTTTAACCTATCTCGCTGCAGCAGTGACAAGCGTCCTCACACTGGTCTATTACTTGATACGGCTGGGTGTGTTGGGTGGTGATGAATAGGCAGGAAACCCCCCTAACCCCCCTTATCAGGGGGGAATTTGGGGAGCTGGCTCCTTATCAGGGAGGAGTAAAGGTTCAACTTTTGCTTTGGATATCAACACCGGGCCACTGATCATCTTGCTCGGTAATATCGACGACGATACCGTCGGGGTCTTCCACTTTGAAGGCGACTGAAGGCAGTTCGTCCGAATTGGGATCGTAAGGTTTGCTGCCATCTAAGCCTTCCCAAGCGATCTCAAAGCCGAGGTCTTCACATCGTTGTGCGGCTTCCCGTAAATTCGGGACTCGGACTCCGATATGGAGATAGTCTAACATTCCGCCGATGTGCTCGGGACGTTCGGGACCGCGGTGTTGAAATACACGGAAATTGTGATAACCATCGGTGAGATCGTAGCAGCCGTTCATCGTTGAGAAGACCTGCAATCCGAGTGCGTCGCGCCAGAAACGGATGCTCTTTTCCAGATCGGTTGTGCGGACACCGATGTGTACGAGTGTTGTTGACATAAGAGATTTCCTTTTGTTACGGCACACGGAGTGTGCCTATTTCTATAAACATGCGGTGCTCGTAACGGCACACGGAGTGTGCCTACTACTTTAAATCCAGACGGTAACGGCACACGGAGTGTGCCTACTACTTTAAATCCAGACGGTTGGTTCGCGGTTTTCTGCGCGGTGCTCGTAGAGGACTTTGACATCCTCGGGTAAATTATCGAATGTTTCACCCGGAATTGTGGCAGTATTGACCCCGAAGAGTTCTAAATTCAGCCACCACGGTGCGTATCTGACGACAACTGCGGTGCGTTTACCGGCACTCGGGTTTTCTGCGTTGGAGTGCCAAATTCGGCTGTCCATGATAAGGACACTGCCGGCACTTCCGATGGCTTGCATTTCACCGTCAAGTGGGTTCCGATCGCCGATACCGTCCTCTTTACCTCTGGGGTTGCGGAGGTCTACATGTGTCTTAGGCACAATCCAAGTGCCGCCATTTTCGGTGGTAAACTCAGAGAGCATCCAGAGGGTCGTGATACCGATGACAGCACTCGGGAACGGTTGCGTGATGTGCCATTTCTGGTTCAAGTCGTAAGGAAAATCGGAGTGGTATGCACGCACTAATTCATAATGCGGGGGACGAATCTTATACTCGGTTTGCGAGATACGTACCTGGGGGCCTAACACTTGATGGATAGTAGCGAGGAGCCGCTCGTTGGCGAGGTGTGCGGCAAATTTTGGCATGAAACTGATAACGTTTCGTTCCCATCTGCCGTGTTCTTTGCTGAATTCATTATAGTCTGCTTCTGAGGTTTCGACCTCTTCACGGACCTCGTCAACGACATTTGCGGGAACAACGTCTTTTAAGACGCACCAGCCTTCTTCTCGCAACTGTGTAACATAAGGTTCGACCATTCCTAATAAATTATCTGCCATTGAAGCCTCCTTGTCTGTCAGGGCTTACGCATTTTTCCATGATAACTCTCACTGCGAGGCAATCCTACGCACTGCTGGCGGGGTTTTAAACCCCGCCAGCGAGGGGGGCTGCGTAAGTCCTATCTGTCATGAATCGCAACCGGTTTCTCGTTCGCGGTTATAGCGAACAGCAGTCTTAATCAGCGGCGCAAGACGCATCACCTTGCCGAGGGAGCCGTTGACACCAATCTCGCGTGTTGTAATGGCACCCATAACGTTGAGTTCGCCTGTCCAAAATCTGTAGGCGACATCGCCTGTCATAGTGAGTTCAACGTCTGGATTAGAATTATCACAGACACCGCGGACGATACTATATTCGCCATTTGCTGCAGTCAACGTCATCGTACACTCCGGCGAGGTATAGTTAAACTGGACGCTCAGCGTCAAGGATTTTAGTGTCTCTTGTGCTTCCGGTAACGTTGCGATTTCTGCAAACAGTTCACTGATATAACTATAGAGTTGTTCAGACGTTTCAAATATAGCCATAGTTTGCGATATAGCATATCCTATAATAGATTCGAGGTCAAATTAAAAATACAAATGAATTCATTCAAAACAGTTCTTGAAGGCGTCTCAGAGGCCCCGACGACCGACGTTCAAACTCATGAAAGTAGATTGGATTGCCTTGAGGCTGGGACTATTTCTTATGAATCGCCAATGGGGTGTATAAACATAGTGGCTGCGGATCCGCACAAGATTTCACGCATTTTTTTCACCACTTATTTTCCATTCGATGACGCTGGACACCTCTATAGAGAGTATCCTGTGCTGACACGTGCGCGGGAGCTGCTCGCCCGTTATTTCGCCGGTGAACCGTTTGATGACTGTGAAATCCCGATCCAAGTAGACAGGGGAACCCCCTTTCAAAAGAAAGTCTGGAATATCATCCAGCAGATTCCTTATGGAGAGGTGCAGAGTTATCAATGGATTGCGGACCAGATAGGGAAATCGAAGGCTGTTCGTGCGGTCGGCAACGCCGTTGGCGCGAACCCTGTCTCTATTCTCAGACCGTGCCATCGTGTTATCAGAAGCAATGGAGCACTTGGTGGGTACGGCGGTGGATTAGAACGGAAGCGGCAATTGTTAACAATTGAAGGGCACGATATTGAAAAGTTTAAGTAACATGATTTACGCAAGGGGACTTGATTTTCCATATTTTTAACCCCCTAAAGAATCAGAATCAACGGTATGAATGCCTTATGGGCATTCACCGGGTATGAATGCCTTATGGGCATTCACCGCCCCTTATCAGGGGGACTTTCAGAAGCAGTGCGTAAGTCCTCAGTAAGATGCTTCTCCATAAGCACGTTTTAATAGACATCTTGGAGTTTTAGTTTAATGACTTTTGAAAAAAAATTAGGAAAATCCACCCAAGCCATCCATGCGGGTGAAAGGGCGACACCCGCTACCGAAAAAAGTGGGATACCGCTTCTACCGCCTATCTATCAGAACAGTACATTCCGTTTCACCACAGCCGCGGAATGCGCGGAAGCGTTCCGAGACGAAGAGAGTGGCTATGTCTACACGCGTTGGGGGAACCCGACACAAGAGGTACTGGAAACGAAACTTGCCGTGCTTGAGGCAGCCGAAGCAGGACTTGCGACGGCATCGGGGATGGGAGCAGTGAGTACCGCTCTGCTTACGGCTTTAGCTGACGGTGGACATGTCGTCGCCATGGAAAATCTCTATTCCGCGACATTCCAAACCCTCAATGAAGATTTTCCACGCTTCGGCATTGAGACAACATTCGTTGATGCTACAGACCCTTCACAAATCGAACGCGCCATCAGAGCCGATACGAAAGTCCTCTATCTTGAAAGCCCAACGAATCCGCTCCTTAAACTGATAGATTTACGGGCATCCGCCGAGATTGCTAAAGCACACGGTGTGACCTCGATTATTGATAACACCTTCGCGACCCCGTGCGGACAGCAACCGATTCCTCTCGGTATCGATGTCGTTGTCCATAGTATGACGAAATATTTGAGTGGTACCGGTGCGGTGGTTGCTGGTGCGATTGTCGGGCGGAAGGCATTCGTCACGCGCGCCAAAACAGGCGCGTTGCGCAACTTCGGGGCAGTTATCAGTCCGTTTAATGCGTGGTTAACATTACAAGGGATTACGACGCTACCGCTGCGATTTGCGCGGCACTGCGAAAATGCGGTGCAAGTAGCGACGTTTCTCGAAGCACATCCGGCGGTGGCGTGGGTTCGTTACCCGGGTTTGCCGAGTCATCCGCAATATGAACTTGCCAAACACCAGATGGATGCTTTCGGGGGCATGATAACGCTGGAGCTGAAAGGTGGACGCCGTGCGGGTGAACACCTCGTTGATCGGCTCCAACGCTGCGCGCTTGCGGTCAGTTTAGGAGACGTACGGACTTTAATCTGCCATCCGGCATCAACGACGCATTCACACGTTCCAGTGGATATCCGTCAGCAGATTGGCATCACAGACGGTTTAGTCAGAATCTCCGTTGGCTTAGAGGACGTTGAAGATATTCTCGCCGACCTCGGACAGGCTTTAGAGTCCTGTGCTCCGTAGCGTTTGTATATAATTTTCGTTGATATTGTTCGATGCGTGCGTTGCTTCCCGATGCGGCTCCGGAAATTCTGTGAGCAGCTTCTGATATGCCGCGACTGCTAAATCCGTTTCACCATCGTCCTCATAAGCTTTGCCGACCCAATATTGTGCCATCCGTCGCGTGTCATAATCGTAGGTAGCATTATCCGCCACTTTTTGAAATGCATCAACAGCAGTCGATGTATCCTTGTTTACAAGTGCGATGCGTGCGATGTAGACTTGTGCGCTGGCGGCATTTTCATTGCGTGGGAAGAGATCAATTCCCATCTCAAGTTGGGCGATGGCTTCATCGTACTTCTCAAGCCTTCCATAAGCCCATCCCATGTAGAAGTATGCATCCTGCCCGACTTTGGTGTCCGGATAGAGGTCAATAACCTTTTGGTAGCCTTCAAGCGCCTCCTGATATTTCCCCTCAGCGAGATAAGCCTGCGGGATACCGAAGCTCGCCAAGGGTGCCAGATCAGGATCCCCCGAATCAACGACGTTTGTGAATTCGACGCGTGCGTTTTCGTACTCCTGCTTCTTGAGATAAATTTCGCCTGTAACGTATAGAATCTGATAGAGTATCGGGCTATCGCTAAACGGTTCTCGAAGCGTGTCAAAGTGTACGAGTGCGCTGTTCAATTCATCTTTGCCATAGTAACACATCGCTGTATTAAACTGTGCTTGGTCTGACAGTTCACTGCCGGGGTATGTTGCTATTAATTGGTTGTAAAGCGCGATGGCGCGGTCGTAGTACGCGTCAAGAGATTCGAGGGTGCCGGTCCCCTTTAGGTCCTCTGCGATTTTATAAGAAGCGAAAGCGATGGCGTACATCGAATCGTCCGCCCATTCACTGTCAGGATAATTATTGATGAGTCGTCGGAAGAGTGCGAACGCTTCTTCATCGGTGCGTGGCAGGCGTGAGGCGAGCTGATAGATCGCATCATCTGCCCATAGGCTGTCCGGATAGTTCTCAAAGACCTCACGGTATGCGGCTCGGACTTGGCGCAAACGTTTTTTGTCCGGGCTATCAAGTTCTACCGGTGGCTCATCGATTTGCTTTACCGCTATCCACGCTTTGTCTGCGTTGTCGTAGTAGTGCTCGTAGCTGGTGTTGTTTCCTGTGACACGTCCCAGCCAAAATCCACCAACGAGTGCGATCAGCACGCAGATTTCTGCGATTATGAACTTCTTCATGTTTCTTCTCCTTGCCAAGTGTTGATGCTAAGTATGTTAACAAGACTGTTAAAATATGTCAAGCACGGTTTCTACAAGCAGAGATATTCAGTTATCATAGGAATAGTCATCAGTTACCAGTACACGTTACTTGTGAGATACGCTTGCCGATTTTTTCAGTTTACTGTAGCAAATTTCGTGCCGAATCCGAATAACACTGCGCTGATAAGATTCTTTATAAAACCCCCAAAAATCCTGCACAAAATAGGGCATACGGTGGCATATAGTTGCACGAAATGGGGCAGATTTAACAAGCGATTTGTGTTATCGGACGGCTCGCTTCCGATTAATTCCTTGACAACATAAGGTCAGTTTGATACAATGTGTAAAAGATTATATTTACTTTCTGTTTATCAGAAAGTCATAAATTCGATACTGATAAAATTGTGAACAGTGATAACAGAATTTAATCAAATTGCCTTTTCGAGAGAGGGCATATCAAAAAGAGAGGTTTTCTGTGCGTAAATTTTTGTTTCGCGTTTCCGTGTTAGTTTTAGCGATTTCATTAGTGACACCACTCCTTGCCGACAACCACGAGGGTATCCTGGACAAAGTAAAAAATAGAGGACGACTGATCTGTGGGGTGAACAAAGAATTGCCGGGTTTCGGTTACCTCAGTCAGGATGGGACCTGGAAAGGCTTTGACGTAGATTATGGTCGGGCGATTGCTGCTGCTGTTTTGGGCGATCCGGACAAAGTTGAGTTTCGTCCGCTAAAGGCTGCTGATCGGTTTCCCGCCCTTCAGACAGGTGAAATAGATGTTTTAATCCGCAATACCACTTGGACGCTGACCCGTGATACCGACTTAGGTGCTGACTTCGCGCCGCCAACCTTTTATGACGGTCAGGGTTTTATGCTCCGTAAGGATCTCGGTATAACTTCGCTCAAGGAGTTGGCAGGTGCCACTATTGGTGTCACGGCTGGTAGTACTACAGAGTTAAACCTTGCCGATACCACCCGCGCTTTAGGGATCGAAGTTGAACCTATTGTTTTTGAGGAAACTGAGACGCTTTACCAGAGTTACGATCAGGGACGTTGCGATGCGGTGACAAGCGATAAGTCGCAATTAGTCTCCCGCCGCCAATCACTAAAAAATCCAGATGACCATGTTATTCTTGACGTAACCATTTCAAAAGAACCATTGGGACCCGTTACCGTCCACGGCGACAACAAGTGGAATGATGTGGTGAGTTGGGTTGTTTATGCCACGTTCTTTGCCGAAGAGCACGGCATTACGCAAGCTAACGTCAACACCTTTGAAACAGGGAACCCCGAAATCAAGCGTTTCTTGGGTACAGCTGATGGCGCCGGTATGGGCGAAAAACTTGGTCTGCCGAAAGACTGGGCGCGTCAAGTTATTGCTGCTGTGGGTAACTATGGCGAGATTTTTGAACGTAACTTGACACCGCTGGGGCTGCCGCGTGGGGTCAACAAACCGTGGACGCAGGGCGGTCTACTCTACGCGATACCGTTCCGTTAGGTAGCCTCCGTGCGTGCGCATTACACACCAATGACAGGCTGCACGTTTTGTATTGCTGCAGAGCGAGGCACTGTGCCTTGCTACTGCAGCAAGTCTTGCAGAGCGTCAACTGAATATATATAACAGATAGGACTTACGGAAATTTAGCACGCGATAATAGATTTTTTAGTTTTAAACCCCCTAAATCCCCCTTATCAGGGGGAATTTAAGAAGAAATGCGTACAAGTCCTAACAGAGTTAACGATAAATAACGTTGCTTCGATATACCTAAAACCACGAGATTTAAGGGGCGTTTCCTAATGAAGTTTCGACAGTAAAAATATGGAAAATAATTCACCTACAGCTGCATCGGGAAAAATCCCCTTTTGGCGAGATGTCCGAGTTTTGGGGGGCTTGTTTCAGGTTGTCTTCCTGCTCGGTGTGATTCTGTTGTTAGCCATTCTTTACACAAACATGTTAAGCGGACTCGACAGTCTTGGGCTGGCACTGAACTTCAATTTTCTTCAGGACGAAGCTGGGTTTGACATTTCAGAGGGCATCTCTTATGATCCTTCGGATACCTATTTGAAGGCGTTCTGGGTTGGGGTTCTGAACACTCTCAAAGTTAGTATCATAGGGATTGTCTGTGCAACACTTATCGGACTCCTTTTCGGCATCGCTCGCTTGTCAAGCAACTGGTTAATCCGAACGATAGCAGCTGCTTATGTGGAATGTTTCCGTAACATTCCGCTTCTTCTCCAGATTATATTTTGGTATACTGCCGTAGTCGCACAACTTCCGAATGTCAGGGAGAGTCTTTCACTTTTCGGAGGTGTGTTCATCAATAACCGAGGGGTATACCTCCCTTCGCCTGAACCGACTTCAAGTCTGACAATTTGGCTATGGTTCCTCGGTGCGGGTTTACTCCTTGCTGTGTTTCTCTATATTATGCGGTGGCGGCAACTTCAGCAGTTGGATCGTCCCGGTTTTCGTGCGAAGTGGGCACTGCCTGCGTTCCTTATCGTTGCGCTCTGTGGATGGTTTTTGACCCCGGGTAGACCCTTTACGCTGGATTTACCAGCACTGCAAGGCTTCAACTATCAAGGCGGAATGCGTTTTACACCGGAGTTTTTTGCACTTTTAGTTGGGCTCTCCATATATACAAGCGCGTTTATTGCCGAAATCGTGAGAAGCGGTATCCAATCAGTTGTCAAGGGACAACGGGAAGCTGCAAGAGCCGTCGGTTTAAAGGAGGGGCAGACCTTACGCTTGGTCGTTCTCCCGCAGGCTATTCCTATTATCGTGCCGCCGCTTACAAGTCAGTACCTGAACCTCGCGAAAAATTCAAGTTTAGCAGTCGCAATCGCTTTCCCCGATCTGGTGAGTGTGGGAAATACTATGTTGACTCAGACGGGACAAGCAATTCCCGTTATCGCGATGATTATGGTAAGTTATCTAATCATGAGTTTAACGACATCAGCCGCCATGAATTGGTATAACCGTTGGATTACCCGCATTGGTCGATGAGAGCGGGATAGTTTTCAGTTTATTTAGTAACTGATAACCCATTAGGAAGGCATATTACACAGTGGAAGAACAAGAACTCACGCAAGAAATTAAACCTCCGGTTAGCACAAAGGGGCCTGGGCGATGGCTTAAGGATAACCTATTTAACACTTGGTACAACACGCTCTTGACCTGTTTGGCACTTGTGTTCTTATTTTTTGCTTTTAAAGGGTTTCTGACATGGGCGTTCACCGAGGCGGAATGGGGTGTGATCCCAGCGAATTTTCGGCTCTTTATGGTCGGGTCTTATCCCCAAGAACAGATATGGCGCGTATGGACCGTGATTTATATCTTAAGTGTGCTTATGGGTTTGAGTGCTGGGCTCTGGGGCGGTTTGGTACTCCGATTTGCTGTTGTTCTCAGTGGTGTTTGGTTTATCAGCGCGCTTCTCCCTTTTGGTTTTGAACTCTCAACACGGGGATGGTGTTTAGGCGCGATCGCTATGATAGCGGTTTCGTTTTTCCTTGGACGTGACAGAACAGGTTTGCGATCTTGGATTTTGGGGGGGTGGATACTCTCTTTCCCCGTAATCATGGGGGTGTTACGTGGGTTCGGGGAAAATGGCGTTCTGACGAGCCGTTGGGGTGGACTGCTTCTCACATTGATCTTAGCGATCTCAGGTATCGTCGTTTCTTTCCCGCTTGGCGTATTTTTAGCACTCTGTCGCCAGAGCAGGCTTCCTGTTATTCGATGGGTTTCAACGACTTACATTGAGATGGTTCGCGGGGTGCCGTTGATAACAATCCTATTCATGGGCAACGTCCTCATACCGATATTCATGCCGGGTTTTGATATTAACCAAGTTTTACGGATGATACTCTGCCTAATCTTCTTTTCCGCTGCTTACATGGCAGAAAATGTTCGTGGCGGGCTTCAAGGAGTACCAAGGGGACAACATGAAGCTGCGCAAGCCGTAGGACTTAACTATGTACAGACGACGTTATTTATCGTCTTACCGCAAGCCCTTCGATCCGTCATTCCAGCGATTGTTGGACAATTCATTGCGTTGTTTAAGGACACATCCCTTGTCTCTGTCATTGGACTCATTGACCTCTTGGGTGTCGCGAGAAGCATTCTTGCCAATCAGGACTGGCTCGGACTGCAAGCGGAGGTCTATCTGTTCGTCGCATTTATCTATTTTGTTTTTTGTTATGCGATGTCCTATGCCAGCCAGGACATTGAGACAGATTTGGGCGTTGGAAAGCACTAAAACTTGTGGAATAAGGGCGAGGTGACCTCGCCCCTACGAGAATATTTAGGAAGGGAAAAATGGCAGCACAAGAAAACGCGTTGAACGATCCGATTATTATGTGTGAAGATGTACATAAATGGTTCGACGATTTCCATGTCCTCAAAGGGATTACGACCTCGTTCCAAAAAGGCGAAAGGGCGGTGATATGCGGTCCTTCAGGGTCAGGTAAATCCACGTTTATTCGGACGCTGAACCGTCTGGAGGAGCATCAGCGCGGCACGATTATCATTGATGGGGTGGAACTCACCGATGATCTTCGTAATATCAATCTTATCCGTCAGGAAGTCGGTATGGTGTTCCAACAGTTCAACCTGTTTCCACACCTGACGAACTTGGAAAATATCACCTTAGGTCCGATCCGGGTCAGAAAGTTGACGAAAACTGAGGCAGAAGAGGTCGCTTTATCGCTTTTAGAACGGGTGGATATTGCGGATCAGGCGTACAAGTATCCCGCAGAAATATCGGGCGGACAGCAGCAGCGTGTTGCGATCGCACGAGCGTTGGCGATGGAGCCGAAGATAATGCTCTTTGATGAACCGACAAGTGCCCTTGACCCCGAAATGATCTCAGAAGTGTTAGATGTGATGCGTGAACTTGCACATTCTGGTATGACAATGCTGGTTGTTACGCATGAGATGGGATTTGCACGAGAGGTGGCTGATCGGATCATGTTCTTCGATGAGGGTGTCGTCATAGAGGAGGCAGCACCTGCAGATTTCTTTGATAACCCACAGCACGAACGCACGAAACTTTTCATCTCACAGACGCTGCAACATTAGGGATATATTGCAAATAGGTCCGTTTTGTTGAGTCGCAGCAAGATATGGGGCGTTAATTCAATGTCTGTTGCCTGTTCACCTGGGGCAAACGAGACGTATAACGTATCACTTATTTCATCGTAGTTAGAAACTGGTTGCGTCATAATTTTTTACCCAATCCTTTTCGTTTTTATTATACCATGCAAATCAGTGAAAGCAAAATATGATTTTTCATAGGGTGAACGCGGCAAATTCTATAACCCAAAAGCTGTTTTTAATATTTCTACTCCTCACGGAAAAGATGTAGGACCAAAGATGCGGTTAAATAACAAAATTGCTATTGTTACAGGAGCAGGACGCGGTATCGGCAAAGCGGTGGCTCTTCGGTTTGCCGAGGAAGGTGCTAAAGTCGTCGTTGATGACGTGAATGATGCCAACGGTGCTGAAACTGTTGCTGCGATTACTGATGCAAGCGGCGAGGCGATGTTCGTCAATGCAGATGTCTCCAATGCTGCGGATGCTGAGAGGCTTATTGCTGAGGCTACTGATGCCTATGGCACAGTTGACATTTTGGTGAACAACGCCATCTGTTCGACAGCCGATGTGCTGAACAACAATTGGGAAGCGAACTTAGCGGTCGCGCTCCGAGGTACCAGCCACTGTTCGGATGTGGTTATCCCTGTGATGCGACAAGGTGGCGGTGGTAGTATTGTTAATGTCGCCTCTGTCAACGGACTCATCGGGTTGCAGGGGATCCACGCCTATTCTGCTGCGAAAGGCGGCGTTATCGCACTGACCCGCTCCATAGCAGTCGCACACGGTAAAGACAATATACGTGTCAACTGTATCTGTCCCGGAACGATTCAGACCGAAGTCTGGGAGCCGATGATTGAACGAAACCCGCAAATCTTGGATGAAATCACGCCGTGGTATCCGTTAGGACGGATCGGACAACCTGTTGATATTGCGAATGCTGCACTTTTCCTCGCTTCTGATGAAGCCGGTTTTGCGACGGGTGCGGTCTTTGTCATTGATGGTGGGTTGACAGCGGGCAATCACCAATTTCCAATCTAACGGTTAGTAGGAAAGGAGGAAAACAGATGACATCTACGGATTTCACATCCATTGCAGAGGTGCAGGAAACCTTTGACATCAAGTATGCTGAAGAAGAATACATCCGATACGATGTTGATATTGAACCTTCCGCGGCGTTTTTGGAGGAGTTCGCGTTTAGCCAGCAATATATTGACGTGTTTGCGTCAGAAACGTCCCGTTGTGAGAATGTTATCTATCCGATCCTCAGGGACGTTTACAAAAAATATGCTGACCGTTTTTCGCTGTGGAGCCATAAATCTATTGCTTACGACGCGCAACTCAGTGGTACCCCGGACTACCTCATTTCAACAAAATCAGCGTTGGGAAAAACGGTGCTTGGAACCCCTATTATTGTTGTTGTTGAGGCGAAACGAAACGACTTCATAGCAGGCTGGGCGCAGTGTTTGGTGGAACTCGTTGCCATCCAGCGGATCAATGATGACGCTTTGCAGCCTGTTTATGGTATTGTAACAGATGGTGAGATGTGGCATTTGGCAAGTTAGCTGAGGACCTATTTACGCGAAACACGTCTCCTCTCGCTATCGGCGAGTTGCGGAAGGTATTTGGGGCGATTGGACATTTAATGCAAGCCAATTTACCTGAAACCACAGAGCCATACGAACATTAAATTCACACGGAGAAATAGAATGGTAACACAAGAACAGATTGATTTTTTTCAGGAAAATGGGTATGTCAAGTTTGGTAGGGTTTTAGATAGCGATGGCGTGGAAGCGATGCGCGCAGGGTTGGATGCTGTTATTGACCTGGAACTCACCGAAGGTGACGATTCATCCCCAGAATTCAAGTACGGACACGATCGCAAGCAGGATCGTCTCAATCGCGGCAGTGGTCACCCGCGGGCGATTCATCAATACGTGAACATGTGGAAACGTGAATCCAGTTACGAGGCAGCTATACATAATCCCTTAATTGCCGGAACAGCGCGAGCATTATTGGATACGCCCGAAGTGCGTCTCTGGCACGATCAGATTATTTCCAAACCGCCGCACGATAATGGGCATTTTGGTTTTCATCACGATTTCTTTTTCTGGCCCCTGAGTCCGCCAAACATTGTGAGCTGCTGGCTCGCGCTTGATGATGCGACAGTCGATAGCGGTTGCATGCACGTTATGCCGAAAAGTCACAAAGATGAACAGTTCTCGGTTGAAGCGAGAGCTGCATTCAATGCGAAATCCGCAAAAGCGAACGAAGCAGGGCACGAACCGCCGCCAAACCCATGGACAGAGAGAGGGAAGTTGGACATTAGCCACGGTATCCCAGTGGAGTTGAAAGCCGGTGAGTGTATGTTCCATCACTGCCTTAACTGGCACGGCACACCGCCGAATATTACGGACCATCAGCGTCGCGCGTTTGTGATGATTTTCATGGCGCAAGATGTCTGCTATAACAACGCGCAAGCACCGGGGCATATCCTCGTTTCAACCATTGAGGTTCCGGACGGTGAGCCGCTCGTCGGTGATGGGTTCCCAGTAGCGTAAACGCTGCACGGCTTGAGTCGGGGTAACAGGGCAAGGATAATAATATGAAAGATTCAACGTTTATCACAAGGGTTTTTCTAAAAAACTATAAGAGTATCGCCGCATGTGATGTGCAGCTGGGCCCGTTGACGTTTCTTGTAGGACGTAACGGATCGGGCAAAAGCAATTTTTTGGATGCGCTGCGATTTGTTGCTGATGCGTTGAATACATCGTTGGACCACGCGATACGGGATCGAGGGGGAATTGACGGTGTCCGTCGGCGTTCGCGTGGGCATCCAAACCATTTCAGCATTCGTCTTAGTTTTGCTTTACCTGAAGGGGCTACCGGATACTATGCCTTCCGCATCGGCACTCGTTCACCTGGAGGCTACAAGGTTCAGACTGAAGAGTGTAAAATACAGCATGAGTTTCTCGGACCAGAGGAATACTTTCGGGTTGATAACGGAACTGTGACAAATACAAGTATGAAGGTAGCACCAGCTGCTGCAACCGATCGACTCTACTTGGTAAATGCTTCTGGGCTGCCTGAATTTCGCCCAGTCTACGAAGCCTTTTCTCAGATGGGATTTTACAATCTCAACCCGGATAAAATTCGGGAACTCCAAGATCCGGATCCTGGAGACGTGCTTATGCGTGATGGTGGTAATCTTACAAGTGTGCTCACTCAACTTGCCCCGACTGTGAAAAGAGATATTGAGGAATATTTAGCGACCATTGTGCCTGGTATTCGTAGTGTAGATGTCAAAGATTTTGGCCCCAAGGAAACATTAGAATTTAGACAGAATGTTACAGGAGACACGCACCCGTGGCGATTTCTCGCTAATAATATGTCTGATGGTACGCTCCGCGCCTTAGGAATTCTGGTGGCACTATTTCAGGGAGGTTACGACACGCAAAAACGCGTGCCGCTCGTGGGAATTGAGGAGCCAGAAATCGCACTTCATCCGGCAGCAGCAGGAGTCTTGCTTGATGCTCTTCGGGACGGTGCCCACAAGACACAGGTGATTACCACCAGTCATAGTCCGGACCTCCTTGAAGATAAACACTTGGATGTGGATTCAATCCTCGCGGTTGAAGCGTATGATGGGAATACGGTAATTGCCCTTATTGACGAAGTTAGCAGGTCTGTTGTGCGCGATAAACTGTTTACAATAGGAGAACTCTTACGCCAAGATCAATTGCAACCTGATCCAAATCAAGCATCCGTGGCTCACGCTAAAAAGGTAGTCCAGCTTAAGCTGTTTGATTCCAAGAAGATAAACTCTGCTGAAACCAAGAATGAAGGAATGTATGAATGACAATCAAAATCGGTTGTATTGTTGAGGGGCATAGTGAGGTGGAAACTGTACCTATTTTAATTCGACGTATTGCTTCGGATCTTTATCCAGAACTACCGATTGTTATAGAACGTCCGATCCGAGTTCCTAGAAATCTGGTTGTCAAAGCGAATGAACTTGAGCGAAGGATCGAATTAGCAGTGCAAAGGATTGGGGGGCAAGGTGCTATATTTATCATCCTTGACAGCGATGATAAGTGTCCGGCAAAACTGGGACCGGCACTACTTCATCGGGTTTCACAAGTTTTTCATAATATGCCCATTGCCGTTGTCCTTGCGAAACATGAATTTGAAGCATGGTTTCTTGCCTCGGCCGAGTCACTTCGGGGGCGGAGAGGATTAAGAGACGATCTTAATTCCCCAGACAAGCCAGAGGCGATCCGTGGGGCAAAGGAGTGGTTAAGCCAGCGGATGAAAGCTGGCAGAACATACCGTGAAACGCAGGACCAACCTGCACTCGCAGCACTTTTTGATATAGAACAAGCTCGTCAAGCCGATTCGTTTGATAAATGCTATCGCGATATAGTGCGTCTCCTTGAAGAATTGCAAAAAGCAGCGATTCAATAAGTGAGTAAATATAAGAAAAGAAATATAGTCTATTATACAAACATCACCCATGGAACGGAGGCATAATATGGAACAAAAACCAAATGTCATTTTTGTCTTAACGGATGATCAGGGACCGTGGGCTGCGGGGTGTTGCGGTAACGATGAGGTGCGGACCCCTTATCTCGATCAGTTAGCATCAGAAGGTACCCGCTTCCCAAATTTCTTCTGTACAAGCCCCGTTTGCTCGCCTGCACGCGCGAGTCTGATGACGGGACGCATTCCGTCAGCACACGGCGTACATGATTGGATCCGCGACGGGAATATGCCGCCAGATCCCGCCCGATACCTTGAAGGTCTGACGTGTTATACCGATGTCTTAGCTGACAATAATTACACTGTCGGGATCAGTGGTAAGTGGCATCTCGGTGATAGCTTGACCCCCCAACACGGGTTCAGCCATTGGTTCACCCTACTCACCGGTGGCAGTAAGTACAACGATGCGGATATGATTCGGGATGGACAGGTAGAGATGCAACCCGGCTACCTTACCGACGTAATTACTGATGATGCGTTGAACTTTATCTCAGCAAATAAAGACGGACCTTTCTATCTCAGTGTCAACTATAACGCACCGCATACGCCTTTCACTGGACATCCGCAAGATATTGTTGACTCTTATGACGATTGTCCATTCAAGACCTGTCCACAAGAGGCGTTGCATCCGTGGGCTGTGCAGGGTGCAGCGGCTCACATGGGGAACCGCGAATCGTTGAAAGGCTATTTCGCAGCGATAACAGCACTTGATTTGAATGTCGGGCGGATACTCGACCGGCTTTCGGAATTAGGTATCCGCGAGAATACGCTGGTTGTTTTCAGCAGTGATAACGGGTATTCGTGTGGACACCACGGATTTTGGCATAAAGGCAACGGTACGTTCCCGCTGAATATGTATGAAAATTCGGTTAAGGTTCCGTTCATTGTCAGCCATCCGGGTAGCATTCCAGAGGGACGTGTCAGCGAGGCGATGGTGAGTCAGTACGATTTCATGCCGACACTCCTTGACTATCTCGGTTTACCGGATCCGAACGACGATATGTCGCCCGGCAGAAGTTTTGTCCCGGCACTTTCTGGAGAGACGAACGATGCGAAAGAGGAGATCGTCATTTACGATGAATACGGTCCCGTGCGTATGATTCGGACACAGGAATGGAAATATGTCCATCGGTATCCTTACGGACCGCACGAATTATACGACCTGGTAAACGATCCGGGTGAACGGAAAAATCTGATAGACGATAAGTCTCAGCACGCGCGTATCGGTGACATGCGCCAACAGATGGGGGCATGGTTTGAACGGTACGTCCTACCGGAATTAGATGGTGCGAGATGCTCGGTTACGGGTGGTGGACAAGCGGCAAAAATCGAGGAAGGACAATGCGGTGAGGGAGCGTTCCATCCGCGGTATGCTGCACCTCGCCGGAATGTGTAACAGCATTTGCTAAAGGTATAGAAACTGAATGTTAGGGAGGAAATCATGACAGCTATTGCCGTGCAAACCCAACTCACACCTGAGGAATACCTCGCGTGGGAGCGCAAAGCCCCCTTCAAAAATGAATATCTCAGCGGACAGATACTCGCGATGTCCGGGGCAAGCCTCGCGCATAATCTCATCACAGGAAATATATTCAATGGACTTTACAACCAACTGTTGAATCGAGAATGTATCACCTTTAGCGGCGAAATGCGCGTGAAGGCGAGACCAATAACATCTTACTTCTATCCGGATGTCGCTGTCGTCTGTGATGAACCCCGTTTTGAAGATGATATGTTTGACACGCTTCTTAACCCAACGGTTGTCGTAGAGGTGCTTTCCCCATCAACTGCAGCTTATGACAAAGGAGAGAAATTCGAGATCTATAAGCAGATCACGTCCTTGCAAGAATACATTCTTGTTTCACAAGCGCAGGTAAACGTTGAACGCCATTTTCGCTTAGGAACGCAGTGGAGAGCGATCGAATTTCACGAACTTGTTGATACACTGCCGCTGGATTCAATTGGCTGTGAACTGCCTTTGGCGCACATCTATAGACGCGTCAAATTTACAGATGCCTCCCGCTCCTACCGCAGCGACACTTTGTAAACGCGCAAGCGTTCAAGGCGACTCGTCTTGATAAAGAAAGGAACGAAATGGCGAGAGCATTTGCCCCCGGCAACATTTCCTGTGTTTTCAAGGTTATTCCGCACGCCGATCCGGCGCGTATGCACTCGCTCGGTATGGGTTTCACGGTTACAGAAGGTGTAGAGGTCACTGTTTCCGAGCATCATGAGACGGAGGTGCTATTTAATGGAGAACGCATCAATTTTCCGACGGTACGTGCTGTTGTCAATAGGCTTACTGAAAATAGTAATATTGTAGGTATAAAGATAGACATCACCTCTCCGTTGCCGCTCGGTTGTGGTTTTGGACTTAGCGGTGCCGCAGCACTTGCCACTGCATACGCGCTGAATGAATTGCTATCTCTGGGCAAAGATACTGAGGCACTCGCGATGACGGCGCACATCGCAGAAGTTGAGAACAGGACGGGGTTAGGGGATGTCTGTTCGCAATATCACGGCGGTTGTCTTGTCAAGTTGAAGGAAGGGTCTCCTTTAGTTGCAGATAGGTTACCGATTGCGGAGCAGCCGATCTATTATCGCTACTTTGGACCGATTCAGACGAGCGAGGTGCTCGGAAATAGAGAACAGACAACTCGTATCAATCGCGCAGCGGATGTTGCATTGAATACGTTGCAAACGCTTACGGATGCCAAACCGAGTCATGAACTCTTTAATGCGTGTTTTGCGGTCTCAAAACAGTTTTCTGTGGAGAGCGGCTTACTTAGCGATGCGCGGGTAATTGATACAATCGCAGGTATCGAGGCAGCAGGTGGTGTGGCATCAATGATTATGTTAGGGAACGGTGTCTTTAGCACACACCGTTTTGAGGACGCGGTAGAGACGAGACTTGTTCATAATCCTGCACGTCTTAAGTAGTTGTCAGTTATCGGTTTTCAGTTTTCAGTTAAGAGGGTTTGGGTAACAATTCATCTTTTTCTGAAGACTTCCAATTAATTGGGTGTGGCTCCCAGAGACCTTCGACTAAGAATTGACAATAGAACTTACGCAAATTGAGGAAATATAGGACATTTTAACCCCCTAAATCCCCTTATCAGGGGGACTTTAAGGCGGAATGGTAAGTCTTAGACAACTCAAAATGGGTAGATACGTAGGTGATAATCTTGTGAACCCTTTAATCTTAATACTTCTGATTCCTTCTACAGTGTCTATTGCTTTTGGTGCAGTTGAGATTGAGCCGACGTTTGGGTTTAATGGGGGTTACAAGACGGGCACGTGGGCACCGTTGCGTATTGACATCCGAAGTCAGGAACAACTGACAACGCTTGTTGGAGAATTGACAGTCGAGGTACGAAGTTTTTCTTCAGACACACCCATTGAACGGTATGCCTCCGAGGTGCATCTCAGCCCTATTGAGACGCCACCGAAAGATTTCTATGTCTACTGTCCGAAAAATGCGACCCAACTCATCGTTGCGTTTGTGCCGAGAACATCTTCAGGGAACGTAGCGTTGCGTAGCACGCCAGCGAGCGTGATACAAGAGGTGCCATTACCAACGCCTTTCTCCCGTAAAGATTACTTTGTGCTGGTGTTGACACGGAGCGGTGATAAAAAACTCAAACGATTTATTGACAAAAAACCGTTAGCGGCTTCCAATGCGGCACAGGTACATGTCGAATATCTTCCGCACTCGAACCGACTCCCACGCGACTGGATCGGTTACAGTGCAGTCGATGTTTTGGTGATTCGCGAGACGGTCCTGACAAAAAGAAGTATCTCTAAAGCACAACAGACTGCCCTCCTTGATTGGATCCAGCGAGGTGGCACGCTTATTATGTCTGGCGGTAGCAGCTTTAGCACGCTACGAGGTAGTTTTGTAGAGCCTCTCCTTCCGGTCGAATTGAAAGGGTTAAAGAAAATAGATACACTCCCAGAAGCCTTGCACGAACAATTCGGTTTTCAGTCTTCGGGTAGTAACGGAAATTTATTTGAATGCATTGCGTTCGTGCCGCGAGCCGGATGTGAAATTTTGATTGGTACAGAAGAACACATTTACGTTGCAAAACGGAAATTTGGAGATGGACAGATCCTTTGCTTTGCGTTTGATTACAATGCGCTGCCCTTTGGCGAAATCGGAAAAAATATAGAGAAGTCAGAACAAAAAGTGGGTGAAATATTCTGGCGCGAATTCTTGGACAGATACGGGAAATCTCCGCGGCATCTGGCAGATCAGTATGCGCTTGCTCTCCAACATGAGGAGGAGATTCACAAACAATCTTTACTAAAAATGCCGACGCAAGTGCCGCTCATTAAACTGCTCTCTATAGTTCTACCGGTATATCTGTTGAGCTTTGGCGGTTTTTTGTTCTATTTTGGGAGGTCGAAGCGAAAGTCACACACTTACTGGATAGGCGGATGCCTCTTTGTTCTGGTTTCGGTAAGCGTGATTGCAATAACGCGAAATGTTTTGCCGAACAGCGTCACAGCAGACCGATTGTCAATTTTGTCAGTCTACTCTGAACGGGGTCGCGCACACTTGCAGAGTTATGTTTCCCTGAGAACTACGGCACGCGCCGAAATGTCTATTGGCTTTACAAAAGGCACCTTCATCCGCCGACAGGAAACCGAGGACTCAGAGACCGAATTCCGTGAAAAAATTGGAACATTGGTTCAAGATTCACGTACACAATTACAAGATCTGTTCGTGGAGCCGTGGCATCCTACGACTTATGTAAAAGAGACATTTTTGGATACCCAACAACTTCCGCGTATGCTTGAAAACGCGTGGTATGTTGTCGGTAAAGAGATGACTTACTTAGGAGATATCGCACTTGATGCCGAACCTGAACCCTCAAAAAAATCGCTTCGGCTACAAGTAACACCCGAAATGCCTCCGGATGAAGAGCTGAGCGGCACGCGGGAGAAGTTTGCGCAAATCTTAGGGCGGGAACAGGTGTTACGATATTTGGCGGCAGAGATAGATACAAATTCATTGCCTTACTTGATCGGATGGACTTCTCACGGCTTGACCGATACAGCAGTAGACGGCAATGTTAACACAAACGATGAAACTTTGGTGATTTTTCAACCAAAGAGGTGAACCATGGATGTGCTATCGCTCGGTATTTATGTTGTTGATGTGCTTGGACGACCGATAGATCAGTTTCCTGAAAAGGGAAAATTAGCACTCTTTGATGAACTCGAAATCCATACTGGCGGTTGTGCGAACAACACGGCTCTTGCGCTGGCGCGCCTGGGGGTCTCTGCTGGTGCGATGGGTAAGATTGGCACCGACGCTTTTGGCGATCTGATCCTGCAAACGCTCGCAGACAATAACGTTAACACAGCGGGTATGCAACAGGATGCCGACGTTAGTACTTCATTTACGTTTGTGGCGATCGCCTCCGATGGGGAACGGACCTTTTATCACTACATCGGCGCGAACGGTGAACTCCGTGAGGCAGACATTAATTGGGAACTCATTAAAACTGCCAAGATTTTACACATCGCTGGTGCGCTCGTCATGCCGAGTTTCGACGGTGTCCCGATGGCGAACGTCCTTCGCGAGGCAAAAGCGTTGGGGATAACAACCTCACTCGATACAGCATACGATGCCACAGGAAAGTGGTTGGAGACATTAGAACCGTGTTTGCATCATGTAGACATTTTCATGCCAAGCATTGTTGAAGCGCAACATCTCACGTGTAAATCTGAGTGTCGTGAAATCGTCCAATTTTTGCGTGGCAACTACAATATCGAGACGATCGCCATTAAAATGGGTGAAAATGGCAGCTACGTCTCTACACCAGAAACAGAACTCTCCGTGCCTGCATACTCTGTCAATGTTGTTGATGCAACAGGTGCAGGTGATGCTTATGTTGCTGGCTTTCTCGCGGGAACAATTATGGGTTGGGATTTGCAAGCGACTGCGGAATTGGCATCCGCGACCGGGGCAGCATGCGTCACCGCTATCGGTACAACTGCCGGTATCCAAAATCTTGAAGAGACCTTGAAGATTAGCCGTCAGCCATCGGCAGTCAGCCGTCAGTAGATGCTGGTGACAATTGTAACATTCTTAGGACTTACGCACATTGCGTAAATATGGGACATTTTTATGCAAATAACCCCCTAAATCCCCCCTTATCAGGGGACTTTAAAGTGTTTTTAACCCCCTAAATCCCCCTTATCAGGGGGACTTTAAGAGGAGATGTGTAAGCCTTAATTTTTTAATGGCAAAATATTTCTTTACTGATAGCCGATAACCGAAAACTATAAAAATATGAATAATACAGCAATTGTTCAAACAGAAAATTTATCCAAATGGTATGGTGAAGTCATGGGGGTGAACAATGTAACGCTCATGATTCACCCCGGCATAACCGGTTTATTGGGTCCGAATGGTGCAGGCAAAACCAGTTTAATCAAACTTATGACCGGGCAGCTCAAACCCAATCAAGGTGAGGTGAAGGTTCTGAACCAACCGGTATGGAATAATCCGCTACTGACGCGGCGGGTAGGCTACTGCCCCGATATAGAATTGGCATATCAATTCATGAGTGGTCATGAGTTTGTTACTTTTTTCGCGACGTTAAGTGGATACGACACATCAGAGGTGGAATCCCGGAGTCTACAGGTACTGGAAGTGGTTGACATGCTACCGGCGAAGGACCGACCTATCGGTTCCTATAGCAAAGGGATGCGGCAGCGGATTAAACTCGCGCAGGCGTTGGTACACGAACCGGAACTCTTATTTCTTGATGAACCCCTCACAGGTTTAGACCCGAATGGGAGACGGCACGTCCTTGCGCTGTTGAAAGACCTTGCCGATAAAGGCATTAGCATCGTTGTTTCAAGTCATATTCTCTATGAGATTGAAGCGTTAACAGAGACGATTTTGCTTATTCATCAAGGCCGTATTCTTGCAGAAGGCACCATCTCCGATATTCGTGAACTCATTGACGAACATCCACATAAGGTTTATTTAAGCACAGATGAACCGCGCCGTTTGGCGCAAGTCTGTCTCCCTTTTTCGGACATCCTGAGCGTAACTTTTGTCAATGGTGCTGATACCACACAAGAAGTATCGGTAAACGCAGCAGGTGACATTATTATTGAAACCGCCAAGCCTGATGCTTTCTATGCGCGACTTCCTGAACTCCTCATCGAAAACGAATTGAACGTTTCCCAACTCTACTCTCCTGACGACAATCTCTCCTCTGTGTTTAAATATCTTGTCGGGTAGCACATCCGTGTTCAAGGCAGCAGTTTCTAACCGGAAATAGAAACTGCCCAATTCTCTGCGGATGCCCTATATTGTACAACACGAAAAAAGAGCTGCACATTTTCGTGCAGATTAGTCCTTTTATAGTAAAACCTAATTATACACCCGTCCTTGCACAAGGTGGCTCGTAGGGGCGAGGTCCCCTCGCCCGTTGGAACAAAAGTGTGCAAATATTTTCGGAATCTACTATAAGGTCGAGAAGTCTGATACAGTTAAGCGTGTCGGTGTAAGCCGATAAACGCTTAAAGTGTTCAATTTATGGACGATTCTGGGGATTCTTTAGCATGATAGCAGTCCATTGCTGGCGTAGAGGGCAAAGTAGCGCGATACTGTAAGCCTTTACGCACAATTGGCACGATATTTGCTTTATGTTAAGCAAGGACTTACTGTTGGAAAATGAGACAGGAGGGCAAACCGATGAAAAGGACGCAGTTTCAAAACGCTCTGATAAGATGGGTTCCAGTTACGTCATGCTGTCCGCGTCTTGAGGTTGGATTCCTGATAAAGCGATTGATTTTAATGCTCTTTACGGTTTCAACCCCATTTCTACCGAACGCCTCAGCCGCAAATTATGCCTACTGGGGTTTGCCTGACGGGGTTAAGACGCGCCTCGGTAAAGGACATGTAGGTGGTTTACAGTTTTCTGCTGATGGGAATCGCCTGATGGTCGAGAATACCGTTGGGATTTGGGTCTACGATGCACACAGCGGGGTAGAACTGGATTTAATCACAGGCAATTTCTCGGACAGTCTCGCTTTGAGTCCGGATGGTAGCACAGCTGCTGGGTGGGGGCCAGATGACAAACTGTGCCTGTGGCAGGTTGCTGATGGGAAAAAGAAAGTAACACTTAAAGGGGATACATCAAGGGTTGACAGGGTCGCCTTTAGTCCGGATGGTCGGACAATTGCTGGTGGGACTTTGGATGAGGAGATACTTCTATGGGACGTTGACACTGGTGTGCACAAAGCAACGCTCCTCGGACATACACACTTCATAACTTCAATGGACTTTAGTCCGGACAGTACGACACTCGCGAGTGGCAGTTGGGACGGGACCGTGCGCTTATGGGATGTTGAGACCAGCGCGCACAAAGGGACTCTTAACACACACACCAGAGGCATTTCTAACGTTAAGTTCAGTCCGGATGGCCGCACCTTTGTGAGTTCAAGTTCCAACGAAGATAAGGTGATACTCTGGGATGTCGGTACTTGGCAGCCAAAAGCCGCTGTTGATACGGATATTAATTGTTTCGCCGTCAGTCCGGACAACAGTACGCTTGCTACTGGAAGTTGGAGAGGCGAATTGTACCTGTGGGATGTCGCGAGTGGGACTCTCAAAGCAGAATTCATGGGGCATCTGTCATATATCTCTTCCATGACATTCAGTCCGGATGGTAAAACGCTCGCAAGTGGTGGTGCGGATAAACTGTATCTATGGGACATTGCCAGTGGTGCGCGTAAAGTATCAATTACCGGTCATACGGATGTTATCTATTCAATTGCCTTCAGTCCAGATAGTAAAATGCTTGCAAGCGGGAGTTCTGAACAAATCCGTCTGTGGAATGTCGTCACAGGTACACACGCGGCAACGCTGTTCGTAGGAGATTGGGCAACTAATGCCAGTTTGGCTTTCAGTCCAGATGGAAAAACGCTCGCAAGTGAGAGTGGTTCCCAAATTCATCTGTGGGACGTTAGCAGCCGCGCACACCGCGCAATTATCAGAAGATATTGGTCAACAACAAGCGGTTATATCAGATACAGATCAATTGCTTTCAGCCCCGATGGCAGATTTCTCACCCGTAGCGCGGGTAGAAACGTGCTGCTATGGTATGCCGGACGGACATATAAAACGGTACTTACTGGCCATACAGATGATGTCACTTCAGTCGCCTTCAGTTCCGATAGTCGAACCCTTGCGAGTAGTAGTGTGGACACCACAGTGCGTCTGTGGGATGTTGAAACTGATGCCCACAAAGCAACCTTCGCGGGACATACGGAGCGTGTTGTGAGTGTTGCATTTAGTCCGGATGGTAGCCTTCTTGCAAGTGGTAGCGATGACAACACAATAATTCTATGGGATGTTGCCAGCGGGGAACCGAGAACGACCATCGTGGCACATACGGACGGTATCAATGATGTAGTGTTCAGTCCGGATGGCAAAACGCTTGCGAGTTGTGGCTATCGGTATGATACCACTGTGAAGCTTTGGGATGTCGCTTCTGGTACGCTTAAAACCACTTTTTCCGGACATAAGTACAGTATCTTTGAGATTGCGTTTAGTCCGGATGGTCAGATACTCGCAAGTTGTGGTTCGGAGGGTACTATACTTTTGTGGGATTTGATGCCAGGAATAGGTGCTGAAGGTGAAACGCCACAACTTGCTGAAGATGTAAATCGTGATGGTGTAGTAGATCTCCAAGATTTGGTTTTCGTTGCCTCGCAATTCGGACAGCCTGGCGCAGAAAAGGCTGCGGATATCAACAGGGATGGGACTGTTGATATAGTGGATATCTTGTTGGTCGCCGGGGCACTTGAGACGGACAATGGCGCGCCATCCGTACATTCGCGGTCAATAGAATTGCTTACCGCCGCGGAGGTGGAACAGTGGTTCATGCAGGCACAACAAGTTAATGACAAAGCACCTGTCTTCCAAAGAGGCGTTGCTGTTCTTGAACGGCTTTTGGCTGTGCTGACCCCGAAAGAGACTGGGCTTCTGCCCAACTATCCGAATCCGTTTAACCCAGAGACGTGGATACCGTATCAGTTAGCAGGGGCTGCGGATGTGAGAGTCCGCGTCTATGCAGCGAGTGGGGAGTTGGTGAGGACCCTGGCGTTGGGGTATCAATCCGCGGGGGTTTATCAAAGCCGTAGTCAAGCGGCGTATTGGGATGGCAAAAATGAGTTAGGTGAACCTGTGGCAAGCGGTATCTATTTCTATACATTGTCTGCGGGTAAGTTCACAGCAACGCGGCGGATGGTCATACGGAAGTAGTTAATAGTTAATAGTTAATGGTTATAAGTTAAGAGGTCTCTTGTGGCGGTTGCAAATCATGCAAATACCACAACAACCTTCTTTAACTAAAAACCAACAACTAATAACTAACAACCATTCCTCCCGATAACCACTGAATGAGGAGACTGAACGATGAAAACGATGCAACTTTCGATTTTAGGGCAATCAAATGGCTGCGCCATCAGATTGTCCGCAATGCTATTTCTCATTTCAATCTTCTTTCCTCCGAGTGCGTTTGCGCAGGATTATACACAATGGGGGTTACCTGAAGGTGCCGCAATGAGACTCGGAAAAGGCGGGTTACGGGGCAATATCGTCTTTTCACCGGATAGCACCTTACTTGCTGTTTCGACTGCTATTGGGATTTGGATTTACGATGGGTACACCGGTAAAGAACGCAATCTCCTCACAACGCATACGGGCAGCATTTCAAGTGTAGCGTTCAGCCCAGATGGTAAAACCCTCGCCAGCAGTAGTTCTACCGAGTTTTATCTGTGGGATGTTGACAGCGGTGAACACAAAGCCACTTTCACCGGACACACAGACGACATTACGAGCATGGCGTTCAGCCCGGATGGCAAAACCCTCGCAACTGGTGGCGATGAGAAAGAAGGATTGGTCAAGTTTTGGGATGTTGATACAGGTGCCCTTAAAATGACGCTCATAGGGCATACGAACGGTATTTTAAGTGTAGCGTTCAGCCCGGATGGCAAAACCCTCGCCAGTAGTGGTCACTCGAAAGACGAGACAGTCCGGCTCTGGGATGTTGCTACTGGGACACTCATTTCGACACTCAGCGGCCATTTAGACAGTGTTTCAAGCGTTGCGTTTAGCCCGGATGGTCGCACACTTGCGAGTTGTAGTCATTGGGCGGGCGGCACGGTGTGGCTCTGGGATGTTGACAGCGGTGAATTGAAAACGACCTTGATCGGACATTCAGATAGCGTCCACAATGTAGCCTTCAGTCCAGATGGTCGCACGCTTGCAAGTGGGAGCGAAGACGGCACGGTGTGTTTATGGGATGTTGCCAATGCTGCGTACAAGACGACGCTCTCGACACATACGCGAAGTGTATCAAGTGTCGCGTTTAGTCCGGATGGTCGCACCTTCGCCAGTAGCAGTCGGGATGGCACAATACTGCTGTGGGATACTGCGAATTTTGAGCAGAAAGCGACAATCATTGGTCATACGACGGGGTTTTCAAGTATCGCGTTCAGTCCAAATGGCCGCAGGCTTGTGAGCGGCAGTTGGGATCGAACCGTACGACTGTGGGATACGACCACTGGTAATAACAGCATGACACTTACTGGACACATAGGTCCCATCAAATCCGTTGCTTTCAGTCCGGATGGTCGAACGGTTGCCAGTAGTAGTGGATTAACTATCATTAACGGCTGGCTCGTATATGATTACACGGTAAGGTTGTGGGATGCTGTGGCTGGCACACATAAAATGACCCTCATTGGACATAAGTCCAGTATTTATAGTGTCGCCTTTAGTCCGGATGGTCGGACGCTTGCGAGTTGTGGCGGGCGGCAGGACAAAAAGGTGTGTCTGTGGGATCCTGTTACAGGTAATCATTTAGGCGCATTGACTGGTCATGAAGAGGGTGTATATAATGTAACATTTAGTCCGGATGGCAAAACACTCGCAAGCGGGAGTCGCAGGGAGATATATTTATGGGATGTTACCAATAGGCAGCAGAAAGTTAGTCTGACTGGGTACGCGGGGGATTCCTGGGCACTTGCATTCAGTCCGGATGGCAAAACACTCGCAAGTGGTGGTACGGATCGGGACGTGCATTTGTGGGATGTCGCTACTGGCGAGCATAAGATCGCCCTCACTGGACATACAGACAGAATTACCAGTGTCGCGTTCAGCCCTGATGGGAAAACCCTCGCGAGTAGTGGCGGTTGGAAAGACAGAACAGTACGTCTATGGGATCCTATTAGTGGGGAGCACAAATCGACTTTCGCGGTATATGCAAATACGGTTCAGAATGTCGTTTTCAGTCCTGATGGAAATACACTCGCGACCGCTGGCCCTGGTGGGATAATACTCTTGTGGAGGCTTGGAACTACAGAGGAACTGCCGCCGTTGGAGGTGGATGTGAACGGTGATGGTGTTGAAGATGTCCACGATTTGGTGCTTGTTGCTGCGAACTTCGGACAGACGGGGCCAAACGCTGCTGACGTGAACGGTGATGGTGTTGTTGACATCGCCGATCTTATCAAAGTCGCCGCTGCGTTGGATAATGCAGCAGCTGCGCCTTCCGCTGTGATACTTAACGTAAAAAATGTGCAACAGTGGCTTACGCAAGCGCGGCAATTAGATTTGACAGATGCAACCTTACAGAGAGGTATTCATTTCCTTGAACAGCTGCTGGGCACGTTAGCACCGACAGAGACGGCATTGTTGCCGAACTACCCGAATCCATTCAACCCAGAAACATGGATACCGTATCAACTCGCAGCATCTGTGAATGTGGTACTGCGTATCTATTCCGCTGATGGGACATTGGTTCGTACACTGGCATTAGGATATCAGTCTGCGGGTATTTATCAGGACCGGAGCCGCGCGGTGTATTGGGATGGGAAAAATGAACTTGGCGAACCTGTTGCCAGTGGTGTCTATTTCTATACGTTAACGGCGGGTAATTTCACAGCAACGCGAAAGATGTTAATACAGAAATAGTTATAAGTTTTTAGTTATAAGTTATAAGTTACAAGAGATTTTTGATAATCCTGACACCTCTTAACTTATAACCAACAACTATTAACTATTAACTACTTGCGTAAGTCCTATTTAAAAAAACTGTCCTAACTTCACCAGCGCGCCGATATCTGGTTCATCTGCGAGTGCTGCGAAATTTCCATCACGGATGGCACGTCGGATGCCGCGCATGAGACTGATATAAAAATGTAAGTTGTGCAACGTGTGCAGTTGTGAACCGAGGATTTCATTCTCAATGTGCAGGTGTCGAAGATACGTCCGTGTGAAGTTTTGACAGGTATAACAGATACATTCTGGATCCAAGGGACTGAAATCCCATCTGTATTTCGAGTTGCGGATGCGGACAATGCCCTCTGTTGTGAACAGGGAGCCGTTGCGTGCGTTTCGGGTCGGCATCACACAATCGAACATGTCAATCCCGCAGCGGACACCGTAGACCAAATCTTCAGGTGTGCCGACCCCCATTAAGTAGCGCGGCTTCTCTTCCGGCAGGAGCGGCGCGGTGTATGCAAGCATCTCGTACATTAATTCTTTTTCTTCGCCGACGCTTAACCCGCCGATAGCATAGCCCGGAAAACCGATTGAGACCGTGCCGTCCACACTCGCTTGACGCAGATCGCGTTCCATACCACCTTGCACAATGCCAAAGAGGAGTTGATTGGGGTTCTGATGTGCCGCTTTACTGCGTGCTGCCCATCGCAACGTCATCTCCATCGAATTCTTAAGATACGCATAGTCGTTTGGCAATGCCGGACATTCGTCAAACGCCATGATAATGTCCGCACCGAGTGCGTTCTGGATTTCGATTGAACGTTCGGGAGAGATAAAGTGTTCGGTGCCGTCTATCGTAGAACGGAACGCCACCCCTTCTTCCGAAATCGTGCGCAGGGGACCGAGGCTAAAAACTTGGAACCCACCACTATCGGTCAGGATAGGGTGCTGCCATCCCATAAACGCATGCAATCCGCCTGTCTCTTGGACGATTTCGTGTCCGGGACGTAGGTAGAGGTGATAGGTGTTTGCGAGAATGATTTCTGCCTGAATGTGGTCGGATAGCATTTCCGGTGTGCAGGCTTTCACCGTTCCGCGCGTCCCGACGGGCATAAATATCGGTGTATTCACAACGCCGTGTGCTGTGTGGAGCTGACCGATCCGGGCTGCAGTGGCTTTATCTTGATGGATAAGTGTATAGGGGACCTGGGGCATGTATGGTTGTCAGCATTTTAGCCATCGGCTATCAGCCGTCAGCGGTCAGAGGGAATGCTTGCAGGCGGGGTTTCAAACCCCGCCTGCACACATACTATCAGCAGTCAGCCCTCAGAGGAATAGCCGATTGCTAATGGATGATCTTCGCATTGAGGATGGGACTATCTTGTACAAATGGTTTACCGTTGATTGTTGCTGAACCTCGGAATTTGAACTGATACGTCTGGTCTTCTAAGGAACCGAGAGCCTTTAGTGGCACTTTGACTTCGGTTTCATTCGCGGGGATGGTAGCAGCTTCCGTGGTGAACCCTTCTGGTAAATCGATCGGTGTCAGCGTGACTTCATCCGTAAAACCGCCTTGCCGAACTATTGTTAGCGTGAGTATCGCTTCCTTTGTCAAGGGTGCTTCGCTTTCGCCCTCAAGAGCAGACTCGGTATCTGTGGTCGGGTTTGCTGCAATCGCCACGGTGCCTGTTTGTGCGATAGCGGCTGCGTCCGAATTTGCGGCTACCGTTGCGGGGAAGACGATACTAAAACGCAAAGGCTCTACGGTTACAATGAAGGGTGCTTCAAGGATCGTCAGCGGAATGGCAGGCGTTGATTGGCTAATTGTCTCCCTGCCGACCTTCGCCGTCCCAACAACGGAGATATAGTTGATACCCGGCACGGGTACGACAGAAAACTGTTCTCTTCGTTCAAAACTTCCGGCTTTCACTGAGAGAACCGCTTCGTTTTGACCTTCGGCAATATTGACAGCTGCTGCCGAAACCCGCGGTGGTAAACCTACAACTGAAAGTGCGATGGGAGCTGTGAAGTCGGCACGTCGATCCGCTGTCACATGTAGGCTGACCGATTTGTTATGTGTGACACTTGTGCTAATCTCGGCAAGCGTCAGCGTGAATTCGGGTGCCTCCATCACTGTTAGCAGCATTGGAGAAGGTGTGGCGGTGCGTTCTACCTGACGGTTGCCAACTGCTGAGACGCCAGCAACAGTAAAAGGCATCAGACCAAGGGGTGCATCCCACGGTGCTGTTACTGTCAGCAGTGCCTTGTTTTGACCGACTTCAATGACAGCAGGACTTACTTCAAATGTTTTCGGCAGCGTAGGACAGTGTAAGCGGATGGGACCGATGTGTCTATCGAGTCTACCAACGTTCACTTGCATTGCGAAGGTCCCGCCTCGACTGACGCGCGGGCTATCTAAACCCGATGGACGGTTCTGACTGTCAAGAACAACTGCGCTGAGTGTGAAGTTCGGTTCCAACGGTCGGATATTTAGACGGTAAGGATAAGCGTTGCCGCCTTGGTTGTTCAGATCTCGGATAGCGATAGAATACTTTCCAACTTCCGTGAAATTCCATTCAATACGTGCGTCGGTGCCGCTGGCATCGTCGTTGACCATTAAGACCTGTTCTTCCGCTGCATTGTAGGTTTTCGTGTCTGTCTCGGCTTCCATCTGTTTCTCTGCACCGTAGAGTGTAAGGAGTGCATCAAGTTGTGATGATAGCCTGAGTGCCTCCACCTCAAAAACGAGAAGTTGTGGTTCTTTTATCTCAAATGAAAACTGATCAATATCACCCGATTCGTCAATTTTCCCGTTGATTGTTATCGGTGCGTTCACAGCATTCGCTTTTTCAGCCGTATTGTTGGGTTCAGTTTCTCCCATTTCCACCAAACTTCCGATAGAGAACGGGTGCGGATTGCTTGCCAGTCCAGAAGGGGTCTGTACCCTGAGCGTCTGCTGACCTGTCGGTGTTTGGGGATCTATTGCGACCTGTATAGCGTTCACGGTTTCGAGGTTCGCGCCAGTAACAGCGATTGCATTATCCGTTCCGCGCTGTCCACCGAGCGGAAAAATAGTCTCAAGATAAGGTAGTTCTCCGACGCTCAACCGATAGCGAAACCCTTTGCCCCCTTTGTAGCGTATATCTCGGATATAGAGTGTGTATTTACCTGCTTCCATTGCGGTGTAATCCAAAACGGAATCCAACCCGTTGCCCTGTCCACTGTTCGCGACCTCAGCACCATTCGCATCCTGGAGGACGAGATATGAATCAAGTGGCGAGCCTAACCGTTGTGCTGTTACTTCACAGATGAGCCTCGCGCCTTTTTTCACGTCAAAGCTGAAACGATCCTCATCATCAATGGATGTGATCTCACCGTTCACGGTAACTGGCAGTTCCAACCAGTTTGACATTTCAGCGGCTTCGGTCGCTTCATCTTCAGTCATTTCCGGTAGGCTGCCGACAACGAAGTTTAGTGCATTGGAGACACCATAAGGTGTAACAATGCGTATTTGTTGTATTCCCAATGGTGCATCGGGGGCAATTGTTAGGGAAGCGGCTAACTGCGCATCGGTAGGTACACGTCCGGAGACACCTACACCGTTGAAGAGAACTGCTGCTTGCTGTGTGCCTTGTCTAATTTCCGCGGTGATCCCCTTACCACTAAACCAGATGGCTGTCGCTATATTGAGATTTTCGCCTGTAAGGGTAACGTCTATATTTTGTCCCTGTTGCGCGCCTTGTGGCGAAGCAGTCGATAGTGTCGGTACAACCTGCGCATAAGCGACACTCATGGTTAGCAGAAAAATAGAGAGCGAAAGAAGGCAGTATTTGATAGGCATTTTGATTACCTTTTTTTCTCTTACTTTGCAGTCCGGTCAAGTGGGTTTGGTTTTGAAAGTGTATCAGTAACCAGTTACCAGTCACCAGTGGCCAGTTAAAGAAAGAATATGTACTATCACAATCTTTTCTTAACTGTTAACTGGAAACTGTTAACTGGAAACTTGAAAAACTTGAAACTCACCTTATCAAGCTGTAAAGCATTTTAAAAAATTCCGGCAATTGGTTCGCCTTTGACCAATTCGCGGGGTTGATCTAAATGGTTGTAGACGATGGTGTGCGGGTCAATACCGAGTGTATGATAGACTGTCGCGAGGATGTCGCGTGGATGTACTGGATTCTCAAGCGGTGTTGAGCCAGTTGCATCGGACTTCCCGTAGACCTGCCCACCTTTTACACCTGCGCCGGCAATTAAACCTGTATAGCAATAGGGCCAGTGGTCGCGTCCGTCAGGTGCGTTGCTATTACCGGAGGTACTAATGCCCATCCGCGGTGAGCGTCCGAATTCACCGATCGCCAAGACGAGTGTATCCTCTAACATCCCACGCTGATCCAAATCTTCAAGGAGTGAGGAGACCGCGCTGTCCAATTTCGGGCAGTGAAGATTTTTCAACGGACCGAAGTTGGTAGCATGTGTATCCCACGCCGTTGTGTTTGGATTTCCGTTAGCGACAGAGGGCCAGTTCACCTGAACGAACCGTGTGCCTGCTTCGACCAATCGCCGTGCGAGGAGTGCACTCTGTCCGAAGGTATGTCGACCGTACTTATCTCGCATCTCATCGGGTTCTTGTGTCAAGTCGAAAGCGTTGCGTGCACGCTGCGACAAGATGAGGTTGTACGCTTTTTCATAATACTCGTTCAATGCGTAGGAGTCCGCCACCGCATCAATTTCGGGCATACCGGCGTTAATTGTTTCGAGGAGATTTTTCCGGCGTTTCAAGCGGACGGGTGGCACCTCTGGCCGCAAGCTTAAGTCGTCGAGGTTGATCTCCTGATTCGGGTCTTGGAAGAGGAAGTACGGATCGTAAGCCCTACCAAGGAACCCAGCGTTTCCGCCTTTGCCGATGATGTTACTCTCCTGCATCGGACGCGGGAGTTGTACTGCTGCGAGCATCGGTTCATCGGGTGGCCGGTAATTTGAGATATGCGCTGCGGCATTGGGATGGTCAGCAGGTGAAGGCGGATCGAGCTGCCCTGACGGTGCGACCTTGTCCGGTGTTTCTCCAGTCACCATCTGGTACATTGCGGCGGTGTGGTTGAAAAGCCCTGCGGGTGTGTAGCTTACCGATCGAATCAAGCAGGCTTTATCCATCTGCTGTGCCAACCGCGGCATCGTTTCAGATAGTTGGATACCTGGTACATTGGTAGGAATCGGATTGAATTCACCGCGAATGTTTGAGGGTGCATCGGGTTTCGGATCCCAGATGTCGATGTGGCTGGGACCGCCTTGCAAGAAGAGCAAGATGACCGAGTTGGCTTTCCCCCATCCGTTTAGTGGTTTCGCGGGGTCAACTGCCGTATTCGCGTTCGCTTGGAGTGACAATACCTGTGGCAGACTAATGCCGAGCATCGCCGCACCACCGACACGTAGAAATTCACGACGTGAGAACCCGTCACATAAGCGTCCAGGCAATTGTGGTAACGATAACATTTATTGTTTCCTCCGTTTTTTAAAATTACCTTGCGGTTAAATCGAGCAGGTTGTTACTTCAAATACCTTTCCTAAATCCGCCTGCGTCCGTTGTAGCAGGCTACGGTTTCTGTGATAAAAAGAAGCACACAAACGCAGCTTGTAATGAAATGGAAAGCGGATCTACGGAAACGTTGCTAAAACTTCAAACGCTGCGAACCGAACTGCAAAGTAATATAGAAAGTTAGCGATTGAATAAGAAGGCGGGGCTGTTAATCAACGCCCACAACAGGTCTTGCGCGCCTTCCTCTTTAGACTCAGCATTCGCGAGATGTTCAACCGCTACTGCATATTCGTTCTTCTCTGGTAACCGAGAAAACGTTGCGAGATACAATTCCTCAACGAGGACTCGGTCGTCCTGATTCGTTTTGATGAGTTGTGCGATACGTCCTTCCGGGTCGATGAGTGCCTCTGCGACTGTTGGTCCGTTAATCAGGTTCATTGCGTGCGCGAGGCTCACCTCGGTCGTCCGTTCACATTCACATGAGGTTTCGCGTTCAGGTCTACCAAACAACTTCAAAAATCCGTCATCCTTGACCTTGCTATCTGGTAACTGAACGGCTCGGAAGTTTTTGGGTACTTCTTGGAACCGTGGTCTGCTTCCTGTCGCGACGCCGATAGCATCTAACAACTGTTCGGCTGTCAAACGTCTTGCGACGGCGTGTGAGAAGTTAATCGTATCCGACTTATTCCACTTGTTCGTTTTGATGCTCTGTTGATAGGTTCGGGAACGCGTGATCGTTTTCATGATACGCTTTATGTCAAATCCGCTGTCCACGAAATCCTTTGTTAGTGCCTCGAGCAATTCGGGGTTGCTGGGTGGATTGCTGGTCCGAATATCGTCTACAGGTTCGATAATCCCGCGTCCCATGAAGTAGCTCCAGATACGGTTGACCCCGGCACGCGCAAACATTGGATTATCCTTGGAAGTGAGCCATGTTGCGAGCATTTGCTGTTTATCGTCAGTTTCTGCTGCAACTTCCCCGAATGGGACGGAGGGTTCAACCACTGCCAATGTTCGTGGATGTTTCACAGGTTCTGTGGTATAACTGGCATAGACAACCTCATCACCCGGGAGCTGCCCTGGCTTCACTTTGACATCTGCGAAGAATGCCCCGAGTTCATAGTACTGGTTTTGGGTCCATTTTTCAAATGGATGGTCGTGGCACTTGTTGCATGAAAAACGGACACCCAAGAAAAGTTGTGTCGTGTTTTCCACTGCAGCCGTATATTCACGAGATACACGGAAATAACTCGCCGCAGGATTGGCATAGGTGCTTCCGGTCGCAGTAATCAGGTCCCGTACAAATTGGTCGTACGGACGGTTTTGGGCGATAGCCTGATGAATCCACTCTTGGAAGAGCCAGACCCCGCGTTCACCGAGGAACTTACGATTCGACTGTAACAGGTCTGCCCATTTATGTGTCCAGTGGTCAACAAACTCCGGTGTTTCGACGAGTGTGTCAATGAGTTTTTCGCGTTTGATTTTAGTAGCGGTGGTATCAGCGAGGAAATTCCGCGCCTGTTCGGGTGTGGGTGGGAGGCCTGTGAGATCGAAATAGATACGCCGTACAAATTCTTCATCTGTGCAGAGCTCCGAAGGCAGGATTTTCATCCGCTTCAGTTTATTATGGACGTGCGTATCAATGTAGTTGTATTGCGGTGTTTTAACCCACTTATACCCGCTTCTGTCGCCCATGACGATGATGCCGTTTGTGCTATAGGCACCCTCATATCGGGTGAGGATCGCGGTTTCACCCCGGCGTTCTGCGGTTACAATGCCGTCGTCAGTAATTTTTGCGACGTCATTAACGCTGCTGGTGAATTTCGCTTCACGGGTGACATCTCGCGTTGTGCCGTCGGGATAGTGTGCGATCACCAAGAGTTGCTGTCTCATACCGGGCATAGCGAGTTCAGCGGAATCGGGTAAGACTTCTAACCGTTCCACACGCTGTGTGGTTTTGACATCAGAATTAACTCCTTCTGCAATCCACTGACGGATGAGTTTGTAATCCCGTGAACCTGGGACAATAACTTGCCCACCTTTGTGTGGCACTTCGGATGTCGGTTTTAGCAACATCAGACTCTGTTCAGGGAAAGCCCGGTTAAATCGTCTACCGGATATATCCTCAATCAAGAGTTCGTAATCAAAATCTGGATCGTAGCCGCGTAGCGAGAGTTTGAATCCATTTTTGCCTTTTGCTGCCCCGTGGCATGTGCCATTATTACATCCAACGTGGCTGAGGAGGGGCATGACATCACGCACAAAACTGACGGGCGGTGCGTCCATACCCTTGACGTTTATAGGCAATTCAGCACTCACGTCTTCGACGGTAGCGACAATTTTGGTTGTGCCAACTGTCATTGGAAATATATAACCGTCTTCATGAATTTTCACCGCGTCCGTAGCAGGTGTCAGCACAGCCCACGGTGTTACATCTACCCATGTGCCATCTTTTGTCTTACCTGACACAAGCACGCGTCTGCCATCACGGGCATGCTCGAGTGTCAGCGACTCTGGATGAACCCTCAACTCCGTTATACCGACGCTTGTAAGCCACTCTTCCGCCGTTGGAGCTTTCGCATTCGCGGGTTGCGCCATCTCACCTTGCGCTGTTAACTGAAACGCGACGCAGATAAAGCATGCAAGAAGAAGTGCTGTTACAAAGTTAAACCTGGGTTTCATCAAAAACTCGGCGTGGAAGCCTCCGATTGTAGCCGACGGAGGGAACGCCGTCCTCCTTTTTGGTGGTTGTCGGAGGGAATAGTAGTCAGTGCGATTTTTCTGCGAAAAATCTTTCGGTTGTCAGTTGTCAGTTAAGAGTAAAGACTTCATACATCAAATCGTCCTTTTAACTGATAATTGAGAACTGATAATTGAAAACTATTCCAATGAATATTTGATCGTTGTTCGACTGCCTCAATCTATCATTTACGTTGATTCTATGTTAATAGTCTACGAGAGGTCCCAAAGCAAGACAGAGTTATCTTCACTTGCACTTGCGAGCAAACTGCCGTCAGGTGCATATACGACATTCCTGACACTGCCTGTATGCCCTGTGAGCGTGTCTTTCGATCTGCCTCTCTTGGCATCCCACAAACGCACTGTGCCGTCACTGCTACTGCTTGCGAGCGTTGCGCCGTCAGGTGAAAATGCGACGCTCCAGACATAGCCTCTATGTCCCGTGAGTGTGTCTTCCGATTCACCCGTCACCGCATCCCATAAACGCACTGTGCGGTCGGTACTCCCGCTGGCAATAGTCTCGCCATCTGGAGAATAGACGGCAGAATTGACAATATGTTTATGCCCTGCGAGTGTCGCCTTGTGCCGTCCAGTGGCAGCGTCCCACAAGAGTACAGTATCACCACCACTGCCAGCGGCGATTGTACTTCCATCTGGTGAATATGTAACGGATCTAATAGAAAATTGCTCAACTGTGAGTGTGTTTTTAATTTCGCCTGTGCTTGTATCCCACAAACGTACCGTGTTGTCAGGACTTCCACTTGCAAGTGTTGCGCCGTCAGGTGAATAAGCAACGCTTCTCACAGCATCCGTATGTCCAGTGAGTGTTGCTGTCGGAGCCCCGCTGGTTGCATCCCACAGGACGACCGTGTTGTCTATACTCCCACTCGCGATTGCCTTACCGTCAGATGAAAACGCAACACACCTGACGTACTCTTTGTGTTCTACGAGTAGGTTGAGTCCTATGGCGGTATCTACATCATAGACCCAAACGCCGATGTCACATGCGACAGCGAGTTGCGTGCCGTCGGGTGAGAAGGCAATATCTCCAGTTAGGTTCCCTTGATCGAGCCGTGCTTTGACCCCTTCGGGTAGATTCGCTTGTGGGTCATTTTGCGCGTTTAAAGTTTCCAATGCGTAAAGTATTCCTTCTTGGCGTAGTTTGCGAACTAAAATTTGGCGTTATTCTCAAGAATCCGATTAATTTGTGTCCATGTGACGTTTAAACGTCACTGTGACGTGCAGAAGCCTGTCGTTACGGGGAATGTGACGTAACTTTCGGATTTTTTTTACTTTACATTCGTGAGTGATTTTTCCGCGTTATTCCTGATTTTTCAAGTGTCCCCAGACTATCGGCAATTTATCACTTGCGGAAACATCTGCGAATTCGGATTCACTTGCCAACCAGTTGATAACGTTTTCTGTGAGTTTCTCTATATGATCAATACTCTCGTTGTTCTTATGGAAATTCGGGAGTCGCCAGTTCATATTGAAGACTTTACCGTCCCCGGCTTCCCAATAACCGAACGCTGCGATTCTATCCGTGTAATCGGTCCCGCCTTCCCAAGCATGGGCAAGGGTTGTAAAATTCTTCCAAATTTTGTCGAAATAGTCACCACTGACTGGATATCCCGATGAATTGACCTGAATCCAATCCTCGACTTTCGGGGTTTTTCCATCAACATTCTCGAGTCCTTCTACCAATCCGAGTTCCAATGTTTCTTTGAGGACGATAATCCCGACCTTGCTCCCATCGGCTGGAACGGGTCCAAATTTCCGTGGTTGTGCGTCTTCTAATCCCAACGGTGTCGCATAGCGGATCGCTGCGCCTGTGAGCAGCACTGCGCCGCCGCTTTCAGCGTAGTCTACAAATGCATCAATTTCTGCGTTGGATAGTCCGCCTGGATCGGAATCCCCATCATGCCACCAGACAACAGCGAACTGCTTGAATGTATTGCTCTTCAAGTCAGCTTTTGCGAGTTGCGTTGTTTTGAACGTTTTTTCAGCAAATTCTAATGCAGGTGCAGTAAAGTCGCCTTTATCGCCGAGATAGACAAACCCGACTTCCACTGCTGCATTACCGATACTTATACCAAAACAGAGAAGAAATGTCAAAGAAAATATAATTATCCGTTGCATGGTCGCTCCTTATGCGATTACGCAAGGTACCATTAGAATATAGTATCATGCATTAACGTTTTTGTCAAATGTTATAAATACCTTAGTAGGACTTGAGACCTAAATCGGGGTTACAAACGCCTCCTAAAGGGAAGCAGGGTTACAAACCCCTTTCGACAAGAGAAGACGTGATTTTGGATTCGTCTATACAAGCGAGTCAAGGTTGTTATGGCATTCGTGAAGCCGTTCGTTGCCCATTTTTACGAAATTCGGTTCAATCTCGAACCCGATGAAATCTCGCTGATGCCGCTTACATACCACGGGACAGGTGCCTACGCCTGCAAAGGGGTCGAGCACCAGATCCCCGGGTGATGAACTTGCTAACACGATTCGCTCAATTAACTTTTCTGGTTTCTGGATTGTGTTGAGAGCCTCCCTACAGACTAACTCTTTTGATTTATACGTTAGCTGCTTTATGTCTCCCCAAACATCACCAGGGTTTTTTCCTTTTGCGTTAAACTGCGTTTTGCCGAATTTGCCGTTTGTTACAGATGGCACGTTTTCACAACGCCGCCGATGCTCTAACTCGACGAGTTGCGGGACCCTGATAGCATCAAGGTTATAGCACTTTGGCTTCTTGCCTTTGATGAAATAGCAGATAATGTCGTAGTTATTCGTGTAATTGATGCGTCCTTGTGCGAGCCGACTCGGTTGATACCATACGATTTTTGAACGGAGATTTAAGAATTCCCGATAGTCTATAAAGTCGATGCAGTCGGGTTTACCAAACAGATAGAGTGCGCCGCCATCTTTCAGTTTCGGCGTGAACTTTTCAATGAGTGCAAGATTAAATTCCTGAATTGAAGGTATCTGGTCCCACGACTCGGTTGTTACACCATACGGTCCATCGCAGAGGATTAGATCTACTGATGCATCTTCTACTTCTTTTAGGAGTGTAAACGTGTCGCCACAATAAATGGTGTTACGTTGAAGCATAATTCCGTTATCTCAACTCCACCGGCAGATTTAACCTTTCTTAGCATGGTATATCGCTTTTCCAGCGACTATTCCGAGTCCGATGAGAAACACTACAAGCGCAGAAATTGGAACCCATTCCATCACAATTCCTCCAATTCATCAATTTTTCGATATGCCACGTTAAGGTTTTACATCGGTCCCACCCGCCGCGGTCCTATGTCCATAGCGAACATAGACGCGTCAAAGCTCTGTTTTAGCAGATCCATTTTGATGTCCTGCTTATCGGGTGTATGCCAGAGATTGTCAAACTCGTCTGGATCTTCGATTAAGTCGTAGAGTTCACCCTCCTCGTGTCCGTGATAGACTGCTAATTTATAACGTTCATTCCTGTACATCGTTGCGAAAGAGTGGTCGGAAAGATCAACAGCGTCGTAATATTCGCACCGGACGAAATCACGGTGCTGGTTCGGATCCGTTTCACCTCGGAGGATAGGCAATAACGATCTACCGTGCATTCCATCAGGCGGTGTTATGCCTGCTAATTCCAGAAGCGTCGGTGTTTTATCAACGAGTTCAACGAGTGCGTCGCTCTTAAGCCCGCTCATAAACTGCTCTTGCCATGCGAAAATCAGCGGTACCCTGACTAAACCTTCGTAGAATCGGCAGCCTTTCTGAACCAATCCGTGGTCCCCGAGTGTCTCTCCGTGATCACTGGTAAAAATGATGACGGTATTTTCGCGCTGTCCTGTCTCTTCAAGTGCTTCAAGCATTCTGCCGAACTGTTCATCAATGAGTTGGATCATCGCATAGTAGGCGGCTTTGAGTGTCTTGGCATCTCTTGCGCCGATTGCTTCCGCCTCTTGGCGCGGGGTCTGCGGTAGAATTGGACTCCGAATATCCAGTTCATCTGGTGTGCGTACTCTGGACTGAAAATCGACTGCCTGTAACCTTGTCTGCTGTTCGAGGTCGCTATCTCGGAAAAGCGGCTCTGGCATCTCCGCTGGCTCAAACTGCTCTCGATGTGTCTGCGGCGGATTGAACGGCGGATGCGGATCGTAGATATTGACGCTCGCGAGCCACGGACAATCCCGTTCCTCACGCATGAATTCGATCGTCTTTTCTGCACACCATGTAGTCTGATGCAACTCTGCTGGCACGCCTTCCGGATTTCGATTCAACTCGCCTAAAATATAGCCTTTCGAGCGCACCCAATTCGCGTAATCATGCCCCTGTTCCCAATCGTCTCTCGGTGCGTGGCTGTATTGCCAGTAGCGGTATCCGTCATTGGTACGAGGTTCTATCCGGCGGTAAGCACTTGCGAGATGGAGTTTGCCAATCAGTCCACAATCATAACCGATGTCTGCGAGGGTGCGTGTTACAAGCGGATACGCGTCTGGAAAGAAATCGTTTCCGTTGCGATTTGCGTGTGTTGCGCTCGGGTACATGCCTGTGAGAAAGCTTGCCCGACTCGGCGTGCAAATCGGACTTTGACAATAGGCATGCGTGAATGCGACACCCTCTGCTACGAGGCTATCAATATTCGGCGTTGACACGTATGGGTTGCCCAATGCACCGATTGTATCGTAACGCTGCTGATCTGTGCAAACCCAGAGTATATTTGGCGTGTTAGGAGGCATACATCAACCTCTGTGTGTCTGCCGACGGGGTTTCAAACCCCGCCTGCAGTGGGACCTCTGTGTGTCTGCCGATTAAAGAAAAAAACTTTTGATAAGTGCAGCGAGTGCGATAACAGTTGGTGCGAGCCAGGCGGCATGCTTCCAAAAACGTGCTGTAGACACGCGCTCGCCGTGTTGGACCGCGACAAGTTCTAACACTCTATCAAGTTTAGTTTCCACACGATCCATTCGCGTTTCAATGCGGTCTTGGCGGTTTTCAAGTGACTCAAAGCGTTGATCTATTGACTCAAAGCGTTGATCTATCATTTCAAGCTGAGCATTAAACTGTTGCTCTTGCGCTTCAAACCGTTGCGCGATCATCTTATCTTGCGCTTCAAACCGTTGCGCGATCATCTTATCTTGTGTCTCGAACCGCTGAGACATAATTTCTTGAAGTTCTTCGACTGTCATAAGAATGCCGCCCTCCTTTGCGCGCTATTTAGCAGTTGCGCTAAACCCTGTCGCTTTAACGATGTCGGCGAGGTCAGTGGCAGTAGAGGTGTTTTTTCGGACTTTAATGACGGCTTGATCAGGTAGCGAAACTTCGACGCTGATAACGTTTTGGTGTTGTGTAAGTGCAGCCTGCACTTTTGCGACGCAAGCCCCTCACGTCATACCTGAGACGACCAGAGCGACATCCTCGCTTCCGGCAGGTTCAATCGGCACGGACATAAAGGCGTCAAGTATTTTCCCAGAAGCGGTGTCGAATACTCGAATCTTTCCGTCGAATCCACCCGTGGCGAGTTGTTTGCCATCAGGGTGGAACGAAACTGCGAATACCCCGACTGCATCGCCTTGCATTGATGCTAAACGCGTCCCGTCGGCGACGTTATAGATACGTGCTTCGCCGCCAGCACTGCCGGTCGCGAACCGGGTGCCATCCGCCGAAAACGCTACTGCTTCAATTGTCCCCGATTGTGCTTCGTAGGCTTGGATGAGGTTAAAGTCTGTGTTACCGACATCTCTCCGTATCTCTCGGAAAATTTTGTAGAGGCGTGGTATCCGATCTTCACCGCCATTTAGTACTTGGTCTTCAGTCGGATGCCGTGCGATGGTATTGATCTCGCCGTAGCCTTTGTTACTGGAGTTGATGTCATCAACGAAAGAGCCTGTATCTACCTCAACCAATTTGAGGGCAGTATCTCGTCCGGCACTCACGAAATGGGATCCATCAACGGAAAAAATGGTCCCGAAAACCCAGTCGCTGTGGTTATCGAATTTAATGAGTTCTTTTTCGTCTTCAACGGATAACACTCGGACTGTTTGATCTGAGCATCCGAAAGCGACACGACTTGCGTCTGGTGAGAAAGAGAGTCCGTAAATTGTATCATAGCTGGAACGCATGGCTTTGATGAGCGTGTTGGTTGCGGTATCCCAGAGTTGAACTTCGCCAAATTGTGCGGCGGATCCGCCTGCCATGCCCAAGATTTTGCCATCTGCCGTATACGTCAACGATTCGATGCGACGCGCTTTACCTACCAATCGTCCTTTGAGTTCAAAGTTTACGGTGTCATACAATAAAACTTCGCGGACACCTGATACTGCGAGCGTGCTGCCATCGGGCGAGTATGCCAACGCGGTAACCACCGGCGGTACGGTGTAGACAGGATAGTTTCCCTCACCCAAATCATCGACTTCGGCGGGTGTATCGTCGGTCGCGCCTTCAAGAATCCAACGCCGGAAGAGTTCAACCTCTTCAGGAGAGAGCGGTTCCATGTTTTGTGGCATTGCGGGTTCATCGCCGGAGATAAGTTCGATGATGAGACTGTCATCAGGTTTTCCGGGGATGATGGCTTCACCTGCCATTCCGCCGCGCTTGAGATCCGCGTAGGTTGTTACAATCAGGTCAGCATTCGGATCCCCTGGGTGATGGCATCCTTGGCAACTCCGTTTGAGAATCGGAACGATCTGTGAGTGGTAGCTGACGGGTGGATCTCCAGCGTGGTTGTCTGCTGTTACAAACGGGATCCATGCTGCTAAACAGAACAGATAGATCGCTAAATGCGTTGTGAACTTTAATCGCGATATTTTCATATTTGTTGAATCCCCTTCGCCTTGTCATGATACGGTTCTGTGGTGAGTTGTGCTAAAAGTGTTGCTGCTGATACATTACTTTAACAATTATATCACAATTTTATAAAGAAATTCAAGAAAAACTTTGAAGCGAGGCGGGGTCATTTAGTTTTCTCTTTTGTAGCGTATCCTGTTAGGTTGCGCTAATTGATGCACCATAGGGGTCAATTTAGCGATTTTCGATAACATTCCTCGCAGAGCCGTGTAGAGGTTTCCGCCTCTACGGGGCTTCGGTTTTTGCTTGAAGCTGCTACAGAGATACTGAAGAAATACCCAAGCAAATAAACCCTACGGGATTCAAGAGGTTTTTGAAGACACTTATGGTGCGGTTAGGAATGCAGATCGCATTTGGGCGAGTACGCCGCAAAACCGCACCTACCGGGTTTGAGTTGGAAGTTCGCGACGAGGAGTGCTTTGCAGTGAGAATCCTACAGAAGATTGCTGCGATTCGGTGTTTATTTTTTTCGGAGAACTGAATGCTTCTGGGAACCGCTTGTTTTTCGTTGACGCGTTAAAAAAAATAGGGTATACTTCTTTTGTCTAATAGACGCATATTTGCTAATGAAACTACAAATAAATAAGGAGATCGTTTTCAATGAAAATGGATTTAGGACGGAATTTGCGGGTTTTCAGTATCGGAAGTCTTGTGCTTTTATTACTCATCGGTTTTGTCGGAATTACACAACCTATGGAAGTACCGGCGTATGAAATTGATACTGCGCATTCAATGATAATTTTTCGCGCAAAACATAATGGCGTTAGCTACAACTACGGCAGGTTCAACGAATTTACCGGCAAACTCATGATGGACGCAACGGATGTGTCTATGAGCATGGTGGAATTTGAGGTGAAGGCAGCGAGCGTTGATACTGGCAACGAAAAACGCGACCAGCATCTCAGAAGCTCCGACTTCTTCAGTGCGAAGCAGTTTCCCGTGATTACCTTCAAAAGCACGAAAGTCACGGCGAAGGAAGATAAGAAGGATGTGCTGGAGGTCACAGGCGACCTTGAGTTACACGGTGTTAAGAAATCTATCACGGTGGATGTTGAAATTACGGGGCGCGCTCAAGGAAGAGACGGTGAATCCCTCATCGGATTTGAGAGCACCTTTACGATCAAGCGGAGCGAATTCGGCATGACTTACGGCATGGGCGGAATCAGTGACGACATCCGAATCACCGTTAGTGTTGAAGCAGCGCGCAAATAAAGTAGCCTACTGTTTCCCAGATGTTAATATTCAAACAACTTATTCTCGGTTTGTTCTTGCCAGCTGTTGTCGGCGGCGGAATTTTTATATTTGCAAAATTACTTGCGTCGAAAAGAGAGAGTGAACACAAAAAAGACTGGCTTTCGGGATGGCTCGTTGCAGTCGCATTGAGTGCTGGTTATAGCGTTGGATATATCGGTTTAGAAGGTTCGCCTCCATTTCCGCCGCGGGAAGGCGTACATTGGCTCTGCTATCTCGTCATCATCGGACTTATATCAGGTGCTTTTTGGTATGCTTCGCGCTGGGGACGTCTGATCGTACAGATAGCGTTGTCGATTGTTATACCGCGACTGCTCCTGAATTCTGCGTTTAAGTATACGTGGGGCCCGTTTGAAGGGATTATCTGGTGGGTGTGTCTCGCCGTTGCGATTTTTATTTTTTGGCATATAATCCAACAGAGTTTGACGATTTTGCCGGCTGGTGGTTCCAGTCCGTTTGTGTATTTTGGACTCTCCGGTGGTACCGCGCTGATTCTTGCGCTTTCAGGGAGTTTGCGGTTGGGGCAGCATGCTGGCATTTTGGTAGCAGTTTTTGCTGTGAGTTGGATTATCACGCTTATTGGACAGCGTTCTGACGACAAATGGCAGGTTTTTCCGCTCGGCGCATCACCGGTTGTGACGCTCATATTTGCTGGCATCTGGATGAACGGTTATTTTTATGAAGAGGTCCCTGCGGTGAGTGCTATCCTGTTAGCCATTGCGTTGTTCTTAGCACCCGTTGGGCGGATAGAAGGGATTCAGCAACTTGGTGTGCGGCGTTCTACTGTTGTTCAGATAGGAATTATTGCGCTGCCAGTTGTTATCGCGATAGGCGTTGCCATTGCGCGCTCTGGCCTTTTTGGTGAAAGTAGCGGTTATTAATAACAAGACTTACGCAAATTTAGCAGAAAACGGATATTTTGCACGTAAAAAGCAAATATTCAAGCGTTTTTAACCCCCTAAAGAATCAGAATCAGAATCAACGGTATGAATGCCTTATGGGCATTCACCGCCCCTTATCAGGGGGACTTTAAGAGAAAGTACGTAAGTCCTAATGAACAAATAAATGGAGAAACCTGTCTAAATTTTAGGGAATTTTAGCACTAAACTGTTACTCAATTTGCCCCGTTTCGTGCAATTAGATATAGGCATGCCCGATATTGTGCGTTTTTCTATACATTTCGCAAAGAATACTACCAATAAAGTGGCACCAAATTTGCTTCAACATAAATAGCATCATCTCGCGGAGAAGAGACCCAATGATCTACCTGCTCCAGTACCAGACGGAGACTTTGGAGGTAAACATGAGTTCGACACGTAATATAAATTTAGGTGTGGTTTGCAAATCGAAACATCTTGTCAATAGTCTTTTCATAGCGTCTATGCTTGGCATCCTGCTGCTTATTAACGGTTGTGTCAAGATGGAGGCGACTCGGAAAGCGGATTGGGAGACGCATTTCACGGATCTCCACTTTGTCAACCACAAACAGGGATGGATTGTCGGGGAAGGCGGTCTGATAGTTCATACGGCAGATGGTGGAAAAACGTGGAAGCAACAGGAAGTCGATACAACAGGTCCAGGGTTCCGCATAGATGATCTGAAGTTAGATTTCAAGGCGGTTTACTTTACGAACACGAACTACGGTTGGGCAGTCGGCGATGAAGGTTTGGTTGCGACGACTGATGATGGCGGTAAACACTGGACGCTGCAAAGGAGCGGTACCTCGGCGATGCTCCTTGATGTCTATTTTGCGAATTCTAAAGAGGGTTGGATTGTCGGTGAAGACTCGGATGTCCTCTACACTAAGAATGGCGGAAAGACGTGGAATCGCTACGAGTATGTTAGCGAATTTATGCTGAACGGGGTCTGGTTCGTTAATAATTCAAAGGGCTGGGTTGTCGGCACGCACGATAGAATTTTTCATACCAAAGACGGCGGTAAATCGTGGCGAGAACAGAGCAACCGTTTTGAAGGTGAACGCGACCGGATGATCAATGATAACAAACAGGTCTTTTTTATCAGCGACAATGAAGGCTGGATCGTTGGCAGTGATGGTTCTATTTTTCATACGATGACCAGCGGTGTTAACTGGGAACGTCAAGACAGCCGTATTCCGCTGATTAACGGACACGTCCGAGATACCATCAACAGCATCCATTTCACAGATGATAACTACGGGATCGCCGTGGCGGATGTCGGTTTTATCACACGGACCGAAGATGGTGGTGATAATTGGCAATTGATGGATAGCGGCACCGAAAACAATTTAACAGGCATTCAGTTCACGACCCCTACAGAGGCGTGGGCGGTTGGATGGTACGGTACGATTCTGCACACGACGGATGCTGGTGCAACGTGGGAGATGACGAGCGGTACGACAGCGAACGATCTCCAGAATGTCCAGTTTACGGATGCCAACCGTGCGATTGCAGTCGGTAGGCGTGGCACGATGGCGATGAGTAACGATGGCGGACAGACATGGAACGAAATTGAAACAGATATCTGGGATGGCATCTGGAACATCTATTTCGCGACCGACAAACACGGCTGGGCAGTCGGTGAGCGCGGGCTTATCGTTCATACCAACGATGGTGGCGCGAACTGGGAGCGTCAGCGTGGTCCTTCCGCTTTTACGCTGCGTTCTGTCCATTTTGTGAGTCCTGAAGTCGGCTGGATCGTTGGGGATCTGGGGACTATTATACACACGATTGATGGCGGTAAAACATGGATGCCCCAAACCGCGACAGGCGATTTTCTGTCTTTGATGCTAAAGGGTGTATTTTTCCTTGATGAAAAGCGAGGCTGGGCTATCGGATGGCCCGGCGTTTGCCTCGCGACAGAAGATGGCGGTTTGACATGGACGCAGCAGACTACTGGCACTTTCAATGAACTTTATGCTGTCTACTTTGCAGATGAAAATGTCGGGTGGATTGTTGGGCAGTTTGGTGAGATTTTACACACGAAAAATGGTGGAAAGCGGTGGAATTTCCAACGCAGTGGCACACAAGAAAATCTGAATAAACTCTACTTTGCTGATACAAAGCACGGCTTAATTGTCGGTGATAATGGCGTGATGCTTACCACCCTCAACGGTGGAAAGAAGTGGGAGATGCAGGAGAGCGGTACCGACAACGACCTTTATGGTCTTGCACTCTCACCTGACGGTGTTGTTGCCGTTGGTAAGGGTGGGATTGCGATGCGGTATTCGGTTGAAGAGGCACAGTTGCCTGCTAAATTGCCACCTGTCGCTGAAGAACCCGAAATCGTCGTTGCCGAAGCAGAAACACCTGTTGCCCCCGTCGCCTATCATTGGGATATTATTCGTCAGGCGACATGGCGCACCGACTTTTCGGATACCCATTTCGTGGATGCTCAGAATGGATGGGCAGTCGGGTCGGGTGGTGTTATCGCGCATACCACAGATGGTGGGAAGACGTGGTTACCGCAACATAGCGGTGTCAGCGAAAATTTGCATGAAGTGGCATTCGTTGACGCAAAGCACGGCAGAATTCTTGGGTCCGGTGTCTTACTCCAGACCGAAAACGGTGGTGAAACATGGCAGCCGATTCTTCAAGCCACGAAACAAAATTTGCCTCGTGTTAGCAACATGCACTTCCTGAACGCCGAAGAGGGATGGCTTGGTGCCAGGATTGGGCAAATCCTGCACACAACCGATGGTGGGAAGACGTGGGAGATTCAGAAGACCGGAACGACAACTGGGAACATCACCGATATTCACTTTATTAACAGTCAAGTCGGCTGGGCTGTGACCCCTCAACGCCGAGATGGCGGGTTTATCCTCCATACTGTTGACGGCGGTGCTTATTGGAAGATTCAGGCGAAAACGAATCAGCCGGGTATTGCTGTCCACTTCGCCGACGCAAATCGCGGTTGGGTGATTCTCGGTAACGGGAACTCCTTATTGACTGAAGATGGTGGCGAGACGTGGAAATTAAGAACGACCTCACAAAGTACGCGTGGCTTGCGACGTGTCACTTTCCGCTCCGATACACAGGCATGGGGCATCGGCGGTGGTGGTGCGTATATCACTGAAGATCAAGGTGTGAATTGGCAGTCAATGCCTGTTGCGACAACAGCGGATATCCTCGCTATACGAGAAGCCGAACCAGCGCCCCCCGAAACGTCCGAATCAGAATCGACGGAAGCAGAAGAATCGAAAGAAGGGGTTACGGAAGGACCGACGTTGACCTACGACGAGACACCGGAGGAGATACAAAATCGGCTTCGATCAGAGAGCCAACGTCCGGGACGTTTTGCTCCTGAAGGTGAACTCCCACCGAATGCCGAACGCGCGACACCGACACAGCAACAACAACAGCCACCGCCACCACCGGAACCTCAGAGACGACGGCGGCGCGGTGGACAGCGCGTCGCGAGCGTGTATTTCCTTGATGCGGAACACGCTTGGGCGGTTGGCAGTGCGGGCAGTATTTACTACTCCACAAATGGCGGCAAAACATGGGAACGTCAACTCGGTGAACAGGAACGCAATGACTTCCGAGAGGTGCTTTTCTACGATGACAAGATCGGTTGGATCGCGGGCGATGGTGGCGTGCTGTTGGAAACGCAAGACGGTGGACAGACATGGCGAAAACTTCCGAGTCAAACGCGTCAACGTCTCATCGGTGTACACTTTGCGAGTTTGGAACCGAAATGGGGCTGGACAATGCAGCGCGATGGTACGGTGCTCTATACCACGGACGGTAACATTTGGACAGCAGGCGACACACCTGAACGTCCGCCGTTCATGGAAGGCGATGCGCCTGGCAGATTCTCGCTGAACGACGTTAGTTTCGGTAAATTTTCTGAAGGCTGGGCGGTCGGTCAATTCGGAGATATTATCCACAACAAAGACGGTGGTCCTACATGGACACTGCAGCGGACGACTGCAAACGATAGGTTGACGAGTGTAGATATGAAATTCGCACCGCTCGGTTGGGCGGTCGGACAAGGTGGTGCCACGCAACGCACAATCAACGGTGGTCAATATTGGCGGATGCACGAAACCAAGATAAACTACGATCTCAGCTCCGTTACGTTTATTACCAAGCGAAAAGGATGGGCGGCTGGTGAGGCGGGTATTGTCCTAAAGACGATCGATGGTGGTTTTACATGGGAGCCTAAATTGACCGGCGTTCCGAAGAATCTGCATGGTATCGTTGCGTACTCCGAAGAGGAGATCTATGCGGTCGGTGAGGAGGGGACAATTGTCCGCTCAACCGACGGTGGCGAAACGTGGGCGCAAGAACATACTGACATCGATAACAACCTGTATGTTATTACGCGTTCTAAGGACGGTAAAGCCTTGTGGGTTGTTGGACAGTGGGGTGTTGTGCTCCGCCGGAAGTTAGAGGCGCAGGAACGGATGTCGATGCGGTAGGTTGCGCCGTTTGATTGAAGCAGCCGTGTAGGCGCGGTTGAAAAGCGTGCCTATCTCGATTGTGTCGGTTTCAAGTGTTGCTCAAGAAATGTTTTCGTTACTTCTGGGACTTTGGGATCTCTGAACCAACCGTGCCCGCCGCCCTCTACCCTATAAAACGTAACCGGCACACCCGCTTTCTCCAAGGCATCGTTCAGCAACATGCTTTGATGAAACGGGACAAGTTTATCCTGATCTCCGTGGATAATCAGAAAAGGCGAATCGTCTTTGGATACATAGGTGATTGGATTCGCTTTCGCGACGCGATCTTTATGCTCCTGAATGGGGCCTCCCACCAGTTTAGACTCCGGGGAATCAGGTGCGTCATGAACGAGTCCGTCTGGAAGGCGGTGTGCGTCCATCTGTAGGAAGTCTGTGGGCCCGAAGTAATCAACGACGGCTTGCACTTTGCTGGATACCTCTAAGTTTTTTCCGACCTCAAATTCCGCTACATCGCCTGCCGTGCCGAGCATGGCGACGAGATGTCCACCGGCGGATGAACCCCAGGCCGCGAATCGGTTTGGATCCAAACGATAGGTTTCTGCATTCGCGCGCAGCCACCGGATAGCGGCTTTCACATCCTCAATTTGGGCGGGAAAGACGGCGTGCTGGCTCAAGCGATAGTTGATGCTCGCGCCTGCATAGCCAGCACTGAGGTATTCCATCGGACGATAATGTGTCTTATTTCCGCCGAGCCAGGCACCGCCGTGTACCCAGATAATAAGCGGCAGGTTTTCTCCTGTATCTGCGGGTACATAGAGGTCGAGTTTCTGGCGTTCGTGTCCGTCTGTAACATAAGCGATATCCCGATGGACTGTTACGCTCTCAGGGATTTTTGGAGATGTATCTCGGTTTCGACGCTGTGCTAACACTGTAATTGTGACCAGGAAAAATAGGGTTAGCACGAGCGTGACTATGATTCGCATCATTTATTTAGGGGTTTCCTCTGTGTTTTGTTCAACGGATTCAGATGGCTTTGCGTCTTCGGCAATCATCGCCTCAAGTTCAGCTCTCAAGCCTTGAATCTGAGAAATTTTTTCTGCCATCTTCGAGAACATCTGCTGTTTGGATTTGATACCTTCATCAATGAGGAACGCTGTCGCTTCGGAACGACTGTTAAATTGCCCTGATTCCACAAGTTCGTCAATCCGACTGAGATTTTCCGTATCGACCCTGACCATAACTACATTATCTCTCCTCCGCGGTCCTCTAGCGTGCCGCGGTCCGCGTCTCCCACGCGGTCCTCTGCCTTGTTGTTTTGCATTTAATTTTGGCATTGTAAATCTCCTTTCTATAAAATACAGTTAATTTAATTACGTGTAATTATTATACGATATTACATAATAGGTTGTCAAATTAAATTTTTGGATGAAGCCCGGTTCGGTTGGAATGCAGGTCGCAAATGTAAAGCTTTCTCACTGCGAAGCAAAATTTTGCCGCGTGTGGGCAAAATTTGGGCGAGTACGCCGCAAAACCGAACCTACCGGGCCTGGGGCAGATGCAGAATTATCGAAATATTTATTTAAACCTCATTCAGTCCATCAATTTCTGAGAAAAACTGTGTGCAAAATACGCGATGTGGTTGGAAACCGCGGTTGCCGTTTTTCCGATTAGAAGATTGACATCGGCTGAAATTTAGGATATAATAGTCTGCACGTGTATGCCAGTAAGCGCAGAATATTGAGATAAGGAGATCTGTTCAGATGGCTTCAATGAAATGTGGCAGATGCGGTTCTGAGAAGATTATGCCGGACTTACGGATTCGGGATCGCTACGAGGCAGGAATGGGACAAGATTTAGAAGTCGAGGTACAGGGTAACCCGAATGCCTTCATTTTTAAGCAGGCGCACAGAGAGGCGTTGAGAGCAACCGTCTGCGGCGAATGCGGTAATGTGGGTCTCTCTGTTGAGAATCCGCAGCGGTTGTGGAAAATTTATACCGAACGAGAGAATTCGTAGGCTGGACTTTTGCTCCAGTTTGACAATTGATGTTTCAGCAGCGTTACGAATCACACTTACTGATAAAAGTTTGCATATTTAGGGAGAATTGATGGGATCAACCGAATCGGACTTCAAACGTTTTGTTTTTATTATCATTGATGGTGCGCCTTACGAAATCTTTAAAGCGTTGATCGAAAACGGTGACCTCCCGAACATCAAGAAACATGTCGTAGATCGCGGTAGTCTGAACAAAGCGATCTCCACCTTCACTTCAACAACGGGCCCTGCCTTCATCCCTTTTTTCATGGGTTTGTATCCGGGTACAGCAAACGTCCCGGGTCTTCGGTGGTTGTCCAAATCGAATTTTCAACTTCCAAACCGTTTTAAACGACCCGGCATCTGCAGTTATATGGGACTTGAGGGACTACATTTTGCGACCGATTTACCCGAAGGTTTTCCCACGCTATTCGATTTCTTCTCACCGGTAAGCAATATCTATAACCCGATTACCCGCGGGTGTCCACCCGCCAAAAATCTGACGCGCTGGATTAAACCGTTGGTCTATACTTACGGTCATTTTTCGTATCGATGGCGATTCGTTAATCAGCTTGCAGCACGCTATCTACACCGCGCTGCTAAAGCAGGCGATCAGTTTATCATGTGTCTCTTTCCAGCTGTTGATGCCTTCTCACACCACTTCAGCATGCAGGCATCAGAGGTTATGCGGACTTACCGAGAAATAGATGCCGCTATCGGCAAACTTGTCCATATTTTGCAGCAGGCGAATACGTTTGAAGAGACGCTCATTATGATTACCAGCGACCATGGGATGACGGATACACACACGCACATTGATATCCCACGCCACTTAGACGATAGTGGTTGGTGGTGTTTGCACTATCCAAAGATTTGGCGGCAAGGTGCTGTATCCGCCAGCATGGTCTCAGGAAACGGGATGACGCATCTCTATTTTAAAAACAGTTCGGTTGAAACGGGATGGGGGGAACGGACACCTTTCGAGAAACTCTATCAAATGGGCGTCATTAGTTCCCTGATTGAATTGGAAGGGTTGGGGTTTGTCGCAGGGCAAAACGAGACAGGAGACATCATCGTCCAAAGCCGAACTGGACAAGGGAAAATCTCTTACGACTCACAGGGGACAGATCACAGAACCCCACAAAATGTAGCGAATTCTATTAAATGCGGAGACTCGCTCCGTTTCTCTTACGAGTTTACAGGAACAGACCCGCTCGGATATGGTGTCCGCTACAAAAACCTGTCCTCACGAGAGACCCTTCGTGAAACCTATGACAGTCCGTATCCAGATGGTATCGTCCAATTGTGGCAGATTTTTAATGCCGAACGCACGGGTGACCTCGTCCTGAGTGCTGAAAGCGGCTATGATCTACGCGCCCGTTATGAAATACCGAGGCATCACGCGACCCACGGTGCTTTAATTGCGGAACACATGCACATCCCGCTTGCGACGAATTACCCAATCGCAGCGCAGTGTATCCGTTCTGTTGATGTCTTTCCGACGGTGTTAAGCCTCTGTGGACACAACGTTTCGGGGCATCATATTGACGGTCAGGTTGTCAAATAAACCGTAGTTATCAATCAGACATAGATTGTGTTTTATGGCATAATTTCTGATTTTGTCAACTCTGTCCGTGTGTTATGCCAATCCTCCAACTGATATTTTTCATAAGCATTCCACCTTTTTGCAGAATTATGTACGCTTTCACCCCCAAGTCGCGTCACTATATACCACATGAAGCACTTTCTTTTTAGAGGCATTTGATGAGCAACGACAATATTGAACTGATTCAACGTATCCTTGAAGGCGACGATGCTGCTTTTGCGGGTTTGGTGAGAAAGTACCAGAAACAGGTTCACGCGCACGCCTGGCGGAAAGTCGGGGATTTTCATATTGCTGAAGACATTACGCAGGAAACGTTCCTACAGGTCTATCGGAAACTGGCGACGCTGAAAGATCTGAGCCAATTTCCAGCATGGCTTCATGTCATCACCAACCGTCGCTGCCTCGCGTGGCTTCGCAAGAAGCGGATCCAAACGCATCCGTTGGATGAAATGGCTATAGAAATAGCGGAGAAAACTTCCTATTCGAGCCATGTTGCTGCAGCGCAGGCGGAAAGTGCAGCGGAAGCCAAACGCGAACTCGTCAGAAATTTGCTGGTAAGGTTGAAGGAAAGCGATCAGACAGTGATTAAGCTCTATTACCTGAGTGAGATGACCTATGCAGAGATAGGTGAATTATTAGGTGTGTCAGCCGATACTATTCGGATTCGGATACGTCGTGCTCGGGAACGCCTAAAAAAGCACAAACCGATGATTCAAGAGGCATTGGACATCACAATTGAACAGGCGGATCACTTTCACAAATATTTGCATGAGGGTTTTAGAATGAAATTAACTTTTGAAAGAGACGATCTTTTGTCGTCTTTACAAGTGTTGGAGCGTGTTGCGAGTCAGCGGAATACCGCGCCTATTCTTTCAAATGTTCTTATTCAAGCGGAGGGTGGCACGATTGAGTGCATGGCGACGGACACCGAAATTGGTATTAGAATGAAAGTTGACGGGACAGTTAAAGAAAAAGGCACGATCCTTGTCTCCGCCGAAAAATTGGTGGATATTGTTAAAGCGTGGCCCGCTGAGCAACGGATAGACTTGGCAACAACAACAGACGACCAAGTTGAAATTACCTGTGGGGATAGCGTCCGAAGGATTGTTGGGTTTCCGGATAAAGAATTCCCACAACTGCCTTCTGTTGACGCGGAAGCATTCGCTATTGATGGAGGAGTCCTACGGTCTGTTCTTCACAAAACGACATTTGCTGCGCCCACAGAGAAGATCCGCCAGACCTGCCTAAACGGGGTCTACTTTAACCTTCTTGAAGATAGAACGGAAGTGGTTGCAACCGATATGATCCAGCTTGCCCTTACACGTTGCGAACCGCTTAAACTATCTGAGGATAAAGATGGCTTCATCGTCCCGCTGAAAGCCGTCAAAGAGATTGAGCGAACCTTTGCCAACGCTCCAGAGATAAGAATCTCACGCATTGAGAATCAGATACTCTTTGCAGACCAATACACCACGTTGGCGACGCGATTGGTGGACACTGAGTATCCAGAGTATGATCCGATCATTCCAAAATCTTTTGAGGGCCATGTCGTCGTGCCGAAAGCATCTATTATGGACACAACGCGTGATATTTTTTCACGTGCAAATCCTAAAAACGCTCTGGTCTGTTTAGAAATCAATCCACAACAGATTCGGATTTCGGCGAAGCCCTCTGAGGCAGACGAAATAGACGAAACGTTAGCAGCGGAATCTGGTGCTGGAAGTGTCCGTATCGGTGTGAATGCTCAGCTGCTGATAGAGACACTCTCACATATTGAAACGGAGTCTGTATCGCTGGCGTTCACGAATGCGACAAAACCTCTCGTTGTTAAACCGATTGGCGAGGAAGGCCATATCTGCGTCCTCTGTGCAATGAAAATGGATTCCTAATCGGAAGAAATGATTTTCATCGAATCCATCGCCGTGGCAATCAGAGCATTACTTATAAACAAACTTCGTTCCCTACTGACAATGCTCGGCATTACAATCGGTATCGCAGCGGTGCTCGCAATGGTTGCTATCGGCGATGGTGCCAAAGAGATTATCCTTGAGGACCTGGAAAAAATAAGCGGGATTAACGTCTTCACAGTTCTACAGACCTCTTTCAAATGGGTCGCAGGCCGCCGTGTCCCAACTCGGAGCGGAGAATATCTTAACTATGGCGACGTGCTGGCAATCGAGCGGGAATGCCCATCTGTGCAGATTGTTGCACCGCGGGTGCCAGAGTGGTCGCGTGTGCTGATGCAAGCACCAGATGGCACAAACATCCGGGCTGGCTATAACGGTGTGGATGAAGATTACGCCATAGCATTGGGATGGGACTTGGCAACAGGACGGTTTATTTCCGAGGAAGATGTCAGAAATTCAACGAAAGTCGTTGTGCTCGGGGTAAATGTCGCGACGGGGTTGTTCGGTGAGGTGTCTCCACTCGGAAAAGAGATTAAGGTTGTTCGGAATAGAACGAGTGGTCTAAAAGAACGTTTCATCGTTATTGGCACATTGGTGTCGCGCGGACGGAGCCTTGAATTCGGGTTTAGTTTTGACGATCTCGTTTTCATGCCGATTACGACTGTTCAGCAACGTTTCACAGGTAATGACCGAATTCCACAGATTGCCGTTCATGTACACACGGTAGAAGATATGCCTCAAGCGATTGAGGAGGTTACAGCCGTCATTCGGAAACGACACCGAAACCGAGACGACTTCTTTGGGACTTTCGACGTACGCTTAGGACTCGCACGCCTCATGAAAATCAGTACACTCATAAAGACTGCGTTAGGGGGTATCGCCGGTTTTTCACTCCTTGTCGGTGGGATCGGCATTATGAACATGATGCTGGTTGCCGTAGGTGAGCGTACTCGAGAAATTGGGCTACGAAATGCATTCGGCGCGAAGCGTTCAGATATTCTGTTACAGTTCCTAAGTGAATCTATTCTCTTGTGTAGCATCGGTGGTATACTCGGTATCGGACTCGGTGTGTTCGCAAGTAAAGGGATGGCGCATATTGCGGTACGGATCGTGAAAATCGTCCCTGAGTGGCCCACAGTGCTCTCCCCGCAGTGGGCACTGATATCCATTTTCTTTTCAATGCTACTCGGTATCAGTTTCGGCTTGTATCCGGCTGTGAAAGCTATGCGAATGTCACCGATTGAAGCGTTGCGGACCGAATGAAGCATATTTTCAACCCTACCTAACTTCCTCCCAAAATTATGCACCTCCTTTTCGTAAACCCGCGTCTTTATATATAAGTGAACAAAAATACGCGCTGGAGTTTTTTGGTGAAAAACGAAGATGTTGCATTGATCCAACGTATCCTTGCAGGCGATGAAGATGCTTTTGCGAGTTTGATCAGAAAGTACCAGAAGCAGGTTCACGCGCAGGCATTACGAAAAGTCGATGACTTTCAGATCGCTGAAGATATTGTACAAGAGACCTTCCTGCAAGTTTATCAGCGGTTGGAAACCTTGGAAGACCCGACACTCTTTCCAAAGTGGCTTTATGTGATTGTGAATCGACGCTGTATTGCGTGGCTCCGTAAAAACAGGCTACAAACCGAGCCACTGGAAGAGATCGACACCTCAGAGATAGAGCCAGAGGCGTACTCCCGATATGTCGCTGCAGCACACGAAGAGGTTACTGTTGAGGCACAGCGCGATCTCGTCCAAAAACTCCTTGCGAAGTTGAAGGAGAGCGATCGCGAGGTTATCACGCTCCACTACTTTGAAGAGATGTCATCTTCAGAAATAGGCGAGTTTTTAGGCGTATCTGAAAATACGATTAAGAGTCGGCTCCGGCGTGCGCGACAACGGTTAAAGAAGTATGAATTCATGATTCAAGAGACGTTAGACATTACAATCGAAGGAGAGCATCGCTCCCAACGACAGTTGAAAGGAGAAATTAGTATGACAAACGAAGTGAAAGATACCACGAAGGTTGAAGCAAATGCGGAAGAAACGCAACGCCAGATTGCTGATCTGCAACAGCAAATTAAGGTTATCGCTGCGGAATCGGATGCTTTTCTTGCGTCCCGCAGAAATGAGGCACTTGAGACCTTACGCCGTGTCCCCTATGATGCTGAAAGACCGATCTCATGGGGTTATGTCGGTGGGTATCGCACCTCTCCGGGAAAGATGTCGGGACGCGTCGCATTTTGGTCGGATAACATTGATAACTTTCTATCTAAAGCACCGGATGCCGACATTGTAAATCTTGCGAGTCTCTTTACAAATCCCACTATAATCGCTGTTTTAAGACAGTTAGTGGAAGGCAAGAGATCCGTCGCGGATCTGGCAAAGGCGTGTGATGTCCAAGAAAGTGAGATAGAGAAAGCCGTGGAGACGTTAATGGACGCGACGTTAGTGGCGCGCACGGAAGACAACCTAATCGAACCGAAAAATGATGTCGTCTCTTTTTTCTTGAACTTCGTGAGTATGACAATTGTCCATCTTGGGCATATCAGACCAGAAAATTAAACAGATGGGATGGGCTTTTATCCGTCCTTTCAATTTCAGTCCGGATGGGAAGATGTTGGCGGGTGGCGGGTGGGGGAAAACCGTGGATCTATGGGATGCCAGCACCTCTATTCCACAGTAGCAAACGGGAGTTCCCATAACAGCACGGGGCCGCCCCGACATGCACTCGCCAATGTCCTGCCGTCCGGACTGAACGCTACGCCACTTACCGTATTTGCATGCCCTTTCAACGTTGAAATGAGCATGCCGGAGCGCACATGCCATAGACGCACGGTGCGATCACCACTCCCACTTGCCAGTATCCTTCCATAAGGACTGAATGCAACGCATGTAACATCACCGGTATGCTCTAACGTCCGAAGCGAGTCGCCCGTCTGTGCATCCGACAAATTCAAGATGTTGTCAAAACTCCCACTCGCTATCGTTTTACCATCCGGACTGAATGCAACGCATGTAACAGGACTCCTACGTGCTTTGTATGTCAAAAGCGGAATACCCGTTTTTGCATCCCACACACGCACGGTGTCGTCCATACCTCCGCTTGCTACCTTAGCACCATCAGAACTAAATGCAACACAATTGACAATTTTCGTGTGCCCTTCCAATGTCCGAATCGATTCACCTGTCTGCACATCCCACAGACGAACAGTTAGGTCCCAACTTGCACTCGCCAATGTCCTGCCATCAGGGCTAAACGCAACACCATTGACGTTATGCGTATGTAAATCCAGAGTCTGAATAGATTTGCCCGTTTGCGCATCCCACAAACGGATAGTAAAATCCCAATTACCACTTGCACTTGCCACTGTTTTACCGTTCGGACTGAACACAGTGCCTATAATACGACTGGTATGCCCTTCCATCGTGTGGAGCGATTCACCTGTCTGCACATCCCACAGACGGACAGTCAGAGACTCACCGTTACTTACCAACAGAGAACCATCTGGGCTGAACATAACGGTGCCGCTCCCAGTCTGATGTTTTATCATCGTCCGCAGTTCTGCGCCGGTGCGCACATCCCACAGACGGATAGTCTCGTCCTCACTTGCGCTTGCCAGCGTTCTGCCATCCGGACTGAACACAATGCTCAAGACAGGTAGTGTTCTGCCATCCGGACTGAACACAATGCTCAAGACAGGTCTGGTATGCCCTTTCAATGTCCGAATCGATTCACCTGTCTGTGCATCCCATAGACGTACGGTATGGTCTTCACTTGCAGTTGCCAGCAACTTTCCATCCGGGCTGAAGATAACGACAGAAATGTCAGCATTATGTCCATCTGAGCCGTTTTCCGCTTCCAAAATGCCGCTTAATTTGCCTGTCTGCACATCCCACAAGTGAGCAGTGTTGTGATTACTTGCACTTGCGATTGTCTTGCTATCTGGACTGAACGCAACGGTTTTTATTTCATCTGTTTTATACAGTTTCATTGTCCGCACCAATGCCCCCGTCTGCACATCCCACAGCCGCAACGTTCTGTCCTCACTTGCGCTTGCCAGCGTTTTGCCATTTGGACTGAACGCAACGCTTCTAACAGACTTGATATGCCCTGTCAGCGTCCGCAGATGTGTGCCGGTGTGCACATCCCAAAGGCGGATAGTCTCGTCCTCACTTGCGCTTGCCAGCGTTCTGCCATCCGAGCTGAATACCACATCTGTGGTCGGTTGCTCATGTCCTTGCATTGTCCGCAGTTCTATGCCGGTGCGCGCGTCCCACACATAAACAGCGTTGTCACCCGCACTCACCAACAGCGTCCCGTCCGGACTGAACGCCACGTTCCGAACTCCATTCATATCCCCTGTCAGTAGATTGAGTGGTTTGTCGGTCTCTGCGTCATACACCCAAATACCAATGCTACTCGGTACCGCCAAACGTTTTCCATCATTAGAATACGTTATATTTCCTGTGATACTACCTTCACCGAAGCGCGCTTTGGCACCTTCGGGTAAACCCCGTAAATTCCAATCTTGTATGTCTTGTGCGATGGTGTTTTGGGGTACAATATATATTGAGAACGCAATCGCTAAAATTAAAAAAAATGTTTTTGGCATGGCAGAGTTTTCCTTTTGGGAAAGGGTTGTTTTGCCTCATATTATAACATGAGTTGGTGGCAAAAAAGTAATTGTCTGAACCAGGATTCTCAGGATGGACAGATTTTCAAGATTGAAAACTCTGTCCCAATGGATCATACGCAGAGAAGCAGCGTTTTTGATGTTGCGTTGTGGCTATATCCGCCAGAAAGACCTTGATAAGAAATAATCCTGAAAATCCTGGTTCAGACAGGCGTATGTATACATGTATACATACGCAGATCGATCGGTGTTTTAAACCCGCCAAATACCGGACGCGTATTTGGCGTTGATTCACTCCAACAATGTTCAAAAATCGGTGTTTCAAACCCGCTGAATACCACATGGGGAATACCTAAATGGCATTCATACCGTTGATTTGGCGTATTCTGCGTCGATTCACTCCAACAATATAATCGGAAATGATTTCTGGAAGCCAATTGCTGACTGCTGATTGCTGAAAACCAAAAATTATGCACCCTTCTTTTTGAATTCGCGTCATTATATAGTGACGCGAAGGGATGGCATGTCGTTTCGCGTTTTGTAAGCGTATCCATCCGAGAAATGTGAATCGTATAGGTCCGAGTCATGTCAATAGCTTTTCTGGAGATGTTCAATGAGAAATGACGATGTTGCGTTGATCCAGCGTATCCTCACAGGCGATGAGAATGCTTTTGAAAGTTTGGTCAGAAAGTACAAGAAGCAGGTTCACGCGCTCGCATTTCGGAAAGTAGGCGATTTTCAGACCGCCGAGGATATTACACAGGAGACTTTCCTGCGAGTCCATCAGAAACTTGCAACGCTAAACGATCCAGCAAAGTTTTCAGGGTGGCTGTATGCGATTGTGAACCATCTGTGTATCGCATGGTACCGAAAAAATCGGTTACAGACAGAGGCATTGCAAGAGATCTACATCTCAGAAACAGAGACAGAGGCGTATTCTCGGTATATTGCAAGGGAACATGCGAAAACAACTGCCGAAGTGCAACAGGATTTGGTTAAAAGCCTCCTTACTAAGTTGAAAGAGAGGGACCGTGAAGTTATCACACTCCATTATTTTGAAGAGATGACCTCTTCAGAAATAGGTGAGTTCTTAGGTGTATCTGAAAATACGATTAAGAGCCGCCTCTATCGTGCAAGACAGCAACTAAAGAAGTACGAATCTATGATTCAAGAGGCATTAGATATTACCACTGAAGGGAAACATCGTTCCCAACACCAGTTAAAAGGAGAAATCAACATGTCAGACGAAACAAGAAACCAATCTGAGATTGACGCGAAGTTGGAAGTGATGCAACGTCAGATCACTAATTTGCAAGAGCAGGTTACTACCATTGCATATGACACAAACGCTTCTATTGATTCAGGTAGAAGAGACGCACTTAATGCCTTACTCCGCCTCCCCAGCGATGCACAAGATCAGATCACGTGGTGCTACGCCGGTGCCTATCGTGCCCCTTCTGGACAACGGTCAAGCCGCGGCTCCATCTGGACGACCAGCACCAATAAATTCATATCCAATGCCCCGGATGCTGAAATCGTGAAGCTTGCGAAATACTTTACCAACCCCACGATCGTCGCTGTTTTAAGACAGTTAGTGGAAGGCAAGAAATCGGTCTCAGACTTGGCAAACGGGTGCGACATTTCCGAAAATGAGATGGAGGAAACCGTGACACTGTTAGTAGACGCAGCGTTAGTGAAACGCGCGGAAGACGATCTCATCGAGCCGAAAAACGATGCCGTTTTTTATTTTTTGAACTTCGTCGGTATGGTAACGGTCTATCTGAATCCTGAAGACTACCATTCTCAGGATTAATTAAGGAGAAAACTGTTATGGCAGAGGAAGTGAAAGATCGCGTTAAGCTTGAAACACGGCAGTCTTTTCTGGAAGAAAAGCAGCGGACGCTTGAATCAAATCTGGAGGGACTACAGGAGCATCGCAAAGAAGTTGTGGAAACGAGAGACCGTCACCTTGCTGAGGTAGATGAGAAAATTCAGTCTATCACTGAGGAAATAGATGCTTGTCGGAACGAACTTTCAAAAATTGCTGACCTGCAAGCGGAACTTCAGACTACCACAGAGGCATTGGACACTACGACCAACGGGGAGCATCATCCCCAACACCCGTTGAAAGGAGAAACTATTATGGCAGGCGAAGTGAAAGATGAAGCCAAAGTTGACATGAATCCGGAAGAAATGCAGCGTAGTCTCGCTGAAATGCAAGATAAGATTCTTGAGGTGCGACGTGAACTTGCGGCGGCACAAGCGAAACTTAAGATTATCACGGCTCAATCGGATGCTTCTATTGATTCAGGTAAAAGAGAAGCACTTGATGCATTATTTCGACTCCCGCATGATACGAAAGATCCGATTACGTGGTGCTATGCGGGTGCCTATCGTGCTGCCTCCGGGCAGCAGTCAAGGCGCGGCTCAATCTGGTCGGATAGTATTGACAATTTTATATCAAGGGCACCGGATGTTGAAATTGTGAAACTTGCGACATTCTTTACGAACCCCACTGTAGTTGCCGTTTTAAGACAGTTAGTGGAAGGCAAGAAATCCGTTACGGACTTGGCAAACGGCTGTGGTATCTCTGAAAGTGAGATGGAGAAGACCGTGGTGTTGTTAATAGACGGATCGTTAGTGTATCGAACAGAAGATGGTCTCATCGAACCCAAACATGATGCGGTTTTTTATTTTTTCAACTTCGTGGGTATGACAAGGGTCTATTTGGATCCAGAAGACCACTAATCCGAGTCCGGCACCTCGTAGGCGCGTTTGGCAAGCGCGCCTCCTAAATCTCGCGCGCGTGTTTATTTGGACAAGACCTTTAAATCTTGGACAAAAACGCGCAATGGTTTATAATTATCCCAAACCGACGACACTTTCCTAAATCGACACAAAGGAATTGTTTAATGTTTTGGGTGCTACTGCGGCGCGAGATTCTCGCCCATTTGATCACATTTCGTTTTGCTATTACGGTGATTACCTGCTTGCTGCTGGTTGCCACAACCATGTTCATCAGAATTAATGATTATGAACAACGGTTAGCGAGCTACAATGCCGCCAGAGATGCGCACCGTGATGAGCTTTTATCGACCCGCACCTATTCCTTTTTAATGCCAAAGATCGATCGACCGCCGAATCCGCTGAGTATTTTTAACGCGGGTATGGACAGTCGGCTCGGTAATACACTGCGGATTTATTATACACATGTCCCTGTCCTCTGGGATGCACATTCCCACAGCTCCGGCAATCTTTTCATCGATCATTTCTACCGAATCGACCTTGTCTTTGTTTTCCAGTTCGTGCTTTCATTACTGGCACTGCTGTTTGCCTACGATGCGATTGCAGGCGAACGTGAAAGCGGTACAATGCGGGTGACAATGAGCAACCCGGTCAGACGGGGCAGCATCTTGGGTGCGAAGTACGTTGGCGCAATGACATGTCTAATCCTGCCACTTATCATCAGTTTTATCATCGCTTTGATTTGGATCGTATCCACGGGTTCAATCGTCTTTAGTGAAGCGGATTTTCTACGAATTGCGGGTATCCTGCTAACTTCGATTATCTATCTTTCTGCTATCTACCTGATAGGATTTTTTATTTCTGCTTCGGTGCACCGCACTGCAACGGCACTCATGCTCTCTCTATTTGTCTGGGTGGTACTGGTATTAATCTATCCTTCTGTTAGCGTGTCGGTGGTTGATCAACTGATAAAACCGCAAAGAAGTCGGTTAGCTTCGAGTTATGATGCGATGTGGCAAATACGGGAGGTAGCGAATGAAGAGGTGATGGAATATCTTCAGAACGATGGCGTTCAAGGTGAAAGCGAACACTTTAATGTAGAGGGTTCTCGCGGTGGATTAAATGTGGGTCTTAGTAACCAAAGAACACTGATGCGTATAGACTTCAGAGCGTATGATTGGCAATTCATCAGTCCGGAATCTGAAAAACGCGTGCCGCATGTCATCCGCTACCATCAATTCTTAGCACCTTTACGTATTGATGCAGCAGAGAAAATGGGATTGATACGTCTGCCTGCCTTGGATCAAATCCGGTTTCGGAAAGCCAAAATTGCGCAGAATCTACTTCGACTCTCCCCGGCAGCGATGTATAACCTCGCAACACAGGCATGGTTGGGAACAGACCTTGATGGTGTTGCGGATTTCTTTGAGGCGGCGCGCCACTATCGACGGACGCTGATTAATTACTTTTACGATGAAGATGCTTTTTCAAGTCGACAGTGGTTTGCGAGCGATAAAGGTGCTATCAACTTAGACGATCTGCCGAGATTTGTTTATCAACGCGCCAGTCTCTGGATAAATGTTACACGGGCACTTCCTGACCTGCAGTTGCTGATACTCCTCAACATTGCGTTGTTCTTGACGACCTTTGCCATTTTTGTCAGGCAGGAAATTTAGAGAAACAGGACTCACGCAAAATAAGCAAATATTGGGCATTTGGACGCAAAAAAGCGGTATCTATTTTTAACCCCCTAAATCCCCCTTATCAGGGCGACTTTAAGAAACAGTGTGTAAGTCGTAAAAAATAAAAAAATGATTTTTCACATCGTCATACGGGAACTGTACGATCACCTCAGTAGTCTCCGTTTCGCACTGACAACACTATTAATTCTAATACTGATGATTGTCAATGCCGTTGTGTATCTTGGAGAACACAAGCAGCGAATGGGCATCTATCGAGGGCGGACTATTGCATCAGAAAACCGACTGCAATCTCGGTGCGAGACGCTGTATGATCTGGTTCTCAGGGGGCCTGGACACCTGTACAAAAAACCGAGTCCTCTGGCTTTTTGTGCAGATGGCGGCGAAAGACTTCTACTTGACGAAGTCCGCGGCAGCTCTGAAAGACGGATACGTCGCTGGTGGAACGGAGATGTTTCTTACGAATTCACAGAAATATGGGGGTTAACCTATCCGCCCAATGTTGATATATTGTTCATTTCAGAGCAGGTGCCGAGCGAAAGAAGCATCATGCCAGACTATATCAAAATCGATTGGGGGTTCGTGACGGCTGTTCTATTAAGTTTCATGGGTATTCTGTTTACGTTTGATTCTATCTCCGGTGAGCAGGAACGTGGTACATTGCGGTTGATGCTATCAAATAGTATTTCTCGGAGTGCCGTGATTTGTGGTAAATTCCTCGGTGCTTTCTTTTCGATTGCCATCCCTTTTTTGCTTGGAGCGATTGTCAATATCTCCATCATATACCTTTCAGAATCCGTTCCCTTCAGCGGGAGCCATTGGGTCCGGTTGGGTTTGATCATCTGTGTCGCGTTGATTTATACCTCAATTTTTATTTTTTTGGGAATCCTTGTTTCGAGTCGTGTCAGAGAGTCCTCAACGAGTTTAGCGATTCTATTATTGATTTGGACGGTTTGGGTGGTGCTACTGCCAAACGCTCTCGGTTCCGTTGGTAACCGTTTGCACGCCCGTCCTTCCGCCAGAGAATTTATGGCGCAGGCACGGGATTCACGCGAAGATTTGCAGGAACGCTACTTTGCTCGGATCAAAGAACCGCCGAAACAAGAAACTCCTGCAACAATTGCAACAGCGTTGGGTGCGGAATATGTTAATACAGATGCAGAATTACGGGATCGCTTACACGCAGGCTACCTTTCTGAGGAACTCCGTCAGATTCAAACCGCTCGATCACTTACCCGTATTTCGCCAGCAGCCATTGTGCAGTACGCCTTTGAAGGGCTTGCTGGCACCGGTTTGCCTCGCCATTTAGACTTCATCTCTCAAACACGCCAATATGCAAAACAGTTTCGGCAATTCCTCATTGATACGGATCGTGCGGATCCTGCGAGTCCGCATGCGGTCGGTATCCCAGAAGGGACATCGCAAAAACCGGTGAACTTTGATGCCGTCCCGAAGTTTGAAGATCAACACCACTTTAGTTCGGATTTTGATGCGGCAATCGTAGACTTATTGTTGCTGATTCTGTTTTTGTTAGTGTTGTTCGTTGGCACTTTCCTCTCTTTTCTGCACACGGAGATCGGTTGATTTTCTAATAAGTGTGGATCATCCATGGTCGACGGTGGCTTTTGACTTGATTAATGAACGATTTTTCGGTAAAATTGCGGTCAATCCCACCTTCATTTATTAGCGCGTATTTCATAAATAAGTTTTAGAGTCCTTTGCATTTTAAAAATATGCACTCTTTTCGTTGACAGGTCGTGTCGTTAATAATTGAAGGCTTTATTACTCGGCAAATATGTTAGTATGAGCAATTTTATTTGGAGAACAGATGCGAAAACTCTTTTCTGCGCGGTGTTGGATTCTTGTTTTCTTAAGTCTCTACGTTACCGTTGCACACGCCCAAGACAGTGTACCGACGCATCCGGTTGACGGGACGTTTATCAAGGAGTGGCTGGTATTGGGTCCTTTCTTTCCAGAGGATTTGGAGACCGATTTCCTTGCTTCAGTTAACGGTGAGGCATCTGTTAATCCCAAACCCGGGGATACAGTGACGACTGCTGAAGGCAAGACGTTGACTTGGACGGTATACCGTAGCGAAGGAAACCTCATCAATCTGCTTCATGCCGTTGGAAACCATCGAGAGGCGGTCTGCTATACGTTCTGCCTGCTGGAAAGCGATCAGAGTGGTGATGGAGAGATGCTTGTCGGCAGTGATGACGGCGTTGCGGTTTTTCTCAACGGTCATAAGGTCCACACTCAGCCGGTTAGGAGACCTATTGTCGTCGATGAAGATAGGGTTGCTGTTTCGTTGCGCTCAGGTAAAAACCGTTGCCTGATGAAGATCTCAAACGGTTACCAGAATTGGGCTTTAACAGCGCGCGTTTTTCCACCTACCCGTGCAGTGATCGCAGGGGTCATTGCCAATGAAACAGGGAAGACCTTATCCAATGCCACCGTGCACCTGTGGCAAGGCAGGACTCTGATTGCAAAAACAGAGACCGACTCCAAAGGGAATTACCAGTTTCTGGTCTACCCAGCAAGTGGGTCCTATGATCTTCAAGCCACCCACGGGGACAGAGGCAATTGGAAGATGGGCGTGCGACTCTCTGCTGGGGCTCGTGTAAACATGCACTTGACGTTACAGAAGGCTATCAGCATCTCCGGGCACCTGCTAACGCTTGATAATACCCCACATGTTGGTGTCCTTGTGGAAGCATTATCACTTGGAGAGAGTGGTCCCCGCCAAAGACGGGTAACGACCTTGTCAGACAAAGTAGGCAGATATAAATTCATCAACCTGGAACCTGGGTCGTATCAATTACGTTGCCACACCCCAGACGCGTATAGCAGTTTTCAAAATATAATTGTCTCCGTTAGTCCCGAAAAAACGGAGAATATTGTTTTCAGTTTTCCTCCTTTTGAACATGGGACATGGAAAAACTACACTTATCTGGATGGATTGGGAGATAACTATATCGAGTCGATTTACCAAGACCGAGAGGGTTTTCTCTGGTTTGGGACGCTCAGCGGCGTTTCTCGATACGATGGCGAAAAGTTTACTAACTTTACCATGGATGAAGGACTCGCATCCAACTCTATCCGGTCAATTCATGAAGACAAAGTGGGGCATCTCTGGTTTGGCACTTCGGATGTTGGCGTTTCTCGATACGATGGCGAAAAGTTTACTAACTTTACCATGGATGAAGGACTCGTATCCAACTTTGTCCGGGCGATCCATCGGGACCGGGAGGGTCTTCTCTGGTTTGGGACAAACGGCGGCGTTTCTCGGTACGATGGTGAAAAGTTTACTAACTTCACCACGGATGAAGGACTCGTATCCAACTCTATCCGGGCGATCCACGAAGACAAAGCGGGACACCTTTGGATTGGCACTTGGGAAGTTGGTGTTTCTCGGTACGATGGTGAAAAGTTTACTAACTTCACCACGGATGAAGGACTCGTATCTAACTCTGTAGCGGCGATCCATCAAGACCGGGAGGGTTACATCTGGTTTGGGACAAACGGCGGCGTTTCTCGATACGATGGCGAAAAGTTTACTAACTTCACCACGGATGAAGGACTGCCATCCAATTTTGTCCTGTCAATCCATGAAGACAAGGCGGGACACCTTTGGTTTGGCACTTGGGGGGGTGGCGTTTCTCGGTACAATGGCGAAAAGTTTATCAACTTCACAATGGGTACGGGGCCCGCATCTAACTCTGTATCGGTGATCCATCAAGACCGAGGGGGTTACATCTGGTTTGGAACCCGGGGCAATGGACTCAGCCAATACGATAGCAGCAGCGTAATCAACTTCACGACTGCCGACGGTCTCGTGAGCAATTACGTTTACACCATTTATCAAGACCGAGAGGGACATATCTGGTTTGGAACCGACGGTGGTATTAGTCAATATGATGGCGAGAAGTTTATCAATTTTACAACCGATGCTGGACTCGCTCAAGATTTTATTAATTCGATTTATCAAGACCGGAAGGGTTTTCTCTGGTTTGGAACCGACGGCGGAGTCTCTCAATACGATGGCGAAAAGTTTGTTAACTTCACAACTGACGATGGACTCCCAGTTAAATCCGTATGGGTGATCCATCAAGACCGAGAGGGGTACATTTGGTTCGGGACAGGTGGTGGTGGGGTCTCTCAATACGATGGCGAAAAGTTTGTTAACTTCACAACTGACGATGGATTGGCAGAGAATTATGTGATCTCAATTTATCAAGATCGGGAGGATTTTCTCTGGTTTGGTACTCAGAATGGTGGTGTTTCTCGATACGATGGTAATAAGTTCGTCAACTTTACCACAGATGATGGGCTTGCATCCAACTTTATCCGGTCGATCCATGAAGACAAAACCGGACACCTCTGGGTTGGAACTGTAGGCGGTGATGGTGCCTCCCGATACGATGGTGAAAAATTTGTCAACTTCACGACTCATGAAGGACTTGTACAAAATGATGTAACCTCAATTTACCAAGACCGAGAGGGGCTTCTCTGGTTTGGGACGCTCAGTGGTGGTGTCTCTCGATACGATGGCACCTCATGGGTATCTTTAGATACGCGAGATGGACTCATAAATAATCAGATTTCAAAAATTTACCAAGACTCGGACGGAAGGCTCTGGTTTGCAACGCCTGAAGGGGTGTCCCAATACAATCCGAATCGGGTTCCACCGAGGGTGCGTATCGTTTCAGTTCAGAGCCACAAAACATCTGCCCAAACTGAATCTCTTAAGACAATTAAGGATATTACGACCGATACGCGTGTGACCATCAAGTATAGCAGTATCGACTTCAAAACCGTAAAAGAAAAACGACAGTATCGGGTTCGCATTAAAGAGATTGATGCCGATTGGCGCGAACCGACACTATCGGATACGTTCAATATCAGTTTTGATAAACCGGGCACTTATACTTTTGAGGTCGTTGCGATTGACCGGGACTTAAACTATTCCGCCCCTGCGCGTCTAACATTGACTGTTGTGTTACCGTGGTATCAAAACAAGTGGATTTTCTATCCTGTAGGCGGCGCGATTGTTGTGTTAATGTTGCTTTGCGGCATTTTGGCGTATCGCTACTACCAGCAGCGTCAACAAGTTTTAGCCTATCAGCGGGAAGCGGTCTCCGAACTTGCTGATGCGCGGGAGATGCAGACGGGGTTAATCCCGCAAACGGCACCTGTAGTGCCGGGGTTTGAAATTGCAGGTGTCTGTAACTCCGCGCGCACCGTCAGCGGGGATTTCTTTGACTATGTTCCACTTAGTAACGGTACGCTCGCCGTTGTGTTGGCAGATGTTACTGGAAAAGGTATGAAAGGTGCGATGAACGCTGTTTTATCTTCGGGGGCACTTCATTCTGTGGCGCAGTTGGAGGTGTCTCCATCTGAAATGTTGCGGGCACTGAACAACAATCTTTATCCTCGATTTCAACGGTATACCAATTGTGCAATGGCGATATTGACGATTGACCCAAATGATAAGACGTTTAAATATGCCAACGCCGGTATCCCTTATCCTACTATCAAGCGCGGGGAAGACGATGTTGAAGAGCTCTCGATAGATGGAACGCCGTTAGGTGCCTTTCAATTTTCTGACTATCAAGAGACACCTCCAATTGAACTGAAATCTGGAGATTCAATCGTCCTTTTCAGCGACGGCATTACGGAAGCACCTCAAAGGAACAACCCTGACCGATTTTATATGGAAACTGCCCGTTTAGCCGGCCTCATCAAGGGACTGGATAAAACAATGAATGCAGAAGCGGTGATTGAGGCGATTATTAACGATGTTCGTGATTTTTCGGGCGACGCGCAACAGAACGACGATATGACTATTGTAGTTATCAAAACACTATGAAAACGCATCAAAACCGTTTGATACCACTTCGTCTTAATCTCAAAAAAACAGGAGTTTTGCAAGCGACTTTGATAAAGTGGAGATGTCCTAAACCGGATGAGTGGCGGAATTCTGAACTAAATTTTACAATCTTCCTTGGTGGTAACTGTGTCAATACCAAATTTTCCAGACAAACATAAATCTCATCCCATAGTCACCCCAGAGCAGCACGTCGCCTACTTCCGCCAACAGGGCTTCATTCCCGATTTTCCGATTCCCGATAGTGTCATTTTCTGTTATGAGGGGAATCTGCTTGATCGTATTACCAGTGTTGAAAGTGTTGAGCAAGTTCATGGGGTAGGTGGCGGATTCTACCTACTGACCGAAACCGATAATCGCGTGGCAGTTAGCGGTAATAACGGCATCGGTGCGCCTGGTGTCTCAATGCTTCTTGAAATACTGATAGAACTCGGGGTCAAGCGATTTATCAATGTAGGAATCGCCGGTGGATTGCAGAAAACCTCTCGTGTTGGTGATGTCGTTGTCTGTACGAGTGCCATTCGTGATGAAGGCGTTTCATATCACTATTTAGAAGATCCTTCAGCACCTGCGCTGCCATCTGAGAATCTGACAGCTGCCCTTAGACAGAGCCTTGAACGTGATGGTATCCCTTACACACAGGGATCAACATGGACGACCGATGCTTATTTCCGTGAAACAGTTGAAGAAATTCTGCACTATCAAAAAGAAGGGGTTGTCACAGTTGAGATGGAAGCTGCCGCTTTATTTGCGATTAGTTCGATGCGCGGTGTAGAAATGGCATCGGGGTTTGTTATTAGTGACTCGGTGGCTGAATTAGTGTGGCATCCACAGATACTCGCCCAAGAAACACACGAGCGTTTATTCCGCTTGTATCAGGCAGCATGTGCAACCTTAAACAAAACAAATAAAGACTAACACCAAAGGAAACCAAATGGCAATATTGACACAAGCACACCGTGAACATTTCGATGAATACGGCTACATGGTCATCGAAAATGCCGTTCCGATTGAACTTTGCGAGGCGGTCGTTGATGCGATTTTTGCTTACTTGGAGATGGATCCTTCAAATCCGAATGACTGGTACCGCGCCCCTCATAAACCTGGGGCAGGCATGGTAGAAATGTATTTTCATCAAGCGATGTGGAACGTGTACCAACATCCACCCATCTATCAGATTTATAGTGAGGTTTATGGCACAGAACGGATTTGGGTTCATATTGATAGAGTTAATATGAAACCGCCTAAACATCCCGACCATCCTGAGTGGGACCACAAGGGCATGTATCATTGGGATGCGGACACTTCAAAATTACCCGTTAGATTTAGCACACAAGGTGTTTTGTTTCTCAGAGACACAGCCGACAATCAAGGGTCTTTCGCCTGTTGGCCCGGTGCGCATAAGTCCCTGATTGATGAAGAAAACCCATGGGTGCCAGAACTTACACCGGAAATATATAGAGAAAAATTCATACAAGTACCAGCGAAAGCGGGTTCGCTGCTTATTTGGCATGTGGCACTCCCGCACGGGAATGGTCGTAATACCTCGGATAAACCCCGATTGGCACAATATATGAACTATTATCGTGCGCCTGATCCTATGAATGAGGAACGACGGCAAGAACGCATTACACTGTGGCGGGAGCGGAGAGCGTTGGGTCGTGGTCCGTATCCGGGAGATCCACGTGGGTGGGAAGCGAAAAACTATGGGTCCCCAGAACTCACACCGTTGGGACGGAAGCTGCTCGGGCTTGATTTGTGGGATTAGTTGTCGGTTATCAGTAAGCGTCGCGAGCGACAAGAAATACGCAAGCAATACACTCGCTCCTACAAAAGATTGCCGCGTTTTTATTGGTAAATTCGCCAAAAAATCGCATAGATATAAAAATTTTTGAAAAAAAAATTTGACAAAGGGAAAAATATGTGTTATACTTAACAGTGTTAAGTTAAATGACTATGTAAATCAAAGGTGAAGCAATGGGTGTTAAAGAACGGCGAGCAAGGGAAAAAGAACAGTTGCGGCAGCAAATTCTTTCTGCGGCGCGAGAATTGTTTGTCAATGAAGGTTATGAGAATGTCTCCATGCGAAAGATTGCTAACAAGATCGAATACTCACCGACAACGATCTATCTCTATTTCAAAGACAAGACGGATCTTTTAGATTCTGTCTGTAAGGAGACCCTCCTGAACCTGTTGAACACGCTTGAGCAGCTAAAACGAAATAATACCGATCCAGTCGAGACACTGCGAAAAAGCGGACGCGCATACATCGAGTTCGGTCTAAAATATCCGCAAGATTATAAACTGACGTTTGTCACCCGCCCTCAGTTCCAGCAGGGTTTAGGTCTGGACGAAGGTTCGGTTGGTGAAAAGGTGTTTAATTATTTGCGTGAAATGGTCTCTGAATGCATTCAACAGCAGATATTCCAGCAAGTGGATGTTGAGACCACCGGGCAAGTAATGTGGTCAGCGGTTCACGGTGTCACACTGCTCCTGATTGATTTTCCCGATTTCCCTTGGACAGAGAAAGATAAATTGATTGACACAGTAATTCACACAACGATTGAGGGTTTGAAGGCATAGCAGCAAAACTATTTGGCGAAAGCCAAATATATTTAGGACTTACGCAGAAAGCAGTAATTTCGGTGTTTTAACCCCCTAAATCCCCCTTATCAGGGGGACTTTAAGAGGAAATGCGTAAATCCTAATATTTTTCGCCCATAACTTAACACTGTTAATTTATTTATCTATGTTAACACAAGGAGCATAAAATGAAAAAGCGGAACCTATTCCACAAGTGCTTTCTTTTCCTAACCGATCACACAAGACACTATCAACGAAACTCGTTCTCCATACTGGTTTTTGGTGTATTTCTATCGGGATACTCAAGTCTGTTTGGTGAAGCGGTCGAGCAGCCGATGTCTGCCGTTTCGGAATACACTTTCGAGCAGTACGAGGTCGTTATTGGCTCCGCGAAACGTCAGACCGTTTTGACAGGATTTCTTCTTAGGGGTGATATTGCGGAACTTGCTGTTGTGCACATCGACGAGAACGACAACCGGCACTTGCGCATCTACGCGTTCGGTGATGACACTTGGATCCCGAAACTCGACGCAACGTTGCGTTCTAAAGTGTTGTTTGTTGATGTCGCAAATGTTGGTGGACGCGATCGTTTAATCACGTACGAGCAGGATCGCCTGAACTGGTTTGATCCAGACTCGGCGACGGAACACCCATTGGTAGTGGTTACTTCCAACTTCAAGCCGCCTCGCAGCAGTGAAATCCCACATGTAGACATTACTCGGGACGTGAATGGGGATGGTCGTGATGACTTGGTAGTGCCAGATGCCGATGGTTTCTCGGTATGCATCCAGATGAGCGACGGCACATTTGCTGAGAAAGTGAAGATCGGACCCCCTACCGAGATGGAGGGGATTCTCGGTGCCGACGGATATCGATATGATCCGTGGTCTCAGAGTCGTGTCCACGAGATTGACTACAACAGAGATGGCCGCACCGATTTGGTGTTCTGGAACGAGGACCATTTTGAGGTTCATCTCCAAGACGAAAGTGGACTGTTTGCACCACAAGCGAGAACCTTCACGACCGACGTACCATTCGATTCCGATCAGATTTCTTTACTTACCACCGGGGATATGATGGGAAAAGTGCTTCATTCGTTATCCGATCTAAACGGCGATGGCACCGCTGACCTTGTAGTCTTCAAACTTACGGGTAGGGACATCTCCAGCAAGCGTTCCAGTTACGAGGTGCATTTTGGTGCACCAACGTCCGATGGTGGCACTGTGTTCGCGCCGAATGCTGACATCGTGTTCCAATCGGACAAGAGGATCCAGATTGGGATGCATCAGCAGGATTTCAATCGCGATGGCAAGACCGAGTTGATGATCACGACCATCCACCTCAAGTTTCTTAAGGGCAGCCTCTGGAAGCGTATTAAGGGGTTTATGGGTGATGACATTCGGCTGGATCTCGAGTTCTACCAAATGGAAGAAGGGAGTTATCCCGATACCGCGAACACAACCCGCAGAATCGCGTTAGACGGGGTGCCCAGCCATCGAGAACAGGGGTGGGTGCCACTGGACATCGTGCTTCAAGGCGGGATGCACGAGAGACGGAATACCGAAAAGCGTTACCCGCGTGCTTTTAATACAATGCTGCGCATCGGAGATGTGACAGGCGACGGTCATTCAGACCTACTCATCGCGGATCACCCACGGATCATGGCTGTCTTCGTCGGCGTGCCGGGACCGGAAATGTTCGCCCAACAGTCTCAGGCGGTAGCAATTGATCCCCCCAACGACGAAGAATACACATGGCTGGTGGACCTCAACAAAGATGGGGTGCAGGATCTGCTCATGCATCATCCGTTCACGCTGCGAGATGCACACGGAGCACCAACACAGCCTCTGGGTACTGAACCGCATCAGGTGAAGATACTAATCGCCCGATAAATCCATGGGTCACGTTGATACATGAAAGTCTGAAAGGAGGCTAAAATGAAAAAACGAAACTTAGCCCACAAACGTTTTTTTAGCACAAAAACAGGGTCGGTTGGCAAGTTCACAAGGCATTTTCAACAAAGCCTGTTCTTCGTTCTGGTTTTTGGCGTATGCCTATTGAGCTGCTCCGGTCGATCAAACAAAGGAGGAATTCCCACAATGATGCCTGCGTCTACGGAATTTACTTTCGGGCAGCACGAGGTTGTCACCGGCACAGCGAAACACCAAACTGTTTTGACGGGGTTCTTTCTTGATGGTGATTTCGCTGAACTTGCTGTGGTAAGTATCGAAAAAAATAAGAACCGGCACTTGCACATTTACGGGTTCAGTGGGGGCAGTTGGGTATCCAAGCTTGATGCCCCATTGCGTTCTGAAGTGTTGTTCGTGGATGTCGCAAACATCGGTGGACGCGATCGGTTAATCACCTACGAGCGGGGTCGTCTGAACTGGTTTGATTTGGATTCAGTGACAGAACGTGCGCTGGTTGATGTCACTACGAACTACAATGCGACAGGTGTCGGTGGAATCCCCGCCGTTGACATCACTCGGGACCTAAACGGCGATGGTCTCGACGACTTGATAGTCCCAGACCTTGACGGCTTCTGGATAGCCACGCAATTGGGCGATGGATCGTTTACGGACCCGATAAAACTCGGCCCGCCCGATCCGTTTCTCGACAAGATTGCCTTGGACGATAAACACAGTTACCGCGAGGTCGGGATAAACCCCTTAACTGTCCACTGGTATCTGAGCCGTCTCCACCAGATGGACTACGACCAAGATGGACGCAACGATCTTGTGTTCTGGAACGTGGATCATTTTGAGGTGTATCGCCAGGACACTAACGGGATGTTCTCCGCAGTGGCAGAGACTTTCACTGTTGACATCCCATTTGATACTGATGGTGCCTACTCAATTGCCTTTGATTTCAAGGGCGAGAATATGTTTTCACTCATCTTCGGCTTTAGGAAGAAAACGAAGCGGAGGGTGCTGCACACGTTCCAAGACCTGAACGGCGATGGCGTTGCTGACCTTGTGATCCATTCGTTAGAGGGACGGAGCCTTGGAAAACAGCGTAGCCGGTATGAGGTGCATTTCGGCACGCCGACCCCTGATGGGATAGTATTCGCACGAGATGTTAGCATGACAATTCGGCCGCGAGGGAGTGCTGGAGGTTTGCAGCCTTGGGGCTATTCCTCGCAGTGGTTCCAAGATCTCGATGGCGATGGTGAAACCGACATTCTGTTCAAAGACGTAAAGACTGGGCTTATTGGGATGAGCCGTGCGATGATGGGAAAATCTATCGCGATAGATCTGGAGTGCTATCGTATGGAAAACGGTACTTATCCCGATAAATCGACTAGCAGACGTAAAATCAGGCCGGACTTAGACATCTTTGAGAAACATAGGGTCTTTTTTCCAGTGGTCCTGCTTGGCGATGTGAACGGGGATGGACGCTTAGACTTGCTGGTCGGAAAGCACTGGGAAGAGCTGCACGTCTTTCTGGGGGTACCGGGACCGAAACTATTCGCGCGAACGCCTCAAAAGGTAGCAGTCGCTATGCCTAACGACGAGCGAAACGCTCGGCTGGTGGACCTCAACAAGGACAACAAACAGGACATCCTGATACATTATCCGTCCACCACTGATCCGCATCGGGTGGTACTGCTAATCGCTCGCTAAGCAAAATGGGTAGTTTATTTGTTTCTTTTAAAACCGGTTTCCAGAATGGGAACCAATTTATTCAAGGAGAAAAAATGAAACGCTTAACTTTTTACTTTATTTGCATCTTTCTGGGAATAATCGTAAGTTTTTCGGTTCAGGCACAAGCGTCGAATCTGAATAAAAATTTTGGTATCGGACTTCAAGGCGCGACGCCCGCGTTTGGTGGTGTCAGTTTTCGTTATACCGGACTGGCACCTGTATATCTTCAAACGGTTGGACGTTTTATTCTCAGTGATGAGCATAGTGACCACATGTTAGGGGGCGGCATTTCGTATGCCATATTTGAACACCAAGGTAGATGGAACATATCTCGACTCTATTTTACATTAGAAGGTGCTTGGCGATACAATAAAGAACAGGAAGATCTCCTTGAAGAAGGGGATCTCCGTAAGGACATCCTGACAACAACATTAGCAGGTGGAATCGCTTTTGGAGGCGAGATTGTATTTTCGCTTGGCGGGATCCCTCTCGGTTTGAACGTGGAAGTCGGTCAAGGATTTGGCAGGGAAAAATCTGATTTTGAATCTAACGGTCACGCTGGCGTTTACGTCGGGATGGGCATACACGCCTATTTTTAAATGGCTATCGGAAATGCTCGGTTTTCGTAGGGGGCGGGGTTACCTCGCCCCCTACACCAACAGCCGACTGCTGATGGAAACCGACAGCCATCTTAGCGTTGATTCCGACGCGCTTGTTGTGCTGAAACTTGTGTCTCCCATTCCTCCCAAGTCGGTTTGTCGCCTTCAGTAAGTACGACAAGCGGTACTCTGCCACCTGCCAATGCTTTATCTTTCACGAATTTGGCGGCTTCACGCTGCTCGGTAGTCAATTCAGCGCGATCAGGTGTAGGGAAATAGCGGAAGTCAATGCTCCATCGGGATTTCTGTGTTGTGTTCACCTTGCTGGTATGTACGCAGAGATTCGACATGAACAAGGCACCACCGGGGTTAAGCGGAATAGGCACAGGTGTACCACGCGCCTCAACATCCTCCTCCATTCGGACGTTTGAATCCGCGCCACGCGCACCGTCTAATAAACCCCAACGGTGACTACCGGGAATCACCCAGCAACATCCATTCTCAACTGTCGCTTCGACAAGGGGCACCCACACCGTGACCATGTGGAGACTTTCCGTGTGTTTCTCCTTCTTACCGATGGTTGACTGGTCGAGATATTGGCTGTCTTGGTGCCACGGGAACGAGGTAATCACGCTTCTGGGGAGTTTCGTGCGTAACGCTGGCGTGCCGATATTCGAGACTTCAGGCCCCAAGAGCAGGTGAAGTACATTGAGAACACCGGGGAGATTGTAGAGATCGTAAAACTCACGTCCGAACATCCCAAAAGCCCAGTTACGCGGCAGAATATCCAACTCTTCACAGATAGCGGCATATCGTCTTTCAAAAGATTCGTCCGCATAGCGTGACGATAGCTTGCCTTCACTATACAACTCACGGCCATAAGCATCGACCTTTGCTTTGATGAAATCGCGGATGGGATCTAAATCTTTATTATCAATAATGTCTCTAAGCACTACATACCCGTCACGTTCATAAGCGGTTTTGATTTCTTGGTCTGTCATCAGATAAACTCCTTTCGTCGCTATTGCGCAATCTCAAAAGACATGTTATCATGAATGCTCAACAGACGCAATATCTATTGATTTTTTTCACTGATTTCAGACGCGAGGGAAACAGACATGAAAATTACCGATGTGAAAGCGATGACACTAAAAGGCTACAAACAGTGGAACTACGTCCAGATCGAAACCGACGCGGGGTTGACAGGGATAGGTGAGGCACATCCTGGGGCAGGTATCGCCGAAATTATCCTGCAATTCAAGAACCGACTCATTGGTGCAGATCCGAGAAACATAGAACCGCTCTACCACCGACTGATTGGTGCTGCGAGCAACCGATATGCGATGGGTCTATCGGCGATTGGGGGGATAGAGACTGCACTATGGGATCTGCTCGGCAAAAGCCTTGGGGTGCCGGTCTATCAACTGTTAGGCGGAAAGTATCGGGATCGGATTCGACTCTATGCCGATGTGGGTCATGGAAAGGGAAACACACCAGAGGGTTGGGCAAAACGTGCGAAAGAAGGCGTTGCGGACGGCTACCAAGCGATTAAGTTTGACATCGATAACTCTGCTAACGAACTTAAACAGGATGCGGTCAATCGGGAATTAAGCACAGCGGAATTGCAGAAGATGACAGCGTTGGTTGCTGCTGCACGAGAGGCGGCCGGTGATGGCATTGATATTAGCATTGACTGTCATAGCCTATTCAGCGTCCATTCGGCGATGAAACTCGCTGAACGTTTAGAGCCGTTTGATTTGATGTTCTTGGAAGATCCCGTGCCGAACGATAATGTTGAAGCGATGGCGAAAGTGAGTTCTGCAACGTCTATTCCCATCTGTACGGGTGAATTCCTGTTTCGTCGGGACGGTTTCAGGGAACTGATCCAGACACAAGCCTGTGATATGCTCCATGTTGATGTCTCTGGAACAGGTGGGATACTTGAGGCGAAAAAGATTGCGGATCTGGCAGACCTCTATTATATGCCGTTTGCGGCGCATAATATCACATCGCCCATCGGGATGACAGCGACGGCGCACGTCTGTGCTGCGGTGCGGAATTTCATCGTGATGGAACTTCCCTATCACGCCGATCAGGTGGATTGGCGTTGGGATCTCGCGATTTCTGATGAACCGCTTATGCAAGATAATGCATTCGTGGTGCCGGAGCAGCCGGGATTGGGTGTTGAAATAAACGCAGATGTCGCAAGGGAACATCTGATGCCAGGATCCGATCACTTCGGTATATCTTAAACTTCCCGCGATTTTTTTTCAATTGTGACAACTTTGCAACATATCGCCCGTAAAATCGCGTCACTATTAATTGTAAGTCTAAATAGGTTAAGACGCACGCAGACAAGGCATAAAGGGCAGGGTCATTTAGTTTTAAGAAATCCTCGAGTTTTATGTCTTCTTTTAGGGACCCGGTGCGGTTAGAATGCAGATCGCAAATGTAAAGCTAAGACAAATTTTGCCGCGTATGGGCAAAATTTGGGTGAGTACACCGCAAAACACGCATCTACCGGTCCTGGGGGGCAAAACGCTGCAGAAAAGCGGAAAACTAAATAGCCCTGGCATAAAGGGTTTCTTTATGTGTTGCGTCCATCCTTTTAGTTACGGGAGGTTTCTGATGGAAAAGGACGACGCTGAACTGATTCACAGCATATTGTCAGGCAACGAACATGCTTTCAGTATTTTAGTTAAAAGATACCAAAAAAGCGTCCACGCTTTGGCATGGCGGAAAGTCGGAGATTTCCACATCGCTGAGGAAATCACCCAAGACACCTTCCTGCAAGCACACAAAAAACTCGCTTCGTTGAAAAATCCGAATCAGTTTGCTGGGTGGCTTTATGTGATTGCGGATCGACTTTGCAGATCATGGTTCCGAAAGCGGCAACTGCGGACACAATCATTGGAAACGACTGATGCGGAAACACTTGAAGAAACCGATTACGCGAACTATATCCGCGAACAACGTGAAGGGACAGCCGTTGCGCATCGCCGTCGAATCGTGCAAAAGCTCATGGAAAAACTGCCGGAAAGTGAGCGGACGGTGATGGTACTTTACTACCTCGGAGAAATGAGTGGTAAAGAAATTAGCAAGTTTTTAGGCGTGTCCCCGAACACGGTGAGAAGTCGACTTCAACGTGCGCGAAAACGATTAAAGAACGAAGAACATATAATTCAAGAGACCCTGGGTAGCGTTCCATTAAGTTCAAATCTAATAGAAAACATTATGCGGAACGTTGGGACACTCAAACAGACACCCCCTTCAGGCGGTAAACCGTTTCTACCGTTAGCGGCTCTGGGTTCATCTGCTATTTTGATTATTTTGTTGATGGGTGCAAGCAATCAATTCATCGCGCGTTCTCAACCCCCTTATAGCTTCGATGCGCAATCAGAAAGCACTATTGAAATCGTTGACGCACCGGTTATCCGTAGTATCATATCGAAACCCGATGTGCAGAACCGAGTTGGCAGCGATACGATCCCCGGTAGAAACAGCAACAAAGGTCTACCAACAGGAACTCAGTCTATGAAAAATAATACAGCACAAGAAGCCATGCAATGGAATTTACCAGAAGCTGCTAAAGCGCGCCTTGGTAAAGGTAAGATAAATGAAATACGGTATTCTTCCGATGGTGCAATTCTCGTTGTTGCAACGGGTATCGGTATTTGGCTCTACGACCCAACAACATATCAAGAGATTGCCCTTCTTACGGCACATACAAGTGAAGTCAACTGCCCTGTCTTCAGTCCTGATGGCCACATCCTTGCGAGTGGTGGCGAGGATGGCACCATTCTACTGTGGCATAGAAGCACAGGTGCCCAAAAGGTGCTCACCAAAAGTACAGAATCGGTCTCAAACTTGGCATTCAGTCCTGATGGGCAAACACTTGCCAGTGGAAGTGGCGGTACTATCCGATTTTGGGATACCATCACTGGAGAACAAAAACAGACGTTTACAGGGCTTCCAGAAAATATCAATAATGTATCATTCAGTCCAGATGGAAAAACAATTGTGAGTGTAACTTGGGGCGGCGGAGTCTGTGTATCAGATGCGATTACTGGTAAACCTAAGCGGACATTCGCTGTGCCTGTCACAGATAATGTATTTAGTTTAGCCTTCAGTCTGGATGGAGAAACAGTCGCTATTGGCAGTCGTGATGGTAACATCTACCTCTCAGATTTAAACACAGGTACACTTAAGCAAAAACTCACTGGACATTCGGAGGATGTTCAAAGGGTCGTGTTTAGTCCGGATGGAAAAACGCTCGCAAGTTCATCATATTTAGATGAAACAGTACGTATCTGGGATGTGCACACTGGCGAACACAGGCGAACACTCACTGAACATACTGGAGATATTAGGGGTTTAGCCTTCAGTCCGGATGGCAAAACCCTCGCAAGTAGCGGAAGTGGCGATGGTGCCATCCGTTTTTGGGATGTCCGCACAGGCGATCAAAAACACGCAGTTACTGGACATACGAGTGATGTCGATAGTGTAACGTTCAATCCCGATGGACAATTTGTCGCAAGTGGGCACGAGGATGGCAGTATTCGTTTCTGGGATGGACTCACAGGATTGCACTTGAAAACATTCAAAGGATCCAATCACTATGCCTCATGTCTGGTATTCAGTCTGGATGGCAAAACCCTCGCTTGGGCAAGTGGTCTAGACATTCGTCTACAGGATGCGCAAACTGGGGAAGAAAAAATGCGACTTACCGGGCATGAGTGGGGTATGCATAGCATGGCACTCAGTCCGGATGGAGCTATACTCGCGAGTGGGAGTGAGGACACGACGATCCGCCTGTGGGATATGCATACCGGTGAACATAAGAAAACGCTCAACGGACATACGGATAGAGTCTATAGCGTGGCGTTTAGCACTGATGGGAAGACCCTCGCAAGTGGCAGCGATGACAATACGATCCGTTTATGGAACGTTGACACTGGCGAGACCCAGCGGATACTTACTGCACATGCCGGTGAGTTTGAAGGTCTCGATAACGGTCACTCCAGTGTTGAAGGTGTCAAGAGCATTGCGTTTAGTCCTGATGGGAAAACCCTCGCAAGTGGTGGTGGTGATAATGTTATTCATCTGTGGGATATCGGGACAGGGAAAAGAAAGATGACACTCGTTGGGCATACACATTGGGTGTTCAGTCTGGCGTTCAGTCCGGATGGTAAAACATTGGCGAGTGGGAGCGTAGACAGCGACATCCGCTTATGGGATCCGCACACAGGTGAGCCTAAGAAAACCCTGACCGGTCACGGAAATTGGGTCAGAAGTATCGCGTTCAGTCCGGATGGCAAAACCCTCGTTAGTGGCAGTGATGATGGCTCTGTGCTTATCTGGGAGCTAAATCCGTAAAAAACGAAAATCATCCAGGTAATGCGCCTTGGTAATTAACGCCGGTAAACATTCCAAGTACCATCCAAAATCCGACGATACCAAACTCGCCTATGATGAATCCCATAAAGAGTGGACGGAATCTGCGATAGTATCCGATACCGCCTGACTTCAGTGCCAAATACTTCAAAAACCAGCCGACACACATACAAGACCAGAGGAAATAGGAGGAGTAGACTGCGCCCATTACATACCCAATCGGGTGAAGTTGCCACCACATAAATTGACGCTGCATAATCAGTAGGAAGCCGGTGATGCCGGCACCCAGAATCATGCTGTATGCCTCTCCCAATTTCGGGTCTTTTGGGTACTGAATCAGGGCAACCATGTGATTGAAATACCTCGGCGATCCGATGAAGGGACCTCTTTGCAGATTTAAGCCGCCTTTCTCGTAAATTAAGGGTAGCGACGCAGCGTAGGAGACACCGATAGCAACAACAATCGCGAGTGCCATCGCACCGAGTATGCTTCTCCGACTTACTCGGACAGGATCCGCTGCTTTTAATCCGTGTAGAACACTCGGCATTAGAATACCGCCCCAGTCGCGCATCATCACTCGCTGAAATCCTAAGAGTGCCAAACTGTTCGCGTTGATGATTCTTGAGCCAGCGATAATCTCGAAGTATTCTACGGGGTACATCGGTGCTTGAATCAGTAACATCCCACCGTTAACCACCATCCATGTTAGGGCAGTAGAAGCGATCAGGAAAAGTACGATAATGCTACAAGCGACCCAAAGCGACATGCCAGCATAGACACAAAGACCTGCGAGTAGTAGAAAACTAAAAATTGTTCCCAGCACTGCCCACCTATACGGCAACGCTTCATTTGCGTCGTCGATCGTTGTGGAGGCAGCGGATTCCAGAAATGTTCGTTTCAGAAGGTCTTTTATATGTGTCCGACTGTTGAGTAGGAAGGCAAGCACCATCACAACATAGGCAGCCATCGTCTGTCCTCTCGCAGAGATCCACGGACTGATAGGAATCGCAAAAGCGTTGATGATGATGTACTGTAGTTTAAAGAATAGGAAGAAAAACCAGCAGCTGAACGACACTTCCATGGCGAGAAAATAGGTTATACCGATAACGGAGAAGTAGAGAAAGAACCGAAATTGGGGCCACCACCCCATCACGATCCATGGACGCTCTGTGAACGGGGTATACAGGTCGTACCGATTCGGAATAGACGGGAGTTCGGGAACATACTCATGCAGTCCGTTGAGCAGATGAAATACGGCGGCGATTGCAAACCCCACCCACACCAGTGGATTCCTAAAAAACCCATCCAGCGGACGATGCGTTGAAGCCTGTTGGACCATCTCAACGGGAATCGTAACAAGTGGGAATATGAACCTTTCGCGTTCGATCCACTGTTTCCGTACGACAATCGATACGCAGATAATCAGGCAGTAGAGTAGGAGGATGAAAACCGTCCAGACGATGAGTGGTTTTATCCAGAGTGCCCACGGAACAGATGACTCGCCTTCATAGAAATCGGTAACGGCGTGCGTATCCCATACAATCAGCCATTCAGAAAAGTGTGGATGCAGCGTTTCTGCCCATTCGTTTTCAGGCGTAGCAAAATAGACGGGTGCTGCCAAATAGGGGAGTAGGTACCCGATCATCCCTTTCGATGGAATCGCTGAAGCCACACCCATCATCACCCATATTACCATCAACTCCGCTGGACTCAGTGTTGCCCGGGGGAACGCCTTTTTTAGAATAGGGTTGATGACCAATGTGAGAAAGATCAGCGTAAAGACTGCCCCCAAAGGAAAGTGATTTCCTGAAATATCAGTTCCTTGGAGGTAGTAGTCATTATAGGGGGTAATTGCCGTTTGTACGATGACGAGTACCAAACCGACCAAAATTGCGCGTACAGTCATCCATTTCCCCCTTCTTATAGACAAAACACTTAGGACTTATGCAGCCCCCTTTGCAGGCGGGGTTTAAAACCCCGCCTGCAGCCTGCAGTGTGTAATATATGAGTTATCATGGAAAAATGCGTAAGTCCTAACACTAATGCGAAGCGACGCGGGGTATCATCTGCGGGTGTGCATAGACCGCTGCATCGAAACTCTTTTGCATCAGTTCCCATTTGACGGCTTGGTAATCGGCATGTTCGGAAAGGTCGTTGTGTTCCCACGGGTCATTTTCGAGGTCGTAGAGTTCACAAATCCCTTTTTGATGGTAGACAACAAGTTTCCAGCGTCGGTCTCGATACATCGTTGCATGCGTCTGGTCTGGAAGTGCGGTTGCCCCGAAATATTCGCTACGTACCGCCTCCCGATGGTCGGAAGCAGAGACCTCACCGCGTAAGAGTGGTGCAAGTGATTTGCCCTGCACATAGTAGGGAACGTCCATACCCAGCGCATCGTACAAGGTCGGAACAATGTCAAGTAATTCAACGAGTGCATCGCTTTGAACGTCTTGTAAGAAGTGCTCCGGCCACGAAATCATGAGAGGCACACGTACCGATCCTTCGTAAAAACGACACCCTTTGTATACCAGCCCGTGGTCCCCGAGTGCCTCTCCGTGGTCGGATGTGAAGATAACAATCGTGTCCTCACGAAGCCCTTCGGCATCCAGATAGTCGAGGATACGTCCGAATTCGTGGTCGAGCTGCTCAACCATCGCATAATAAGATGCTTGCATCCGTTTGTCGTCCCACTCTGAGGGGGGTTTCGCCTGAGATTGGAAATCAATGCCAGCCTCGGTTAATTTCGACTGAAAGGCGATGTCGCTTTCTTGGAAGTAAGGACCGGGCAGTGTTTCAGGATCGTATCGTCGATAATACTCCCAAGGCGCGTCAAACGGCGGATGTGGGTCAAACGGATTGAGACTCAGCAACCACGGCTGATTTTCTCGCCGATTCTTCTGAATAAATTCAACCGTCTTTTCGGTACACCAGTGGGTCTGGTGGAGATGCGGCGGAACGTTATCGAGATCAGCGGTCGGTGCATTCACGCGTCTGCTCCAGTTCGGATACTTTTGGGAGGCTGCCTTTCCTGCTATCAATGCTTCAGGATCAACACCCTGTGCGCGTTGCCAATCGGCGTATTCGTGTCCGAGTGCGTTCGGCTTGCCGTGGTCGTGGCTATATTGGAAATAGCGATAGCCGTCGTTGACGCGGTGTTCTTGTGCTTCAAAGGCACTCGCAAGATGGAGTTTACCAATCAACCCGCAGTCGTAGCCGTCCTGTGCAAGCGCGTGCGTAATCAGTCGGTCTTCGTAATATTCGGGAAAGACTGGGTTGCCGTTGCCGGTGACACTCACGGCTGAAGGATACATGCCGGTCATAAAACTTGCACGGGAAGGGGTGCAGATAGGAGACTGGCAATAGGCGTGAGTGAATGTGACCGATTGTTGAACGAACTCGTCGAGTCTCGGCGTATTAATATGCGGGTTACCTAACGCTCCGATGGTGTCGAACCGTTGTTGGTCTGTACAGTACCAGAGGATATTCGGACGTTTTGACATTTTTTCTCCTTTTCGCGGATTTCACTCGGTTACCAGGGCTATTGAATTACTTGGACACTCTTAATGTAAAGCCAACCCCCTAAAGAATCAGAATCAACGGTATGAATGCCTTATGGGCATTCCCCGCCCCTTATCAGAGGGACTTTAAGAGCAAATGCGTAAGTCGTAACGAATTTCACCAAGCGTATGCTTCTGGTGCTTCACCGCCGGGTCCGGGCCAAATCTCATCAAGTTTTGTGAGGATTTCATCGTCCAATTTCAATTCTAAGACGGAGACAGTATCCTCAAACTGTTCAACTGTCCTTGCCCCGATAATCGGTGCTGTAATGTCTGGATTTTTGAGAACCCATGCTAAGGCGACGTTAGCGGGGGATTGTCCTATTGATGCGCAGAGTGCTTCATAGGCTTGTAACTGTGGTCGATGTGTTTTAATAACATCCCTGAGTACTTCTCTACCGCGTCGCCCAGTGGTCGGGTTGTCCAATATCCCACAGAGCAATCCACTCCCCATCGGACTATACGGAATCACTGCCAAACCGAGTTCTCGACAACACGGTAGCACTTCAAGTTCAACTGTCCGGCTGCGGAGATTATAGACGCTCTGCTCTGAGACGAGTCCAAGGAAATTACGTTGGGCGGCAATACCTTGCGCTTGTGCAATGTGCCATGCGGCGAAGTTACTACTGCCGACGTATGAAATTTTTCCTTCACGCACCAATTGCTCCATTGCTTGCCAAATCTCATCCCACGGCGTACGGCGGTCAACATGATGCATCTGGTATAGGTCTATGTGATCGGTTTGTAAACGCCGCAGGCTGTCTTCGCACGCCCGACGGATATGATACGCCGACAGATGCGAGTCATTCGGACCTTCACCCATTTGACTATACACTTTGGTTGCCAGCACAATTTGATCACGCCGACTTTTATCCTGCGACAACCAGTTCCCCACGATCGTCTCCGTTAAACCTTCATTGTAGGAATTGGAGGTATCGAAAAAGTTAATTCCGGCTTGCAGTGCGCGATCGAGTATGGCAAGCGATACTTCTTGGGACGTATGCCTACCAAAACTGACGGTGCCGAGACAGAGACGGCTCACCCGTAGCCCTATCCGACCGAGATGGGTATATTCCATAGCGATTTCTCCTATGACTGTATTGGTGTTAATAATTTTGAAATTTGGCAGTTAAGCACTTTTATAACCATTCTATCAAATCTTGGCTTTTTGATTAACAAAAATCTGGTGATTAGTTATCAGTTGTTAGTGGTTAGCCATCAGCAGTCAGCAATCGGCAGTTAGCTATTGGAGACCCAACGGATATCTGATCTACAAGAATTTCTGCTTGTCACGCTGGCGAGGATGTGGTATATTTGTTAGGACTTACGCACTTTTCTATGCCCTGCAGGCGGGGTTTTAAACCCCGCCTGCAAGGGGGCTGCGTCAGTCCTATTTGTTTTAGAATCTACCGAGCATCCAAGCGCGAAGGAGGCAGTCCATGCGAATTGCAGTCGGTTGTATCGGACACGAAACTAACACATTTTCACCCGTCGCGACAACCATTGATAACTTCAAAAAAGGGAGTTACCACCGCGGGGACGAAATTATCACCACATTCCGAGGTACCCGAACGATTACCGGCGGTTTCCTTGATGTGGCAGAACAACTCAATTTACAACCTGTCCCGCTGCTGTGGACATTTGCGACCCCGTCCGGCACGGTAGCACATACGGCTTATGAAACGCTTAAATCGGAGTTTTTAGCACTTTTGCAGGACGCTGGAGAACTTGATGGGGTACTCCTCGATTTACACGGTGCGATGGTGACAGATGAACTTGAAGATGTAGAAGGCGATTTGATCCAAGCGGTGCGTGAGATAGTGGGTGAAACGTGGATTGTTACGACACTTGATCTGCACGCGAATATTACCGCTAAAATGGCAGATTATTCGGATGTTATCATCGGATTCGATACCTATCCACATGTAGATTGCTATGAACGCGGGTTTGAAGCCGGACAACTGCTCTTCGGTATGAATGAAGGTAAGATTCAACCGACAATGGCATACCACCAACTTCCTCTATTGACCGCGCCCCCGGCACAATGCACAATGAAAGCACCCATGATAGGTGTGCTCAACGCGCTTCACGCGCTTGAAACTAAGCCCGGCGTTGTAACGGCAACCCTCTCTATGGGGTTCCCCTTTGCTGATATAACGGATGCAGGCGTTTCAATCCTCGTTACGACCAACGGAGACATGGCACTCGCGGAAACCTACGCCGACCAATTTGCGTTCGATATTTGGGAGATGCGTACAGCGTTCACATTTAATCTACATACTGTCGAATCCGCAATTGAACTCGCTAATGAGACAGATGGCAAACCGATCATACTCGCTGATGGTGCGGATAACCCGGGTGGCGGCGGTCCCTGTGACGGTACAACGATCCTACAAAAATTTATAGAAACAGACGTTCAAGATGCAGTGATCGCAGTAATCGCAGACCCTGAATCGGTCGCCGAGGCGATTGCGGCAGGTGTCGGAAACAACATCCAACTGAATGTTGGTGGGAAAACGGACATACAACACGGGGGCCCCGTTGCCCTGACAGGATATGTCAAAACGCTTTCCGATGGTAGATTTATCCTGAAGGGTCCAATGGGACGCGGCACCATCGGGAACATGGGTAGGACAGCCGTTATTCAGGTTGGTGGCGTTGAGATCATCTTGACGGAAAGACGGATTCAACCGTATGATGCGGAAGTGCTTCGGAGTGTTGGGATTGAACCGCAGACGCGTAAACTCATCGCGCTCAAATCTGCTGTCCATTTCCGTGCCGATTACACACCGATTGCGCATCAGATTTTGGATGTGGATACCCCCGGCGTTCACAGCCCAAACCTTTTCAACTACGATTACCAGAAGTTGAGACGTCCGATCTATCCACTCGATCCAACGGTTACCTATGGAGAAACCGACGCAACCTAAATTGGTTACCCGTAACACGTAGATTAGGTTGAACGGAAACCTTTGTAGCGATAGGTCTTGTGCCTACTCTCTTACCAACAATTATCCAAAGGACAAAACAGATGATAGAAAGACGCGTTACCGGAAACTATGAAATGAATCTGGTGCTGACTGGAGAATCGGGCACTCAGGAGAGTAAAATCTTTTTCTCTGGCGACACGGCATTAGGGAAAAGGGCGTACCTCGCGATCTCTGTGAATGAACTCAAGGTTGTTCGGGAAACTAGTACCGACACGCGAATCTGGAAGACGGGCAATAACATCGGAAAACCGCCTTGGAACGTCAAGGTTTTAAAAAAGGGCAACTTTTTTAGATTCTGGGTCAACGGGACGACTGGATGGATTCGGGGTCCGCTGGGTGAATGGGAAAACGTTTACGAACCGCTTGAAAACTGTATCGGTGTTGAAACACCAGCAGGCATGCGACTCCAATCTTGTACTGTGACAACCCTTCCGTGGCTCCAAGAGATTACCAAACCGATCATATCCCGTGGTCCGAAAGGTTCTTTCTATGAGAAGCAGGTCATCCCCGGTGCGATTATTGAATACGACGGTCTGTATTACATGTACGTCATGGCGGGAATGCGCGGCGACGAAGAAGGGTCTTCGAGAAGGACAATCGGCGTGGCTGTGAGTCCAGACTTAAAACAGTGGAAGGGACACCTTGAACCCGTTATCTCTTATCTCGATACGCCGTATGATAATCTGTATGTCAGCGGTGCTGTCGTCACAGATGACGGACGCGTTGCGATTATGTTCTCTGCGCAGAAATTCCCGGAGTGGCAGGGGTTCATGTTAGCCATGGCGGACCATCCGATGGGTCCATTCTTTCAGTATGCGGACAATCCAGTCTACAAACATTTCAGCCACGCACACGAGTTTGATCTCATTCGCGCTGAAGGATTACCACATCGGTATCTCCTTTTCTACGCTGGCTTTACGCCGGAGCCGCAGCGAGGCCTGGCAGGTGACCGTGGCTATCTCCTCTACAGCGACGATCTGATGAATTGGCATCCGGATGAACGGAACCCCGTTTTTGGTCCTGAAACGTTGGATAACTGGGACGGTGTTCATGTTCGACCGAGATCCTTGAATCGGATCGGTGATATGTGGTATTTGTGGTACGAGGGTTGTAATACTTGGGAACCTGAAGGTTCGTCTCATCACGGTTGGTGGGATACAGTGGGACTTGCCCGCTCGAAAGACCTCGTTAATTGGGAATACTATCCGAGAAATCCTGCTTTACCCGGTCTCGGCATCAATGCAGAGCAATTCGATAGCAATTGGGTGGGTTGGCCCCGTATGTATATCAAAGATGGCGTTGGATACGTTTTTTATACTGGGAACGCGCAAGTCGGGTTGCGGACGATTCCGATAGATAGGCTTACCGATTGGGAGACAGAACACGGGCAGGTAATTAAATTATAACCCAAGTCGCCATCTTTTTATCCACATAGCACTCCTCTGGAGTGCAAGAGGTTAAATACGTCGTTTTCTATAGATATATCACCCCTCTGGGGTGGGGAAAGAGGTTGAAAACTTCATTGAAATACGCAGAAATACCCAAGCAATAAACCCTACGGGACTGAAGAGGTTTTTGAAGTCTTCAAGGTTTCTGCATAGTATCCGGTTCGGTTAGGAATGCACGTCGCATTTGGGCGTGTACGCCGCAAAACCGAACCTACCGGGCCTGGGTCTGAGACGGTTATTATTTCTAAAATTGACACCTATGGTTCTTTTGCTGGACGTACTACCCATTCTTCAAAGGCATCCTTGAAGAATTTTGTTTTCTGTCCAAAGTAGAGGGACTCGATACTCTCTATGGGGATGGATACTGCTCCATAGATCAGCGAGCGTCCGAGGAGTTTGTCATCTCTAACTTCAAGCGGATCAAAGACTAAAATCGAACCATCGGTCAACTTGACGTAGACCTGCTCCTTGAGAACATTATCAGGCAGTACTGATTCATCAGGACGCATTTCTGGTTTGCTAACATTGACGACCCGCGCCACGCGATCCATGGGAACGGAAGATCTCCGCAATATTGAATCGAACTGGATCGCCTGCCCGTTGAAGGATAGCAGTTTCCCACGCTTCATATCACCATTGTTTGCCATTAGGATGTGATACGGCGGTGTATCGCGACTGAAACGCGGAACGGTTAAGGCTCGCTCCAATTTTACCTCTTTTTTATCATCTTGTTTAGGGCGGCGTGGCACAAGAGATAAAGGTTCAGGGGCAGGAAGTCCAGGGGCGAATTCAATCCAATCTTGCACAGGCTGCTGTAATCCACCTTCATTTATCGTTAATACCAACTTGCCATCTACCGCTTTTATGTTGTCACCGTCTATTACAAATTTCTCGCCATTTGCATGCATCACAATTTGCTGAATTTTGGCATCTTCCCCATTGTTCCATTTCGTAGTCGTAATGCTCACGGAGTATTCACTGTCTTTAGGACGTGTTTCGTCACGGCTTATGGCATGTGTTCTGTCAGCGAACTCAAGTGCCTTCATACTTGCCAAATCCATGCGCTGTGCGTTAATAAAAGGCGATTGGAAAGTGAGCGTCGTTCCATCGGAGGAAATGATTTGACAGGGTACGATTTCACCGCTCTGTAGATGTAGTGTATGCGGGAACTGCGCGGTGTCAAAATGACGCGATGCTTCCGATGCGGGTTGTAATGATCGTTTTATACGCGTTGCCCGATTCTTAGCCAATCGCACGGATTTCAATGCACCGACGGACTTCCATTGTATCAGATTCGCATCAAATAAGACGCGTCCGCGTAGACTGCTCGAGGCATAAAATAGTTTGTCTTCATTCAATCCCGCTTTATCCCCTCTTATTAGGGGGGTAGTGGGTTCTGTTTCAAACCGAAGTCGTGAAGCATCGACCAACGAACAGGTTATCGGCTCATCCGCGAATGCAGTCTGGAGTAGCACGCTGTCCGGGTTTACCTGTACAAGTTCACCACGCAACTCCACTCCGCCTGGATATTCCAAAGCAATGGGCTGATCGGATGTGATTATCGGCATTCCGGGTTGAACAGCGCGGGTAACCTGTAGCAGATCAACATCTCGACGCGTTCCATCTGTATCAAGGACATAGGCATTATCTTTCTGAACAAACAATTTACCTTGAATTACCTCATCATTCATCATATAGACGCGCGGCTTGGAAAGATCGAGTTGCTGCGCTGCTGGCTGAGCAAACTGACGGTAAACGCTTAACCGTCGCACCGTCAGATCTTCGCCTCTGTTCTGAATATAGAGACCTGGTCTTTCAGTCGTCGGTTTGACCCCTTCTAACCTCAGCAGTAAATTTTCAGCAAAGTCAGATACCTTTAGCACCCCTGTGCTTTCATCATAAGCAAGTCGCAACCGGACGTTCCGTTGTTCCGGTTGAACCGCCAACACAGATTTGAATAGCGTGCCTTGAACAGCCACGAGTTCGTTTTTCCAGATTGCTAACCGCACTGCTTGGTAGAGGTCTTCACCAAAGGCGAAAGCGAAGTTCGGAGGTTGCGCATCGGCTGTTAACTCTAATTCAATTTCAAAACGTTGGGGCCAGTTGAGCGCGTGGAAGATTTCCGCCTTAGCGACATTTGTCCGTGGATGCCCTTCGGCATCCGAATACCAGTTGGATCGCATCCTACCGAGGAGCAGAGACGCGGGATCAATCATATCTTTTTTAGGTTTAGACAATCTCCAATTCGTCAGTTGGGAACCGTTGAAAAGGAAGTCGTGGCGTTCCTGTCGCTCAAGTCTATCGAGTCTATAAATTGCTGAACGCTTCACCCGAAATTGACCGTGCCGCTTACTGGAAAAGAGGAAAGTATCGTCGTCAGAATCAATGAGGTCTGCCACCCAGACATCGCCTGAGACAGCGTCAATACGAAAAGCCCCGGTTGTTAGCACCGATGGGTTCGGAAAAGCGACTGAATCCAACACACCGATATCAAGCACAAGATCATCCAAAAAGTATGGTGATGTCCAGTGGATCGTTCCTAAGTCGCTGCCGTTTAGCTGCCCTGGCAGCATGTCGCCATTTTTCCAGTGCAGTAGGAGTTCCCTTTTTTCAGCCTGTACCGTAGGAAACCCCAACGCTGTTAGTATTGCGACTGCAATTAGTATTTTTTTCAGGTGCTGCTGCATCGGATGCCTCCTACAGTGCATCTCATAAAGATTGCTCATGGAAGAAACCCTCTAAATCCCCCTTATCAAGGGGACCTTCGGGTATCTATGGAAGAAACCCCCTAAATCCCCCTTATCAAGGGGACTTGTCGAGTATCTAATGAGCGTGCCCGTGGTCTGATTCCGGATCGTCGCCGTACGCTGGCTCTTTCGCTGATTGAACGACCCACTCTTCAAAGACAGACTTGAAGGATTTCGCCCTCTCTCCGAAGTGGAGATATTGGATGCTGTCCACTGGTACCGATACCTCTCCGTAGATTGAGGAGCGTCCCAACAGTTTCCCATCTTTGATTTCAAGCGGCTCAAAAATGAAGACTGGATTATCCATCAACGTAACACGGACTTCAGATTGAATGGCTGTCGGCTTTCGGCTCTCGGTTTTCAGTAAAAGCGGTTCTTGTTCAATAACTCCCTCTTTTCCGGTTGGTGATGCCTGGTGACTGTTATTGATGACTTCAACGATGCGTGACACCCGATCTATAGGAACGGTGAATTTCCGCAATTTTGAATCAAACTGAATCGTCTGTTCATTGATCCCCAAGAGTTTTCCGCGTTTCAAATCACCGTTGTTTGCCACGAGAATGTGGTCTGGCGGATTATCACGACTGAAACGTGGGACGGTTAACGCCCGTTCTAATTTCGCGTCCAGCCGTCTACCTCTCGTTTCAAGCGGATCAAAGATGAGTTCAACACCTCGCTTAAGGGCAACAGCATCGTTGACAGCAAAGTTTCCGTCAACCTTAACCCATTTCGGTTGCTCTTCTCGTTTGTCTGAAAGTATAATTATTTCGACTGCCCCATCTTTGGTTCTGCGCGTCACAGCATTCAAAACCCGCCCATCTTCAAGTATGACGCGATGTTTACCTTTCCCGCCTGTGATCGTAATGGGGTTCCGATTTTCCGTTCTCGTCTGCGCTTTTCCGCCGAAGAACTCAATACCCTTCACATAGATTGAAGATAGGTGCTGCATCCGAATAAACGGTGATCGAAAGCCGATGTTTGTTTCATTATACGATGAAATTTGACACGGGATGACTTCTCCGTTCTTCAGATGTAACAGATGGGGAAACTGTTCTATGTCAAAAGGTTTTTGTTTTATTATACGTTTCAAAGACCTTTCGACACGCGCCTCGCGGGTGTTTGCCAACCGAACCGCTCCAGATGCCCCGACAGGTTGCCATCGAAGATTAACGGCATCTTTACTGCCAAATAAAATATGACCTCGGAGACTTCCAGACTCATAAAACAATTTATCATACTCTTCAACGGATGTTTGCGTCTCGGTTGTCGACTCAAACTTAAGCACCGAAGCCCCTGCGAGCGAGCAAGTTATCGGTTCGTCGGCAAATGTTGTCTGTAGGCGCACACTATCGGGGTTCAAATGCCTAATCTGCCCCCGCAAAACAGCACCGTCGATATATGTCAATGCTAAAGGTTGGGTTGTCGTCTTCAACGTAATACCGGGTTGAACGACGCGATCAATCTGTTGTAAATCGATATTTTGTCGCGTTCCATCTGTATCAAGCACATACCCCCGATTTTCTTCAACAAAGAGTTTACCTGGAACCAATGCGCCGTTCATCATGTGGATCCGGGGTTTGGAAGAATCGATTTGTTGGTTTGTAACCTCAGTAGACTGTCGATAGATTCTTAACCGTTGGACCGTTAGATCTTGTCCGCGGTTATAAATGTAGACCCCGGCTGCCTCAACAGTCGGTTTAACACCATCCAATTTCAATAGCAAGTTGCCGTTCAAATCAAGTACCTTGAGTACACCACCGCTTTCATCCGCCGTATTGTTATGATAGGCGATTCGCAGCCGGAAATCGCGTCGGTCTGGTTGAATTGTCAATACAGGTTCAAAGAGTGTGCCCTGAACGACGACGAGTTCGTTGACCCAGGTTTCCAATCGTACTGTCTCGTACAGATTTTTACCGAGGGCGAAAACAAAACTGGGAGGTCGTGCGGTAGATGCCAACTCCAGATCAATTTCAAAACGCTTGGGCCAGTCGAGTGCGTAAAAGATGTTCGCCTTGGCGGTACTTGTCTGCGGACGACCGCCGCGATCGGCATGCCAACTCGGTTGCGCCTCTTGTGAGAACGGTCCCACCTTTTCGTCTTTATCTTGCTCAGGCAGTTTCCAAGCCGTTAGTTGTGAACCGTCAAAGAGAAGATTGGAGTGCTCTCGACTCTCAAGCGTATAAATCATGTCTCGCTTCACTCGAAACTGACCGTGTCGCTTGCTGGCAAAGAGAAAAGTGTTATCATCTGATCCGATGAGATCAGCCATCCAGATATCGCCGGATACCGTACCGACGCGAAAAGCCTCCGTTGCTGGTGCCGCTTGTTTCGGGAAAACAATCGAGTCCAATACATTGGCATCAATAACCAGGTTATCCGAAAAATGTGGTGATGCCCAGTGAATTTTTCCCTCTTCCGCCGTGCCCGGTTTGCTTTCCAAGAGTTGACCGGGAAGGGTATCACCATTTTTCCAATGCAATAGTGTGTCCGTTTCTTCAGCCTGTATTGTGGGGATCCATAACAGCATCAGTCCTACGATTGCGGCGAGTATCTTTTTTTGAGTCCACTGCATTGCTTCGCTCCTTTTTTTATAGCGGTTAGCAGTCAGCCGTCGGCTATCGGCAAGAGGTTACTGATTATATCAAATGCTTTTTTATTGCTGACCGCTGAAAGCCGATGGCTGATCGCTATTTATCTTTCATAAATGGGCAATAGGCGGTAATTCAATGCCAAAGTGAGGACAGCCATTCCAGTAGCGTAGGCAGTGCCGTAGCTGCTTGTGAAACTACCGTCTTCTTGCTGCATGCCTTGAAGTCGCTCAATGATCCGTCGATTCCAAGCTTGCCATGCCTCAAAGTCGCTTTGGAAGAGTGCCTGCGCCATGTAGTATAGATTATAGAAGGCGTATCCACTGTGTATATTTTGATCCATTCGACGCTTGATGTACTCAGAAGCGGATTTGTACTCTGGGGTATCTTTGCGCTTCCCGATTGCATAAACGAGTGTCCCGATTGCTGTCCGAGTGACGCCATCACCATGGCTGCTCATAGGTTGATAAGAGACGCCCCCACCCCGCATCGTGCAGGTTTGAAAGAAAGTCAATGCCTTATCAACGGCTTCATTGGGGACTTCAATGCCAGCGTTTCGTGCACCGAGCAATCCCATCAGGACGGTTCCAGAGACAGTCGTGTCGGCATCCTGAGATTCTGGTGAGTACCGCCACGCGCCCCAAGGGTTCTTTTTTTGTGCTGTTAGTGCGCATCGCACGGCGAGTTCCAGTGCCTTACCGATTGTACGCCGCCGATTCACAGGCACCTCACTCCCTTTCCAGAGCAGTTCTTCGCTGACTGCGCCGTATGCTTCAGAGAGTGCTAACATCGCGAACCCGTGATGGTACATTGACCCGTGTCCGTACCCTGTCATGTATCCTGTTTTGGGATTCTGATTCATGATCATATTGCGTAAGGCTTTACGGATATGTGTGGCATAAGGCCCGAAATCAGGGTCTTCACCGCTTGCCATAAACGCCATGACACAAATCCCAGTAATTCCTGCGCCGTTCTGCCCACCTGGCCAGCTGCCGTCCTTGAGTTGCGCGTTAGCGAGATACCGCAAACTTCGGTCATTGATGCTTCTGACGGCTGCCGGGACACCGGTGCCGTAGCGGATCGTGGAATCTTGTGCGCGGATTTCTAATTCAGTTGAACATAGGATGAGTAATGTTAGGAAACTGGAAAGTCCAAGCAGCAATCTGTTTTTATTCATTTTCGCTCCAATGCAATCGGGCCGAACACCCGTTTAAATTCGCCTTGTTGCCAAGGTGTCAGAATTTTGAAGTTTCTCTGCCGTTGGAAAAGTAGGAAAAACATAGATATCGGAGGGCTGTTTCGGCGAGACAAGGGGGCAAAGACCTCCACTGCTGTCTCTAAGTGTTTCCGCTGTGTGTTATCCAAAAGCAGCTGCGTATCCATGCACGCCACTACCAGATCCCACAAAGCCTGTCGCCGCAAAGCCCTTCTTTCGGCTTGATGTGCGCTGTACTGTGCATACGCTTCTTCAGAAAGCACATCTTTGATCGCCTGTTGGTAGAGCCGATGCGCCGTAATGCCTGAAGTATCAATTACGCTATTTTTGCCCGATAAATTTTTCTTCATCGCTTCAAGTGTGCCAAGAGCTTGCTCGCGAGTCATTTCACCAGCCTCAATTTTTTGCATAAGGTTGGCTTCAAACCCTTGGAGTGTTTTCTCGCGCCTTTCGTCTTGCGCTTCAAAGTGCTGTTGAACTACACCCTTGGCGGCGAGTGCCAAACGCTGTGAGGCACGCTCATCAAGGGGGCCTAACAGTTCAGTATGCGCTTGAAGTTTGGCTTCAGCGAACTGCATCGCGCCTTGAGGCTCCGCAGTGTCTGCTGTATCTTTCTTTTTTGTGGTTTTGTTCGGGACGAATAGGTCAAATATGTTCTCAACCTTTTTCCTTATTTTGACCATTTTGAGTGGGACGAAGTGGTCGCCGCCATTAACGACAGTAACAGGTTTTTCAAGCCGGTCGCCATATCCTTCTCTATAGATATTGATAAGGTAACGTCCAGCGGGGATGCCGTCGTGTCTATAGTTGCCGTTTGCATCTGTTGTGGCTATAAATGCCAAGTTTCTATCTCCTCGGGCAACGGCAACAACCTGGACTTCAACGCCTTCAATAGGGTTCTGTGCCGGCGTTGTGTCAGTAATCATACCTCGGACGGTTCCGCCACCCGCCCTAATTTCTTTCTGCGTATCCACGGTAATCAATCCCAGCCAAACTTTGGACTGTGCCTTACTCAAGATACCATCCATAGGGATTTTCAACCTGTAGCGTGCCAACTGTGCCGCCGCCTGCGGGCTGCTGATTCGCAATACGCGCATTGTGTTTCCAGTGGCTTGGTTCTCTATTTCATCCCGCAGCAATTGCACAACCTTTTCGCGTTGCGCGGGGGTCAAACTGAGTTCCTGGTCAAGTAGCACCGTTATTCGATGCGCGGCTGCATGTTGATCTCGCTGCTGTCGTGCCGCTGCGAAGTCCAAATAATCCCGAAGCTGCACTTCGCTCAGGTGTTCGGTGAGCACTGCCTTGAAATCCGGACGTGACAATAACATGTTGAGTAACACCGCGTTACCATTGCCCATCGCCTTTGCGAAAGCATTCCGACTCTCTGTTTGCAACAATACGCTGTCAATTGAATCGAGAATTGACTGGTGAAGTGCTTTGACGACTCCCTCGTCGAGATTGTAACGTTTGCCGATACTTTCGCTAACGCGCTGGAGTAAGGACTCAATTCGCACTTTGACGACAGCGTCCATTCTTCTCCCTTCCATTCTTCTCCCTTGGACATGGAGAGGTGGAAGAATAACCTTGCCCTCATTAGACATTTTGAGCGGCATAAAGTGATCACCACCGTTGACGATTACAACAGGTTTTCCGATCCGTTCGCCGAACCCTTCTTTGGATATGTTAATTAGGTAACGACCAGCGGGAAGTCCAGCGTGTTTGTAATTACCGTTGGCATCTGTCGTCGTAGTGAATTCTGTGCCATCTTGGGCGACAATTTTGATTTCAACACCTTCAATTGGATTCTGTGCTGGGGTTACATCAACAATCGTGCCTCGGAGTGTGCCACCATTCAGAGGGGCATCCTGCGCGAAGATGATACCAGAAAACATACCGACAAAAGCAACGGCTATTAGCATAAAAATTAAACGGGGCATCTGTTCTGAACCTCCTTACAATTATTTTCCACTCACTTGTGGAACTGACGTTCAAAACCAGTGTGCATAAAGGTCAACGTTTCCTGCTGCCACGGACTCAACATCTCGTGATTTGTCCGTTGGAGAAGTTGATAGAACATGTCCTGTGAGGCATCTGTTTTCAATCGGTCAACGGTTAATTCTGCTGCTGTCGTTGTTAATTGTTTTCGCTGCGTATCGTCCAAAATCAGCTGCGTACCCAAGCTCGCAACTGCTACATCCCGTAAAGCCTGCTGATACAAATTTTCCCTTTCGGCTTGGCGTGCTGTATATTGCGCGAACGCATCTTCAAAAAGTACATCTTTGATTGTCTGTTGGTAGAGCGGATGCATCGTGATGTCAACCTTAGGTAGTTGCCTTCGTATCGCTCCGTTTTCGTTCCCTAAGTCTTTACGCATATCATTCAGCTCCTCAGCAGCATCTTCGCGTCTCATTTCACCAGACTCAACCAGTCCCATAAGTACCGCTTCAACTTCGTGAAACATCGTTTCAGCATCTTTGTCTCGTGCTTCAAAGTATTGTTGAACTGTGCCTTTAATAGCCACTGACAAACGCCGAGAGGCATCCGCGTTAAGTGGATCTAACAAGGCAGTGTGGGCAGTTAACTTAGCTGTGGCGAACGATCTGTAGGGGCTGGGTAACCCAGCCCCTACAGTCTCAGCTTCGTTCCCTCTCCCCGTCTTTTTGGCAGCTATACCGTGCAATATATCATACTGTGTCTGGGTCAATAGTCTATCCAGAGAGATTTTTAATTTATCGTTTACCAGCTGTACTGCCTCCAGTATATCAATTTCCAATAGACTAATGGAGATTGGAAAGGCTTCATTCGCTGTCGCGTCAAGCAGTAATTGCTCAAAATTTTTGCGTTGATCTACCGTCAAACTGAGTTCTTGGTCGAGCCATGCTGTTATATATTGGGCAACCGCCTGTTGATCTCGCTGCCGCAGTATTTTGATGAAATCTACATAATCTTGAAGCTGCGCTTCGGTTAGGTGTTCGGTGAACGCTGCCCTGCAATCGGGGTGCGAAAATAAGCCTTCAAGCAACCCTACGCTGCCGTCTTGTCCTGTCCTTGCGAATTCAGGTACGTCCCGGTTCATCTGTTCCAGCACAGTGTTGAGTGCTTCAAAAATTGACTGACGCAGTGCTTCAACAACCGGTTTATCCAAGTAGTAACGCTCGCCCATGCTTTCAGAGATATGTCGGAGTAACCCCGCACTCCACCGATCCTCGACGTTGCCTTTTTTCGCCATTCTGAGAGGAACAAAGTGATCGCCGCCGTCAACGATTGTAACAGGTTTACCGAGCCGATTGCCATACCCTTTTTTAAATATATTAATCAGATACCGGCCAGCGGGGATACCTGAGCGTTTATATTCGCCGTTGGCATCCGTTTTTGTGTTGTATTCCGTGCCTCTTGGGTCAATAATCCTGACATCAACGCCTTCAATTGGATTTTGGGCTTCGGTTGTGTCGGTAATCGTGCCTCGGACGGTGCCGCCATTTACGGCATCTTCCTGCGCGAAGATGAGACCAATGAACATACCGAAACAAATAGAAAATAATAATACAAAACTAAAACGAGTCATCTGGTCTGATCCCTTCATAATCATTCCCGCCACATAATTCGACCGAACACACGTTCAAACTCGTCCTGCTGCCAAGGTGTCAGGATTTCAAAATCTACCGTCTGTGGGAAAAGTTGGAAAAACATAAACTCCGCTGGTTTTTCCGCTTTAAGCGGACCGGGGATCAATTGCGATGCTGCCGTTTCTAACACTTTCCGCTGTGTGTCGTCCAAAAGCAGCTGCGTATCCATGCACACCACCACCAAATCACGCAGCACCTGTTGATACCAAACTTCTCTTTGCGCTTGGTACGTGCTATACTGTGCAAACGCCTCTTCAGAAAGCACATCTTTGATCGCCTGTTGGTACATCGGATGCTCCGTAATGTCGATATTCGTCGCTTCATCTCCCCATAATTCATCCATCGCGTCGTGAGTTTTGTCTTGGGCTTCAGTGTACTGTTGTGCCACACCCTTAGCGACGAGTGCTAAACGCCGAGCGGCGCGTTCGGTGAGTGGCCCTAACAACTCAGTATGCGCAGCGAGTTTGGCTTCGGCGAGTTGCATCATTTGCTCTTGAGATTCCGCGGTGTCTGTGTTAATTTCATCCCCAGGTTGCTGCTCTCGTACATCAATTGCATCAATCACTATGTTAACTTCTTTTTTTACCTCAACATGCTTGACTCCCTTCATGCGAATAAACGGACGCTTTTTGTTTGTCTTCGCTTGAACTACTATCTCGTCCGCTTGAACCAATACTTCATCAGCCTCATCTGAATTCTCAAGGATAACTACAGGTCCTTCGTTCTTGTCTGCCTCAACCAATATACCGCCGGCCTCGCCTGCACCTTTGAGGAAAACCATGAACTCTTTGGGCGGGTTCGCTTCAACCAATCCTTGCCATACCCTTGATTGTGCATCGGTTAAGATACCATCCAGAGAGATTTTCAATCTATAGTGAACCAGATGTACCGCATCCTGAGCACTGGTCTGTAGGCTGTTCATTGCGGCTGGAAAGCCACCCCTCAACGCTGCGCTACGCAGTAGTTTCACAACTTTTTCGCGTTGATTTGCTGTCAAACTGAGTTCTCTGTCAAGTACAGCCGTTATTCGACGAGCGACCGCTTGTGGATCTCGCTGCAGCCGCGCCTCTATGAAATCCAAATAATCCTGAAGCTGCGCTTCGCTCAGATGCTCGGCAAATGCTGCCTTGCAATCAGGCTGTGCCAATAACACTTTGAACGCTATATCTGCATTCGCAAATCTAATCGGCCCGCCAGTCTGCGCCATCACCCCATCCATCGAATTAAACATTGACTCATAAAGTGATTTGACAACGACCTCGTCCAGATCGTAGTGCTTACCGATACTTTCAGCAACACCCTGGAGTAAGGATTTACTTTGCTGCTTGATCCGCTGTTTGATGCCCCTTTCCATTTCTTCCGGTTGCAGTTTAAAAAATGGCTTGACCTCGCCCTTTTCAGCCATTTTGAGTGGGACAAAGTGGTCACCGCCGTTAACGATTGTAACGGGTTTTCCACGGCGATCGTTGTAGCCTTCCTTGTGGGTACTGATGAGATAGCGTCCTGCCGGAATACCTGCTTTTTCATACTCGCCATTGGCATCCGTTTTTGTTGTGTGCTCTGTGCCATCTTGGGCGACAATTTTGATCTCAACACCTTCAATTGGATTCTGTGCCGGGGTTACATCGGTAATCGTGCCTCGGACGGTGCCGCCGTTCACAGCATTGCCTTGTGCGAAAGCGATACCTACGGATATACCGATACAAGCAATGACTATCAATATAGAATTTAAACGAGTCATCTGTTCAACCCTCCTTTAGTTTTCTTGGATTGTAGCCAAGCCTGTTTGCCACTCTTGTCCCTTCTTGCCAGCATAGAGCATGGCGTAGGTGTCACCGACTTCAAAGATCTGACCTGTCAACACGCCATCGCAGTCAAACGCATCAGGATTGGCCGAGGGTGTGAACACTGGGTTGTCCGGGTTCGGCTCGAAGGTTTGGAAATCGCGAGTCCGTACATGTCCGATTCGCCAGACTTCGCCATCGAATCCACCATAGAGAATATGGAAGTACTGCGGTCCTTTAAACAATTCCGTTTCACGAACGGATTTACTGTCCCACGTTTCCCCACTTCCTGTGAAAACAGGGTTAGCGGGGTTTTTTGTGACCGATGCTGGGTCGCTTGTCGGTGCGGTCGCGTGGCACATCGTGAGTCCCTCTCCAAACGATTGTGTCGCTTTCCCCGTATAAACGATATGAATCGTGTCGCCTTCTATCGCTACTGAAGGATGCGTTGAACCGTGCCGTTCATGGTCGGTATCGGCAGGAATGACAGGCGTGCGCTGAACGCGTCGCCACGCGCCGAGGTCTCCATCGCTTACAAGCAAGCCTGTCTGTTCGGGTGTTGTTTCTCCCTTGCCTCGATAGTACATATAGAACTTGCCATCAGCGGGATTTAGGAACGGAAAAGGGTACTCGACGGCTGCATTATCGAAATCGTCTGCTGAAGGTTCAAGGATCGGGTTACGCGCGTCTTGTGTGATGTCGGTCAGATCGCTCATAGGCGCCGTTGCGTGCATGATCAGCCAGCGGACCCCATGGTCGCGTTTGCACCAGATGTAGTGTACCGTCCCGTCAACGATAATGGCATGCGTTGCTGCTGCCCAGAGCGGTGGCGGCAGCGAAATGATCGGATTGTCTACCTCTATCCTCTTGAAACTGGCGAACATCTCAAAAGGAATAGCATTTTTTCGCTCGGTCGCCATCGATTTCTCCTACGTATTCTCACCACCATAACAAAGGTGTTTGCGCAAATCCTGTACTAATTCCCCTCTAAAGTGTTGAAGTAAGCATCCAACCCTTGACGAAATTCTTCCGGCAAAACACGCCCAGCTTTACCTATTGCCTGTCCGGGTGCCCGATTTTCAATGAAGGCACCACTGCTATCGTCGCCAAGTCCCATGAGTCTCAACGCAGCGGCTGTCGCGGGCGGTGCTGTCGTTATCATAGGCGTATTGGGGAGTCGGCAGGTTTGGAGCAAGATTTCAATCACTTCCGTTATCGCTGCGATCGCTTTCGGACCTGTATCGGGTTCCGCAAGGATGTCCTCCACCTCATCCATAACCTCAGCGGCTTGCAGTACCTTCGCGAGTTGTCCTTGGATTCGAGGTTCCTGAGCGTTAGGCAAGAGGCTGATTTGTGCTGCGATCTCGCGGGTATCCTCAGTGAGCGTAATTTGCGTATCGTACAAGTCAACACTGCGCTCACCATATTTGTCAGCGGTCAGTGCTTCCTTCGCCTGCTCAAGTTCGCGCGTCTCCTCCCGCAACGTAATCTCACGATCAATGATGCGCAACACTTCCAGGACGATTTCTGGCGGCAGATTCGGTAATTCAACCAATCCGCCCTCTGGCGGTGGCATGTCGGGGAGCGGGTCTACGAGCTGCTCAGCCCATCGATCAAGCGTATCTGCCCAGAATTCTGCCTCAATCGTGGATTGTCCGACAAAATTCTTGTTAATCGCTTTTGCTATGTCTTCCATCTGGTTTGATACAAGTGCGTCCTGCATCTCGGCGAGAACACGCAAATAGTTTGGCGAGGGTCGCCGATCGGCATAAGCCACCATGTCTTGTATAATCGTAGACACTGCGCCAGACGCGTTGGTCTCCCGTTCCGCCAAACGTTCCCGTCGGGACTGATTTTTGGTAGCACTGCGTTCAAGCCCGAAACTATCAAGATCGTTTAGGTCTACTGCGATGTCAATCTGTTTTCGTGATGCGGCTTTCAAGCGTTTCACGAACGTGCTGTTTTCAAAACTGACGAGCAACTTGCTCATTTCGTCTGCGAGTTTGGCGAAAGCATCCAACAACTCTTGCTGTTCTTCGACAGCTTCAAGGACGAGGTCTGCTGCCTGAGGTGCCGATGTCTCTTCGCCTTCCTCGTCTTTTTTGTCTCTACCGCTTCCCTTGAGCATAGTTGTAGGGATACCGAGACCACCGACGATCTGTGGTGCCTGCCCTTCCGCACTTTCACTTTCGTTGAACCCGGATTCGACATCAGAGACAGTAGGTGTCGGATTCGCAGGCGCGTAACCGGGTTTACCATCTGGTTGTTTGCTCCGATTAACACTGACACCTTTGCCCGGCGTGTTTGGATCTTCTGGTGCTTCTTCGTCTAACCCTTCAGGCGGCACTATACTGTCAGGTCCGTACTTCTCCATCTTTTCTGAATCATCGGGTTCACCGCGAGATAGCGAGGGAGGTCCCTGTGCTGACTGTTCTCCCTGCTGCTCAGTATTATCCGTAGGTTCACCACCAGCAGTGGCTTCAGCGGGCCTTCCGGGTGCTTCCGCGGCACGGGCAAGTAGGTCGGCAACGGAGGGCATTCTCTGTTGCGCGATTTCCTCCAACTGCTCCAATACTTCTCCCCACGATTCAAGCTGCTCTGCATCAAACTCCTCATTCTTTGCTGCTTCTTGAACTAACTCTTCACCCGTTTCGATCAAACTGTCGAGTCTTGCGGCATTTGCGCGTTCAGCGGCAGCTTGATTTTGGATTTTCTTGCGCTGCGCTGGATCGTCCAATGCTTCGGGGGGTAGGTCGCGTAGTTCGCGGTTGACTTGGTGTAGCTGCAACTCTTTGTCGTGGACATCCTTTGCGGCACCTGCCCAGAGCTGCATCTGTCCAACCAACCACCTGAAGTGTTCTGCTGGTGTAAGCACATGGAGGACAAGGTAGGGTGAATAGATGCGCTCGCGATCGGGTAGATAATCCTCGACATACGCTCGCAATCGGAGACTCTGTGGTTTTACATTTTCACGCTTGGGAGAAAATGTGGCAGCCACGGTCAAGGCATCCGCCGTCGGTGTACCTGCCGACACGGTTTTCTCACCGTTTGTGGGTTCGGGATTGTGGACCGGATTGGCGATCCCCTCCCATTCCAATCCGATCTGCTTCACGCCAAAATCGTCCGTTGCTTGAATTTCAAAGGGAAGCACCTCATCAGAAATAAGTACCTGATTGCTCTTTAGTTTATTTAAGACAACCGTTGGTGCTTCATCATTAAGTGCCTCGAATCTTAGGACTTGTGGCTCACGGGCGGAGAGTCCAAACCGATCGCGCCATGTGAGTTGCATCTCCGTTGTCGTCTCTACAGATACGGGTTCGGTTGTCAGGCGTGTGCCATCCACCTTTTGTGGACGATTGTTTAGTGTCGCTTCTGACAGTTCGCGTGTCGTGGTAGCCTCTAAAATGGCGGTGCTGCCCTTCACTAAGTTCACGATCCCGCCGCGTACATCGTCTATTCGGGGTTCTTGGTGTTGCAGATAATCCGGCAATTGGACTTTGGCAGTGAGTTCCTTTAGCGCGGGACGCAATTTGGGTTCAACAGGAATGGAACGCTGCGCGTCTCCGACCCGTAGCTTGACGCTCCCGTCGGCTGTTTGTGGCGGTAATTGAAATTTGTAGGCTGCGCCGTCCCGTTCGGCAACTATGGGTGTCTGATCTGCGTATCGTGCTTCCGCTGATTCAGGCTTCCAGGGTGAATCGTTTTTGAGTCGGGCTTCAACGTCAAAGGGTTCTGCATAAGCGACGACCCGAAGCCCGGTTTCGCCTTCCAGTTGCGCAAAGGTGTAACGCTCTACAGCGCGCCAGGGTGTTAGCCATCGCGCCAGCGTGTTCCGACTCGTTGCGGGGATCACAATTATCCCAATCACAACTAATATTAAGGGGATCCCTGCCACCCATGCCCAACGGCGATGGCGTGGGTTCGGCACAGCGTCTGTGAGATTATGTTTCGCCACCTCGTCGTCAACCTGACGCATCGCTGCCTCAACCAAAGCAGGACTTGCCGATCTATCTGATCTATTGGATGCGAGTTCTACAATACCGAGTACGTGATTACCGAAACGTGGAAATTTATGTTGTAACAGTCGGGCAATCCCTTCCAACTGTCGATGCTTCCATACCCAATTATAATACTTCAGGGGCAAAAAGAACACCATTCCGAGCATCCCGGTCAGCAGGATAAGTACCCGCAAAAGCGTAGGTGTATCAAACATTCGATCTAAGCCAAACACGATCAGATACGAAATCATGATACCGAAGATTGCCGCCAGAGTTCCTTCAACGAGTTTGATGATCCATACCCGTTTTTGGTACTGTTCAAGTGCCGCCTTCATACGAGGTGGCAAGTTGACCTTTTGCTGCTGATGTCCACTGTCGCGTGGTTTTTCTTGTGTTTGGTTCATTTTTTTATATTTCCTTGCGGTTCGGTTAGACAGGTTTGGGTTTGAAAATGCCATTCCGTAGATCCGCCTGCGTCCGTTGTAGCAGGCTACGGTTACGGATAACAGATTATGCTACAAGCTACCAGAAACGTGCGCGTAATGTAATGGAGCGCAGTCAGGAGGCCATATTTAAAAAGTCTAAATCTATACCCATCCATCATCAATCATTAATGTCAATGGCGATTCCATCTCTTCGAGGGGTAGATGAATTCGCTGCCGTTTCCGCGACGACTCATAAATCGCCATAAGGAGTTCTAAACAAGCGTATCCCTGATAGCCACTTGATCGGTGTTCCCGATCCTCGTCGATGGCTGCAATTAGGTCTTGTACCGGACTAATTTCTGAAGGTAATTCCGGTGTTACCCATGCGCCGCCAGATTGGTGGTTGCGGACACGGAGTGCCGGTCCACCTGGGGCACTCAACTCAATTTCGCCTTCTGTTCCGTAGCAGTAAATATGGTGATAACCGGGTGCGGTATCGCTGCCGGATTCAATGATGCCACGGACATTGTCTTCAAATTTGAAGTACCCGATCGCGAAATTCTCAGAGTGTAGATCATATTTAGTCGGTGTCCCGATCCGTTCAATCTGCCCGATTACCCAACTGATAGGGCGATCGCCGTAAATAAAGCGCATCAGATCGACGGTATGCGTGGCATTGTCCTTCAGGTCGCCGCCACCACAGATACCGTGGATTCGGAAAATTTCGCCGATCTGCCCCTCGGCAATCATCTGTTTTGCGACGACATAGGGCGCGTTAAACCGTAGTTGATGGTCAATCGCTAATTTGACATTGTGCTGTGAACACGTCTCAAGCATCTCACGCGCCTGCCCGAGATTTTCCGCCATCGGTTTTTCAGAAAGGATTCCTTTTACACCGTGTTTTGCGACACCAATCACGAGGGGTGCGTGCAGTTTCGGACGCGTACACACTGAAACAATATCAATCTCCTCTGTTTCAAGCATCTCAATATAATCGGTATACTGTTTTTCGACGCCGTACTGCTCGCCATAGGCTTTCATACGCTCTTGATCAACATCGGCGAGTGCGGTCAATGTCGCTCTCGGTTCATTTACATACCATCCGGTGTGCATGTGAGAAATTCCACCGCAACCGACTATTGCCACTTTATAATTTTTGCTCATTATCAAAATTCCTTCTGGCTCAGAATTGGTCGTTGGTTATCGGTTTAGTTCGATGTTCACGCCTGATGATATATAATATCATGTTTTAGCGCAGGTGTCCATGCGTAAGTTCTTTATAAGTTACACGGCTCCGTTCATTTTTCTTGCGACCCAGAACACGCCGAGTAAAAAGACGAGGAAGCCTGCCCAGATGGGGTGCGCCCAGATCCGTGTGCGATGGACAGTCGGTGCGGGTTCTGGCAAGGCTGCGAGATACGCCAATAGACTCGGTATTTCAGAAATCGGTACCAGTTTTCCATCGGTAATCTTGGCAATTTCTTCTAACACATCGAAACGTGCCAAACGTCCTTGCTGCTCCCGATTTAAGCCTTGTACGGATAGATCCGTTTGAACAGAGGCACCGGTTTCGCTACTGCTCGCAACGAGACGATAGTTCCCCGGTTCTTTCGGTATAAACGCACCGACGAACAAGCCCGTCATATCCTCTATGCCGGGTTGAAGTCGAATTGTCTGCGTTTTGCCGGATGGTGAAATCGCTTGTACAACAACTGAACCTCTGTCCAAGGGACCGCCGACGTTGTCAATAGCGTTGGCATGCAACGTCAAAACATCATCAACGTTTGGTCGGTCAGGGGAGTAGAACAGTCGTATCAATTCGCTTTGTGCCATCTGCCGTCGATATGCCATCCACCGTGCGACTTGACTCCAGAAACGGTAGTGGTACTTATCTTCAACGCCTTGCCGCCACCGCCACGCACTGTCTGTCCCCATAAATAATACTTTACCGGTGCCGTACGTTTTGGTCACAATCAGTGGTACACGTCCGGAAGCAGTCGCCACTTGATCGTGAACTGCCAGCGTCTCGGTACCAACCTTGGCGCGTTTAACACCAGTGTACCAGAAAAACCCGGGTAACTTGCGCCACACTTCACCATTGTCCAAGTCTGTATCTCCGAGACGTGTTAGCAAACTGCGCTGCCCGGACTCAGTGAGTGCGAAATACCCCTGCATACTTGAACCGACACCCTCCGGTGTTGCTGGATCCAAGACCACAGGATAGAGGTCGTCAAGGGGACCAGGGATTAACGATTCATGCGCGCCGTTGCGTCCCGGCATAAAGACGAGCCCCGCAGCTTGGGCAGAGACTAATTTCCGTAATTCTCGTGTTTGTTCGACCGTCAGCTGGTCTTCCGCTATACCGACATCGCCGAGAAACACTACATCATAACGACTTAGCTCCCGTGGATCAGGAAAACGTTTAATATAAGTGCGACCCCCGCCGACATCAGGGAGTTCCGGGTGAAAAAGGAGGCATGTTACTTCAACACCCGGATCCCGTTCTAAAGCGTTTCGGAGATATCGGTACTCCCATCGCGGATAAGATTCGATGACGAGTACTTTCAATTGTTCTTTACGTATTGATATGGGTGCGGAGATCTCATTATTTTCAGGGATTAATTCCTCTGGATCCCGCTCGATACGCAGATTTAGTGTATAATCTCCGGTTGCCTGCCCTTCGGCACCTGGCATCCAGACGATATTCTCTTGCGCCTGACTCATGGCAGGCACACGGACAACTTTTGTAACCGTTGCTTTCTTATCAACGCTGAGTGTAACACGAACATCTCGATCCTGCCCCAAGGTGCTACGCACAACAAACGGAATCCGAAGTTGCTTGTTTGCGACACCATAAGTCGGTGCGTCCATCCTGACCAATTCAAGGTCGGGGAGTGGCACTTTGCTCCCGACACCTATTGCGAAGACGGGAATCCCTTTCATCCGAAAGCGTGTCGCTGCTTCCACTGGCGAGTTCCCCACATTCCAATCGCCGTCCGATAGCAAGACCACACCGCGAAGGTTCGCATGCGTGTCAAGCACGTGCGAAAGTCCGGCGTTTAGATCTGTTGCCTCATCTGCTGGATCTAACTGTGAAGAGAACGGCTCAAACACTATATTGAGATCGGTTGCATCTTGCCCGTTGCTATTATCGGATGGGGCCCCGCCTTTCCAGACCTCCTCAGCCATCAGCGGTTGAATCGTCTCAGCGCGGCTTTTGCGCTCGCCGGAGACATCTTGATCCTCAAAAACATCCCGCGTCTGCATACTCTTGGATTGGTCCCAGAGTACTGCAAGTGTCGAACGCCGATCCGGGGGCTGCGTCTTCAACCATTCGGGCTGATTTAGGGTAACAACGACTAAGCAGACCAATACAAAACGGAGTAACTCAAGCCATCCGGTTTGCATGCGATACCCGCTGCGGTGCCATGCCAACCAGCATAACACACCTGTCACAGCCACAATAATCAATCCTAAGACTGTGACGGAATTGTTTGAGAGGAATTCTAAACTTCCCTGTTGTTCTTGCATTTTTGTATCTCCGAATACGCTAAAACCTTCTTTCTTCACCGATTTTTGCGTCCTCAATTTGCTCTTCCAAAAAGAGGGTATATTCGTCAATCCAACGATTGACTCTTTCGTCATTATCAATATCCTGGATGTCAACTAATTTTTGTAGTTTCTCTTCATAATATAAACTAGCAGGGCCCCAGAATCCTTCTGTCGAATAATTTGATATCAATGTACTTCTAACATCTTCACGTTCTCCATACCGAACGAGAAGATCACGTGCCAAAGAGTCATGCCAATCTTCTATCAAAAGGGTTTTAGGGACAAATTCACTGGCAAGATACCACGCGCGATTTTCCACGTCCTCATCAACCCATTCCCAGATTTTTTCGCGTGGAATTAAGGTCAATGTGCCCTTCTCTTTTTCCGTTTCTGAAAGATCTGCTTCCCTAAGCCATTTTCCTATGGACATAGTTCTTGAAAAATTATCTCGATCACCTAAGTGTGCACTAACGTGCCCCCAAATCTCCACAGGATATTTTTTAGTTGTTTCAGTGAGGAACGAGCAATTTTTTGAGAAAGCACCAAAGATTGTTCTATCTTTACCGAAGGAAACTAGCATGAGTTGTACTAACTCTAAAGCTTTCTGTGGATAGAGGCGTAGAAGTACATTTGCCGTCTTTGTCCAATAAAAATCTGTCATTGTATCATACCGATAATTATCCGATTCTTTAAACAATTCTGGATGTGAAAGGAGTCGGAAGGTAAGTTCGCGGGGCAAAATTAATTCAGAATTCCGAGAAATATAGTAATTGTAGAACAACTTCAATGCAAGGCCTATAGCAGATCTGTCCATGCTATTTAACAGAAATTCTATCCAAGCATTAAAGACACTATCAGATAAGTTGGTAATTGCATTCTGGTATATGAATAATCCAAAATCGTTGATATTAATGGTTCCGCTTTCTGCGAGGTTGAGAACGCGAAGCCCAGCTTGATTAGTCAATCCGGCGTGGTATGTGAGCGATGGTACTATTGCGTTAAGTGTAGTATCCTCACAAAGCGCATCAAGTTGTTGTTCCCATAGTGTCAAGTCTCTATCGAAGATTGCCTGAAAATAACCACTCAGAAAATAAGTGCTTGCATTGTCCCCAGCGTTTCGTTGAGTATCAAGAAACATTGGTAGAAGCGAGAGATTTTCATCTATTTTTCCGAGTTCATATCCAAACTTGTTTCCATTCTCTGCCTCAGTGGTCACAAGCCATGGTAGTTCGGATTCCAAGAGAATAGGATTATCCATGGACTGCTTAGCGAGTGTTTCAAGGTGAGGTTGAATTAGATCAACTCCATCTTCGTGTTCAAGAAGTCTATCTTCAATCAGATCCATCCCAACATAGCGTTGCATTAGCGAATGAAAGTCGGATCCAATTAAGTTATCTCGGATTTGCTCAAAACTTTGCCGGATTTCCGCTGGCAGCCCTTTGTTTTCCACATAAGAATCATCATCAAACAAAATTTGACTAATTGTCTCAATAATCTGTTTTTCGCTTGCATATTTGCTTTTGATAATTGTTGTAACTGTGTTCACAACCATATCGCCCAAGTCAGGGATTCTACCAATTGAACCTGCGTATCCAAGTAAAATTCCCACAGTTTCTCTGCGCTCATCCTCGGGCAAAAGCTCTAATTGTTCAGATAGAAGCTGCCATAAGGAACGATAGGCTTCCCACCACTCAGGGTATGTTTTCGGTTGCCAAAGGTCTGGTTCCTTCCGTATTCCCTGATATTCTGCTCCAGATATCCGTGAGAAATGGTCAGATATCAAACCTTTACCGCAAGCTTTAAGGGCAAGGGTTCGTCGCTCTTTTGAACCAGACTCAAATGCTTCCTTTAAGACAGGTAAACGTTCTCTTGGAGATGCTTCTGTAGGAGCTACCGCGCCTGGTCCTAATGAGAAAAGTTCAGCAAATACTCCACTTGCATTGTTCGATATTCTTTCATTTTCTGCTTCACCGAGCGCAAGGAGTAATCTTGCTGCATTGGGGAACAACTTTCGCCATATAGCAATTTTTTCAAGAGCCCATATTACGGATCTCCGTCCATCAGTAAATTCTAACAGGGTTTCTTTATCCCAAGTACCAATTGTTCGCATCAAGCATCTTAAAGCAGATTCTGGATCTGCTTCAGTCAAAGCGAGAAAAAAACGGCTACCCAACCTTGTCTTCAGATATTCATTATCGCGAAAAGGTCCATTTGGTCCAAGGAGTTCCTTAACGACTCTTGATGCCGCTTCCGATTCTGCTGCGTAGACAAACATTTCATAGAAATACTCAATTAATTCTTGTTTTTCTTTTAGATCTTGAGTGAAGTCCTCAAGGTTGAAGGTCGAACCGCGAATTTCCCACCACTTCGTCCATAGTTTAATGTGAAGTGCTTTTGGCGTAATATAGAGTGTATATTCACCTTGAAGGATTTTTCGTTGCCTAAGCTGATGAATTATTGATTGGAACTTGTCCCAGGTGATTCCCAGATCAGCGGTTTTAATTTTTTGAGCAATTGCTTCACTTTCTGAAGCAACAGATCGTTCATATCCGAACCGTTTAAAAAGGGCAAGGTGCTGAAGTACCAATCTCCGTTGTTCTACCTGTTCGCTGTTTGGATCATCTCCAGCAACGATGTAACGTTCCCAGATATCAACCGTTCCAGGAGGTTTGAGCAAATCCTCAGGATGGTTTACTAAGTTTTCACCGATGACATGGGCGACTCTTGGCGAACCGCTACAGAGTTCAGCCCATCTATTTACTTCAGCGTCAGGGACACTGATATAACTTTGAACAATACTGCAAATCTGTTCATTATCAAGCGGCGGAGCATCGTAGTAATCAATACCTCCGGATTTTTCTTCATAGTCGTGGTGTATAGTGATCAATTTAATTCTTGATCCGCGATGTCTCAGCTTATTCCAGATATATGATCTGCTGTCCTGATTACACTCATCAATTATTAAAATGGCAGAAAAGCTGTTATCGTCTCTGAGGATCTCATTCATTAAAATGCTGTCCTGAAATTGAGAAGCAGTGCAATAAATAACAAGCGGAGCTAAATCTTCTTTCTTTGTGGTTTCCAAAACAAGTTTCGTCTTTCCGATACCTGGTTCACCTAACACCCGCACGTGAATTGTGTCGTTGTTTTGCCTTAATTTCTCTTGGATCTCTGAGATTTGATCGTTTTGTGATTTTCCTGAAACGAATGAAACCTGCATAGTGGCATCTTCAGACCAACTCTGATGTGTTTGAAAAATTGTCCTAGCATTTCCATTTATCCATAACGCTAACGATGGAAACGACTCAAGGAAACCTCTTAACGTATTCTGAGTAAACACCTCTACTTTAGGCTGTGGATAATCACACTGTTTCAAGTATTCCTCAATGTTAGAAAGTATTTTTTGTCGTTGGGGTTCAACTGGATCAATTCCGGTGCAAACCAAAATATAAGTGCCATCAGCGTCAAGACAAGCTCGAATACTTTCACCAAGGTTCCGCCTATCAGGAGTTCCTTTGAAAAGTTCATTCTTGATTTGTGCTGGTTCCCAAGGTTTAAATGTTGACCCCGATTTAATTTGGTAACAGGTCTTTCCCTGTTCAATTATACCGTATCCGTTTGCAATTTGGGTATCGTCAACAGTAGCATCCACTCCACCGTCCGCAACATTACCCCAACTAGATACGTGAATCTTGCTAAGTTCTATCCCGAGCCTGCGTGCTTCTGCCCAAAGTAACCTCCGAAAGAAATCAACTGCTGTACTCTGATCAAGTTGGTTAAGGTGTTCATTTTTGACAGTAAATATAGTATCAATGTTCACTTTATACCTCCAAATGATTTACAACATAAATACCGCACGGTTATTGCGATGTGTCGAAGATTGATTTATAGAAATAGACCATCTTGCCCTGGGTTTAGATTCTCACTCTGAAGTTTAAGTTCTCGTGCCTCTTTCTCTAAATTGCACTTTTGATCTGTGCCCCCGTGAATACTCGGTTCCTTACATAGTTTCAAGCGGAGAAGATCCAATCCCTCGTGCACCTCTGGATGTGTGTTTTCTCCAAGACCAAGGATTTTAGATAATAACAACCTATCAAGTTCCTGCCTGACAGGATCATCTAAAATTTGGTTGAAGGGTAACATTCGCTTAAGTTTTAAATTGTGAAAAATAGATTCTGCAATCGTCAATTGAAATTGATTCAACTGGCGTACATCTAAGGTAGGTAAAGAGCGTAAATCAGTCCTTGCGTAAATCCCTCGTCCTAGGTGTTGTTTACTGGAGTTCATCCAATGGCATAATAACCCAAGTGTTGAATTGCACCACAACGTCCAGACATACTCATAATTTTTATCTTTAAAAATAATACTTGGAATTAAGTTTACACCCAGGGTATTTTGTTCAGTGAACATCACCGTTAAAGAATTAGTATTATAGCGCAGATACATATTGTAATGGATTCTGCTATTCTGCTGTTTTATTTTCTCTATATCATCCGGCAAATTTGAGCGAAGGAGCCCATGAGAATCTGGTTGAACAACCATCGATCGCTGAGTTTCTTTGTGCACATGGTGCAAGCAAGGGTAGTCTGCAGTGTCTGGACAACCTTTTTCAATCTTTAATATTTTTTTCTTATTCTTACCCTTCATGTCGTATACTCTTGAACCTACCGTTGCGATCTCCGAGAGTTGACAAATTGGAATCGATTCGGGAATTTCTTGTCTAGGCAATTGTAAATGACCATTAACCAGTCGGTATCCGGATTGAACCGTAGCGAGATCTTTAACACAGAAAACGGACCATACCCCATTGGCGGGTGTTAAGGAACAGTTCTGCGCGTAACCTATGATTTCTTTACCCATTTTTATTGGACTTCCACCAGTAATACCATCCTCAATTTTGGGAATGTCGTTGAGTCTAAAAATTTCCTTTGCTGTTTCTATTGCTTCCAGTTTACCTCCAGGTTGCTTGTGTAGGCAGATAAAGGTGCCACGCCCCGAATTTTCAGTTTTACCTTTTTTTCCAATTATAGTGAATCCCGTAATTAATTATACACTTTTATAATATCATCAATAGATGCCTCAGCGTTATATTGACGCCTCCGCTTGATGTTAGCGAAATCCTTTTCAATCGGATTCAACTCTGGAGAATACGGCGGTAAAA
>JAJDTM010000035.1 GCA_022827185.1 Candidatus Poribacteria bacterium
GCATCGGTGATTTTATCACAAACGTCTATCATCTCAAACGCCCCCATTCGGCGTTAGGGTATTTGACACCTATGGAATTTCAGAAACAAAACTTGTCTTAACTTTGCGAAATTGTGGCCTAAATAAGCGTATGCACTTCACTTCCTTTTCCTTGTAGTTCAAGTCATAATAGACGAAGTCACCCTCTATATCTCCCGATACTCCCTGTTGATGGCGTAGTTCGTATCTATTGCCCTCGTCCGATATTACCGCTTGTACCTTTTCTACCGTAAGAATATTTTTTATACAACTTATCTTTTTTTTGATTTCCTTATTCTGTAAATGTTGAATTTGAGCATTAGTGTAAAGCTCATGAAGGCACTCACGCAGTTTCGCCTCACTACCTATATTGAAACGATAACCTTTATAATACAACTTACTATCAACTTTCAGTACCATGACCGCATGACCAAACGCCCGCCCATAAAATTCACCTTCATCGTCCCCAATATCCTTTTGACCTCGGAGGATAAGGGGATTTGATTTTTGTACAATAACCGCGAAATTTTTCTCCCAATCAATCATATCCTATCTTCTTCCTATAGTTTCCTTGTTTTTGTCCAAACACATTGGGATCCAGTTGATCAATGAAAGGCTATCAATTCCAGTCCCTATCTGCTTTCAAGAGCGGTAAACCGTTAGTCTCCTGTGGCACATTCCGAGTTACTATTATTTTTTCGCAAGTTCTGTAGCAGCGGAAACATGCCTGAAAATGTTTATACCCTTTCAGAACACAACCCAAACGGGGGACAAATTGTCCAAACTACTGTATCTTCTTCCTGAAATGTTTATTATTCTGCAAAAGACATTTTTTGACAATGGATCCAAAGTACAGACAGAAACCAACCGATAAAGAATTTAATCGCTTCTTTGGAAATAGGGTTTCAATGGAAATAGGGTTTCAATTCCCTTCAAGCGGGAAGGAGCGTGTATCAGAAGACAACGGCATCCATCGGTTTGTTCAGATTATGTTCTTTGGCAATAGGGATAGTAAATCCGAAACCACCAAGAAGCGTGTTAAAGAATGGTAAAAAATCCGAAGCACAACCAAAAATTATACACTATTTAACGCGAAAAGTCAAAAAAAATCACGATTAGTGCTTTACCAGATCCGCCTTGAATTGTCAACATTTTTCAAATTATGGTACTAATTCTATGTTATTTGTGCAAAATTGTCAAACATTTTTTAGCACATGCCTTTTGATGTAAAACGTTATTTTCGGGTTTTACAATAATCTTTGCATGGGCAGGATTTTCATACGTAGGATCAGGAACGACATCTACGGCGTGATCATCAATATCTCCATTGCCAATTCTTGTTTTTACAGATCCTATTGCCCGGACCTCGCTAGCTCTAATACCAACAATTCCATCCGTTTCACTTTTTTGAGACAAAGCAGGATTATAGTCTATAGTAGGACTTACGCAAAAAGCAGTAATCCCAGTATTTTTAACCCCCTAAATCCCCCTTATCAGGGGGACTTTAAGAACAAAAACGTAAGTTTTAATTCCTTAGACATCTTCCGAATTCCGAAAACCCTACGCCACAGGCTAACAGCCTATGCTACAAAAGATGCACAGGAAACCAACGGTCTTCTATGCTAAAGGCCTAAACTTATTTACCGAGTTCGCCATCCCCCCCCTAAATCCGCCTTATCAGGGGGACTTTAAGAGGAAAATAAACCCCCTAAATCCCCCTTATCAGGGGGACTTTAAGAGCAAAGACGTAAGTCCTATCCTATATGACTGAAAACCTTAATCTACCGGTGGAAGCGGCGTTCTAATTCGTCGCGCCCCATTTCGACGATGATTGGACGTGAGTGCGGACAATTGAAGGGGTGCTTCGCCTCGGATAACTCCTTGATGAGGTTCATCATCTCTTTCATATCCAAGGTGTCTCCTGCTTTGACAGCGGATTTGCATGCGAGTGTGATCAAGGCGTTGTCGATGGCTTCTGGGAGCTGCACCTCGGTATGCGGTGCTTCAGGGAGTTTGTCGAGTAGGTCGGTGACAGTCTGTGCGGCGACGCGGGTTGGCAACGGCGACGGGATTGCCCGAATCAGGATGGTGTTTCCGCCGAATTCCTCTAAATCGAAACCGAGTTTTTTGAAGATGTCCGCGTGGACTTTCAAGGCACTGAGTTGCTGCGGTGTCGCTTCCAACGTGACCGGTAGCAACAATCCCTGCACAGGAATCCCCTCGGCTTGCATCTGGTTGACGAAGCGTTCATAGAGCACACGCTCCGCAGCGACGTGCTGGTCGATGAAGAAGATTTTGTCTTCCGCCTCAGCGACGATATAGGTTTTAAAGAGGTTCGCCTTGAGTTGGACGTTCTTAAAGTCGAGTAGACTGAGGTTTACACCCTCAGGGATCTCTTGCTGCGGGGGTTGCACGACGATCTCAGTAGGCGTGGATGGGGTTTGCGTTTCCGAAGTGTCAACGGTTTCAGGTGCTTGTTCGGTGTCTTCCGTCTCCTGTGATGGAACAACAGGGGGTGCTTGTGTGCGCTGCGGGTGTGTTATAGGCGTTGTGGCGCGTTGCCTACTTCCAGCAGCGGATGGGGTTCGCTGTGTGGAAATCCGTTGTGATAGACGGGTATCGCGGGTTTCAGTGTCTTGATCGGATTGCGTCGGTTCAACGGGTGTTTCGATTTTGGGGATATACTTCGCTTTATGGACAGCGTTGCGGAGTATCCGGACGATGCCGCTATAGATCGTCCGTTCGTTACGGAATCGCACCTCAATTTTGGCGGGATGTACATTGACATCGACTGTCTCCGGTTCCAGTGTTAGGAAAAGCAGCGCGACCGGCTGCCGTCCTTTGGCAACCATAGCGTCGAGTGCTTCTGTGAGTGCTGCGCCGATGATCCGACTGCGGATCGGTCGCTGATTGAGAAAAAAGAGTTGATACTCACGATTCGGTTTCGTAAACTCCGGTTTTCCGAGTAAGCCGTATACCTTTAGGTCGGGTAGTTCCTCTGAGAATTCGATGAGGTTTTCGGCGAACTCTTTGCCGTAGAGGAGACGTACCCGCTCAAGATGCGAATCGCAGGCGCGGACATCAAGGATGGATCTGCCGTTGTGCGTCAGCGAAAAATGGATGTTCGGATGCGCGAGTGCCGCCCATGTTATTTGATTCGTGACGTGGTTCATCTCGGTGGTATCGGTTTTGAGGAACTTCAGGCGTGCGGGGACATTGTAAAAGAGGTTGTTAATCGACATGTGGGTGCCGGGGGAACAGCCACTCTCCTCCACAGCGCGGAAGACACCGCCCTCGACGTTGACCTTTGTCCCTTCGAGTGCGTCGGCGGTGCGCGTAAGGAGTTCAAATTGTGAGACTGAGGCGATACTTGCTAACGCTTCGCCGCGGAATCCGAACGTTTGGATACACTCAAGGTCTTCAATGCGGTCCACCTTGCTCGTTGCGTGGCGTTCTAAGGCGAGGAGCGCGTCCTCGCGTTCCATGCCGGTACCGTTATCGGAGACATGGATGAGCCGTTTGCCACCCGCACGGATTTCGACGCGGATGGAGGTGCTTCCTGCGTCCACGGCGTTCTCGATCAATTCTTTGACGACTGATGCGGGACGTTCAACGACTTCGCCTGCGGCGATTTTATTGGCAACATCTGCGGAAAGTATTTTAATCTTCGGCATTCTTTTAAATATTGGGTTTCTGCTCGGTTTTTTCCGTTGTCAAAAACCGGTTCTCGCTTAGGTCTGCGTCCATTTGGAAGAATTGCGTTTTTGTCTTTCAAAATTCGACGATAACGAGGTATTAACCCAACTCCATATTTATTCAGCGTTTTGGTATAAGTAACAGTTGCATGAATGCGTCTGTGTGAAATTTGTTTCTTTTGGGTATGCGTCCTTACACATAGACATAACTTCTGGACAGCGTGGATGAAAAAAACAGCCAGCGGGACGATTGATGGGTGAAGGCACGTCACCCTCTAATTGAATTTTTTCGACACCGGTTTGTGGGTCCATCTTCGGGACAGCAGAAAGGAGTGCCTGCGTATAAGGGTGCTTGGGTGAATCGAAAATCTCCTCTGTTGTTCCGCGCTCAACGATTCTGCCGAGATACATCACTGCTACCTCATCCGCAAAGTATTCGACAACAGAAAGGTTGTGCGTGATGAAGAGATAGGTGAGATTGAAATCGGTCTGTAACGATTTTAGGAGATTCAGTATCTGCGCTTGCACGGACACGTCTAACGCGCTGGTCGCCTCGTCACAGACGATGAACTCCGGATCGACGGCGAGACAGCGTGCGATACCGATCCGTTGTCGCTGCCCCCCGGAGAACTCATGTGGGTAACGCGTCACCATATCCGGTGACAAACCGACGCGCTGCATCAACGCTGCGACCCGATTTTGGCGTTCCTCGGCGGACTCACCGATGCTATGTGCTTGCATCCCTTCCTGAATAATCGCGCCTACGGTCATCCGTGGGTTCAGGGAGGCATACGGATCCTGAAAGATAATTTGCATCCGTTTCCGATAGGGATGCATATTCTGACGTGTGGCATCTGCGATGTTAACACCATCATAGACGAGATCACCTTCAACGGGGACACCTAATCGGAGGAGGGCTTTACCGAAAGAGGTCTTGCCGGACCCGGATTCCCCGACGAGTGCGAGCGTTTTACCGCGCGGAATATCGAGCGTAACATCGTCAACAGCGTAGACATAACCGACCGTCCGTTTGAAGATACCCTTCTGGATAGGATAGTGGACACAGAAGTTTTTGACCTGAAGGAGCGGATTGGAAGGTTGGAAGGTTGGATGAAGGAGGAGATTGGAAGGTTGGAAGGTTGGAAGGTTGGAAGAGGCATCTCCACCCGTTACTGCGGGGTCGGGAACAGTAGGTAGTCCTCCATTCTTCCGTTCTTCCATTCTTCCGTCCTTTTCATCCGTTTCATCCGTTTCGAGTTCCAATTTTGCAGCACCCGTCACCACAGCATTGAACGGCGGCTCAGGGTTGTAGAGATGGCAAGCGACGTTGTGTTCAGTGCCGTTAGCGGCGTGCAGTGTCGGTGGAATGGCTTCGCAGCCGTCCATAACTTTTGGACAACGATCCGCGAATCGGCAGCCGTCATTATAATCGGTGGCTTTCGGGACTCTGCCGGTAATGGTGTGTAATTGTGTGCCGCGTTTATCGCGAGCGGGTGTCGATTCCAGAAGTCTGACGGTATACGGGTGTTGTGGGGTCTCGTAGAGTTGCTTCCAAGTGCCTATTTCGGCGATCTTTCCGGCGTACATGACAGCAACCCGGTCGGCTATGTTGGCGACAACCCCCAAGTCGTGTGTTATGAGCAGCACTGCCATCTGTAGTTCTTGCTGGAGGCGTTGGATGAGTTCAAGGATCTGCGCTTGTATGGTGACATCGAGTGCGGTTGTCGGTTCATCGGCGATGAGGAGTCCGGGACGGCAGGAGAGTGCCATCGCGATCATGACGCGTTGTTTCATACCGCCGGACATCTGGTGCGGATATTCATCGTAACGCGTCGCGGGTTCCGGGATACCGACGAGGTCGAGCATCTCGATTGCAGCGTTTCGTGCGGCGGTGCCTTGCAGGTCTTGATGTTGTCGGATCGCCTCCGAAATCTGGTAGCCGATGGTGAAAACGGGGTTGAGGCTGGTCATCGGTTCTTGGAACACCATGGCGATGTCGTTGCCTTGAATTTTCCGTTTCTCGACCTCCGGTAAGCGTGTGATGTCTTGTCCGTTGTAATAGATGGCACCCCCCGCGATAAATCCAGCGGGTTGTGCGACGAGTTGGATGACGGACAGCGCGGTGACGCTTTTACCGCACCCCGATTCACCGACGAGCGCGAAAATCTCGTTCGGCGCGATGTCGAAAGAGATACCGTCAACGGCACGGGCAAGTCCTTCGGGGGTCCGAAAATAGGTTTTGAGGTTTTGTACGCTGAGCAGTGCTTCTTGCATGAGAATACTATAGCAGAGAATTTTGTGGAAGTCAAGGGAAATTTGTATTGCTATTTCTGGTAGATGTTCACGCGTTTGAAGAAAAACAGGGCAACTTACAACAAAATTATATTAATGAAACTGCAGAGATTGTGCTATACTGAACGCGAGTTTGAAAAAGTATCAGCAGTTAGGACAGACCCAAATTTACTTAACCCCCTAAATCCCCCTTATCAGGGGGACTTTAAGAGCAAATGCGAATGAAACGTAGCATCCGCCTGATTAGAGCTATTTTCTATCTCGCCTGCCTATTCAGCGTGTCTCTCTTTGTCGGTTGTGGAGACGCTGAAGATCCCGAAGAGCCAAATGACCCTATCTTTAATAGTACGCTTCCCGACGTATCCGATGAACACTGGCTACAGTTGACACAATGGCTACGGTTGACAGACGAAGACTGGAAAGCGTTGAAAGACGAAGATTGGGAAAAGTTGAAAGGCGAGAACTGGATCCGGTTGACAGACGCGGAAGTTGAGGAACTCATGAACCTTAAGATTCCACGCTGGGATGGTGAGCCGGTAGTATGGGAGGAAGCCAGAAAATATAGGCACGCCAGACTCTTTCAAGAGTTTGGATATTCCACAGGTTCGCTATATCGTAGAGTTTGAGAGACGACCGAGCCGCGGGATTGTCATTTTAACACTTGCGTTAGCCGAGCAACACCTTGCTTATTGGGCAGCAAATTATTTTCTCTATCCGAATGCGAACAATCAACGTACGCTTGAGGACAACAGAAATTCGCTAAAGGCTATAGCAGAACGAGAACACCTTCGTTTTTTGGAGCAGCTTAGAATAGAAGATCCTGAAGCTTGGATAAAAGGCATGCATGCCTTTCTTATTAGAAAACATGGAAAAATTCCGGAAGTTGACACTATTGTCAATTTTTTACGAAAATTGGAACTCAATTTACCCAGAACAGACAAAGAATGCTACGCCTATCTTGAGGTTTACGATGCCCTTTACGATGATATGAACACTGCCTCAACTTACGAATTCTATGCCCTACTTGAAGCATTATACCAAGTTAGAGCTTTCGTCGAGGAGCCACCCTCACGCAGACTCGAACAATACCGAGAAGCACGAGTAAAGGGGACTCCGTTCTATGAGATAGAATGGGATGATGATTAGTAACTGTATGTCCGTGATGTGATTCTTTTCACGACTATTCTGAAATTATGCACCTTTTTCGCTGATAAATTGTGTCATTAATAAATGATAGGTTAACAAAAAGCACTGCAGGCGGGGTTTAAAACCCCGCCTGCAGTGGGGGCTGCGTAAGTCCTAATTAATAAATGATAGGTTAACAGAAAGTGTATATGGAATGGATTTCGCTATTTTGAAGGAGAATAAAAAAATGATGAAAAGATATTTTGTAGGCTTGACTGCTTTTGTATGTCTTCTCAGCCTGTCTTTCTTTGTTGGCTGTGGTGACCCTGAAGGTGGGAAATCGTCAGTTTCGGTAGGTCCGGACGCAACGGAATCGTCAGAGCCAATCGTACTGCCCGATGATCTCTACGACACCAGCGATCTGACTTACGACATCAGCGATGCAGAGGTGCAGGAACTGATGGCGTTGGAACTTCCTGATGATTGGTTTCAGGAGAAAAATCCTAAGCGACACGCCAAATATTTCCATGCGCAACTTGTCCAACAATTTGGGAACATTCCAGCGGTTCATATCGTCGCGGAACATAAGCGCAAACAATTATTGGCACCCGGGGGATTCATCACAAACCTCGATGAATTGATTAATTATGCCAAAGCACGATATGTGCTCTGGCCGAACGAATCTACCTTAAAGTCGCTTGACGGATATTTGAAAGATAAACTGATGCAGGAGACGGATGATCCCGAACTGTTTGCCAAAATCTTCAGAGAGAAGTTAGTCCATCAGTTTGGGGATATTCCTGAGGTTGATATTATCGTTAAGGGAGAGACAAAAGGGATGTTCGGAGGCTTCAAACTTCCCGATGATGCAGATGAATACCTCGCTTACCACGAAGCACTCCATGCGCTCTTTCCGGAGACGTTGCACCTACTTGAAAGTGCCCGAGAAGATGTCCGAAAGGCAAAAGCAGAAGGGTAGTTATGGCGATCGGCGCGCTTGCCTGAAGGTTAATTTTTTAATTCGGTAATTTCTTGGCGAAGCCCGGTGCGGTTAGAAACCGCACCTACCGGGCCTGGGAAGAATGATGAGGGTGCTGCTTCGGTATCTTACTGGGGTGGTGCGGTTTTTGCGCATCGGAATCCGAGCCAACTGTTCGTGTTTGTCGGTTTATCATTACCACGACTCGCCGCTTGGGCAGGAGAATTGCGCGTGTTCCATGAACCGCCACGCGATACGCGGACTGTTTTGACGCTTGTGAAATCTTCTATCAACGCCTCAATATCGGAGACACCGGCGATCGGGTTTTCCTTCGGAGCGTGCCTATAAAAGTTCTCGTCGTACTGATCGAGACACAGTTCCCATACATTCCCGCCCATGTCGTGTAAACCGAATCCGTTTGGTAAGTAACTGCCGACAGGTCGAGTGTGTCTTCCGTAATACCCGTAATTCGCTCTGCCCGGGTTCCGGGTATTGCCCCATACATAACGTTTATGCGCAATACCGCCGCGTGCTGCCCTCTCCCATTCCGCTTCGGTTGGCAACCGCTTGCCGACCCACTTTGCGTAAGCCATCGCTGCGTACCAACTCACATAGACGACAGGGTGGTTGGCTTTTTCTTGCGGGTAGTCGTTCCCGTTCCAGAGTCTGAGATAGTCGCCGTTATGGTATTCACTCGGAATGTTGTCCTTACTCCATTCCGGATTGGCATCAATGAACGCCTTGAATTGCGCATTTGTCACCTCATAAGGATCCATATAAAACGCGTTGAGGTAGACGGTGTGTCGGGGGGTAGCATCCATGATTTCATTGCTGCCCATCTGAAATTCACCTGCGGGGACGTGTATCATTTCGGTTGCGGCTCTCTCTAATTCTTGTGCCGATACATCGCCTTTTCCGTTAGATTGGCGTGCTTTCTGAAAGTCAATTTTTGCGGCATCATGTTGTCCGAGTGCCTGCTTCGCTTCTCCCCGGCTGCGATATGCTTCGGTATAATCAGATTTATGTTCTATGGCGGTATCAAAATCTTTTATTGCGTTGTCATACTCGCCGAGCGCAGCTTTAGCAGCACCGCGGGTATGATAGGCGGAGGCACTGTCGGCGTTTAGTTGGATAGCTTTATGGCTATCAGCGATTGCTGCGTGATAGTGCTTCCGCGCTTCATCGGTTTTTCCGTGTTGCGTTTTCAATTGTCCGAGGTGATATTTTGTCCAGCCGCGGTCACTGTAATTTTCATCATCGTCTGGTCCTAACTTGACAGCTTTGGTATAATCCTTTAGTGCCGCCTGATAGTGTTTCTCGGCTTTTTTGCGTTCGCCTTGCTCAGCGTTGAGTTGTCCAAGGAGCACCTTCGCCCAGCCGCGGCCGCCGTAATTTCTATCGTCATTAGATTCTAACTTGATGGCTTTGGTATAATCTTTTATTGCTTCCTGATAGTGTTTCTCGGCTGCTGCAGTATTCTGTTGTTTGGCTTCATATTCGCCGTAGTGGGATCGCGTGTGCGCGCGACCGTTGTAGTTTGCATCATTTTCAGGGTCTAATTCGACAGCCGTGGTATAGTCGGTTATTGCTGTGATATAGTATTTCCGGGCTGCGGCAATGCGTCCATATTTGGCGATAGTTTCACCGTAGTGTACGCCTATATTCCCACGCGTGGCATAGGCGCGTGTAAATTCAGGGTCCAATTCAACGGATTCATTGAGGTCGGTTATCGCCGCTTTATAGTCCTTGTCGTAGTATCTCTCTTCCCCGCGCTCATGGTACCCATACGCACGGATCCGTTTCTGTTTATACCAGTTTATCAGGGGTTCAACTTGTGTAGATTTGGCAAGCAGTGCCTTGAGTGCGTTTGAAGGGACGGCGTAGCTGTAGACATCATCCACAGCGGTACTGATGCCGATGACTTCGCCTCTGCCGTTTAGCATGGGACCGCCACTATTCCCTTTAGAAATAGATGCCGTTGTCTGTAGCCATTTACCTCTATATTGGAGATTGCGTATGATTCCGTCGGTTAGTTTGTATTCTCCGCCACCCGGATAGCCTATGGCGTAAACGGGTTCATTGCGTCTCACTGCATCGCTGTTGCCAAGGGAGAGCGGCACACCTTCACCGACGATTTTTAGGATGACGAGGTCGTCTTCCATATCATACGCCGTGACACCCTCAACCATCCAGATGGTTTCATCATCACTGAGTTTCGCGAAAATGGGTCCGGGTCGTGCGATGACGTGTAGATTCGTCACAATCTTATCGGGTTGTATGAAGAAACCACTGCCCGCGCCGACTCTCACAAAGTTCCCACCGGCGATGCGGACGACAGATGCTTTCCCTTTCTCGGCTGCTTGGTCTGCTGCCAGTGTTGGTAGGTTTTCGGAAATGTCTGAGTGTGGCACTGGCGCGCATGAGAAGATAAACACCAAAGTGAAGAGACTGCATAGATATTTTTTAGTGTATTTCATGGGTGATATACCTCTGATTTTATTACGTGGTTTCAGTATCCGCTGAAAAATTGGGTTTGTTAATATACGGCATATAAGGAACAGGACTTACGCAATTTTGGCTGTAGGCGGTTTTGTTAGATGAACTTTTTCTGCCAACACAGCGTTGCTGGTAGCACAAACTAAAAGTTTTGCGGCGTACTCGCCCAGATGCGAAGTGCATCGTGGTACAAAAGAGCATCATGCGTAAGTCCTAAGGAAATAAAAGTGCCTTTTGTTTGCTGTTCTATTTTTTAAAAGTCGGATCTATCTCTTTTGCCTTTGCGAAGTCCGCTTTCGCTGCTTCTTGCTTTCCGAGTGTTTCCTTTGCCAATCCACGGTCATGATAATATAGTGCCTTCTTCGGATTTAATTGGATGGATTCATTGAAATCTTCAATTGCCTCGTTGTGATCACCAAGGGCAGCTTTTGCAGCACCACGCGTGTGCAAGAACACAGACTGAAATTTGGCATCCTTCGGTTGCAACCGTAGTGCCTCATCACTGTCGTTTATCGCTGCTTGATACAGGTTTTCTGCTGCTGCTACGTTTCCTTGCTCAGTTTCAAGTTGCCCAAGAAGATACTGCGTCCACCCGCGATTATTGTAGGCTATACTGCGCATTGGGTCCCGATTAATAACTTCGGTATAGTCGTCTATCGCCATTTGATAATGGTGCCGCGCTTCTACGAGAACGCCTTGATCGGCTTTGGATTCACCGATAAGTCCCTTCGCTCTTCCACGGTTGTAGTAGGCTTTAGGATTGGACGGACTGCGTTGGATGGCTTTATCATAATCTGCAATTGCGCCGAGATGGTCACCAAGCGCGGATTTCGCAACGCCTCGGTTATTGTAAACCACACCTAAATCCGGGTTGCGTTTAAGTACAAAGTTATATTTCGCTATCGCTGCTTTATGTTTCCCTTGTGCTTGCTTCCTATCCGCTTGTACCCGAGCAGCATGGGCATATATATCAGGCAGCTTTCGCCATCTGGTAAAAGATTCTATTTCCTCCGTTTCCTTAAAGCGCGCGTTAAGCACATTAGCAGGCACAGCACCTCCAAATCCAAAAGCATCAGAGGTGCCATCATTCTTTATCTGGTCCATGGAACATGCAATACCAATAATTTCAGCATTACTATTTAGCACAGGGCTCCCACTATATCCTGGAAAAAACTGCGTTGTTATTTCAAACCATCCGCTGCTGTCACGACCAGATATCGTACCCGCCAGACACTGGTACTCAGCATTCGCATAAGTAAGCGTGTAAACTCGGTCGCCTACCTTGACATTCTCACTGTTGCCGAGACAAAGAGGAGTGTCACATTTTTCGGCAACCTTTAAGAGCACCAAGTCATTCTTGGTATCAAATGCGATAACGCCTTTGATGGTATATAAGACGGGATCCTTGCAAACTGATTTTTTGTACGCGTAGGGAAAGTCTTTATGATCTGGAAGGTAAAGAGGAGTCCTTGTTACTTTAATCTGCTTTGCTGCAACAGTTTTTGCCAGTGCGACGACGTGAATATTAGTTACAAGCGTGTCACTGGCTATGAAAAACCCGGTGCCAGCTACCCCAACTTTCTGAGTATCTGTAGCAGCATCATTATGAATACGCGAGAAGAACCGGTGCAAATGCGTATAGGTAGCAGTCCGGTTTCTATTAAAAAACTTATAAATGCGCCAGTGCAAGGTCAATATAGTATCGGGGATCGCTTCTATATAGACTAAAGCGTTTCTACTATTTTCTTCAAGCTGCCGTAGGACTTTATCTTTTCCCTGCTCCATAAAGATGTTCCTTGTATTGGTCGTGTATTAGCACATATCACTTATTTTCAAACTCTGGTTCAAGTTCTCCATGTATATCCTAATATCTCACGTAGCATCTATATCCATTATACACCATATCCCAATAACCGTGCGAAAAAAGATTTGACATCACCCCATAGAATGTGGTATCATACAACATAATAGACACATAAGAGACCTACATTTTAAGGCAAGTTTTGCCGAGTGGAATTACCAGATGTTTTGTCAATCGCTTACCACACTGACATCGCAATATAGAGGACCTATGCGCTCTAATGCCCTACATCAAGACCGCCTTCGTGCTGTCACGGGTTTGCGCGCCATATCTATTATTATTGCTATTCGTCGGGCTGTGGTGGGCTAATCATGAGCAGATAAGTAGTTTTTCTTGGAACGCCCATCACTGAGACAGACGATTTCGGTGGGGGTGTTTTTTTTTGTAAATACATAAACAGAGATGGAAGAGAAGAGGGAAGGATGGAAGGGTGGAAGTAACCTGCTTCCAATCTTCCACCCTCCCAATCTTCCACCCATCAACCATACAAGAAGAGTGGGAGAGGTTTCCCTATGTTTGAAGAGGTATCACCGCAATTTACGTTTGCGGAAAAAGAGAAACAGACCTTGGCGTTCTGGCGTGAAAACGACATCTTCGAGAAAAGTATGGAGATGTATAAGGACGCGCCGCCCTTTGTCTTCTTAGAGGGACCGCCGTTTGCGAATGCGCCGCCCGGCGTGCATCACGTTCTCGCGCGCATCATGAAAGATGCCGTCTGCCGTTATAAGACGATGACAGGGCATTATGTCCACCGTAAAGCAGGATGGGACACACACGGACTCCCGGTTGAATACCAAGTCGAAAAGCAGCTCAATATCAGCAATAAAGCAGAATTAGAGGCTTACGGCGTTCAGAATTTCATCGAGAAGTGTAAGGAGAATGTGTTCCAATACGAACAGGACTGGCGAGAGATGACGGAGCGCATCGGCTTCTGGGTCAATCTTGACGAGGCTTATATCACACTGTCAAACGATTACATTGAGAGCGTCTGGTGGGTGCTGCGACAGGCGTGGGATAAAGGATTGCTCTATCAGGGACATAAGGTGCAGCCGTACTGCTATCGGTGTGGGACGACCTTGGCGAGCCACGAAGTCGCCCTCGGTTACCAAGAGGTCGCCGATCCGTCTATCTTTGTTCGGTTCCCGCTGAAAAACAGAGAGGATACCTATCTACTTGTTTGGACAACGACACCGTGGACGTTGCCGTCTAATGTTGCAGTCGCTGTCGGTGAAGATTACGATTACGTCGCCGTTGAAGAACAGAACGGGCAACATCTCATCCTTGCGAAGGAGTGTCTGCCGAGTCTATTTGGCGATGAACTGCCGCGGATCGTCGAAAACTATAAGGGAAGCGACCTTCAAGCGTGGGCATACGAACCGTTATTTGTGAGCGAGCAGCATCCCGAAAAATCACACTACATCGTCACGGCTGATTTTGTAACGACGACCGAGGGCAGCGGCTTGGTCCACATCGCGCCCGCTTTCGGGCAAGACGACTACGACATCGGGCAACAACACAACCTTCCGTTGGTGCAATTGGTGGGTGCCGATGGCAGATTTGTCTCGGAGGTCAAAGAGTCGTGGGCGGGTGAATACGTTAAAGATGCGGATCCACAAATCATTGAGAATTTAGAGGGACGCGGGTTGTTGTTCAAAGCCGCTGAATATACGCACCAATATCCGTTCTGCTGGCGATGCGATAACCCGCTGCTCTACTATGCGCGCGAATCGTGGTTCATCCGAACGACCGATATTCGGGAGCAGATGCTCCAGCACAATCAAGAAATTAATTGGTACCCAGAACATATCAAAGAGGGTCGTTTCGGGAATTGGTTGGAAAACAACATCGATTGGGGGTTGAGTCGTGAACGGTATTGGGGCACCCCGCTGCCGGTTTGGGTGTGTGAGGATTGTGGACATCAACACTGCGTCGGTAGTATCGCTGAATTAAAAGATCTCGGTACAGAGATCCCTGACGATATTGAGTTACACCGTCCGTATGTGGATGACGTTGTCCTCACCTGCGAGAAATGTAGTGGCACGATGCACCGTGTGCAAGATGTGATTGATTGCTGGTTCGACTCCGGTTGCGCACATACAGCGCAATGGCACTATCCGTTTGAAAATAAGGCGTTATTTGAGGAAGCGTATCCTGCGGATTTCATTTCTGAAGCCATTGATCAGACGCGCGGGTGGTTCTATAGTCTCTTGGCGACGGGTACACTTCTCTATGATAAACCCGCCTACAAAAACTGCCTCTGTCTTGAGCTCGTCCTCGCCGCGGATGGGCAGAAGATGAGCAAGAGTAAAGGGAACACAGTAGACCCGTGGATAATTTTGAACGAACAGGGCGCGGATGCGATGCGGTGGTATATGTTCACCGCAACCACACCGTGGACCCCACGCGCTTTCAAAATTGATGGCGTTGAGGAAGCATTGAAGAAGTTTATGGGAACACTCCACAACGTCTATAGTTTCTTTGTGATGTACGCCAACCTTGAACAGGTTGATGTTTTGCAAGATGCGCCACCCGTAGCCGAACGCGCTGTTGTTGATAGATGGATCCTGTCTCGTCTCCATACGCTCATTGACGATGTGCGTGCTGAGATGGAGAATTATCATCTGACGAACGCGCCACGTGCGATTGAGGCGTTTGTGGACGACCTCAGTAACTGGTATGTCCGTCGTTCCCGTGACCGTTTCTGGGGTGCGGAAGCAGGTCCCGACAAGCAGGCGGCTTATAGTACGCTTTATGAGGTACTTGTATCCGTCGCAAAACTCGCTGCGCCGTTCGTTCCGTTTTTAGCGGACGAACTCTACCGGAATTTGGTCCGTTCGCTTGATGCTGAGGCACCCCCGAGTGTGCATCTCGCGGCATACCCGGTAGCAGATGCATCGCTGAAAGATGCACAGTTAGAGACCGATATGGCTTTCACGCGCGATGTCATCCGTATGGGACACGCCGCACGTAACCGTTCTGGCATCAAGACGCGTCAACCGCTTGCTGAGATTACTATCGGTGGACTCTCTGATGCAGAAAAGGCGATCGTTAACCGTCTATCGGAACTCGTCTATGATGAACTCAACGTCAAAGCCGTTGTCTTCACAGCGGAATTAGATGCGTTCGCACAGGTTACACTCAAACCCGACTTCAGGGTATTGGGTCCCAAATACGGTAAAGGCGTGCAAGCGATCGCGAAGGCACTTGCCACTGCAGACGCAATGCAGACGAAGGTGGAATTAGAAACCGCTGGTAGTTTAGAGATCGAAGTATCGGGAGAGACTTATACCGTTGCAGCGTCCGAAATTGATGTGCAAACGCAGAACCGAGAGGGTTTCTTTGTAGAGGTAGATGCTCGGAAATTCGTGGCGTTGTCAACGGAGCTGACGCATGAATTGGTACTTGAAGGCTTGGCACGCGAACTTGTGAATAAAATCCAAAACATGCGGAAGGAAGCCGATTTTAACGTTTCCGATCGGATTAAACTGAGTCTGACCGATGCATCGCCGCTTGTAGAGGAAGCGTTCCAAGCGCATCGGGAATATATTCTCAGTGAGACGCTAACGACGACTGTTGTGGACACGCCGAGTGAAAATGCCTTCACGGTTGCACAAAAACTTAACGATGAATTGGCGACCTTGAGCGTTGAACAGGTCTGAAGTTTTGTAAGTGTCAGTTTAGCGTGTTTTTCGTATAGGACTTACGCAGCCCCCTTTGCAGGCGGGGTTTCAAACCCCGCCTGCAGGTACACTCACAAAATGGCGAGGATACTAGCGGAAACACCCAAGCAAAAACTCCCTCGCCAGCGGCGGTGGGGCTTGTTCCCTGACGAACTGTAAACATATTTTCGGATTTTACTATAAAAACGCTACCATAAGCAAGTAGATTGACACATAGTGCTACTATTTGCAAACAGATTGACACATAATAGCACTATATGCTAATATAAATGTATGGTAGAGAGACAATTTTGGCGCGACCGCATCGAAAACGCTTGGAAACGCCGTTCGGTCGTATGGCTGTCCGGCGTGCGGCGTGTTGGAAAGACGTGCTTGTGCCAGACGCTTCCCAGTATTGAATACTTTGATTGTGAATTGCCGCGTGTCAGACGATTGCTGGAGGATCCGCAAGCATTTCTGGATAGCATCGGTAGTGGTCGGATTGTGCTTGATGAGGTTCATCGTTTACCGAACCCATCAGAGTTGTTAAAAATTGCAGCGGATCACTATCAGCAGATCCAGGTTGTCGCAACAGGTTCGTCAACGCTTGGCGTGAGTGCTAAATTTAAGGATACCCTCGTTGGACGCAAATCTGAATTGTGGTTGACCCCACTTATAAAGTCGGATCTTAACGATTTCAACCGAGTGGACATTCAGCATCGTCTGTTGCACGGCGGGTTACCCCCATTTTTTCTTGAAGATGTCCTTCCTGAACCGGATTTCCAAGAGTGGATAGATGCTTATTGGGCGAAAGATATCCAAGAACTTTTTCGACTTGAACGCCGCTATTCTTTTCAGAAATTTACCGAACTCCTCATGGCACAGAGTGGCGGGGTTTTTGAAGCATCCCGTTTCGCACGTCCCTGTGAGGTCAGTCGGGGTACCATATCAAACTACCTCTCTGTTTTAGAGGCGACTTTCGTCGTGCATGTTATCCGTCCCTTTAGTTCACGCCGTGCAACAGAAATCGTCGCTGCGCCGAAAGTCTACGGATTCGACACCGGATTTGTCTGTTATTATCGAGGGTGGTCCCAACTGCGACAGGAAGACCTCGGTCTGTTGTGGGAACACTTTGTTCTCAATGAAATCATGGCACAGACACAATCTCGCGAGATTCATTACTGGCGTAATAAGAGGGAACTGGAAGTCGATTTTGTCCTCACGCGTGCTCGTAATACTCCAATTGCCATTGAGTGCAAATGGGCTGCCTCTGGATTTTCGCCGCGCAGCCTACTCGCGTTCCGCAAACAGTACCCAGATGGTGAAAATTATGTCGTCGCACACGATGTGGATCGCGCTTTCACGAACAATTACAACGGTATCGAGGTTAAGTTTATGAATTTGGGGACATTGATTGCTGAAGTATGCTCGCCTGACAGATAAACAGAGTCATTTAGTTTTAAGGATTTATCGGTTTGGCGCGTTTCTGCTGCAGTACCGGAGCGGTTCCAAACCGCTCCTGCGGGGCCTGGGGGTCAAAATTAGACAGAACAGTGGAAAACTAAATAGCCCTGACAGATAAAAAACTTGCCTTAAAACAGAATTTTTGCTATAGTAAGGTTTAAAATAGAAATCTCTAAAATCTGTTTCATAAATACCGATTTCCGTGGCGGGGTCTCCGCGCCTCAGCCCGTTCTAAATGTTAATTATAGTCAGGGCTTACGCAAACTGAGTAAATATTGGATATGTGGATGCAAAAAAGCGGTATTTCCCATGTTTTTAACCCCCTAAATCCCCCTTATCAGGGGGACTTTAAGAGTTCTACTTATCAGGGGGACTTTAAGAGTTCTACTTATCAGGGGGACTTTAAGAGTTCTACTTATCAGGGGGACTTTAAGAGTTCTACTTATCAGGGGGACTTTAAGAGTTCTACTTATCAGAGGGACTCTAAGAGAAGGTGCGTAAGTCCTAATAGTAATGAAAGGAGATTCCGGTTATGCGAGATTTTTCGTATATTGCCGCGACAACGATACCGGAAGCCGTCGCGCTGCTCGACGAAAAGGGAGAAAGCGCGCGTATTTTAGCCGGTGGCACCGACCTCATCGTTCAGGTTCGGGAAGCACGCCGAGACGTTGATTGGATGATCGACATCAAATCGATCCCCGAGGTCAACGCCTTAGACTACAATGCCACTACTGGCCTGGTGCTTGGTGCTGCAGTGGAATGTTATAAGATTTATGCTGATGATGCGATCTGCGATGCCTATCCGGGTTTAATCGATGCGACGAAAATTATTGGTGGCACTGCAATTCAGGGACGTGCTGGCGTTGGGGGTAACCTCTGTAACGCCTCACCCGCTGCAGATGGGATACCGCCACTGATTGTCCTAAATGCGTCTTGTGTTATTGCCGGTCCCAACGGTGAACGCGAAGTCCCTGTTGAAGACTTCTGTACAGCCCCTGGACAGACCGTATTAGAAAAAGGCGAGATGCTCGTCTCTATGAAAATACCGGTACCTGCAAGCAATTCAAGCTCGTACTATCTCCGGTTTATCCCGCGCAATGAGATGGACATCGCTGTTGTTGGTGCTGGTGCATCTGTGACGCTTGACGCTGCGAAAGAGACGATTGTCTCCGCGCGTATTGCACTCGCTGCTGTCGCACCGACACCGCTTTTTGCGGAGGAAGCGAGCGCGCTCCTTGCGGGTCAAGAGGTCTCTGATGAAGCAATCGACGCAGCCGCAGAAGCTGCGCAAGCGATTGCGCGTCCGATTAGCGATATGCGTGGCACTGCTGAACAGCGAACACACCTTGTCGGCGTGTTGACGCGGCGCGCCCTTAACGGTGCAATCCAGAGAGTCCGAGAAGCGGCATAAACTTATATTAGAACAGACACATAACCGAGATATTCTTGATAGGGAAGGTGGAAGAACGGAAGGATGGAAGGATGGAAGGATGATCAGACTTCCCTACACTTCCAATCTTCTAATCTTCCTGTCTTCCAATTCTGCAGGACTTACGCAAATTTAACACGCGATGGCAGATTTTTTAGTTTAAACCCCCTAAATCCCCCTTATCAGGGGGACTTTAAGAGGAAATGCGTAAGTCCTATTCTGTAAACAAATTCATCTTGCGTAAGTTCTGTTGTTAATAGAACGAAAGGAACTCATATTATGGCGAGAAGATCGCACGTTCAGACAACTCTTAATGGCGAAACAGTGGAATTTCTCTGTGAACCGCGGCAAAGCCTGCTGGAGGTACTCAGAGATGAACTCCACCTTACGGGTGCAAAAGAGGGCTGCAACAATGGCAACTGTGGGGCATGCAGTGTCATCCTCGACGGTAGGCTGGTTAATTCATGCCTTGTTCTCGGTGTAGAAGCTGAAGGCAAATCCGTTGAGACGATCGAAGGTCTTGCTGACCCCGACAAGTTGCATCCTATCCAAGATGCTTTCCTCGAAAACGCCGCGCTTCAATGCGGTATTTGCACACCCGGTTTCATTATGAGTGCGAAAGCACTCCTCGACCAAAACCCAAATCCGACGGAACACGAAGTTCGATACTGGTTGGCTGGCAATTTGTGCCGCTGTACCGGTTACGATAAAATTGTCCGTGCTGTACTTGATGCAGCCGCAGCTGAGTAAAAGGAGCGTCCTTCGCATGATTGAGGCAATAGAATTGTAGCAGCAGGCGGGGTTTCAAACCCCGCCTGCATGGGGGCTGCGTAAGTCCTATAATTATTAGCACATTTTCTATTTCTCACATAGCGAATTGACGGAAAAGGAATGCTTGAAAACAAAGACTACAAAGTTATCGGAACTCGTCCCATCCGCCATGACGGTGTTGATAAAGTCACCGGTAGAGCACTGTATGGGGCAGATTTTCAGGCTGCAGGACTCCTCCACGGCAGGGTGCTACGGAGTCCGCATGCACATGCACGCATCATCTCAATTGACACAAGCCGTGCCGAAGCCCTCCCTGGCGTGAAAGGCGTTGTCACTGCGAAAGACCTACCCGATCCAGGAGATAAAATTGCTGACCTCGGGGAAGGTGCTGTCAACCTCAAATATCTCTGTGATAACATCTTAGCGAGCGACAAGGCCCTATATAAAGGTCACGCTGTCGCTGCAGTTGCTGCAACGAATCCGCACATCGCCGAGGAGGCTTGCACACGCATTGATGTTACATACGAGGTACTCCCGCCTGTTTTAGAGGTACGGCAAGCGATGGAGCCGGATGCGCCGCTCCTCCATGACCACATCAGAACGACTTCACTCGGTGAAACCGCTGAAGAACCGAGCAATGTCGCGAGTCACATTCAACACAAACTCGGTGATCCTGAAAAAGGGTTCGCCGAAGCGGATGTTATTATCGAACGTGAGTTCGTTACCGGTACCGTCCACCAAGGTTATATTGAGCCACATAACGCCACGGCACACTACAATCAGGATGGGCAGTTGACGATTTGGTGTAGTACACAAGGTGCGTTTACGGTTCGCGAACAGGTTGCCGAAATTCTGCAATACCCGATTTCCAAAATTAAGGTCGTTCCGATGGAGATTGGTGGCGGTTTTGGCGGTAAGATTAGTGTATACATTAAACCTGTCGCAGCGTTGCTTGCGAAGAAGACGGGTAAACCCGTTAAGGTGTTGATGAACCGTGCGGATGTGTTTGAAGGGACGGGCCCGACACCTGCCTCTTTCATTCGTGTTAAGATGGGTGCTACCCATGAAGGTAAGATAACCGCTGCCGAAGGGTATCTCGCTTTTGAGGCGGGTGCGTATCCCGGTTCCCCCGTTGGTCCGGGTGCGATGTGTATCTTTGCGCCCTACAACATAGAAAACGTTATTATTGACGGTTACGATGTCGTTGTGAACAAACCGAAGACCGCCCCCTACCGCGCGCCTGGGGCACCCAACGCTGCTTTCGGTTCGGAGACAGTTGTTGACGAGCTCGCGGAGAAACTCGGCATCGATCCACTTGAAATCCGGTTGCTCAACGCTGCGAAAGCGGGTGACCGACGGGCAGATGGACCTATTCACCCGCGCATCGGTTGCATTGAGACAGTCGAAGCCGCGAAAGCGCATCCGCACTATACCGCACCGAACGGGAAGAAGCACCACGGTCGCGGTGTCGCTTCCGGTTACTGGTTCAACATCGGCTTGGAGTCGAGCGTGACGATCAATGTCAACTCCGATGGCACGATTAACCTCATTGAAGGCTCCACAGACATCGGTGGCACGCGTGCTTCGATCGCCATGCAGGCGGCAGAAGTGCTCGGCATCCCTGCGGAATCGGTCAACCCAAGCGTTGTTGATACCGATTCTGTCGGTTACACCGCTGTAACGGGTGGTAGCCGTACGACTTATGCGACGGGTTACGCTGCCTACGAAGCTGCACAAGATGTCAAACAGCAATTGATCGCTCGCGCCGCGAAACTCTGGGAAGTTGATGAAGCGAACGTGCAGTTTGCGGATGGCGAATTCTCAAGTATCAACGGTAAAGAGGAGCAGATTAGCTTCCGCGACCTATGCGGACGGCTCGGTGAAACGGGGGGTCCGGTTGTCGGTAGCGGGACAGTGAATCCCGGTGGTGCCGGTGGTGCCTACGCAACGCACGTGGTGGATGTAGCAGTGGACGCGGAGACCGGCAAGGTCGATATCCTCCGTTATACCGCAGTCCAGGATGCAGGCAAAGCCATTCATCCGAGTTACGTTGAGGGTCAAATCCAGGGCGGTGCTGTTCAAGGTATCGGATGGGCGTTGAATGAAGAATACATCTACAACGCCGAAGGTGAAATGACGAACGCCAGTTTCCTTGATTACCGGATGCCGACTTGCTTGGATTTACCGATGATTGACGCTGTCATCGTTGAAGTCCCGAATCCGGGGCATCCGTATGGTGTGCGGGGTGTCGGTGAAGTGCCGATTGTGCCCCCGATGGCTGCGATCGCCAATGCGATTTACGATGCGATCGGCGTTCGGATGACAGAACTCCCGATGTCGCCCGATCGGCTTTTGAAAGCGATGGGCAAAATCTAAGATTGCGAATGCTATAGGGGCGGGTCTTGTGCCTGCCCCATATTCTATAAACATACCGTTCCTACGGAACTCAAGAGGTTTTTTTGAGGTTTGAAAAGTTTGTGGCTCAGTTCCGGTTCGGTTCGGAAACCGAACCTACCGGGCCTGGGGTTGAGACGATTATTTTTTCTAAATGACACTTATGGCGGGTTTTGTGCCTGCCCCTGAACACATTAACTGATAACTGGTAACCATTAAAATATGCCAACCGTAGCCATCCCATCCCTTCTCCGTCATCTAACCAAGGGTGCAGACAGTATTACTGTTCCTGGTGCCACTGTCCGAGAGGTCATCGATAATTTAGAGGCTCGGTATCCGGGTATGAAAGCGCGCTTGTGTGAGGAGGATCGCATCAAGCCTGGCCTCGCTGTTTATATCAACGGGCTTCTGACGCGCGGCAGTATCCTCGAACGCGTTGATGCGGACGCAGAGATCCATTTTCTGCCTGCGATCGGTGGTGGTATAGATGCCGCCTCTACGGGGAAACCAAAGAATTGGGGCAAACGCGTTTCTACAGAGATACCATCCCTACGGGATTCAAGAAGGTTCTGAAGTCTTCAAGTTTTTCGCGTAGTATCCGGTTCGGTTAGGAAACCGAACCTACCGGGCCTGGGTTTGAGAGGGTTATTATTTTTAAAATTGACACTTATGGTTCGGTTAGGAAACCGAACCTACCGGACCTGGTGGTGAAAATCCGATTGGAAAATGGACAATTGAATGGCTCTGTCATACCCAGCAGGGTGATTTAGTTTTAAGAAATTCGCGGGTTTTATGCTTTCTGTTACAGATCCGGTAAAAATAATAACCTTGATTTCCCAGGACCGGTAGGTTCGGTTTCCTAACCGAAACGGATTTTACACAGAAAAATTGAAGACTTCAAAAACCTCTTGAATCCCGTCTCGGTACCCAGAACCGGTAGGTTCGGTTTCCTAACCGAAACGGATTTTACA
>JAJDTM010000019.1 GCA_022827185.1 Candidatus Poribacteria bacterium
AGGTACTCGCCAATGCAGGCGTAGATGTCTTTGAAGAAGTCTTCAAACTCATCTTTACCAAACTCTATGATGAGGCACTCAGTTATAAAGACAAAGGAATTATTGATTATTTTGTTCGTCAGGCACAAAATACCCACAAAGCACACGGGACCGGTGTAACCTATGAATCGGACTATGACATTATTCGGCTGGGAGCGGAAGATATTTCGGATGATGGATTTCGGGTCATGGCATTTAGAAACACCGGTCAAACCGACACCGAACTCAAAACCAAAATTCAACGCCTTTTTGACGAAGCAAGAGACCAGTGGAAAGGCGTTTTTCCGGAACATTCAGCGTTTGAACTCTCGGACAGCCACCTCGCGGTCTGTGTTTCAAGTTTGCAGGATATAAAACTGTTCAACTCCAACCTACAAGTTGTCGATGAAGCGTTTGAATATCTGGTGAGCAAATCTGCGAAAGGCGAAAAGGGGCAATACTTCACGCCACGCCACGTCATAGATATGTGTGTTAAGATGCTCAATCCTCAGCCAGGGGAATATATGATTGACACCGCCGCGGGGAGCTGTGGCTTTCCGGTGCATACCATTTTCAAACTGACCGGGACGCTCCTCACCAATGTAGAAATCCCAGAACAAGACAAAGAACATGTCCTCAAAGTATTTGGGATCGATTTCGACGAAAAGACTGTCCGAGTTGCGAGAACCCTCAATCTGATCGCAGGCGACGGTGAAACGAATGTCTTGCACCTCAACACACTGGACTATGAGCGGTGGGACGACAGCACAGAGAGAAATAGCAGCTGGGTACGCACTTATGGCGACGGTTTTGATCGTCTCAAAGCGTTAAGGATGGAACGAGACAAGAACAAGTCATTTGGTTTTGATATTCTGATGGCGAATCCACCTTTTGCCGGGGACATCAAGGAGAGTCGTATCCTCCATCAATACAACCTCACCTTTAAGCAGAACGGCAAAGCACACACCAAAGTTGGGCGCGATATCTTGTTCATTGAACGCAATCTTGATTTCCTCAAACCCGGTGGTCGTATGGCAATTGTGCTACCACAAGGCAGATTTAACAACACATCTGACAAATACGTCCGCGAATTTATCGCCGAACGCGCCCGTATCTTGGCTATCGTTAGTTTACACGGTAACACTTTTAAACCGCATACCGGCACCAAAACGAGTGTTCTGTTCGTGCAAAAGTGGAACGATGATCCAACTAAGGGGCCTCTTTGCCCAAAAGTCGATAACTACTCTGTCTTTTTAGCGGTGAGCGAGAAAGGCGGTAAAGATAATTCTGGCGATTATGTTTTTCTTGAGAATAGCAACGGACAGCACAAATTGGATAAAAACGGGCACCTGATTGTTGATCACGACCTACACAACCACAACAAAGAACTCCCCGACGGTATTGCCGAAGCCTTTATTGAATGGGCAAAGCGTGAAGATTTGAGTTTTTGGAGCTAAACGCAATAATGCAGTATTCTATCGTTGATTACCAATCTATAGTAAATGCTTCCCATTCCCTGCGGCTTGATGCGGAGTTTTTTCGACCTGATTATCTACAGATTCAACGCAGACTTGAAGCAATTGGTTCGCACAGACTCATTGATTTCCAAGTTAACATCAGGCACCCCAAAGAGATAAAGCGAAATTATGTAGATAATGGCGTTCTGTTTTTAAGAGCACAAAACGTGCGTCCGCTCTCCATTGATTTAACATCTAATCCTGTTTATATATCGGAAGAAGATGCAGAACTTTTACAAGACAACACCATCCATTACAAAGATATTCTGATAACGCGATCAGGGGCAAATGCGGGTCAGTGTGCTATCTATCTTGAGGATAGGCACGCTATCTCATCGTCTCATACTTTTATCGTCCAAAGCGGAAACTTAAACCCTTTCTTTCTCGCTATTTTTCTCAATACGAAACACGGCACAGCATTAATAGAGAAAGGTAAGTACGGTAGTGCTCAACCTGAAGTTGCCCCGTATTTTTTATATCAAATTCCTGTACCGAATTTGGAAAACCTTCCATCCGTGATCGAAAAAATCTATCTTGAATCGAAGGATTTAACGGAGTTATCAAAAATCCGGTATGCCGAAACCGAAGCCCTTCTTCTGAGTGAACTCGGACTCGCTGATTGGCAACCGAAGCACAAGTTAACCTTTGCCACGGACTATGAAAGCATACAGATCGCAGAGCGCATTGACGCGGATTACTTCCAGCCAAAATACGAGGATATAGAAAAAAGGATAAAAAACTACTCAAATGGACACACGAGCATTAGAAATGAATTTGAGCAGAGCAAGAGCACTTTTGAAATAGAGCCGGAGAAGTTATATCGCTATGTAGAAATAGGAAGCCTCAACGTTTCTACCGGGGAAGTAGTGGTAGAAGAAATTTTAGGTAAAGATCTCCCAGCAAATGCAAAGCGAGTGTTGAAAAAGGGCGATGTTATCGTCTCCAAAGTTAGAACCTACAGAGGCGCGATTACCACTATTCAAGAAGATGGGTACGTTGGAAGCGGTGCCTTCTGTGTATTAACGGAAAACGGACGAATTAACAAAGAAACTTTGTTAGCCTGTTTACGGTCTAAACTTTTTCTAACATGGTCTTTGAAACCCAATACAGGAACGTCCTACCCTACCTTAGACGACGATGATATTTTGGATTTTCCTATTCCACTTTTACCGGAAGACAAACAGGCTGAAATTCAACAGAAAGTCGTTGAATCCTTTAACTTACGAAATCACGCTAAAGCGCTTCTGGCATACGCTAAACACGCAGTGGAAATCGCCATTGAACAAGACGAACAGACTGCTATGGATTGGTTGGAGTCTGCTTCGCAGGGGACAGATGTTTAGCGTGTGTATCTTCAATCACCAAACGATGCTTAAGCGTGTTCAACAGAGAGCTGAACGTATCAAATAATTGTGTACCATCCTCACTATAGAACATATTTAAAAGTGTTTCGGTATCCATACCAGTTCGTTTGCAAAGTTCAACAACTCCCCCTTGTGATTCTATAAAGAACCGAAGCTCCTTCAGGAAGAAGGGCAGATCGCCATCAGCTTGGTATTCCTCTAATGTCAGTTGGAGATAGTCAATCGCTTCCTCCTGATCATTAGCAAGTCTTCTAATTTGATACTCGCGCCAGTTTCCCATTTCTCTCATTGATGTGTCTCCTTATATTCTCGCCAATAGGTTTTTGCAGTTTCAATATCCGCTTGTTGTGATTTCTTATCTCCACCACAAAGCAGAAGGACGAGGGTATTTTCAATTTGACCAAAATAGACGCGATGTCCTGGTCCAAAGTGGAAGCGCAATTCAAAAACGCCTCCACCGACAGATTGGCAATCGCCAAAATTGCCATCTTCAAGCCTTGCAAGTCGTTTGTCAATTCTCTGTCGCGTGTTTCTATCTCGGATGGATTCAAACCATTCAATGAAAGGTTGTCTACCGTTTGGATCTCGGTAGTATTGTATTTCTATTGGTTGTCCGTCCCTATTGACAATCGTTCCATACCCACTATGCAATGAAAAATAATGAAAATAAACAGTTCGTTGATTGATAATTATACTTCATTTTCTATCAAAAACGCAAGGTATATTTGCGACTTCAAAATTGCTCAGATAATTGCAGTTGACATGATCACCATTTTCTAATAAAATATGTCCTATACAACTTGTAGAGGCATTTTGAGAACTGGAGATTGATTTGTAGAGGAGATCAAAATATAAAATGGCTAATAATATTTTTCCACCGGTAGAAACTGCTTATCCGATCAGTGATGCACACGTTGACGGTTTAGAAGCATATCAAGCACAATACGCCGAATCAATTCAAGACCCAGAAACATTTTGGGCAACAGTTGCGGAACGGTTGACGTGGTATCAGAAATGGGATACGGTTCGCGATTATGACTTTGTTAACGGCGAAATTAAATGGTTTGAAGGCGGCACACTGAATGCCTGCTATAACTGTCTCGACCGCCATGTAGAGGCAGGACAGGGTGATGCAACGGCTATTATCTGGGAGGGAAACGATCCATCCGAAGATAAGACGTTCACCTTCAGTGAACTCCTCGCCGAGGTCAAAAAGTTTGCCAATGTGCTGAAAGCACAAGGCATCGAAAAAGGCGACCGCGTCTGTATCTATCTACAAATGGTGCCAGAATTGGCGATTGCAATGCTGGCGTGTGCGAGAATCGGTGCTGTCCACTCTATCGTTTTCGGTGCGTTTTCAGCGGAATCCCTCCGAGATCGGATTAATGACTCGGCGTGTAAAATGCTCATAACGCAAGACACCGCAATGCGGGGACCGCGTAGCGATATTCCGATGAAAGCGAATGCAGATGCAGCCGTAGCAGAATGTCCATCTATTGAAAAGGTCGTTGTTGTGGAACGCACAGGGGATACGGTTGATTTTGACGCATCACGTGATATCTGGTGGCATGAAGTGATGGCGGATGCCGACGCGGAATGTGAACCGACAGTGATGAACGCCGAAGATCCGCTCTTTATTTTGTACACCTCCGGGTCAACAGGAAAACCGAAGGGTGTCTTGCATACCACAGGCGGTTATCTCGTCTATACGTCCTATACACATCAACAGGTCTTTGACTACCATGAAGGTGATGTCTACTGGTGTACCGCCGACATCGGCTGGATTACGGGACATTCTTATATTATCTACGGTCCGCTTGCCAATCGTGCGATTAGCATTATGTTTGAAGGCGTGCCGAACTATCCAGACTTCGGACGTTTTTGGCAAGTCGTTGAAAAGCATCGCATCAATATCTTCTACACCGCTCCGACAGCCTTACGTGCCTTGATGAAAGAAGGCGATACTTGGGTCGAAAAATATGATAAATCCACGCTCAGGTTACTCGGTACGGTAGGTGAACCGATTAAAGAACCCGAATGGCTGTGGTATTACAACATCGTCGGTGAAAAACGGTGCCCGATTGTGGATACATGGTGGCAGACTGAAACCGGTGGTATTCTGATGACACCGCTGCCCGCTGCGACACCGCTGAAACCGGGTTCTGCGACGTTCCCATTCTTTGGCATCGAGCCAGTTATATTAGATGAGGAAGGGAACGAGGTAGAAGGTAACCCTGCAACCGGTTACCTCTGCATTAAAACAGCGTGGCCCGGCATTATGCGAACCGTCTATGGCGATCACGAGCGGTTTTTAGACACCTATTTCCGCCGATTCCCCGGCTACTATATGACAGGCGATGGCGTGCTACGCGATGAAGACGGTTACTATTGGATTACCGGACGCGTGGACGATGTGCTGAATGTCTCAGGACACCGATTAGGCACCGCCGAGGTTGAAGGCGCGATCGGGCAACACGACGCAGTCGCGGAAGCAGCCGTCGTCGGCTACCCACACGACATTAAGGGACAGGGTATCTATGCCTATGTTACGCTTATGACAGGCGAATCAGCATCTGATACAGTAGAAACAGGTATCAAACAAGCAGTCAGACAACATATCGGACCTATCGCTACCCCCGATAAGATTCAGTTTACACCCGCACTGCCGAAGACGAGATCCGGTAAGATTATGCGACGCATCCTCCGCAAAATCGCGGAAGGCGACATTTCTGATCTTGGGGACACCTCGACCCTTGCCGATCCGACAGTCGTTGATGCGTTGGTTGAAGGTAGACAATAGAATAGTTGTCAGTGAAGAAGTTACCAGTAACCAGTTGTCAGTAACCGGTGAAGAAGTCTCTTTTACTGGCAACTGGCCACTGTAAACTGATAACTGAAAAAGAAGTAGGAGCACACATTGGCATCAGCAGAAAAGATTGTAAATGAATTAAAAAAGCAGGGGATCACGCACGCCGTAGGTGTTCCAGATAACGGCAGCGCGCGAATTTACGAACTTTTGCGGATAGAACCAGAGATTGAAGTTATCACGGTAACCCGCGAAGGTGAAGCATTTGCCATCGCATCTGGGTTGTATGTGGGAGGCAAAAAACCGGTGATAATCATCCAAAATACCGGTTTTCTGGAATCTGGCGATGCAATCCGTGGCACAGTGTTCAACATGCGGGTGCCAGTGGTCGTATTCATCGGATATCGTGGATATAACAACCGAGATGCTGATGGACAGTGGATCGATTCTGTAGCGAGTTTCCTCGAACCGACACTGAAAGCGTGGAATTTACCTTATGAAATGTTAGAAACAGATAACGATATTTCGTGTATTCGCAGGGCGTTTGAAAAAATCGAAGCGACTTCGTTGCCAGCAGCGGTATTACTGATTGGGCATGCAACATAACCGCGATTCATACGTTTTGGATCACTTCAGTCAATAATTCACGAACTTCCTCAGAATCACGATTACGCTCTCCCGATAAATGCAATCGCTGCGCGTGAATCCTTGAAAGAAATAACGGCGTGCCTACATTTTTGTGTTGTTTTTATACAAAAAATATGCTAAAATGTCTTATTATATCGGTTTTTAGGCTAAATTTTACTTTTTTTTAAACATTTTACTTGACAAAACGTTTTAACATAATGTATCATTAACGTTTGTATTACTTTATTTACTTCCATAAAAGGAGAGGAGAACAATGGAAGCCGAGTTTTTCGGTGAAACAGCGAATATTGAAAGTGTTGATCCATATATGGATGCAACATATCCAGCAGACGAGACAGAACCGCCAGAGAGTTGTTATAAAGGGAGCGATCAGAGTGCTTTAACGAGTTGGCTCCGAAGTGTAGCAGGCCACCGCTTGTTAACTCGCGAAGAAGAAGTTGACTTGGCGAAACGGATTGAAGCCGCGGAGGCAAAACCACTTGACGAACTACTACAAGTACTGGTGAAAAACAATTTATTATCTCCCGAGACGAAAGTGGCACTGGTAGAAGAGATGAAAACCAGTGAAGACAAACCACGAGAAGCACTCGATAAACTATTGGAAGAATTAGGGAAAAACGACCTATTATCCGATGAGATGATAAGGGAACTGGCGGAACGGATTGAATCGGGTGGAGATGACGCACAAAAAGCATTAGTAAATGAACTATTGAACATTTTAGTGCAAGCTGACGCATTACCCGACACGGAAAAAGCAGGACTGGTGAGACGGATTGAAATCGCGGACGCGGAAGCACGAAGGTCCCGAGATGAACTCGTCCAAGCGAATCTACGACTCGTTATTTCTATCGCCGTTAAGTACCAAGGACACAACGTCCCCCTCGAAGATCTGATTCAAGAAGGGAACATCGGACTGATTAAAGCTGCGAGCAAGTTTGATTATCGGAAGGGTTTTAAATTCAGTACCTACGCCATCTGGTGGATCAAACAGGCAATTATGCGCACGCTCGACAATTTCTCTCGTTCAATTCGACTACCCTCTTATGTCGTTGCGAAGATGAATAAGTTCGACTCCGTCTACGCGACGCTCTGTCAAGAATTGCAGCGCGAACCACGGCGCGAAGAAATAGCAGAAGCCTTGGACCTGTCACTTGTACAGGTTGAAGAAATTTTGACGTTTAATGCCGATGCTATTTCAATGGATTTACAACTCAGTGACGAACGTTCTGCCGCAACATTAGGCGATTTGATCGAGGACCCCGCGAATAGTGGCGAAGAAGGGCCTATCGCAGAAATGATCAACAAAGACTTGATCGCCCAATTTCTTGACAGACTGCCGGACCGAGAACAGAAAGTGCTGAGGATGCGTTTTGGACTCGAAGATGGGGAACGTAAAACGTTACGCGAAATCGGTGAAGCCTTGGAAGTCACCCGAGAACGGGTCCGACAACTCGAGATAGAGGCAATTAAGCGATTGCGCGTCCTGTATGACGAAACGGGAGAATTTTGGGCAGGAAAAACAGCTGCATAAACACGACTCACGGAAGGCAACTATGAAGAATTTCTTGAAAAAGTTCTCGGGAAACGAAACCCCTTTGCTTACAGTGACAGAAGCTGCGGAAGAGAAAATTCATGCAGTCATACAAGCCGAAGAGGTCGAAGTCGAAGGACTCCGCATTGGTATCCAAGGTAAAACTGCTACTGCATTCCAATATAGCCTCGGCTTAGCGACCGAAACGCAAGAGAATGATATTGTTGTTGAATGTGAGAATTTTAAAGTACTTGTCGATGCCGAAAGCGCACCGAATCTCAAAGGGGCTGTGATCGATTACGTCGATGACCTGAATGCCAGCGGGTTCAATATTGAGAACCCGAACACGCCAGCGTGGGACAACCCGAAGGCACAACAAATTCAGGAACTCATTGATGAACGGATTAACCCTGCAGTTGCCGCACACGGTGGACAGATCGAATTGTTGAATGTCGAAGATGATTCCATCTACATCCACATGGGTGGTGGGTGCCAAGGGTGTGGCATGGCAAATGTTACTCTTAAACACGGCATCGAAGCGATGATTCAGGAAGTCTTTCCTGAAATCAAGCATATAATTGATACGACCGATCATGCTGCTGGGGATAATCCGTATTATTCCCCAAGCAAAGGTTAAAGGTGAATACAGATGGGCGGATCGAACGATCCGCCCATCTTTGTTTTAACCTGCTACAATGCTCGCGCCAAAGTTGTTCACCTGTGTAATAAAACAGGTCCCGCCGTTTGGTAGCGTTTTCAGAAATGCGTCGGTTTCCCGCTTGAGTCTATTAATATCCTCAGTTATTACACAAATCGCTGGTCCCCAACTGCTAACCCCTGCCCCGAATGCCCCACTATCATGTAAATAGTCAAGCGTCAATTGAAGTTCAGGTCCCTGCGCATCAATCTCTACTCTTTTCCATCCAAACGTCTGAATCGCATTCAAGGCTTCACCAAAATTGTTCATATCTCCTTCAATGAGGGCGGGAAGTATCTGGAGCAGTAGGATGTGTGAAAGCTTCTGCGCAACCCATTCTGGCTGTGGACATAAAGTACGAAAGAGTTCTACCTCCGCATCACCATAAATTCTCGAACAGTTCGGCATGACAATCAACAGTGGTAATTCCGGAAACGGATAACGAAGTAAGATGGGCGGTGGCGGAATATCACCCACAGCAGACGAGGGAAGGAATGAAGCCTTCTGCTCAGGGTAACGATGTCCACCATCTACGATGAACCCACCCGTATCAAACGCCGCAACCCCAATACCTGAAGTGCCACCGCGCCCGACAACCTGCGCCAACTCACGCACATTTAGCCCAAGTTGATACAACATATTGACAGCCTGTGCAATACCGAGTGCGAGCTGTGTGCCCGACCCGAACCCACAATGCATCGGGATTTCAGATTCAAATGTTAACTTAATACCGGGAAATGGATAGGTTTGTTGAAGCCGTTGAAGAACAGCAACGGCTCGCTCACGATACACAGAAGTCGCAACATCAATGCGCGTTGCTCGCTCAGCGATGATTTGGAAATTGGGCTTTGCAATTGCGAGCCCGAACCCCCCATCAATTCGTCCCAACGCGCCGTTCAAATCAAGCAGCGAAAAGTGCAAGCGGGACGGGGTAGTAATTTTGACGTGGTGCATAGTTGTGTCGGACTGCTTTAGTTTTATGGTGTGATCTATCGAATAAGAACATCTGAAGGGCACACACCAGAGAATAGGTTAACTGATATTTCTCAAAAGTTATCCTAAAGCAGTAATTATCAAGGTTCTTTAGAAGTTAGTTCATGAAAATGCGTCATGAAATCAGTGAGTATCTGTCTTTCTCCAGTGAGTTGAAGTTGTATTTGATGAAATGTCTGGCGT
>JAJDTM010000062.1 GCA_022827185.1 Candidatus Poribacteria bacterium
GAACTCCGATTCAGGCACAGACATCGGAACCGCGATTGCTGCAACAGATGCGAATAACGACACGCTCACCTATACGCTCGGTGGCACAGATGCCGCATCTTTCAGTATCGTCAACACAACAGGGCAACTCCAAACCAACGCTGCCCTAAACTATGAAAGCAAGTCGTCTTATTCCGTCTCGGTCTCTGTTTCAGATAACAACGGTGGGAGCGATAGCATCGCCGTTACAATTAATGTGACGAATGTCAACGAGGCACCAAGTTTCGCAAGTGCCACCGCGACGCGTTCGGTAGCGGAGAACACGGTATCGGGACAAAACATCGGCAGTGCGGTTACTGCGACGGATGTGGATGCGAATACCACACTCACCTATACGCTCGGTGGCACAGATGCCGCATCGTTTAGCATCGTCAGCACATCGGGACAACTCCAAACAAGCGCGGCGTTAGACTATGAAACAAAGAACGCCTATTCCGTGACGGTCACTGCCGCCGATGGCACTGGTGAGGGGAGCCTCAGCGCCAGCATTCCCGTCACGATCAGTGTGACAGATGTCAACGACGCACCGGTGTTCACCGATGGCGATAGCACGACGCGCACTATCGCAGAGAACTCGGTTGCCAACACAAACATCGGCACGCCGATCGCCGCAACCGATCAGGATAAGAAGCCGGACCTGGTGAACCCAGCTCAGCTCATCGCTAAGGATACCATCACCTATTCGATCCCGTCAACAGGGGATGCCGCAGCCTTCAGCATTGACGGTTCTACTGGGCAACTGAAAACAAAGAATGCCTTGAACTATGAAAACGACAACGCCTATACGGTCGTTGTGACGGCTTCCGATGGAAGCTTGACTGATACCATCACCGTCACGATCAGTGTCACAAACGTCAATGAGGCACCGAGTTTCGCTGCTGGAACAACCATCAGTGCTATTTCTGCCACCAACGGCACGGCAATCACATCCGTGACCTTGCCAGAAGCAACGGATCCTGATGCGAACACTACCCTCACATACACGGTGACACCGACACTCCCTGCCGGGTTGACATTCACTGCTTCAACGCGTATCCTCTCAGGAACGCCTACGGCTGTGTCGGATTCAACGACTTATACCTATACGGCAAGTGATAGCACCCTTTCAGCCACCTTGACGTTCACAATTCAAGTGAGTGCACCTGTGAACAACCCACCTGCTAACAACGCACCGACCTTCACGGATGGCACCAGCACCACACGGTCTGTTGCGGAGAACACCCGTTCAGGTACAAACATCGGCACTGCCGTCGCTGCAACAGATACGGATAACGACACGCTCACCTATACCCTCGGTGGCACAGATGCGTCCTCGTTCAGCATCGTCAGCACCTCTGGGCAACTCCAAACAAGCGCAGCGCTGGACCGCGAGACAAAATCGTCTTACTCGGTGACGATTACGGCTGACGATGGAAGGACGACAAATAACACAGATACCATTGATGTCACGATCAGTGTTACAAACGTCAATGAGAAACCGATTTTCAGCAGTTCGGGGAGGGTCACGCTCTCCGTCGCAGAGAACACAGCAGCCAACACCAACATCGGCGATGCCTTCCAGGCAACAGACCCCGACAGTGGGGATACAGTGACCTATTCGCTCCAGCGAGCCGATAAGACCTCGTTCCGTATTGACGCAAACACGGGGCAGCTGAAAACCCACGCGGCACTTGACTATGAAACGAAGACTTCATACACCAATCTCGCCGTCCGCGCGACCGATGGCGGGGGTCTCGTCAGTAGCGTCCTCGTCACCGTCAACGTTACAAATGTCAATGATAATTCCCCCGTGTTCACGGAGGGTGCCAGCACGACACGGTCTGTTGCGGAGAATTCCCCTATAGGCACAAATGTCGGAACTCCGGTTACTGCAACAGATGCAGATAATGATACCCTCGGCTATACCCTCGGTGGCACGGATGCAGCCTCGTTTTACATTACCGAGTTAACCGGGCAGATCCACACATACGCTGCCATGGATTATGAAACGAAATCGTCCTATTCGGTCACTGTTTCCGTTATTGATGCCATTAGTGGTGGAAACAGTGATAGTATCACGGTCACCATCAGTGTCACGGATGTAGTAGTTGAGAATCCTCCCGTGTTCACCGATGGCACCAGCACGACACGGACTGTTGCGGAGAATACCGCTTTAGGCACAAAAGTCGGAAGTGCCGTTACTGCGACAGATGCGGATACCACCGACACACTAACCTATACGCTCGGTGGCACCGATGCGGCATCGTTTACCATTGACAGCGAAACAGGGCAGCTCCAAACAAATGCTGCCATAGATTATGAAGTCAAGAATTCCTACACCGTCACTGTTTCTGTTTCTGATGGCAATCGCGGGAGTGCCAATATCACCGTCACCATCAGTGTCACAGATGAAACCGAAACCCCGATATCACCGCCGCTCAGTCAACGCACGGCACAGGTGCGCACAGCGATTGTGGCTGCAGCACCAGGCGTTAGCACTGCTGCTGATGTGACCGTTGCACACCTCGCAGCGATTACACTATTGGATTTGCGGGAAAAGTCAATCACTACGCTGCAGGCTGGCGATTTCAATGGACTCACCGGAATGGGCTCTCTCTATCTGGGCTCCAATTCGATCAGTGATATATCTGCGCTGAGTGGATTGACCCAACTGAGACATCTCTATCTGGATAACAATTCGATCAGTGATATATCAGCACTGAGTGGATCAACCTCAATAACCAAGCTCCATCTGAGCCACAATTCGATCAGTAATATATCAGCGCTGAGTGGCATGACCTCGATGCGCGATCTCTATCTGGATAACAATTCGATCAGTGATATATCAGCACTGAGTGGCATGACATCAATGATCACTCTCGATCTGAGGAACAATAACATTAGTAATGTATCTGCGCTGAGTGGCATGACATCGCTATCCATCTTATCTCTTGCAGGGAATCGGATTTCAGATTATGCCCCCCTCCGGACACTCAAGGCAGCAAATCCGAGTTTATTCATTGATATTAATATTAATAACAACCCACCCGCGTTCACAGAAGGCACCAGCACCACACGCTCGGTCGCCGAGAATACCGCATCGGGACAAAACATCGGGACTCCGGTTGCTGCAACGGATGCGGATAACCATACCCTCAGATATAGTTTGGGTGGCACGGATGCGGCATCGTTCAGCATTGTCAGCACATCAGGACAGCTCCAAACCAATGCTGCGCTGGATTATGAAACGAAGTCCTCTTATGCTGTGACGGTGTTCGTTAATGATGGGAATAACGGGGGTGATAGCATCAGCGTCACCATCAACGTTACAGATGTAAGTGATCAAGACCCCGTGTTCACAGAGGGTGCCAGCACCACACGCTCGGTCGCAGAGGACGCCGCTTTAGGCACAAACATCGGAACTCCGGTTGCTGCGACCGATGCGGACAATGATACCCTCAGATATAGTTTGGGTGGCACGGATGCAGCCTCATTTTCCATTGTCAGCACCTCTGGGCAGTTGCAGACGAGTGCCGTGTTGGATTATGAAACGAAGACTTCTTATGCTGTGACGGTGTCCGTTTCTGATAGCTATGGCGGGCGTGACAGTATCAGCGTCACCATCAATGTTACAGATGTAGAGGAATCCACGATAACACCTGTAAAGGATCGCACAGCACAGGTGCGCGCTGCGATTGTGGCTGCGGTGCCAGGCGTTAGCAATGCTGATGATGTGACCACAGCGCACCTCGCAGCGATTACACTATTGAATTTGGGGGAAAAGTCAATCACTACGCTGCAGGCTGGCGATTTCAGTGGACTCACCGGAATGGGCTCTCTCTATCTGGGTCGAAATTCGATCAGTGATATATCAATACTGAGTGGATTGACCCAACTGAGACATCTCGATATGCATCAAAATTCGATCAGTGATATATCAGCTCTGAGTGGCATGACCTCAATAACCAATCTCCATCTGCATCAAAATTCAATCAGTGATATATCTGCGCTGAGTGGCATGACCTCAATGGACAGTCTCTATCTGGATAACAATTCGATCAGTGATATATCAGGCCTGAGTGGCATGACCTCGATGGCCATTCTCGATCTGAGGAACAATAACATTACGGATGTATCAGCCCTGAGTGGCATGACCTCGCTATTCAATCTAAAGGTCGCAGGGAATCCGATTTCAGATTACGCGACCCTCCGGACCCTCAAGACAGCAAATCCGAGTTTAAGCCTTGATATTAGTTTCAATAACAACCCACCGGTATTCACAGAAGGCACCAGCACCACGCGGTCTGTCGCAGAGCGCACCGCTTCAGGCACAAACATCGGGACTGCGGTTACTGCGACGGATGCAGATAATCATACGCTCAGATATAGTCTCGGTGGCACGGATGCAGCCTTGTTTAGCATTAACAGCACATCAGGACAGCTGCAGACGAGTGGCGTGTTGGATCATGAAACGAACCCCTCTCATACTGTGACAGTGTTCGTTAATGATGGGAATAGCGGGGGGGATAGCATCACTGTCACCATCAACGTTACAGATGTCGCTGATCATGCCCCCGTGTTCACAGACGGTGCCAGCACCACGCGCTCGGTCGCAGAGCGCACCGCTTCAGGCACAAACATCGGAACTCCGGTTGCTGCAACCGATGCGGATAATGATACGCTCGCCTATACCCTCGGTGGCACCGATGCGTCCTCATTTAGCATTGTTTCGACCTCAGGGCAGCTGCAGACGAGTGCCATGTTGGATTATGAAACGAAGACCTCTTATGCTGTGACGGTGTCCGTTTCTGATGGCTATGGCGAGAGTGATAGCATCGATGTCACCATCAACGTTACAGATGTCGTTGACCATGTCCCCGTGTTCACGGATGGCACCAGCACGACGCGGTCTGTTGCGGAGAACACCGATTCAGGCACCAACATTGGGAATCCGGTTGGTGCGACGGATGCGGATAATGATACCCTCACCTATACGCTCGGTGGCACGGATGCGGATTCGTTTAGCATTGTTTCGACCTCAGGGCAGCTGCAGACGAGTGCCGTGTTGGATTATGAAACGACATGGTCCTATTCGGTCACGGTCAACGTTAATGATAGCTATGGCGGAAGTGATAGCATCAATGTCACCATCAACGTTACAGATGTAGTTGAGCCTGTGTTCACGGATGGCAGCAGCACCACACGCTCGGTCGCGGAGAATACGGTATCTGGTACAAACATTGGGACTGCTATTGCTGCGACGCATGCCAATAACGACACCCTAATCTATACGCTGAGTGGCACGGATGCAGCCTCATTTAGCATTGTTTCGACCTCAGGGCAGCTCCAAACCAATGCTGCCCTGGATTATGAAACGAAGACCTCGTATGCTGTGACGGTGTCCGCTTCTGATAGCAATAGCAGGAGTGATAGCATTAATGTCACCATCAATGTTACAGATGTCAATGAACCTCCTGAGTTTGATGATGGCACCAGCACTACCCGTTATGTTGCTGCAGATGCCGCTTCAGGAGTCAATATCGGCAGCCCGGTTGCTGCGACAGACCAAGATACCGGTGACACCTTAACCTATACTTTGGGTGGCACGGATGCAGCCTCATTTAGCATTGTTGAAACATCCGGGCAGCTGCAGACAAGTGCAGCGTTGGATGAAGACACGGAATCTTATTCGGTCACCGTGTCCGTTTCCGATGGCAACGGTGGGAGTGATATCATCACGGTTACTATTAGTACTGGAACCCCTATAACACCTGTAAAGGATCGCACGACGCAGGTGCGGGATGCGATTGTGGCTGCAGTACCAGGCGTTAGCAATGCTGATGATGTGACCGAAGCACACCTCGCAGCGATTACAGAAATAGATCTGGAATCAAAGTCGATCACTGCGCTGAAGGCTGGCGATTTCAGTGGACTCACCGGACTCGAAACGCTCTATCTGCATCACGCTTCGGCAAATCCTAACGAAAAAAATTCGATCAGTGACATATCTATGCTTGAAGGCTTGACTACCCTGACAAGGCTCAGGCTGAGTGACAATCAGATCAGCGATATATCTGCACTGAGTGGCATGACCTCAATGAGCGAGCTTGATCTGGATAACAATTCAATCAGTGATATATCTGCGCTGAGTGGCATGACTGCGATGGTCATTCTCAGTATGACGAACAATAACGTTGTGGATGTATCTCCCCTGAGTGGAATGACCTCAATGTCCATCTTATCTGTCGCTGGGAATCCGATTTCAGATTACGCGACCCTCCGTACACTCCAGTCACATTCGCTTTTCGGACTTGATATTAGTCTTAATAACACCCCACCGACGTTTACCGATGGTGCCACCACAACGCGCTCGGTCGCGGAGAACACGGCAGCGGGACAAAACATCGGAACTGCGGTTGCTGCGACGGATGCGAATAACCATACGCTCTCCTATACCCTCGGTGGCACGGATGCGGATTCGTTTAGCATCGTTTCGACCTCCGGGCAGCTCCAAACCAAGGCAGCACTCGACTATGAAACGAAGAGCAGCTATACGGTAACAGTGACTGCCTATGACGGCAATAACGGTGGGGACAGAATTACCGTCACCATCAATGTCACGGATGCCGTTGGTGCTGCACCGTCTGTTGAAACACCGCCAGCACCCGTGCTGCCGAAGACAACCGAGTTGCTATCAAACTTCCCGAACCCGTTTAACCCGGAGACGTGGATACCGTATCAGCTCGCCAAACCCGCAGAAGTTACGCTAACGATCTACGACATCCGCGGTCGTATCGTGCGGATATTGCGATTGGGGCACCAACCTGCCGGTTTCTACCAGAGCCGGAGCAAGGCAGCGCATTGGGATGGCCGTAACTATCTCGGTGAGAAGGTCGCCACAGGCGTATATTTCTATACCCTCAAAGCCGGCGATTACATAGCAACCCGCAAGCTGTTGATACGAAAGTGGTTGTCAGTTTTCAGTACGATTTTTTCTGCGAAAAAATCTTTCAGTTATCAGTTAAGAGGGAAATTTATCAGTCACATTTCCCTCTTAACCGAAGACTGAAAGCCCGGTAGGTTCGGTTTCCTAACCGAACCGTAATCCTAACCCATTCCCGATAGGTTCGGTTTCCTAACCGCACCATAGGTGTCAATTTAGCGATTTTCGATAACATTTCCTTGCGGATCCGTGTAGATGCCGCCCCTACGGGGCTAAAGAATTGGGACAAACGCGTTTCTACACAGATGCTGAAGAAATACCCAAGCAAATAAACCCTACGGGACTAAAGAGTTTTTGGAGTCTTCAATGTTTCCGCGTAGTATCCGGTTCGGTTAGGAATGCACATCGCATTTGGGCGTGTACGCCGCAAAACCGAACCTACCGGGCCTGGGACGGAGACGATAGAGAAGCAGGTGAACATCAAGACTTACTTCGTATCCTCACGCAAGAGGATACACAGAATCAGGAGATCGTAGACATGGCAGACTCTATCATTGAACTCAGCGAACAACGCGGCGAACAACGCGGCATTCAGCAAGGCATCGAACAAGGCATCGAACAAGGGTCGCGTCGGACGAGTATCGAAAGCACACTCGCTATTCTCAACTCCCGATTCGCTGATGCTGACGTTGACCCACTCACGCCAGCACTCGAAGCCATTGAAGACCTCAACCGGCTCAAGCAACTCAATCTTGAGGCATCTTTAGTTGAGAGTTTTCGCGCCTTTCAAGAACGCTTAGAGGCTTGAAAACGTATCAGACGCCTCCGCCCCTGGCCCGGTAGGTTCGGTTTTATGAAGTTTCAGAAAATATTTCGGTAATAAACGGGCAATAATGCACATCGCAAATGTAAAGCTTTCTCACTGCGAAGCAAAATTTTGCCGCGTATGGGCAAAATTTGGGCGAGTACGCCGCAGAATTGCCCTACTACAAACGGGCGGGTTCATAGTAGTGCGATTTTGCGGTGTGCTCACCTGCCCCCCTGATAAGGGGGGATCAAGGGGGGTTGCGACCTGCATTCCCAACCGAACCGGATACTACGCGGAAACCTTGAAGCCCCCAAAACCCTCTTCAGTCCCCTCTCGGTCCCAGACCCTACCGCTGCCAAAAACTTTACACACCCATAATAGCAGAGCCATTCAGTTTTCGATTTTTTCAGACATTTTCGCGGACGGATCGCGAGCACAGCTCGCTCCTACAGGGGAGTGCTTTACGCAACAAATCAAAATTATGGGACAATTGAATGACTCTGCCCATAATAGACTTGCACATATCAACATCATGGTATATCATATTGCAACGAGAATATCCAAAGGAGAAAAAAAATAAATGCTAAGTGTTGATGAAGCCCGCCAACGGATGCTGGATACCATTCCGATCTTACCCGCAGAAAAACGGGAAATTTTTGCGTGTACGGATTATGTCCTCGCAGAAAAACTACACGCCACAGAAAATATCCCGCCATTTGACAATTCGGCGATGGATGGGTACGCCGTTCGCGCAGCCGACGTAAAAAATGCTACCGAGAAGCATCCTGCTGTGCTTTCAGTGGTAGAGACAATCGCAGCCGGGTATGCCCCAACAAAACAGGTCGCAGCAGGACAAGCCTCGCGAATCATGACGGGCGCAATGATGCCTCACGGTGCCGATGCCGTCATTATGCAAGAGGTAACGCAGCAAGAGGGCGATGAAGTCAAAATATTTGAAAGTATTGACACAGCAGGAAATGTCCGTTTTACCGGCGAGAGTGTTGCAAAAGGTCAGCAAGTGATGGGAAAGGGGAAGCACCTGCGGCCGCCAGAGGTCTCAATGCTCGCTTCTCTCAATTGCGCGGAAGCGACAGTACACCGGAAACCGACCGTTGCGATCGTCTCAACAGGCGACGAACTCACACCGCTCGGTGAACCGCTCGAACCCGGAAAAATTCGGGACAGCAACCGTTATGGACTCTATGCCCAGGTCGAAGAAGCCGGCGGGATACCCATTGATATGGGCATCGCACCTGACGACGAAGCAGAGACAGAACACATCTTTCGGGCAGCCCTCGCGAAGGCGGACGCACTGATTACAAGTGGTGGGGTCTCTGTAGGTGAGCACGATGTCGTGAAAACCGTGTTGGCGAAGTTAGGTGAAATTAACTTCTGGCGCGTCGCAATGAAACCTGGAAAACCGCAAGCTTACGGCATCGCAGACGGGAAACCGATTTTCGGATTGCCGGGTAACCCCGTCTCTTCACTCGTTGTCTTTGAACTCTTTGTCCGACCCGCACTCCTCAAAATGGCGGGACATAAAGACCTATTACGTCCAACATTCAAAGCCACCCTAACAGAAACCATTACGAATAGAGACGGACGCGTTAATTACATGCGTGCGATCCTCAAAGTATCTGATGGAGAAATCACTGCACAAACAACTGGACCCCAGGGGTCAGGGATTCTGCATTCCCTTGTGTTAGCAAACGGTTTAATCACAATTCCAACCGCAACAACGCTACACGCTGGCGAAAAAGTGGATGCCCAATTTCTATTTTAACACTTGACCCCTTGACTCGCGAAATTTTCATAGCAAATTTCATAGCAGCCTTCATAGCAACCTTTGACGAATATTGCCTAAAACCCAATCGTGGTATAGGTTTATAGCCTTTCGAGAAACATATTGAATTCACAGTTTTGCTATGAAAACTGTGAAACGCGTCTATAAACCTCGCCTGAGTGCGTATCAAGGAGCTTTCCATGATTGTAGATACACATGTCCATGTCTGGGAAATAGATCCCCCAAAATACCCCGTCGGTCCCACGGCACCGACTTGGAATTCCTATCCCGATGAACCCGGAACCGCTGACGAACTCTTGGCAGAGATAGACGCGCACGGTGTAGACTGGACGGTATTGGTACAAACCAGTTGGTCGACTTGGGATAACGGTTATATCGCAGATTCAGTAGAACGGTTTCCTGACCGATTCATCGGACACGGCTTAATCGATCCACAAGACCCAAACAACGCCGAGCAGGTCCGCTATTGGATAAAAGATCGCGGTTTGGCGGGTTTCCGTTTCCATCCGATGTACTATCCCGATGAAAAAATATTGCTAACCCAACAGAACGGACCGATGTGGGAGGAGATTGCGGCACTCGACGCAATCATCCAATTTCATCTCCGCGCCGAGTTCGCGGATCAGGTCGCTGTCATTGCTGAACGATACCCACACCTAACGCTTATCCTTGATCACATGGGGTACCCACAAATAGATACCGACGCAGCAGCGTTTCAACCGATCGTGGACCTCGCACGATATGATAATGTCCACTTCAAGTTATCGGATGTCGCCGGACGTTCTCAGCAAGATTTCCCATACACAGACGTACACCCGTTCATTCAAACATTGCGCTCCGTTTTCGGAGCAGAACGAACAGTATGGGGAACAGGCTACCCTGGACACCACAGAGAAAAACACAATTGGCCCACTTTAGCGCAAGAACTTCGACTCATACAAGAAGGACTTCCGTTTTTGACAGACGACGACAAGGAACAGATTCTCGGAGGCACCGCCGCGAGGATATGGAATTTGCCGACTTAACCTTCAGGAATCTCGACCGGCAGATCCAGCCGGTCTCCCCACTCTTTCCACGAACCTATATAGTTGCTCACCTTTGGGTATCCCAAAAGCCGCAACGCCAAATAGGTTTGCGAAGAGCGGTATCCGCCCTGTCAGTAGCACATAACCTGTTTTTCGGGGGTAATACCGACTGCCTCATACATCTCTCGGAGTTCGTCAGCAGTTTTGAAGGCACCGACTTCATCAAGATTATTGAGCCACTCAATGTGAATAGAACCCGGAATCGCACCCGCACGTTCCGCTCGAGCCACCCTACCATAATGTTCATCGTCCGTTCGAGTGTCGAGCGGTACAAAATCTTCGCGGTTTAAGAGGACGTGAATCACGTCAGCATCCATGTGTGTATCGCGCTGCACATTTATCGGGAAAGGCGGAACCTCTGGGGGTTCAGCACCCTCCGTACTAATCGGTCCCTCTGCTGCGAGCCATGCGCTAAAACCGCCATCTAATAAACGCGTATCGGAATGTCCCAAATACTCGCAGAACCAAAGGCCACGCGATGCCCGGGTTCCAGAGATGTCTTCATACCATACAATCGGCTGCGTTGGGTCAAGCCCGCGTTGCTGAAACAGATACGCCATCATCCACATAAAGGCATCGAGGGTCTCTTTGCGGGTATCAATAAGACTCAAACCGAACAGATCTAAGTGAAGCGCACCCGGAATATGCCCCCGAATATATTCATACGTCGGTCGCGTATCCACGATGCATAGTGTGTTATCATCAAGTCTACCTTTCAATTCTTCGGCAGAGATAACCAGTTGTGGGTTTTCATAGCCTTTATAGGCTTCCATTGCCAACTCCTTCTAAATATGTCAGGACTTACACATTTCCTCTTAAAGTCCCCCTGATAAGGGGGATTTAGGGGGTTTAAAATACCAAAATTACTGCTTTTTCCGTAAATCCTAAGAGCGTTATTTTCTATACTACTCTTGCCTTCCTTTTAACAACTTTTATCCGCTTCCATCTACCCGTGTGATACCAGACCCACATCGCGACACCTTGTACAATATTTGAGACGGCAATGCCTAACCAAACGCCGTTCAGCCCGATGAAATATGAAAGCAAAATTACAAGTCCCAAGCCGATGACGAGTTGTGAGACGAGTGTAATCAGCATCGGAGAGAGCGTGTCCCCTGCACCATTGAGGGCTTTGCCTAACACCAGCGAGAAAGCGATGAATCCAAACGTTGGGGACAGAAACCGTAGGTAGACAGCACCAATTTCAATAACGTTTGCATCTGGGCTGAAAATCCGAATGAACGTCTGTGGAAAGATGAGGAAAACCGCGCCGATCACTGCCATAATCGCGGCACCTAAAATGTTCGCAACGCTTGCCGATTTTTCGGCGCGTTCTATCTGATTCGCACCTAAATTCTGTCCCACTAACGGGGCAACCGAATTCGCAATGCCAAAGCCAGGGTTCATTACCAGAATCCGGAGGCGCATACAAATTGTATAGGCTGCAACAACAGTTTTGCCATATGGTCCAATGACCCACAAGAATCCGAGACGTGAGAGATGCCGCCAAAATCCCTGCATAGAGCTGAAAATACCGAGCCGTAAAATGTCAACCATCTCTGCGAGGTCTACCTGAAACCGGGCGCGCCGCAGCGATACGGGCGCGCGTCCGCGCCAACAGAGATAAAGTAGAACGATCACACCCGCACCACGTCCAATCAGCGTTGCATACGCAGAACCGGCTACACCGAGTTTCGGAAATCCCCATAAACCAAAAATCAATAACGGATCAAGCGCAATGTTGATCAGGGTCGAAAAAACCAAAACGACCATTGGGGTGACCGCGTCCCCGCCAGCACGGAAGATGGATCCGAGCGTCATTGACAGGAACATTGTGCTGATACCGACAAGCACGATGTGCATGTAGGTTGTACCAAGCCGTAGCACCTCTGGATCAACCATTCGCACCGCACGTAAACCTTGTTCCGCCAACCGGTAACCGATAAGTGTAACACCGATAGAGAAGAAGATTGCTAACAGGATCGCCTGCATCGCAATGTGCTCGGCTTGTGCGAGATTTCTCGCCCCCAAGTACTGCGCCACCATAATTCCAGCACCTGTTGAGATACCGAGCGAGAACACTCCGATTAACCGGAGCAAATTCCCACTCACACCAACAGCCGCTATCGCACCAGGACCCAGTCTTCCAACGAAAATCATATCGATGATATTGAAGGCATCTTGAAGGATATAACTGAATATTATCGGTCCTGCGAGCCGTAAGAGATGCCTCAGAAGGCTCCCTTGCGTCAAATCGCCCCGTGCTTTTTTCATATTTTGTGTCGTGGCACTTATGTGTTGCTGTTTGCGTCCTCTTCGCCTAAATCCCCGTATTTTCATTCATATTAACAGAACATCAGTTGGCTGTCAACACAAAAATACAGACCCGTCAGAGCCATTCGGTTTTAAGAAATTTAGGACTTACGCAGCCCCATTGCAGACTGCAGGCGGGGTTTAATGAAAATTAACTTTTTAATTCGGTAATTTCGGAACGTGCGATGAATCGCACTACTACGAACCTGCCCGTTTGTAGTAGGGCAATTCTGCGGCGTACTCGCCCAAATGCGAAGTGCATTATTGCCCGTAATTACCGAAATATTTTCTTATAGTAGATCCGGTAATTACTTATACACTCGTATCGTCGTGTGAGTTGTGAAGTTTTGTATTCCAATGGCACAGGCTAACAGCCTATGCTACAAGTGTAAACTTATTTTCGGATTTTACTATAAACTTCATAAAATCCCACCTGCAATGGATGTCGGACCTAACTTCACTATAATATTCAATTTTTTCTTTGACAGCAGCACTGAAAACTTGTTATAATAATTTTGTGTATGTTTATATTTTTCTGGGAGGCAGACATGAAAAACGCAATATTGACTTACAAGTTAGCACTATACGTAAGCGTGGCTCTCTTCGCAGGACTCCTCATGGTGTTTACACCATTTGCCGCTGCAGATTTTTCAGAGGGGCTTATCCTACATCATCCGTACGATGAAGGAGAAGGCTCACTGGCTGCAGATTTGAGTGGAAACGGTCACGACGGTGAAATCTCTAATCCTGAATGGACTGATGGAAAATTTGGACAAGCACTTAAGTTTGGGGGCGAAGGCAGCGATGTTTTCGTCACTGTTGAAAGCACACCCATTTTAAACGTGAATGAATGTACGTTCATGGCGTGGGTTAACGCTGACCATTGGAACGGCACACGGCAGATCGTTGGTAAATCTGTTCATGGAGGGTGTAGTGGCAGAACACAATACGGTCTATTTAGTGAAGGCGGGGTCTTCAAACTTCGCTTTGAAACTGAGAGCGGTAGAGCGGACATCTCAACGGACCTCCCACCCGTAGGTGAGTGGGTGCATGTCGGCTTTACCAACGACGGTTCAACAGCGAAAATCTATGTTAATGGTGAAGCTGTTGTCGAAGGTGCCGTACCAGGCACGCTGAATGCCAATGACGATCCGTGGCGGATCGGACAGGATTGTGAGCGGCTTAACTATGTCTTCGCAGGGTCAATAGACGAAGTGCGTCTCTGGAACCGTGCTTTAAGCGCAGAGGATATTGCAGCACTAAAGGATTTGCCGACGGCTGTTGATGCACAAGGGAAATTAACCACCACTTGGGGCGACATCAAAACCGATCTTTAAGATAGCGTAGGCGCGCTGCCAAAGCGCGCCTATCCCTTCTCGTACCTGCCTGGGCGCGTCTGATTAACAAAAAATTTCACACCAAATCACGGAGAAAAAAATGTTTTGGGATGAAGTCGAAAAACACTACAACGCAGGTTCCGCCCACCAATTTCTGCTCCATTTTAATGTAAATGACCTGCAGTATGATGATGTTTACGGCTACTTGCCCACCAAAGCCTACCTCATGGAGCAACTCAATGTATTAGGCTGCCAACTCGTCGTCGGATATAATACATCACAGGGCATTCAGCTGCCTTATGTCGGGCGATGGCGCAACATGCAGAGAATGTTACAACTCGCACCGCGAGAACAAGAGGACGCAGAAAACAAGCGTCCAAGAATTAATTCCAGCTTGGCATTCGATAAAGAACATGAAGATCCATTCGTGCGAATAGATCCTTCGCCTTCCGAGGATTTGCGGAAAAAGTTAAATAATCTTTTACATCAAGGGAGAACGAGAATCGGGTTGGTTATTGATTTTCTCGAGCAGCTCATACCCAACGACCCATCGCTGAGCAACGTTGCCAGAGATGAATCACAACTCTTGTTTAATCAGATCCAAAATTGGGCATCCGACTTAGGCATCCGAAGACACAAGCATGTTGTTCTCCTCGTCACACACAATACGTTTGACATACACCCGAATCTCACCGTGAATCCAGAAATCCCAATGATAGAAATTCCGTTTCCAGACTATGAGGATCGGTTGAGGTTTCTTGAGCATATATACAACGTTTCGGATAATTCATCGCAGATGCGTAAAACGCTCGGCAATAATCAAGAGCGGGAAGCCTTGGCACGAGAGACGATAGGATTGAACCTATTCGGTGTTCACGATGTTGTCCAACAGGCAGAATCTGCGCAACAGAGAGCCGGTGGTGAACCGCTTGTGCGATACAGACGTGAGAGTATTAAAGCCTTCAGCCATGGTGTCCTTGAACTTGGTGAAACTAACAGAAACTCATCTGGTGATGGTTGGTATGTGACGCGAACAATTAAGGATATCGCAGATGGTATGAAAAATCGGGATCTGCGACGTGTGCCGAGAGGCATGCTACTACTTGGTCCACCTGGAACAAGTAAGGCTTATGCAGCCCAAGTGCTCGCCGGTGAGGCTAACATGACCCTCGTCCAACTCCGCTACGCCAATCAGGTCGGCGAAGTAACAATAAACATCAATCAAAATGGGAACACCTATGAACGCAACCTGAAGGCAGGTCTCAGTTTTATCCGCGGCATCGCCCCAACGGTCGTTTTTATGGATGGCGTTGAGCAGGCTTCACCACATACCACAATGAATCCAGAGGATCATGATCGCGTGTTTCCACCTGCCCTCGTGAACGCTATGAGCGATATGTCACTCCACGGTAGAGTGATATGGGTCGGAGCATCGCAACGACCCGATTTAATGCCGCCTATCTTTCGACGATACGGTATTTTCGACACCAAATTGATTATGCTACCGCCCACCGGTGGCGGCAGAATGGCAATTTTAAGAATATTTTGTCAGCGACAAACATCAGGCAACATTAATTTCCAGTCCCTCGTTGGAGGTCCAGAAACAGATGGGTTGACATGGCGAGATCTGCTCTTGATTGTTCAACGTGCGAACAATCTCGCAAGACGCGGCGGGCGCGATACCTTTACGGAAGGCGAGCTCCGCCAAGCACTCAACGACTTCATACCAGATTATTCGCGGGAGATGCAAATCTTCATGGGGTTATTAGCATTGCGGGAAGCGAATTCACGCATGATGGTGCCAGACGGATTGTTACCAGAATATCAAGAATTTGTGGAAGGCAACCGAATTGACAAAACAGGAATTAATAAGCGGCTAATAGAACTCAGCGATCAACTCGGCTTGGATGCTTAATATTATGTATTACGCACTGCAGTCGGGGTTTGAAACCCCGCCTGCATATTGAGTCGAGAGCGTTAGTGGATAAGAAACTAATTTTTTCGATCGATTTTGTTCCCCCAGGCCCGGTAGGTTCGGTTTCCTAACCGAACCGGATTCGTGAAATGAGACGCAAAACCCAAGAATCTCTTAAAACTAAATGCCCCTGAATTTTTTCTTGACGGATATTTCCGCCTTTGTTATAGTACCTTTATCTTTACTTACTTAAGGAGGAAACCTGATCATGAAATTAGCTATCTGTTTATCTATTACACTACTTTTCGTCCTAACACCCCTCGTAATGTCTGTGGGGCCAAAAGAGTTCCTTGATGGCTTGGTGCTATACCACCCTTATGATGAAGGGAAAGATGCCGAAGCCGAAGACCTTAGTGGAAACGAGCATCACGGTGTAATTGACAACCCGAAATGGGTTAATGGCAAATTCGGAAAGGCGTTGGAATTTGGCGGTCCAGGGAGCGACGTTTTTGTCACTGTTGAAAGCACCGATGCATTGAACGTGGATGAATTCTCGTTTATGGCGTGGATCAACTCCGAGGAATGGAACGGTGTCCGTCAAGTCGTCGGTAAATCCGTTCATGGTGGATGTGGGGGTAGGGTCCAATACGGCGTGTTCAGTGAAGGCGCGGTCTTCAAAATCCGTCTTGAAACCGAAGCGGGTCGTAACGATATTTCAACCGATTTGCCAGAGACTGGGGAATTTGTGCATATCACTTTCACGAATGATACCAAGAAAACCAAAATCTTCTATGACGGCAAAGAGATGGTTGAAGGAGATACGCCTGGCAAACTCAAAGCCAACGACGATCCGTGGCGAGTTGGACAGGATTGCGACCGTCTGAACTACGTTTTTTCTGGTATTATCGACGAGGTGCGTCTCTGGAATCGCGCACTGAGCGAAGAAGAAATTAATACTTTCATGGACCAGGGCGTAGAAGCACTCGATGTTGAAGCAGTAGGGAAACTCTCAACGACTTGGGGTCGTCTTAAGACTCGTTTATAGTATGATCCCTAATTGAATACACGCTTTCGCTGGCGAGGTTTATAACCTCGTCCGCTTCTGACGCTTCCGCTGGCGAGGTTTATAACCTCGCCCGCTTCTCTTTTTATCTTGCTGGCGAGGTTTTCAACCTCGCCTATTTTCAGGGGTGCTTTCTGATGACCCCTATCAATTACTGAGAAATGTCTGAACCTACAAAAACGATTTCATGTAGAAATTGCGGAATAGAAATTCCGACAAAAACATTCACCGAAACGCTGAAAGTTTGTCCGCACTGCGGCTACCATCACTATATGAGTGCTTACGAGCGGCTCGACCTTATTGTAGATGCTGATAGTTTTGAGGAATACGATGCGCACCTCTACTCTATTGATTCCTTAGAATTCCCCGAATATCCGCAAAAACTGGAAAGGGATGTCGCCAAAACAGGACTCAGATCCGAGATGCTTTCGGGGATAGCCGAAATTGGCGGTTACCCCACTGCTATCGCGATTGGTGATGTTGGGTTTATCGGCGGAACCTGCGGTTCTGTCATTGGCGAAAAAGTCACCCGATGTATCGAACGCGCCCTTGAAAACAAATTGCCCTTAGTGATTGTTTCTGTCAGTGGCGGCATGCGGATGCAAGAGGGCACGCTCGCCTTGATGCAGATGGCGAAAACCGCTGCCGCTTGTGCTGAATACGCGAAAGCCGGAATCTTTTATATCTCCGTCGTCACGGATCCGACCTTTGGTGGTGCCACTGCAAGTTATACATCGCTCGGTGATGTAATTATCGCTGAACCTGGCGCGCGAATCGGCTTCGCAGGGCCGTTAGCTGTTGCGAGCCTCCGCGAAGAATTGCCTGAAAACTTTCAAAAGGCAGAGTCCTTATTAGAACATGGATTCATTGATGCTATCGTTCACCGCGCCGATATGCGACAGATGCTTACCGACCTGATCGATTTCGCATCTTAAGTATTGAAACAATTTCCCTCTGTCCGAAAAATAAAATTTGTGCCTTATGTACTTAAACACAAACACGCTAACGAGTAGCGTATGAAACCGTTATCAGTATTAGTCGTTAATAGAAATGTATAGTTATTGTCTAATCGCGTCCTGTTAGAAAAATTCGCGTCAGTGTAAACGCTCCTTAGACACTTGTTGTTACCTTTGGCGAAAAACGGCTGATATTAAATCGAGACCGATGTACACTTAACCAGTGCACTTAATCAATGAAATATAAAAAGTAGGAATAAAACATGCCAAAGTCACTCGTCGTTGTTGAATCGCCGGCGAAAGCGAGAACTATCAAAAAAATTTTAGGTAAGGATTACATTGTCGAATCCTCTATCGGGCATATCCGAGATCTGCCGAAGAAAGAACTCGGGGTTGATATTGAAAACGCCTTTACCCCGAAATATGTCCTGATTCACGGGAAAGGCAAGGTTGTAAAATCTCTGCAAACGGAAGCACGTAAAGTTGACAACATTTATCTTGCCGCAGATCCCGATCGCGAAGGGGAAGCTATCTGCTGGCATCTCGCTGAGGAACTTAAGAAGGCAAAGAAGCCTATCTATCGGATAACCTACAACGAAGTCACCAAAAGTGCTATTTTAGATGCTATCCAAGCACCCGGTAAAATCAATATGGCGCTTGTTGATGCGCAACAGGCGCGACGCGTTTTGGACCGACTCATCGGATGGAAAATTAGTCCTATTTTGTGGAGTAGTGTCAAACCTGGGCTCAGTGCCGGAAGAGTTCAATCTGTTGCGGTACGGCTGATCTGTGAACGTGAGGCAGAGATTGAGGCGTTTAAACCCGAAGAATACTGGACACTCACTGCTACCCTGACACCCATTGAACTTGAGCACCCTTTCCCCGCTAAATTACATAAGATTGGTAGCAAGAAAGGTGAAATTAATAACTACGGATTTCGTATAGACGAGGCGCGGGCAAAAGAACTCGCTGCAGACGCAAAAACGCACGACTATATTGTCGAAAAAGTCCAAAAACGAGAGCGAAAGCAGAGACCTGTACCCCCATTTATCACGAGCACCATGCAACAGGAGGCATCTCGAAAACTCCGGTTCACTGCGAAAAAAACGATGCTTGTTGCGCAACAACTCTATGAAGGATTAGAGATCGGTAATGAAGGTTCGGTCGGGCTTATCACTTACATGCGTACCGATTCAACGCGTATTGCTCAAGAAGCACTCCAAGCTGTACGGGACTATATTAAAACAACGTATGGGACAGAATATCTGCCGGGTCGGGCAGTGAGTTATCGCAGCAAGAAAGGTGCCCAAGACGCACATGAGGCAATCCGACCGACCCTGCCGTTACGTACCCCATCAGAATTGAAGCCTTATCTCAGCAAGGATCAATACAGTCTTTATGAACTTATCTGGATGCGGTTCATCGCCTGTCAGATGAATCCGGCTATTCTTGACGCAACAACGATTGACATCAGAGCTGGCACTTATCTTTTTCGCGCCACCGGTTCAGTTATCAAATTTGACGGGTTCAGGCGTATCTACATGGAGGGTAAAGATGATACTGCTGATGATGAAAGTGAATCAGGTGAAGAGAACACCAGCTTGCCGATAGTTAAGGAAGGCGAAACGCTTAATTTGCGGGACGTGTCACCGAAGCAGCATTTTACGCAGCCACCGCCACGGTACAACGAAGCGACACTCGTTAAAATGCTGGAAGCCCAAGAGATTGGACGCCCCAGCACCTACGCCTCTATTCTTTCTACAATTCAAGATCGCGGGTATGTGAACAGAGAGCGGGGACGACTCTTACCTACTGATGTTGGCAGACTCGTCAACCATCTCCTAATTCACGGATTTCCCAACATCGTTGATGTTGAATTCACGGCAAAAATGGAGGAGCAGCTTGATAGCATCGCTGATGGTGAAGTTGCGTGGGGGCAAACTTTAGGACAGTTTTATCCACCCTTCCAAATCGCGCTTGAAGAAGCGCCAGATAAGATGTACGAAGCCCGAAAGGCGATGGAAGAAGAGTCCGACGAGAAATGTGAAAAATGTGGCGGAAACATGATCGTCAAATGGGGCAGATATGGACGATTTCTCGGATGTGCTAATTATCCTGAGTGCAAGAATATTAAACCTTTAAATACAGATGATACACCCGCACCGGAACCAGAACCGACCGATACCGCATGTGATAAGTGCGGTGAACCGATGGTTATCAGGGTGAGCCGTGCGGGAAGTAAGTTTTTGTCTTGTAGTACATACCCAAAATGCAAAAACGCCAAGCCTATTCCAATGGGTATTGACTGCCCAGAATCCGATTGTGATGGCTATCTCGGTGAGCGCCGGAGCCGACGCGGTAAAGTCTTTTACGGATGCAGCAACTATCCGAAGTGCGAATTCTCGACATGGGACAAGCCGGTGCCTGAACCTTGCCCAAAATGCGATGTGCCGTTCCTCGTTGAGAAAACTAAAAAGGCAAAAGACGGCGAGACTACAACCGCGTCGCTGAGTTGTCACAAATCGGATTGTGACTATATCAAGGAATAGTTTCCAGTTAACAGTTTCCAGTTAACAGTTTCCAGTTAACAGTTTCCAGTTAAAAGAAAGACTTGATGCATCAAACTCTCACTGCGAGGCACTCTTAACTGGTTACTGGTGACTGGCCACTGACAACTATTAAAAAATGATACAGCTCCATCAGGTCAGCTTCAGTTATAATGAACTTAGCGTGCTTGAGAAGGTGAGTTTTCGCGTAGAGCGCGGTGAATTCGTGTTCCTTGTAGGTCCGAGCGGTGCCGGGAAAACAACGCTGTTACGGCTGTTATACGCTGATTTAATACCGATCGCGGGGGATCTGAGTGTGGTTGGACAAAAACTTGCTACATTGGACAAGGTAAGTCTGCCCTACTTTCGACAGAAGATAGGACTTGTCTTTCAAGACCTCAAATTCGTGGTAGATAAGACAATTCAGGAAAATCTCGCACTACCACAGAAATTGGTAGGAGTAGCACCGCGAGTCGTTAAAGAGAACGTTAACAAACTCCTGCATCAAATGGGATTAAGCCATCATCAACATGCCTTACCAACCGAAATATCCAGCAACGAACAGCGACGGCTTGCTATAGCCAGAGCTGTTATCAATAATCCAGTATTGCTGATTGCGGATGCACCAACAGAAGGCTTGGATCTGCGGCTTTCACTTGAGGTAATGGCACTTCTCGATGCGCTTAATTTTCAAGGCATGACTATCTTCGTAGCAACTACGGACCGCAAACTCGCTGAGAAATGTAATAAGCGGATTATTGAATTGCGAGATGGCGGCATCCATTAAATAGCCATCAGATGTCAGCTATCAGCAGTTAGCAGTCTTGCTGTGGTATTCAGATATGCTGTGGATACCACAAGAAAACTAAACGTCATAACAAACCGGCTGAAGGCTGAAGGCTGAAGGCTGAAGGCTAAAGACTACTAAAAATGGGCTATCGTCTTAAAAATGCCACATCTCATATCGCACGTGCCGGCACTTCAAGTCTGATCGGTATTGTCGGCATTGGGTTTATCACTGCCTTACTCGCTACCTTGCTGTTAAACCATTTATTTATATCGCAACAATCCGAGTTTAAAAACCGAGCACCTACCCTTATAGCCTTCCTAAAAGACACAGTAGATGAGGTAAAAGGACGCACATTAGTCAGCCAGTTAGAAAAAAACGGGCAGATTCTCGCTGTAGATTATACCTCAAAAGCAGAAAAGCTTTCGCGCGGCGAAGCCGAGTTTCAGGATTTAGGCGTTCTGATTAAGGAAGCGTTTGCAGAAACCCAAGGCGTAAACCCATTTCCAGCATCCCTCAACGTTTATGTAGATGAAGAATTGATAACGCGTAAAGCATTAGAACATATTGCGTTGGATATTAAATCACATGACGAGATTGAAGACGTATTATTAACTGGACAGGGACAGCTGAAGGATCAATTACGTGATTCAGAACGAACAACGCTCGTCGGTATCGGTGTAACGGTTGTTGTCGTCTGGTTCATCATGGGTTCGATTATCAAGAAAACAGCAATGGCTCGCACCGACGAGATTCACCTCATGAAAATGCTCGGTATGTTCCGACGCTACCTGCTTGCTCCGTTTATCGTTCATGGGCTTTTCCTCGGTGGGCTTGGCGCTTTGTGTGGACTCGGCTGCTTCTATGGGATACTGCATACGTTCAGATCTCAATTAGGCGGTGTGCATTTCCTGACGATTTATCAAATGATTGCGGTTGTTGCGGCTGAGATGCTAATTGGGCTGCTCGTCGGTTTTTTCACACATCGGAAATTCGTATAGCAGTTTTGTATGCTATCGCGTATCCCCAGATCCGGTAGGTTCGGTTTCCTAACCGAACCGCAAGGAAAAGTAAAAATATGACAAATCGTGAGATCAGTGCTGTGTTCAGTGCCATCGGATCCCTTCTCCAAATCCGAGGTGACGATACATTCCGCGCACGAATTTATGATCGGGCAGCCGATATAATTGAAAATTTTCCGCTTGAACTAACTGCTGAACCCTCCGAACAAGACACATCTGGTTATAATAAGGCAGCTATAGAACAACTTCGAGCTACACCCGGTATTGGGAAAGCTATCCAAGACAAAACGGTTGAGATGCTGGAAACCGGACGTTGCAAATACTATGACGACCTCACAGCGGAAATGGGGACCGGGATACTTGAACTGCTTGAACTCCGAGGGATCGGTGTGAAGACTGTCGGTAGATTCTATCAGGAACTCGGTGTACGGAATCTTGAGGACCTCCAAGCACTGCTCGAAAGCGGAAAAATGAGAGGTATGAAGGGGATCGGAAAAAAGACGCTTCAAATGATATCCGAGAGTTTAGAGTTTCGCACACAGCTTCGCAAAGCACGTCCACTGTGGGCTGTTTTACCGATTGCACAACGGATTTCCGAGAACTTAGCACAATTTGGATGGATAAAACGGGAACCCGAATTCACGGGACATTTACGGCGGTCCGAAGAGATCTGTCGAGGTATAGAATTAATTGTTGAATGTGAAGACGAGACAGCGTTTCAGTTTGAGAAGGGTGTCGTGCCTGATGCACTACAAGCGTTTCTTGAACCCTTTTCGCAAACGCAAATAGTTTTCAAAACAGGCGATCAGACCCAGTACCTATATGACAGCAACAGTGCATCTTTCATTGAAAAAAGCCGAAATGAACCAACAGGTGATGTCCGAGATATGCTCCCTGTCCTTCAATTCTATATCGACCAAGATTTTCCAGTCTTTATCTATCTGTGCACTGCTCCTACGTCCGAACTAACCCTATTCTTAACGACAGCAGCGGATGCCCACTTTGACGCGTTACCCGATTGTCCTTCCCCGCGAACGACTGAACACGGCATCACTGAAGCAGAAATTTATGAAGAACTTGGACTCTCCTATATTCCACCTGAGCTTCGACAAGATGGCACATCAGTCGCAGCGGCTAAAGATAACACCTTACCGGATCTCGTTGAATTTACCGACTTGCGAGGGGACTTACACGCACATACTGACTGGAGCGACGGACGGAATACACTTCAGGAAATGGTGGAAGCAGCGAAAGCAGAAGGTCTTGACTACTTCGCTATTACGGACCATTCGGTCTCTTCTACCGTCGCAAACGGTTTGGATCAGAAACGGCTCCTTGAACAGGTGAAGCAAGTCCGTGAATTAGATGCAGAAATCGAGGGGATGACAGTCCTTGCGGGTTCTGAGGTAGATATTCGGCGATCCGGCACTCTGGATTTTCCCGATGAGATTTTAGCGCAGCTTGATATTGTCGTCGCAAGCGTACATAGCCATTTCAACCTAACCGAGGCAGAAATGACAAAACGCATCGTCCGCGCAATTGAGAATCCGTTCGTCAATATCATCGGCCATCCCACAGGTAGAATGCTCGGACACAGACACGGCTACCCCCTGAATCTTGAGGAGGTCATCGCAGCCGCCGCAGAAAATGGCACAGTTTTGGAGATTAACGGATCGCCGAGTCGATTGGATTTAGACCCTCAGTTTGTACGGATGGCAAAAAATGCGGGTGTACTGTTAGCGGTCAATACCGATGCACACGCTATCGAACGACTGGTGCACCGGCAATCCGGCTTGAATGTTGCGCGTCGCGGTTGGTTAACAAAAGCCGAAGTCATCAATACCTATACGCTTGAAGAATTGCGCGAGCAATGCGGCATCTGCCTGCCTTCTTAAAACACGTGCCTGCTTTGTTGTTTACTCCACGTCAGCAAGTGCTGTCAGATGCCAATTCGGATCTTCTAACGCCTCGTAAACGACACCACCTTCCACGCTGTCAGGCATCGGGAGTCCCAATAGATAGCAGAGCGTCGGTGCAACATCTACGACGCGAACCTGCCCTTGCAACGCAACACCTTCCTGAACACCAGCCCCCGATAAAATAAATGTAGAGTGCTGTCCCCCGATACCGAAGCTTACCGAAGGCAACTGTTTGCCGTGCGCACCATCAAATTCCGGACGCAGCGCATAGACGACATCACCGACGAGTTCACCGTGTAGGTTAAACATCTCAGCATCCGCACGCGTGACGGCTAAGGTAAACGGATGCTGTCCGGTCTTTTCATCCTTGTAAGTATGCAACGCGGCGATAAGTTCACGTTGCGTCTCCTCATAGTCCTCTGCCGCGACGATGCCGTCGGGTTCACGTCCAGCCAAGTTGATGAAGATATGTACCAAACCGACATTGACAGCACGGGTTTTTGTCCAGTCTATTTCCCCGTTTGTGTCTTTGACAATAAACCCTGTCTCTTCCAAGACTTTTTCAATATCGACAGCGCGAAATTGATTCGGCGTGCCCCCGTGGTCGGAACAGACGAGCACAACGGTTTCTTCGTCTGCCAACGCCATTAACTGTCCAATCATCCGGTCAACGGATTCATAAGTGTATCGTAACCCCTCACGGCACCGATGGATTGTTTCGGGTGCTGCGCCGCTAATCTCGTCCGCTTGGCTGAGGAAAAAGTGGCTTGCATAGTCCGGCGCGTGGCTCTCCACCATCAGGACATCCCAATCGTTGTTTGTAGCGAGATGGGTTGCGACATCCGCGAGGCGTTGGTGATGGTAGTCTAAGAGTTCAAAATAGGTGTTATCGTCCATTTGTCCGAGTGCATCGCGCGCAGGATTTTGCAGAAACGAACCGATTTCCGTATCAATTATTTTGGCAACCGTATCGGGAACCGTATACCCCTCTCGGGGCCAGATTTGCGGCACAAAGAGTTCAAAGGCATCCGCTGTGGACGTGAGCGTGACCAGTTTCATCTGGACATACCCCTCTACTTCAGAACCGTCAATTTCAAATGTGTCTAACCACCACTCGCTCCATTCACCGACACCGAGATCGGCAACCGCATCATCTCCAGCACGGCTGCGGCAGATCCGAATCCGATCATAACCGTTATCACCGGTAGCGTAAATCAACCCATAGAACGGTTTTGGAACCCGCCCAACTTCTTGATGAGAAGCGTCGGATGCTTCGGCTTTGGAATAGACAGATGGCATCACATCTTCTCTACCCCGTGCTAAGGGGCGGATCGTGAGTTCGACCTCCCGCACGGGTGCTGCGGAATCCGGTAAGGCACGCCATTCGCCATTTCCAATCGGATCAATAGTGACCGGATCAATGTGTCGCACTTGCTGTAATGCGCTCGGGTCGAGTGTTTCGGGGTCGCGCTGCCCACCGATAGGACGGGGTGCCCATTTTCCCGCGACAAAAAGATGATACCCAGCGACCTGATGATGGTTCGAGACACCGGGTCCTGTACCTTCCACCTGAATACCCGTTTTGACAGTGGGGGGCCAAGACATCTCCCATTTCACCAAAATCGGTTTTCCGCCCGCACGTTCTACGAGGTTCCATAGATACTCAGATTGGCACAAGCCGGTGTTAATCCCCCATACCGTTTTATCAAGACGTTCCCCGACAGCCCGAATATTAAAATCCATTACCTGATGTGTGCCGGGCCATGAGCCGGTGGAGAGTGCCGTCCATCCGGGGGGGGTCAATGTCGGAAATACACCGATCATGGGTCGATAGACCCCAGTTTGGAGCAGTTTCGCCATATTCGGCGCATGTCCCCAGTCAATCATATTCTTAACCAGTTCCATGCTTGCGCCATCCATTCCGACGATAATTGCGCGTTTCGCTGGGGCGAGTCGTGTACGTTTTGTCATAAAAGTTCCTTTCTATTAGGCCCAAAAGGCTTTAATCAACGATATGATGGCTACCAATGCTGAGCCTAATGCTATCCGGATTGCAGTCTTTGCGTCTGTGTTTGATGTTGCTTCCTGTCTGCCTTCAAGTTTACCCCGAATCCATCTAACATCACCGCGCAGTTCACCAATTTCATCTCTAACGTCACTACGCAGCTCACCGATCTCATCGCGTAAGTTCCTTCCATCCACCTCTATGGTCGTCAGTCTTCTATCTATTCTGTCATCCATTCGGTCGATCGTCCGTTTGAGTTCTGTGTCCCTTCGTTCGATCGTCCGTTTGAGTTCTTCGATGGAACTCAAGACCCGTTCTCTGAAACCTTGGTCTGACATGTTTTAGTCCTCCTGTTCAAAGATGGTTGAATGCAAGTATGGCATTTAGTCCTATTATAATCTAACTTGCTACTCATGTAATTTTAGACACACGAACACCGTTTTTCAGTGGAAAGCGGTCATTTTTGCGAAAACTTGGCGTGTTTCCTACCATTTTCGGCACGAAGAGGCACAGGCTAACAGCCTATGCTACAAGGTGGCAACTTGGGTTATTATAACAGAAAAAGCTCAAAAGGTCAAATTCACTTTTCATCAGAGGTCACAATCTTACTTGACAGAAAGTAGGTGTTTTGGTAAAATTATAGGAGATGTGTTAGCAAATTTCAAAATCGGTTGACAGAGATTTTTAACTCTCTTATGGGCATAAGATACTTCCTATCCTGAACGCAAAGGAAAAAAAATATGAATATACTAAACGACTTTGAATTCAAGCAAAAAAAATATATGCCTATCTTTCCAAAAGCGAATGGAAAACCAACTATTTATATTGAAGGTTACCCCTGTGAGGACGATGAACCTATGTCGGCAACAGGATTCCACGGTGAACAAATTGGCAGCTTGTCTGAACAATTCACACGCTATTTTCAAATCAATCCACACATTTATATTGGCGTTGACAGTTTTATCTACTACCGTGAAGGCGATATCACAAAATTCGTCGCGCCTGATATTTATGTCGTCTTTGGTGTCAATAAATATCCGCAGCGGCGTAGTTTTTATACGTGGTCAGAAGGTGCAGTGCCGACGACTATTTTCGAGTTTCTTTCCGATTCAACAGCCTATCAGGATCGGCATGAAAAAGTTGAAATCTATCTCGGTGATATGGGTTCCCAAGAGTACTTCATCCATCAGCCGGAGATGGAGAAACCTGCGGAGTTTCGTGGGTGGCGGCGAAGTCCATCGGGTGAAATCGTTGAGATTGCGCCGGATACAGAAGGGAGTCTGTTCAGCGCGGCATTAAATCTTCACTTTCGATGGGAGGATCAACTTCACAGCCATGTAAGGCTTTTACGTCCATATCTACCTGATGGCACCCCGATTACGACGCCAATGGAAGAGCAACACCTTCGGATAGAAGCAGAGGCACTCGCTGAAGCAGAAGCACAACGCCGAAGAGACGTAGAAGTTGAGTTAGAGCAACTCCGTGCACAACTCGCTAAGCGTGAAAATAAAAACACTTGACACAAAGTTGCCTATTTCTGTATCAATAACTTCTTTGTTGCCGTGAAATTTCCCGCTGACAGCGTATAGAAATAGACACCGCTTGCTACAGGCTCACCTACATCATTTTTGCCATCCCAATATGCCGCACGACTCTTGTCCTGATACATACCTGCAGCCTGAATTCCCAACACCAATGTCCGAACCAACTTCCCATCCGCGGAATGGATATCAATTTGCACGGATGCAGGTTCCGCGAGTTGATACGGTATCCACGTTTCCGGATTGAACGGATTCGGATAGTTGGCAAACAGTGCCGTCTCTTTTGGTGTTAGCGCGCTCAAGAGGTGTTCAAGGAAATGAATGCCGCGTTGCGCCCTTGTATCAGTGAAGGACAATTGCTGCGCTTGGATGAGCCACTGTTGTACATCTCTGGCGGTGAGCATCTTTAGTGTCTGTGGATGTGCTGAAGGTGCAGCCGCTGCATCCCCGAGCGCACCTGCAATCATCACCAAGTCTGCAATGTTCACAACACCATCGTTGTTGACATCTGCACTACCCTCGCCTGTTTCCCCGAATTTTGAAGCGACCAACACCAAATCTTGAATGTTCACAACACCATCTTGATTGACATCCTCCGCCGAAAATTTAGACGATGTAGTAGGGGTAATGTACGGCGACATATCCCATAATTCGATTGGTCCATCACCTCTTCCAGAAGCGAGAATCGTTCCGTCGGGCGATAACGATATAGACCAGACCCCAAACGTATGTGGAAAAACGCCGATCTGTACGCCCGTTGCAACGTCCCACAGTCCGACCCTTCCATTGTTTGCTTCCGCGGAAGCGAGGATTGCCCCGTCGGGTGAAAACGCAATAGATACAATACCACCAGGGAGTGCAAAGAAGACAATATTGCGTTTCGTGGTGACATCCCACAACCTAATCATGCGAGGGAGGGTATTATCTTGCGCGGCAGCGAGCGTCTCGCCATCCGGTGAGAAAGCAACAGAAGATATCCAAGGGTGACCCTTACCCTCATGAAGAAGGGTAGTGATATTACGTTTCGTGGCAACATCCCACAACTTGACTGTGCCATCAGAAGCCCCAGAAGCAAGAAGCGAACCATCGGGTGAAAACGCAACAGAAAAAACCGTCTCTGTATGCCCTTCAAGCAGTGTATGCCCTTCAAGGGTAGCGATGTTTGTTCGCGTGGCAACATCCCACAACTTGACTGTGCCATCAGAAGCCCCAGAAGCAAGAAGCGAACCATCGGGTGAAAACGCAACAGAAGAAACCCGACCTATATGCCCTTCAAAGGTAGCGATGTTTGTTCGCGTCTCAACATCCCACAACTTGACTGTGCGATCATTAGCCCCAGAAGCAAGAAGCGAACCATTGGGTGAAAACGCAACAGAAGAAACCCAACCTGTATGCCCTTCAAAGGTAGCGATGTTTGTTCGCGTGGCAACATCCCACAACTTAACTGTTTTATCAGTGGATCCAGAAGCAAGAAGCGAACCATCGGGTGAAAACGGAACAGAACGAACCATACTTGTATGCCCTTCAAGCGTGGCGATGTGGTGTGAAGAAATCTCCTCCGCAAGAATAAAACTATAGGCATCGACATCTGACACCATATCAACGGCAACAACACTAAACTTATGTACAGGAGATGGAGTGATAACATCATAGTCGAATTCAACAATGGCTTCTTTTTCGCCCTTCAAACTACGACACATTTTCAATCCTCGATTATTGCCGATGCTAGTGCCTCTGCTTAGTAGAAGCACTTGATGAAGCCCATCAGGGTCGCTGACTTTGAGTTGAATAGAGAGGCGTTTTGTGTCTACCGGATACGTGCGCGGAGAAATGAGTTCGATGATGGACGGCGATGTCTTTTCAAGTGGGATATCCGGATTGAAGTAGGGAAGCACGGATAGAAATTCGGCAGCGCAAGCAGACAAAGAGGATCTACCAGAACCACCATGACCCATGATGTATCTTTCATCACGGAAATCGTGCCAGAAAAGTCCCAAGGCGTGTCCCAGTTCGTGCGCCGCTGTACGAAATCCAAATTCGTCAGGAACTTGCGCTGACCCTCCAATTCGTAGCCCGTCAACGTTCTGAGTACCTCCCCATCCTGCAGCACCGCGAATTAAATTCGTACTATTGTCCCAGACAATGAAGTTAATGTTTTTAGACTGTCCCCCCATTTTCTGTTGAATCTCCAGACCATAGTGGGCCGTCCTGTTGTGATAGTGGCTATCCGGGTGTTGCCCATCCACGCGATGCACTATCGGCTCGCCTTGTGCGTCGGTTTCAATGCGGAAAGTTTTATAGCCATGTCCATGTGCCTGCATCTGTTCACCAAAGAAGGTTTGAAGATTGCGAATCTCATCTTTCATCTTCTGCACTACTTCTGGGCGGAATGGCCGGTCGTTGGGTAGAAAGTAAATCAATCGCACCATTCTTTCGGGGGCTGCCTCTTGTGCAAAACTATTGGGCAAGAAGCCGAGTGTTACAAAGGCGAGAAGTGCTATTATGGAAAAATGTGCTTTCATACAGTTGGTTTCCTTTACAATACCTTCGTCAATTTATCCGGGTCTAATTTGAGGAGAAGTGTAATGAATGGTTTCCCCAATAGTCCCCAGATGTTCGGCGATGTTGTTAATAACAATCGTTTCAGGTTTTTGCGGAAGTTTCTAAGGCGCGGAAAGTCAAATGTGTATGCTTATTGAGGAACGCGTTGGATATAGATATCTTCATCTTGACCGCGCGCATCGCCCCAGACGACAATCGCAGCGTTAACGCCTGCAGCAATGGCTTGCGGCGTGATTTGTGCTTTCGGCGCGCTGCAGACAGGGATCCCATTAATTTCCCACAGCGGTTTGCCGTCAGCATCAAGCCGTTGCGCATAGATCGCATCTTCAGTCGAGTCTCCAAAGTCTTCGCGGTAATCCAGCCAATAGACGATGGCTCCCGTTTCATCGGTAGGCACGAGTCGCGGGAGACGTTGAACGCCTGCCTCGATACAAACAGGAATACCCCCCTCTGGGAAATCTGAGTTTTCGTCGTTCCACAACGCTTCGCCATCTGCATTAATACGCTGTGCATAGATATCAGCGAAGATATTTCGTTCGTCCCACCATGTAACAATGAAGCCGCCGCTGCCATCCGGAATGCAATCGGGTTGTTGTTGATTGACCCGCAGTTTACAGATAGGGATGCCGTCCTTTTCCCACAACGCATCGCCTTTAGCAGTCAGATGCTGCGCATATAGCTGCGCACTCGTATAAAAGTTCGGGTCATTTCGGTAGTCCGACCAAACGAAGAACACGCCGCCATTCTTGTCGCTCACTACGACGGGCGCGCCTTGATTACCGCGTGCTGTGCAGACCGGAATAGGCGCGTTTTCTGCACCATCACCGGCATTCCACATAGATTTGCCATCTGCTGATAGCCGTTGGGCATAAATGTTCCAATCTGGAGTGCTGATATCCCACCATGCGAAAATAGCGCCCCCTTGTCCATCAGCAATTAAAACCGGGTCATACTGATCGCCTTCTCCGCTATAAACTGGGACACCATTTGCCGCCCATAGCGGTTTCCCGGTGTTGTCAATCCTTTGGGCATAGATATCCTGATTCCCGTTTCGCCAATCTTCCCATACGACAATTACACCGCCTTTGCCGTCGGCGATAGCGTTCACATCGTCTTGTAAGGTTGGGTGCGTACAGACAGGGACACCTTCAGCGTTCCACAGTTTGTTGCCGTTTGCATCGATGCGTTGTGCGTAACTATCTTGATTCCCGTGTCGCGTATCGCCCCAGACAAGAATAGCACCGCCATCTGTGTCGCTAACGATTAGGGGCCAGCTTTGCGATGAAGGCAAATCACAGATTGGGATACCGTTCGGGTTCCAGTGCATATCGCCCGCCGCACTAACGCGCTGTGCGAAAATATCGCGATTCGCATGTCTCGCATCACTCCACGCGACGATAGCACCGCCTTGTCCATCAGCGATGAGAACAGGAAAGCGTTGTTCGTTTTGTGCTATGCATAATGGAAGGTTCTGTGTTGCTGAAGATGGCCATTCTGCGCTTGTGAGGTCTATTGTGATAAGCACAGAAAGGGCAGTGAGAATGAGGCATATCCGGAGTGGCAGGAAAGAACTGAGATTTGAAAAGTCTTTGGAGGACTCCACGCGCGTCCCTTTTTCACCAAAAGCATTCCGTATACGCTGAAGAGGGTAATTCATCTTGTAGATGCCAACTGAGTTCGCTACACTTCTTTACGTTATAAGAGTAGCTCATCTCCAATCGGGAAGAACTGGTCTGCGATCTGTTGCAGATCCATGGAGGTGTTGTGTTCAAAAGCAACGACCTCCACCCGTTTGTTCTGTTGCTTGATGAGTTCAGCGAGCGGACAGAAATCCCCATCACCACTTGCCAAGATGACGACATCCAATGAACCGAGCATTGAAACGACATCCACAGCGATCCCGACATCCCAATCGCCCTTTGCGGAGCCATCACCGCGCAAGCGTAGGTCCTTGCTCTTAATCGTATAGCCGTTGTGTTCAAGGAGTGAGAGGAAGCTGGCTTGTGGGATTTCCGGGATCTGGACAACGTAGGCATAAGCCCCCATAAGGTGGCGCGGACCGACGATTAGATCAAGCAGTTTGATGTAATCGACTCTTCTTCCGTACCGATCTTTGGCAGCGTAAAACATGTTTTGGACATCGACGAAGACCCCGACGCGAGGTTGTTCGGTGGTCATCGGATAGGTATCCTCGCCTTCGGTGAGTTGCTGTGTATCTAAATGAGCAAGGGTTTGGCGAATCTGGTTCAGCGCACCACGTGCGGCTTGATGGCAACTTTCTAAGATATCGAAATGGCTGTCTAAACTTGTCTGAAAATCTTCAAGCCCTTGGTGCCCTTTATAGATCGCTTCCTCAACTAATTTGAGGTCAGTCGTAAAGGTCTCTTTGGCTGACTGAATCTGTTCGTATGCTTTCAATTGATTTGCCAACCGTTCTTTTTCCGCGAACAAGTCTTCGCGTTCGTTAGCGAGTTGCTGTAACGCCGCAGTGTCTTCCGTATATCGCTCAACCTGTTCACGGAGTGTGCTATTTTCCTGTTCAAGGTCCTTCAGGCGTTGTTCGTTGTCGTGATAGTCTTCAGCTTCAGTTTTCAATCCTTTATTTTCTTCTAAAAGGAAAGCGCGCTGTTGGTCTAACCGACTGTGCTTTTTTTCAAGCGAAACATAGTCCGCTTTCGCGTCTGCTAATTGTTGCTCAAGTTGCGCAATTTCTGGAATGGAATCCACCAACTGTTGATCTTCGTTTTCTAAGTTGTAAGCATCCTGAGATTCAATTTTTTCTAACTGTTCGCTGCTTTGGAGATCTTCGTATCCATTTGTGTGTGCGACTTCTATAGATTCATAAGTTGTATTAAGGAGTTTGTAACCGTGCTCGACGACTGCAGTACGTTGGTCAGTGAGGAGTGCCCATACAACTTCGCCGAAATCGCCTGCTTCGATTAGGATATCGGACGTTTTAAAAAACGTTTGGATTTCAGAAACCTCCATATACCCGACACGGGAGATTGCGGCACGCGCCTTCTCGGTAAGAAATTCGCTGGCTAACTCTTCAACTGAAACTTCGCCGTTGTTCATTCCTGGTTTAGATATACGAGTATCGCTGTTTTCAACGGTAGATTTTTCGGGAGCAGCTATCCCCAAGAACGCATCGGTTAAATTTACCAATAATTCTCGCTTTGACAAGGCATAGAGCCTGTCCATATCAGGGATAATGCCGATAGAAGCACTTAATTGAAAAACTTCTCTTTCGTTTAAAAGCAGGTCTAAAAACCACGTCAACTGGTCGCGTTGTATTTGCGATTTTAAATTTGTGTATGACATTATTATGCTCCGAAAGTGTGATAAGATTAAATTTTGATTATTCTCTCCTGTCCCTTTTGCACATCGCGTGTTGCGTTGCGCGTATCAACTATTATTTGAGCATGTTCGACGAGCCAATCGTAGTCTATAGCCCCGTGATCTGTCAAGATTACAACGCAATCGGCACTTTCTACTAAATTGACCGTTAGGGGTTCTGAATAGTAAATTTCTTTGCCATCAAGAGGCAGACTTTCTACGTACGGGTCATGATATACAAATTCTGCTTTTTTGTCAAGAATTAAACGAATTACCTCAAGGGCTGGTGATTCACGTGTGTCCCCGATGTCCTTTTTGTATGCGACACCTAAGATTAATAGTTTTGAGCCATTAAGGGGTTTTCGCTGAAGATTCAAGGCGTGGCTAATTTTGTCTAAGACATACTTGGGCATCTCATTGTTAATTTCGCTGGTGAGTTCAATGAATCGGGCATGGTATTGATACTTCTGCGCTTTCCAAGAGAGGTAATGCGGATCAACTGGGATGCAATGACCGCCGGGTCCAGGTCCTGGATAAAAAGGCATAAATCCGAACGGTTTTGTTGCAGCAGCGTCAACAATTTCCCACACATCCAAATCCATCCGATCACAGATCAAGGCAACCTCGTTGATTAACCCGATGTTGACACTCCGAAACGTGTTTTCAAGGAGTTTCACCATCTCTGCTGTTCGAGGTGATGATACTGTGTGCGTCTTATTGATGAACTGGGCATAAAAGGTGTCCGCAACCTGAGTGCAATGCGGTGTAACGCCTCCGATAATCTTAGGCGTGTTTGTCATGTAATAGGTACTATTTCCGGGTTCAATGCGTTCGGGAGAGAAAGCGAGATAGAAATCACGGCCTACTTCTAAAGCTTGAGCAGAGGTGTTTTCGTTAGACGGGTCAGTGAGCATTGGCAGCACAAATTCTTCAGTTGTACCGGGATAGGTCGTACTTTCAAGGACAATCAGTTGTTCGGAATGGAGGTACTGAGCGACTTGTTCCACTGCAGCAACGATAAACTGCATATCCGGCGTTCGGTTCTCATGCAGGGGGGTCGGCACACAGATGTTGACTGTGTCCAATTCCTGAAGCACATCGAAGTTTGCTGTTACTTGAATCTGTCCGGACGTAATCAAAGGTGTGAGCACTGTATCAGGGACATCTGGTACATCTGAGATCCCCTGTTTGAGTCGCTCAATTTTTTCCGAACAGATATCAATGCCTGTAACTCGGAAACCCGCACTTGCAATGGCAACTATAAGTGGTAACCCAACATAACCGAGCCCGATAACACCCGCGTGAGCAGTCCGGGTTTCTATTTTTTCAAGAATCATTTTTTTAATTTTTCTTCAGCCAGCGCGTTGCTGCGTAAAGGTTTGTAAAAATTTTTTCAGGACGATGTCCGTTCTCATCCACATGCCAACCAGATTTAGCGTTGATATAGTAGCGATAACTCTCCTGTCCAAGTCCGGTTAGTACAAGAAATGCCTTGGTTCCAGCGCGTTGTCCTGCTTGAATATCTGTGACTGAGTCCCCGATCAAATAGGCGTTTGACAGTTCAATGTTGTGTTCAGCTGCAGCGCGCATTAGCATACCAGGCTTCGGTTTTCGGCATTCACATCCGGTATCGGGATGGTGTGGACAGTAATAAACAGCGTCAATCGCGCCACCTATTTTGCTAATTTCAGCGACCATTCGCGAGTGGATATCTGCCAAACTTTCCTCTGAATAGAGGCCTCTCTCAATTCCGGATTGATTGGTCACTACAATAATTCGGTAACCGTTTTCGGTGAGCTCTCGAATCGCTTTTCGGGCATTTGGAATGAAACTAAATTCAGACCATCTCCGGACGTACCCCATATTCGGTGGGTTTCGGTTGATGACACCATCTCGATCCAGAAAGACAGTTTTCATTTCCCTGTTTCCCTACGATCCAGAAACAGACATTTCTGTTTCAATTGCCTTCAACAGTTCTTTTGGTGTGACAGTCGCACACCCGACTTTTCCAACGACAATCCCGCCAGCAAGATTCGACAACACCGCAGCATTGTAGAAATCGGCATTCGCCGCAAGGGCAAGCGTGAAAACAGCGACAGCAGTATCTCCCGCACCTGTCACATCCGTCACGACGCTGCTCTGTGGTGGTAGGTCCTCTACTTGCAGGTTACCATCAGGTTTGCGTTGGAACAGAGACATTCCGTTCGCCTCGCGCGTAATTAGCAACGCCTTGAGCGATAATCGGTTTAAAATTTTCTCACCGACAGCGACCAGTTCGGAGACATTGGTAATCTCTTCGTGGACAGCGGCACCTGCTTCCTTGTGATTCGGCGTAATGGCTGTTACGCCTTTATAATGCCAGAAGTTATCTCGCTTTGGATCAACGACAATCGGTATATCGTAAGGTTGAGCATGTTTCATCACGTCTCTGATGAGTTGGGCATTGATGACCCCTTTATCGTAATCCGCGAAGATAATAGCATCACTTGCGGGTAACTGAGAAAGGACAGTTTCCAGTAGATGTTCCCGCATCCTTATAGAGATTTCCTGTTTGGATTCCCTGTCAATACGAAGCAGATGATGTGCCGAATGATGCTCACGATTCGCAAGCGTTGTCGTAACAGCACCCGCAATCACACGTGTTTTTGTGCTTGTGGGTCGCTCGGGATCTATACAGATCCCTGTGGTAACTATATTCAACTCGGTTAGCATCTGGACTAACTTTTCGCCGCCCCTGTCTTTCCCTATGACGCCGACCAAGATTGTGTTGCCGCCCAAACTTGCGACATTCTGCGCGACATTCGCCGCACCACCACATCCGGTCTCTTCTGTCTCGATTTCAAACACTGGCACAGGGGCTTCAGGCGAAATTCGGTTCACATCCCCCCAGATATATTCGTCCACGATGACATCACCGATAATCATTACCTGTTTGCCTTGAAGTTGTGCAAAAGTAGCTTTTAAGTTCACAACACTATATTAGCATAAACCCATACGTTAAAGCAACAAACATTATTTTTGAAGGAAACCAAGCGGTTCGCAACAAATGTAATATGACGTGAGCGCGATATAAGCAAAAGGTTTCTATACACCTGTCGCCCTCGGGGACTTAGCGGTATCTATCGATAGGAGGTGTCACGGCAGTGAAAGTAAAAATAATTATCAGCATCATTGTCATTTTTGCTCTCGGATTCATTGGGTTTCGAGTGTTGAAGGTCCAATCGCCTGAAATAGAAGAAGCACAATTAGTAATCAAGGTAGTTAAGCCAGGGGATCGGCAAATCACTATGCCTCCATTTGTTGAGCATCCCTCTGAAACGGGAACGGAAACGCAGCAAGAAGAGACAAATATTAGGTCTCCTGAGATAGGAACGTCATCTGTGCCAGAAAATGTGCCGACGGTTCAGAGTGAGGATGCTGAAATTAGAGAATTTCAAGCATGGCTCTCTTCAGTCCTTGAACAAGAGGCTAACGATCCTGTTGAGGAGACAGAACAAATGGATCTCAATGCTGAAGATAATGAAATTGATTACGATTTGGAGAGATCTGTGATCAAATCTGTTATCCAAGAACAGTGGGGAAATGGTCTTGAAACATACGACATTCAAGGATATATGTCCGCGATATGGGAAGACGACTTCTTCTATATCAGTGACATGGGCACCCCCGATAATCCTGATGATGATATAATATTTCGCGGGGGACCACAGGAGCGAGAAGGGACGTTAAAAGTGTTCGATGCAACTCAGAATATTGAACTGAATCTCTATAAGAATGGAGATATTGAATTCTTGAGCGATACCCTTGCTATGGCTGACTACGATTATGATCTCAGACTTGACTTAAAACAAGGCGGACAATCTAACCCTTCAGGACGCATGGTTTTCATCTTGGAGCTTCGTGAAAATGGGGAATGGCGTATCCTTGAATGGTATGACTATGCAACGCCGGGTCCATAAAAATCCACCACCAATTTTGGCACCCCCAGGCCCCGTAGGTGTGGTTTGGAACCGCACCGGGAAACCTGAGAAGGCAGATTCAAAAATTTAGAGAATCCGATAATTTATCTAAAACTAAATGGCTCTGGATAAAAGTGGTTTTCCCTTGCGTTCTTGCCAAATATCTGTTAAAATATTTCAGCGATCTGAAGAAATGATGAAGAACCCAAGTTTGGGAATCAACAAAGGAACCAAATCTTCTGAAAAGGTTAATAGTGATATTTCATGAACATATTTTCTCTATGCCGACAGTTTTTTAAAGGCATACGCTGTTGCTCAAAATTTCCCATTAAAATATCTCTAATATTTTTATTCACTTTGGTACACCTCAGTTTTTCCGTCCTCACTTTCGCAGCGGACACAGCTGCCGAAAATTCGGCAGTCGGCACAGAAGTTACGCCGCAAGTCACAAAGACCCCGGAGTCATCTACATATAAATTGGAAGTTGGCGACAGCTTCGTTGTCACTGTAGATGGGTATCCTGAATATAGCAAAGAACGGATTCCAGTGCCTATTCAAAAAGACGGCTATGTCTCCTATCCGCTTATTGGCCTCATCAAGGTTGCCGGTCTCACTGTTTCTGAACTTGAAGCGCAGATGCAGTCCGCCTTTTCAAAACACCTCCCGACAGCCCGTGTGTTTGTAACGCTTATGAAACCGAAACGCACTATTCTTGTGTTCGGTGCCGTTGAACCGAAAGCGCGTGGAAACTTGCACCTCTTTGAAGTCGGACAGGTATATCTACTCCAAGCCCTTGCAGCAGCAGGGATCAACTATGAACTCGCTGACTTGACGGACATCTCTATCTGGCGCGATGGAAAATTATACAAAAGGATCGACTATCTTAATCTTATCAGTACAGGGGGGCCCGATATTCGGCTGAAAGACTATGATACTATATACGTTCCCTCTGTTTTTCAGCAACGCCCCGTGCGTGTCATAGGTGCTGTTGTCGCCCCCGGTGTTTACCCCATAACCACACCGCAAGTGCCGGCGATTCAGGTATTGAAACTTGCAGGCGGATCCAGAGCCGACTTCGCAAACTTGCACAAGTCCGAAATTATTACCAACAAAGAACGGACGCTGGTTGATCTGACAACGGAAAACGCTGAGGCAATGTTGGGACCTGGTGATACGTTATATATTCCGTTAGCAGAAGCAAAAGTCAGCGTTACGGGGGCAGTAGAGAAACCAGGACAGTATGTGATTACTGAACCGGTCCTTTTGGGCCAAGCGATTGCCATGGCGGGTGGGTTTGATGAAGAGCGGGCGAACCCGAAAAAATGCCTCCTGACACGCGTAGATGGTACAGAAGAAGAATTGAACTTTGATCAAGTGCATTCGGAGGTTTATCTAAACCCGAAAGACCAGCTCCGCGTTCGCGAGCGAACCCGTTTAGATTGGCGAGTGATCACCTTCGCAACATCATTTGTGAATCTGCTTGTCACCGTCCTGATTAGATACAACAATTAATTGCGGATATGTGCTTGGTAAACGCGCTTGTAAGATATTAAAAAACACAACGAGGTTACAGATGCCAGAGACAGCCGATAGACAGGTTGAAGAAGTTAAAGAGATTCGATTGTCAGACTATTTTTGGATACTCTTTCGGAATAAGTGGAGTGTCCTGCTCATTTTTTTACTCTCCGTTTTCGTAGCGTTTCTCATAACTGACTTCACACCACCAGTTTATCAATCTGAAACCACAATTCGTGTGTTAGACGGTCAATCCGCTTCCTCCCTACTCTCGCAGCTACCGATACCCGGGTTATTCGGGGGAACATCTGTCAGTGCTTTCGCCGCGCAGCTCCAATCGCGGGACCTCGTGATTACACCGGCAGTGCGCCAACTCAGAAATGAAGGACTTCTTGAACCGCTGCCCATCCATCGGGGACGGAGTGTCGTATGGATCGCGGATACGTTCGGTATTAAACTTGATCAAAGTGCAACCGAACAGGGAAAACTCACAGACACCGAGTGGGTAGATTTTTTCATCAAAACGCTGATTGACGAACAGTTAAAAATTGAGGAGTCACCGGACGGAAAAGTGATTACACTTACCGTACAACAACAGGACTCGGAACGCGCCCAGAATCTCGCCAACAGAATTGCCACAGTCTTTCAGACGACTGTTGAAGCAGAAGCCGTTGAGAGAATGGAGTGGTGGCGAAAACCGCTTCCACAAGGGATGCTGAATCAGACCCAAGAAAATCTCGCAAATGCCGACAAAGCACTCTTCGCATTTCAAGAAAAACACCCGAAACTCACGCTAAACGCGGAAGGCGGAACACAAGCACAGATTATCCTGCAACTCCAAGCGCAAGAAAATGAAGTGATAAACTTGCTGATAGGAACTGAATTGAGACTGGCGACCTATCGCCAAAAACTGGAAGGATTATCAGAGGAGATTATATCGGAAACGATCGCACGAAACCCTTCACATGCCAAATTGCAGGATAGCTTAAACCAATATGAAATTGAGAGAGCGGAACTACTTGGCAAATACGATGAAACCCATCCTGAAGTCTCTGCTATTGATAAAAAGATTGCGGAAACGAAAACACGTCTCGCTAATGAGGAGAAAGAGATAAAGAGTACAACCTCTTCATATAACCCGCTACATCAAGTATTTACAGAAAAGGTAAATGAGACCGAGGCAGCCGTTATTAGTCTTAAAAAACAGAAAGATGAAATTACTGCCAAAATTGACGCACATTTTTCGGAACTCCGTGAATGGTCTCCCGACCAATTAGAGTTCTATCGCCTCAAGCGCGACGTTGAGATTTACAACGCCCAGGTCATCGCTTTAGAAACGAAGATGCGAGAGGCAGAAATTTTCGCACAAGCCCGTTCAGAAACTATCAAGGTGATGGATAAAGCACGCGCGCCGGAAGAACCTTTGAAACCGCGGTTAAAACTGAATCTCGTTTTGGGGGCGTTTGTTGGAATGCTACTCGGCGTGACATTCGCTGTCGCTAAGAATTATTTCAAAGATACCTATCTCCGCTTAGAGGAGGCTGTCCGGCAATTGGACACTCTGCCCGAATCACCGAGTTTCCTTGGGGTGCTTCCCTCTATCAAAAGGCGCAGCGCGTATCGGCTCCCGCTGATGGTTCACGATGCGCCGAATTCGAGGACAGCCGAGGCGTTTCGTGTGCTACAAGCCAAACTGCCGTTCCTGAATCCGGGTGCCGCTGTGAAAACGATTCTTGTCACAAGCGCGACTCGCGGTGAGGGTAAAAGTACCATCTCCTCGAACCTTGCCGTTGCACTTGCACAGCGAGGCAATAGGGTTTTACTAATTGATGCCGATATGCGGAGACCTTCGCAACACAATACCTTTCCGAGAGAACAACTGCTTCACGAAGCGGACGAGATAGAGACTCATACGGCTGAATTGCCTGTTCCGCGTACGGATGCACGCAAGCCGGGATTAAGTGAAGCACTCATCCACCTGAACTCAGAGAATGGATACGACGTACTCCACGCAACAGTTAAGCAGACCGGAATTCCCGATCTATTTCTAATACCGAGCGGGACTGTGCCGCCGAATCCAATCGAACTTCTCAACTCAGAAATGATGACACAGTGGTTGGAACTCGCAAAATCCGAATATGATGTCATCGTGATCGACTCCCCGCCTGTCCGCGCTGTTGCCGATCCGATGATTTTGGCAAATATTGTTGATGCAATCGTCTACGTTTTTGACATCACGAAGACCCGCCGGTTTGATATCCTCACGGGGATACGGCACTTGACAGAAGCCTTCCCAACTAAAGGGGTCGGTGTGCTTTGCAACATGATCAATCCGAAACATGCCAAGTCCTATGGTTATTACAGTCGCCACGGCAGCTACTATGGACTTGTAGATGAAGACAGCGAAACCGAATAGGCTTTGTTTGGTGTTGTTCCCTACCCTCTATTCAAGACCTACAATTTCATTTTTCCCAAACTCGCGGGGGGGCGCGATGTTCCTACGAACCCAACAAGCACGACCATTGTTAAAATATAGGGTAGACTGTGTAGCAGTTGTCCCGGTATATTCCATCGGTTTGCGAGTTCTAAAGCGGTGGCGAATCCGAAGAGGAAGCACGCAGATACACCGCTTAAGGGGCGCCAGTTCCCGAAGATGACAGCTGCAAGTGCGAGGTAACCACGTCCGGCTGTCATCCCTTTTGTAAAGTAATGCACTTCGGATGCCAGAAAGCATCCACCTATCCCCGCTAAGAGTCCACTTAGCAGGATCCCAAGGTATTGCCATTTTGTTCGACTCAGACTCAGTGCCGCAAGTGCTTCCGTTGATTCGCCTGCCGCGCGTAATCGCAAACCCCACGGCGTTTTGAACAGAAGGATATGACTCGCCACCATCAGTGCTGGTAGCAAATAGACGATGAAACTATATGAACCGATAAGCGGCAGCTCCCAATGCGGAAGCCCGTCTACCTGTTTAGGAAGCGGTAAAAGGTATTCCGTAATTCCTAACGCCAAAATGTTGATGCCAATCCCGGTGACAACTTGATCCGCATGAAAAGTAACCGTTGCAACAGCATGTAGCAAAGCCAAGGCTAACCCACACCCTATACCGATAAGCAACCCAAGCCACGTTGAACCTGAACCTTGCGTTCCGAGAACGTAGCCAAAAGCGCCAATCAACATCATCCCTTCTAAGGCGAGATTGATGACCCCGGCGCGCTCCGAATAAATTCCGCCGAGTGCGGCGTACCCCAATGGTGTTGCCATTCGCAAAGTACTTGGAATCAATTCAAGTATCATTCTTTTTCCTTGAAATGCCTTCTACGCAGACCAACCAGATAATTAGCATACCTTGGCCAGCAAAAAATAGACCCCGTGGGATTCCCAACAAGATGTCGATGTCCAAGGCGACTTTGTTCAATAATCCGAATAGAACGGCTGCAGCCAAAATTCCGAAGGGATTGTTTCTTCCCAAGAGCGCGACAGCAATCCCGGTGAACCCCCAACCTGAAGAAAAACTATCCAAAAACCGATAACGGTATCCCATCACCTCAGCGACACCGGCTAATCCGGCAATTGCGCCACTCAATGCCATTACCCATACGGTTACAGCACGCGGGTTGATTCCGCCATAAGAAGCAACATCCTGTGCATTTCCTACCAAGCGGAGTTCATAGCCCCAACGGGTGTATGTCAAGAAGATATAGCAAACCACGACGCACCCGCAGGCAATCAAGAAACTCGCGTTTAATGGATTGCTCTGCGGTAGGATAGGGGTTAAAGATGCTAATCGTGGGATTCGTGCCGTTTCGTGAATCTGAGGGGTTTGTGGGATCATCTGTCCCGGTTCTTGGTAGACGGATGTAACGAGGTAGTTCATGAGGGCGAAGGCGATGAAGTTCATCATAATTGTATTGATGACTTCATGGGCACCATATCTTGCCTTTAGGAAACCGGGGACAGCCCCCCATCCAGCACCGGCAATCATTGCCGATCCTATACAGAGTGGAACCAGTAGAAAAGCAGGCAGATTTAGGTGCATACCTATCCACGCAGCAGCAAATGCGGCGATGTAGAGTTGCCCCTCACAACCTATATTAAACAGTCCACTTTTATAGCCAATAGCGACGGCGAGTCCTGTAAAGACTAAGGGGGTGGCGTTGAACAGGACATACCCGAAATCATCAAAACTTGCGAACCCGCTGAGAAGAATAATCCTATAGAACTCTAACGCATCTTGTCCTCGGAAATGGACGACAATTCCACACGAAAGAAAGAACCCGAAGATAGCAAGTAGCGGAGATATAAAGTTTAGAAAAAATTTCTTGGATTGAGATAGTCTGCCTCGTGACACTGAGGCAATCAATTTTCGGATATTCAAGAGTACCCAGTCTCTCTGCTAAATTTGACAAAAGTTCTTGGACGTGCTATTATGATATTATATCTATTCACAGCGTATCTGTCAGTATAACACGGATGTCAGATTAAAACAAATCGCTGATTATTAGGACGATAGCAAGGAGCAGACTATGGAGAAAAACGAAACCCAGTTATCTCGTGATGAGATTAACCCAACGGATCTTCCTGCTGTTTTAGGGGGAACACCCGTCTTTGAAATAACACCCGACGCACCTTATCCGAAACTGGACGAGTGGCGGCAAATTACAGAGGAGGAAGCGCGGGTTGTTTATGAGATGACGCTTCGGAACGAACTCTCCGGTGCTTCTGCGACTGTTCAAGAATTTGAGCGAGCTTGGTGTGAACGTCACCACACCCAATTCGCTTTGAGTCTTACCAACGGTACGGCAGCGTTACATAGTGCAATGTTTGGGCTTGGTGTCGGTCCCGGTGATGAGGTTATCTGCCCGACTTACACATGGATGGGTTCAATTACACCTGCGTTGGCACTGATGGCGACCCCGGTTTTCTGTGAGGTGGATCCAAGAACACTGTTGATTGATGTCGATGACGTTCGGCGGCGTATTACCTCACGAACTAAGGCAATCGTGGCGGTGCATCTGTGGGGCAATGTCTGTGATATGGATGCCCTCATGGCACTCAGCGCAGAGACAGGCGTGCCAGTTATAGAGGACTGTTCTCACGCCCACGGTGCATCTTACAAAGGCGTACCTTGTGGAAGTATCGGGCAAGTAGGGGCATGGAGTTTACAAGGTAACAAGTCAATCAGCGGCGGTGAAGGTGGGGTGCTTGCTACCAACAACGTAGCGGTGTTTGAGCGTGCCTGTCTGCTTGGCCAAGTCAATCGTTCTCCTAACGTTGAAGGAGCTGCGGCAGAGGCACTGCAATACAAACATCTTCCACCGTTGGGATTGGGTGTTAAATTTCGCGCCCATCCGCTTGCGATCGGTATCGCTTCGGTACAGTTGAAAAAACTTGATGAACTCAATACGGGTCGGCGCACTTACATAAAAGAAATATCCGATGGATTACAGGAAATTCCGGGGGTATCTCCAGTCGAAACTTATGAAGGGACTGAACCAGCGGGATTCTACGGGTTTCCGATCCGTTACCATGCGGATGTGGTGCATGGGATGCCTGCGCCCCTATTTGCTGAGGCACTCCGAAAAGAAGGTGTATTGGCAAACAACAACCCATATCCGCTGCTTGTTGGGGATGGCGTGCCGCTTTTTTCAGGGAGTCTACCGACGAATAGCAATCCATATCCGCTGCTCCATACTTTACCACTTTTCACACATGGACTTGATATTTATATGAATGGTAGGGGGTCTCTCTGCACTGTTGACATGGGCGGAGCGTTTGAGGGTTATGCCCCAGGAGATTTGCCTGTAACTGAAAAGGCTTGTTCGCAACTTATATTTTTGCCGCTGTTAACGCAACCGATAGCAGGTGCTGCATCGGGAATCCTGACAGCTATTCGTAAAGTCTCTTTACATAGCCATTTGATAACGGGTTAAATAGACGAAGATGTCAACAGAATTTTCAGCCCGAACTCGGGCAAATAATATTAAAACGCTCAAAACTGAACCTTTGGATGTTTTGGTTATTGGTGGCGGTATCGTTGGCGCGGGTTTAATTCGTGATCTTGCCCTCAATGGTGGTATCAAAGCAGGGTTAATTGAACAGGGCGATTTTGCGAGTGGAACGAGCAGTTCCACTTCGCAGCTTGTCCACGGTGGATTTCGCTACCTTAAACACGATAGAGAACTCGTTAAAATATCGCGTAAAGAACGTGAGATCCTTCAGCGGATTGCCCCGAATCTTGTCAAACCGATGCCTTTAGCTATTCTTTTCTACAAAGGCGATCCATACCCATTAGTAGGCATACAAGCCGCTGCGTATTACTACAATTATCTTTCTAAAACAGGTAAGGCAGAAAAATCGAAAGTGATTCGCGATGCTCAAAAGATTCAACACTTACTCGGACCCATTGCCACGGATACGCTAAAAGGTTGTGTCATTATATGGGATAGCACGACTGATGACGCGAGATTAACGCTCGCAACCCTTAAAGACGCGCATCAACACGGTGCTGTTATAACTAACTATGTCCGATTTCTCAATTTTGCCAAGCAACCCGATACACCTGATAGCGGAAACCGTATATCCAAAATAACTGCTGAAGATGTCACCTCTGGCCAACGTTTTGAAATTTCCGCGCGAAAAGTTGTATCAGCAACGGGACCTTGGAGCGACCATGTGTGGCGCAAAGACCCAAGTTACGATGGGATGCCGCGGCTGGTAACGAAAAATGCACAAGGTATTCACATCGTTTTACCAAGATGTGGAAAAGAAGATGCATCCGGAGCGTACGGCTTAGTCATCTCTACGCAATCAGAAATGCGACAGGGTGGCAAGTCCCGCGGCATTTTTATTTTACCGGGTTCCCACAATACCTCTATCGTCGGCACCACTGAAACGACACCGGAGGAAGATTTATCGTCGGTGCGTGCATCAGCTGATGAAGTGGCATACCTACTTTCAGAAACGCAGCGAATCTTTCCAGAACAAACGCTCAACAACGATGCGATTATCGCTACTTACGCAGGTACACGTCCACTCATCGCAGAGAACCAAGACCGACAAGGATTCAAAAGGGACGATTTTGTTTCAAGGGATCACCTAATTACAGAGAGCCCGAGCGGCGTAATGTATCTTTATGGTGGGAAGTTGACGACACATCGGCAGATGGCAGAGGAGACGGTAGACCACCTTGCAACGTTTTTGAATGTTCCGCGCTATTGTAAAACGGATACGACGCCTTTGTTCAATGTATCAGTGGAAGCACTGAATGGAAAAGCGAGTCACGCTTCGCAATCGAGCGTTGACACCGAACGCCTCATGAAACGCTATGGAGATGGGTATCAGACGATTCTTAAGTTTATCAACGACGATGCCGCGCTTGCTGAACCGGTCACTCCGTCTCTGCCCTTCACGAAAGCCGAACTGCTTTACGCCTATTGGGGCGAGATGGCGATCACGCTGGACGACCTGCTCTGGCGACGGACCCGTATCGGTTGGACACCAGGCCAAGGGCTTGACGTCGCGCCCCAAATCGCACAGTTCTTAGGTGAGAAAAACAATTGGAATCAAACCAGAATAAATGCAGAAGTTGAGACGTATCGTGAACACATCCAGTGGCTGAATTTTAATCTATAGGACGCGAAATTATGGAAGTTTACCGCTGGGAAGACCGGAAATTTGGAAAACTTGAGCCACTGCGCTTTGGCGCAGAGCGAGACTTTGAAGATCTCCTTGAAAAGGATGCGACATTGGTGCTTGGAGAACCGCTCTGCGTTATCAGCAGGCAGCCGCCTCTGAGTACGTCGAAGCAGAAGATCGACCTACTTGCACTTGATCGGCAGGGCAATTGTGTGATTATTGAACTCAAGCGTGGTAAACCCTCAAGGACAGCAATCACCCAGATTTTAGAGTATGCAGCAGGCATTTCTCAACTTTCTTACATAGAGTTGGAACAACTCGCTTACCGATGGTGCCAACAGCAGGGCGAAGAGTTCTCAACGCTCACCGCACTGCACAGCGAATTTTTTGGATATGAACCGGGTGATATCCGCAAATCAGCTTTTAATCAACGACAGCGATTGGTACTTATTTCAGAAGGCGTGGACACGCGCGTCTTAGAAGTTGCAGAATATCTGCGAGCCTTGGGACTCGATCTTACCTATATCTCCTATTTTTCGTATCACGCGCCTGATGAAATTTTAGTCGCCACCGAAACTGTCTTAGGGGGTACGGTTGTCAAGGAAGAAGAACGGAGTTATGGACGCACAGCGCAGCAATTCATGACGCTCGCGTCGTTTATTGAAACGCTACAGGTTAACGAAGAACTCTTGCAAATTACCAATGAATTTCTGGAGTACGTTGACACATGCGGTGCGACGCTTCGACCTCGCATTGCCAAACTCCGGATGACTATCGGTGGACACTGGTGGCTTGACACATACCCTTCAAGAAGAGCGACCCACTTCCGTGTTGATGTCCATGGCGATTTTACACCGCTTCATATTGTTGAGTGCAGAGCCAATTTGCCTAACGTGACAGTCAAAAATTTCGGTATCTCTTTCAACATCGCTACTAAAGCCCATCTTGATTATGCGATTGAGATTTTTGAGCGTGTTCGGAACTCTATTCTATCGTCACTATAATGCTAATATCCGTTAGAGTCCATAATTAAAAATATGAACTGGCTCCGTTTTGGCAATCCTGAATTACTCCATTTCCTATGGTTAGTGCCGCCCTTAATTTTCTTACTTCTCTTTGGGCTGCGACAAAAACAGAAGGCACTGTGCCAATTTCAGACCAATGTCAATCCCGCGCATCTACAACGCCACAAAGTTCAAGCTGGATTGTTGCTGCTAAGTTATCTGTTTGTAGTGCTCGCAATAGCCCGTCCACAGTGGGGTGTAAAATCTGAAGCAGTTGCGGAACGGTTGGATGTCATGTTTGCACTGGATATTTCAACCAGTATGCTTGCAGAAGACGAGAAATCTGTGCGGCGACTTGCTCAGGCTAAGGAGATTATGCTTTCCCTATTAGACGAGCTTGAGGATGACCGGATCGGATTACTCTATTTTGCGGAAGCGAGTTTTGTGGTATGCCCTTTAACGAGTGATACGGGGACGCTTAGAGAATTCTTAGCGGCGGTAACTGCTGGGACGCTTGTCCACAGTGGGACCCGTATCGGCAACGCGATTGAAATAGCAACGGAGCGTCTTGTTTCAGATCAAAACGATACAAGGATAGCATCTGGTTTCGGGGGACAGAAGGTTCTCATCCTGTTTACAGATGGAGAAGACCACGGTGGAGCGGCTGTTGAAGCAGCAAAAGTAGCAACACAGAAAGGCGTTCATATCTATTGCGTCGGTATCGGCAACCCTATCAGGTCTGTGCCTATTCCACTTCAAGCGGGTGTTGAGACAGAAGCCACACCATACAAACGAGATGCCAGTGGACAACTTGTGTTAACGATGTTAGATGAAACGCGTTTGCAGGAAATTGCGAAAGCGGGGAATGGTAACTATCATCACGCAACAGCAGGGATTACCGAGTTAGCGACGGACTTAGCACGGCTTGAAAAGCAGAAGTTCCGAATCCGATCAGATGGCGAATATCAAGATCGTTTCCAGTTATTTGTTGCGGGTGCGTTGATTCTGCTTATTTGTGAGGTGCTGCACTTTACGATATGGTCTCGCAAGCAGCACCGTTAAGAGCCAAGCGGTGTTGGTTTGAATTCGATTGGTATTATGCTTTTTTGAGGGACAATCCGCCTGGGCGGAAACGCATCAAGAGGATGAGGATGATTCCGAAGATGAGATAGCGAGCGTTGCCAAATTGATAGGGAATGATGAAGCCAGGTCTCAAAACTTCACCTAAACAACCGAGAATCGCCGCGCCTATCATGGCACCTCTGATACTTCCCATACCACCGAGGACTACCATACACAAGATCAGGATAGATTCCCAAAAATCAAAGAATGGCACACTGATACTAACCTGAAATTGGGCAATAAAAGCCCCACCAAGTGCTCCGATCGCAGCACTCACAGCGAACGCCAGCGATTTATAGCGACTGACGTTGATCCCCATACTCTCTGCTGCCTGTTCATCTTCACGGATGGCTACCCACGCTCTACCGACCCGCGAATGCTGGAGTCGATAGGTGATAAAGACAACCAAGGTTAGCAGGATGAGAATATGGTAGTAGTTATGCCAATTTTGATTGAAGGTTATTCCAAAAAGTGTAGGCGATGGGATGCCGCGCAGCTGACCGTTTGGGGCACCAACCAACCACTGTTCGTTTCTGATAATGCGGAAGAATAGTTCGGCGAAGCCAAACGTAACAATAGCAAAGTAGTCGCCTGTAAGTCGCAAAGTGGGTGCTCCGCGTAATAATCCCCATACTGTTCCATGTAGCACCGCGAGTGGAAGGGCAACCCAATAACTAACACCAAGCCTTGCCATCAGTATACCTGCTGTATAACCACCGATGAGGTAAAAACAGACATAGCCGAGATCGAGCAATCCAGTAAATCCGCACACAATGTTCAATCCGACGGCGAGCATCATATAGACAGATGCCCGAACGATAATCCGTAGCATATACTCGCCGCCTGGCCAGCCAAGATAGATACCGTACTGTGACAGGAAAGCGACGATGCCGTCTATGCCAAACATCAACAGTGGTAGAAAACAGACAACTAAGCCAAAAATAATGTTTTTCGGTGTGAGTTTATCTTTCATATTAAGCTCGATTTGCTGTTGATTTTCCGAACAGTCCAGATGGACGAATAACAATCACTGCGATCATGATAATATATGCAATCGCTAACCGGTAGCCAGAAGAGATATATCCAGCCCCCAAAACTTCGGCTAACCCTATTATGATGCCACCAAGCATTGCCCCTGTGATGTTGCCAATGCCGCCGAGAACGGCAGCTGCAAACGCGGCAACCCCTTTGTAATATCCCATAGTCGGTGTAATATTTTCGCTCAAGCCTACCATTATGCCAGCAACTGCCCCTAAAGCGGAACCGATAGCAAATGTTACTGCAATGACTTGGTTTGTTTTGATCCCCATTAAATTTGACGCTACACGGTTTTGTGCACAAGCCCGCATCGCTTTACCTATTTTGGTTAGATGGATCAGTCTGTTTAAGGCGATCATTAAAACAACTGCGAGTAAGAGAATGCATACATCACGATAAGGGAGAATACCACCGCCAGGCAGCGGTATGGCGTTTAAAATCTCGCCTGTTTGTATATTTACTTCGCTTACGAGGAATGCTGGAAGCGTTTCGGTTGGAAATTGCCGGGGCCTCGCTGACCAAATCATCCGAGCGAGGTTTTGTAACACAAGGGATATGCCTATCGCTGTAATCAACGCCGATAAACGCGGAGCATCCCGAAGGGGGCGGTACGCTACCAGGTCTATCAACATTCCTAACATTGCGCATAGGAGCATACTGGCGGGTACTGCTATCCAAAACGGTATATTGAAAACCGCAATTAGCATCAGGGCGAGGTAGGCACCGAACATAAAAATTTCGCCGTGGGCGAAGTTAATCAACTGGATAATGCCGTAGACCATGGTGTAGCCTACGGCAATAAGCGCGTAAATACCGCCTAACACCAACCCGTTAATAAATTGTTCCAATAATTGCGCCATAATTCCCTTGTGCCAGTGTTAACCTTGTAGAAAACAGTCTCTGGACGTTTCCTCTGTTTTACCTTCCGCTTTGAATAAAACTGCTTACTTCAACTCAGACAGCTGTTTCTCAGCAGCAACAAATTGCCCGTCTTTCACAATTTTCACGTAAGCCGGTTTGTTAACGGTATCACCTTTTATATCAAAATAGGTTAACCCTGTAATCCCTTCGTAACCTTCTTCAGGTGTGTCTAAGGATGCCAAATGCTCACGGATGGCTTTCCGGTTATCTGCGATTGGTGCTTCAGTGTTATAAGTTTTTTCAAGGGCTTCAGCGATCATTCCGACAGCGTCGTATGTCAATGCTGCCCATGTATCTGGGGCTACACCGTGAAGTGCCTCAAAATTAGCTGCCATCTGTTGTGCCTCTGCGCCTCCTGCACCAAATGTAAAAGGGGTCGTTAGATAAACACCCTCTGCGGCGGAGCCTGCTATTGTGAGGAAATCTGGTGAATCCACGCCATCTGCTCCGAAAAACTGGGCGGTAATCCCAGCTTCACGTCCCTGTTTAACAATTAAGCTTGCTTCCGTGTAGAGACCAGAAATAAAAATAGCGTCAGGATTTTTAGCTTTAATACTTGTAAGTTGTGCCTTAAAATTGGTGCTATCTCTTTCATACGCTTCCGAAGCGACGAGGGTAAGTCCGATTTTCTCGGCTTCCGCTACGAACGCGTTTCTTAAACCACGACCGTAAGCATCATTATCAAAGAAAACGGCAACCGATTCAATATCCATCAAGACATTGTCAATATAGTGCGCAATGAATTTCCCTTGAAAACCGTCGTGGTACAAATTTCGGAAGGTCCACGGGCTTCCTTCACAGACTTCTACAGCCGTTGAACCGGGGGACAGTTCAACAATACCTGCACGGTCATAAATTTCTTGACCGGCTAATGAGCAGTCACTATTAAAATGTCCAACCACTGCGACAATTTGCGGGTTGTTGGCGATGCGTTCTGCAACGAGGCTTGCTTCTGAACCTTTACCAGCGTCATCTTCAAAAAGTAGCGTCAGTTTCATGCCATTGATGCCGCCCGCCTCGTTAATTTCTTTTTCCTTCAGTTCAGCACCGCGTCGGATCATTTCTCCAAACGCTGCAGCACCGCCTGTATACGGAGCCGCAACGGCGACTTTTAACTCTTTCTGTTGTTCACATCCGAAAATGGATACAAGCCCGATTATCAACAATCCTGTAAGCCAATTTCTCATTTTATGTGTACTCCCTTCATTTTCTGACAAATCTTGTGTGCTATCAATCCGAATCAAATTACTGAGATAATGATTATTTTACGGCAAGACCTGTTTAAAGTCAACTTTAAATTCTAATTTATCTTCTTTACCGTCTGAATGGACGATCCAAACACCCGGCACGACAACTCTGAGGTCCGTAGCATCACTCTCAAGCCGATCGAAGATTAAGAAGCCGCTCCGTTTCGCACCGGAGAACAACTTGCCGCTTTCAAATATGCTGTCTTCTATCACAATGCGTCCCCACGCTAATGCCTCAGCATCCACGTAGGACTGATAGTACCCGTAGTAGGCGGGGTAAACAGTGTGTGCATACGGATAAACGCCGCCCCAAGGATTACGATGTCCAAGGTTCACGTTGTCGTAGAGTTCATCAAAGTAATCGCTCGGTAGGTTGGCGTATTGCACGCCGTTTGCATCCATTAGCACTGCTGTGTCATCAAAAACAACACGGCGATGCTCGCGGTTATGGACTACAATTTCAAACACCGTATAGATAGGCTCAACGGCACCATTTCTCTCAACAATGAGATAGGGGTTCGCTTTCGGATCGTCGGTGAGTTCAAACAGTTCAATTTCATCAATCGGTTTGATGGTAACGGCAACTCCCTTTTTCACGACAGTTGCTGCACCTGTCTCTTGATCAATCTGAGCGTTAAAACGTTCAGCAACAGGCTCCATATAGACATCGATTGAGGGTTGTGGTGCAGCGGCACATCCTGCCAACAGTGCTCCCGTTAGAAGAAGTAAACCGATTCTATACATAATCTGAGTCCCGAAGAAGCTGCGATTTTTCCGATAAGTCATGATTCTCACCCTCCTGTGTAATTATATTTTACGCATCGCGAATTTTAGCGTCAAGGATTTTAGCTCCAGTACCATTTTAGTAAAACATAAAAGTTTCTCGATATTGCATTGAACAACGATTTTGAAAATCCTAAAACTCCCATTTTAACAACGTAACGCGGTTATGCCAAACGAGTATGCCTGTCGCAGTGCCGATTGCTGCACCGACGACGACATCTGAAGTATAATGCCGTCCTAAATAGACCCGCGAAAAACCAACGAGTCCTGCACCGATATAGAGTGGAATTCGCCATTTCGGATACCGATACCCTAAAATCGTCGCAACACTGAACGTAATGGATGCGTGTCCCGACGGCATTGCTGGATTCCCCAGCGTCTCATCAAGGGGGCGTTTCCTACCTATCAATCTTTTCATCCCATACGTTATGATCCCGGCTCCCAGATATGCTGAAGACAAAAGTCTTCCAGTTTCTCGATGTGATTCATTGCCGTAAGTCATCAGGAGAACTGAGGCACCCAGCACGCCTCGGTAGTCTCCGAGCCTTGAGATGCCTTCCATGCCTGTCCATATTGGTTCTCGGTGTGGTGGTGCATCGTAGATACGATCGAAAAGTGTTTGATCCCAGCGCGATAAGAAGTTTTCAGCATCTGCGTCTAAACCTGTTATAAAACCACAGAGGATCAGACTGCATATAAACCACGGTTTAAAGTATCTCGTGAAGACGTAACTAACGGACCTATACTGCATTATGAAATTCCGCTTGACCTATGATGTTGTATCTCCTATAATTTCTCGAAGCACGAAATCCTTACCTTGCAATAGCAAATTGGAGATAAAAAGATGCAGATACGCAATGCCGTGGTTGAGTATGATCTGAAGGAAGCGGCGGCGATGCTGGATATCTCACCGACAGTCCTCAAACGCGCAGTTGAGGCTGAGTATCTACAATGTTACTATCGACGCGGCAAAAATGAGTATCGGTTCCATGAAGCGAGTCTCCGCGTGAATAAGGAATTACTCTCACAAGACGATTATCGTACCGAGTTACTAAACACGTTTTCGGTTTCAGAGATTACCACGGAGCCTGACGCGCCGGAAGCGGATCCACCGTCCAAGCCATAACCCGTTCCTGCCTTTCCTCAAAACTTACGCGAATTTGATAGGCGCGCTGATGCAGCGCGCCTATCGGAAAATGGTTTGAATTCTTCCCATTTTCGTTATTTTGCTTTAAGCTTGCCCCAAGTCGTCGCGAGTTTACCTTCTGCTTCTACTGCGGTGAGGGTTGCGCCAAGCCCGTTGTTCATGATATCAAGGACCTCTTCCTCTGACAAACCGCGTTTCCAGAGGTTAAAGTCATCCATCAGTCCGGTGAACGGACGTTTGTCGTCGATGTTGAACCCGACGCGCGCGCCCTGTCCCCAATTGTCCGAGATAAGCGTGTCAAGGCGAGACTTTTCTTCACCGACCTTTTCACCGTTGATGTAGAGCACGGCTAATCCGTCTGCGTAACTGAACGTGCCAGCGTAGTGCTGCCATTGATTGGCTTTGTTTTCGCCTGCTCGGATATCAAATATCGTCCGACCGGGGTTGGGTCCCCGATTGAGCCAACGATAATTTCCGTCGCCACGTGCTTCTGGGTGTACAACCCACGTGCCATCGGTTGAGCGTGCGTTGAAAAGTGCCATATCGGATACGGATTCAACGTTAATCCACGCGAGGAGACTCATCCCTTCGGTGGGGATATCCTCAGCCTTAACATTGGGACCGTCTAAATCGAGAAAGCTATTGGCTGCGAAATGACCGGCTTTGCCGAATTTCCCATCGTTGGATTGTGTGATATCGCCATTAATCTCGCCATCGTAACCGCGTCCCGATTTCTCAAGGACAGTATTTCCGTCGAAGTCCTCGTAGTCGAAATACAGGACCAAATCCGGATCTAAAATTTGCGCGGATGCGTCCTGAATTTCCGCCGTAAGCAGACAGAGCGTGCCTATGAGAAATAAGCACATTAGATAAGGGGTTAGTATAAGATGTCGTTTCATCTTTTAAGGTCCTCCTTTAGATGAACCATTTCTTTATTTTGATGCCTTGAGTTTTCCCCAGGTCGTCGCGAGTTTCCCTTGTGCTTCGACAGCGAGAAACGCGTCGACCCCGTCACTCATAATCATATTAACTTCTTCTTCTGTTAAGCCACGTTTCCAGACGTTAAGGTCATCCATCAATCCGGTAAAAGGACGCTTGTTGTCGATGTTAAAACCGACACGTGCGCCTTGACCCCAGTTGTCTGCGATAGGCGTGTCGAGGCGAGATGCTTCTTGACCAACTTGTTTGCCGTTGATGTAGAGCACGGCTTTTGCGTCAGCGCGACTGTAGGTGCCAGCGTAATGCTGCCATTGATTGGCTTTGTTTTCGCCAGCGCGGATATCAAATATCGTCCGACCGGGGTTGGGACCCCGATTAAGCCAACGATAATTTCCATCGCCACGTGCTTCTGGGTGTACAAGCCACGTACCATCGGCTGCGCGGGCGTTGAAAATTGCCATATCGGATATGGATTCAACATTAATCCAAGCCACAACACTCATGCCCTCGATAGGAATATCATCAGGATCAACATTGGCTCCATCCAAATCGAGGAAGCTGCCTGCTTCAAAATGACCGGCTTTGCCGAATTTCCCGTCATCGGATTGTGTGATATCCCCATTGATCTCACCGTCGTAACCGCGTCCAGATTTTTCAAGGACGGTCTTTCCCTTGAAATCTTCGTAATCGAAATACACGACCAAATCCGGATCTAAAGCCTCAGCGGATACGTCCTGCATTTCTGCCATAATCAGACAGAATGTGCCTATGAGAAGTAAGCACATCAGATAAGGGGTTAGTATAAGATGTCGTTTCATCTTTGAGGGTCCTCCTTTAGATGAACCATTCCTTTACTTTGATGCTTTAAGTTTTCCCCAAGTCGTCGCGAGTTTCCCTTGTGCTTCTACAGCAAGAAACGCGTCGACTCCCTCGCTCATAATCATATTGACTTCTTCTTCTGTAAGCCCACGTTTCCAGACGTTAAGGTCATCCATTAGCCCGGCGAATGGACGGTTGTTGTCGATGTTATAGCCGACGCGCGCGCCGTTATCCCAATCGCCTGCGATCGGTGTCGGGACGCGAGCCTTTTCTTCACCAACATTTTTACCGTTGATGTAAAGTACAGCTAACCCTTCGGCACGGCTGAAGGTGCCAGCGTAATGCTGCCATTCATTATCTTTGTTATCGCCAGCGCGAATATCGAATATCGTACTACCGGGGCTCCGATTGAGCCAACGATATTTACCACTCCCGCGTGCTTCTGGGTGTACAAGCCAAGTATTATCCGCCGCGCGCGCATTAAAGATCGCCATATCTGCGACGGCTTCAACGTTAATCCACGCGACAACACTCATGCCTTCGGTAGGAATGTCTTCAGGCTTGATATTGGGACCGTCTAAGTCAAGGAAGCTGCCAAGGACGAAGTGGGCTGCGCTGCCAAACTTCCCGTCTTTGGACTGCGTGACCTTTCCATTGATTGCCCCATCGTAGCCGCGTCCAGATTTTTCGAGGACGGTGTCCCCCTTGAAGTCTTCATAATCAAAATATAGTACTAAATCCGGGTCTAAAGGCTCAGCTGACGCGAATTCCGTCGTATGTAGACAGAGCGCCCCTATCAGAAGTAAGCACACCAGGTAAGGGGCGAGCTTACAATCCGATATTATAGACCTTAAGTTACGTTTCATGCCAAAAATCTCCTCTGGGAAACTATTTATCCGTTATTCAACTAAAACGACTCACTTCTATTAAAGTTTACCACTTTTCTATGAGTGTCTGCAACGAAAATCGAAAATTTGTTTGATTTTAACTTCACTTTACGTTAAACTGATTTGGAATATAAATCGAAAATTTAAGGTATTCTGAGGGGGCATGAGGTTGCAAAGTGTAGGAATTATTCCAGCTCGCTACGCCTCCAGTCGTTTTGAGGGCAAGCCGTTGGTGGATCTTCTCGGGAAGCCGATGGTGCAACATGTCTATGAAAGTGCCTGTCGCGCGGAAACACTGGACGAAGTGATTGTCGCCACCGACGACCAGCGGATTTACGATGCTGTTACCCGATTCGGCGGAAACGTTCAGATGACCGGCGAATGCGAGACCGGTACCGAACGCGTCGCTGTTGTTGCAGAACGACTGAACTGTGATATTGTCGCCAATATTCAGGGCGACGAGCCGTTACTTAAACCTGCACAGATAGACCTGATGCTCCGACCCATCCTCGACAAACCAGAGGTGCAGGTTTGTACATTAAAACAGCGCGTTAAAACTGTTGTAGATTACCGGGATATTAACGTTGTAAAAGTAGTTACAGACCTTCATGGTGATGCGTTATACTTTTCGCGCGCGTCTATCCCTGGTAAAATCACTGAAACTGAGCTACACAAATTTCCTGTATATCGGCATGTCGGGTTGTACGCTTACCGGCGGGCGCAGCTCCTCGCTTTTACAAGGTGGGACAGAACACCGTATGAACTGGCAGAGGGTTTAGAACAGTTACGCTTTTTGGAAAACGGTGTGCCTATTCATGTCGTCGAAACGGATACGCCACTGATTGGCGTTGATGTTCCTGCTGACTTGGAACGGGTAAAACAGATTTTGGAGGCTTTATAAGGAAATTTTCATGACAAAATACATTTTTGTGACGGGTGGCGTTATCTCAGGCATCGGTAAAGGCATTACAACCGCGTCCCTTGGCAGATTACTTATCAATCGCGGGTTTAAGGTGAGCGTCGTCAAAATTGACCCGTACCTCAATGTGGATGCAGGGGTGATGAATCCATTTCAGCATGGCGAGGTTTTCGTTACCCGTGATGGCGCGGAGACCGATCTTGACCTTGGAAATTATGAACGCTTCCTCGGCATTGATCTGAACAAGTATTCTAACTTTACGACAGGTTCTGTCTATAAAGAAGTGATTGAGAAGGAACGGCGAGGCGACTACCTTGGCGAAACGGTGCAGCTAATTCCGCATATTACGGACGAGATTAAGCGTCGTATTTACCAGATTGGTGAGGATAACGCAGCTGAAATCGTCATCACTGAGATAGGTGGAACCATCGGCGACTTTGAGATGCCGCCGTTCGTCGAAGCCATCCGACAGATAGCAGTTGAGGTCGGACGCGAGAATGCGATGTTCCTGCATGTATCGCTCATTTATACCTTACCGAATGGCGAAAGTAAGAGTAAACCGACACAGCACAGCATCCGCAAACTTCAAGAATTGGGGGTCCTACCCGATGTCTTGCTCTGTCGGACGCGTCAGACGCTGGAGGAAGCCTTCCGTCGGAAGATCGCGCTCCTCTGTGGTATCTCTGAAGAATGTATTTTTGAAGGGCTGGACACAAAATGCGTTGATGAAATCCCACTTAATTTTGAACGCCAAGGGATGGGACATCTCGTTTCAAAGAAACTTGGACTTGAAGCACGCGCACCCATGGACGCTGAATGGGCGGCAATGGTCAAAAAACTGAAAAACCCAAAGCAGCACGCTCGAATTGCGATTGTCGGAAAATATACGACCGGCAATGATGCCTATATCAGTGTACAGGAAGCCCTCAAACACGGCGGAATTGCCAACGGAGCCGCTGTTGAAATTGAGTGGGTAGAAGCGGAGTCGCTCACGGAACATCCGAACCTTGATTCTGTTTTTGAAAATATTGACGGCATACTCGTTCCCGGTGGTTTCGGCTATCGAGGGATTGAAGGGATGTTGGTTGCCGTGCGCTATGCCCGTGAAAACAGAATTCCGTATTTGGGGTTATGTCTCGGCATGCAGTGTCTCGTGATTGAGTTTGCGCGGCACGTGGCGAATATGAAAAAGGCAAATAGCACAGAAGTCGACGAGAATACACCTTATCCGGTTATAGATTTAATGCACGAACAACGCTCAGTGGCTGATCTCGGTGCGACAATGCGACTCGGACACTATCCGTGTGTTCTTAAAGAAAATACCAAAAGTTATAGTGCTTACCAGCAGCCTATCATTCTGGAGCGACATCGACATCGCTATGAATTAAATAACCTATACCGCTCCGAATTAGAATCGGCGGGACTCTGTTTTAGTGGGTTATCGCCGGATGAAAGCCTCGTCGAAATTGCCGAGGTAATGGATCACCCGTGGATGGTAGGCTCACAATTCCATCCTGAATTTCAATCCAAACCGCTTGCGCCGCATCCGCTTTTCCGTGAATTCATCGCGGCGGTGCTTTCTTATCAGGGCAAGGATGAAGATATGGAAGGAGAAGAAAATTAATGCCTAACGCAGCAACTGTCCGTTCCGGTGCTTGGTACGGAGATAAGGAACTGACTTTGAATTTCCCGACGGATTGGGAGGTCGAAGTATTGGCTCCTAAAGACGCGCCTGCGCTTTCTGATGCACAAATTGAAAAGGCATTTGCCGAACCGATTGGCACGCCTCGTATTTCGGAGCTCGCGAAGGGGAAAAAGAGTGCTGCGATCGTTGTTGACGATCTGAGCCGCCCGACGCCTGCATATAAGGTTATCCCGTTTCTGCTGCGTGAGTTGGCATCGGCGGGTGTCCCGAAATCCGAAATCCGATTTGTTGTTGGACCCGGTTCCCACCGCCCCTTGACCGATCAAGAGATCGCGACAAAGATTGGGACAGATGTAGCGGCTGAATACGAAGCAACGAACCACGATTTCCTGAGTGGTGATCTACGCGCCCTCGGTAGCCTTGATAATGGGATGCCTATTTATATTAACCGTATTGTTGCGGATGCGGATTTTAAAATCTGTGTCGGCGGTATTTATCCGCACAGTTCTGTCGGTTTTACTGGGGGGGCAAAGTTGATTGTCCCCGGTGTCTCAGGATTCGCGACAATATTTTACTTTCATACCTACTCATCAAGCCGCGGTCCAGCAATTATTGAGGGCGAAGAAGGCGATGAACCCGACCGACGCGCGTGTGCTGAACTCGCAGCAAAAATTCTCGGACTCGATGCTATTGTAAACATGACACTGAATACCCAGCGTGAGATCTCTGGAGTGTTCTTAGGGGACTTTGTTAAAGCGCATCGGGCAGGCGCGCGTTTCGCTTTGGAGACTTATAGCACACCGATATCCGAAACGAATGAAAAAGCGACTGATCTGATTGTGGCAAACTGCTATCCACTCGATTCTGATGCAATCCAACTGGATAAGGCACTGGCAGCTTTTAGCTATTTTCAGAACGCCTATACATTGGCACTCTACCCTGCCAGTGATGGCAGCTGCTACCACGGTCTGTACGATAGACTTGATTATCCGCGCTATCTCCAGCAGCGCGCCGAACAGATTCCGATCGAACCACCAGTGCCGCAAATCGGACCCCGCAACCAATTACACGTCTGGTCTGAGCACTTTGGCGCAGATGAATTCCACAAAGAATACCCCGCTGCACGCCTCTTTCGCAACCTTGAACAAGTGATTCAGCTTTTTGCTGAGAAACTTCCAGAACACGCACGCGTCGGTATCTTGCCAGCAGCCGGAATTCAAATATTAGCCTAACAACATCGGGACTAAAAACCTTTCTATGAGATGGAGGACGATCATGGATAACACAGCGACAGTTTACTCTCGTGCTTGGTACGGAGATGAGGCACTGACTTTGAATTTTCCGACCGGCTGGGAAGTGGAGGTTCTCGGACCGAAAGACGCACCCGTGCTTTCGGATACACAAATTGAACAGGCATTTGCTGAGCCGATCGGCACGCCTCGTATTTCGGAACTCGCGAAGGGGAAAAAGAGTGCTGCGATCGTCGTTGATGATTTGAGTCGTCCGACCCCTGCAGCGAAAGTTATCCCGTTTCTGCTGCGTGAGTTGGCATCGGCGGGTGTCCCGAAATCCGAAATCCGCTTTGTTGTTGGCGGTGGTTCCCACCGACCCCTCACGGATGAAGAGGTGGCGAAGAAGATTGGCGCGGATGTCGCCGCTGAACATGAGGCGACAAGCCACGACTTCATGAGTGGTGATCTGAAAGCATTGGGAAATCTCACTAACGGGATGCCTATCTACCTGAATCGTGTCGTTGCTGATGCGGATTTCAAAATCTGTCTCGGTGGTATCTATCCACACGGATCCGTCGGCTTCGGTGGCGGTGCGAAATTGGTCGTGCCGGGGATCGCTGGTTTCGCCACGATGTTCTATTTCCATACTTTTTCACCCGGACGCGGGCATGCCGTTATAGAAAGAGCAGGCAGTGAACCCGATCACCGCGATTTCGCTGAAGAAGTAGCCGGTGTCCTCGGACTTGATGTGATTGTGAACACAGTACTCAACACTCGCCGTGAAATCTGTGGATTGTTCGTAGGCGATTTTGTGCAGGCGCACCGTAAAGGCGCGTACTTCGCATTGGATACTTACGGCACAGAGATACCCGAAACGAGTCGAAAAGAGACCGATCTGGTTGTGCTGAATTGTTATCCACTTGATAGCGATCCGATCCAAACGGGTAAGGCGTTGTGGGCAACACATTATTTTGAGAAAGCGCATAAAATGGCACTCAATCCTGCGTCAGATGGTATCTGCTACCACGGGCTGTTTGAGGAGATTGATTACGCCCGCTTCGCACAACAGAGAGCAGAGCGGACACAATCTGAACTCCCACCCCCACAACTCGGAACGCAAGATCAATTGCACGTCTGGTCGGAACACTTTTTAGTGGATGATTTTTACAAGAAACATCCGGGTGCCCTCCTTTTTCGCGATCTTGATCAGTTAATCGCGTTGTTCGCTGAGAGATTGCCGTCTCAGGCGAAAGTGGCTGTTCTGCCCTCCGCTGGGATTCAGGTATTAGCACCGGAGAAATAAAGCAAATGCTTAAAGCGGGTCAATCCCAAAACTCTTTCCTGCAGAACGCTAATACCTTTCTCGGTAAAGTCGAAACCGGTGCGTTGTGTCTCATTGTCGCGATGATGCTCGGGCTTGCGATACTCAAAATCGTTATGCGTTATGTGTTCAGTGCGAGCCTATTGTGGAGCGATACGATGCTTCAGCATTTGACACTCTGGCTCTGCTTCTTCGGTGCCGCGCTCGCTACCTGTGAGAGACGACATATCAGTATTGATGTACTGAGCCGGATTCTACCGGGAAGCGTCACGCGTTGGACCAATCTCGTTATTGACTGTATTGCTCTAATAGTCGTTGGGATTTTAGCGTATTACGGTTTTCTCTTTATTGAAGATGAGAAGTCCAGCGAGGCGATATTAATTGGTAGTGTCCCGTTGTGGTGGGCGAAGACGATTATTCCGTACGGTTTTGTTCTCATCGGCATCCATGTGGTGTTGCAAATTGGCATCCATTTCACAAAGGGTGTGTATACACCTGATACTGTCGAAGGAGAATCGGAGTAATGGGATTCATAATTGGCATCGGATTGGTCGGTTTCGCGCTTCTCGGTGGTGCACTTTTTGTCTTACTCGGTGGTGCTTCGATTATTGGTTACGCCATGGCAGGCGAACCGATTTCGACAATCCTGATTGATTTCAATCGGCTCACCCGGAATTCGACAATCCTGATTATTCCACTCTTCACGTTTGCTGGCTATATTATCGCTGAGGGGAAGGCACCGCAGCGATTGGTTGCCTTCGCCCGCGCCAGTGTCGGCTGGTTACCCGGCGGCATCGCTGTGGTTGTGCTTGGCACCTGTGCGTTCTTTACCACTTTCACAGGTGCATCCGGCGTAACAATTATTGCACTCGGTGGATTGGTCTATCCGATCCTGCGGCAGACTTATAACGAAAAGTTTTCGCTCGGCTTGATAACCGCTTCTGGGAGTATCGGATTGCTGTTCCCACCGAGTGTTCCGCTCATTCTCTACGCCATTATTGCCCAAGTTCCGATTGATAGAATGTTCCTCGCTGGTATTATCCCCGGGTTGCTTATTCTCGGTGTTCTGAGCGTCTACTGTTCTGGATGGAGTGTCATCAAAAAAACTGAGACAACACCGTTTGATTTGATGGTATTCCTGAAGGCACTCTGGGCAGCGAAGTGGGAACTGTTGTTACCGTTTATTGTGTTGGGTGGTATTCTGTCGGGAGTCGTTACATTGGATGAGGCGGCTGCTTTAACTGCTATCTATGCCTGTATCGTAGAAATCGGTATCCATCGCTCAATTTCATTGAAAGTGTTGCCGCGCATCGTCAAAGAAAGCACGTTGCTTGTCGGTGCGATCCTCATCATCCTCGGTATCGCTTTAGGATTGACAAACTACCTCATCACGCTTGATGTACCTACAATGGTCCTTGATTGGATTCAGTCAACGACAGAAAACCGCGTCATTACGCTCATTGGACTCAATATCTTCTTACTCATTGTTGGGTGTCTGATGGACATCTTTTCAGCGGTAATTATCGTGGTACCATTGCTACTGCCTATCGCTGAACAATTTGGGATTGACAAGGCGCATCTCGGCATCATTGTGCTGACCAATCTCGAAATTGGGTATTTGACCCCGCCGGTAGGAATGAATCTGTTCATCTCCAGCATGAAATTTGATCGGTCTGTTGTGATGCTTTACCGCTCGGTCCTGCTATTTATCGCGCTGTTGTTGGTCGCACTTGTGTTGGTAACTTATGTACCAGAGTTGAGTCTCTGGCTGCCACGAGTCTTTGGGAAAACATCAGTACCGCTTTTGTGACCTTCCTTTACGCCTCTTAAAGATTCTAAAGCGCAGATAAAAAAATAAAAAAGTCTGGCGATAGAAGTCGCCAGACTTAAGAAATCTCGGTTTGAGCATCTGCGTCTCAAAATGCAGTGCGTTTATCGGGTTGTTTTCAGTTTACCCCACGTGACAGCCAATTTTCCGACCGCTTCGACATCCAAACTGACATCCATCATATCTTGAACCTCGTTTTCATCTAAAGCACGTGCCCAGAACGAGATTTCGTCAATGATACCGTCTGCCCCATTGGTCAGCGCGATGTACTGAACAGTTTCCCAACCGAATCTCGGTTTTTCGTGAAGTGCTGGAAAGCCGCCGCCAATCTTTCGGCTCGTTGCTTGCTCTTTGCCATCAATGTAGATAAATGGGGGTTCACCAGTGAAATCCCACGTGACAGCACAATGGAACCATTCTTCTTTTTTGATGATACCTGTCGGGTCGAATTCGACATCTTGCCAGTCCCCGTCGTCTGCGGCTTCAAAATAGAACCCGAATTCTGCTGGTGTGATGTCCGGATGCGCAGACCCTTTTCCTACGAAGAAGTAGATACCACCAAGACTGGCATCGAAGAGCCTGTAGTCGTCGTCATCTTTGCCATCCCAATCGGGTTTGAACCAAAAGAGTAGACTTCCCGCCTCTGTAATGACTTTGGGCACTTCAAGATAGGTTTCCTTGCCTCTGAGGGCAATGCCAGCACCGTATTTACCTTGTCCGGGAACCCATTTCGCCGAGCCACCAAACGTACCATCCTTTCCGTTTCCTGTGCCATCAACTGCTTTGTTGCCCCTGCCTTCACCAATCCACAGCAGGATATCTTTATCGTTCGGGATTCCTGCAAATGCAGAAGCGATGGCAAATGTGCTGATAAGTAAAACTAAATAAACTCGTTTCATAGTTCCTTAACCTCCGAATGCTTGCATTTTTCGGAAATTTTAGCAGCATCGGTGAATGAGGTCAACTATTTTTTTTCGGTGCCGCGGATCCGGAATCAGCGGCTACTTCTGGTGAAGTGTTCTGCCCTTGTTTTACTGTTGTTGATGGCGCGGCTTGTTTTTTTGGAGTGGGTTGCGCTTGAATTAATTTCGGGCGGGCACGGAACTGCGGGAGTGGTCCCGGCGGCTCATAAGTCGTATGTATGGGCCGTTGACCTACCGAGTGATCGATACCGTTTTCTCTGGTTTCAATGGGTTGTTCTTTCATGCAATCATATCTCCCATCTGCTGATTCAATTTTTCCTGAACCCGCTGGCGGCGACGGCGCGTTAAAAGGAAATCTTCCTTTAGCATTTGCGAACCGACCAATAACCATTCTCGATACTGTTCAAATGTGGTTTTGAATTGTTCCAGCGGAAAATCAGGATTCACTTCCATGTCATAAATGAACCGTTCCAAATTGAGGCGTAAGCTCTTGAAATACTGGGCATTATGACTCAAATCGGTTACACGATCTGAAATTTTAAGGATAATGTGTAAAAGTGCTAAGAATGCAGCGCATCCGGCTATAGTCAGCCATGCTAATTTACCTGTCGGTGTTCCCCATAACATCCATCCTATCATGACTGAACCGATGGTTGTAATCGTCATAATGCTCTTAATGATCCCATCTATCGGTCTCCAGATCTGAAGCACTGAGGTCATGAGACTTTCGGCGTAAGCGACACGGTAGAAGGTTTCAAGTGCTGTCTGCCAAAGTAGGTCTTTCTGATATTCTTCAGCAGTCTTTTGCATGTAAAAGGTCTCCTTTTAAAGATACGTTCTACCACAAAGGTAGGCACATCTTATATATCGGCACATAGATTTTTTGTAGATTCTACGTCCATTGATACTTAACGAAAGAAGTTGAGATTCGGTGACACGTTCCTCCTTTCTGTCCCTGAGCAGCGAGAAGCTATAGAAAAGGTTAAGATGCGAAGATTGTTCCTCCAATTTTGTGATTACGCTCGGTGGTGCTTTAGCAATTCCCAATTCGGCTCAAAACCGATGCCGGGACGAGACGGAACGGTAACATACCCATCAGGTTCTAAAACCATTTGCGGGAGGAACATTTCACCGCGCAGCGGATCAACAGCGGGTGGATAGTATTCTAACATCAGACCGTTGTCTCGGCTTGCAGCGACGTGGATTTGCAGTTCTTGCGCACCGTGCGGTGCAATCAACTTTTCGGTGCTCAACGCTTCTTCTACGACCTGCATCGCTGGATCGTAGCCGGGGAGAATCGCGACATCCAGATTGAATACATCCGCACCCTCATAATCAATTAGGGTTTGGAAATAGTGTAATCCGTATCCGTTTTCGCCGGTGGCGATCCGTATACCGTAATCTTCTGCTACTTCCCGTAATACCTTATGTCCCCTATAATCGTGGCTATGAATCGGCTCTTCAAGCCAGAAGATGTTATTTGCTTGAAGTGTCGGAAGGCACTCCTTTGCCTTTTCGACCGACCATGCACAATTTGCATCTACCATGACGGTAATATCCGGTCCGACCGTTTCGCGAACCACCTCAATCCGTTTGATATCCGTTTCAAGTCCTGCATCGGGATCCCCAATCTTCATCTTGACTGCGGTGGCGTTGAATTCATTTACATTGCGTGCCATCTCTTCACGGAGTTCATCGAATCCCTTGCCTCTCCCGTAGTAGCCACCGGCAATGTAGGTGCGAATACGTTGTTGTGTACCACTAAGTAAGGCGTGAACCGATTTGCCCTCTATTTTCCCGCGGATGTCCCAACACGCTTGATTTATCGCTGCAATCGCCTGTGTGTGATACCCACCGGGTCCGTAGATTTTGTAGTTCTCGGCGAATCGCGAAACATAGGCAGTATCCGTTACATCGTGTCCAATCAAGGCGGAACGGAACAGGTCTACGAACTTGGGGAATATGGAGAGTGGACGGGTCGCAGCGGTGCCGCCGTTGAAGCCGTATCCGACGAGTTCTTCTGTTCCACTTTTGGCGGTTACCTTTACCAGATGGAGCCTGCCTTTATCGTAGACGTGCATGCCGTTCCAGATAGGCGGCTTGTCCCATTCGTAAAGTTGACTTTCAACGGCTGTGATTTTGAACGGATGTGTGGGCATACGGGTTTCTGTGGAATAGTGTGCGAGTGTATCCTTTGCATAATGAACATTAATAAAACTACAGTCAGATTATATGGGCGGAATTTTTAATTGCTTACAAATTTGCTTGGCAAGTACATTTTTAATCTCGTTGTGTCTGGGCACCGTGCTGTGAGTGCCTAACTTTGGATGCCACCATCGCGAATGTTTACGACCTTCTTTATAAAGCTCACAGTCATGGTTTTTAAGATGGTTAATCAACTGCCTGCGTTTCATACATCAATTCTTACTTCCTCAAATCCGCCTTTGATTTGATCCTGTACGCCGAACTCTAAGATGTCAGATGCCTTTACTGCTTCGGATTCATTTTCCGTTCGGCGAGATACTTCAAGCATTTCATCTTCTAAGATTTCGCGAAGCGTGATTTGCAACGTATCTAATAATTCACTTCTTGTGCGTTCTTGGCATGTAACGCCTTGAACTTCCAGTATCCACCCGATCCACCATCCCTCGCTCTCTCGGATAAGAGCAGTATAGGTTTGTGTTGCCTCTTTTTCTTCACGGGTAAGTTCATGGGGCGTTTTTGGGAGAACTCTGAATTCGACTTCAAGCTCTTGTCCTTCGGGAAGGTTGATCTTATCGAACGGTTCAATCACGCCGTTTCTGTATGTTGCTTTTATCTTTTTTGTTTTCATTGCTTTCACCGCTACCTTTGTTTTCCATAGTCACTTTCAGCACGACGGACTGTTTCTACGAGTCATATTCTAAAACTTCCTAAAGTTTGGACAAGTCGTATCACATTTGGGTTGAATGTTCAAGGATTGAGAGGTTTTTCTACGCGTTTCATACACCCAGAACTTGGAAAGAAATAAAAGCAGATCGCCGACGCGCGGCACGGTTTTCGAAGCGTTTATGCACTGGTGGCACAGACTAACAGTCTATGCTACGAAAGAGACACAGACTAATAGTCTATGCTACAAAAGAGGAGGTTTGATTGAAAATCTTTGGCTATCTTAAAATTGTCCTATTGAGCAGATGCTACAGTCGCTGCTTGATTTTTCCCCAAGTGGTGGCGAGTTTGTCTGAGGCGGAAACTGCTTGCGGTTTGCCAGCCGTTTCGCCTTCACCGTCTCCCATTTCAATGTCATCAATATAATTGGTCAGCGCGGTGGGGTGGTCCCAACCGAAAAAGATCCAACTTAAACTCGGATTTATGCCGCCTTTGCCGCCCTCGCCTCTAAAGCCGAAATCATCGGCGACCTGTTCGTCATCGACGTAAAAGTCATAAGTTCTATCTTTAAAGTCGAGCACAATGCGGAAATGATGCCATTCACCGAATTTTCCCTGCGCCACTTGTTGTCCTGCAGTGCCGTCGAGCGCGTGGATAGAGGCATCCGGCTTAATATTAAATACGGCAGCCCCTCCCCACTTGATGGCATCGCCACCGATATAAAACAGCATTGTGCCTTCGCCCTTTTCCCGCTGTGTGAATAATGAAGTGTACTGAATGCCATCATGCGTGCCTTCAAAACTTCTGGTGACCATTGTTTTTTCTGTGACCAGAATACTTTTGCCTGTGTCCCCGCGCTTCACCTTGCTTCCAATTTCGCAAGTTCCTTGGTTCATTGCCGTTTTCCAATCATCTTGTCCAGCGATGTCACCATCTTTGAAGTTGTCAAAATTCTCACTGTACCACACGTCGCCAAACGCATTGACTCCCAAAAACAGGAGTCCGAGACTGAATACCAAACTTCGCTTTAACATCATCATCATAAACCTCCTGAAGATTTTATTGTTATACTGTATCAGGTGTCAGATTACAACTCTCGTCGATCAGATACGCCTATTATATCAGAGTTTCTGGTCAAAGTCAATGTTTTTAGAATGTTTGGTTTTCAGCAATCAGTTGTCAGTAAGATCGCGAGCGACAAGAACTTCGCAGAAATACCCTATCGGGTTTGGAAATGGCATCTACGGGGGGTATCAATCCAGTGTTGCAGCCCACTCGCTGAGAACCCGTGCCATTTCTACAAAAACGTCTTCTTCCGTTTTACGGCGTTTGAGTACCTTGAACCCATGGTCTGCTGTGTCCAGCAGGTGTAGGGTTGCTTTGTCGCCGAGTTTTTCGCAGACGGGTTCTAATAGGTCAAGCACTGCTAACTTATCACGGGTACCGGATAGGAATAGCATCGGAATTGTGACATCCGTAAGATGTTCCGCGCGTTCTATGCCTTCTCTGCCGGATGGATGCAGCGGGAATGCGAAAAACACAAGACCTTTGACGTGCTCGATCGGTTCCTTCGCTGCGGACATTGAGGACATACGTCCGCTATAGGAATGTCCGCCGACGAGGATGGATAAATCGCTTGCGGCTTCGTGTGCAGCCGCTGCAGCCGATCGGACGGTTTGGAGTGCGACCGCCTCTGACTCCCGACCGCCGCCACCGCGTTCCATATAAGGGAACTGGTAACGGAATGTTGCGATGTTGATATCTGCTAACCGTTCAGCGATCGTTTGGAGCGTTGCGCTACGCATGTTTGTACCTGACCCGTGTCCGAGCACGAGCAGCCATTTCGCGTTGTCGGGACGCATCAGGATTGAGGAGACTTCGCCTTTTTCTGGCGTTGCGATGAATTTCGATTCGATTGTTTCGTAACTCATTTTTCATACCTTGAATTCTTTGTTGTGAAATAGATTGTAGGAGATAGTTGTAAAGTGTGCGAAAATCTGTAAAGTTATCAAGAACTATTGATTACGTCAAAAATTTCTTCCCAACTTTAGCACACTTGCAAACTTTCCAAACTTCCTTAGTTACTGGATTAAGCACTGCTGCACGATGTCTCGGTAGGCTTCTAATCTCGTGGTCTCTAACCCTTTGATTTTTGCGAGGTCGTCCCAGCGGCGTAGTGTGAGCGCGTCTAGGAAATGCGGGATCTGTTCAAATGCCGCCTGTTCTTCGTCTGACATGATGCCGCCCTGAACTATGAGACTCCTTTTCGATGCTTCGGATAACCCGTCGTGGTAGGCGGCATCGGTTTTACAGAGATACCGCTTTGCTGGCACATGCAGCCGGATCGGTGTTGTGACGGCTTCGGGGAAGAACGGGGCCAGATACTCCGCTCCAATCGCTTCATGATTCAGGTCTATATCAAGGAAGGCTTTATCGGCGTTGTGTTCATCTAAGATAATATGTCCGATATCGTGGAGTAATGCCCCTGTAATCAGTGTCGGACTTGCATCGTGCTGTTTTGCGAGTGCGGCGCATTGGAGTGCGTGTTCCAATTGTGTCACTACCTCGTCGTAGAATGACTGTCCCCGTCTTTCCATATATTCAAACAGCGCGTCAACTTGTTGTTGTGGGGTTGCCCCCATCATTTCCTGTGCGAGGTTCGGATCAACGTAATTTTGCATGGTTTACTGTTTTCCCTCGAAAATGTGCGATTTTGCTAATTTGTTTGTCTCGGTTTGAACCGTCTTCTGCATATTCTGAGAAAGCCTGCCGTTTGTCGGCATAATACTTTTCGCGCCAATCGCCTTGGGATTTGGCGTTGTAGGTGAGATAGACAATGCGTCTCGGTTGCTCCGAGCGATTTGTCGGACTTTTGTGTGGGATGTAGGAGCCGAAAAGGAGAATGTCCCCGGGATCTGTTGGTACTGCCACCCATTCCATCGTTGCAGCGGTTTCGGGTGCGACGCAGCCTTTTTCATCGAGTGCGATGAATCCTTCCTGATGCCGACCGGGTGCGAAATAGAGGCATCCACTTTCGGGAGTTGCTGAGTCTACTGAGATTAAACAGGTGATATGGTAGTTGATGAACTCGTAGGCAGGTGCGTCCTGATGGGCAGCATAACCACCGCCACCGGGATATTTGTAGTTAATTTTCTCTTTGTAGAGAACTGCCTGTTCTGCCATCAACTCGGAAACAACGGCTAATACTTTACCATCTGTCACTGTGGCTCTCATATCGGTATGATACGGCACGAAATTTTCTGACCGGGAGAGCCGTGGACCCTTCGGCGTGGATTCGTAATGATGCATCCACTTGTCGGCGGTCGGTTTCCAGTCCGAGATTTCAGAGACCCATGCTTGCAGAGCGTCCACTTCTTTCGCGGAGAAAAAATTGGGAACTTTCAGGTAACCGTTGGTTTTCCAGTCTTTGTGAAGTCCCGAATTAAGGTAAGACATAATCCTCTTCCTTGTGAATAATCCTGTTGTCTGTCAGTATAGCATGTAGAGAACCTTTTGTCAAACTTTAGCGGCTTGGTTTTTGGTTCGATATTGTTGCGGAATTGAATGGTTCTGAAGGGTTGACAATAATTGCTTGTAAGAAAAGTGCATAAGCCTTATAATAGGTCCAATAACTCGAATTGGAATCCCATAAAATAGCAAAATGATTTCCTATAAATTGGACCTACAACAGGAGGTTGATTATGCGTACTTCAACCCTTACCCCCCAAGAGACCGGTGTGGGTTCTATCCACGTTGAGGCGTTGCCGATAGATGAGGTGGTAGAGACTGAACTTGTCTACCATCAATTGTGTCTCGCTGATGATTTTGAGGATTTGGAAGGCAAACCTTTCCACGTCAACGGCACACACCTCGCGGTTTTCAAGTTTGAGGACAAGTTCTACGCCGTTGACAACCGGTGCCCACACATGGGGTATCCTATGTCGAAAGGCAGTATCCGGGATGGTGTACTTATCTGTCACTGGCATCATTGGGAATTCGACCTCAAATCGGGCGGATGCTTTTTGGCGTTTGGCGATGACCTGAAAGCGTTTCCTGTCGAATTGCGAGATGATGGTTATTTGTACGTCGGATTAGCGAAAGGCGAGCGAGAGGCCGCGAAACGGCGGGTCATTGACAGCGGTAAACGCTCACTCGAACGCGGACTCAAAGACCGTAGTACCTTCTTTATCGCGAAAGCCGTCACCGCGCTTCGGGACGCAGGCGCGACACCGAACGAGATTATTCAACAAGGACTTCATTACGGGGCGCATAAAAGTAGTGATGGGTGGTCGTCGGGGGTTGCTATCCTTACCCTCGCTGCGAATCTGTGGGACGACGTTGATCCGAAAGATCATAACCTGTTTCTCGTACACGGCTTGAGCCAGATTAGCCGTCGAACGACTGGAAGTGCGCGTCCGTATCGCGCACCGTTCCCGCAAGTAAGCGAGGAACACGATCTTGAAACGCTCAAGCGGTGGTTCCGCTATTTTATAGATAAACGGCACTCAGGTGCAGCGGAGCGTATCTTATTGACGCTGAACGACCGAGATTATGATAAATCGGTGCTCGCAGATTTCGTCTACACAGCAGCGACCGACTACTACTTCACTGGCGATGGACATGCCCTCGATTTCGCCAACAAGATGTTCGAGGCATTGGATTACGTCGAATGGGACGGCGCACACGAAATTTTACGTCCGATTGTCGTTGATCTGGTGAGTCGGACACGGCATGAAGAGACCTCGCGGTGGGCGGATGCAGTACCGGTGTTGGAACCGGTCTTTGAACGACTTGATAGCATCTGGAAAGAGAATCAAGCCAATGAAGCCGAACTGGATATTTCGGAGTTTACACAGGTGCTCCTCGGCGACGAGTTTGAGCCGACTGTCGCTGTGGTTGAAGAGAAACTACGCGCCGGTGTGGATCCGAGGGACATCTGCCGAGCGATGACCTATGCTTCAGCGATTCGCACAGCCCGTTTCCATCTGAAGAACGAAGGCGATTGGCACGATGTAGCGAACATCTACTCGTATGCGCACGCGCTATATCACGCTTTTGCGTATGCACCGAGTCCGAGTTTGCTGCGCGGCATTTTTCACGGTGTGGTTTTCCTCGCATATTTGCGCTGGTTGAATATGCCTGCTGCTCGGATTCCTAAGCTGGGTCAGCGCATCCCTGATGAAACTTACGATTCCGTTGATAAAATGTTGGCGCGACTCCAAGAATTCGCGGACTTCCAGAAGGTCTATGAGGCAGAGATTCTGGTGAATCAATATCTGGAAGAGGGTCATGATATTGATGCGTTGAAGCAGACACTTGCACACATCCTATTGCGCGAGGACGCGGAACTCCACATGTTCCAAGTGCTGGAAGTTGCGTTTCGGCATTACGATTTGTCGGAGGACAGTGAAGAGCGGCGGATGCACATGTTGGCAGCGACCCGTTACATCACGGCACAGAAGTTGATGAAGAACATTCTGTGGTCTACCGAGAACGCGGAACGTCTTGCGCGGGGTGAGTTGCTGAGTGAACGTGATGATGATTAATATCCGAATTTAGTGATGCGTCGGCGCGTAATTCGTTGCGCGTCCGACCCTCCTGAAATCGTTTGGTGATGAATCTGTGGGTCAAGTGGGAAGGAAGATCGCGACCAGGAGATCGCTCCTACGGAAGATAAGATCGCGACCGGGAGATCGCTCCTACGGAAGAGTGGATACTGTCTTTCTGCCTCAATCGGATTCTGGGATGGATAAAACGCCCTGATAGACGGGTTCCATCTTTTCGGAGTATGTATCGCCGCGCACCCACATGACAGGCCGCCTATTCTTCACATTTGGTACGCGTTCTGCCTTTGCACTGATATAATGTGCAACATTACACCGTCGAAAACGTAGACTGTGGTTATCCGTGCTTTTATGAAGGAGTTGGTTATTGAACCAAACTACGCCGCCAGGTGGTACTTCAACGGCAACGCCATCTTCGTCCCGGGCATCGCGTGCGATCTTAAACTCACTCTGTTGCGGTCCTTCAACGTCCTCATGGTCAAGAATCCCATATTTGTGGCTACCCGGAATAACGTATAGACACCCATTTTCTCGGTCTGCTGGATCAATCGCAGTCCATGTTCCGACTGTTATTTTAGTTTTATACTGGTGGTTAAAATACCATTTATCTTGATGCCAGGGGAACCCTAAGCCAATTCGCGGTGATTTCCAAATATACAGATTGTTGAGACCCAATATGTTCGGACCCAGTAGGTCAACGATCGGATCCGTGAGACGCGCATCACGGACACGTGCCAGGAATTCTGGGATGTAACAACTCACATGATGGATTTTGTGCATCGCGTGGATACCCGATGCTTCAACTTTTCCATCTGTCACTAAAGCGTTTTGATTGATATTCGTTTTCGGGAAAGATCGTTTCCCCACGGCAATATCATCAGCGATGTGTCGTAAGATGTCGTTTTCTTCTTCCGTGAAAACGTCGTACCGGATAAAGTATCCGTTCTCCTCCCAAGATAATTTTTCTTCAGGGGTGAGTCTAAACTTCTGTTCTTCGGGAGTTGTATTTGTATCCACGCATTCTCCTATTCATAAATTCTATTCGGATTCTAAAATGGGTATAACGTCCCATTGCACTTCATCTGCCATACCGGGATAGGTTTTACCGCGAATCCACATGGGGGGTCGTTTGTTATTCACAGCCTCAGGACGCGTCCATTCTGCTGTTGCCTTGATATAATGTGCGATGTTAGAGCGTCTGAAACGTTCACTGTGGTTATCTGTGCTTTTATGGAGGACTTGGCTATTAAAAAGGAATTCTAGACAATTACAACTCACCTAATCTTCGGGCAGGAAGCCCCGTTGCTTTAGCAGGGGGAGGAATGCCCACTCCTATAGTTAAAGTTTAGGCGTGTTAGCACCCTAAAATCAGACCGCTTCGCGCCTGTTGTTAATCGTTTGTTGCCTTCTAAGTTGTATATGGAAAACAAGCCTTTTGCATTCACACCAGCAAGTCGAGTAAGTCCGTATTGAATGTGTCTGACCAATGTATTTTTCACCAATCCTTTGCCCAATACCGTTCCACCTTGCCGTGAACGCTTCCGACCTTTTGATTCTTGCTGTCTGTGCAGTTCTCTGCGTTTTATCGGTATCGGTGATATACAGAATATATCCGTGTTATCAGGGATATTCTCTCCGCCGATCGTATGATACGCTAAACACCAACTATCGACACAATGTGCGTCAAAAGTCTCTGATAGTTTCTTTGACGACTTCTTGAGACCTAATCTATCACGTATCTCTTTGGTTTCCCATCCTTGAAGTGTGAGGAGTTTCCAACGCTTTTCAACTTCAGAATAGAACCACTGCTTACCGACTTCAAGCGGACTAAAGGATTGATTCCACTTCTTCGCACGTTCTATGGTGCGGGCTTTTATATCTTCAACACAGACATGCGTTACAGGATAGAGTTTAGACAACCAGTCAAGAATACGGAGTTTCCAATCCCATCTTGCGCGTGTGCCTGCGGGGATACGGTCTCTATGAGATAGGTTGTGTTTCTTGTGTTTGCGGTTCGGACATTTACGAGAACGCCGACTTCTGCGAAGTTCTCGCCGCTTTTCAACTTTTTTACCGACTTTGTTGTGAGCATCTGCCTGAACGTTGAGATAGGTGTGAGACGCTGATTTGACAGTAAAACCTTCTTTTTTACTACCAGGGTCTACACCGACAACAATCTCTTGTTTATGCTTCTTTTTCGGTTCATAGTTGAGTCTTATAGAGAAAATGCCGTTACGCCAATACGGTGTTGCTAATCCTTTCTTAATCAACATACCTGCCTTATTCGGATGTGTCGGCATCAACTTTTCGCCAGACGGACGCGTTACTGGAACAAACATAGTTTGTAAGCTCCCTTACGGGTTGTATATTGCCCCATCCAGATCATATTGTCAGCACAGCATAGGACTTGGGGAGCATCCTAACGACTTTCTACGGACCACCATAGGACAATACGATATTTTACTGTAGAAAATAGTTTACCTTGTGGAGTGAACGCTTGGTATGCGCTTCGCACAAGCCCCATGCTTTAGCAGGGGGTTATTGACATATTGGATATTGTGCATCGCGTGGATGCCTTGTGCTTCGACTTTACCGTCTCTGACTAAAGCGTTTTCAAAGATATGATAGTCTGGAAAGGTTCGTTTGCCGAGGGCGATGTCATCAGCGATTTGACGGATCACGTCGTTTTCTGCTTTTGTAAAAACGTCGTAACGGATGAAGTATCCGTTCTCGTCCCAAGAGGTTCGTTCTTCAGGTGTGAGTCTAAACTTCCGTTCTTCCGGTGTTGTATTGGCGTCCACGAACCCTCCTACTGATAAATTTTTAAAGTATTGTTGATTATAACGTGGCGTGCTTTGGGATAAATGAAATCGGGGAGATAATGTATAAAATTGAGGCTCTGAGGCGTGTAAGTGGTGTCTGTAGTTACCAGAGGCAACTACAGACATTCAATGTGCTACATCGAGAAGCCGCCGACAAAGACGTTGTTCTCAGCACCACTTTGCTGCCATGTCACCGGGAGGTGACTGTCTTTATAGCGATAGACTTCGGACTTACCGACGATGGCGTTCTGGATCGCAGTCAACGGTTTGTACCAAATCTGATGCGGTTGTGTGCAGTTTGCACACGGATAGCGGTTGGCGGAAAGTGTGAGGACTTTACCGACCTTGACATCGTACTTCGTGTCTTTCTTCGTGAACGCAATAGGCGCGATTTGCGTCGCAACGACTTCACCTAAAACGTCTGCGCGTTTCGTTGTGAGCATATTCTTAAGCGCGGCGCGCTGTTCGGGTGTGGTGTTTACGTCCATGTACAACACACTCTTACGGGTTTTGGCATCAATCGCCAAGTTATCTTTCGCACTGATAACGGCGACGACAGTTAAATCGTTCAGTGAAACGCCGTTCCAGTTCCCTTCATGGATATTCCAGACGAGGGTCGCTTCTTTCCCGCCTTCGACATATTCGGCACCGAAGTGGCACGCGCCAACATACACACTCGCGGATCGGGCTTCAATATATTCACCTTGGACAGTTCCTGTTTCGGTTGCGAAGGCGAATCCCGCTACGAGTATCAGGGCGAGTGTCGTGAAAACAAAGATACCTTTCATGTATTGTTCCTCCTTATGCTTTGCTTGAGTGGGGTATAGTTTACAAATCGGGTTCGCGTTACCGGGCGCGAACAGTGTACTACACCGTTTAATGTTATTATACCGTGACGCGTGTGAAATGTCAACTTTTTTCTCAATCACATTAGCGTCGTTCGGTTATCAGCAATTGGTTTCTGTCGTCTGATGCTGTTATCGCACTCTGTAGGTCTCATCGGCAAAATATTTCGAGCCATTAATTTGATGAATACGCCACACACCTGACTTCTTTGTGAAATAAAAACGTCCGATCTCAGTGTAACAAGTATCAACTACAAGAACGGCATCGGGGACGTAGTAGAACATCGGTCCTTTTACACTCGCTTCTGTCCAAGGCACGCTAACATTCTGAGGACGGATGTAGAAATCTGTCAGTTCCCAATTCGGATCGCTCTCGCAATCCGATATCGACCAGTTTGTTTGAATATAAGTTCTGACATTGTTCCATCCATAGATAATACCTGTCGTGTCTGTTCCCCATTCAATTCCGGTAGATATGTCCAATGTGTTGATAAGTGCTGTCATGTCTTCTTCAACATAGGCTTCAATGAAAGCACTGTAAACCTCCCGAATCGCTTTTTTGTCCGCTTCAAAGTCAATATATCTAACCGCTACTTCCTCTTCCGGTACTTTTTCTATGTAGGACTTATCGACATAAGGTGCTGTCGGAAAAAGGACGAATTCAATAAATTTGAGCGGTTTCTCGGTCTGTTCTTGGTCGATGTCAAGCTCAACATCACCACAACTCAGAAGGCATGCCGATAGAGTTATCACCAATAGCACAGTTATTTCGGTTCCAAAATTTCTTTTCAGGCACATAATTTCACCTCCAGAAACGTGCTAATAGGCGAGCATATTGAGATTTAGGGAATACGTGAGAATCTCATCTCTGAATGCGATTTCACTGGGGTCATCAACCCTCGTCATTCTGGCACTACCGGCGTTCACTGTGAAGTCAATGCTCCAGTGAGAAAGGATCTCATAACCGATACCGCCTGAGACAGAGACCCCGGTCTGTCTGGCATTTTCCAATGTAAGCGGGGGCTGCCACGTTACGAGTGTTGCGAGTCCAATGTTACCGACGAGGTAAAGACCTCGCTTTCGGAATGGAAAGTACATGAACCCCATCCCTGCTGCACCGTTGGCAATTGTGGTGTCCTTAGTGAAATGCTGGAGTGGGAGCCATGAAATGCGGCTTGTGTAGTAGAGTAGGAACTGATCGTTGAACCCGTGGCCAAGTTTCAACTCTGTTACCAAGGCAGCCCTTGTTTGACGCTCGGTTAACCATTCGCTGTCGGATGTCTGTCTCCAATAGTATTCCGCGAGCGGTTTCGTAAAGCTGGTTCTACCGACACCGACACTAAGCCCAAAAATAAAGCCTTTACGCCTCCCACGGTAGTTTTTCCTGACCAACTGAACAAGCGTGTCTTTGCGTTCTTCGTAGATGAAGTCACGCTCCTGATCTCCGAAAGCGTGGACCTTGTCGAACGGATAGAGTATTAAAAAGGTGGCAATTAATACCAAATATCCCAACGGTAATGTGATTGTTTTCAATTTTTTATTTAAATTCACGTTAGTTATCTTCCAGCGTCTGCTAATAGACGTTGGAGGGTTCCACCTAAAATCTCTGCCTTGTCGTTCTCTGGAATAAAAGTGCAGTGCGTCCGAAACGCCTCAAGTGCGTGCTGGTATGTCATAAAGTTGCGAACGACCGGATAGTCGGATCCCCAACAGAGGCGACCCGGACCGAAATGTTCGTAGAGGGCGCGCACGATCCAATGCGTATCCGAATGCGGATAATCCCAGGAGACCTGCGAGACATAAGCGAAGCCTGACATCTTGATGTGAATATTCGGGACGTTTGCTGAGGCGAGTACCTGCTTGAGTTGCGGATATGGGTGTTCTTCACCTGCCCGCGCACCGCCCATGTGATGGCACAGGAATGGGATACTGGGAAACTCGGCAGCGATTTTACGGAGTGCCTCATGCTGGTGGCTTCCCATGGCGATGCTGGCGATCAATCCCATTTCGGATGTTGTGTGAAAGAAGCGTTCGCCCTCTTCGGAGAAAAACCAATCTCCGTTGTCATCGCCTCTGAGGTAGTGCGTGTAGCCTTTGAGGTTATATGTTTCTGCTGCGGTTTTCAACCGATCGGCTGCACCATCGGTATGATACGTATCTGTCCATGAGCAGTCCACATCGGCGAATTGGATCAACCGTTCTGGGTAACGTTTAACGCACGCTGCGATGTAATCGTTATTGTCAGGGTTCCTATCAATGCGTGCACAGACGAGTACTGCCTTGTCCACGTTATGCAGATCCATTTCGTGGAGGAGTTGTTCAATTTTACCGCGGCTTTCGTCATCAGGAACAGGCGGTTGATAGGGCCACCGGGGCCATGCGTGTGTATGTGAATCAATTATCATTTTTTCTCCTAAGTGGACAGGCACAAGACCTGCCCCTACTGTATCCAACCTCGCTTAATTTAATCCGAGCATCAAGGCACCTAATTCTTGTTTATTGGTCTCGGTAGGTTTTACAATCCCGACAATCTTGCCGTCGTACATGACGGCGATCCTGTCGCTGAGATAGAGGAGTTCATCCAATTCAGAGGACACAAGTAATACTGCTTTGCCGCGATTGCGTGCGTAAATAAGTCGCGTATGGACGAATTCCGCCGCGTGAATGTCTAAGCCGCGCGTCGGATGCGCGGCAATAATAACTTCAGGGTTTGCTTCTAACTCGCGTGCGACAACGACTTTTTGTTGATTTCCACCGGAGAGTGTTCTAATCGGATGCGTGATGTTCCCTACACGAATCTGGTATTTATCAAGGGCGTTCAGAGCGGACCGTTGGATGGATTTACGCTGAAGCATCCCGCTACGGCAATACCGTCTTTTTTTATGATGACCGATGATAAAGTTATCATCAATTCGATCCCCCAAACTAATGCCGTGCCGGTGTCTGTCAGCAGGTATGTGCGCGACCCGCTCGCCGTTTAACGTGAGTTTTCCGCTATCGATCTGCCGTAAACCTGTCAGCACTTCGACGAGTTCTGTTTGTCCGTTCCCTTCTACACCTGCGACCCCGACGATTTCACCGGGGAACACTTCAAGGTTAATTTCGTTAAGGTGCCGTTTGTCCGGATTGCTATTCGACAGCATATTTTTCCATTTACGCTTTCTTGCTGCGTCTGAACTTCTGGTAAGCGTGACACTTTCCAGGCGGAGCATCGGTGTTGTTTGCGCTGTCTGTTCTCTCGGCACAGAAGTTGGAATGACAGGTTCACCGAGTATCATTTCTGCCAACGTCGCTGGGTCGGTGTCGGTGATAGGGCAACTGTTGACGGCTTGCCCGCGCCACATGACTGTGACGGTATCGGCGATTGCCATGACTTCATCGAGTTTGTGTGTGATGATAATGAGACTCTTGCCTTCGTCTTTGAGGCTGCGCATGCAATTGAAAAGCCCTTCGACTTCTTGCGGGGCAAGCACGGCTGTCGGTTCATCCATGATGAGGATGTCTGCACCGTGATAGAGGACTTTCAAAATTTCGGTATGTTGCTGGGTACCAATCGGTAGAGATTCAACGGGTGTGTTCAACGGCACATCAAATCCGAGTTGGGTGGCGAGTTGGGCAATCCGTTTTTCTGCTTGTTGATAATCGAGGAGTGTGCCGAATTTTCGGGGTTCTTTGGCAAGGACGATGTTCTGAAGTGCCGTGAAGACGGGGATGAGCGTGAAATGTTGCTGCACCATCCCTAGACCGAGACGCATTGCACGCCGTGGAGAAGGTATATCGACACGGTTTCCATTGACGCATATCTCGCCTACATCGGGTTGATACAGTCCGTAGAGTATCTTCATCAATGTAGATTTACCCGCACCGTTTTCACCGACAATGGCGTGAATCTCACCGCGTTGGAGCGTAAAATCCACCGAGTCGTTTGCTTGTACTTCTCCAAATTGTTTACTGATGCCGTGCATCTCAATGATAGGTGCGTGTGTCATCTCTACTACCGTTCATGCGGGACAACGATGTCGCCTGATATAATTTTCGCTTTGAACGTCTCAACCTGTTTCAAAATCTCGTCTGAGAGAAGTTCGCGGTTCGCATCGTCAACGATATATTCAACACCTCCCTCTTTGAGTCCGTAATCTTTGAGGCCGCCGGCGAAGTTTCCTTCTTGGACGCTCTTTATGGTTTCATAGACCGATATTTCGACACCTTTGATAACACTCGTGAGTACTAGGCCCGGGGCGAGATTGTTGCCGTTAGAATCTACCCAGATAATTGATTTTTTTCTCGTTTTCGCTGCTTCAAGGACACCCAAACCGCTGGCGCCAGCGGCGGCGAGGATGACATCTATCCCCCTATTATATTGCGCGAGCGCAAGTTCTTTGGCTTTTGCGGGGTCATTGAAAGCTTGTGGGGTAACACCGACGTAATCCGCCACGAATTCAATGTCAGGATTTGTCGCTTTAATGCCGGCACCGAAACCGATTTCAAACGCTTCGACCAGCGGTACCTTCATCCCGCCGATGAAGCCGATCTGCTTTGTTTCTGTTTTCAACGCTGCGATAACACCGGCAAGATAGGTCCCTTCGTGTGCACGGTAGGTGAGCGACGCGACATTCGGGTGTTCTATCACGGCATCAATCAGTGCGAATTTGACCTCTGGGAATTCGCTGGCGACGCGTTTCATCGGTTCTTGAAAAAGAAACCCGACACCGATGATTAGATCATATTTGAGCTTCGCCAATCTACGGAGTGTTAATTCGGTATCCGTACTTTGGCTTGGGGTGACCTCTGTTAGTTTAAATCCCCACTCGTCTTCCGCTTTTTTCGCACCGGCGTAGGCGGCATCGCAGAATGAGAGATCCCCGCGTCCCGTAACATCGTAGATAAGACCGACTTTCAGGGCTGCGGGGGTTGTCTCTATCACAGCGAAACAGGCGATAAAAATCGTAACCAAAATGTTTATACGCACAATAATTTCCTTTCTATATCACGGTTTTTTGATAGATACTGAACGGGTATGTTTCAATACTATCTATAATATATTATAGCGGCTTCAAATGCAAGTGTTATTACTTCCTGAACAGAGCCATTCAGTTTTCGGTTTTTTCAGACATTTTCGCGGACGGATCGCGAGCGACAAGAAACACCCCTGCAAAAACACTCGCTCCTACAGGGGAGTGCTTTACGCAACAAATCGAAATTATGGGACAATTGAATAACTCTGCTTCCTGAACAGGACTATTTAGTGACACCTGTGGTGTTCTGTGTTGATGGTTTTAACTTCTTGTGAAATGCTGCGACAGGCTGCGATAGGCTGCGAAAATTTAGGTGTTTTTTAAAATTGTATTCATATTTTAAGATGATATATATTAAGTATTAGCACCTGTGAAAAGGACAGCACAAAAAACGGACAATTGAAGCACTAAGCGTCTGAACTGTGATTTATGGGATTTTAGGGATTATTGGGATAAGCGAGAACTCCAAAGTTTTGGCTTTGAAGTTCCCGGTATTTTGGGGGGTGTTATAAGTTATAAGTTAACTTCTTGTGGCAGTCCAGTTTATTGTCGTTGCCACAAGAGACCTCTTTTACTGATAACTCTCACTCTGAGGCAAACCGTTAACTGAGATATGAAACGCTAATATGTCACACATCCAATGCGTCTATCGTTTGTAAGAACGCTTCAACACTGGATATACGAAGGGCTACACGGAACAACTCGGTTAGCATTGTGAGGTCTGAAACCGTTTCAAGGGCATCGCGAACCGGTTCCACCTCCGCTTGTGAAAAGCGTTCGCTTAGCACAGTAAAGATATTATGAACTGACATCTCACGTGCCCCGCGCTCAATGCCTTGCTCAATGCCGCGTTGTTCGCCGCGTTGTTCGCTGAGTTCAATTATAGAATCTGCCATATCTACGATCTCCTGATTCTGTGTATGCTCTTGCGTGAGGATACGAAGTAAGTCTTGATGTTCGCCTGCTTCTCTGCGGTGCAGGATGAGGAGAAAGAGATACAAGATGGCGCGCGTATACGCCTCTATATCCTCTGTGTGCAAGTCCCTGAGCCCGGCTAAAGCGTCAAGGAGGCTCATAGAGTCTAACACACTTTACCCGCCTTGTCAAAGAAAAATTACTCCTGCGGAAACAAAACAGGGACACGCCCCGGAGCACACATCCTTGTTTTCAGGGGTCGATATACCATAAGGTGCAGTTTCACACCGAACCATAGGGGTCAATTTAAGAAAAATAACCGCCTCAGACCCATTCCCGGTAGGTTCGGTTTCCCAACCGAACCGGGTTTTACACAGAAACCTTGAAGATTTCAAAACTTCTTGAATCCCGTAGGGATGGTATCTCTGTAGAAAAACGTTGCTTCACAAATCTAAGCCCCGTAGGGGCCGCATCTACACGAATCTGCGCGGAAAATGTTATCGAAAATCCCTAAATTGACACTTATGGTGTAGTTTCACACCGAACCATAGGTGTCAATTTAGGGATTGTTTCGTGGTATTTTGTAACACCAATATAAACATGCCGCCCCTACGGGGGTTGGGTTTTTGCTCGAAACCGCTGCTATAAACATGCCGTCGCTACGCGACTGAAGAGGTTTTTGAAGGCTTCAAGGTTTCCGCGTAGTATCCGGTTCGGTTAGGAATGCACGTCGCATTTGGGTGAGTACACCGCAAAACCGAACCTACCGGACCTGGGGACCAAGACGGGACTAAAGCGGTTTTTGAAGGCTTCAGGGTTTCCGCGTAGTATCCGGTTCGGTTAGGAAACCGAACCTACCGGACCTGGGTCTGTAGTATCCGGTTCGGTTAGGAATGCACGTCGCAAATGTAAAGCTAAGACAAATTTTGCCGCGTATGGGCAAAATTTGGGTGAGTACACCGCGATGCACTTCGCATCTGGGCGTGTACGCCGCAAAAACCGAACCTACCGAGCTTTCAGTCTCCGGTTAAGAGGGAAATGTGACTGATAAATTTCCCTCTTAACTGGTAACTGGTAACTGGTAACTGACAACTATTAACCTATTTCCGTATCAATAGCTTGCGGGTTGCTATGTAATCGCCGGCTTTGAGGGTATAGAAATATACGCCTGTGGCGACCTTTTCACCGAGATAGTTACGTCCATTCCAATGGGCTGCCTTGCTCCGATTCTGGTAGAAACCTGCAGGCTGGTGCCCCAATCGCAACGTCCGCACGACACGTCCCTGGATGTCGTAGATCGTGATCGTCACATCTGCCGGTTTGGCGAGCTGATAGGGTATCCATGTCTCCGGGTTGAACGGGTTTGGGTAGTTTGATAGCAACTCTGTTGTCTTCGGCAGCACGGGTGCTGGCGGTGTTAGCACAACCGGTGCAGCACCAACGGCATCCGTGACATTGATGGTGACAGTAATTCTGTCCCCACCGTTATTGCCGTCATAAGCAGTCACTGTTACGGTATAGCTGCTCTTCGTTTCGTAGTCGAGTGCTGCCTTGGTTTGGAGCTGCCCGGAGGTCGAAACGATGCTAAACGCATCCGCATCCGTGCCACCGAGGGTATAGGAGAGCGTATGGTTATTCGCATCCGTCGCAGCAACCGCAGCCCCGATGTTTTGTCCCGCAGCCGTGTTCTCCGCGACCGAGCGCGTGGTGGTGGCACCATCGGTGAACGTGGGTGGGTTATTATTAAGACTAATATCAAGTCTGAAAAGCGAATGTGACTGGAGTGTATGGAGGGTCGCGTAATCTGAAATCGGATTCCCTGCGACAGATAAGATGAACATTGAGGTCATGCCACTCAGGGGAGATACATCCGTAACGTTATTGTTCTTCATACTGAGAATGGTCATTGAAGTCATGCCACTCAACGCTGATATATCACTGATCGAATTGTTATCCAGATAGAGATTGCGCATCGAGGTCATGCCACTCAACGCTGATATATCACTGATCAAATTGTCACTCAGCTGGAGCCTTGTCAGGGTAGTCAAGCCTGCAAGGGGTGATATATCACTGATCGAATTTTTTTCGTTAGCATTGGCCGAAGCGTGATTCAGATAGAGCGTTTCGAGTCCGGTGAGTCCACTGAAATCGCCAGCCTTCAACGCAGTGATTGACTTTGATTGCAGATTCAATTCTGTAATCGCTGCGAGGTGTGCTTCGGTTACATCGTCAGCATTGTCAACGCCTGGCACCGCAGCCACAATCGCAGTGCGCACCTGCGTCGTGCGATCTTTTACAGGTGTTATCGTGGATTCCTCGACATCTGTAACATTGATGGTGACGGTGATACTGTCACTCCCGCCAGTGCCGTCAGAAACCTCGACCGTCACGGTGTAGGAACTCTTGGTTTCATAATCCAGAGTAGCATTTGTGCGGAGCTGCCCAGATGTGCTGACAATGCTGAACGAACCGGCATCCGTGCCACCGAGTGTATAGGTGAGGGTGTCGCCGGTATTCGCATCTGTCGCAGCCACCGGACTTCCGACGTTGGTGCCTCTACCGGCGTTCTCCGCAACAGACCGCGTTGTGGTGTCGCCATCTGTGAACACGGGGTCATGCTCAACTACATCTGTAACGTTGATGGTGACACTGATGCTACCACTTCCGCCATAACCATCATTAACGTTGACCGTGACCGAATAGGACGATGTCGTTTCATAATCCAAAGCTGCATTGGTTTGCAGCTGCCCGGAGGTGGAAACGATGCTAAATGAGGCTGCATCCGTGCCACCGAGGGTATACGTGAGGGTATCATTATCCGCATCCGTCGCAGCAACCGGATTCCCGATGTTGGTGCCGGAAGCGGTGTTCTCCGCAACAGACCGCGTCGTGCTGGTACCATCTGTGAACACGGGGTCATGATCAACTACATCTGTAACGTTGATGGTGACAGTGATGCTATCACCGCCGCTATTCCCATCATTAACGAATACTGTCACAGTATGAGAGGGGTTCGTTTCATAATCCAACACGCCACTCGTCTGCAACTGTCCTGATGTGCTGACAATGCTAAACGAATCCGCATCCGTGCCACCCAAACTATATCTGAGCGTATGGTTATCCGCATCCGTCGCAGCCACCGGATTCCCGATGTTTGTGCCTGAAGCGGTGCGCTCTGCGACAGACCGTGTGGTGCTGGTGCCTTCTGTGAATACCGGTGGGTTGTTATTAAGACTAATATCAATTCTTAAAATCGGATTTGCTGCCTTGAGGGTACGGAGGGGCGCGTAATCCGAAATCGGATTCCCTGCGACCCCTACGGCCAATAGCGAGGTCATGCCACTCAGGGCTGATATATCACTAATCGAATTGTTATTCAGAGCGAGAGAGGCCATCAAGGTCATGCCACTCAGCGCAGATATATCACTGATCGAATTGTTATTCAGAGCGAGAGAGAGCATCGAGGTCATGCCACTTAGCGCAGATATATTACTGATCGAATTGTTATTCAGATCGAGATTGACCATCGAGGTCAATCCACTCAGGGCTGATATATCACTAATGGAATTTCCAGCCAGATAGAGATGTGTCAGCTGGGTCAATCCACTCAGGGCTGATATATCACTAATGGAATTTTCAGCCAGATAGAGAGATCCCATTCCAGTGAGTCCATTGAAATCGCCGGTCTGCAGAGCACTGATTGACTTATTTGACAAATCCAGGAGTGCAATCGCTGCGAGGTGTGCTACAGTCACATCATTCGCATTGCTAACGCCTGGTGCTGCAGCAACAATCGCAGTGCGCACCTGTGCCGTGCGTTCACTGAGCGGCGGTGCTATCGGGGATTCGGCTACATCTGTAACATTGATGGTGACGGTAATACTGTCACTCCCGCCATTGCTACCAGAAACGTCAACCGTGACGGTGTAGGAATTCTTGACTTCATAATCTATGGCAGCATTTGTGCGGAGCTGCCCGGAACTACTGTCGATGATAAACGAGGCCGCATCCGCGCCACCCAGCGTATAGGTTAACGTGGCGTTATTCGCAACGGTCGCAGCAACCGCACTTCCGACGTAGGTGCCTAAAGCGGTGTTCTCCGCAACAGTGCGTGTGGTGCTGGTGCCATCTGTGAAGACCGGCGCGCTGTTTGCAGGTGATTCATCAACATCTGTAACGTTGATGGTGACGGCGATACTATCACTCCCACCGTTGCCATCAGAAACGTTGATCGTGACCGAATAGGACGATTTCGTTTCATAATCCAAGGTGGCAGAGCCTGTTCTCAGCTGCCCGGATGTGCCAACAATGTAAAACGAGGCTGCATTCGTGCCACCGAGGGTATAACTGAGGGTATCATTATCCGCATCCGTCGCAGCAACCGGAGTTCCGATGTTTGTGCCGAAAGCGGTGTTCTCTGCGATAGAGCGCGTGGTGCTGGCACCCTCTGTGAACACGGGGGAATTATCATTGACATTTGTAACGTTGACGGTGACGAGGACGCTACTGACGAGACCCCCGCTATCTGTCGCTCGCACGGCGAGATTGATGTATGAAGTCTTCGTTTCATAGTCAAGTGCTGCGTGGGTTTTCAGCTGCCCCGTATTTGCGTCAATACGGAACGAGGTCTTATCGGCTCGCTGGAGCGAATAGGTCACCGTATCCCCACTATCGGGGTCTGTTGCTTGGAAGGCATCACCGATGTTAGTGTTGGCTGCCGTGTTCTCTGCGACGGAGAGCGTGACCCTATCCGAAGAGCTGAAACTCGGTGCTTCATTGACGTTTGTGACACTGATCGTGACGGTGATGGTATCGGACAAGTTTCCATCGGAAGCCGTCACAACGACCGTATAAGAGTTGTCGTTTTCATAGTTCAGGGCATCCTTCGTTTTCAGTTGCCCTGTATTGCTGTCAATGCTGAAGGCTGCGGCATCGCCTGTTGTCGGGATCGAATAGGTGAGCGTGGTGCCACTATCGACATCCGTTGCGGTTAAAGCCGCGCCGATGTTTTGATTCGTTGCCGTGTTCTCCGCGACCGAGCGCGTCGCGGTGGTAGTTGCGAAAGTGGGTGCCTCATTGACGTTTGTGACGTTGATCGTGACATCGATGCTATCCGTGTTATTTGTCGTATTTCCATCGTCAGCCGTAATCGTCACCGAGTAGGAGGCTTTTGTTTCACGGTCCAGGGCAGCACTTGTTTGGAGTTGCCCTGTATTGCTGACGATACTAAACGAAGACGCATCGTCGCCACCGAGGGTATAGGTGAGCGTGTCGTTATCCGCATCTGTTGCGGCGACGGCAGTGCCGATGTTTTGCCCTGAAGCCGTGTTCTCTGCAACCGAGCGCGTAGTGGTAGCACCATCGGTAAACGTCGGTGCGTTGTTAGCAGGTGCGCTCACTTGAATTGTGAACGTCAATGTTGCTGAAAGGTTGCTATCACTTGCCGTATAGGTGTAGGTCGTTGAAGCCGACACAGCCGTAGGTGTTCCAGCGAGGATGCGCGTTGAAGCTGTAAATGTCAACCCGGCAGGGAGTGCGGGTGTCACGGTGTATGTGAGGGTGGTGTTCGCATCAGGATCCGTCGCTTCTGGCAAGGTCACGGATGTGATTGCCGTTCCGTTAGTGGCAGAAATACTACTGATGGTTGTTCCAGTAGCGAAAGTGGGTGCCTCATTGACATCTGTGACACTGATTGTGACAGTGATGGTATCGGTCAAGTTTCCATCGGAAGCCGTCACAACGACCGTATAGGAGGTGTCGTTTTCATAGTTCAGGGCATCCTTTGTTTTCAGTTGCCCTGTGTTGCTGTCAATGCTGAAGGCTGCGGCATCCCCTGTTGCAGGAATCGAATAGGTGAGCGTATCCTTAGCGATGAACTGCCCTGGGTTCACCGGGTCCGGCTTCTTATCCTGATCGGTTGCGGTGACCACTGTGCCGATGTTTGTGTTCGCAACCGTGTTCTCTGCGATAGAACGCGTGGTGGTGTCACCATCTGTGAACACAGGTGCGTCGTTGGCATCTGTCAGAGTGATCGTGACGGGAATGCTGGTGCTGAGGCTCCCCTCACCAGTGCCATCGGCGGCGGTGACCGTCACGGAATAGGAGTTCTTTGTTTCATAGTCTAACGCCGCGCTGGTTTGGAGTTGTCCCGATGTGCTGACGATGCTAAACGATGCGGCATCCGTGCCACCGAGTGTATAGGTGAGTGTGGTATTCGCATCGACATCGGTCGCCGTAACAGCACTGCCGATGTTTTGTCCCGATGTCGTGTTTTCTGCTATCGAACGCGTCGCGGTGCTGCTTGCGAAACTCGGTGCTTCGTTGACGTTCGTCACATTAATTGTAACGGCGATGCTATCGCTGCCACCGTTGTTATCAGAAACAGACACTGACACAGAATAAGACGACTTGCTTTCGTAATTTAGGGCAGCGTCGGTTTGCAGTTGCCCTGTAGTGCTGACGATACTGAAAGATGCGGCATCTGTGCCACCGAGTGTATAGGTGAGCGTGTCGTTATTCGCATCCGTCGCAGCAATCGCGCTCCCGATGTCTGTGCCTGAATCGGAGTTCTCCGCAATAGAGCGTGTGGTGCTGGTGCCATCCGTGAAGGTCGGCGCGCTGTTTGCAGCACTCACTTGAATTGAGAACGTCAATGTGTCTGACAGGGTGCTATCACTCGCCGTATAGGTATAAGTCGCTGAAGCCGACACAGCCGTAGGCGTTCCTGAGAGGATACGCGTTGAAGGCGTGAATGTCAACCCGGCAGGCAGGGCCGGTGTCAGCGTGTATGTGAGGGTAGTGTTCGCGTCAGGATCCGTTGCTTCTGGCAAGGTCACGGATGTGATTGCCGTTCCGTTGGTGGCAGAAATATCACTGATAGTTGTTCCGGTAGCGAACGCCGGTGCCTCATTGACGTTTGTGACACTGATCGTGACACTGATCGTATCGGTCAAGTTTCCGTCGGAAGCCGTCACAACGACCGTATAGGCGTTTTTATCTTCATAGTTCAGGGCATTCTTTGTTTTCAGTTGCCCTGTATTGCTGTCAATGCTGAAGGCTGCGGCATCCCCCGTTGTAGGGATCGAATAGGTGAGCGTATCCTTAGCGATGAGTTGCCCTGGGTTCACCGGGTCCGGCTTCTTATCCTGATCGGTTGCGGCGATCGGCGTGCCGATGTTTGTGTTCGCAACCGAGTTCTCTGCGATAGACCGCGTGGTGCTATCGCCATCTGTGAACACAGGCGCGTCGTTGACATCTGTGACGCTAATCGTGACGGTGGTCGTATCCGATAGGCTGCCATCAGAGGCAGTGACCGTCACGGAATAGGAGGCTTTTGTTTCACGGTCCAGGGCGACACTGGTTTGAAGTTGCCCGGACGTGCTGACGATGCTAAACGAACTCGCATCTGTGCCACCGAGGGTATAGGCGAGCGTGGTATTCGCATCTACATCGGTCGCAGATACAGCACTGCCGATGTTTTGTCCTGATGCCGTGTTTTCTGCGATGGACCGTGTTGCGGTGCTGCTTGCGAAACTCGGTGCCTCGTTGACATTCGTCACATTGATCGTGACGGTGGTCGTATCCGACAGACTCCCATCGGAGGCAGTGACCGTCACGGAATAGGAGGCTTTTGTCTCGCGGTCGAGAGCTGCGCTTGTTTGGAGTTGCCCTGTAGTGCTGACGATACTAAAGGCTGCGGCATCGTCGCCACCGAGTGTATAGGTGAGTGAAGTATGGTCAACATCCGTTGCGGCGACGGCAGTACCGATGTTTTGCCCTGAAGCCGTGTTTTCTGCGATAGAGCGCGTCGTGGTACTACTTGCGAAAGTGGGTGCCTCGTTGACGTTCGTCACATTGATTGTGACGGTGGTTGTATCCGACAGATTACCACCATCAGTAGCAGTGACTGTCACAGAATAGGAGGCTTTTGTTTCACGGTCCAAAGCAGCACTGGTTTGGAGTTGTCCCGATGTGCTGACGATGCTAAACGAACTTGCATCCGTGCCACCTAAAGTATACGCTAAGGTGTCGCCATCCACATCGGTCGCAGTGAGAGCAGCTCCGATATTTGTGTTGGCTGCGGTGTTCTCTGCTATGGAGCGCGTCGCGGTGCTATTTGCGAAACTTGGTGCCTCGTTGACATTCGTCACATTGATTGTGACGGCGATGCTATCGCTGCCGCCGTTGTTATCAGAGACAGACACCGACACAGAGTAAGACGCCTTGCTTTCATAGTTTAGGGCAGCGTTCGTTTGGAGTTGTCCCGATGTGCTGACAATACTGAACGAGCTTGCATCCGTGCCACCCAGTGTATAGGTGAGTGTGTTGCCAGTATCCGCATCCGTCGCAGTAACAGCACTGCCGATGTTTGTACCTGAAGCCGTATTCTCCGCAACAGATCGTGTCGCGCTATTCCCTTCACTGAACGCGGGTGCGCGGTTCTCATTGACATCTGTAACGTTGATCGTGACGGCGATACTATCACTGCCGCCATTCCCATCAGAGACAGAAACCGATACAGAATACGAGGACTTCGTTTCATAATCCAGCGCAGCACTTGTCCGCAGCTGCCCGGAGGTGGAAACAATGCGAAATGATGCCGCATCCGTGCCACCCAGTGTATAGGTTAACGTGTCGCCAGTATCTGCATCCGTCGCAGCAATCGGACTACCGATATTAACACCAGAAGCGGTATTTTCAGCAATAGACCGCGTCGTGCTGGTGCCAGCGGTGAATACAGGGGCGTTATTATTATTATCATCAATATCAACATCAATGGACATATCCGGATTGGCGGCTTTGAGTCTACGGAGGGGCGCGTAATCTGCAATCGGATTCCCACTGAGCGTTAAACTCGTCAGCGAGGTCAAATCTTCAAGCGGAGATACATCCCTAATCGCATTGCCATTCAGCCAGAGTAAATTCAGCGGTGTCAAATCCTCAAGCGCAGATATATCTTCGATCGAATTGCCACCCAGCGTGAGCTTTCTGAGCGCAGTCAACTTCTCAAGCGAAGATATATCGCTGATCGAATTGCCACTCAACCAGAGTATTTTCAGTTTCGTCAAGTTCTTAAGCACAGATATATCACTGATGGCATTGTGACGGAGATAGAGCCATTTCAGTTTCGTCAAGTTCTTAAGCACAGATATATCGCTGATGGTATTGTGAGACATCTCGAGGGCTGTCAGCGTAGTCAAGCTCCCAAGCACAGATATATCAGTGATGGTATTGTGAGACAGATCGAGCGTTGTCAGCGCGGTGAGGCCATCGAAATCTCCAGCTTTCAAAGCACTGATTGATTTCTTGGAAGCCTCCAAGGTTGCAATCGCTGCAAGGTGTGCTGCGGTGACATCGTTGGCACTGTTAACACCTGGTACTGCAGCAACGATGGCATCCCGGATCTGTGGTGTGCGATCCTGGACAGGGGTTATATCCGCATAACCTAATGTATGTGTGAGAAAAACTATAAAAGTGGTCAGGAAAATTGGGACGATACATTTTTTGTTTTTAAATAGCAATTTCTAAGCTCCTTTACTGGTATTCAATAGAAAGTGGTAGGAATAAGACGCATTCAGAAAAGCCGAATGGAATAAAAATAGCCCGCGACGACCCGTTCCGTGCAAGCCGAAACGCGCATAGGCACGACAAAGAGAGAATGACCGTGAAGGCTATACTATCTCGTGAAATTAATACTTATTAATTGTTAAGTGGGGGGGGGGGCGTGTTAACCATGCAGATGGCACAGTTAACGCAGAGTTAATAATACACAGAAGCAACGAATATCTTGAGCGGCAGCGCGCATTCTCACTGCGCACATCCGCAATGTGAGGCGCGGGGAAAGTTGATTTTGTAATGTTAGTATTGAGGTATCTGCTTTGCATTTTTTTCCTCGGACGTCCGGTTTTGGGTTTGAAAAATTGATTGTGTAACATTTTGAGTTACAATAAGTCAATTTATGTTTTAGTTTAGATTATTAACCTATAAAGGCTTTATGTAACTTATATTATAGAATATTTTCAAAAAAAAAGCAAATAATTTTAATAAAAATTGTTAATTTGGCTTGAAAAGTGTGCAGAAATACCCTACCGGAGGATGAAAGTGTCTCTTTATTTTTACGGTTCACAAGAAATAAAAAAGAACGTGAAATCCAATAATTTCTTAAAATTGAATACCTCTGTTTCCTAAAGTTCCTGTTGATTTTTTTATTCTTGGTTGACTTTTTTATTGTTTATAAGGTATTCTATTTACAGAATTCCCACTGTTGTTATGATGGTGAGGAATGAATTGGCGAATGTCTATGTTCTATTGATAAAAATGGAGGAGAGGCTATGAGAACAGTTATCACAGTGCCGAAGTTAGCGGCGTTGGGTCTCGTTGTGTTTTTCAGTATCACGCTTTCGCTACCAACCTATGCAGGCACCCAGTTATGGGACTTTGAAAAGAAAACCGATGACTGGAAAGTTGCCAATGGAAAATGGGAAGTCAAAGGTGGTGTCTACAATGTTGAGAGAGGTGGGCGCGCGGAACACTCGCTCGTCGGTGAAGAGGACTGGGACGACTACACCATTGAAGCGAAAGTTCGATTGGATGAGCACAATTGGGCAGGGATCGTTTTTCGAGCGCAAAGCGAGATGGAGTACTACGTCTATTACCTCAATGTGCCCAATAACATAGTAGAGCTCTGGCGACACAAAAAAGGGGACTGGACTGCCCGTGACAATATCGTGAAAACCCCTCCTGTTAAAGGTGACAAGATAGAAAACGGCAAATGGATTGATATGAAGGTCGTCGTTGAAGGCAATGAATTTGCAGTGTATGTCAACGGTAAACTTCAGGCTGAGAATAAAGATGATGTCTACAAAACCGGTCAAGTCGGGGTGTGGGCATGGGAAACTGAGGCGAGTTTTGATGATTTCACTGTTAGCGGTGATAATATCAAGGATACCCTTGCTGTTGACCCGCATCGCAAATTAGCAACCACATGGGGTCGTCTCAAACGGGTTTACTAATTTTTTCCGGTTTTACCTCAGAAGTTTTCTGCGTGAGCACCGCGTTGAAAGCTTTTGAGGCCGCTTTGATATTTTGTGCTTGTGGGCGCGCTTGGGCGTTTTCAAAGTGTTTCTACAGGTAGATTGTTATAATGGCGAGAAATGGATTGACGAATGTCTAAATTAGGTAGAACTTACGCAAAAAGCAGTAATTATAGTGAAATCCGAAAATAAGTTTACATTTGTAGCATAGGCTGTTAGCCTGTGTCATTGGGACACACAACTTCAGAGTTTACACAACGATACGAGTGTATAGATAATTACGGAACCTACTATAACCCCCTAAAGAATCAACGGTATGAATGCCTTATGGGCATTCCCCGCCCCTTATCAGGGGGACTTTGAGAGGGAATGCGTAAGTCCTATTAGATTGACAAAAATGGAGGATAACTATGAGAATGTTTATTACAGTGCCGAAGTTAGCGGCATTGAGTCTCGTTGTGCTTTTCGGTGTGGCACTTTCGCTGCCGACGTACGCAGGGACCCAATTGTGGGACTTTGAGGAAAAGCATGATGATTGGAAAGTTGCGAATGGAGAGTGGGAAATCGCAAAAGGAGTCTACCATGTAGACAAGGGTGGACAGGCTGAACACTCGCTCGTCGGTGAAGAGGATTGGGATAATTACACCATTGAGGCGAAAGTTCGATTGGACACTCACCATTGGGCGGGTATTGTTTTTCGTGCGGAAAGTGAGATGGAGTACTATGTCTACTATCTCAACGTCCCGAATAACAAGACCGAACTCTGGCGACACAAAGAGGGTGGCTGGGCTTCCCGCGACAACATCGCGCAAATTCCAGCTGTCGAAAAGGTCAAGATAGAGAACGGTAAATGGATTGATATGAAGGTCGTCGTTGACGGTAGTGAGTTTGAGATCCACCTCAACGGTAAACTTCAAGGTCAACATAAAGATGATGCGTATAAAACCGGTCAAGTCGGTGTCTGGGCATGGGAAACCGAGGCGAGTTTTGATGATTTTACGGTTATGGGGGACAATATTGAGGATACCCTTGCCGTTGAACCTAATAACAAACTGGCAACGACATGGGCGCGACTCAAAAGGGTTTACTAATTTTGAGTAAGGTTTAGCCTCAGAAGTTTTCTACGTGAAAACCGCGTTGAAGGCTTTTGAGGCAACTCTAACTCTTTATAAAAGGAAGTGATAGTATGAAATATCTGTTTTCAACTGTTGTGATGTGTTGTTTTCTCGTCCTCGTAGCATCTTTCGCTTATGCTGGTGAACAGACTTGGTCGTTTGATTCAGAAGCGGACGACTGGAAAGTCGCGAACGGTGCTTGGAGCGTTGAAGATGGTACTTATAAGCTCGCTAAAGGCGGAAGAGCCGAGCACTCGCTCGTCGGTGAGGCTGAGTGGGAAGATTACACCGTTGAGGCGAAAGTCCGACTCGATGAAGGGAACTGGGCGGGTGTTGTCTTCCGCGCGCAGAGTGAGATGGAATACTACGTTTATTATCTCAATGTCCCGAACAACAAGACTGAACTCTGGCGGCATAAGCAGAGCGCGTGGGATTCTCGTGATAAAATCGGCGAACTTGCGGGGAAGAACATTACTGTTGCGAACGACGAGTGGTTTGACATGCGGATCGTCGTGGAAGGCACGTCAATGAAACTCTGGATTAACGGTGAAGAACAGGGTGAACTTAAGGATGAAACCGGTGCCGATTATCCTGCAGGGCAAGCCGGTGTCTGGGCGTGGGAAACCGCTGCGAGTTTTGATGACGTTACCGTTTCTGGGGATGCTGTTGAGGGCCTCACGCCAGTGGAGCCTCAAGATAAATTAGCTACGACGTGGGGTCGCCTCAAACAGCGTTTTTAGGCGGCGTTTCATCATTTGAGCATAGGGAGGACGGTCGCAAGTGGCACCGAAACTTTCCTATTACGCAGTTGTATGGGTGGCACTTATCGGGTGCCACCTTACCTTATGGCAATTGCCAGACGCGTTCTGCCAAGAAACAGCTGATGCTTCGGACATCACAGCACAGATTCGGGACTATAAAGCACAATTGGCTGCGGATGGCACTCAGACTGAAATTCGGTTGAAACTCGCGAAGGTGTATCTACAGATTGAGGCTTATGCCGAGGCGGTTGACGCGTATCAGCAAGTGATAGCGATTGCTGAAGCGAACGGAGTTCCGCGTAGCACAACGACCACACCGGATGCGGGTGTTCCGGCGGCTTACTACGGTTTGGGATTGGCATATACTGGTCTTGAAAAATTTGAGGACGCTATAACCGCATATCAGCAAGCCATTGCGTACACACCCGATTCAGCATATATCCACGCAGCTTTAGGGAGTGCTTACGCCAGCACACATCGGTACACCGAGGCACTCGACGCTTACAAAGTGGCGGTTGCGTTAAATTCCAGTGACGAGATGATTCATCATCAACTTGGGAGCGTCTATAGTAAGCGTGGTGCACACACGGCGGCAATACGACATCAACTGCAGGCGATCGCGCTTGCACCACAATTCGCGGCTGCGCACTATCAGTTAGGACTGCTTTACGCACAAGAGAAGCGGTGGACTGACGCTATCAACGCGTATCACACGGCATATCAGAACGATCCGGCACTCGTTGAGTCACTCTATAATCTCGCACAGGCATATCTCCGCACTGGGGATACTGCAGCGGCGCGTGAACAGATGGCACTATTTGAGAAGCGGAAAGCGGTGCTCACGCCGCTACACGAGTTGCGCGGCGCGCTCCAGCGGACCCAAGGTGCAGCCGAACGCTCACAGCTGCTTGGTAACATTGGTAGGTACTATCTTAAAAACGGAGACTATGAAAAAGCCGTCTCGGAGTACCAAAAAGCACTCGGCATGGATCCAGAATCGGTCGCTGCTTATAACGGTATCGGGATTGCCTATACAATGCTTGAGAAATACAAGGATGCAGTGGCTGCGCAACAGAAGGCTCTGGAACTTCAACCGGACTTCGCGAAGGCACACGCAGGTCTCGGTTTAGCGTATCTCAGGCAGCATAAGACGGAACTCGCGCTAACGCATTACCTTCAGGCAGTCGCACTGGAACCCCAATTTTTAGAGGCACATCAAAAAATCGCTATAATTTTGCTGAATCAAGAGCGTTATACGGAAGCGACTGACGCATATTTGACAATTATCAGCCTGAAACCGGACGATGCCGAGGCGTATCACAATTTGGGATTGTGTTATGCACATCAAGCGAGGGAAGGTGATGATACTTCAATATCTGCTGAAAATTTGACAGGTTCAGCGTTGGTAGCACTTGAAAAGGCTGTTGACCTTTCCGTATCAGTGGTTCGTGATGTGGCATCGCCTATTCAGCCGCCATTTCTGACGGAAACCTATTATCTGATTGGTGAACTTCAGGCGAGTCAAGGCGATTTCGGTGCGGCGGAGAAGGCTTATTTGTCGTCTGGTTTGCCGAAGGCGTATCATGCTTTAGCACAGTTAAGCGCGAAGGTTGCCAGCAGAGATAAAGCGGATCCGAAACGTGGGTTAGAAACAGCGCGGCGTTACGCACAAGAAGCGATTGGCTTGGATCCGAATGTCGCGAGTTATTACAATACGCTTGCCCTCATTGAATTCCGACGCGGCGATTATCGGCAAGCCGAGCAAGCGATCCGAAAGGCATTAGCACTTGAACCGGAGAACCCCAACTACCAACAAGGGTTGAAACAGATTTCTGGTAAATTGGCGGCAGAATGACTACGCGTTCCTCTTACTGATTGCTGATTAAAACGAAAGGATTTTCATGGCATACGATAGCCTTGCAGAGTTTGTGAAAGCCTTGGACCGGGCAGGCGAACTCAAACGCATTAAAACGACTGTATCTCCGGACCTCGAAATTGCTGAAATCACTGATCGGGTGAGTAAAGCAGAGGGTCCCGCGCTCCTGTTTGAAAAGGTTGAGGGCAGCGATATGCCGCTCCTGATTAATACCTACGGCTCGTTTCAACGGATGGCGATGGCACTCGGTGTTGACGATCTCGGACAGGTCGCATCGGAAATTGAGCGTATGATTAAATTAGACGCGCCTGATTCGCTCCTTGATAAAGTGAAAATTCTTCGGATGTTGTCTCAACTGACGAATTTTCCACCGAAAACAGTGAAGAAAGGGGCGTGTCAAGATGTTGTCCTAACCGGTGAAAATGCTTCTTTAGATGTCCTGCCCCTCATTAAATGCTGGCCCCTTGATGCTGACCGATATATTACCTTGCCCCAAGTTTTTACGCATAGTCTCAAAACGGGTCAACGGAATGTTGGTACGTATCGTTTACAGAGGTTAAACCCACATGCATTAGCGATGCATTGGCAGATTCATCACGATGGGGCTGCGCATCATCGCGAATATCGTCAAGCGGGACAACAGATGCCCGTGGCGATTGCACTTGGGGGTGACCCGGTGATGTCTTACATCGGTACTGCCCCACTTCCATCGGGTATTGATGAACTCCTGTTTGCAGGGTTCCTCCGAAAATCGAATGTGGAGATGGTGCCTGCTAAGACGATTGATATGCTGGTGCCTGCGGATGCTGACATCGTGATTGAAGGTTATATTGAACCTGATGAGACCTGTATAGAAGGCCCCTTTGGCGATCATACAGGATTTTATTCCTTGGCAGATGAATATCCACTGCTTCACATCACGGCGATTACGCATCGTAAAAATCCTATCTACCAGACAATCATCGTTGGCAAACCGCCGATGGAGGACTGTTATATGGGGAAAGCGACTGAGCGGATTTTTATGCCGTTGATTAAGACGCAGCTACCGGAACTCGTGGATATGAATCTACCCTTGTTCGGTGTATTCCACAATTTCGCGCTGATCTCTATTGACAAACGCTACCCGTTTCAGGCGAAAAAGATGATGCACAGTTTCTGGGGACTCGGGCAGCTGATGTTCAGCAAAATCATCATCGTTGTTGACAAAGATGTTGATGTCCAGAATGTGGAAGAGGTGCTTTTCTACGTCGGAAGCAATGTCGATCCGAAAAGAGATGTAACGATTGTTGAAGGACCTGTTGATGTGCTGGATCACGCATCCCCACTTATGGGTGCTGGGTCGAAGATGGGGATTGATGCGACGACGAAGTGGGCAGAAGAGGGGTATCAACGCGAATGGCCCGAAGAGATTCGGATGTCTGATGAGGTGATCGCGTTGGTTGATGAGAAGTGGAAAAAGTACGGATTTTGAGAAATAGGAGAAAAACGATGGCAGAAACGATTTACGATGTTGCAGTAATTGGTGCGGGACCTGCTGGTACACAAGCTGCGGTCTCAGCGAGCCATCAGATGCGACATGTTTTGGTGCTACACTCTGGGAAGGTGAGTTTTAGTCGCGGTCGCGCATATTGGTCAAAGTCGGTAGAGATTGAAGATGCCCCGGTCTTTCCCGGTATCATCGGACCGAATTTTGCGAAGGAACTCATGAAATGGATGGAGAGCCGACCGGTTGTCGATTTTATGCTCGGATCGGAGAAGCGGAAAACCGGCATTGATATACGCGACGGTATGGTGCGAAAACTCACACGGAACGGTGATGTCTTTGAACTCGAAGCATCTACAAAAACACTCAAACAAAATACACCTTTAGAAATCGCACATTTTAAATCTCGCACCGTTGTTGTTGCTGCTGGGTTTGATGACAAGTGGCCCGATATTGAGTTCGACCCCGGTGAAGAACGGCTCTATAAGCAGTATGCGACCGTCTTCCGCTACGCCGGTAACAAAAAAGGGTGGCACGTCTGCATCCGTTGCGATGGACATCTCCATGTGAATGAACATTTGGCACTTCTTGGTGTCGGCGACTATATCTATGAAGCAGCGATCGGTGCACAAGATTTTACCGATAAAATCACAATCCTAACCAACGGCAGACCACACGGTATGTCGCCGCCTGTGTTGGAACAGGTGAAGGCACGTAAAATTAATATCATTGAGACGAAAATTAAACGACATATTGGTGAGAAAACTAATCTTTTGGGTTTTGAGATGATTGATGGAACGGAATTATTTTTCCACGGCTTCCTCGTCGATGAAGGGTTGATCCCGAATACGAAATTCCTTGAAGGGTGGGATTATCAGAAAGACGAAGAAGGTTTGATTATCGCAAACGAGGATATGCAGATGTTAGATAGCAATGCGGATCCGATTCCTGGACTTTTTGCCGCGGGTGATATTATATCCGGTGAGCGAAACCTAATTGCAACAGCATTCGCACTCGGACAAGAGGCTGGTTTATCAGCATCAGACTCCTTGCGCCGCTGGCATTTTCCACATTAGGAGGCATCTATAGAAGTAATGCAGAACGCGCAAAAAGACACTGTCTATATTATTGATACGCACGCCGAAATATTTCGTGCTTATTACGCAATTCGCAACGGATTGACAAGTAGTCTCACGGGAGAAGCGACACACGCTGTGTTCGGATTCACAGGCACTTTGATTAGGATTTTAACCGAACTGCAGGCAAAGTATATTGTCGCTGCGATTGATACACCGGGTGACACGTTTCGCAATGAACTCTATTCGGAATACAAGGCGAATCGTTCTCCGCCACCGGATGATCTCGTGACCCAGATTCATCGCATCTTGCAATTGCTTGATGCGTTTGGTATCTTGACGCTCGGTAAACCTGAATTGGAAGCCGATGACATCATTGCCTCTGTTACACAGGCAGTACTTGACGATCCAGACGCACAGGCTGTTGATGTCACTATCATTTCCAGAGACAAAGACCTTGAGCAGCTCCTCGGTGATCGGGTGACAATGCTTGACCTCCACAACGATAAGATTATTGATGAACGGTCGTTGTGGGAGACCAAAGGTATAAAGCCGGATCAGGTTATTGATGTCCTCGCATTGATGGGAGATACCTCTGACAACGTTCCTGGGGTCGAAAAGATAGGCTTGAAAACCGCGGCACAATTGATTCAGCAGTACGATTCTGTGGACGGTATTTTTGAGAACATTGATAAGATTAAGGGGAAACGTCGCGAAAATTTAGAGAAGGCACGCTCGCAACTCTCCCTTTCACAGGAACTTGTGACCTTGAAACGGGATGCTGCTTTGGACTTCTCTTTAGAGCAGGCACGCGTTAAACCGCTGGATCTCCAGAAAATCCGCCCGTTGCTTCAAGAATTAGAGCTCAAACGTTATGAGCAGGTTGTAACGAGACTCGCAGGCGATAGTGCTGAATCCCTTCCCACACCGACGACGCGTAAGGAACGGGTTACGGAATTGGAAGAGAAAAAGGGTGCCATTCTGGACAAGGGGAGTTATGGCACCGCCGAAACAGGCGATTATTCTGCGATTGTTACGCTTGACCAATTGAATGACCTCGTTGAGACGCTATCAACACAGGAAATTATCTGTTTTGATACGGAAACAGATGGCTTAGAACGGGACGCGACGCTTTGTGGGTTAAGTTTCTCGTGGAAACCGAAGCACGGCATTTACGTGCCCGTTCGTTCGCCTCAACCTGAAAACCACTTGGATACAGACACCGTGCTTTCGGCACTGAAGCCGATTTTGGAGGATCCTGCCTTACCAAAATGTGGACATAACTTAAAGTTTGATGCGAGTATTCTGATCAGGAACGGTGTCAAACTCCAAGGTGTCGTTTTCGATACGTTGCTCGCAAGCCAATTGGTGGACGCACGGACACCTTCTCACAATCTTGATACGCTGGCACTCCTCCATTTAGAGCATAAGATGATCTCTTTTGAAGAGCTAACAGCGGATCCAAACGATCCAACACCTGCTGGCGCAGCAGAACAATTAGGTGGACTGTTTGAGGTAGAAGGCACACAACGGAAAACAATTGATCAGGTCCCTTTAGAAAAAGCGACCATTTACGCTGCAGAAGATGCTGACATCACGCTGCAACTCTATCACTTTCTCTTGCCGAAACTTAAAGAGATAGGTATTACGGAATTGGTGCGCAATATAGAATCGCCACTCGCACCTATTCTCGCAGAGATGGAATATAACGGTATCGTTTGCGATAGAGATGAACTCAAACGCCAAAGCAGTGTCATTGAAAAACTCGTTAGTGACCGACAGAAGGAGATACATGAAATCGTCGGTCATCCGTTTAACATTGATTCGCCACACCAACTTGCACCTGTACTGTTTGATGAACTCGGATTCAAACCGGTGAAACGTACACAGGGTGGTAAAGTCTCCACGGATGTCACCGTGTTAGAGGCACTTTCTCTCAGAGAGGATGTCAACGATCCGAAGACGAGTGTACCCCGCTTAATCATTGAATACCGCCAATATCGTAAGTTACAGAGTACCTATCTTGCACAACTTCAGAGTGCTATTGATACACGAACTGATCGTATTCATACGCATCTCTATCAATTAACGACAGCAACAGGTCGTTTGAAATCTGACAGTCCGAATCTACAGAACATCCCCGTTCGGACAGAGATTGGCAGACAGTTACGCCGTGCCTTTAGAGCACCGGAGGGGCATAAGTTAATCTGTGCCGACTATTCACAGATTGAGCTGCGGATCCTTGCACACTTTAGCGAAGATGAAAGTTTAATCGAGACATTTACTGAAGATTTGGACATCCACACGGCAGTTGCCTCGCAGGTGTTTGAGATGCCGACTGAGTTGGTTACGCGGGAACTCCGTGATAAAGCGAAGACGATTAATTTCGGTATCATCTATGGCGTTTCGCCAACTGGGCTTTCACGTCGGATTAAGGGGATGCGTGTGAAGGAGGCATCAGCCCTGATTGACGATTACAAGACGCGTTTTCCGGGAATAGATCGGTTTCTGCAGCAATGTGTTCAACAGGCATCGGATCACGGATATGTCACGACACTCACCGGTAGACGCCGCGCGATTCCTGAGATCTATGCGACCAACCGAAGGCGGCGCAGTCTTGGTGAACGGTTGGCAATTAATACGGTGGTGCAGGGTTCTGCTGCGGATCTGATGAAAGCAGCAATGGTGCATGTACAACGTCGAATTGATGCGGATAAACTGCCAATGAAAATGCTACTACAGATTCATGATGAGTTGGTACTTGAGACACCGGATCGGTTTGCGACGGAACATGCTGAGATTGTTTGCGAAGAAATGGAAAATACGATGTCGTTGCTCGTACCCCTTCGGACAGAGGCGGGAATCGGGGATAATTGGATGACCGCAAAGTAGGATTTTTCCATAAATAAAAATTAAAATTGACAAATAATAAAAGTTGTGATATAATTTATTGTAAATTTTAAGGGAAATGTGGATAATGTCCGCTGGCAAAGTTACGAGTAGTGTTTTGACAGTTTTATGGTTTGGAACCAAACCACTCACATTTATGTGAAGTGAGGAGGGTCCGGACAAACGTTGATTTTTGCCGATCTTTCCTATGCTTGCTGCCAAATTTCTGCCTTTGAAAATGCTGACAGTGCTCAGTTTTCTCATTTTCCCGTATTTTCATTCCCTATCCCGGTGCTTTGAGAGACATCGGTTCCTACGGATGCATTGTGTGTCCTTGTCGTGGACCGTATGTCCTATGATGTCGGTTAGGGTACATTAATTTCTAAAAGGAGAAACGAGATGAATATCTACGTTGGCAACGTGCCTTACGCAGCCACGGAAGAAGACCTCGAAACGCTCTTTGGCGAGTATGGACCTGTTGCTACCGCTACGATTATTCGTGATCGGTACGATGGTCGCTCCAAAGGGTTTGGATTTGTTGAAATGGAAAACCAAGAGGATGGCGAGCGAGCGATAGAAGCGTTGGACGGACAAGAAATGATGGGACGTCCTCTAAAAGTCAACCCGGCGCGCCCTCGCACAGAGCGCCGTGAACCTCGTCGGTACGATGATGCAGACGACTCCGAACTATAGTCTGTTTCAGACTGGTTTTAGTGCGACTGCACTTGTGTGTGCCTCTGGTATTGAAAGAAAAGTACCGTAAAGGCGACAACACCTTCTGCAGCTGATAAGTTTTGCCCCGGTTATGAGATCTGTTTTACACAATAGGTCTCAAGCCGGGGCTTATCTGTACAGAAGAGAGAATAGGGTGGGGAAGCAGTAATTAGTACTATTTCCCCAAAGTTCCATCCGATGTTAGGAATAGCTTAGTGGTTTTTCTGCTTCAGCGAGCCCCAGGTCACAGCGAGTTTACCTGCTGGTTCTACGGCAACCCCTAAGGCAGTCAAGCCGTTATTCATAAGGTCAGCAATATCGTCATCGGTCAAAGGTGCGTGGAAAAGACCTACCTCGTCCATTGCGCCTGTAAACCAATTGCCGCTGCCGTCCCAAACGCCGCAGCCCCCGATATTTACATTAAAGTCAGATCTGCCATGATTGATCCAGCTACCCTCTTTCGTCGTCGCATTGCCATCAATGTAGACCTTTGTAAACTTTCGTGTAGCGACAGCGGCGACATGGTGCCACTCACCCGGCGGATGTTCGTATGCATTATTATTACTGCCGGCTGTGGGTGTCCATAGAGCAACGGTAGTCGGGTTAATAAAACCGAATTCTGGAGAATCGTTCTGGCCTATCAAGCCGATACGATTGGAGGTGATATTCCCCGGTTTCACCCAAGCGACGACTGTAAATTCACGCACACCGTTGAGAAGTTTTTGGTTGGTATTGACACAATTGCCTACGCCATCAAAGCCTAAGGCACCGCCAAATCGACCGTCTACCCAAATCGGTGCGTTGACAATCGTACCGTGGTTATTGTTTCCTGACGAGTCCATTGCGATATTTCCACCACCGTCATCAAACAGCCAAATGCCCATGACACTCTTCTGGTCAATTTCGGCGTTACTGCTATTCACAGCGACGAGACTTATAGCCATCAGTCCCAGACTGAATAGGACAACTGTTAAAGCATTAAATTTCATTTTTATTCCTCTCACTTTCTTTAGAGATTTACCGCGACACAGCGCGGATACATTTTATTGTCTAATCCGCTATTTGCAAAACTATCAGTGCGCGTTGAATTGCCTGATGTTCCCCGCAACGTTAAAAATAGGAGATAAGTACATTTTGACACATTTTGCATAAAAATGCAAGTTTTTTTTCTGAAGACGCTATTTTATAATTATAACACATATAGCCTGATTTTCAAAATAAATTATGATCTTACACCGACTGCTTTACGAACCTTCGCCAAAATGGGTATAGCGATGGCGCGTGCTTTTTCCGCACCGTCTGCGAGTATTCTATCCAATTCGTCGGTGTTGTCCATCAATGCATTATATCGGTCGCGTTTGTCGGAAAAAGTTGTTTCCAGTAACTCGAACAACTCCTGTTTCATTGTGCCGTACGCGAGTCCACCCTCAAGATAGAGTTGCCGCTTCGCAGCAACGGCATCAGCATCTGCGAAGTGCTGGTAGATTGCGAAAACGTTGCACGCATCGGGGTCTTTCGGTTCTTCAGGTCGCTTGGAATCCGTTACAATACGCTTGACGGGTTTGAGGACTTCGTTAGAAGGTGCAAAGATGGGAATGACGTTGTTGTAACTTTTGCTCATCTTTCTGCCGTCGATACCGGGAATCGTCATCACCTCTTCCCGAATTACGGCTTCTGGGATTGTTAAGACGTTGCCATAGATACCATTAAAGGTAAGTGCGACATCGCGCGTAATTTCGAGGTGCTGCTTCTGATCAAGCCCAACCGGTACAACATGTGTTCCAAAGAGCAGAATGTCTGCCGCCATCAAAACCGGGTAGGTAAAGAGTCCGATATTAATGTTCTTATCTTCTTCGCGACCCTCAGCAACGTTGTCATCAACTATTGCTTTGTAGGCGTGCGAACGATTCAGCAAACCTTTTGCTGTGAAACAGGACAACACCCACGCCAACTCAAACACCTCAGGTATATCGGATTGACGATAGATGATGACCTCATCTGGATTTAACCCCAACGCTATCCACGTTGCTGTCGCTTGATAGGTGAGATTCGTCAGTTCTTTTCGATTTCTGACTGTGGTCAAGGCGTGGTAATCCGGTATGAAGTAGAGTGCCTGAAATTTTTCCGCGAGTTCCAATGATGGTTTGAGCATACCGAGGTAATTACCGATATGCGGCGGCCCTGTCGGTTTAAGTCCTGTTAAAGCAATCTGTTCCAATTTTTCCATCCTCCTTTTTCATCCTAATTTTATTCAGGACTTACACATTTTTCTATAATAACTACGTATTACGCACTGCAGGCGGGGTTTGAAACCCCGCCTGCAAGGGGGGCTGCGTAAGTCCTATTATTATACCCCGTTGAGGTGGATATGTCAATCAAACCTTTGAACCTCAACGCTATCCCCCCATTTTAATCCCAAACTAATTTCGGCGTTCCCAGCATTTATAGCAATTTCTAACAACCCATAACTTCCAATAATTGCCAGCGGTTCACCAACTTCAGATTCGGCATACGCACGGTTAATCTGCTTAAGTTGTGTATTCCCGACGCTAATTTCATAAGAAGCAGCATCGTTGGTGAGGGCACTCTCCGAAATATTGGTTATCCCGTTCCCAAACCTGTCAATTTTCACGATGTGTCCTGTTATTGTGTTTCCAGATACTTGTGGTGTCAGAATCGGAAACTCGACGAGATCTTGCCTCGGCGGACCGATGTTCGTAAGCGGTGCACCGAGGGATAGGTGGGCTGCAACAGGTGCGAAAATATCTCTACCGTGAAATGTGTTACTCACCTCTGGCAAAAAATAAGCTGGATTCTGAATTGCTACCGCATTCATTGCGGGTTCAGCTTTGGTGCTAACATTTTGCAGTAGATAAGTCAACACGCCGTTGTCAGGACAGACGAAAAATGTCCCTTCTATTTCACAGACGATCGCTTGCCGATCCGTACCGACTCCGGGATCTACGACAATAGTGTGAACTGTACCGTTCGGAAAATAGCGGTGCGCAGCATGGATTGCGAAAGCAGCCTCGTGAATATCCTGCGGTGGAATAGCATGTGTGAGATCAACGATCTGCACGTCTGGATTTATACCAAGGATGACACCCTTCATAATCCCGACGTAAGTATCGCGTATCCCAAAATCGGTTGTAAGTGTGATAATACGAGGAGATTGGTTCATTACCGATAATTATAGATTGGCTTGCATCCAAGCAAAACTTTTTCGCTGTCCCGTACCGTCGTTTTCTCTACCCTCATATTCGCAGCACCAGACGCCATCATAACCTGCCTCTCTTAGGCAGCGGATTGCCTTTGCGAGATCTATTTCACCTTCACCGAGTGCTTCACCGCGGTAATCGCCGCGCGAGCCTGTACCGTCTTTTAGATGTGTATGCAACGTATAGGGTGCGACGATCTCATAATATCTACCGACTGTCTCTAAATCGTGACCCGCCCAGCGGTAATTCATCGTGTCCATATTTGCACCGACATATTTGGAACCGACCTGCTCGAAGAGTTCCACCTGCAAATCGCCGTCATTTGTGACGATCCCATGGTTGTCCACTGCCAAGTAGACTTGATCGCGTTCGACAAATTCGAGGCATCGCTTTAGACAGCCAGCCATCGCTTCAACCCAGCGGCTTTCTGGAACAGCATCTTTCGCTGCACCGCCTTCTGTCCGAAGTACTGAGGTTCCGAGCAGTTTGGCGAGTCCCGCAATGCGTTCCATCCGCTCAACTTGGGAACGGATTGCTTCTTCCTCCAGCAAGACGAAGTCATTCCCGGCTGCGAGTGCTGAGACTTGCAAGCCGTAACCTTCAACCTGTTTTCTCACGGCTTCCGCATTTTGTTCGGGATCGGCGGTCTCCGAATTCCATACGTCCCCAATCTGAAGTTCGACGTACCCGAAGCCTGTTTCGCTTGTAAATTTCAGAAAATCGTCAAGCGAACTGCTGGCGTAGTTGTAATGAATAAGTCCTAATTTTGACATAAATTGACTTGCTCCTCTTGCGTGGTAGGCGCGCTTTGGAAACGCTCCGGTCAATGGCGTATCGTTAATCGTAAAATCTACTGTAATTGCTGAACGTTCTTTGTTGACAGCCGACGGCTGACTGCTGATAACAGAAAAAGACTTGCATCTTTAAAGTTATTGTGCTATAATACCTTTGGTAAAAAGCAAGTGTCAAGCAATTTTTCACTTTACCGTGGTAATTTTTTGAATTATAGGCTTCGCTAAAGCCGAAAAAATTGGATGGTCGATCAGGATAAAAAATAATGGAGAACTATAGTCGTTTTATGGACCCCAAATTGGCTGCTATCTACGAAAAAGTTAAGGCAGAACAACGACTCTCTTTTGAAGAAGGGGTCTCGCTTTATGAAAGCCCGGATATTACGGGTGTTGGATTCATTGCTAACGATGTTCGTGAACGTTTAAATGGGAACATTGCTTACTATAACATCAATCAGCACATTGATTATTCAAATGTTTGTATTCTCCACGCTCGATGCCACTTTTGTGCCTTTGCCCGAAAAAACATGCAAACCGAAGGCGCGTGGGAAATGAGTGTTGATGAGTTCTTAGACAAGGCGATGTACTCTATTGAGAACGGATGCACCGAAATTCACAGCGTCGGCGGGTTACACCCGAAACTGCCGTTTGACTACTACCTCGATATCATCCGTGGACTCAAAGAACGGATGCCGCAAGTACACCTCAAATTTTTCACTGCTGTCGAAATTCACCATTTCTCGCGCATTTTCAAAATGTCAATAGAAGAAGTGCTAACGCAGTTAAGAGGTGCCGGACTGGATTCCTTACCGGGGGGTGGTGCGGAGATTTTTGCCGAGGAAACTCGGGAGAAAATTTGCCCGGGTAAACTCAGCGCAGACGGATGGTTAGAGGTTCACGACATTGCCCATCGTCTCGGTATTTCCACAAACGCAACGATGCTTTACGGACACCTTGAGACGAACGAAGATCGGGTAGATCATCTTATCCGACTCCGCGAACAACAAGATAAATCTGGTGGGTTTGTGACGTTTATTCCGCTCGCCTTTCATCCTGCTAATACCCGTATGGCTTACTTGCCCTCAACAACGGGGTTAACGGATCTCAGGAACATTGCTGTCGCGCGTCTCATGCTTGATAATATTCCGCATATTAAGGTTTATTGGATTATGACGGGCTTGAAAACTGCGCAGGTTGCCCTCCGTTTCGGATCTGATGATATTGATGGCACGGTGACCGAGGAGAAAATTACACACATGGCGGGTGCGGATACGCCGGAGGCTGTCTCCGTCTCGTCGTTGACGCACCTCATTGAGGAAGCCGGTTTCGTGCCTGTTGAGCGTGATACGCTTTATAATGAAATTGTCCGAGAGGGGGATCAGTGGTACAGAAAAGCCGCTTGAGGGTAGGCGCGGTCTCGTTTTTGAACACCAAACCGCTCATTTATCCCCTTTTGAACAAAGAAATTCAAACGGATATTACGCTCAGTGTTGATGTGCCGAGCCGTGTTGCCACGCTTTTAAGTGAAGGTGAGCTGGATGTCGGGTTGATTCCGATTATTGAATATTTTCGTGTGAACCCTTCCGGGACCAATCTCTGTATTCTACCCGATATATCAATTGCATCGTACGGCAGCGTCAAAAGCATCCAACTGTTCAGCCGCGTACCGATTCGGGAAATTCGACGCGTCGCACTTGATACGAGTTCCCGCACTTCCGTGGCATTACTAAAAATCTTACTCGCTGAAAAATATGGGGTTTCGCCAGCATTCACAACCTGTGCACCGACAGTAATTCCAAGTACAGCACTTCAAAACCGTCAATACCCACCTTTTGAGGCGGTCCTCTTGATTGGGGACCCGGCACTCAGACACCTCGGTACAACGGAATATAGTGTTGATCTCGGTGAGGCATGGTATAAGTTAACGGGATTGCCGTTCGTCTACGCCTGTTGGGTGGCAAGAGAGGGAGTATGCCTTGGTGATCTACCGCAAGTCTTGCTTCAGTCAAAAAGGCGTGGTATCACCCAAATCCGAGATATTGCACGGACTGAGGCGCGAAAGTTAGGGTTGCCTGAGACCCTTTGTCTCGACTACTTGCAAAATTGTATTAAATATGACCTTGATGAATCTGCAATCGCTGGTATGGAACTCTTTTATAAGTATGCAGTGAAAAATAATCTCGCACCGTCATGCCGTTCTCTAACTTTTGCATCCAGTTGAAAGGGGAAGGAAAATGGAGACAGTTGAGAAATCTACTAACGGTACTGAGTTTGTAAAACAGTTTGAAGACTACCTCAAAAGTTGTGGACTCCGTTTAACACAAAAACGGCTGGATGTCTTAAACCAAGTCTTTGACTATCCGGGGCATTTCCAGACGGAAGACCTCTTGGTTCAGATGCGCCGAAACGGGTACTTGGTATCGCGCCCGACGATCTATCGAACACTTCCGTTACTGGTGCAAAGCGGGTTATTGACAGAGTTTATTGACGCGCAGAAGAACACCCGCTATGAGAGCATCCATTCGCTACGAGAGCACGCACACCTTATCTGTCTGCGGTGCAATCAGATTGTTGAATTTAAAGAACCGCAGATTGATGCCTTACAAAAGGCTGTGTGTGAAGCGCATGACTTTAAAGCCGTGCGTTTCCGTAACGAGATCATCGGTTATTGTGCTGAATGCCAAGCGGAAATAGAGCCAAAAACATCTGACGCGGACGACGAGATTCCTGCTGCCTAAGCGAAAAAACTTGACATGCGTCTGGAAATGTCGTATAATTCAGAAAAGGCTTCTCTAATAAGGTTATAGACTACGCCCTGTCTCATAAATTGTGAGCGGGAAATTTGTAAACCCGATTATGACATCTTATGTATACGCCACAAGTAACCGACCATTACGAAAATCCTCGAAATGTCGGGACTATCTCGGATGCTGATGGCGGTGCCACTGTCGGTTCTCCCGCCAACGGTGAGATGGTAAAACTGACGCTTAAGATAGTGGATGATGTAATTGTTGCTGCGAAGTTTCGAGCGTTCGGGTGCCCTACTGTTATCGCAAGTGCGTCTGTGCTTACCGAACTGGCTACAGGAACGCAAGTCTCAGCGGCACAAGAAATTACCGCAGTACAACTCTCCGATGCGTTAGGCGGGTTACCAGAAGAAAAACTTCGTTATGCTGACGCTGCTGAAAATGTTCTAAAAGACGCAATTGCTGATTTTCTGTCCAAATAGGAGGTGTAATCACCATGATTAGTGTCACAGAATCTGCCGCACAAAAAGCGATCACACTCATTACTAATAGTGAAACTCCGACTGAATCCGAACTCGGCTTGCGGATGCAAGTTGTCGGTGGTGGATGCTCCGGTTTCCAATATAGCCTCGAATTTGGTGGCAAAAAAGACACTGACAAAGTGTTTGAATTCCACGGATTAAAGGTTTTCATTGATCCACGCAGCACACTCTATCTCGCAGGCTCCGTGCTCGATTATAACGACGGATTAATGGATTCAGGCTTTAAAATAACCAATCCGAATGCTAAAAACACATGCGGTTGCGGCGAGTCCTTTAGCGTTTAACGCCTCTTTTTTCTTCTCCCTGGCGGGATGTATAACCCCGCCAGGGGTTGTATCCCCGCCTACTGATAACTAACCACTCAATTAAGCCCACGCCGATTTCAGTTCATGCACCTTCAGCGATACCAAAGTCGCCTCACCTCCATCTGCGTAAACACCAATGTCCGCGTTATCCAAGTCTGGCAGGAAATACGAAGTCATTGACAACTCACCATTGTTGCCAAACGCCTCAATAGAGATACGATCGACCAGAATTTGCAGGCAGATTTTGCCGTCCTGTGGTGCGAGCGGACCACTTCTTTCGAGGAATGTGAGTTGTTGTTCTGCGACATCATAACGAACGTCCTGCCCACGAATCTGGAAACCGACACTGCTGGCATCGTTGAGTGCGATTTCAGCACGAATATCAAACAACTCACCTGTTAATCCCGCAAGCGGATCTTCACCCGGTTTAAGCGTAAGATCGCTCCACGCGTGCGTATACGTATGAATGTTTTCAATTTCTGCTACCGGTTCTCGATGCAGACGGATACCCTCTGAAGTCGTCCGGAGCGTCAATTGACACGGGAAACTCATCTGCTGGTTAAAAGGCATATCTGGCGGATTACTGCCACTCATCCACGCAATCTGGATACGTCTGCCATCAGATTCTGGTACGTCGCTCCATGTCTGTGCTGCATAGAAATTTGCACCGTAGTCAGCGCGATGCGACTCATCTTCCGGTGTAAATGTTGTGCCGTCAAAGTCCCCGACAAAATACTTCCCCGCCGCTCCCCAGAACACCCATTTGGTATTCTCAGGATCGCCATCAACCGGTAGTTCAAAGATGTCAGGACATTCTGTATCTGGAATCTCCAGATCGGATAACCGCGTCCACTCCTTAAGGTCCGTTGAACCGAACAAGGTGTAATCATTCTTATCAAGGTAGAGTGCCATGACCCATTTTTGCGTCGGTTCGTGCCAAATAACCTTCGGATCACGGTTGCTTGCGACAATATGTTCAATGACGGGGTTGCCTTCATATTTCGTCCAACTCCGTCCGCGGTCGTTGCTATAGGCGATACTTTGTGTGAACGGCACCGGCTCTGGGGCATGGCTACCGGCAGATGTATAGAAGTTGACAAGCACTGCCTCATCTCCCGTTTGGAAGCCACCGGTATTGTTCGGGTCCACAACACCAGACCCGGAGAAGATTGTACCGAGTTCATCCGGATGGATGGCGTGTGGCAACTGCTTCCAATGGACGAGATCTGTACTGACAGCGTGTCCCCAAGTCATGTTGCCCCAATTGATACCCGATGGATTGTGTTGGAAAAAGAGATGGTATTCACCTTTATAATGGATTAACCCGTTCGGGTCGTTAGTCCAGTTGGTTTTCGGTGTAAAATGGAACTGTGGACGATACGTTTCCTGATAAGCCGTCTGAATCATTAATAATTATTTCCTTTCTGTTTTCAACGTTGCGAAGATTTCACCGATTTTGTAGATTATTCTATGCACATCTTTTATTTTGTCAAGAGTCGTTTTTTATTTGACATCTGGGGCTTTTTCTGATAGAATTTTGCCAAACCCTTATTTCAGAGGACGCAAAGGATGCCAACCGAAGCAGAACTTTACGATGCTGCGCTCACTCATTTTGCCGAAAACGATCTTGAGGCGGCTGTCAATGCCTTCAAAGAATTAGTTGACACCTATCCAGATTATATTGATGGATTCCTTGGGTTAGGACACGCTTATGAACGGCTCAGTCGTTATGATGAAGCCATTGAAGCCATTCAGAAAGCGATTGATATTAACCCGGAGGATCCGCTTGTATATACCAGTTTGTCTATGTGTTATCAACGAAAAGGAATGATCCAAGAAGCAGAAGACGCGATGGCAAAATCGCAGCAGCTGCAGATGGAAGCATCCGGTTCATCTACATGATCTTTTAAAGAGTGGACGAGGTTATAAACCTCGCCAGCGAAAAATGTTGAGGTTTCCATAATGCCAAATACCACCCTACTTGATCCAACCTCTCAAGGCGATGTGTCCGCGAAATTTCTTGCGCCGCGGCTTGAAAGCCTTGATGGAAAGGTGATGGGCTTACTTAACATCACAAAGAACGGCAGTGATATTTTTCTTGATCGCATTGCTGAATTAATGCAGGAACGGTTTGATATTGCCGAAGTGGTTCATGTCAAGAAACCGACCTTCTCGCGTCCAGCACCAGCAGAATTGCTTGTTGAATTGGCGGAGCAGGTCGATTTTGTTATTGAAGGGCTTGCCGACTGAGGGTCTTGTATATCGTGCAGTATGCACGACGGAAGTACTTTAGAAGAGCGCGGTGTGCCAAGTGTGGCGGTCTGTACGGAGGTTTTCTTCGCTGCAGGCAAAGTCCAAGCACGTGTACTCGGTCATAGCGATTTGGAGCCGCTTACTGTTGCGCACCCGATTCAGAGTTTGACTCCGGATCAGATTCGTGAACGTGCAGACGGAGCGGTTGAGGAAATCGTTACGCGGCTAACAAAGAATGGTGCGTAAGTTGTAATTTGCATAAGAACAACAAAACGCCGTAAGGTATTCGTGTTACGGCACAGCGGCGTGTGCCTACTACTATGCCCTACGGCGTTTTATATTTTAAACTGTAATGTCATGGATGTTCCGGGTTGTAAATCGTGCCACTGCTGTAACAGGGCTTGCAGTTTCTGCTGCATAGTCTCGAGCTGCGCATCTGTAATCTTCACTGGCAATAACGCGCCGTAGTCGCGAAGCAATTCGCATCGGTCTGCATTCCCTCTTAAACTCTCCAACAAATCTGTCTGTAAGAGTCCGACAATCACCTCAGTGTTGATCGCTTCTTTGGGAATTTCAAAAGGGCGTTTCGCTTTAGGTTGGTTGAAATCGGGTATGTCGTACCCTTTCGCCACAAGTCCAAAGAACGAGTGCTGATAACCGAGCGTCGTTTCGACAACGTAGTGTGCGAAATCCTGAATCGCAAACCCGCGATGGAGATATGTCCACGTCACACTCCCATCGTCTCGGATACAGGTGAGCGTATCGGGTTTGTGTTTTGACTGATTTTTGCCTTTTTTAAAACGGATAACCATCTGTACTAACCACCCGCCAAATCGTTATTTGGAAAGTTTTAGGGAACCCCATGTGATTGCGAGTTTGCCACGCGCTTCGACGTCCAGCGTGTTCGCAGCTAAGTTGTTAATCTCTTTCTCATCAAGAACAGTGTTGTAGATTCTTGCATCCTCCACACGAGCGACGACCCAACCGTAAGCCGTGCCACCGATGAGTGCCCGGGGACCAAAGAGTGCTTCCACATCGCCTGCCTTCCAAGATACGATCGGTCCCATAGTATAATCACCGATGAGATCGCCGTTGCGATATATCATGATCTTCGCATTCCCACCATCATCTTCATAGGAAATCGCCAGTTGAATTAATTTACCTGTCTCTTTCTCTTCAAATCCGGGGTTTGCATCTTGGGTACGCCTGAAGAAGCTGCTGCCAGCCATCCAACGTTTCGGTTGGCGTTCGGCATAGACGATTGCGTCAAAGGTATCTCCGCTGCTTTTATTGACCGCCAGCGTAGCACCTCTCGTGACGTTTAGATCGTCCAAATAGAGCCATGTTACCAATGTCTTGTCGGGACCGATGTCAGCCCCTTTATAACCTGTCGTCATTGCCCACTCGTTATTGCCGATGTGCAATTTCCCATCCTTGACCTCAGCATCCAAGAGATCAATATCGCCAAAATGCCCCGTCAAGTCTTCCAATTCGACACCATTTTCAAAGGTCCAATGCCCAATTAGGTCGTCTTTTTTTTCGCCTTGTGCCAATGCTGGTATAACGAAACTCAGCATTAGCAACATAAAGAAATTGAAAATGAAATAGCGTTTCAAAAGTTTCATCGTCACGTCCTCCACCGTTGAAATTAATTTGTGGCTTTTTTAGGACTTCTAATGGTTCATGGGTTGCCACCCGATAACAAAAGATCGCAATTTATGAGATGGATACGGCGAAGTCCGAAGACCTCGCCGTAAGGGTTGTTAAGGGTTGGTTTATTGGACGAAGATGAAAGATCGCGATGAAACGAGTGCCCACAAGAGATCTTCACACCCTGAGCGGCGTTTAGGACTCTCAGTGATATAGAATTTAGCGGTTTCAAATTCTTCATCAGTCGGGAACCGACTCAATGTGCTGAGATACAACTCAGTAATGAGTTTGCCATCGTCAGGACTCTCCTTAATCAAACGGGTGAGCACGCCGTCAGAACTTCTCAGTTTTTTATGGATATAACTGGAGTTAATCATGTGGAGTGCCTGCGTTAGCGTCGGTTCCAGTTTCGGGTCTAAATCACCCAAGAACTCGCGATCAGAGCGACCGTAAAGTGACAAGAAGCGTGAACTTACCGGCAATGGCAATTCTATGGAACGCGTGCCAGGCGGATAACGTCCGTACTTCTCTTCGGTCTCGGTAACATCGTTTAGGACATCCAACAAAACCTGTGCCATCATAGGACGCGGATAGAAGCGTGAGAAGAACCGGTCGTCCAACTGATTTGTTTCATTGGGTGCCGCGGAAAGTTGGTACGTGCGCGAATTGAGAATTTGTCTAATGACGTGTTTCGTATCAAATCCGCTTTTCACAAAAGCGTCCGCCAATGCTTCGAGAAGTCCTTCAACACTTGGTGGTGTTGTTGCCCGCATGTCATCCACGGGATCAACGATGCCTCTACTGAAATAGTGGCTCCAGAGACGATTCACAGTCGCTTTCGCGAAGTAAGGGTTCGTTGAAGAGGTCATCCAGTCAGCCAGTACTTGTAGCACATCACCCTGATAATTTGGAGCGAGCGATTCGCCGCCGAGGAAGGTTGGGAGTGCCACTTCGCCGCGGTTGCCTTGTACAGATTGGTTGATAACGCGTCCCGTCGGGTTATAATAGATAACCTGCTCGTTGTAGATTTCGCCGCCGCGGGTTCCTACTTTTCCGGTAAAGGCGGCAAAATTCCAATAGTCATCAGTTGTCCACTGATCAAACGGGTGTTTATGGCATCTGGCACAACTGAGTCGGATACCGAGAAAGACCTGTGCGGTTGTTTCTGCTCTACCGGCTGGCTGTTGCTCAATGCGGTAGTAGTTCGCGGGCCCGTGTTGATAAGTGCTGCCTCGTGCCGTGATGAGTTCTTGAACGACCGCGTCGTAAGGTCTATTTTCTGAAACTGCCTTATGTACCCATTCGTGAAAGAGCGTTGCTCCACGTTCTCCGAAGGCACCGTTCCCTAAAGTCCGCGGGTGGATACGCAACATGTCAGCTAATTTCAGTGTCCGCAAATTTACCCATTCCGGTGTGTCAAGCAGCATATCAATGAGGTTCGAGCGTTTGTCGGAACTTGCATCTGAAAGAAACGCTTTTATTTCATTGGGTGTAGGCAGCCGCCCAATAGTGTCCAAATAGACTCGCCGCATAAAGACATCATCGGTTGTTAATGAAGAGGGACGAATATTCAACTTTTTGAGTTTGGCAAGTACAAGTTCATCAATAAAGTTATTGGGTGTGAATTCCGATGCTTGTGCTGCTAAATCCGGCTCGGAAACCCGCGGAATTGTCACAAACGCTGCGTCAACAACACCCAAGAAGCGTGCGATAACTGCAGTCCCACCCCATCGGACGCTTGTCACTTCGCCGGTAGGCGATACCTCAGCGACAGGTGCGTCTTTAGATTCATATACGGCTTTTTCAGTTACATCTTCAACGGATCCGTCCGAAAAATGGGCGAGTACTTTCAGTTGTGCTGTTTGTCCGACATCGGACAGCACAAAAGAACTCGGTTCAAGTTCAAGTTTCTGCAGGCGTGGTTCGTCATTGGAAAAAGGTGCACCTGCTTCAATCCAGCGCAGAATCGTCAAGGCTTCCGCTGCGTTAGGATCAAACCGTAAACCGCCTTCATGTGGTATCTGTCCGGTCGGTTTGAGAAAGAAGAGACTCTGCTCCGGTTCGAGTAGGTTGATACGCCTGCCTCGGTTGTGATGGACGATCGGTTCATAGTCTGATTCTGGGTTTAAGGTCAACAAAGAGAGATTTAGTCCACCCTGTCCGCCAAATTTTCCGTGGCACATGCCGGCTGAACACCCTTGTTTGTCAAGGATAGGGGCAATATCTTTCAGAAATTTAACAGACGGTTCTGTCTCATTCTCGGACAGCGTAGTTGTGGGTACGAGGTTTGCACCGTCAGTTGCGTTCGCCTGCGCGGCGAATGGCATCGCTAACGCTAACAGCAACACAAAAGCGAATGTTGCAAACCGAGGAATTATGTTTGCTGCCTGTGGACCTTGCACTGTGATTTTCAATAGGCGTCTCATGCGAATACCTCCTTGAAAACTTCGGTTACGTGTTCTACAAACAGAAATTCAACACCTTCTTGAATGTCTTCGGGAACTTCAATGAAGTGTTTTTCGTTGCCTTGTGGCAGAATAACTTTCTTAATGCCTGCCTGCTTCGCCGCGAGTATTTTTTCCTTCACGCCACCGATCGGCAGAACTCTCCCTCTGAGAGTGAGTTCACCTGTCATAGCGATCTCAGGACTAATCCGTTGCTGAGTGGCAATAGAGGCGAGGGCAGTTGCGATGGTAATACCTGCTGAGGGACCATCCTTCGGAATTGCCCCTGCTGGCACATGTATATGGATATCTTCTTCTAATACACTCGGATCAAATTTGAGCGCATCGGCTTGGGATTTGACATAACTGAGGGCGGCTTGTACAGATTCCTGCATAACATCGCCGAGTTGTCCAGTAATGCGAAGTTGGGTATGTGCATTTGTCTTTTTAGTGGTAGCAGCCTCAATGAAAAGGATCTCGCCGCCAGCGGGTGTAACAGAAAGCCCTGTTGCAACACCGACATCGGCTTGACGCCCGGCGATCTCAGAATCAAACTTCGCGGGTCCCAAATATACTTGAACATCCCTTGCCGGAATAGTTGTTGGCTCAGTGTTCCCTTCAGCAACACGGCGCGCCACTTTACGGCAGAGGGTCCCGAGTTCACGCTCTAAGTTCCGTACACCCGCTTCTCGGGTATACTCATTGATGACTTTGTTAATGGCTGTATCTCTAATGCGAATCAAACTCTTTTTGAGTCCATTTGCCATTAATTGGCGTGGGATTAGGTACTGTTTAGCGATAATCAGTTTCTCGTTGGCGGTGTAACCGGGCAGTTCTATCGTTTCCATCCGGTCCCGCAACGGTGGTGGAATCGTATGGAGTTGATTCGCCGTTGTCACAAACATCACTTTCGAGAGATCGAAAGGGACATCAAGGTAATTGTCCGTGAATGAATGATTCTGTTCGGGATCAAGGACTTCCAAGAGTGCAGAAGCGGGATCGCCTCGAAAATCCGATCCGAGTTTATCAATTTCATCAAGCATAAAGACCGGATTATTTGACTCGGCTTGGCGGAGGCCTTTAACGATTCTGCCCGGCATAGAACCGATGTAGGTACGTCGGTGTCCGCGGATTTCGGCTTCATCGTGCATACCGCCTAATGAGATACGTACAAATTTTCTGTCCATTGCGCGTGCTATGGATTTACCGAGCGATGTTTTCCCGACACCGGGCGGTCCAACAAAACAGAAGATGGGGCCTTTCATATCGGTTTTGAGCATCCGTACAGCGAGATATTCCAAAATCCGTTCTTTAACCTTTTCGAGATCGTAATGATCAGCATCGAGTATTTCTTGTGCCGTAGCGAGGTTTAACGCATCTTCGGTACTGACAGACCATGGCAGGTTTAACAACCAATCTAAATAATTCCGAGAAACGGTTGATTCAGGTGAGAACGACTGCATTTTGGCGAGTCGTTTGAGTTCTTTTTCAGCCGCCTGTTTCGCTTTGTCGGGCATTTCGGTTTTGCGCAGTTGCTCTCGCATTTCATCAATCTCAAGTTCTAAGTCGTCTGCTTCACCGAGTTCAGTCTGAATCGCTTTAAGTTGTTCACGCAGGTAGTATTCGCGCTGTCCTTTGTTAATAACGGCTTGTGCATTATTTTGGATTTTGCTTTCCAATTCGTGCAGGTCGAGTTCTTTAGCAAGAATGATAGCGAGGGTATTTAATCGTTCCTGAACAGATACCGCCTCCAAAATGCGCTGCTTATCGTGCGCCTTTAAATCCAACACAGCAGCGATGTAATCGGCAAGGCGGCCGGGTTCATCAAGCATCGTTTTAGTTATACTACCGTATTCCTCTTGGTAGCGCGACGACATTTGAACAATACGTTGGAACATTTCATCGTTGCTGCGCACGAGTGCTTCAACTTCTAAGTCCGTTTCTGTGTCAGATGCCTCATCTGTTTCATCGCTTCCAATAACACAGACGCGCGCCTTGACGAAAGGCTCGGTGTGTAAAATTTCTTCAATTTCCACCCGCTCTCGTCCATGCGCGAGGAACAACACATCTTCATCATCAGTTTTGTAGCGGAGGATATGAATCAAACTCCCGATTGGACTGAGATCGTCCTTTTGAATTTCCTTGATATCTTCTTTTGAGAAATCTTTTTTCGGACGAAAGATGCAAAGCACTCTGTCATCGTCCATAGCATGTTCAATAGCCGATGTAGCCATTTTCCCAGAGAGCGCGACGTGATGCGGTGGAAACGGCGGCACCGGTGGCATGTACGGAAAGACGACAAGATCATCGAGCGGTAGAATCGGGAGTTCTTGTATAAGTTCTTCTTGCTCGGTAGTTTCTTCAGATTCGTTTTCTTTTTCTTCGGTTTTCATGTTTTTTCTCCTGTCTTATAGTTTTTGGTTGTCAGCATCCTTGGGTTAGCGATTATCGGTTTTCAGAAGAGGCGATTTTTCCTTCGACAGCTGACACCTCCTTTTCCTATAATCAAGGCCAGAATTGATATAGTGTGGTATTCGCGAGAATGCTGCCAATGCTCCACAAACTTCCGCTTATATAGTCTCCGAGCGCAAGTCCGAGGAAAAGCGGCACAGCACGTCTGTAGGCTTTGAGTCCACCGTGATATAATATAAGTGCTTTCGCCACATAAGCGACAAAGATACAACTCCAGAGGTTAGACATACCCCAACTGTTTGCCATAGCGTAACCGAGCGGATGCAGGGGCCACCATAGAAAGCGGGTTCTCAATAGTGTGAGTCCGAGTGCGAATCCTGCGCCTCCACCCATAAAGGCAAGTGCAGGTACATCAGTTCCTTGTGGATAATTTAACCAGTTCTCAAGCTGCCTATAAACGCCTCTACCGAACCCTAACGCCCAGGGTCCATAATAGCCGGTCTCGGCACCGTGTCTGTAGTAACTATCTAATAGTAGCCAGAAGACGACGATTGCGCCCACCAAGGTTGCTATGAGGATCGCGGCAGCAGTGTGCTGTGGACGTATCCCGCGCCGTTCTGAAATTTTTAATGCTTCCAATTCTTGCGGCATCGGGTGTGCTCGATACGCTCGGTTGAAGAACATGTACAACGAAAAAACCGTTTTTGTACTTGCTGTCAACCGTTGAGAGCCAAACGCTGTCACGATTAACCCGTGTGGGTCAACTCTGTGCAAATCGTGAACCAAAAACCCCAATTCGGCTCGAAGTCGGGCAATCATCGTTGCGAGTAGAAAATAAAGCCCGAAAAAGAGTGGTATCACCCAAAGTGCCATTCCAGCCTTGTAGGAAAACACCGTCAAAAACAACGTCCCGCCCATAATACCGATGAACGCGATGTGGTAAGGCATCGGCTCACGCTGCATATCTATTCGAGAGGTACCGCGTAATCCATCTACGATACCGGTAAAGACTCGCTTGAGATGTGTTCTTCCGACCCAAGCGGCGGTGCCGAGTAGCACCATATACGCGCCGAAGCTTTGGGCATCGGCGTAAGGATACCCCGGCAAATTCCGCACGCCAAGAACACTGCCTGCCATTAACTCGAATTTGTATACCCAATAAAACACCCAACACGAAAAAAGTAGGTCGAGTGGAATAAGGAAACTGATTCCAATCGCAAAAGGATAAAACGAGAGACGTACACCGCCCATTGCGTTCCAAGGACGACCGGTAAAGTATTGATGGATGTTTTGTCGTTTAACAGGCAGATACGGGACCGCCGGATAAATCGAGTTCAGCAAATTCAGGACACTAATGGCTGTGGCAATGCCAAAACCGAACCACATGAGTTTATTTTTGAAAAAACTTGCATGCGTTTCTGTCATCGCGAGCGGCAGTTGGATAATCGGATAGGTTAACCGTTCACGTTCTGTCCACTGGAGCCGCAGAAGTGTGTTGATACATAGCATCACAAACATCAACACAAGAATAAAGAGTGTCCACCATGCAGCCGGTACTGCCCAAGCGGTCAGATGCGCCTTACGGTAAAGGCTTGATTGCCCTTCATAATATCCTGACAAGACGCTGGCATCCTGAACAGTTAACCATGTCGGAAGTTCCCTCCAAAAGAGTTGTTGCCACTCGTTCTCTGATGTTGCGAACCGAAATGGATGTCCGAGTATCGTAACCAGAATCTCCATCATATCGTGCGAACAGAGAGAAGAAACGATGCACAACATCACGTAGATCGTGAGCAGTTCTGGCGGTGTCAACCGTAGTGCTGATGACAGTTTTCCGAGTCCTGCGCTGAGTACCATCAGCCAAAAGATGATGAAAATGACGTTAAACAGCGGATGAATCAGGGTCGGATGCGTATATCGGACTACCTCTAATTCAATAATCCAGAAAACATTTAGCGGAATCAGAAGCATTGCTATGACGAGTGCCTTAGGCGTTAAACCCCGTTCACCGCTGAATACGGAAGACGTGTTTTCCTGATTATGGGTTTGCGAACTACGCGCCATATTTCAGCCTCTTGTATACACTTAGGACTTACGCATTTTTTTATCATAACCTATGTATTACACACTGCTGGCGGGGTTTGAAACCCCGCCAACAAGGGGGGATGCGTAAGTTACTATCTATCGAATCCATCCGCGTTCGCCTTCTATGAGCACCTCCGTTTTCAGTTCTGCGCAACGCTGTTGATAGTCCCGCAAGGTTTGTATTGCTGCTTCTCCAGTGAGGACAGTGGGAAACTGTCCCCCAACTTCAAGGGTTTCTGAGGTTTCCGTAGGTTTTCCTGGACGTACCGATTTCTTAGGCGGATCCGTCAAAATAGGGATTAACTCAATAGATTTCAGAGTTCCAGCATTAAATGTTGCCTTCGGGATGGCTATGTGCGAATGTTGTTTATCGTAAGTATCATAGATAAAATCTGAAAGACTGTAGACGATCGGTTTATTCTGGTACAACTCAATGCCGCCAAAGGTATGTAACTGCTGGCATAGCACCATGTCCGCACCTGCGTCAATGAGTGCGTGCGCAAAAATGCGTTGTCGCCCGATTGCCTCATCTGCTGATCGTCCCTGTTTTCCCCAATGTAGCCAAACAACTACAAGTGCTGCTTTCGTGTGTGCTTGCCTGACAGCATCCGTCATCTCACTATAGACGGCATAAGCGATCGGGTCTTCGGCATAACGCGTGAAGGCATTAACGCGATAATATGCCAACAATGCGACCTGCTGCCCAGATTCAGTATCCGCTACACCGATTGGTACCCATGCTGGGAGCTTTGCTGCCTCAGCATCTGTTCCTGCGCCGATCGGTTTGACATTATACCACTCCAGTTCGGTGATCGTATCTTCTAACGCCTCGAATCCGAAGTCCATTATGTGTGGGGTCGCTAAGGAGACAGCGTCAAATCCGGCGTTAGCGATGGCTCTTCCGAGTCCCGGTGCGGAACGAAAAGGATGTTCAATACCGTATCGCGGTTCGCCCCGCTCCGAGATACTCGTGTTTAACGAGGCAGTGGCCACGTCTGCGGACTGAATCAGGGTGGTGGTTCCCTGAAAAAACACACCCGCCCCTTTCCTTTCAATCAGGGGTGTCATACGGCTACTTATCGTAATATCACCAACAGCGAGCACTGAGATCTCATTAGCAGAAACCGTTTCATTTGCCAAGGTACCCATCAGCAGGCTGTTAGAGAATACTGTGTACAAAAGCCCTATAATCAGAAGGCACATTTGAAACTTTTTGCATTGTAGGTTGACTATAGGCTTTTCAAGGCATTTAAATTTCATTATTCTTCCGGGTTTTCATCAAGATCAATATCCACACCGAATTCATCAAACAGATTATCCTCTTTTAGTTTCATTCCGAGTGCGATAAGGGTCTCAGATAAGGTTAACCGGTCAATTTTTGTTGCTTCAAGTGTTTCGGTTTCAGAGGTCAAATCCGATCGCAGTGCTTCCTGGTTTCGACGCGTCTGTTCTCGCAGCAGCTTCGTCTCGTTACTGAGTCGATCAATTTGCGCTTGGAATTCACGGGCAAACTCATCTACGAGTGCTGACAATTTCTGGAGGTCCGCCTCGCCACGTCCAGCAATTCCATCAAGTCGGACATCTATCCGCGTATCAACGAGTGCTTCAATTTTGTCTGCTGTTAGCAGCACGTTTTCGTTTTCAAGTTGCCCAGAAAGTTTACGAATATCGGCTTTAACGTCCGCTATTTCGCCGACGAAGCGTTGCTCCATCGCTGCAAGTTTATCATCAACATGCTGACGCGTTTTTTCTAAGTCTTGGGTGAGCGTTCGCAACCGCTTGTTATAGTTCCGAATATACCTTCCAACGATACTATCGCGGAGGTATTCCTCTAACTGCTGTGCCTTCCGCGCATCCGTCTCAGTTTCCGTATCGTCAATTTCCGGTTCTTGAACATCTATAGGTGTTTGCATGTTTGTGACTCTCCGTCCTTAGTGACCTTACACACGTTTTGACCGCTTAAAGACTTACGCATTTTTCCATGATAACGGACGTATGACGCACTGCAGTCGGGGTTTAAAACCCCGACTGCAGTGGGGCTGCGTAAGTCCTACGCTTTAAGGATAATTATAGACATTATCAGGGTGTACTGGGTTGTCGGCATCTTGGAAACCGTCGTCTGATTTGGAAGCGGTTTCTCGGTTTGCATTGAATTCTCGCAAGATACAACTGACGATTTCTTCCGTATACGCCTGTGCATCTACACGTTGCTGATTTGCTTCCCACGCCATCCGTGCAGCGGCTTCAAAATATTCGGCATGCTTATAAGCATCAAGGATATCACTGCCGCGTGAAAACGTTCCGTGTCCGACCCAATAGAGGATATGCCGCGCTGGATTGCCGCCATTCTGGAAGAGCCGTAGACTCTCATAAGAGAGTTCTGGGATCCCCGGTGCGCGTTCTTCAACGAAGCCGATACCGCCGGAGGGGTCATATATAATAGGCGTTTCCGGTTCGTATCCTCTGAGAAAATCATAAAATTTATCGGGTGCGCCGTGTTCTGTCCGAGAAATGAGGTTCAGGAACTTCGGTTGTAGATGGACGAGTGCATTAAACCCGTGTTCCGCTAATTGCTCAAAGATAAGGAGATAATGGAACATTTCACTCGTTGGTGCAGGCGGTGCGACCCCATTTTGACTTTGATCCAAAGTCGTCTGATCTGGCGTGCCAAAGCGCATCCGATAATGTGTGCCATCCGGCTCCACCTCAACGAGCGTTAGGTTGAGTGCAGGATGCTCAATGCCAATCATATCCAAACGTGACCCTGATTTTGTGAGTAGCACGTGTTTGCCTGCCAACCCCTTAACAACGATCTGTGGTGGTAATTGGTAGCGTGGTGATGCTTCATAAGAGATGAGGCACGCATCGTCAATCGTTTCAGTTAAAATTGCCCCCATATTACCAGCAGTCGCCCATAGATAGTCGTGAGCGTGTGCATGCGCACCGACCCAGCCCATCTGTCCTATCAAAGTCCCGCATTCACTATCGGGAGAAATAGGGTGTAAGTTGGGGTGGTATCCGCGTTCTCGCCAACGTTCGTAGCGATACGTCTGCGGGGATGGTACTGTTAAGGCATTTATGAGGTACGGATTGACTAATGTTGAATCCACTCGCGATTCCACTCCTCAATTAGGATTACGGTTCAGTTTCTCGTGCAAACTTCCCCTCTATTTAACTATACCATGTCTGAGAAAAAATAGCAAATTTTTAGCGTGTTTGTTCATATCTTTATCCTTAGCTGCGGGACTTAGGCAACATTTTATGTATTGGACCGCCCTGGGAACACTCCAAATTTAATTGCAATGTCAGGCGGAAGTGTGCTAAATTTTAAAGACATCTTGAGAGCCACGTACGACTCTGGTAAAATAAAAATAATTCTAAGGAAATCCTATTTCTTTTACAAATTCATAAGACGTTTTTATATCCAAAACGTTGAATGGAAAGTTCGCAAGTTAACGAAAGGAAATCGAAAAACGCTATGAGAACTGAGACAGATAGTATGGGGACGCTTCATGTTCCATCCGACCGGTACTGGGGTGCACAGACACAACGTGCGCTCCAGAATTTTAAGATCGGCGACGAACGCCTACCTCGCGCCGCTATATGGGCACTTGGGACTATCAAACAGGCAGTCGCGCATGTTAACGCCGACCTCGGTTTGCTTGAAACCGAACTTGCAGAAGCGATTAACGAGGCAGCACAAGAGGTTATTGACGGCACTTTGGATGACCATTTTCCACTCCGTATCTGGCAGACAGGCAGCGGGACGCAGACGAATATGAATGTCAATGAAGTCATTGCGAACCGCGCAATAGAAATGCTCGGTGGCGAAATGGGCAGTAAACATCCTATCCATCCCAACGACCATGTCAACAAATCCCAATCAACAAACGATGTTTTTCCGACAGCCATCCATCTGTCAATGGTTCAGCAAATTCAGGCACATCTCTTACCACGCCTAACAGCCCTGCGGGAGGCGTTTGTCGAAAAGGCATCTGCGTTCGCAGAGATCGTTAAGATTGGGAGAACACATTTGATGGATGCGACACCGCTCACCCTCGGTCAGGAATTTAGTGCCTACGCGCAGCAACTGATCGCTGCGGAACAGCGCATTACGACTGCGCTACCGCATCTCTGCGAACTCCCGATTGGTGGTACGGCTGTCGGGACGGGTTTGAATACACACCCTGACTATACAGCACGGGTCGTGGCAAGGCTTTCGGAAACGACAGGCTACCCACTCGAACGCGCCCCGAATGCTTTCGAGGCACTTGCATGCCGGGATGCCGTTGTCAGTGCCAGCGGTGCTTTGAAAACGTTGGCGGTCGCACTGTTCAAAATTGCGAACGACATCCGATGGCTGGCATCAGGACCGCGGTGTGGACTCGGTGAATTGCGGTTACCAGAAATGGAGCCGGGGAGTTCCATCATGCCCGGAAAGGTGAATCCAACGCAGTGTGAAGCGGTTACAATGGTGTGTGCACAAGTCATCGGTAACGATGCGACGCTGTCGTTTTCAGGCGCGAATGGCGCGTTGCAGCTGAACGTATTTATGCCTGTAATTGCCTACAATGCTTTGCAGTCTATACAACTGCTTGGAGATGGGTGTGAATCCTTCCGTGTTAATTGTGTAGAAGGGATTGTACCGAACAGTGAGGCAATCGGACAACATCTTTCAGAGTCCTTGATGCTTGTGACGGCATTGACCCCCCATATCGGTTACGATACGGCAGCGAAAGTGGCACAATACGCGCATGAACAGGGGTGTACACTCCGTGAGGCTGCAATTGCGATGGAAGTTTTGACAGGAGAGGCTTTCGACGAGCTTGTCGTGCCGGGGGATATGACGCGCCCGAATCTCGGATAGGAAGCGTCGTAGATAAAGCAAAAGGGAACCGTTGAGGTTCCCTTTTCTTTATTGCGTGAATCCTATTGGACACTATTCATCACCCGAAACAACAGTATCTTCGGCATCCGTGTCGGAGATGGCGACAGCGTCGTCAGATTCAATCTGTCCATCGCCGTTGGATACCTCTTCCGGCTGGGCCTGTTGGGTCACTTCCAGGTTCTGGAAGCTGGAGAATCCACTGCCTGCGGGGATGAGGCGACCGAGGATGACATTTTCTTTCAGCCCAAAGAGTCTATCGGTTTGTCCACTGACAGCGGCATCGGTGAGTACCTTCGTTGTCTGCTGGAAGGAAGCAGCAGAGATGAAGCTATCCGTGCTCAAAGAGGCTTTACTGATACTCTGGAGGATCGGCTCACCCGTAGCAGGCGTGCCGCCTTGTGCCTCAATATCGCTATTGACGCTCTCAAAGCGGCTGCGATGCACCTCATCATTCGGATAAAAGTCTGTGTCACCAGGCTCGGTGATGCGAATCTTGGTTAGCATCTGCCGTACGATTATCTCAACGTGTTTATCGTTGATAGTGCCTTTGCCATAGACTTTCTGTACTTCATCAACGAGATACGCCCAAACAGCCTCTTCACCTTCAACAGGTACGCCCTCAATAGTGGTGCGTCCGATACTTAAAATATCGTGCGGATTGAGGAAACCATCAGTGAGCGGTTCGCCGGCGTTCACCCAATCGTCTTCAGCGACACGTCGCTTTTCATCAGGAATCTGGTAGATTCGACTGACATATCCCTCATGCTCAATGCGATATGTCGGAACACCTGCCTTTGTGCCTGCGGATCGGATGTATCCCTCAATTTCGGCGATTTGCGCAGCATCACCGCGTTTTAGGCGGCGCGCTTCAAACAGATCGGTAACCCGTGGAATTCCGGCAACGATATCAAGGTTCGCTGTTCTCTCATGGAGTTCGGCGAGCGTTTCTCCTTGTCGGATGCTATCGCCTTCAGCTAAAGCGAAGGAGTAATCTGCGGGAATAACATGCGGTACTCGGGTCCCATCAGATGTTTCCACTTCAATCCGCATCTGCAGAGATAATTCATCTACTTCAAATCCGCGGAATTTCACCCGTGCATCTATGTAGTCGGCCTCTGACAATTCATCGTCAACAGCATACTTGCAATTCGGGTGATAGACAGCAGTTACGGTGTGGGAAACTTTCTTGTTTGCTTTCTCCAAGGCACGGTATTCCTTCGAGGGAAGAATTGTGCCCGGTTCAAGCGGTGTATCTGTGTCCCGGCTGTCCTTAACGATCTCGTAGACGAGTTCAGTATCAAATCCTTTGAACTTTCGATTGTATGCCTTGTAGTCCGCATCGGTGAGTTCGGTACCGATCTCGAGTTCGAGTTCAGGATGATGTACGCTAATAACCTCAAAGAGACTTGTGACTTTTTCTGTGAGTGCAGCATCTGCCTTACGGAGTGCCTTATATTCAATCTCCGTGAGACGGTCACCAACGTTGACCGTTGTGGTTCCGTCTTCAACGCTCGTCACTTCATAATAACGGGCGACTTCCAACCCCTTATATTGTCGCCGCTCTGCGGTCGCCTTTTGTTGGGTAAGCAGCTCGTCTACCGCCAATGGGCAATCGGGATGATTGACAGCAGTTACGCGATATAAGCGTTTCGTCTCAAAACCACCTGTAGCAATCTCGCGTGTAGAAGTCGTCAACCCTGGATAGCGTTCTCTATCCTGTTTTTCCTCACTCTCACCGAGTAAGTCTCCCGGCTTAAGCGGGCAGTCAGGATGATGAACTTGCGTTACGCGGTGCCGTAGTTTTTGTACATCGAAACCGGTAAACCGTCTGTTTGCCTTGGTTAAGGCTTCCTCTGTTAGTTCTTCGCCAACTTCAAGGGGACATTCAGGGTGATGGACCTTTGTTACGCGATGCCGCTCAACTTCTTGTTTTTCAACCTTAAACGCCCACCCATTATCTCGATATGCAGTGCAAGCGCGCTCGTATTCGCTGGCGTTTAACTGATGTTCAGCCTTAAGCGGCGCAGCATCTGACTGCTCGCTATCACTCGGCAAAGTAGGCTGTTCAAGGAGGGAAGACCCACCGGGAATTTCTTTATTGACCACGTAAATTGGCTTTGGATCCACTTCAAATGGTGTCAACCACGGGGTCATTTCTTCTGCTGGCACTTCCTGTCCTACCTTAAACGGGAAGGACTTTTGGACCTCGTTATCTACCTCAATGACTCGATAAACACGCTTGAAGCCAACATCGCCTTCTTCGTCATCCGCGGCGGCATTCAGCTGCTCCAGAGGTGTATTACTTGTTAACTTAAGGTCTTCTTCCTTAACAAGTTCGTCTGTTTCTGGATTCAAGTAGTATAATTCTACATCAAATCCGTGTCGTACGCCATCCTTCAGCTGCTTCACTTCTTCTTCAGTAAGCAGGCCGCCAACAGCCGCGGAGATGTCGGGATGTTGCACTTGCGTCACGCGGTAGTGAAGTGTAACAAAGCGTTGGAAGCCGTATTCCGCGAGTGCCTTGGTGTATTCTGCCTGTGATAACTGATCACCTACCGCCAAACCGCAGCCGTTATCCAAAACAGCAGTAACTTCGTACAGCCACGTCTTGGTATCAAAACCTTTATATCGCTCTGCGTTTTCGCTATACTGTTTCTCACTAAGTAACTCACCTTCATGCAGTTGGCAATCGGGGTGATTGACCTGTTGAACCTTGTAGGCGGGTCCATCAAGGTTTGCGCGGTTTTCGGTAGCGATCCAGAGGTCTCGTTCCTGTTTGACCGTTCGTCCGGGCTGGAAATCTCGAAAATGCACGGTGCCAGTAACTTTGGATAGAATCCTATGTTGACGCGCTTCGGAAACATCTTCAACAGCACCGCCTGTGTGGAATGTACGCATGGTTAACTGCGTTCCGGGTTCACCAATAGATTGGGCAGCGATGATCCCGACAGCTTCGCCGACATTCACAATGCCATTCGTTGTAAGATCGTTACCGTAGCATTTGGCACAAACGCCTTCGTCAGCCTGGCAGGTAAGCACGGAGCGTACCCTCACCACCTGGATGCCGAGGGTCTCAATCTGGTTCGCCATCTGCGCGGATATAAGGGTGTTGGCAGGCACCAGCGCATCACTGTCCTCTGGGTGGACAATATCCTCGGAGGTGGTACGTCCACTGATTTTAAAGGCGAGATCACCGCCTTCTGTCGCGAACTTCTGGATGCCATTCAGCGTATGGCAATCTTCAGTAGTAACGCGGACATCCTGTGCAACATCCACAAGTCTCCGGGTGAGGTAACCCGAAGATGCGGTTTTGAGCGCGGTATCCACCAGTCCTTTACGCGATCCGTAGGTAGAGTTAAAATAGTCGAGTACATCCAACCCTTCGCGATAAGAACAGAGAAAACCGCCTTCACGCTGTGTAGAGGTCCCTATCGGTGGAATGAGGATGTCGCCGTCCTGCTTTGCCTTCAACCCGACAAAGGCACTGATCTGCATAAATGGATCTTTTCGGGCGCGTGCGCCACTATCTGCCATAATATGAACCGGACTGAAGCCTTCCACTGTTTTATCGCGGATCTCTGCGCCATCAGAATCAACATACGGATGAACCTTACGCGGGTCTCCACGCTCAACAAGGGAGGTCTCTATCTGCGGTAAGGTTTCAAACATCTCACCTTCTATCTGGTCCTTCGCGTTCAGCCAGATGCGAATCTGCTCGTTTTCGTGTTCTTCATGCTCAGTTGTGGAAGCACCGTCAAGGAGGTCCTCAATTTCTTCCTTTGCTGTATTCACCAACTCGTTCCGGTTGTCAGGTGTGATATAATCCGCGATACCGGGTGAAATACCGCTCAGGGTTGCGTATTCAAAAGCGAGCTTTTGGACGTTTTCAAGCACCTCGGTTGTGACTCGGGTGCCTAACTCGCGGAAGCAATCCTCAATGATTGTAGACAATTCTCGTCCACCTGCCTCTGCATTGAAAAACGGAATAAGCTGCTCTGAATGTTCATCTTCCCATTTTAATTCAGCGGGTAGCACTTCGTTAAAGATAACCCTACCGACTGTTGTGAGAATTGGCTCCGCCCCTGCCTCGGTTTCATCATGTCCGTTAGATGTACAGAAGAGTTGGATACTGTCGTGTAGCTTAAGTTGGCCGGCGGCATGTGCGGTGATAACCTCTTCAGGATGCGCGAAGCGTCGATGGTACCACGGTTTGTCTTGGAAAGCCTCAAAAGCAGCAGCATCGCCTGTCGTGTACGCTTCGTGCAAAAGTACAGCATCTTCAGCGTGTTCTGGCAGCGTCTTTGTGAGAAAGCTGGGTCCAAGGACCATGTCAAGTTCAGGAACAGCGATTGGACGCCCGTGAGAAGGTTTCAAAATATTGTGACTGCTGAGCATTAATAACTTCGCTTCAGCCTGTGCTTCCACTGTCAATGGCACATGAACAGCCATCTGATCGCCATCAAAATCGGCATTGAACGCTTTACAGACAAGCGGCGGGATTCTGATAGATTTACCTTCCACCAAGACGGGTAAAAATGCCTGAATACCGAGTCGATGCAAAGTCGGTGGTCGGTTGAGTAGGACCGGATGATCGGCAATGACTTCCTCTACAACTTCCCAAACCGGCGAATCGGAGTCAACGTGTTCAGCGATATGCTTCGCCCGCTTAATCGTCTGTGTAAAACCGTACGCTTGAAGTCGCTCAATGATAAACGGTTTGAACAATTCAACCGCCATCCGTTTCGGTATACCACATTGGTGTAGCCCTAATTCGGGTCCGACAACAATCACGCTACGTCCGGAGTAGTCAACGCGTTTACCGAGCAGGTTCTGACGGAACCGTCCAATTTTACCCTTGAGTACCTCAGCGAGAGATTTGAGCGGACGATTACCGGGACCGGTGACACGCCTACCGTGTCGTCCGTTGTCAAAGAAAGCATCAACTGCCTCCTGTAGCATCCGTTTTTCGTTCCGAAGAATCACCTCTGGCGAACGGAGTTGTATCAACTTACGGAGTCGGTTGTTGCGGTTGATGACCCGACGATATAGATCGTTGAGGTCGCTGGTGGCAAAGCGTCCACCTTCAAGCGGAACAAGGGGACGCAAATCGGGTGGAATCACAGGGATAACATCAAGAATCATCCATTCGGGTCGCTGTCCAGCGTCCACAAAATCCGCCATCTGCTTTAGCTGCTTGGCGACCTTAGATTTCTTCTGATGGCTTGTGGTTTCCGCCAATTCTTGGGTTAACTCTTCTACCTTCGCTTCAAGGTCAATGTCGCTGAGAATTTCGCGGATGACTTCTGCCCCGGTCCCTGCGCGAAAACCGCCCCAATGCTTATTACTGTGCTCTACGTATTCAACTTCGGTTAACACTTGACCGACTTCAAGTGGGCAATCTGGATCCGTTACCTCAACAACAATAAAGCCTTCAAAATAGAGGACCCGTTCAACATCACGTGAGGAAAGACCACAGAAAACACCGATACGTGATGGGAGTCCCTTGAAGTACCATATATGAGAAACAGGCGCAGCGAGTTGGATATAGCCGAGCCGGTCTCTACGGACGCGTTGTTGCGTGATCTCAACGCCGCAGCGGTCACATATCATGCCTTTATGTTTAATACGTTTATACTTACCACAGTTACATTCCCAGTCTTTTTGGGGTCCGAAGATCGCTTCACAGAAAAGCCCTTCAGGTTCCGGACGAAAGGAACGGTAGTTAATAGTTTCTGCCTTCTTGACCTCGCCGCAGCTACACGTCCCTTTTTCTGGGCAGATAAAGGGGCCATCTGTAGTGTCAGCAGGGCTCCGTCGCTTGCAACTGGTTTCCTTCGCCGAGTCCTTGATCTGATCGGGCGAGGCTATTTTTATGGAGATGCTGTCAAATGCCGTGTTCATCAGTTCTCCTTGTAGTGGTTAATCTTCATCTTGGTCGAGGGATACATGGAGTCCGAGGGTTTGGAGTTCACGGACTAACACTTTGAACGATTCGGGTGTTCCGGGCGGATCCGGGTTTAGTCCCTTCACAACCGATTCATAAATTTCTCTTCTGCCAAGTACATCATCCGATTTGAGCGTAAGCATTTCTTGGAGCGAATGCGCCGCGCCATAGGCTTCCAATGCCCAGACTTCCATCTCACCGAGTCGCTGTCCGCCGTGTTGTGCCTTGCCCCCGAGGGGTTGCTGCGTAACGAGAGAGTAGGGACCTGTGGAGCGAGCATGCATCTTATCAGCGACGAGGTGGTTCAATTTGAGGAAATAGACATATCCGACTGTCACCTCTTGTGCAAACGGTTCACCCGTCCTACCATCAAAAAGGATGCTCTTACCCGTGCGCTTACTTCGTTCCGGGAGATCGGTTTCGCCAAGCATATCAAAGACTTCATCCTCGGTTGCGCCGTCAAACACCGGGGATTCGACGTAGATGCCGAGTTCATGGCACGCCCATCCGAGGTGGATTTCCAAGATTTGACCGACGTTCATACGGGATGGTACACCCAAGGGGTTCAACACTAACTCAACCGGTGTGCCATCAGGGAGATAGGGCATATCCTCAGCGGGCAAGATTTTGGCAACAACGCCTTTGTTACCGTAACGCCCAGCCATCTTATCACCGACAGAAATCGGACGTTTGCTGGCAACGTAAACTTTGACGCGTTTGATAACCCCGGGTTTGAGTTCATCGCCCATTTCTAATTGCTGAAGTGCCCGCTCTTTTTCCTCTGTGTAAGCCGTGATCCGACCCTGTGCCATCTCTTCAACACGTTGAATATGCTCTCTCACGCGGGTATTGGTCACGTGGATGTCCGAAAAAGACAAGTTAGACGCTTTACGTGCCTTCTGATAGTCGGCATCAGAAACGTCCGCTCCAACCGATAGTGTGCACTTCGGATCGAAAACGGCGGTAATATGCCATACGCTTTCGGTTTTTAGGTCTTTGGCAGTTTTACTGAGTTCCTGTTTATCTTCTGGGGTCAATCGCTGATCTGCGGTTACAGGACGTGACGGAAAATTCTTAGATGCCTTCTGGTAGTCGACATCGGAAAGATCATCTCCCTCTGCCAATGGGCACGCTGGATCGAAAACGTCTGTAATGTGCCAAAAGATCTCTGCTTGCAAACCAGGGTAGATTTCACTGAAGTCTCTCCATTGTTCCTCAGTCAGTTTATCGCCTTCCGAAACGGGACACCCAGCTTCTGCAAGCTGCGCGACAACAGCTTCTTCAAACTCGGAACGTGCTTTCGGCGTCAATTCCGTGTTGTCCACGAGTTCATAGAAATCCCAACTATCAGGTTCAACGTCTTCTTCAGTTAGCAATACCGCGAATCGCGCGTCTGCTGCAGCAAGTATCTCCTTGAGCGGCTCGGTATCTTGTTCGCCCTCGGTGTCTTCATCGTCAGCATGCGTGTCTTTATGCATAGCAATAGCGACCACACTCCCATCGTAACCCAGCAGCGAAACATCAGCGTGTTCAGCTTGGGCACTCAGAGGTTCATCTTCCAGCAAATAGAGTTCACTATCTCCCAAGAGCGGCTTGCAAACTTCACCGAAATATGCCGCCACTGCGTTGACGATTTCGGGAGGTGCGACTGCGGATATTCCTACATCTTCAAAGTTATCACTCTCGTCGCTATCAGGCGTTATCGCTTCTTCATCAGAAGCGTCTGAAGGACGTGTTGCGATAGTAGGAATTGGCTCAGGGATGCTCGTTACGCTATAACGTGGTTCAGCAAGGAAGGCTTCAGCAACCGTATCTTCCATTACCCGATGATATTCATCTGCCTTGAAACCGGAAATATAGGTATCTAAAACCTCAGCAGTTAGGGTATCACTGGCATTAGCGAAAGGTTCGGAACTATCTACTGCATAAAGTGGATCAACAAGTTCACATCCGATGAGAGTATTGCGAATCTCCTCAATTTTTCGGCGGCGGATTGAAGCAGTTTGTTGACGCCAAGTCTCTTCAATTTGCTTACGCTTCGATTCATACCGCAAGTCCTCAGCCTTTGCCTGTCCAGCATCCGTTTGCGTCCAGTTCCCACGCCGTTGTGCGCCATCAGGTTTACGTGAAAATACCTTTACATCAATAACGACACCTTCAACGCCCGGTCGGACATAAGTGGAGGCATCTCGTACCTCTTTAACCTTCTCACCGAAGATCGCTCGTAGGAGTTTCTCTTCGGGCCCATATTCGCTTTCACCTTTCGGTGTAATTTTCCCGACAAGGATACTGCCAGCTTTAACAACACTGCCGACTCGAATAATGCCCTCTTCATCAAGTTGACCGAGTCGTTGTTCGCTGACGTTCGGGATGTCACGCGTAATCTCTTCGGGTCCGACCTTCGTTTCGCGCGCCTCTACCTCAAATTCCTCAATGTGAATAGAAGTAAAGGTATCGTCTTTAATGAGCGTCTCACTGATGAGAATAGAGTCTTCATAGTTGTGACCGCCCCACGGCATGTAAGCACATAATATATTCCGACCGAGGGCAAGTTCACCATTTTCCGTAGAGGTGCCATCAACGATGACCTGTTCAGCTTCAACCTTATCCCCGACTGCGACAATCGGGTGCTGGTGGATACAGGTCCCGCTGTTACTCCGCTTGAAGGTTTGGAGTTTATAAACATCGTACCCCATCTCACTGAACGTGTTTTCACCTTCATCGTGGTGAAGTGCTTCACCTGTGTATATGAGGATTTCGTCGGCAGAAACACTTGTAACGGTCCCTGCCCGCTTAGCCGTGATAAGCGCGCCAGAATATCGTGCAGCGGGACCTTCCATTCCGGTTCCGACAAGCGGTGCTTCTGGACGGACCAGCGGAACTGCTTGGCGTTGGTGGTTGGCACCCATCAATGCACGGTTTGCATCTTCGTGCTCCAGAAATGGTACAAGCGCAGCAGAAATTCCGACGATCTGCTGTGGTGAAACGCCGATGTAGTCTACTTGTTCCATCGGTAGGGACAGTACATCCTCGCCACTGCGGACAGGGAGCAGTGCTCCTGCAGCATCTGTATCACCATTTGTAGTTTGTGAGCCATCATGCTGTATCACCTTCGCGGCAATGTGAGCAGTGTCTTCGCTATCTGCTGTAAGATATTCAACAGGTCCCAGAGTTGGACCTTCCTCGACTTTATGATATGGCGTTTCAATAAAACCGTAGGGGTTTATCCGCCCGTAGCAAGCGAGAGACACAATGAGTCCGATTGAGGGCCCTTCAGGCGTTTCCAATGGACAAACACGTCCATAGTGTGTTCGGTGTACATCCCGAACAGCGGCTGTTGCCCGGTCTCGGTGCAGCCCACCAGGACCGATTGCTGAGATACGACGTTTGTGGGTTAATTCATCCAGCGGATTAATTTGTTGCATAAACTGCGACAACTGGTTTGAACCGAAGAATTCACGGAGTGCCATCATGAGCGGTTTTGGGTTCACAAGCGAAGATGGCACGACTTTAGCGACATCGTTAGTGGTACTTAACCGCTCGCGCGTCGTCCGGCGAATTTGAAATAACCCCATTCGGAATTGGTTTTCGAGGAGTTCACCGATAACACGGACACGTCGGTTGCCGAGATGGTCGAGATCATCTTTCGGTGCAAGCCCGTTATGGACTTTCAGCAGGTGCGCTACCGTAGCAGCAATATCTTCGGGACGGAGTGTGCGCAATGTTTCCTCAGGTGGCTCTCCGTAAACAGATATTCCACGAAATTTTCGATTAAGCTTGTATCGTCCAACGACCCCCAGATCATAGCGATGTGCATCAAAAAGTAACCATGCGAGGTGTTTACGTGCGTTTTCTATACTGGTGGCATCCCCGGGTCTCAGTGTGCGGAAAATCGTAAGTAGTGCTGCGTCCTGTAAAGCGTATTGCTCGTCATAATCCGCTTGCCGGTCGCGCTCCAATGTGTTACGTAAGAACCGGATATGCTGACAATCTTCTGTATCGAGTACTGTGAGTGCCTCAACACCGGATTCCTTGAGCCGTTCCAACTCGGCTTCGGTGAGGAGTGTATTTGCGGTGAGTAGCACTTCACCGGTCTCTTGATGGATAACATCTTCGGCACAGACTCTATCCTGACCATTCTCAGACAAAATTTGCTCAGCGGTAAATGCTTTTTCTCCGTAGCGATCGAGTGCCACTTCATATTCTGAATTTGTCAGCACCTGTCCAATTGTGAATTCACATCCGCTGTTGTGGGTATCAATGACGCGTCGGAGCAGTTCAGTTTCAAAGCCCTTCCATTTTCTGCGGTGGCTTGTGCGTTCATTATACGAAATCTCCTGTCCAATTTTCAGTGGGCAGTCTTCTTCCGTTACTTCAGTAACGCGATAACATCTCTCAGCCTCAATGTCTGGGTAATCCTTCTCCGCCTGCCGAAATTCCGCAGCATTTAGCAGGTCTCCAGGTTTAACCTGTTTTGCGGGGCCTTCAACGTGCGTGACCCGCCATCCGGAGAGCACAAGCCGTTCGGTCTTGGCATAGAGTTTCAGGATGTCTGCGTCCGACTCCCAACCGAGGGCGCGCAGCAGCACAGTCGCAGGCAGTTTTCTGCGCTTGTCGATACGGACATAAATCTGATCTTTTGTGTCTATTTCAAATTCGACCCACGCGCCTCGATACGGAATAATTTGGGCGGTCGGTGTCCGTCTCCCTGTGGGTAAAGATTTTTCGAGAAAGATGACCCCCGGCGAACGGTGCAGCTGACTCACGATTACACGTTCACTGCCGTTGACAATGAAGCTCCCATTTTCGGTCATTAATGGCACTTCGCCGAGATAGACATCCGATTCACGAATATCCACGACGTGCGGTTCATCTGCATCTGGGTCCGCTTCACGCAGGACGAGCATGATACGCGCTGTGAGGGATACCTGATAGGTTACGCCGCGCGCAACACACTCTTGTAATGTATATTTCGGGGTACCGAGGGTGTAATTAACAAATTCAAGGCTATTGACCTCCGAAAAGTCTCGGATTGGAAACACTTCCTTAAATACTGCTTGGAGGCCTGTATCTATACGTTGATCGGGTGAGACATCTCGCTGTAAAAAGGCATCGTACGAAAGCCTTTGGGTTTCTATAAGATTCGGGAGTTCTGCCCGAACTGGCGTTTTGGCAAAAGACACTCTCATATTTTTCTGGCTGGGTTTTTTGTTCACTGAAAGGAGTCCCCCTATTTGGCGGTGGTTGTGCAGCTTACTGAATAGATTTCTGAAAAAGCCCGCCCCCGAGCTGCTTTTTCCATCTTAATATGGTGAAACAGTATAGCATAACAGAATATTATACATTATAATTTGGAGAATGTCAAGAAAAAAGTAAAAAAATACATTTTTTGATCGTTTTAATGAAAAAAAGTTTGATATTGACTGCATTAATCTTCAATTTTAGGTGTGATGAACGAAACATTGACACGTGAAACGCTGTCTGCTATACTCAATATATGAAATTTATAGTGGCAAGACGTAGGAAACTCGTCCCCGGTTAGATGATGGAGCGCGATATGGGAACTATTACGATACCGCAACCTGTTAAAGGCATTATCGGCGTGTTGACCTCGGAATCTTGTCTCCTACCCACCGTTTACACGGCACTTACACAACGTCTGGGACCCATTGACTTCACAAGCGAGCTGTTGCCTTTTACAAGTACAACTTATTATGAAGCCGAGATGGGGTCGAACATTCAAAGGCAATTTATCAGTTTTGAGAGGCTTATTGACGCGGGCATGTTGGCAGAGATGAAGCTATTTACAAATACAGTAGAGCAAACTTTTGCTATAAAAAAGCCTGCAGGAGATGTACGGCGTGTCAATTTAGATGCGGGTTACCTCTGCTTGGCAAAGTTAGTACTCGCATCAACGAAGGATCACGCCCACCGTATTTATCTCCGTGATGGTATTTATGCCGAGATTACGCTCCGCTTCCATCGTAAAACGTTTCGACCGTGGGAGTGGAGTTACCCAGACTATCGGCTGCCAACATATATCGCTATCTTTAACCACATTCGCGAAATCTATAGGAATCAGTTGGAAAATGCAGAAAATTATTGAACAAATGCGAGGCACCGAATTCTCGTATCGGACGAAAATATTGTACTATGTCATTGTTATCACTGTTCTTTGGACATATTCGATATACAGGGCAAATGCTGAACCTGTAGAAGAAATGGATACCCGCGCACGGGCACGCGACATCGGCATCGAAATTGGGAGCCTTCCAACCGGTACACATAATGCTATCACCGACGTAGCGGGTGTGAAGGTTGGACATGTCACGCTGAACGAAGGTGATTCGATTCGCACCGGTGTGACTGCTATCCTGCCGAGTGATGATATTTGGACAGCGCGTCTGTTCGGCGCAGGGTATACCATCCATGGTAACGGGGAAGCAACCGGTATTGCCCGCATCAATCAAGCTGGATGGATCGAATCTCCCATATTACTTACAAATACGCTCAGTGTCGGTGCCGTCCATGACGGTGTTGTTCGCTACATTGTGAAAAGGTATCCCAACAATAACATTGTACTGCCGATTGTAGCAGAATGTTATGATGGTGGTTTGAACGACATCAGCGGACTCCATGTCACAGCGGCACATGCGATTGAAGCCATTGAAAATGCCACCGATGGTCCCGTAATCGAAGGTTGCGTCGGTGGTGGCACCGGTATGCGATGCTACGGATTCAAGGCTGGTATCGGTACGTCCTCCCGCGTATTATCTAAAGAACGGGGCGGATGGACAGTCGGCGTACTCGTTAACGCCAATGGTGGTCGGCGGCATCAATTGCGGATTGACGGCGTACCCGTTGGTAGAGAAATCACTGGATCCCCACCGAAGCCGACGAGAGATGGTTCGTTTATTATTGTTATTGCGACGGATGCGCCGTTGACGCATCGTCAGTTGAAACAGTTAGCGATCCGCGCAACGCATGGACTTGCCCGGACAGGAACACCGAGTACTGACGGCAGCGGTGAATTTGTCATCGCGTTTTCCACGGCGAATATCTTCCCAAGGAGAACCGAAACGGGTACCTTTCAAGTCAAAATGCTCGTCAACGGACGTTTGAGTTCACTTTTTCAAGCAGCCATTGAGGCGACAGAAGAGGCTATTGTCAATTCAATGACAATGGCAACGACAACCACCGGACGTAACGGTAGAACGATGTACGCCATTCCGTTGACAGAACTACAAAAAGTGATGACAACATACGGACGTTAATAGTGTCAGGACTTACGCAAATTTAGCGCACGATAATAGATTTTTTTTAGTTGTAAACCCCCTAAATCCCCCTTATCAGGGGGACTTTAAGAAGAAATGCGTAAGTCCTAAGTGTATCTAAATTGAAGCGATAGGATTCGCACCCGGGGCAAGAGACTCAGGAACCACCTCGTAATGTGAAAATTCCAATGTGAAGGTCCCCCGTCCTTGTGTCATTGAGCGGAGTTGTGTTGTGTATTGAAACGTCTCCGATAACGGGATAACAGCATTGATGACGCTCCGTGCCGATTGCGAGGCGCGTCCTGTATCGGATGTGTCTTGCGTCGTACTCTCGTTAATCTGTGCGCGGCGTGAATTCAGATCGCCGATGACTTTACCGACGTGTTCGTCAGGCACAGTGATATGTATCTGCATAATTGGCTCTAAGAGCAAGGGATTCGCCTTTCTTACGGCGTTCTCAAAGGCGAGGGCTGCTGCTGCCTCAAATGCAACCTCTGAGGAATCTGTTGGATGATAGGAGCCATCTGTCAGCGTTACCTTGATATCTTGCATCGGGTATCCGATGCGGGGTCCTGTTCCCATCGCGCCTTCGAGTGCCTTCTCAATAAAGGGGATATATTGCCGTGGAATCTGCGACTCGTCGGTATTATCTTCAAACTGAAATCCGTCGCTGCGTTCTAACGGCTCGACCGTGAGTAACACATCACCGTAGATGCCTTCTTCATCCGTTTTATGGATGTGTGTCCCGCGCGCTTCCGCAACGGTGCTAATAGTCTCGCGATACGCCACTTGGAGTTTGCTCACCCGCGCGTTGACGCCAAATTCACGTACCATTCTGTCCGTTAAAATCTCCAAATGGAGTTCACCCATGCCAGAGATAATCCGCTGTCCGCTTTCCTTATCGATGCCGACAGTGAAGGTCGGGTCCTCGTCCATTAATTTTTCGAGTGTCTCTTCTAATGCGTCTGCATCGCTTGCCCGGTCAGGTTCAATAGCAATGGAGATAACCGGTTCTGGGAAAGTAATGTTTTCTAACAGAATTGGCTCTTTTGGACCCGTTACGGTATCGCCGGTCTTCGTGTCTTTAAGCCCGACGAGCGCAACAATGTCCCCGGCGTAAGCCGCGTCAGATACCGCCTCTTTATTGGCATGCATCTGCAAGATACGATTGACCCGTTCTCGCTTCTCAGAACGGACGTTATAGATTGCCTCTCCGCGCCTGAGTGTGCCAGAATAGACGCGACAGTAGACGAGTTTGTCGACTGTTGGGTGACTTGCCACTTTAAATGCTAAGGCTGCCAAAGGGGCAGTGTCATCTGCGGGACGCGTGGCTTTATCATCTTCCTGAGCGGTCGTGTCTGCTTTGGGTTTGGAACGCGCGCTTTTAGAGACAGGTTGTGGTATAGTCCCCTCAATAGGCGGTACATCAATAGGGGACGGCAAAAAATCAATGACTGCATCAAGGAGCGGTTGAACCCCTTGATTCTTCAGAGAGCTCCCACATAGGACGGGTACGAGTGTCCCGTTTAAAGTAGCCACCCGAATCGCTTGTAGCAACTCATCGCGGGTTATCTCTTCACCGTTCAAGTATTTTTCAAGTAACGCCTCATCTTCAACGGCGACACTTTCAAAAAGGGTCTCGCGTGCCTGCTCCACTGCATCCTGAAATTCAGGCGGGATTTCCGTCTCCATGTATGTCTGCCCTTGGTCTGCCGCATCCCAGTGTATCGCTTTTTGGGTCATCAGATCAATAACGCCAGCAAAGTCCGAGCCTTCGCCGATTGGCAGTTGCAGGGGGAGCGGGTTCGCGCCTAAGCGTTCTTTCATCATGTCCAGAGCGCGGGTGTAATTTGCCCCAACCCGATCCATCTTATTGACAAAAACGATACGCGGCACATTGTAGCGTTCCGCTTGATGCCAGACGGTTTCTGACTGTGGCTCCACGCCGCCGACAGCACAGAAAAGTGCTATGGCTCCGTCCAAAACTCGTAAGGAACGCTCGACCTCTACTGTGAAATCGACATGTCCGGGTGTATCGATGAGGTGAATTGCGTGTTCGCGCCAGAAACAGGTTGTTGCAGCAGCAGTGATCGTCACCCCGCGTTCTCGTTCCTGCACCATCCAATCCATCTCAGCGGTGCCATCATCTACCGCGCCGATCTTATGTTTTTTGCCGGTATAGAAGAGAATCCGTTCAGTCGTCGTTGTTTTGCCAGCATCAATGTGTGCTGCTATGCCGATGTTGCGTACATTTTCAATCGGATATTCGCGTGCCATTTTTTAATTATTCCTTGCGGTTAAGGGACGTGGGTTGGGCTTTCACGTTCCTTTCCATAAATCTGAAGAAACACCCAAGCAAAAACCCTTCCACTTCGTTTCAGGCTGCGCGCTTTGGTATATTAAGAGGGTCGTTTTTGTTTTTTAATGTGAAGTAACAGGACACAACAGTTCAGAAGCAATCGTTAGAAAATCTACATGCTATTGTTCCACTGAAGAACAACACCGAGTAAGCCGGGATTCCATTCCATGAGGAGTTGATATGCCTTCGGTGCGTCTTCGCCAGGAACGCGATGACTAATCAAAGGCGCGACGTTGAAGCGTTTCTGTGCGATGAGCGTCAACAATAAGCGGCTATCATCTTCAAGCGTCCAGAAGTTTGGTGCGGACTCTTGGCGCGGGCGGATAGAGTTATGCGCCCCATAAAGAATAAGTCCTTTTTTATGCACATCGCGATAAAAGTTCACCTTTGGCGTTTCGCCGCGTGTGCTCGCTAACAACACCATACGCGCACCCCATCCCGCCACATCTAAGGCAGTGCTGATTGCGTCGGGATGCCCAGTCGCCTCGATAACGACAACCGGTCCATCACCTTTTGTAGCATCGCTTAACTGTTCAGAGAAATTAGCGTCTTCGGGGTTGAGGGTGTAGTCTGCGCCCATGCTTTTGGAGATTTCGAGACGGCTATCGGTGAGGTCCGCTGCAATAAGTGGGAGTGCGCCGCTGAGTTTCGAGAGTTGCAGTGCCAGCAGCCCGATAAGTCCCTGTCCCAAAACTAAGGTCGCCTCTCCTAATTCAATGCGTGCCTTTCGGACACCTTGCAAGGCGATTGCCCCGAGGTTAAAGAAAACTGCTGCTTCGGATGGAACGTCGGTCGATGCTACTTTTAGCAAACGACTCGGTGCGGTTACGAAGTGGCTGGTGTGTCCCTGTGTTGAAGCGACACGATCGCCTACCTGCAAGCCCGTGACTGCGTTTCCGATTTCTACGACTTTACCGATATTGCTGTACCCGGGACGGGACGGATACCGTCCTTGTGCGTTCGGGAGTCCTAATAGGAACGCGCGCTCCGTACCGGGACTAATGAGCGTACACGCTGTAGCGACAAGTACTTCATCGTCTCCAATAGGCGGCAACGTAAATGTCTCAACGTCAACTTTGGCGCGGCTTGGCCAAATAACGCGTTGTGCTTCCATCAAAAACCTGACCCCATAATATAAAGGATAGTTGCTTTCAAGCAGTATACCAGAAAAACAACTATCCGTCAAGCATTAATCCGAGAATTTTGCAATAAAGCGAGTTCACTACATTGAATCACCGGTCAGATGTGCGAACATTAATTGTAACATACTCCCCACCGCGTCCATTTGGCACTTTGACATAGAGGAGTACTTGTTCTCTATTGTTTTTCACGAGTTGATTAACAGTGCGGGAATATGTCTCAAGGCTATTAATCGGTTCCCATTCAATCTCTTGGATGAGGAAGCCGGGTCTAATACCCTTTCGCTGCGCGTCGCTGTCGGATTCGACATCTATAACGACAACACCTATTTCGCTTGAGGCGTAGCCATAACGTCTCGCGATTGCAGGGGTCAGGTCTCCGACGCTGATGCCTGCGAATACTTCTTCAAGTTCTCCTCGCTCCACTTCCTGATTGTGTTTAGCGACGACTTCTGCGTTACGTTCTACTAATTTAACAGTCAGTAGTTTTTCTTGTTTTCCGCCACGGAGTACCTTTAGTTTAACAGGTTTCCCGACTTTTGTGGCAGCGACAGTCTGCTGCAGATGCTGAATATCCCGAACCTTTTCACCATCAAATTCAACAATCACGTCACGCGGACGAATGCCAGCCTTCTTCGCCGGGCTATCTTTAGAAACTATATGCACGACGACACCGCGCGGGGACTCGAACTGCAGTTTATCCGCTAAATCATGACTCACTGCGCCCATGGTGATTCCGAGCCAACCGCGGACAACTTTTCCGTGTTCAATCAGATCTGGCATCAGTGATTGCGCTATGTTGCTTGAAATAGCGAAACCGATGCCAATATTCCCCGGAGAACCGCTGGTGAAAATTAGGGTATTAATACCGACTAACTCACCACGGATGTTAATCAGTGCCCCACCGCTATTCCCGCGATTAATTGGGGCATCCGTCTGGATGAAATCGCTGAATCCAGATCCAAGTCTACTTTTAGCACTAACGACACCGCGCGTCACGGTCTGCGCTAAGCCGAGGGGTGATCCGATTGCAATCACCCATTCGCCGACCTCAAGTGCGTCTGAATCGCCGAATTGTAGAGCGGGCAGTCCCTCCGCATCAATTTTAATAAGTGCTAAATCGCTGCCACCACCGGTACGTTGTGCAGGATCACTTCCGATTAATTCCGCGTTGTACTCGCGACCGTTCGCTAAGGTAACCGTAATGTTGTTTACACCATCGACAACGTGGTTGTTCGTTAGAATATAGCCGTTCTCACGGACGATAACGCCAGAGCCGAGACCTTTGACCGGATCAGATTCGGGACCAAAGAAAAATCTATAAAATTCATCGCTGAAAGGAGTACTCGACTGCTGTCTTTGATTTCGCTCTGTTTCTGTTGTGATTTGAACAACTGCGGGGCGGGTCCGCGCTACCAGATTAATGAACGCTTGATTTGCGCGTTCGAGATACTGAAAATCTAATGCTTGGGGCGCATTTTCCAGATACTCGGGAGCTTTTGACGCTTCAGGTGTGTCATGCGTCTGTCCGATTGCGGTTTGTAATGTGAACTCATCTGTATCCCAATTGATGACGATACCTACTACCACGATGAGTACTGCTAAAATTAATATTACCCGTACCGGGTTCCGAAGTGTGTTTCTGAGTTTCATGATATGACCTCCAGTATATTTTACGGAAGATTCCGATCTCGGAGATGACCGGAACCATTTTATTTGCGTTTTTTGTGTTTACGTCCTAAAGACACACCTATTGGAAAAAAAAGTTTCAAAAAAGTTCAAAAAAACGGTGCGTCTGAAAAATACTTCGTACGTAACGAGATTCTTTCACTCTTTACGTGAAATTCGATCCACATGTTCACGGACAATATGTTCAGGACATAATTTAATAAAGAGCCATGCGCCGGGGACAAGGATCACAAAAGCGCCAACAATGAGATCGTCCAGTTTACCAATGATCGGCAGAAAATCAAAATCAAGCGGGTTCACCAAGTAAACGATGGCAAAGACAACTGCTAATAATTCGGTAAGGATGAGGATCGCCTTCCGATAGACCGGAACACGTTCATCAACAAACAGTCGCCACGCCAACTTGACGAAATTTGGGAAATGGAGGAGGAGGCGGAAAAGTCGAAACGGTCCTCGACTGTTACCGCCGAATAAGAAAGAGTTCAACATAATTTTAAAGTGTATCAGAACGGTTTTTTATATGCAAATCAATTTTTTTAGAAGTTATCAGTTGTCGGTTTTCAGTAATTTTGGTATACTACCGACAAATCATATATGCCAAATAGAAGGAGTCATTATGGCAACACAAAACGCGCTTTCTGCGAAACAAATCGCGGCGCAGCTTTATACTGTCAGGGAATTTACCAAAACCGAGGCGGATATTGCTGAGACGATCAAAAAGGTTCGGCAACTCGGCTATGAGGCGGTGCAATGTTCCGCACTCGGTCCGATCGAACCTGCAGCCCTGAAAAACATTGTTGACGGTGAAGGCATCAGCATCATCGCGACACACACGAGTTATGAAAGGATGCGCGATGAACCGCAGGCTGTCATTGATGAACATCAATTGTGGGGATGCAAACATGCTGCGATTGGTGGTCTTCCGGGTGAATACCGTACGGCTGAAGGATACGCAACATTCGCGAAAGAGGCATCCGAAGTCGCAGCCCGTCTCGCTGAAGGCGGTTTGACCTTTTCTTATCACAATCATAGTTTCGAGTTGGAACGCTATAACGGACGCACTGGCCTGGAGATTTTATATGCGGAAAGCGATCCCAACTATTTTAAAAGCGAATTGGATACCTACTGGATTCAACACGGTGGCGGCGACCCGGCGGAATGGGTCCGCCAGTTAAAGGGACGTGCCGATATTATTCATCTCAAGGACATGGCGATGGAAGGTTCCTCACAACGCTTTGCGGAAATCGGCGAAGGCAACCTCAATTGGCCAGCCATCTTAAACGCTTGTGTCTATGCGGGTGTTGAATGGTATATTATTGAGCAGGATAGCTGCTACGAACGCGATCCGTTTGACAGTTTAGGTATCAGCTTCAGGAATCTGAAAGAGATGGGGTTCGCGTAGACTTGCCAAATTATGTGCGAAATCAAGGGCGAGGCACAAAACCTCGCCCTGCACGTCCTACAGTATTAAGCGACAAAGAGAGAAATAACCGGTTTGTTCCATGCAGACTGAGGGTTTCTACCAACAGTCAATTTTTTATTTGACTTTCAAAGTGGCTTATGATACAATTAAAGGGATTAACGGGGCGTGGCGCAGCCCGGAAGCGCGCTTGAATGGGGTTCAAGAGGTCGCTGGTTCGAATCCAGTCGCCCCGATTTCTGATATATTAAATTCGGTTTGTTAGCGTTGCGGTTACGAGCCGTGGCGCGAGTGACACAGAAGAGAGGGAGTTGTAAGAGTGGACAAGTCGTGCATTAATGTCGGCATTTTAGGATGGGGCACCGTTGGCACCGGTGTTTCCAAAATCCTATTAAATCAGAATGCCCTGATTGCGAAAAATAGTGGCATCGAATTATGCCTAAAAAAAATAGTCAAACGGACGCTGCCCGCGACACGGGAAGGCGTTGAACTCCCCGCCGACTGTCTGACAAACGATCCCGCTGAAGTCGTTGATAATCCGGATATTGATATCGTCGTTGAGCTCATTGGTGGTACCACGGAAGCGCACACCCACATTAGCCGTGCGATCCGAAATGGCAAACACGTCGTCACAGCCAACAAAGCTCTCCTCGCAGAACACGGCAGTGAATTGTTCCAACTCGCTTCAGAACACCAAGTTAGCCTTAATTTTGAGGCAAGCACAGCGGGGGGTATCCCGATTATCAAAACGCTGCAAGAGAGTTTTGCAGGTAACCAAATTCACTCCCTCTACGGCATCGTGAATGGAACGTGTAACTACATTCTAACTGAGATGCATGAGCGCAGTGTCGATTTCTCGGACGTTCTGAAAGCCGCACAAGACAAAGGATATGCTGAAGCCGATCCAACGTTCGATGTTGATGGTATTGATGCCGCACAGAAACTGATCCTCCTGATCGCGCTTGCCTATCGAAGCAATATCTCACTATCGCAATTCCATGTTGAGGGCATCACAGGTATCACCCAAAAAGAGATCCAATACGCACGCGAACTGGGTTACGTCATAAAATTGCTCGCTATCGCGAAGTTGGGCGACGGAAACCGTGTAGAAGCGCGCGTGCATCCGACACTTGTGCCGGAACGGAGTCTGTTAGCGAATGTCGGCGGCGCGTTCAATGCAGTTTGCGTTATCGGTGATGCGGTGGGTCCCACACTCTTTTATGGGCAAGGCGCGGGTGAGATGCCGACAGCGAGTGCGGTTGTTGCGGACATCATTGATGCTGGAAAATCTGTGCAACAAGGTGTGAGCACCCCAATTTCGCGAGCATGGCTTGCCGGTGCCCAAGCCGAAGTTGATGTCTCTCCGATTGACGATATAGAGACGCGCTACTACCTCCGTTTTGTGGTTGCTGACCGGCCCGGTGTTCTTGCGAAAATTGGTACTATTTTGGGGAACTGGCAAATCAGTATCGCTTCTGTGATTCAAAAGGACCCGCACGGTATGGAGACTGTGTCACTCGTTATGCTGACGCACACTGCGCGGGAAAAGAATATGAAAGCAGCACTCGCGGAAATCCATACGCTTGAAGCGGTGAAAGGTGATACACACCTCATTAGGATTGAGGAAGAAGTCGATTTTTAATTTTTTCAGTGTTAGGGACAGGACTACGTGTTCGTCCATTCTTTCTTGCCGTTTGATTGTCATCGTAAGGGAAACCTGAAGACTGTTTGATAGATACTTGTGAGGAAATTGGATATGCAGGAAGGCATAAAAGACACGTTAGTATTCGACATGAAAGACCTTCGACACGAGGACTTCAAAGAATACGAAGCACTTGTGCCGCCCGCGTCCTTGAGTTTGAATTACGAAGAAGCAGAATTTATTAAACCGCTGTCATGTACAGTCCAGCTGTTTCGCCAAGGCGACGACAATGTTTATGTGACAGCCGATATTGAAACGGAAATTTCGGTAGAGTGCCGACGTTGTATTACGCCGTTTGAGGTAGATATAACAACAAAACTTGAACTGTTATTCTCTATCGGCAGTGAATCGTCAGAAGAGAGTGAAGCGGATGAGCGATATTACGATGGAGAGACCTTAGACATTTCAGAAGATGCGCGGCAAATGCTCGTCCTTGAGATACCGGCATGGTCGCTCTGTTCCGAGACATGTGAAGGTCTATGTCCGCAATGTGGTGAAGAATTCAATAGCGACGCATGTTCTTGTGAGACAGATGATGCGTCACCGGCACCTGCTTCTAACCCGTTTTCGGTTCTGTCAAAAATGCTGGAAGATAACTAAAACCATCAAATTGTGTAGCGAACTTCAAAACTACGACTCTTAAGACTGCAAAGAATTGTAAGGAGTTAAACGATGGCGCATCCAAAACGGAAAACGTCAAAATCAAAAAAAAGAATGCGACGGAGCCATAACGCGCTCCATGACAAAGCCACAAGCGTCTGTTCATATTGCGGAGAAACGATCATTTCTCATCGTCTCTGTTCCGGATGTGGACATTATAACGGACGGCCCGTGCTAAAATCCACTGACGAAGCGTAGATAAGGTGTCGGTCAGAAAAACCGATGGGATTTCACAGCGAGTCTCGGCTTGCAAGTAAGACCTTACAACGCCAAAAACGCCAAGAGAGATATAATGACGCAACTTCGATATGCAACCATCACAGGAACAGGTTCTTACCTCCCCGAACGGGTCGTTACCAACTTTGACCTTGAGAAAACGGTGGATACAAGTGACGAATGGATTCGTCAACGCACGGGAATTACGGAGCGACGTATCGCTGAAGATGATGTCGCTACCTCTGATCTCTGTGTGCATGCCGCACGATGGGCTATTAAAAACGCTCACATAGATCCGCTTGACATTGATATGATTCTTGTCGCTACCGTTACACCTGACACGTTTTTCCCGTCAACAGCGTGCTACGTCCAGAAAGGTATCGGCGCAAAGAACGCTGCCGCGATGGATGTATCTGCTGCATGTGCGGGTTTTCTTTATGGGCTGGATTTAGCTGACGGAATGATTAAATCTGGACGGTACGACACTATTCTTGTTGTCGGTGGTGAGATTTTCAACAACATCGTCGATTGGAATGATAGGAGTACATGTGTGCTCTTTGGAGATGGTGCGGGTGCCGCCGTAGTTCAATCTACGGATGAACCGAAAGGCATTCTCGCATCTTACATCGGGTCCGATGGAGATTATGCTGATATCGACCTCCTTGGTATCCCTGCGGGCGGGTCCAGAATGCCGATTACCCCGGAAGCAATTGACCAAAAACTCGACAAACTGCAGATGAATGGTCGTGAAGTTTTTAAACTGGGGGTGCGGCTTATGCCCGAAGCGGCGCAGCGTGTTTTACGTGAAGCAGATGTCAGCGTTGAAGAGATTGACCTGTTGATCCCGCATCAAGCGAATTTGCGCATCATTGAAGCAGTCGGTGACAGACTCGGTATGCCACGAGAAAAGGTCTATATTAACGTTGATAAATATGGGAATACCTCTGCAGCGACAGTGATCATCGCCTTGGACGAAGCAATTCGCGAGGGGCGCGCAAAGCCGGGCGACCTGCTTCTGTTTGTGACTTTTGGCGCAGGCTTAACATGGGGCAGCACTCTCCTACGGTTATAGCCGTCGGCTATCAGCATGCTTCGCAGTGAGAACAATCAGTAAAGAGGCTTTATCTAATTCTATCAGTTTTCTGTTTGATTTGAGGGTTTTAGAAAACCGAAAGCGTCCTGCCGACATCTATTCACGAGATAAAAATGACAAAACCGGCGTTTATTTTCCCGGGACAAGGTTCACAACAAGTTGGCATGGGGGCGGAATTAACGCGGACCTATCCAACTGCCAATGACGTTTTTCAGGAAGCCGACGCAGCCCTTGGACGTGCCTTGAGCCAACTCTGTTTTGAAGGACCGGAATCAGACTTAAAACAGACCGAAAATACACAACTGGCGATTTTGACCTGCAGCGTCGCAACATTGCGAGTTCTAAAAGAGTTCGGTATTGGACCAAACGCAGTCGCAGGACATAGTTTGGGAGAGTACTCCGCACTCGTGGCAGCAGAGGTTCTTGATTTCTCGGACGCTTTGCGTTTGGTGAACGCACGTGCCAGTTTGATGGCAGAAGCAGGTGAAACACAGCAAGGCACCATGGCGGCAGTCCTCGGAATGGAGATAGAACAACTTCAACAACTCTGTGACGGGACCGAAGGGATTGTAAACATCGCTAATTACAACTGTCCTGGACAATTAGTAATTTCTGGAGAAGTGGATGCCGTCAATCACGTTGTTGAACTGGCGAAAGCTGAAATTGGGGCGAGACGGTGCCGCCTCTTACCTGTAAGTGGGGCATTTCATTCACCTTTGATGGCACCCGCACAACAAAAATTTGGATCCGTACTTAACTCGGTGACAATGCAACCGCCGAAAGTTGATATCGCAATGAACGTAACCGGTGAGTTTGCGACAGATGCAGAAAACATTAGGGACCTTCTATTTCAACAGATAACACAGCCTGTTCGATGGGAAAAGATACTGCATACCGTTGAACAAACTGACATCACACATTTTGTAGAGGTGGGACCAGGGAAGGTGTTGTCCGGCTTAGTAAAACGGACACTGCCGGAAAGTCGTGTTATGAATGTTGAAGATGTTGAGACGCTGTCCCTCGTAGCAGATGAAATGGGAAAATAAATAAATGGATGTGACAACGGAACAGAGTACCTTTAGAGCAGACCTACTGAGCGGTAGAACGGCAATTGTTACCGGTGCCTCGCGTGGTATCGGCGCAGCAATTGCACAGAGACTTTGCGAAGTTGGGGCGAATGTTGTACTTTGCTCACGTTCTGCTGAGTCAGTCGCACAGATTGCCGATACACTGCAGAGCAAAGGCTACGCTACCTATGCAATGGCTGCCAATATCTCTGAAAAGGCTGATGTTGAAGCACTTATTGAAAAAACGATTGATCAGTTTTCGCAAATCGACATTCTCGTGAACAACGCAGGGATTACCCGCGACATGTTACTCATGCGTCTCAAAGATGAGGACTGGGACGCTGTGCTACAGACGAATCTCACCGGCACGATGTATTGCACCCGTGCAGTCCTTCGTCCTCTGATACGCCAGAAAAGTGGACGAATTATCAACATCTCATCGGTTGTTGGATTGGTCGGGAACGCGGGACAAGCGAATTACGCCGCTGCGAAAGCGGGCATCATTGGCTTCACAAAGGCGACAGCAAAGGAAGTCGCCACCCGTGGTATCACAGTAAACGCTATTGCCCCGGGGTTCATAACAACAGACATGACAGCACAAATACCGGAAGAGCATCAGAAACAACTGCTTGAACTCATCCCACTACGGGAGTTTGGGCGCCCAGAAGATGTAGCAAACGCTGTCTGTTTTTTAGCATCGGATGCTGCACGTTATATCACCGGCCAAACCCTTCAGGTTGACGGTGGCATGGTGATGTAATTCATCGGCTCTCGGCTCTCGGCTCTCGGCGTTCGGAAACCCAACGGTTTTCTTGCTGACCGCCGACGTCTGACCCCCGATAGCCATAATTTATAGGAGATCAGAGAACGCTTATGGCAACAAATCAAGAACGCCTTATCGAAATTATTGCGAACCAACTCGGTGTTGACGAAGATAACGTCACTCCAGATGCCTCTTTTATGGAAGACTTGGGTGCCGATTCGCTCGACACCGTTGAACTGGTCATGGCACTTGAAGAGGAATTTGAGATCGAAATTCCCGACAGCGATGCCGAGAAGATTCAGACTGTTCAAGATGCCTTGAGTTACCTTGACGAACACGTATAGTTCAAGACATATCGGCTGTCGGCTGTCGGCTGTCGGCTTTCAGTAAAGAGGGTTTCTGATAAACCAGAGTCCTTTGCTGATTGCTAACGGCTGATAGTTGACCGCTATTCTTCTGACTGCTGACGGCTGATAGCCGACGGCTAATCAAAAAGGATCGGTCTCGTGGAGCGTGTAGTTATTACAGGAATCGGTGTCGTCAATGCGATTGGCAACACGAAAGAAGAATATTGGGATGCGCTTGCCAGCGGTAAAAACGGAATCGGACCTTTAACGTATTTTGATGCCTCCGAGCATCGCACCCAAATCGCCGGAGAGGTAAAGGATTTTCAGGCGGAACAGTACATGGATCGCCGCGCCGCGTCCAGACTTCCGCTATTCATTCAGTACGCGCTTGCAGCTGCAATCATGGCGCACGAAGATGCCGGTCTGGACCTTGATAAAGTTGATCCTTACCGCGCAGGGGTTCAAATCGGATCTGGGATTGGCGGCATCGGTGTCCTTGAAGATAACGCAAAGATCCTTGCTGAAAAGGGTGCTAAACGCGTGAGTCCGTTTCTTGTCCCGTACATGATTATTAACATGGCGGCGGGGCAGATCTCCATCCACTTTAACCTCAAAGGTCCCAATTCAACGTCCGTCACTGCCTGTGCAAGCGCGAACCATTCTATGGGGGATTCGTTTCGGACCATCCAGCATGGGGAAGCAGATGTGATGTTCACTGGTGGTACGGAATCGGCGATTACGCCTTTGGCTTTTGCTGGGTTCTGTTCAATGCGTGCGATGTCGGAGCGGAACGATGAACCTGAACTCGCTTCTCGCCCTTTCACGAAAGACAGGGACGGCTTTGTCATGGGCGATGGTGGTGGTGTCCTGATCTTTGAATCGCTATCGCATGCGAAAGCGCGTGGCGCCCATATCTATGCGGAAATCGTTGGGTATGGGAGGACCTCAGATGCTCACGATATGGTCAGCCCCCCTGAAGACGGCGAAGGTGCAGCAAAAGCGATGGAATTCGCACTCAAAGATGCTGAATTGCCCTTAGATGCTGTCGATTACATCAATGCACACGGCACCTCCACACCGATCGGCGATGTCGCTGAAACGAACGCCATTAAAATGCTGTTCGGCGAACAAGCATACAAAATTCCCGTTAGTTCTACGAAATCGATGGTTGGGCATCTGCTCGGTGCTGCGGGGGCTGTGGAACTTATCGCCTGCTTAGGCGCGATGGAGAAAGGTTTCCTACCACCAACTATCAACTACGATATGCCAGATGAGGCCTGTGACCTGGATTACGTCCCAAACGAAAGCCGTGATGCGAAAATTTCGGTCGCACTCTCCAATGCATTTGGCTTTGGTGGACACAACACCTCTATCGCTATCCGCAAGTTTACAGGTTAGTGCTTTGGAGAATCTATGCCCGTAGCCTACGTCGGTTTCGGAAGTAATATTGGCGACCGACTGGCGCATATCCAGAACGCTATCCATGCCTTATCGAAAACGGAGGGGGTCATTTTACAAAAGATTTCCTCCGTTTACAAAACCGATCCTGTAGGGTATGAAGCGCAGGCACACTTTCTGAACGGTGTCGCTGCAATCCAAACCGACCTCCTACCCTTATCCTTACTACACGCCTTAAAAGACATCGAGACCGCTATCGGTAGAAAACACCGCATCCGCTGGGGACCGAGAGAGATCGACTTAGACATACTCATTTATGGAGATTTGCGCCTCCAGACCGAGAAACTCGTCATCCCGCACCCAGAGATGCATCTGCGCCGTTTTGTGCTGGCTCCATTAGCAGAGATTGCACCCGATCTTGTGCACCCAGTCTTAAAAGAGACCATTCAGATTTTACTTGAACGTCTTGAGGATGACAAGTCCGTTCTGAAAACAGATGTATTTCCTTAGATTGCCCTGAGAGAAAAAAGAAAGAATTACTTCCGTATCAACATCTTCCGCGTTGCCGAGAAATCGCTGGCTTTCAGTATATAAAAATAAACTCCGCTTGCGACAGGTTCACCGTGTGCGTTTCTACCATCCCAATACGCCGCACGACTCCGAGATTCATAGATACCGACAGATTGATGCCCTAAATCCAGCGTCCGAACTAACTTCCCATCTGCAGCATAGACGGATATGCTAACATCCGCGGGTTCTGCCAACTGATATGGGATCCACGTCTCGGGGTTGAACGGATTTGGATAGTTTGGTAGGAGTGCTGTCTCTTTTGGTGTCAATGCTGCCAAGAGTTGCTCCAAAATCAGAATGCCGCGTTGGAAAGTGGGATCGGTAAGATTAAGTTGGCGTGCTTCACGTAGCCATGTTGCTACATCTGCCCTTGTAGGGGCGATCTCCAGGTCGCGACTCCATAATTCAGGTGCAGCGGCAGTATTCCCAAACGCCGCGGCGACCAACGTCAAATCTATAATATTGACAACACCATCACCATTGACATCCGCAGCATTTTCTCCTTGCTTACCGAAATTTGAGGCAACCAGCGTCAGGTCTATGATGTTAACGACTCCGTCATCATTAACATCCTCCGGCAGTTGTGGCGGTTCGCTAATCTCTGCGTTTTCTATTTCTGGGACTGAACTCCCCCCGGAACTGTCAGTCAATAACATGTCAGATAACCGAAGCGTAGAGGCTTTGGCAGCAACGACCTCAAACGTGATGGTCGCAAGGGTGCCATCTCCACTGCTGTCGCCTGCAAGCGAGGATGCAGCAAGCGTCACGGTATTCCCCTCCGCAACAGGTGGAATAAAGAACGCACCTGAAGGCAGGTAATCCGCATTTTCACTTTCCACATAGCGGAGTGCTGAGGTATCAAAATTCACAGTGGCTTGATAGCCTGCGACGTTTTCTCCGTCGGCTATATTAAGGGAGAAGGTGAATTGTTCGCCAATAGCCGGTGACTGCACGGTGGCAGGCGAAAGACGAACCGTGACGTTTGGTGATGAAGAGGGTATAAGTTCCCATAAAAGCACCGTGCCGTCCAAACCCCCGGTTGCGATCGTATTTCCATCCGGACTAAACGCAACACTACTGACCGGGCTTGTGTGTCCTGTGAGTGTGTTTATGAGTGTTGCAGTGTGTGCGTCCCATAACCGGACGGTTGTGTCCTGACTCCTAGTTGCGATAGTGTTTCCATCTGGACTATACGCTACACTATTGACCACGTCGGTGTGTCCCGTGAGCGTGTTTATGTGTGTCGCAGTGTCTGTGTCCCATAACCGGACGGTTGTGTCCCAACTCCCGGTTGCGATAGTGTTTCCATCTGGACTATACGCTACACTATTGACCATGCGGGTGTGTCCCGTGAGTGTGTTTATGAGTGTTGCAGTGTCTGTGTCCCATAACCGGACGGTTGTGTCCCAACTCCCGGTTGCGATAGTGTTTCCATCCGGACTATACGCTACACTATAGACCGGGCTTGTGTGTCCTGTAAGTGTGTTTATGAGTGTTGCAGTGTGTGCGTCCCATAACCGGACGGTTGTGTCCCAACTCCCGGTTGCGATAGTGTTTCCATCCGGACTATACGCAATACTATTGACCGAGCTTGTGTGTCCGCCAATCAGTGCCACCTCCCTACCGCTACGCGCATCATACACCCAGATACCGATGCCACCCCCCACCGCAAGACGACTGCCATCCGGGGAATACGCTATCTGGCTTATTTCGCCTTTGCCCAGACGTGCTCTGGCACCGTCCGGTAAGTCCCACTGCGGGGAATCTTGGGCGAAACTCGTTGTTATGTTGAGGGTTGAGACGAAAAATAAAACGGTCAGGAAAGAAATAACGTTTTTCATTATCTAAATGCTCCTTTGAAAGACAGGGATTGACCGGCTGGTGGATTTCTATAAAGTGAATGGCAACGTTGTTGCTATTGGTTTACGTATAGAATACATTATAGTAATGTTTGATATCCGCTTCGCACGGGGTCTCGCGACGCATCGCGAGGTAATTGACACACTTATTCAGTTATAATAGGTCAAATCTTATTTTTATTCAAATAAAAAATAAAATAACCTATATATGACTATAAATTATAGGATACTTTCAGGGAAAGGCAGATGATAGCCATAAAAATGGCTAATTTTACTTGAAAATACTTTTGGGACTAAAATGTGGTAATTTCATTAGTTGCCACCTATTTATTCTCATTGTGAAGCAATAGCACTCCTAATGAAGATTAACTTTTTAATTGGGTGATTTTTTAAGGCTGTCCGGTTCGGTTAGGAGGGAAATTGAAGAAACACCCAAGCAAAAACACCGAACCTACCGGGTCTGGGAAAACAGAGAATTACCCAAATATTTTATTAAACTTCATATAGGGTGAAGAATTTCCTGAAAATATCTGTTCAAACGTCCAAAAACTGTTAGTAGCAACTTGGGGTATAATATACAAAAAATGTCGATTTTCCCAAAGTTTTTGGGTGGCATGGTATTTTTACGTCCAAGACGATATTGGCAGTTTTCCAAATCGGTTTTTCATAGACTTTTACACCGCATATCTGATATAATTTCCGCAGTCCTTACAAAGGAGAATCAAAAGATGAGATGGTTTGAAACCCGCGGGCCCGTCTATCCTGAAGATAACTACGTCGTCGCACGCACAGATGAACGCACGGATTTTGTGAATCGACTAAAAATGGGCAGGTACATTGTCCTCTTTGCGCCGCGTCAGACAGGCAAGACCACGTTCTTCCGAAACGCCCTCGACTCACTTGAAGCCGAAGGCAGTACCTATTTCCCAATACAACTTAATTTTGAGGGGTACGTAGACAGCGATGCCGATGCTTTTTATAGGTCTCTCTGCAAAGAAATTTGTAAGGAAATTAAAGGTGTCTTCCAAAAACGCGGGAAGAGTCCCTCTGATGCGCTCAATAGATTTTTGGCGAACGCGCAAATAACTGAACCTATTTCGATGCGGGAGTTTTTTGAGGATCTTGGAGGTCTGCTCGAAAATCAGCGGTTTGTCATGATTATTGATGAATTTGATAGCATTCCACGGGATGCAATTAGAGGGTTTCTGCATTCGCTGCGTCAAATTTACCTTTCTGGGAGGACTCGGTGTCCACACAGTATCGGCATCATTGGTGTCAAGAACATCACACAACTCAACTACGATCGCTCCATCTCTCCCTTTAATATACAAGACGAGTTCAAATTGCCCAATTTCACGCTTGAACAAGTGCAAGAACTCTTTTCACAATACACCGATGAAGTCGGGCAACCCTTCACACCTGAAACCATTGAAGCCATCCACAAACAGACTGCCGGTCAGCCTGTGCTTGTCAATCGTTTCGCGCAAATTCTTACCGAGGAATTAGACCTCCCGAAAAGCGAACCGATTACAATGGAACACTTTTCAGAAGCACATATCCAACTCCTCCGTGGAGGACACACGAATATTGATCATCTGGTGACAAATATCCGTAGGGATCGGCGGTATGAGGCATTCCTCATGAAAATCGCCTCTTATGATGAAGGTGCAGAATTCAACCTGTACAATGAACTCATCAATGAACTTGCCACTTATGGTGTCATCGCCAAGGGGGATGACGGTATGTGTGAAATTATCAACCCAATTTATCACTATTGCATCATACGGGCATTCAAGCCGATAGTCAACGGATTGGAGCAGGAGTATCTACCAGAAGACAATCGCGCAGGATTTGAGGATTATCTTACACCAGATGGACAGATTCAAATGGCAGCACTCCTTGATAACTTCCGCGACTTTATCGCACGTGCAGGCTTCAAAATCTTACAAGTCCCGGATACCCCACAGGAATACGTCGGACAACATCTCCTCTTTGCCTATCTTGAGCAGTTTGTCCAAATTGTGGGTGGGGCTATGTACCTTGAGGTGCAAACAGGGCGCGGTAGAATGGATCTCCTGATCCTCCACAGAAACCGAAAATACATCGTTGAAACAAAAATCTGGGGCGGAGGTAACCGTTATCAGGCAGGTAAAACGCAACTTGCAGCGTATGTCAGATCGGAGGGTGCTGAGGAAGGATACTACGTTGTGTTTGACCATCGCAACACGCCGGAACCGCGCGTGGAGACAGAAACTATAGACGGATTGACGATTCGGAGTTACGTGATCCCTGTGATTCAAGAACGTCCCTCAGACACTGTCCAGTAGTCAAGATCGGTCAGTTGGACTTCATCTTTTTATTCTTCTGCCACAGCTAATAATTTACCGGACCCACCTTCAAACAGATAGCGTTTGCCCTCTAAGAAACCGACAACATCGCCACGCGCTTCGGCACCGTGTGAATTAACCAGCTGCCAGCCTTTCGGCACATCTGCGTAGGCATTAGCTTCTTCATCGACTAACAATAAAAAATCCGCGGTTCCTTCACTCTCTTTTGGACTGAAGACCCGGAACTCATGAAAGGAGTCATCACGCTCTGGGGTGCGAAAACGGGCTGTATCCCGGACGCATTCTACTTTCTGCATCGCCCGCACGCTTTGACGGGTCTCTGGATGGTGATATGACCAGTGGTATTGCCAATGTAATCGAAAAATCCTTACGAATTTCTGCCAAAATCGAATGGTCTTCATAAGATCTAACCTCTTTGTGGATTGTTCATTCAATTAGATGGTATCTGTCGCGACATAAGATTATTCTTACGCTATTGGACGATTATCTATGCACGTTGTTTATAATAGAGTCCCGAATGCCAAAAAGGAGAGTAAAATGATAATATGCCCTGCAAATACGCCTTAGCAGCGCTGCCAACGCGTTTGAAAAACTTGCAATTCCTACATAAATATGGTATAATTTCTGAGATATTAATCCGGGATACACAAGATGTACATGCCAGTATAATGCCAAAGGAGTCTTACCCCAGAATCATACCAAAGATATGAATATCCATGAATATCAAGCCAAACAAATTTTGGAATCCCACGGTGTCAATACACTACCCGGTGAAGTTGCCGAAACACCAGCAGAAGCAGAAACCGTTGCCCAAGAACTCAATTGTGATAGATACGTTGTCAAGGCACAAATCCACGCAGGCGGGCGCGGGAAAGGCGGTGGTATCAAAGTCGCAAACTCACCCGCAGAAGTCAAACAGCACGCTGAAACACTCCTCGGCATGCAGCTCGTGACCCCGCAGACCGGTCCTGAAGGGAAACGCGTCCGTAAAGTGATGATCGCTCAAGCAGTGGAGATAGAGAAGGAGTACTACCTCGCTATCTTGCTTGACCGCGAGACCTCCCAACTGACTTTAATCGGTAGCGAAGAGGGGGGTGTCAATATTGAAGAGGTCGCAGCGAAAACCCCCGAAAAAATCATTAGGACACAAATTGATCCGGCTTTCGGGTTAACCGAATTTCAGGCGCGGGCGTTCGCATACAAATTGGTTACCGACACAACTTACCGTTTGATTATTCCAAACGCCGCAGCACTCATTTTATCGCTTTACAACGCCTTTACCGGATGCGATTGTTCACTCGTAGAAATTAACCCGTTGGCAATCGTCCGAATAGATAACGAATTAGATATTGTCGCTCTTGATTCCAAGGTCAACTTTGACGATAATTCACTCTGGCGGCATCCTGATATTGCTGAGATGCGCGATCCACACGAAGAAGATCCGAGTGAGTTAGAAGCGAGCGAATCGGGTTTAAGTTACATCCGTCTTGACGGCGACATCGGTTGCATGGTGAACGGTGCAGGGTTAGCGATGGCAACAATGGATATTATCAAACAGAATGGTGGTGAACCCGCGAACTTCCTTGATGTCGGTGGTGGTGCATCCGTTGAGGCGGTGGCACACGCCTTCCGTCTTATCCTCGCAGATGAAAATGTGAAGGCTGTCCTTGTCAATATCTTTGGCGGTATCATGAAATGCGATACGATCGCGAACGGCATCGTTGAAGCGGCGAAACAGGTCGAACTTAACGTTCCCCTTGTGGTTCGATTGGAAGGAACGAACGTGGAACTCGGCAAACAGATTATCGCTGAATCGGACTTGAATGTTCGGCAAGCAGAGGGACTCTCTGAAGCGGCACAACTTGCAGTAACGGCGGCGAATTCTGGATAAAAGTGCAGAGAACTTGGATCAAGGTTAGAGGAGAACTTGATACGTGGAGAAACTTGAATTAAAGGATATAGACGTTACCGGAAAACGTGTTCTCGTGCGGGTAGACTTCAACGTGCCAATGAAGGACGGGAAGATTACAGATGAAACCCGCATTACCGCCGCGCTGCCGACACTTTTATCACTCATCAACGCGGATGCCAAAATCATTCTGGTGACACACTTAGGCAGACCCGAAGTGGGTTCGGTCGCTGATCAAAAGGCACTCTCTACAGAACCGATCGCTATAGCCCTCAGCAGAAAACTCGGCACACGCGTAGCGCACGTCAACAATTGCATCGGTGAATCGGTGCAAAGTGCTGCAGAATCTTTGCGCAACGGTGAGGTACTGCTCCTTGAGAATGTCCGCTTCTATGCTGAAGAAACCGAGAACGATGCCGTATTTGCTCAGCAACTCGCTTCGGTCGCGGAGGTCTATGTTAACGATGCTTTTGGGACAGCACACCGTGCCCATGCCTCAACCGAGGGTGTAACCCACTATCTGAGTCCGTGTGTCGCCGGATTGCTGATGGCACGTGAAATCTATTATCTCAGCACGAGTCTTGAAGATCCGAAACGTCCGTATATCGCTATTCTTGGCGGTGCGAAAGTATCCGACAAAATTACACTGATTGAGACGCTCCTTGAAAAGGTCGATAAACTCCTCATCGGTGGTGGTATGGCATATACATTTTTAGCCGCGATGGGACTCAATATCGGCAATTCGCTTGTCGAAACTGAGAAACTTGATGTCGCGGAATCGCTCATTAACATGAAGCGTTTCTCGGACACCGTTTTATTACCAGTAGACCACGTTGTGGGTCGAGACTTTGATGCCGAAACCGAATCCCAGATTATCGACGAAAAGGATATTCCCAATGAATGGCAAGGATTGGACATCGGGCCCGAAACGGTATCAGCGTTTGGTGAACAGATCGCAGCAGCGAAAACGGTGGTGTGGAACGGTCCCTTAGGTGTCTATGAATTCGAGAAGTTCGCACAAGGCACGATCGCGGTGGCAAAACAGATTGCAGATTCGGCGGCGGTGAGCATCATCGGCGGCGGTGACTGTGTCGCAGCGATACAACAAGCCGGTGTTGCGGATCGGATGACACATATCTCAACAGGCGGCGGCGCGTCCTTAGAATTTTTAGAAGGTAAATCTTTACCCGGTATCGCGGCTTTAACAGACAATTAATTTAGATCCGCAAAGGAAAAGAGATGTTTGATAAAATAGTTCCCCGTAGTGAAGACTACGCAAAATGGTACACCCAAGTTATTCGTCAGGCAGAGATGGCAGACTACGCGCCCGTGCGCGGTTGCATGGTCGTGCGTCCGTACGGTTACGCCCTCTGGGAGAACGTCAAGGAACAGTTGGATACCCGTTTCAAAGAGACAGGACACCAAAACGCCGCTTTTCCGCTCTTTATTCCGATGAGTTTCATTGAGAAAGAGGCGGAACACGTTGAGGGTTTTAAACCAGAACTTGCTGTTGTCACCCACGGTGGTGGGAAAAAGTTGGAGGAGCCGCTTGTGGTGCGTCCGACATCTGAAACCATTATCGGGTATATGTATAGCCAGTGGATCCAGTCTTATCGCGATCTACCTGTGCTTATCAACCAATGGGCAAATGTCGTCCGTTGGGAGTTGCGTACCCGTCTTTTCCTCAGAACGATGGAATTCTTTTGGCAGGAAGGGCATACCGCACATGCTACGCACGCGGAAGCAGAAGAGGAGACGCTCCGCATTCTGGATATCTACACCGATTTCGCAGTCAATGAAGCTGCGATACCTGTTATTCCAGGACGCAAGAGCGAAAGCGAAAAGTTTCCCGGCGCGCTGACCTCTTATACCATCGAAGCGATGATGGGGGATAAACGTGCCGCCCAAGCCGGCACCTCGCACGATCTCGGGCAAAACTTTGCGAAAGCGTTTGATATTCAATATCTTGATGCCAATCAGAAACAGCAGTACTGCTGGACAACGAGTTGGGGAGTCAGCACACGAATGATCGGTGTGATTATCATGACACACGGCGATGATCAAGGGTTAGTCCTACCGCCGAGACTTGCACCTACGCAACTCGTCATCGTACCAATTGTGCCTAAAAACAGGGAGGATGACAAGCAGGCAGTTATGCAAGCTGTTGATGGTATCTGCGAAACCTTGGGCAGTGTCCGCTACCATGTTGACGACAGGTTTGACCACTCACCGGGATGGCGGTTCAATGAATGGGAACTCAAAGGCGTGCCGCTGCGTATTGAGATAGGTCCTCGGGATCTGAGTAACCAGCAGATCGTTCTCGCGCGACGTGATATACTGGGCAAAGAAGGCAAAACGTTCGTTCCGATTGACAACGCTGCGGAGACGGTAACAGAGATGCTTGACACCATCCAAGCGGATATGCTGAGACGTGCGACAGAGTTCCGCGATGCGAATACCTCCGAACCGACCACCTACGATGCTTTCAAAGAGGTCGTTGAGGATGGATTTGTGCGCGCACGTTGGTGTGGGGATGCAGCCTGTGAGGATCAGGTTAGTGAGGAGACTCAAGCGACGATCCGATGCATCCCGATGGAACAACCCGGTGGAGATGGTGAATGTATTGTCTGCGGTAAATCTGCAGAAGAGATCGCAGTTTTTGCTCGTGCCTATTAAAGAGTGGCAGTCAGTCACAGGGACATTTAACTTAATCAAAACCTCTTTGCTGACAGCCGATGGCTGATAGCCGATAACCCTAAGAAAAATATGAGTATACTCGTTAACAAAAACACAAAAGTGATTGTTCAAGGCATCACCGGTCGTTCAGGACGCTTTCATACAGAACAGTGCGCAGCTTACGGCACCCAAATTGTTGCTGGTGCCGTCCCCGGTAGAGGCGGGTCTGATGTAAACGGCATCCCCGTATATGACACTGTAGCGGAGGGCGTTGCAGCAACGGGCGCGGATACATCACTGATTTTCGTTCCCGCGCGCTTCAATGCGGCAGATTCGGTCATGGAAGCTGCGGCGGCTGGGGTGTCGCTTATCGTCTGTATATCTGAACATATCCCGGTCCTTGATATGGTTAAAGCGAAAGCGTACTTGAAGACAGGCAATTTTGACAATCCTTATATCATTCCGAACGGTCCTCCGAGGCTGGTCGGTCCGAATTGTCCGGGCATCATTACCCCCGGTGAATGTAAAATCGGTGTGATGCCTGAGTTTGCATATACGCCCGGCAACGTTGGCATCGTGTCCCGAAGTGGGACGTTAACTTACGAAGCCGCCTATCAACTGAAACGGCTCGGCATCGGACAGTCTACCTGTGTCGGTATCGGTGGCGACCCGGTGATCGGAACAAACTTCGTTGATGTCCTCAAACTTTTTGAGGCGGACGATGACACACACGCTGTTGTTCTAATCGGTGAAATCGGTGGAACGGCTGAAGAAACAGCAGCACAGTTCGTGAAGGACAAAATGACAAAGCCCGTTGTCGGATTTATTGCCGGACAGACGGCACCACCGGGTAAACGGATGGGACACGCGGGCGCAATCATCTCTGGTGGACAAGGCACGGCTGCAGATAAAATTAAGGCTCTCAAGGAAGCCGGGATTGCCGTTGCGGATAGCCTCGCCACCATCGGGGAAACTGTCGCTGAGGTCTTGGCTTAAGGCGGAGGCAAAATAGGAAAGTGAAGAAGGACATCGCTTACCTGCACACCAAAAAACAGGAGCAGCAACCGATCACCGTGCTGACCTGTTACGATTATCCGACCGCTTGCCTGCAAGACGAGGCGGGGATCGACATTGTCTTCGTTGGGGATAGCGTCGGCACGAACATCCTCGGCTATAAAAGCGAGACGGAGGTGACAATGGCGGATATGCGTCATCACCTCAAAGCGGTGCGTCGTGGTGTGACAGATGCCTACCTCCTCGTCGATATGCCTTACGCCGCTGACCGCGATGTCAAACAAGCCGTTACCAACGCCAAACTTTTCTTAGCCGACGGTGCTGATGGGGTTAAGTTAGAAGGTGGGATAGAAAAGGTCTCTATTGTCACCGCACTCGTTGAACAAGGCATAGAGACTTGTGCACACATAGGACATAACCCACAAATCCATGGCTCCAAAGCAGCGACACACGGAAAGACCTTTTCTAAAGCGAAACGACTCATCGAAGCAGCCGAAGCACTTGCGGACGCGGGCGCGAAACTCATCGTCCTTGAGAAAATCACCGAAGAAGTTAGTCAAATCATTACGGAGACTATTGGTATTCCGACCATCGGCATCGGTGCCGGACGTTTCTGTGACGGACAGGTGCTCGTTATCAACGATATATTAGGCATCGGTCAGCCTTTCAAACACGCCAAACGCTACCAAGATTACAATCAACTCACTTTTGAAGCGATCTGTCAGTATCGCGAAGAGGTGGCGAACGGCATATTTCCAACAGATACGAATACCTCACATATCCCCGCCGACAAACTTGCACGCGTTCAGAAGTGGCTAAAATCAGAGCGTTGACATGTCTCTGCTTATTTTTTACAGATCCGCACCGTTGAGGACGTCCTCCCAATCCCACAGAAGGATTGTGCCATCACCCCCTGCACTAATAAGTGTTTTACCGTCAGGTGAAAATGAGAACACATTCGGTGAGCCAGTGTGCCCATCAAGTGTGTTGAGAACCTTACCGGTGGTCACATCTCGTAATTGAATTCCACCACCAATCAGACTGAGAATAAGCGAGGTATCATCTGGTGAAAACACCGATCCATCCCAAAACAGATCCGGTTCAGAGGAAATTTCCTTAAAATGAGGTATTTTCGGACTCCCTAACAGATGAATCTGTCTCATATACACAACAGCAAGTAAGGAACCATCTGAAGAGAATGTCAAATTCACAAGGGATCCAGATTTCGGCGGCTGCTTATCAAAGAAGGATGTTAAGTGAACCCCAGTTTTAGCATCCCACATCTGAACTTTTCCGTCACTGGTTCCTGCTACAAGTTTGTTCCCGTCCGGAGAGAAGGCGGCAGCTCTGATCCATGCCGGTTGATCTGAGAAACGGATATCAAGAATTTTATCTGTTTCTGTATTCCACAAGCGAATTTTACCGTAGGTATGACTGTGAGCACTGAACACTACCGTTTTGCCATCTGGAGAAAAAGTTAGATTTGGCGTAACATCTTCGTTAGAATAGGTCAAGCTGGTCAACTCACGTCCGGTGGTGACATCAATCAAGCGAATCTGTGGCGTCGTTCCCAGGGGTTCAGTCGGGGTGTTTAGTATACCCTTGCTGGCAAGTTTTGTGCCATCGGGTGAAAACGCCAATGGGATGGCTTCTAACCAGTACCTCGTATTCTCAAAAGTAGTTTTAGTCCGGTGTGTGGTTATTTGTTGTGATGTCTCCAAATCCCATAGAGTGGTTATCCCGCTATAATCGGTACTTGCGAGCGTGGAACTACCATTCATGAAACTTATTGTTTCCAATTCATTGGTGTGTTCTGTAATTTTTGGCGGTAACTGATCTTCTATTTTGATATTCCAATACAGGACAGTACCATCTTCACTTGCACTCGCGAGTATGTTGCCATCTGGTGAAAACGCTAAAGAGTGAACAATACCGATATGCCCTCTAAAGGTTGTAATCAATTCACCGGTGGTAGTATTCCATAATTTCACATTCTGACCTTCTCCACATGCAAGGATTTTTCCATCCGGAGAGAATAACAGGACATTTGGACCATCAATTAGCTCCTGAGTGGATCGCAACAGATCTGGACTTAGCGATTGTTTTTGGAGGAGGATAGGTTCATTGTTGCCTGTGGTATCCCATAAACGGACGGTTCTATCTAATCTTCCACTGGCGAGGCGCGTGCCATCGGGTGAAAACGCCAAGGATATAACACGGTTAAATTCCATTCCTTTAACACCCTCTGCTTGAATCTTTTTTGCTGGTCCTGTGAGTGTAGACACCTTTTTACCGGACTTTGAGTTCCACAACTCAAGTATCCCACTCTCTTCAGCTATCGCCACTTTGTCGTGTGTGAGCGCGTAGACTTCACGGGGATGTGAATGAAGCCGATTTTCAATCTTCTTAACATTATTCTTTCCGGTATCTGTATCTATCCAACATATAGTGTCCCCTGATTCATTCAGAGCGACAAGTGTCTTGTTGTCTTTAGAGAACCACAACACGGATGCAGCAGGCAGCGAATCGTGTCGCGTAACTCTTCGACCTGTCGCTACCTCCCACAACATAGTGGCGTCATCTCCACCATTGACAAGGAAACGACCATCGGGTGAAAATGCCAAGGATCTGCATGTTCCCGGGAATAGCGATATCTCCTTACCCGTGTTTACATCGTACAACCACACACCTATGCTGCTACCAACAGCGAGTTGCGTGCCATCCGGTGAAAACTGAATTGCATTAATCCAACCTTTTCCCAAACGCGCTTTCGCCTTTTCAGGCAATTCCCATTGTGTATAATCTGTCACGATTTCATCTCCTTGTGCCTCTGCGATTGCTGCAGGCGCATCATTCGGTTGTTGTTGTGGGTGATTCCGCTTATCAAGCGCGTTGACACTTCCTATTTGCTTTCGCACATCCGGTTTGGATTCAAGGTGCGCGACTATATGCGCGTCAACGATCTCAACTGTCATTTCTGTGGTGGCATCGAAACTGTAGGGTTGCTGGAAACGCGTCAGGTATTGGTGATTTCCAAAACCGAACATGAGCAACATAACTGTTAGTGTGGAAGCGGCTACTGCCCACGGCACAAATGGCTTACCGCCAGAAGGTGCAGCAGGTTTAATACGCGAAATCTCACGCATGACGTTCTCCGTGAGATTCGGTGAGATTTGGAAGTTGTCTAACGCCTCTCGAATCATCGGTTCCCCCTTCTTTAAACGCTGCTGTGCGCGGCGGAGGCGACTCTTAATCGTATTTGCCGATACCCCTAAGAACGCACCGATCTCTGTGCATGACATCTCTCCGAAGTAGTGTAGGGTTATGATCGTGCGTTCACTCTCCGGTAGTTTTGCCAGTAGTTTTTTGACAACATGGCGTTGTGTTTGTCCAGATATACGCTCGTTTTCTTCCACAACAAATTCAGAGTACGCTCCTTTTTCTAACTGCTCTTTGTCTTCCTGCTCCAGATGCTCCAACGACTGTGTCGGCAATCGTTTTTTACGCAGCCATGAGCTGCAGCGGTTCGCTGCAATCACATAAAGCCAACCCACAAAACGTTGAGGCTCCTTCAGAGTTGCCAATCGCTTGTATGCTTTCAGGAACGTATCCTGTGTAATCTCTTCAGCGATATGAAAATCTCCGATTTTCCGCCACGCGAGCGCGTGCACCTGTTTTTGATATTTTCCGACGAGCAGAGAAAAAGCGTCATCGTCACCTCTAAGGACCCGTTGAATAAGCTGAACATCTTCGTTTTTCATTCAGACACCTCCAGAAAAAATGGTTGCATCCCTCTGGGTTCATTAATTGTGACGCTACTTAGGAGAGCAACGGGTGCATAATTCTGAAAATATAGAAGTGTGTTTGGATAAAAGCGTTAGAGATTTATTGGTAAATATGAAATCTAAAAGGAATTATCGCGGACTGTATCAAAGTATCGTCTGTTAGTAGAATTATACCATAAACCTGGTTTCTGGGGGTTTTCCTAAAAAATAAATTTCCTGGGGAGTTCTTAGATTGGGTTTAACGTGAGTTCGGTGTAAGAGAAATGATGTTCTCCAGGTTTGAAATCTACTCTCCTAACCCCCGGTAGGCGCGGTTTCCTAACCGCGCCGGTACAGAGTGTCTAATTATAGTAAAATCCGAAAATAAATTTACACTTGTCGCACCATCTTTGTAGCATAGGCTGTTAGCCTGTGGCAGTATAAGACATGCCTTTACAGTTCGCGCTATCATACGAGTGTATAAATAATTATAGAATCTACTATAATTCTAAACTTTATTAGAACTTAAATTTGCTGATGGTGTTAAGTTCGAGGGTGGTATAGAAAAATCGAAAGTGGCTACAAAAATACCCTCTTCCTAAATCTGAACACTAATAGGAAGCGGTTTTTGATGAATCATCGCTTACTTTGATCGTAAATTTTCTAAAATCTCAGCCATTTCGCGGATCTCAGCCTCGTATTCACGAATTTCAGCTTTATATCCAGCTGTCATCTCTTCTGCTCTTTTTTCGTTTTCCTTCATTTTTTCCAACAACTTTGCAGCAGCTTCTGAGTAAGGCGCGAGATTTTGGAGGGCTTCCTTGCGGCGTCTCCCGGCATTTTTTAAATTATCGGTTTCGTCCCCTACACGGTCCCAGTCTATCGGTCTTGCTTCCAAAGCGGCTTGTAGCATATCTTGGGCAGCAAGGTACTCTGATTCCGCTGTAATATACTTGTCAAATGCTTCGGCTGCTGCTGGGTCATCAACTGAAATATTCTCTCTCGATAGGGGTTCTACAGAATCTGCGTTTTCGCTATGAACCTGGCTGTCGTCAATTTTTTCTGATGTCGCAGCATTCTCTATGTTTTCTGATGCTGTATCTGTCCCTTCAACGGCTATATCCGTGTCCGCTTCGCGAGGTGCTTGTGTGGAGTCAGAAGGCATTGGTTTCACCGATAAGTCTCTCAGTGGTAGGGGGGTGGTTTTATACACCTTTTTAGGCTCAGCCTTGAGTATTTTCTGAGCAGGACGATGATGCCCAAAATACCAAAGCGCGGTCGCACCTATCAAGAAAAGCACAACATAGATTGGCATAGGGTACTTTCTCATTTTCAGACTCCGTAGAAGATTGAACAGGCTAACAGCCTATTTTACGGAAGATTGAACAGGAAACCAACAGCCTATTCTACAGAAAATTGTCCAAACTACAGTAAGAATTAGTATACATTTCTCATCAAGATAAGTCAAGGAAAACGGATGGGAAAACCTATCTTCAGTCAAACTTGCATGCGTACAGAGCGGTTAAAATCAGGACACTAAATTGCTTGTTCGTAGGTGAGGTAGCAATACTCGTCAACATCAACTACACGTGTGCCTTCTAACTGCACTGACTCCTTGAAAAACGGTGCATCTAACACCCATGTGTGGTATTCGCCTTGTTCGCCGCACGCGTCAATCGGCAGCCGCTTCAGTTCTGAAATGAGTTCGGCATCGAAATACCTACCAGCAATAGTCGTCTGGAAATGCTTTTTGTACGCGAGGGAGCAGATAACTTTAAACTTATTGGCGATTAGGGTTTCCAGTATCGCATGCCGATCCAATTCCCACAACGGTTTGTAGGCTTCCACCAAACCCGCCGCAACATCATCAATCCAATTCGGCATCCCACCTATAGTAGAAATATCGCCCGTAATTAGTATCTCAATTCCGGTGTCTCTAATCGACTTAATTTGTTGGTGGTAACTCTGTTTGTAGGGTTCAGAAATCGGCACGAATTCAATAGGAATTCCGATCTTTCGTGCCTGTAATTCCATGAGTTCCGTCGGATGGGCATAGAATTGGCGACCATCCGCTGGCACAAAACAGACAAGTCTCCCTATATCGTAAAGATTTAAGGAGACTTGAAATGCAAGGGCAGAATCTTTTCCGCCTGTCCACAATATGGCTGCTTTCATCAATTTACCCATCCAGCGGCACCACATCAGCATAAACGTAAGTCGGTGAGGTGTTGCTGCTTGTGTGAATTTTGTCATCGTCATCCTTTTTAGAAACGATGTCTCTCTGGACGACTTCCCCCGGTTTCGCGGCGACAGGTGAACTGAACATCGGTCCGTCCACGACACACGTATGGAACTCCCCGTTTTCACCGAGCGGGTCTACGCCGTCCGGCAAATCCGCGAGAAGATCAGCATCGAACCATCGTCCTGCCAAGTCAGCAGGGACTTTGGTAGGATTCAGTGCAGTGATGATGGCGCGCAAGCCGGCAGCGATCATCTTTTCCGCAAGCAGCGGTGTGTCCTCTCCCCACACTGGAAAAATCGGCGTGAAACCGGTGCCTTTGAGTTTATCCTCGCGGTATTCACGAATATCTTCCAAAAAGAGATCTCCGAATGCGAAATGCGATGCTGTCAAATCTTCAGGCAATGCTTCCACTTCAGCAAGGAACTTTCGCATCGCCTCTTCATAGATTGCATTGGAACAGGGATACGGAATCGGTATCTCATACAACGGCACGCCGAGTTTCTCTGCTTGCTGTTTCAACACCCATGCAGGCGTAGAATGAATAGAGACGCGGTCAAACGTTTTTGTGACAGTCGTAAAGATACCGCGCACGTCGTAGCGTTCAGACTGTTGGCGCAGGGTATGAAGTGCCCACGCCGAATCTTTACCTGATGACCAGGAGACTAAGACCGGCGTAGGACTTGTCTGTTTTGTCATTATTAAACCTTTCTGTTTCTCTACAGTGCTAAGAAGTTGCTGAGTAGGCTTTTCCCGGAGGCTGTCAAAATCGACTCCGGATGGAATTGCACGCCCCAAATTGGCAGGGTCTTATGCCGAAGTCCCATGATCTCGTCCTGATCTGTCCAAGCCGTGATCTCAAGACAATCGGGTAAAGTCTCTTTTTTAACAATAAGCGAATGGTAGCGTGTCGCTTCAAATGGGTTATCCAATCCCTCAAAAAGTTCAGTGCCGTTATGGAGGATCATTGAAGTTTTACCGTGCATCAATCGATCGGCACGAACAACATCACCGCCGAAGACATCGCCGATACATTGGTGTCCAAGGCAGACCCCTAAGATCGGAACTTTCCCAGCGAAATGCTGTATGGCATCGTTGGATATTCCCGCCTCTTTCGGTGTGCAAGGACCGGGTGAAATGACAATCCGTTCCGGTGCCAGGGCGTCTAATGCATCCAATCCTATCTTCCGACTCCGATGGACCTCTAATTCAGCACCGAGCTCGCCCAAATACTGAACCAAGTTATAGGTGAAGGAGTCGTAGTTATCAATCATTAAAACCATATTTTTAATTTTCCTTGCGGTTCGGTAAGGCGGATTTGGACATTGAAGTTCTCTTCCGTAGATCCGCCCTCCACTTCGTTACGGGCTGCCTATCTTTGGAATACGTTTTTTTAACAAAAATCGCCGATTATGCCTCACAATAAGAAACCTTGTTCTGCCAATGCGATAGCACTGAGCATTGCTTTCGCTTTATTCAAAGTTTCGTAATACTCAGTTTCAGGCACAGAATCGGCGACAATACCAGCACCCGCTTGCACATAAGCCGTGCTATCTTTGATAACCGCGGTTCGGATCGTAATCGCTGTGTCTGTGCTGCCGGAGAAACTGAAGTACCCCACCGCACCTCCGTATGTCCCGCGGCGTGTCGATTCGAGTTCATCAATGATTTCCATTGCCCGGACCTTCGGAGCTCCAGAAAGGGTGCCTGCGGGGAGGCACGCTCGGATCACATCGAAAGCCGTGACATGCTCACGCAGTCTCCCAATCACGTGTGAAACGATGTGCATCACATGTGAGAAGCGTTCAACTATCATGAGATCGGTGACTTCAACCGTATGATACTTACAGACGCGCCCGAAGTCATTCCGTCCCAAATCAACGAGCATGACGTGCTCCGCGCGTTCCTTCGGATCCGCGAGGAGTGAGCGTTCCATCTCAAGATCCTCCTCTGTCGTTTTGCCGCGCGGGCGGGTTCCGGCAAGCGGTCGATGCTGAGCGAGTCCATCCTCTACCCTTACCATCATCTCCGGCGATGCGCCTACAATATCAAAACCATCCAGTTTCAGATAATACATGTAAGGCGATGGGTTGACGATCCGCAATGCGCGATACACCTCGAATGAGTCTACAGATACTGGACAGCTCAACCGCTGCGAGATTACCGCTTGGATGATGTCGCCTGCGGTTATGTATTCTTTCGCACGCCGAACCGCGGCTTCGTAACCAGACTTTGTGAAATTCGATTGCGGATCGGATAGGATTTCATCATACCCGTCCTGCGGATCGCTATGCTTGCTGCGTAAATGCGGTTCGGAAGTCGCTGTAAGCTTCTCGACTAAAGCGTCAATTTTCACAAGCGCATCCGTGTAAGCCTCGTCTACATCTCCATCAATATGTGCGTTCGCCACAATCTTGATCTGATGGTTCACATGATCAAATATCAAAAGCGTCTCGGCAATCATGAAAAAGCAATCCGGAAGCTGCAGGTCATCTTCGGTATTATCTGGCAACTCCTCGACGAAGCGGACCATGTCGTAACTCATATAACCCACCGCGCCACCGTGGAATTTTGGTAACTCTTCAGTGTCAACAGGTCGGTAATTCTGCATCAATTCCTCAAGCGCACGCAACGGATCTTCATATTCCTGAACGACGGTTTCGCCTTTTTCCAAGTACTCAATCGTCACCTGATGCCCTTTACTATGGAAAAGCACTGAGGGTTGACTCCCCAAAAAAGAGTAACGCGCAAGGTTTTCACCGCCTTCCACACTCTCCAACAAGAACGCAAAATTATCAGATTTCAATTTATAGAACGCAGACACCGGGGTCTCCATATCCGCCAAAATCGATCGATATACCGGTATTGTGTTTCCTGATTTCGCTGCCTCGCGAAAGTCTTCCAATGTGGGATAATACATGAATAGTTCCTTTCTCATATCCTGCTTTTTTAGAACGATTAGTCCGCAATTTCGACAACCATTTCAATGATAACCGGCACCCCAAGAGGCAGTTGCACCGCGCCGATTGAGGCGCGGGCATGTCTGCCTTTATCGCCGAATACCTCAACGAAAAAGTCGGATGCACCGTTGACAACCGCGGACTGGTCAGTGAAGTCGCGTGCTGAATTGACAAATCCAACCACTTTGACGACACGCTTGATTTGGTCGAGGTCGCCAAGTGCGTGTTTAAGGGTGCTTAACAAGCAGATCGCCACCTGACGCGCGGATCTATAGCCTACTGTGATCGTCGCATCGGTGCCGAGTTGACCTTTATCAATTCCTTCGTCCGTCACGGGTCCATGCCCTGACACAAATATGAGATTGCCAGTCTGCCCCGTTGTGACGTAATTCGCTACGGGACCTGTCGGCTCTGGGAGTTGCACATCTAATTCTTCAAGCCTTTGTTCTGTTTTCACCTGATGACTCCTTTACAAACGGGTTGAATTCTAAAGCATCAAAATTCTTTGCACTACTGCACCGGACATCGCCAAGACACGGCTGAAAATCGTGTCTCCAGCTGCCGGCACTTTCTTATGAGAGCCAAATCATATAGGTGGACTGAATCAAGCGATTCCCGAGCGGATACTTAGATACGGAAACTGACGAAATATTGAAGGTTAGTAGACAGCATCTGCATCGAAAATCTTTTCACCTACGACCCGCGTTGACTCTCCATCGGGGGAGACTTCCCTAAAAAAGCAGGAGCGATAGCCGACATGGCACGCTGCGACCTTCTGCTCGACCTTTATGAGTAGGGCATCGCCATCACAATCAACTGCGACAGACTTAACCTCTTGTGTATGCCCTGAAGTCTCCCCCTTGATCCAAAGTTTTTGGCGGGAACGGCTCCAGAAGCAGACACGCCCGGTTGACAGGGTTTGTTTGACCGCTTCAGCGTTCATATAGCCTACCATCAGGATTTCGTTGTTTGTGAAATCTTGAATGACCGCGGCGACTAAACCATCGCGGTCATATTTGAGTTCCGATAGAATTTTCATGTAGTTTCTCCTTATTAAAACAAAAAACCTTATGCTACCGGGATCGGTGTGCATAAGGCTTCAACAGGACTTAAAAATGAAAAACGACGATTTTTAATCTCTATTTCAGTTATCCGTTTGAGCGCACACTCCCCCGCAAGCAATTGGAATGCCACCAATGCCAATGGTTAGATACGCTATGCAGGTTGGAGTGTGAACGCAAAAGTTTCATGTTTATCACTTTCCACAGATAGATTAACAATTGTCAAATATTCACGCGTCAGCATAAAATTCCATAATAACAATAATAATGATACCACATTTATTTTGCATTGTCAAGTTTTTAACTAAAGGTGTATAAAAACTCAAAGACTTTGTTCGCGCATAAGCAAAACACTATAAAACAAAATTATCTAGCACAAGTTGTTTATCTGCTTCTCCATTCCCAACCAGCTTGCCGGTAGATGCTTCGTAATGTCCCTGTCGGGATATTGTCCTTTGTGCGTGAAGGTCGAGGAACAACGACCCGTTTCCCCGTATCTGGATGTTTATAGTGATAGTGACTGCCGCGCGCATGAGAAAATTCAAAACCGTCCTGCCGGAGCCTTTTATCGACCTGAAGAAAAGTCAGAACGAAAGCCAAATCAATTTCTCTTCTCTACGAAGCAGCCTTGAAAAATATTTGATTTTCCACTCACAGAGTAGAAACCTTGGACAAGCTGACTACCTTCTTCGGAGTCACTTCACGCACTAATGCCGCCAGATTAATTGATACGGTTTCCCATAGCCCACCAGCATAATCGGGGTTGTTTGTATGAAATGTAATATCCTTAGGATTAGGAATTGGTTCGCTATCAAGCAGCAAACCTTCAAGGTAACACTCAACCGCTTCCGCAGCTTGCATCAGGGTTTCCTCAATGGTATTTCCGGCACTGAAACACCCAGGCAAATCCGGAACCGTAACCCCGTAACAACTCTCTGGATCTTTGTGGATAACAATAGGATAGCGCATAAAACACCTCTTATTCTCATGAATTCGCCCACAAGCTGCTTCTTACAAAGACGTAAAAATAATTCAGCCATGCTGTAAGCGGAAGTTGTTAGTCAACAAATGGAACTCACGTTAATATTATTAATAATACTGCAATACTACTAATAATACCACATCCAACCTACGTTGTCAAATTATTTGTTCAGGGCGATTTAGTTTTAAGAAATTATGAGATTTTTCACCTTTTTTGGAACCGGGTGCGATTAGGAATGCAGATCACATTTGGGTGAGTACACCGCAAAACCGTGAAGAAACACCCAAGCGGAAACCCTACCGGGCCGGGGCAGCCAAAATCTGTGTAGAAAACTGAGAACTAAATCGCCTTGATTATTTAGTAGCGATTCCTGTACATTTCACAATAAATTTGCAAAAAATGTTGCAATGTGATATAATATACGCATTACAATAGAATAACTAACGGTTCAGGTGCCGGAGAGAGCCGGAGAATAGGGAAGTGCGGTGAGAATCCGCCACGGCCCCGCCACTGTGAACGATCACAAATACCCGTTGAAAAACCACTGTCAATTTACTGATGGGAAGGTTCAGCGGACGCAAGATCGGAAGTCAGGAGACCTGCCTGGATCGTGTTTCACGCATCTGCTTTCGCGGGAAAGCGGTGGAACAGCGCACAGCAGTATCCTGTTAGAATCAGTATAGAAGTACCGATTAAAGTATCATGGCTTCGGATTTAATTGCAGGATCAGCATTATACGAAGTGTCGCCTTATCCCCTGTCTTTTCGAGAGAGCAGGGGTTTTTTGTTTCATTACGGAGGTTTTAATGAACAGATTTTTTTTCTTGCGGCGACATTTTTCGTGCTATTTACCCCTACTTATAGTTCCAATTCTTTTTATATTTCTCGTCAGTCCAGCCTTTGGACAAACAGAGGTTCAAGACCTTGCGGTTGTCATAAACGCGCTGACGCATCCCGACTTGGAGATCACCGCTTCACTCTCACTCATTGATCTAATGGAACCGAATGAAAAACGGGCTGTTGACAATGAGATACTCCATTTTAGCAACCAAGTGCTTCAGCGGAAGCGGGCAGTTGGCCTCGCTATTCGAGGACATCTCGCTTATATTCCGACTTTTAACTTACCTGTTACAGGTGCCGCAAGTAACGGCGATAATATTTTTATTGTCAATTTGGAAGATCGGGAGGTTGTTGGCGAGATTCCGATTCAGGAAGGTGCGACCCCTCAGCAGATCGTTTTTATTAATGATGAGAAGTTGTACGTTACGTGTGCAGCGGCACATGAGGTGCATGTCGTTGACATTCCGAATCGTAGTGTAACGAAGGTCCTGACGGGTGCTTTCAACAAACCGACAGGTATCACGCTACTCAACGGCAAAGCCTACGTCTCGAATCCTGCATGGGAGTGGGATCCAGAGGCACGGATGACTACCTATTATGAGAGCCGTGTCACAGTCATTGATACAGCGACGGACATCGTGCTGAAATCCATTCCGGTACCTACAAATGCAGGCGCAATCCTCAACGATGGTGAATCCACTATCATTGTCAAAACAGTTGGTAATTACAATGATGTTTTGGGACATCTCGTTCTGATTGACGCGAATACCGATGAGATTGTGGAAACGGTTAAACTCAAATTGACACCTGGTGCCTCTGCCCTCAACGCGGAAAAACGGCTGTTTATCCAAGGCAGTTGGCAAAAACCGGGCTTGCTCATCTACGATGTCGCGACGAAGGATTGGATCCGCGACGCAGATGACACGATTACCAATTTCAGCAACGATGCAGATGCATCTATTAGTGGTGGCTTGACTTTTGCACCGGACGGAAAACTCTATATCACCCAACCCGACTGGGGAGGTGGTGGACAGGATTACGTTCGCGTTATGGATGTCATGGATGCCTCACTTTTGCAGACCTATCACGTTGGTCCGGGTGCTTCTATTCTGGCATTTGCACAGATTATCTCGCGCCGCGAAGATGTAAACAACGACGGGATTGTCAATATCTCGGATCTGGTAATCGCGGTTCAGTTCTTGGGGGATCAGGGACCCGGAATCATCGCCGATGTCAATGGCGACGAAGTGGTCAATATCCTTGATCTGGTGCTGATAGGACAAGCACTTTAACCAATATTCGCGGGCGCGGTTTAGAACCGCGTCCCGTATTCACTCATAAAATTTGTAACCTTTCACCTCAGAAAACGCGCAACGGCAAAGGTGTTCTCAAAGGAAATCATACATGACGCATTTCCTGAATCGAACTACAGTAGGATGGGCACAGTTTCCGGGTAGGTACAGTTTGCAACCGCACCTACCGCAGGGTCATAAGGGATTCTGGTGTCTGCCACTGCTCGTTTTCCTAATCAGTTGTGCTTCAACCCCCAAAAAAGAACCGTTTTCATGGAAAGTGACCTTCTTTTCGTTGGGGGCAAGGGTGCAGTTCAGTGCAGAAGCACCCATACAGCGTCTGAATGCCTTTAATGCAGACGGCGTGAGGGTCGCACAACTTAACTTTCCTACACCACCCCGGCGGACAGAGCCACTCTATTTTGAATGGGATGCGGGAGAGACCTATAGATTTGAAGCGGTATTGTCAACAGGAAGCGTTGATATGCAAAGGGTAACCGCGCCGCGCGTATACACACAAGGCAATTTAGAGATTGCTATTCCGTACGGTGCTGCGATGCAATCAGATCCGGAAAATGGGTCGAGCAGCAATCAGAAAGCACTCGTTTTGCACGAAAGCGAAATGACAGCCACAGTTCTTGTTACAAATGGGAATGTACCGACAACCTTTGATCTCAAAATCTGTTTGCCTCGGACGTTAACTATTGTTCGATCGCCAGCAGATTGGGAACATGAAACAACCGACACCGAAACCTGTCTTTCTACTGCTGGCAGATTTAACATCGCATCAGAAGTTTGGTATCGGGAGTTAGTTTTAAAAACATCCGAGGTGAACCAAACAGGCGATCAAGAAATTTCCGGGATTGCTCGTTTCAGAACAGATACAGGACAGGTGTGGGAACAACAGACAACGGTGCAGCTGCAGATAGCAACTGTTCCAGAGATCGCCGAACACCTCTCCATCGTATCGATCGAGATGCCTACAGATGCGACAGGTACAGTGGACTCCAGGCAGCGAGAAGATACGATCCACCACGCACGTCCGTTATTCAGTTGGCTCGGAACACTACAGACGAATGCGTTCGAGCCGATGACCTACCAGACAATACGGCTACGCAATACGGGTGAAGAGACCATCCATGTGGTCGTCTCGTCTGTCAACACGGATATGAAGAGTGGTGCAACTGTTCCGTTTCTCGCCCCTCCAGAAACAGCGAACGGCGGGACAAATCGGAGCATAGCGTTCGCGAGTCTACCGGCAGGCGTGGTTACAGAAATTCCGCTACCTATCTATTTTCACCCCGTGTATATAAGACAAGGCGAGCCAGAACAGGCGATCCCTGGGGAATATATGCGTGATATTGCGGTGAAAGTCTGGGGAAGTGACGCGACGGTTCTGCGCGAACAACGTCCACTACACTTGGTTGTTCCAAACCAACAAGCACTATTCATTAGTCTATTGGCAATTATTAGCAGTAGTATCGGCTTTGCAATCGTCGGGCGATTTCACAAGCGAATTTTTGCGGGCTTCACAACAAAACAGATCATTGTCATCGCGCTATTCGGTACGACAGTTTTCGTGACGGTGATGGTCCCGTCAACGCTGTTTCTGAACTTAATCAGCGCGCTCCTCGGTCCAATCTCTGTGCTGGTGAGTGGTTTGATTAATGAGACGCTCTATTACGCCTTGCTAACTGCCTTGTTAATTTATATTAACGGGGATCCGATGCGTTCCAATCGCGCGGACGCGAAGCTGAGCAATAAAGGGAGTGGTGTAATCTTGCTGGTCTCAGCGGTGCGCTTACTGCTTAGCGGCGTCACGTTCGGACTTTTCACACCGATGGCGATTGTCTATACCGGCACAAGCGTCTTGCTACTCGAAACAGGATTCCTGTTTGTGCGAGGACGGAGTATATTCGCGTGGGCTGTCGTGCTCGGGATCTGCGATGCCCTTGCTGTCTATGTCGAACTCCAACTTTCTATGCTGTTTTACCGACTTTTCTATGCCGATTGGTATATTGTGCTTCGGATCCTGATAGAAGGGTTTGTCTATACATTTATCGGCGTGCTTCTCGGTGCGAGATTAGGTAGAGGTTTATGGCGTGTAGCGGATTAGTTCAGACCGATAGGTATTATCTCCGTAACCACACCGAGCAACATACAATAACTTGCAATCTGCAACAAAGACAACATAAGGAATATAACAATGAAACGAATCCCATTTTTGTGTCTACTTTGTCTGTTCGTCATTTTACCCATTAGCATTGCAACAGCCGAGATAAGTGTCAACTGGATCCGGACAGGTGTAGTGCTTGAATTTCCACACAAAGACGATGTGAAGGGTAGTATCAACGTCGCAACTGTATCTAACGGTACAACACAGGAATTAGCTGAACGTCCCACAGGCACACAACTTGATGCCAATCGCATGCTGCTCCAATTTCCATGGCAACCGAACAAAGATTATCAATTTCATTATCGCTTAAATGATATTAAAATAAACGCCACTTCTCCACTTAAGCCGACACCATATCTTATTCAGACGGTTGAGTTAGATGGATTGTTGTCGCTGATGGAGAACCTGCGTCAGCCTGCGAAACCGACTGCAGTTGCCTTGGGACATCGGAAAGCACCTTCTACCCATAGATTGGCAATCGCTACGGATAGCGGCCACCTTGCAATTCTCCAAACACTTACAGGCAAAACACTCTGGAGAACTCGGATTTCGGAAGGCTACGTCAGAAGAATGGCGTTCAGTCCAGATAATTCCCTACTCTATATCGGCGAGCAGGCAGCAGATGGATTCATCTACTGCTATAATTTCGCAGCCTCTGAATCGACACTTCGCTGGAAATATCGTACCGCCGATGACATCGAAACCTCTACGCCGAGCAATCCGGACAGTGTCTACGCTTGGGTCAGCTACCCCGGTCCAGCGTGTATGCGAACACTATCTGACGGGGACCTCTTGGTCGCGGGTGTGCATTCATGGACACAAAACGATACACCCCTTAAGAAATCGCAGCTTTATAGGTTTGACAGTGAAACCGGAAATGTTATCTGGAAATGGCCCCGTGACGGGGCAACGCGGAAGATAATCCGCTGGTTTGATGTAAGTGCTGACGGGAAAACCCTTGCACTTGTAATGGATAGTGGACATAATCTACAAGGGAGCACAACCGATGGAAACGGTGTCGGTAATGGAAAACTCGTTGTTCTTAATGCGGAAGACGGAACAGAGAAGTGGCAAGCAGATATTGAACCGCTGCGCGAGTATTTCTCACAGGTCACGTTTTGGCGGGGTGTCAGCATGTCACCCGATGGCAAATTCATAAACGTAACAACAGACGATGGACGTGCATTCATTTTTGATGTAAATACGTCGGAACTGATATGGCAGGAGAATTTGACGACACCACTGGAGGTGAGTGGTATCCCTATCGTCGCAACTTCTGGCACGATCGGTGCAACAGATGCGGCGGCACTCTTCGTTACCGGGGACACCTATATCCCGTATCATCTCCGAAAAGGAGCACAAAAGCCATCGGCAGCGCATCCAAACGCGATGACGCTATTTGCCTATTCGTGGACGGGTGAAAAAACTTGGCAGTGGCAACTTGAGAATATGCCGCAAGGTCTACGTATCGATGCGAAAGATCGGTATGCCGCGTTGTCTGTCTCCAAGCGTACGCAGGATCCGAATGAAAGCCTCCACGGCGTATCAATATTTGACCTGACAGCGGAAGGTAGCGGTTTATCGAAATACCTGTACACCTATCGAACAGAGGGGCAGCTGCCTTATGATACGCTTGCGATCAGTGCGGATGGCGCGTTCATCGTTGTCGTTGAGGTACCGATAGCGATGCCAGATGAAACGGTGCGTGGCAAGAATCGGGTGCATGTGTTGTATTGATTTCCGGTACGTTTAAGTTGGAAAATCGTTCTCCGCATCCCAGTAACAGGTGGGGACCCCGGGCGTGCTTCGCAGTGAGAATCCTACAGATTAATCTGTATTCCATCTTTCTGCAGATACAAAAAATATAAGGGGAACAACAAGATTGTTCCCCCTATCGCAACTTTAAAGCAGACACAAACGGCACTGAAGATGGCTACCTACTTTGAGATTGACCGTTGAGCGGCGGCGTTTTGCGTCGCTGCAATCACACTTTGTAACGCCTGAAAATAACTCATTTCAGCCATTTTGATTGTGTGCGTATCCTCGTTTTCGCGTGCGCGTCTGAGTGCTTCCCAACTCAATGCCAGCATCTGGTTGGTTTTCTCTAAGATTCTCCAATGTGCATTTGAAATCATGGTATCCCCCGAAATTGTTACGCTATTGGCGGCTTATTGTTCCGCTCAAATAGCGCGTTCAACGCTTCGCTTAGCAGATGTTGGATACTCGTGTCCCTCTCAATGGCGAGCATCTTCAACTGCCGATGTACGTCTTTATTGAAATGCCCTGAAATCATCTTTTTGCCTCGACGGGATGGCGGTATCGTCGCAGTCGGTTCCGGTGTTGTCCCGACAGCGATCTCACTCTCGCCCGGCAGAATTGCTACTGTTTTCATAATGTGTATGCCTCCGCACATGTGCACATGCAAACATGTATACATGTGTGCAAGCATAAAACGTTAGGTTTACAGATCGGTTTCAGGTTTGGGAGATTTAATTTTCGGTTTTTCGGTGGAAGGTTGGGACAACTATGCACACCTCGCTCAATGTGCCTCAAAACAGCACACTAAATTCCTTTAGATGTCCAGTTTTTCTTGATTAAGATTGGCACGGGTATTAAAATAGAAACACTTATCACGCCTATTTTGCTGATTTTGACACGGGGAACGAGAAATAGAAAAGGAGACGAGAAGATGAGAAGACTTTTCTTGATTTTCGCGGTTCTTGCGTTTTGTGTTGTAACTTTCGAGGCAACCGCGCAAGTGACGAAAGGCTTACACTTTTACCTACCGTTCAACGAAGGGAAAGGCGATGTTGCGAAGGATGTCGGTCCGAAAGGATTTGAAGCCGAACTCCACGACAGCGCGAAATTTGTTGCGAAAGGCAAGGTCGGTGGTGCGATCGAATTTTCAGGCGGACCTGCACTGATAATGGATCCGGGGGGTCAGAGCGAACTCTACGTGGAACATCTGACTGTCGCCGTTTGGATACACCCTTTTGAAATATCGGACATCGCACTCGGCAATGGACACGTCTATGGGAACATCTTTTACGATAAATCGGGCACAAGCGACGATAACGTCGAATTTGGACTCGGTAGCGGTGAGGGGTTGTATTGGTACATCAATTCTGGGCAAAAGAAGATGGGACCTTTCAATGGTGCCGATGTTGATACGACGGTTTCACTGCCGAATTTAGGCTTAAAACCGAAAAACTGGTATCACGTCGTCGGGACTTTTGATGATGAAAAACTTAAAGTCTATGTTGATGGTGAACTTGTCGGTGAGAAAGCGACACCAAAGAATGGTCCCGTGATGGTCTGGAACGACAATAACATCGAAATCGGTGGACGACCCGATACAAACGGCGGTGCCAATCTCTATAAAGGCTTGCTTGACGAATTGGCGGTATACGATCGCGCGTTAACGGCGGAGGAAGTTGAGACGGTCATGAATGCGAGGGACATCCTGACTGTGGACATTGCGGGCAAATTAACGACAACATGGGGTGCGCTCAAAACAAGGTAGTAGGCATACTCCGTATGCCGTACACAATTTCTGTTCTGTTAGGGTAAGTGGCTCCCGCCGCCGGTTTGCGACCAGAAATCTTCGGCAGCCTGTTGATGGTTTTGATGCAACCAGCGATGAATTTGCCTAAGGATGCGCGGCAACCCTTTCTGCGGCAAATTTTCTGATTCCCAACTTGCCATCTGCCTCCGTAGAGAAACATCAATTGGGTTTTCAACCGCAATTCAAAAGATAAGGTCATCGCCGCTCACCTCGGACAAATCAAGTGCTGAGGTATTCCCTATTTTGAGTTTCTCGGCATAAATCTCGTCCCACGTCTGGGCAGTGTAGGGACGGATTAGGATGCCATCATCTGTCCTTTCAAGCACAACACCGGATTCCAACCCTAATTCTTTTACCCAGTCAAGGGGTAATTTGATTTTATGATCAGTCTCTAACGCAAGCGTTTTCATGGTATTCACCTCTTTCTATAAGCAGTTAGGGAAAGTATATCACGACTTGCGGTGAATTATCAATTGTCCCTGTCTGCGTAAGTCCTAAAAAATTAACTCATTGTTAATTTTTTCTCGTTTCGTGGACAACGGGTTTTTCGGACGTAAATTATGAACATTTCGTGAACATGGCACGGATTTTCATGAACATTCGCGATCTGTTCAATTTTCGTGTTTACCGTATACGAGGTTGTGAACCTATTCAAGGCGTGGGTTTATGAGCGTGATGGATTCTGGGCATGATGATCTTTTTCCCAGGATGTTCATAAATGTTCACGAAATTGTTCACGATTCTTTTTTCTCCTTTGTAAACAGAGAAAACGCAGTCAGAACAATGGTTGATGACGTTTTTGAATTCTGGGTTTCTGGAATTTTCGTGAACAATAATGTAGGAAGTCAAATTTATTCAGGATCGCGGATTTCGCGGATTGGCACTCTGTAACATCAGGTGATTTGCTAAGAGGACAGTCTTTCGTTCTATCACTATGCCTACGAGGGAGTTAGCATTACAGCGATGTCTTCTGGTAGGTTGACATCGGGGATATGTTCAAGATTTACGATGTTTCTGTTGATAGGATGGAATAGGTTGATGCTGTTTTTTTCTATGATATTCGCAACAGTCAGGTCCAATCTGGCATTTTCCCACTGCTGCAGCCTTGACCATACCACGCCGCGATTGTAATAGGCTTCGGCATAATCCGGATTAGATTCAATTGCTTTGTCCATGTCGTTGATGGCAAGTTCCAGTTCACCTTCGGCTAAGTAAACAAGACCACGATTGTTATATGCTTCGGCAAAGTTTGGCTTGAGTTCTATTGCTTTGTTGCAGTCTACAATAGCTCGGTCAAATTCGCCTTTGGCATAATAAGCGTAACCACGACTACCGTACGCGTGAGCAAAGTCTGATTTGAGTTTTATCGCCTTGCTAAAGTTTTTGATAGCAGGCTCAATTCTACCCATTTTGTTGTAAACTACGCCGCGATTGTTATACGCTACTGCATAATCAGGTTGAAGTTCTATCGCTTTTGTATAGTCTTGGATGGCACATTCAAGTTCACCACTATTTTCATAAGCAACGCCACGATTGCAATAGGCTTCGGCAAGCTCCGGATTTAGGTGTATCGCTTTGTTAAAGTCTTTGATAGCGAGGCTCGTTATGCCTTTCCTGACATAAGCATTACCGCGATTATTATAGGCGTATGAGAAATTAGGCTGAAATTCTATTGCTTTGCTGGTGTCTTCGAGTGCCTTATCAGCATCGCCTTTATCTGTATAAGCAAGAGCACGGTTGTTATATGCCTTGGCAAAATCGGGTCTGAGTTCTATTGCCTTGTTGAAGTCTTGAAGGGCTTGGTCCACTTCATTCATCTGATGGTACGTCAAGCCACGACCGTTATAGGCATCGGCGAAATTCGGTTTAATTTCCATCGCCTTACTGAAGTCCTGAAGGGCACGCGCAAAGTCCCCTTTTTTGCTGTAGGCGATCCCGCGATCGCAATAGGCATCAGCATTATCGGGCCTGAGTTCTATCAGTCTATTATAGTCTTTGATAGCAGATTCAAAATCACCTTTGATGCGATAAGCGTAGCCGCGTATACTGTAGATAGGTGCGTAATCGGGTTTCAGTTCAATCGCCTTATTGTATTCTTCAATGGCTTCGTCATATTTTCTCGCGAACAGCCTCTGGTTACCGCGTCGCGAATGTTTGGAAAAAAGGTTGTCCATGCCGGTTAATTTGTTGTTCATAACAGTGTTCCTCAGGAGTCAAGTGCATCAACTGATAAGTTATAAGGTTGTGTAGCACTATTTCTTTCAAAAAAACCGAGTAAGTCGGAAAACAAGGTCTTTTCCGAGATTCCCATTTTTTCTAACGCCGTTCTGATATCTGCTTTGTCACCACTACGGATTGTGATTTCTTGTGTAATCATTTCTGTATCTATCTCCGGTAAGCCAAATAGGAACACCGATTGCTGCATAATCAGCCGTTGGGTTTCCACTATTTGACTGTCCAGCGTGGGAGACCATAGATACCAATTCTCCTGGTCAATCGGAAAAAATACTGCCAAATCCTGCTGAAGCTGCTCAACAGTTGTTATTTCTTCAATTTTCTCACTATCGTTTTCCAGCACAATAACTTTGCCATTTATGTTCTCATCAGTGCAGGCAAACCAGAGGGCGACTAATGGAGCAAGGGTAAAATCAATTAAACCTGTAGCAACGCGATTATGTTGTAAATGCGCCATGCACTCTAAAGCGGACAGGTCTCTATATGTAGATGGATACCTCAGTTTAATCTCATCGATAATTTCAAGGAGATAGTTCTGGTACAAATCTCGCAACGGATAAGGCAGAAGATCATCTTCCCGTCCCAAATCCTCGAAACTGCTTACCAAGCGACGATAGGCACTACTGGTTATACGCCATGTCTCGTTTTCCTGACCACGATAGAGGTAACTTTTTTCGGGATCGGTTATCGCGTCTATTTGATTGATGTAGTCTGCTAAACTGGATATTTCTACGGGTGTGTTCATGCGATATTTTTTGATTCTCTGTCCCTTCAACCACAATCCTTAATCAGATTATACAATTTAGGGATGTGTTTGTCAATTGCTGTTTTATATGAATCGCGGATTATCGCGGACTAAATAGATGACGCGGATTTTAAGAGTGCCTCTGTTCGTAGTTGCGCAATTCATTGCGCCTTTTTCTGAATCGCGGATTATCACGGATTTCACGGATTGACTCTCTGTAACATCAAATCATCTGCTAAGCGGGTAGTTTTTTGTTTTACTGCTATGCCTACGGGGGTGTTAGCATTGCGGTGATGTCTTCCGGCAACTGAATACCGGTTTTTTGTTCAAAGTCTGCAACGTTTTCGTAATCACTATGGAGTGCAGCAATGAGATCCATTCCCAGGTTTTGGGCTGTGATGAGGTCTGATTTGGCTTTTTCCCATTTCTTCATGTATAACCATACCACCGCACGGATGACATAAGCTTCAGCAGGATCGGGACTGAGTTGTATCATCTTGGTACAGCCTTCAATGGCATTGTCAAAATCGCCTTTAGTATAGTAAATAGCACTTCGATTGTAATAAGCTATGACATCATTCGGTTTGAGTTGTATCACTTTGGTATAGTCTTCAATAGCACTATCAAAATCGCCCTTTTCCCTATAAACATTGCCCCGATCGCGATACGCCTTGACATAATCAGAATCAAGTTTTATGGCTTTGGTATAGTCTTCAATAGCAAGATCAATCTCACCTTTTTCCTCGTAAACAGTGCCTCGATTGTAATAAGCGTTGGAATAATCAGAGTCAAGTTTTATCGCAGTGTTGTAGTCTTTTATAGCATTATCAACATCGCCTTTGTCAGCGTAAGCAGTACCTCGATTGTTGTATGCCGTGCTATAATTAGGATCAAGTTTTATCGCAGCGTTATAGTCTCTAATAGCATTATCAACATCGCCTTTATCCCTATAAGCATTGCCTCGATTGCTGTATGCCTGGGCATCATTAGGCTTAAGTTGTATCGCGGTGTCATAATCTCTGATAGCCTTATCAAATTTACCTACGTTAGCATAAACATTGCCCCGATTGTTATAGGTACTTGCATCACAAGGGGCCAGTTTCATAGATTTGTTCAAATCTTGAAGGGCCTTGTCAATCTCACCTTTTTGGAGATAGGCTGTTCCTCGGTTGCTGTGGGCTGTGGCATTATCAGGGTTAAGTTGTATCGCTTTGCTATAGTCTTTAATAGCTTTGTCAATTTCACTTTTTTGGAGATAGGCTGTTCCTCGGTTGCTGTGGGCTGTGGCGTTATTAGGGTTGAGCTGTATCGCTTTGCTCAAATCCATAATAGCTTTGTCAAACTTGTCAAGACCTATATAAGCAGCACCCCGGTTACTATAGGCTACAGCATCTTTTGGACTGAGTTCAATTGTCCGGGAGTATGCCTTTAATGCCTCGTCTATTTGACCCAAAATCATCATAAAATTACCCCGGTGGAATGCTAAAAAAGCGAGTGTTTCTATTTCCTCGGGTGTTACATTAGGTGAAGGTTTTGCTTGAGGTTGCATTTCGTGAACGGCTTTTCGGACCCCATCCACAACATTTTGCCAACCTTTGCTCTCAGGTTGCCATTCGTTAATAGGCTTGCCTTTATAGGGAAGAACTTCAAAGCCTTTGAGCTGATGATGCAGCCAGTCGCAATCTTCAAGGATAATCGGGATGACCCACAACTTTTCCTTTAATGCTTCTGCTAATTCCCTGTTACAGTTTTTAGAGGCAAGACTCGCGGCAGAAACAAGGTAGAGTAACAGGTCCGAATCAGCAACCTTTTCGAGAATGTCTTCCTGAAGTGCTCCATCTCCAGGTGTAAGTTGACCGTCGTCCCAAGTGACTAACTCGTTATTCTGCTCCATCACGGCAAGACGTTTTCGTAATTCGTTCTTTGCCTCTGTATTTTCGTGTGAATAAGTAATGAATCCCTTTAACGGTTCGCTCATTAGATTTTCTCCATAATGGCAACTTCTTGGCGGCTGGAACCTTACAACTTTCTGAATCGCGCATTATCGCGAATTACACGGATAACTCGGATTATCTCTCTTGTCTGAATCGCGGATTATCACGGACTTCGCGAATTATTGAGTTTGGTATTAGCAAGTTATTTCCCGGAATGACAGAACGTTTTTCCGTGTCAATGTTTGATGTTTTTCTTTACGATGCACTTCCGGTAGCGGAGACCTTTAAAATCCGCGTCATCTGTCTAATCCGCGATTCAAATAATTATCCCGATCTAACTAATCTGCGTTCAAATAATTCCTTTACGTTTATTGCCGAGTTCGACTTTTCCAAAGATTTTATTACATCATCAATACTTTTAAACGAATTTAAGAAATCCTCAAAATTCATTGCAGTAATCTCCAATTCTTCTTTTAACTGCTCCTTAATCTTCAGAATTTTTTGGTCATCTGTTAGAAAAATGTCTCGCCCTGATAGATAGTGAGCGTGAAGGTGATCCCTGTACTGCCACCGGAAATTTAGACCACTCTCTAATATAAGATTGTGCTACAATGCTAATCTGTATTTCAAAGGAGCATTCCGATGGCGAAACGCAGAAAATTCACACCTAAGTTTAAAGCAGAAGTTGTGCTTGAGGCCCTCCGTGGTGAAACTTCACAAGCAGAACTGTGTCGACGGCATAACCTCAGCGAAAACCAAGTCTCGACAT
>JAJDTM010000058.1 GCA_022827185.1 Candidatus Poribacteria bacterium
TCTCGGTATAAAAGTCATTAGCTACCTGATATTGCTGCAAGTTAGCATCACAGAACGCCAGACATTTCATCAAATACAACTTCAACTCACTGGAGAAAGACAGATACTCACTGATTTCATGACGCATTTTCATGAACTAACTTCTAAAGAACCTTGATAATTACTGCTTTAGGATAACTTTTGAGAAATATCAGGGCAGTATTTTTGTTTTGCGTGTTCAACGATTTTTTCTCGATTGGAGCGGCGTTTAATGAACCCTTTTATTGCGGTGTTCAATTGTTCGCTCGGTATATTTTGGAATTCTTCTGACTTTCCGTTGAGCCAGCTCTGATTTTCAAAATAACTCCATGCTGCTTTCTCTTGGGCATGTTGAATGAAATTATTGTAGGTGCTTTTCTCATGTGCTTCAATGACAGTTTCGTAAATACGATGCCATCGAATTCTTTTGAACATCTCATCAAACGTTGTGTCGCTCTCCGGTGCGAAAACCTGTTGGATTGTGTCAAAGATTTCTCTAATCCTATCTTGCCGTTCTTCTCCGGTTTGCTTGTAAAGTTCGTAAAGTGGATAGAACGCCTCAAGTGCTGCGTAGGACTGAATATAGTGATAAAAGCGGTTATCTTCACCCAGTGATTCCTTAACGAGCGCGGCGAATTCCCAACGATTGTAACTTTTCCCCGGCTGCAATTGTGTGTACAGTTTTCCGTCCACAAATGCATGCGCGATACTGGTATGCGTGGTATCTCCTTTACCAAGTAACCTACCTGCTCGCCCAATGCGTTGTGTGAATTCCGATCCGTAAAGCGCGTCAAAGCAGACGAAATCAATGTTTTGCCGTGATTTACCCAATTTTTCAAAGTTGTAACCGATGTCTACTGTCGGTGTTGCAAGAACCAGTGGGAAAGACTTTGTTGCCTTACGTCTCTCATCTGTCCCGACGGCACCTGTAATCAATCCGATTTTTTCTCTAAGTCCTACCGTTTGTAGTGTTTGCTTGATTTCATTAATAGTTCGGAGAGAACTACTGATAATTGCGCCATCCTTTCCGGAATGCAGCGGATCCCGAATCCATTCAGGGTGCATCTTAAGTGCATCCTTCATTTTGTAGGTGTGTACCGTCAATTCAAGTTCAGATAGCGTCTGTATTCTCTCATAACCGTCGCTTTCTACAAGTTCATTGTCCGGGCTGATGTGTGCACAATCTAATCCGATTTTGTCGAGATACTTGACCACCTTCTCATCGGGCGTTGCCGAAAGCAGGCAGACCTTCCGTCCGTTATCAAAGTAACCAAATTCCTTCGACAGAATGAAAAACATCAGGAAATTGGCGAGTTGTTTGGCGTTGTAGTAGTGAAATTCGTCAATAACGATGTAGTTGAAGTCTTGTAAAAAATGACGGAAGAGGTTTGCTCTATCCAGCTGCGAGTAAACACCATAGAAGCAAAGGTAGAAAATATCAGGGTTCGTGACGAGAATCAGCGGTCTCGACTGTGGCACTTCAGGAAAATAGACACGCGGATTTTGGATCAGCTCGTGTAATTTTCTTGGATTTCTAACACGATAGCCGAGGTCATCAATAACCTCCCATTCACGAAGTTTTTGACCGGTGACCTCAGCAACATGGAAATTCATGTGTTCTTTATGTTCCTCAACAAACTCTCGAATGTCATTTGCATGTTGATGAATCAACTCGTTCGTCGGTGCAATAAACAGAACATTTTCGTTCTTCAAATCGAAAAACCGGAGCAACGAGGCGCGAGTTTTCCCTGTTCCTGTGTTATAGGTGTTGATGACAAGATCATTTGCTTTTAACGCCTCGTATGTACGCTGTTGATGATAGAGTGGTGGATGTTTCAAATCAAACTGATTCGTCGGACTAATTTTTTCATAGCCTGCATTTAGATTAATTGTGATCTCTGACATAGCAAACTTCCAAAGAATTTGTAGGGTGTGCTTGCAAATATCTTATAGGCACGAGGACACCCTACAGAAAACGTAACCCAGTCTAAAAATCGATAAAAATAAAACGCGATAAGTCGTTTTAGACTTAGAAGTAGAGTTTCTGCATTAAGGCGAATTCACTATCAGCCCTGCATTTAACACATCAGATATACTCTCAAGAATTTGTTTTTTTTGCGGGGCGTTATAGTCGTGAATTATGAAATACGTTACGCCATTCTCCCTGTACTCTGTGGAGCGTTTTTCACGTGTCTTGGTATCCCTGAAGGTCGGGTCAGTTGATATAATCCGCTCTTTACTGTGAGACCGTCTTGCTAGTCGATCTGCCTCCAAAATCCGATTTACCCCGAATTCGGCGAGCAACTCTTCAATTGTTTTAACCCAAACTTCTGTTGCATCCTCGCAATTTTGATATGAAGAAAGTGAGCATCCATTTGGAAAAGTAACGATCAGTTCTCTGGATTCTGATTTTCCTCTTTGATGCGTGTTATGTTTTATCAACATGGGTAATCCTCCTTGGAAATGATTTATAGCACTTTCAAAAAATCTTCAAGTCCAAAACGACTTATTGCGAAACAAAATAGATCATCGCTTCACAACTTGGGGCATCACACAGAAAGCGTAGTTCAGTCTAAAAATCCGTATAAAACTGCATTCCTGCTGGTAGTAACGTTTTAGTATCATCCGCCAGTTCATAGAAATCTCCAGACAATTGGACTTGTCGAATTAACGGGGTTGGACGGATATTGAGCAAGTCAAACATGCCGATCTGTGTGTCCGATGGTAAATCGTTGGGATTCAGATAACCGTGGTAAGGCACGTTCTGCGCGTGGACTTCACGATATCCCCGCTTGTAAGCAGAGATTTTCGCTTTGCTCATGAACTTACCGAGGCGGATATAACGTGGCACACGAAATTCATCCCTGCTTGTGAGATAGAAAACACCTTTGTTGTCTATGGAGAGTAGTTTCAACCTTCCAATCTGTGGGAAGTTTGTCGCTCGCGCCTTCAATCGCTGATTGAAAATACGTCCCCGATCAACTGAAATCGCGTTTTGTTCCATCTGATACCAATATGAATCCGAAAGCGCGTTGAATCGCGTCACCGTGAAACGGGCTTTTTCAGTTAATGTGCCGGGCGTAATGTAGATACCCATCTCGTTGAGTCTCTCCAAATCCTTGGCGTAAGTGATTTCGCCACCGTTGTGATAACCAGCACGGCACAATCCAAGCGCGTAGGCGAGTGCGTAATTACCGATTACCGGCTCCGTCTGGAAGAAATTGTTTACCTCGCGACTGGCGAAAAAGAGGTTTTCCATGAGTTGAAATTCACAGCGATAAATATGCATGAGACACCTCCTATATTAGGTAGGATAGGGATTACCTATCCTACATTTCACGGGCGAGGGTAGAGTTCCGTAACACTATCTAACAAGGCTTTCACTTCATCTGGTGATGCGAATGTTTGCTGAATTTCACCGATGAGTCCAGTTAACTCTGGCTCGGTGAGCGGATGCACACTGCCTATAACTTCACCCATTAGTGCTGTGACGGCATCGGCAATTACCGACTCAACCTTATTTTCGTCGAGTGGGAACTGTCTGCCTTCTGAACCGAGTCGGTCGTAGACTGATTGGGTCAATTCCAAATTGCTGAAGATCTCGCAATCACTGAAGATTGCACCAACAAGTGTATTCCGCATCTTACCAAGTCGTGAGGAGATAGCACCATAACGCCGACTCCGCAGCACGTTCGCTATGACATAGCGGATTTCGTCCACTGTCAAATCTTTGAGTGTCTGCATATCAATGAACAGCGTTTCTGGTTTGACATACTCATCCTCTTGAATGCTTGAGGATGCTTGTCCGGTAACCGGATCGCGCATGGTATTGTTATCGTAGAGTGCGTTGAATGTTCGCTTTGCTGTGACAGTTTGGTGGGGGAGAATGCTGAAAGCATCATCTGTAATGACGCGAGATTTTTGGGCACCACCACCGCCGACAGCATACCCGTAAATCATGCAGTCTGCACAAACACCACACGGCTTGTTACGGTTCAGTGCGCAAATATTTTCCTCTGTTGTGTCTCCGGTGTAGAATAGTAGATCGTGTTGCCGCAAGAGCTCGCGACCAGTGCGCCGTTCAACGGCGGTCTGTTTACGTTTGCTAATCGTCACACGAGAGATAAGATCGCGGTTCTCTTCTTCAAGTCCGGCGTGGACAGTATCACGCGCTAACCCTTCACCGGATCCCTCGGTACGGAAAATCATCTCTGATTCTGCCTTCCGTAACACGATTAGCGTTAGATAACGGCTCTGCGGAAAGTTTTGGTATTCATTGACTATGAAGTCAGTATATTTGTCAAGCGTACTCATGATTGTTGTTCCTCCTTGTCTCTATCACGTTTTGGAATCATTTCGGTAATAAAATAAAGATATGCGGCACGAATCCGTTTCCGGTTTTCAAGCAAGTTCATCAGATTGCCTTGATAAACGCCTTTGTAAATTTGGTTGAACAAAACGGTGACAAATTGTGAGATATTCTCCAATTTTTTCACACCGAAGAACTGCTTGTTAAGGCGTTCAATCGCTCGGGCGACTTCCTTGGACATAATAGCCCGCGCCTCTTCTTCGGTTTCACACTCCGACTGCCAGCGTTCAAGGCTATCAAATGCGACATCAAGCGGTTTGGCGAGCGAATTATCTTTGAGGCTCTCGCCTTTCAATCGCCCTTCCCACGCGATACGGGCGAGTTCCTTAATATGAGACATAATTGTATCTCCTCCTTTCTGTGCCACGACATCGGCAATTAATTGTGCTGTGTCGCGGACGGTTACGAACTGTCGCGGTTCATTTCCGGCTTGTTCGCGTTTAATCATTCGGTGGGTTACGTAGTAAAGTTCAAGTGCATCGTAATTTAAACTCCGGATCAAGCGGACCAGATCGTTTGCATCAATGCTTCCAATCTTTGATCGGATCGTGTGCAACTTGAGCAGTTGTTTAAACGCCTTTTGAGTCATATCACTGTTCAAGTTATTATCTGGTAACCATCCACGGAATGCGGTAGGAATATGGTCGACGAAAAGGTGACTAAATTCATCAGAAGAAAAAAGTGGAATTGACGAATCGGTTAAAACCGCACGGCATCCTAAGAAGCGTTGATATAACAAAGCGTTTTCAATCGCAAATAACATGTTCTCTGTATGATTGTTTCCGGGTGTATTCACCGGAATCGTTAAAATGTTCCCGATTGCCTCGGAGAACTTCGGCAGTGGATTTCCGTTGACTTTTGTCCATGAAAATGTTAATTCCAACTGCGTGTTTTCCTGATAATTCCGAAGGACATCGTCGGTCTTGAGAAACACGGACAAAAAATCAGGGTTTTCAAAATTTTGTTGTGCGCGTTGAAAAGCACGAATAAAAACATCAGTAAAAAACGAGATCGGGTAGAGATGAATAAAAAACGTTGCAGTGCTGCCCCCGACATTGTAGCAGAGTTTATCAAGCATGTATTGGGTTCGGCACACACTACAGACGCGGCGTTTCGGTTCGCGTGATGATCCACCTTCAAGCCGATTGGAAAACTGTTGCACCTTGATATTTGCTGGCACATCTGGTTTCATCCAGAGAGCAGTATCAAATTCCGAACCGCAGGTGCTGCACTGAACGTGGTTATCCGCAACATAACGTTTCAAGTTTGTGTCGAAACCCTGGTCCCTATTTGCAACAAAGCTGAAATCAACGTATTTGAGAACGTAATCGACCAACAATCCGAACTCGCTTTTGGTTTCTAAGGTTTCTAAAAACTGTGTGCCATCTTGGACAATCAATTCGTAGATTTTGTCAAACCCGAGACCGGCATTGTAAAGATCGCGTCCGATAATGTAGCCACGGTCCCAAAGGGCATTGAACAATTCATATCGATCGCGGTAGGTTGTATCCTCAGTATTCAATGGCAATTCAAATAGCCCATAGATGTGTAACCATGCGTCAGCAACAGTCTCGGAGAAATGCTTATTCAGGAAAATATAGTACGTTCTCACTAACTCTCCGATCCGAATAGCGTCATCGTTGGGTGATAGCAGATAGGTTTCTGCATCTAAGATTTCATCAAGCAATGTTGGCTGTCCAACTGCTCCTTCTGGATTAAAAAGAGGCAGTTGTCCATCTTGATGTTCAACGACATTCGGATCTGGCTCACCCAACTTATCTCGAATCCCTTCCAGTCTTTCCCGACACTTGGCGTTCATAGCATCTACTTTCGCGTTTGCGACATACTTGCGCTCGCTGATGATGTTCCGAACTTCATTCCAAATTTCAGCGAAAGATACCCCGAGTGCAAGGCACTTTTCATCGACTTTTATACCAGCGGGGCTGCCTTGAATAAACTTGATGAACTCTCCACGCGTCTTCGATTCAATGTTATGGACAACAGTGTTTCCAGTTACTATGATCTCGTCGGTTGTGATGTGAACATCGTGGTCCTGATCGACAAGATACGCTACGCCATTAGGGTAGTAAAGCAGCGGCAGTAAATCCTTTTCCGATTCCAAATATCTTGCAATCTCATTATGTATAAGGTTCGTCAAAATACCGCGTTGTTCGCTTATCTTGTGGTAAACGAATTTGTACTGAACATCCTCAAAAACGCTGTTGATTTCTATTAGAAAGTCCCGTTTCTTTGCTCGCTCCTCAAGCGTTTTTGATAGGTCAACGACATCTATTGCTCGGATAATCGGGACCAGATAGTTTAAAAGTCTATCTTTATCCAATGAATATGGATCATAATGCTGATCGAGGGTTTCACCGTAGGTATTATGGAACCGCGAATGTGCACGGACCAGGACCTCAATATCTTTCAAATAATCTTGCCATTCAGGAAAAAACTGTTCTATCCCAAGGGCGGTCAAAGCTGCACCAACATTTTTCGCGTTTGCCAAATAGTTAAACGAACGCTTTTCGTCCTGAAATTGACTGAGCTTGTTCAGATCGTGGACGCTGAAAGCACTGAATAGCACTTGGACCTCAAGATCATCTAAATCTAAGATTGGACGCAACCGTTCCAGAACACAAATTCCATTGAGAATATGGAGATAGAGCGATTGCCCAGCTTTCGCTCCCCATTGAATAATTTCTTGATACTCACGTAACTTCTTATTTGCTACTTCCTCTATATAAGTGCGAAAGAGGTCGTCAGCATCGGGACCAATACCAAGCGATAATAACAACATTTCATCCGCAGATTTCTGTTTTGCCATGATGTCTCCTTTCTAATTGCATTGGCTTGGATTATATAACCGAGGCAACCCGCAATTAAACTTCGATCTTCCTAATATTATACCATATAAAATTAGCGTATTACGCAAAAACTAAAAAAATCGACTTAAAAATGCAGAAAATTCGGTCTTTTTTCAAAAAAAATGGAGTATCGCGTAAATTTTTTGATTTTGGACCCAAAATTGGGTATACTTTTATCAAATAGTTCTCTTGCAGAAGTAAAGTAGCGGCCGAAAACTGTTGCGTATGCCGAGCTGCCTGCCGACCGGTCGGTGGGATAGGTTGCCCGCCTTCTTACTAAGGTGGTTTTTTGCCGGATCTCAGAAGTAAAATCACAGCCGAAAACTATTACGTAGGTTGAGTTGTTTCCTGGCCGGCTGGGAGAATAGGTTGTCCACCCTTTCATGGGGGTGGTTTTCTGTTTTAAAACTCGTCAAAACGTCCGTAAGAAAAAATTCTCAACACCTTGAAAATAAAAAAATCTGAGTAATTTTGTAGACCAACTTGACAATATCGGAGGTCCCTCTTTTCCGCGTTAATCCGTGTCATCCGCGAAAATCCGCGATTCAGACAATTAAGATCACAGGACTTACGCAAATTTGGATACGGCAACAAAATTAATTGTCCATAACCCAAAAATGCGCAATAATGCACATCGCATTTGGGATTTTTGCTGGGGGTATTTGCTTAGAAGAAACGCCCAAGCAAAAACGGTGTTTCTGCGTATTTCTTCAAGTACGCCGCAAAAATGCGCTACTACAAACCAAAAGTAGTGTGCAAACAAGCAAGCTGCGTAGGTCCTGCATCAGATACAACCATAGGTGTCAATTTAGCGATTTTTTTCACGGTATTTTGTAGGAGCATCTCTATAGATGCCGCCCCTACGGGGCTAAAGGGTCTCGGGCAAACACGTTTCTACACAGATACCGTCGCTACGCGACTGAAGAGGTTTTTGGAGTCATCAAGATTTCCGCGTAGTATCCGGTTCGGTTAGGAAACCGAACCTACCGAGCCTGGGGTGGAAGCGGTTATTTTTCTTATAGTGGATTCCCTAATTCTTTATACATCTTCCGAACTCCGAAACCCCTACGGCACAGGCTAACAGCCTATGCTACATATGTAAACTTATTTTTCGATTTCACTATAAATTGACGCTTATGGTCCTGCATCAGATAGGACTATCTAAAGTTATGTGACTTTTGACTCGCCAAAATAGAGCCTGTGCATCCGATTCACAATTTCCTGAAACTCTGCCCGGAATTCGGGTGGATCCAAGACCTCTACCGCATCACCGAGACTCAACACCCAAAATGTGAAGTCTTCTTTCGGTACCTCATAACGAACAATCACAGCACCATCTGGACACTGCTCTATAATCTCTTGTGACTGGTGCCGCTCCTTCTCCGTAACGAGATACGCCTTGTGCGCCGCAATCTTGAGCGTCACGCGGATCGGATCACCGCTAAAGAGCTCCCACCGAGATGCCAAATCTTCGGATAACGAAAAATCTGCGGGCGTTTCAAAGGTTTCCTCCGTTAGCGTAACCCTTTGAAAACGAAGGATTTTGAAGGTGAGTGAAGCGTTCTCCGATTGGTTAGAACGTGCTTCAAGATACCAATCCGATTTCCTGAAAAAGATGGCGTACGGATGCAGTATGTGTCTAACAAACTCCGCTTTGCCGCCCGGTTGATAAGTTGCCCGAACCGCTTTTTGCTCGTAAAGTGCCTCCTCCAAAACACGAAAGTGTCTCTCAACGTCATTATCACTGTCATCGTTATAGTCTTCCACATTCTCCGAGAGGTGCAGAGGTTTCTCAACCTCATCACGATTAGCGACACGTTCAAGTTGTGCCGGAGCATCCTCCTGCAATTTTGATTGGATATGTTCAGCGAGGGATGTGCCAAGTTTTTCCAAGACACTTTTGAGAGGTGCCTCAAAACGCTGTGCTTTCGCAAGCGGCGAAGCCGTAATCACCAATTCCAGAACCTGTGCTTCTTCCGATGTGATTCGGGGCCAGCTTATCGGACGGGTTGACTCAATCCAATAAGAGCCATTATCCCTTTTCTTTAATTCGTAGAAATCTTTGATAATTTTCAGATCTTCATAGATTCGCGTTATATCAACCTCATAGGAGCCTGCCAGATCACGAACTCTGATGCCTCTGCCTCTTGATTTCTGGAGACGCTCTATTATGCTCAAGATACGCCGCACCTGTTTTCTACCATCACTATGACCCATATCTTTCTCCTTATGAATAGCCGCAAGAACTGTTCCAATCAAATCGAAACAAACAATTAGATATGACTATGTTAAGTATAACATTAAGGGACATCCAATGTAAATACTCTTCCAACCCGGGGAGTAGGACGATTTATGGTAAATTTTAGAATTACTTATACACTTTCAATGCCAAGCCAACCCCCTAAATCCCCCTTATCAGGGGGACTTTGAAGGCTTTGAGAAGAACAGGGGTATTGATAAATGTCAACTTATTTCTATAATTCACCATAGTTTTAAGAAATTCTTGGATTTCGCGCCGATATTCGCAAATCCGGTTCGGTTAGGAAACCGAACCTACCGGGCCTGGAGCCTACTGATGGCTGACAGCCGATAGCCGACGGCTATCTTTCTGATAACTGAATACTCCGAATATCACTTGACGCAAGCATCCCTTTTATGTAAAATAAAAAACAATATGACACAAGGCATCTTTATTACAGGGACAGGCACGGAAATCGGGAAAACGGTGATTGCTGGAGGGCTTGCTGCGTCTCTTAAACAGGCAGGCACAGACGTGGGTGTGATGAAACCGATTAGCACTGGTGATACCGCCGATGCACGGTTCCTCAAGCACGCTGCGCAGGTCGATGATGAACTCTCCCTGATTAACCCCATCTACCTCCGACATCCGTTGGCGCCGTCTGTGGCAGCGAGGATAGAAAATAGAGAGATAGACCTGTCACATATTGAGGATGCCTTTGTGGAATTGCAACAGAGACACGATTTCTTGATAGTAGAGGGTGTCGGTGGCATCGCAGTACCCATCCGAGACGATTTTTGGGTTGTCCATCTCATCGAGCAGTTCCAACTCCCTATACTCATCGTCGCCACCGCCGGTTTAGGCACGCTAAACCACACACTCTTAACCGTCGCATTCGCGCAACAGTTTAACATTCAAATTGCTGGTATCGTGCTCAACGGACTCCGTCCAGAGAGCGCAGGACTCGCCGAAGCAACGAATCCGGTCGAAATCGAGAAATTGACGGGTATCCCCGTAATCGGTGTTGTTCCGTACATGGAACAACTGGATACGCCGTCCCCGGATTTAAAGTTTTTGGCGGAATGGACGGACCAGCATATCGCATGGAGGCAATTAGAGATACCTTAAGATGGATACCGCAATTGTTCTCGCCGCAGGATTAGGACGTAAGGTATGGCCCTACGGTGAATTTCGACAGAAATGCACGATCCCTATCGCCAATCAGCCGATCGTTCGCCGAGTTGTAGAGACTTTGGTCGAGGCAGGATGTCAGCGAATTATCGTTGTGGTAGGGCATCACGCGCAACAGGTGCGTGGCGCGCTTGCCGATATACCTAACGTTGTTTTTGTCACACAGCACTCGCTTGACGGCACCGCAGACGCTGTATTGACGGCATCAGAACACCTCGAAGATCAACCCTACCTCGTCGTTTACGGTGACATCGTAACCACTCCTGAAAATCTCCGTAACTTCATTAAAGAATTCCGTTCATCCGACATAGAAGCTGCAGCACTCGTGCAACGGCTTGACCATGAAGACGCGAGCGACTGGCTCTGCGCGAGTATCGGTATGGAGCGTATCGAAAACGGGAGTCTCTCAAAGCTTACTGGCATTGAGGGACACCCACGCGGCGGTTCGCATCGGCTTTGTGGTGTTTATGCTTTTCAGAGTCGCGCGACGACCTATCTGTTGCGGAACCCCGGCATTGTTACAAAGGTGCCTGTCGGTGGAATGCCGCCGCCTGAATCCGAAATTGCGCAATCCCTGCAACTCATGGTAGACGACGGAAGGACTGTTTTGGCAGTCGAGCCAACGGATTTCCTCGTTGATGTCGATAAGCCGTGGCACGTCTTGGAAGCGAACAATCGGTTCGTTGATTATCTCGCAAAACAGGTCACGGAAGATCAAGTTGGCGACGGCGCAAAGATCTCGGATGCTGCTGAAATCAATGGCCACGTCGTGTTGGGAAAAAACAGTGTGATTGGACCCCGTGTTGTCGTCAACGGCACGCTGATCGCAGGCGCGAATAATAACATCACAAACGGCGCGATTTTACACGGTAGCATCTTTGTCGGAGATCAGTGCAGAATTAGCGATTATTGCGATGTCGGGAGTAGTACGATCGGAAACCGATGTATTATTGGACACGGTGCCGAGATGGCAGGTGTGCTGTTTGATAAAGTCTATCTCTATCATTACTGTGAAATGTCAGGCGTTTTCGGGAGTGCTACCGATATTGGGGCAGCGACGGTGTGTGGAACCCTCCGATTCGATGATGCGGATACGGCGATACAGGTAGAGGGACGTTACGAAGTGCCACCTTACGGTGCAAATGCCACTTACATGGGGGATTACTGCCGGACTGGCGTGAACGCGATAATTATGCCCGGTAGGCGGATCGGTGCTTATAGCGTTGTCGGCCCCGGTGTCATTTTATACGACGATGTACCGAGCAAAACGATAATCATGGCAAAACAGGAGCTTATTACGAAGCCGTGGGGGCCGGAACGTTATGGGTGGTGAACGTTATTTTTAACCCCCTAAAGAATCAACGGTATGAATGCCCATAAGGCATTCCCCGCCCCTTATCAGGGGGCTTTAACCTAACTAACTTGAAAGGAGTTCTTTGAGCAGATTTGTCAACTCATCATTGTCGGCGGCGAGTTCAAAAGCGCGTTTAATCTTGTCTTCACGCGTCGTTTCGGATTCGGATTCCGAGGTGCCATCTGGGGACCAGAGGATTTCGAGTGCCTTTGGGTTGAGTCGGTCATAAGTTACTTTAACGAGCGTGAAAGGATAGTTGGCAGGGATGATGACGATCCAGTCAATCGTTTCACCGCGGGCGGAGTATTGTCTATCGACAGTTAACTTTGAATCTTGATGCGGTACGTTCTTTTTGACCCACTGCTTGCGATCAAGTGCGTCTGTCTCAAAATTGCCGACTTCTAACCAATTGCGTCCCGCGCCGTTCGGTTTGGTGGTAACTTCAATGCGTTGCATGGTTCTTTCTCCATTTTTAACCTCCTAAAGAATCAACGGTATGAATGCCTTATGGGCATTCCCCGCCCCTTATCAGGGGGACTTTAAGAGGAAATGCGTAAGTCCTATTCTGTTTAGATTTTGCGCGAAATACGTGTGGTTAGATACAAATCTTGTATAATAAATTTTAACATGCCGTGCCAAAAAAGTCAAGCGTTCTGAATTACACGCAAAAAAAGCAATGTGGACTGCATTTTCTATTCGCAGCGGAGAAAAAAGTGGAAAAAAACCGCTAAAACTGGACATTAATAGAAATAAATTTGCATTTTTTCTAAAAAATGAGTATAATTGTAATAGGGAATGGTATTTTCGCGTGGTATGCGCTAACATTGGCATTTTATTAGGCAGGCTGAAGGGATAATCTCGAAATGCAAGTGGAAATGAGATACGGAACCGGTACATTACCGATTGAGATTCCGGACAAGAATGTTGCTGGCGTTCTTGAAATTTCGGAAAGCGTTCCGTTGCGGGATGAAGATGGTGCCGTTCGCGCGGCGATTGCCGAACCTATCGCTTCATCACCCTTAGTGGAGCTTGCGAAAGGTCGCGAGTCAGCATGTATTGTGATTTCCGACGTAACCCGTCCTGTACCGAATAAAGTCATCCTCCCGCCACTGTTGGAAACACTTGAGCACGTAGGCATCTCACGCGAGAAAATTACGATCCTCATCGCAACGGGTATTCACCGTCCTAACGAAGGCGAAGAACTGGCACAAATGGTTGGGCGCGATATAATGGATTCATACCGTATCTTGAACCATTTTTCCCAGAAGCCAGAAAATCATGGGTATTTAGGCGAGACTCGGAACGGAACACCGGTTTACATTGACCAAGCCTACCTCGAATCGGATCTGAAGATTACCACCGGATTGATTGAACCCCATCTGATGGCGGGATATTCTGGCGGCAGAAAAGCAGTCTGTCCGGGGGTTGCCTCTATTGAGACAATGAAGGTGATGCACGGACCCGAACTCATGGAACATCCGAAGTCGGCAGTTGGTATCCTTGAAGGGAATCCGTTTCACATAGAAGCAACCGAAATAGCGTTGATGGCAGGTGTGGATTTCAATCTGAATGTTGCAATTGATAAGCAACGCCGAATAACGGGGGTTTTCGCAGGCGACATGGTTGAATCTCACCGTGTCGGTGCGCAATTTGTCGAAAAGCAGGCGAAGGTTACACTCCCGGCACCCGCCGATGCAGTTGTCGTCTCCAGCGCGGGCTACCCTTTGGACGCAACGTTTTACCAAGCCGTCAAAGGTTTACTGACGGCTGTCGAGATTGTCAAACAAGGCGGTAGCATCTTGCTTGTTGCTGCTTGCAGCGAAGGTATTGGTAGCAAACCGTTTACTGACCTAATTTTCAAGACTGATGATTTAACTGCGTTTGTGCAAGGGCTTTACAATCCTGCGAACTTTGTCATTGACCAATGGCAGCTCGAAGAATTGGCGAAGGTTGCCCGGAAGGCAGATATATATTTTTATACCGATGGTATCCCTTACCATCAGCGGGCAAAACTGTTCGTGCATCCACTGAAAAGCGCGCAGGAAGGCATCGAAGAAATCTTAACCCGATACGGGGCAGATGTCCAAATTGCTGTAATTCCTGAGGGACCTTACGTTTTAGCACAGTTGGCAGGGTCTTCATACTAAACGCAACGTTGCGATCGAAATATTTGGGTGCTTGACGGAACACCAGTAATATCTAAAGTTGAGACTGAATAGCAATGGCAAATCCTATTGTGGCACTTAGAGCGTATAGGGACGGCTTGCATCTGATTATCAGGCCTCACCTATCTATAGCGGAAGTTGAAGAGGCGATTCAGCAGGAGATATCCCGCATGAATCGGTCTTTAGCGGGTACATCTGTGCAAATCGTTCTTAAATGTCCCGCCTTGGAAGAGGAGGATATCTCACTTTTAAGGTCAAAACTACAGGAGACCTACGATCTCACGGTCCGTGGTGTTGAAGTCGCTGATGCGCCGGTCTTGGCACCTATAGCCGCTGCGCCAACCATGCATACGATTTCACCAGCGACGGATAGCCGTGACTCCCGGGATGGTGAAATCTCTCGGGTCGTCCCGCACACGCTCCGTTCCGGTCAAACGGAGGAATTCCCACAAGGCAGCCTCATTATTTATGGCGATGTCAATTCGGGAAGTGAAGTGAGAGCTGGTGGTGATATTGTCGTATTAGGGACGCTGCGTGGGAATGCTTATGCCGGGATGAATGGTAGGTTATCCGCTGTGATTATTGCGATGGACCTCGCCGCTTTACAACTTCAGATTGGGAACTATGTGACCCGTCCAACCGTCAATGAGAAACCCCGAGGGTATCCAGAGATTGCGCGCATCGGGGCTGAAGATGTAATTATTGTCGAAAAATTTGTTAAGTTTTAGCATAGGAGGTTCCAGTTATGGGAAAAGTGATTGTAGTAACATCGGGAAAGGGAGGTGTCGGCAAAACGACCTCGACTGCCAACTTAGGAACCGCACTCGCGCTGCTCGATAAAACTGTTGTTGTCGTTGATGCAGATGTCGGGCTTCGGAATCTCGATATCGTAATGGGGCTTGAGAGCAGGATCGTTTACACCTCAATGGATGTTATCGAAAAACAGTGTGAACTCAGTAAAGCATTGGTTAGAGATCGGCGTGTTGACGGGCTTATGCTGCTCGCAGCATCACAGAAAAATAACAAAGACGATATCCAGCCAGAACAGATGAAAGCCATCTGTGACAAACTCCGGACAACCCACGATTTCGTCTTGATTGACTCACCTGCAGGCATTGAACGCGGTTTCAGCAACGCCTCCGCGGGCGCAGACGAAGCCATCGTTGTCACAACACCGGATGTCTCAGCGATTCGGGATGCTGACCGTATTATCGGATTACTGCAAAACGCCAGGATCGAACCCATCAATCTCGTCATAAATCGCTTCTCCCCGCAACTTGTCGGGAACGGAAGCATGATGGATCAAGCCGACGTACTGGATATCCTCAATATTGACCTCATCGGGATTGTACCAGAAGACAGTGAGGTAATCACCTCTACAAATCGTGGGATTCCACTCGTCTATGAAGACGCTTCCGCAGGCGCGCAGGCGTATATGCGTATCGCACGACGGCTCACTGGGCAGCGGATCCCGATCCCTGATTTCGAGCAAAAAGGCTTATTGAACAATATCATGAACTGGTTCAAGAAAAAGAAGTAAGGAGTCTTCTGATGAGTATCAGCATTAAACAATTATTCGGGCGTAAGCCGAAATCGAGCAGTATCGCTAAACAGCGCCTGAAACTGGTCATCACGCAAGACAGGCTCGACGTTGATGACCGGGTTATGACAAGGTTACATCACGAATTAGCGGAGGTACTGGCAAAGTATTTTGAATTTTCAGCCAACTCTGTTAAGATGAACTTAAAACAGGAGGGAAACTCCTACATCCTTGTTGCGGATTTTCCTTATACGAAGTTCCACGACCTAAATGTCAGACAATAACTGGTAGGTGGAGAGATTTATACGTTTTGAAAGCATGTTATAGGCAATTAGGTTTTACTGCGTTAGAGGATCAATTCCCAAATCGCTTTCGCAACACCGTTATCGTCATTTGTTGTTGTGGTATAGTCGGCACACGCGAGGATCGGTGGCACTCCGTTTGCCATCGCGACCCCGAAACCCGCCGTTTTGAGTAGACTCTCATCGTTATAACTGTCGCCAAAAGCAACAACTGTATCCATCGGGATGTTGAACCGATTGGCGAGAGCTGAAAGTGCGCGCCCCTTCGTAACCTCCGGATTCATAAATTCAATATATTCTGCTTGGGTTTGCGTAACGTAAAGTTTCTCCGTGTAATGGGTTTGAAAATTTCTTAAAAGCGGTTGCAATTTTTCAGGCGTATGGATGATAAGCAACTTCGTCGGTGTTTCGCCTGCTAACTCGCGTAGGTCCCCAACAGCCGTAGCGGGCACCCCGGTTCGTGTTTCATAAAGGTCGCTCCACGCGTTCTTTTCGGCGACATAGAGTGCGTCGTTCAAACAGAAGTTGAGATGTAGACCCTGCTCGATGCAGTCATTGACAACCGCCATGGCGTAATCTGCTGGAACAGGCGTGTGGTGATAGACCTCGGCGGTTGTCGCATGCCGTACCATGCCCCCGTTATAAGAGATGATCGGATTCTCAAGTCCGATCTGATCGCTGATGGGTTGAATAGAACGATGCATCCTTCCCGATACTAATACGACGAGAATATCGTTCGCTGCTAATGCCCGAAGTGCATCTCGGTTTTCTGGTGATAATGTGTGGTCACTACTGAGGAGTGTGCCATCTAAGTCGAAAGCCGCTAAGCGACACGGTATCTTCACTGGGTCTCCTTCCATCTATCTGATCCTCCATGATTTAATCCCCTAAAGAATCAACGGTATGAATGCCTTATGGCATTCACCGCCCCTTATCAGGGGGACTTTGAGAGGAAATGCGTAAGTCTTATCTATTTCTATAGGACTTACGCAGCCTCACTGCAGGCGGGGTTTTAAACCCCGACTGCAGAGTGCGTCGGATGTCCGTTATCATGGAAAAATGTGTAAGTCCTATAGAATTACCAGATTGCTCTTTCTGTTTCTCGGTCAAAGAGATGCATTTCCGCTGCATCGAAATCTAACCAGATCGTATCCCCTACTGCAACCTGAAACGTCGGATGTGTTCTAACCCGAAGTAGGATCGGGTCTTGTGTCTCCGAATGCGTACCGAGTAGGATGTCAAGAATATTCACTGCACCGAGGGGTTCAATGAGATGCACATGTGCAGAAATATTATGTTCGTTCGGTTGACTCGCGGCGCTGATGTGTTCAGGACGAATGCCAAACACCAAGCCGTTTTCTGCTGCTGCTGAAGTGATACACGCCTGTCGTTCTGGAGAGAGCCGTAGATGAACATCGGTATGGCTGAGGCGTAGAACAGATTCCCCTTCTTGGCGCGTCAATTCCGCGTCGAGGAGGTTCATGGTAGGCATTCCCATAAATCCTGCGACGAAGAGGCTTTGTGGCTTATTGTAAACCTCGTTCGGTGTGCCGATTTGTTGGAGAACCCCGAGATGGATCACAGCGATTCTGTCTGCGAGCGACATCGCTTCAACTTGGTCGTGCGTTACAAAGATAGTTGTCGCGCCGATTTCATGTTGGAGCCGTTTAATTTCGGCACGCGTATCCACACGCATCTTTGCGTCCAAATTCGCCATAGGTTCATCGAGGAGATAGACCTTCGGTTGACGCACCATTGCCCGTCCGAGTGCAACCCGTTGCATCTCACCACCACTGAGAACGCTTGGCTTCCGATTCAGCATGTCGGATATTTGTAGGATTTCGGCAACCCGTTTGACTTGCGTGTCAATCTCCGTCTTTGAGACATTCACCGCTTTGAGTGGAAAAGCGATGTTATCGTAGACATTCAGATGCGGGTAGAGCGCGTAGAATTGGAAGACAAAAGCGATGTCACGATCCGCAGGGGAGAGATCGTTGACGCGCTGTCCATCAATAAAGATGTCGCCTTCTTCAGGGTTTTCTAAGCCTGCGATGAGGCGGAGGGTTGTGGTTTTGCCGCAGCCGGAGGGTCCTAAAAAGACGACGAACTCTTTGTCCTCAATTTCGAGGTTAAAATCTTTGACAGCGACGACATCGCCGAAGCGTTTTACAACATTTTCAAGTTTGATATGTGCCATAACATTAGTTTTCAGTTTTCAGTTTTCAGTTTTCAGTTAAAGAGGGTTTCTGTGGTGGATATAGTCAACATTACTGCCACAAGGTGGCTCTTAACTGATAACCGATAACTGATAACTAATAACTATTCCTCTGACTGCTACTTTACATCAGGAAGTGCATCACTGCGCCTGAAACAAGCGGCACCGTAAGGTTGTCGTCAATCGGGACCGGGATAAGTTCCACGATCGTTGCGACTAAGGCGCCGATGATTGCGATAATAGGATTTAGTTGAACCAAAGCGATTGCAACGCAAACGATGAAACACGCAGCACTCCCTTCTAAACTCTTTGATCCGAGAAGTTTCGTCCTACCCCACTTTTTGCCGACCAGTGCCGCTGCCATATCTCCTAATACCATAAAAAAGATGCAAACAATAGCAAGTGTTTTCGCAAACAAGAAAATACACAGGAATGCACTCATCAGATAATAGGTCGCGCCTGTCATCGCGCCTTTACGCTCGTGCTTTCGGAGGAGCGGGGTGAAAATTCGGAAAAAGAACGCTCCGAAATCTGGAGAGAGCCATTTCACTAATTCCACGGTAAGCGCAAAGCCGGTCAGTGTCCCAATTATCACCAACATGGTTGGCTTCTCTAAAAAGAGATAGATAATTGGTAAAGAGAGTCCTGATAAATGAATACTTTTCCGAAGCAGCTCGCCTATCATCGATTTACCTCCGACGTAACCCAATAACGTCCGCTTAATTATTATAGAACCTATAGGCGAAAATATCAAGGGAATAGTTACCAGTTACGAGTTACCAGTTAAGAGTGCCTCGCAGTAAGAGTCTGGTTCATCAGGTTTTCTTTCTTTAACTGGCAACTGGTGACTGGTCACTGATAACTGATAACTATATACTGACATTTATCAAAGTTATCATGGAGGCAGTAATAATCAAGAGATAGCAGGTATAGCAAGGTGAAAATGCGATGGTTTTGAAAAGATTGCTTGATTTTTAGCGCATGAAATGGCATTCTAATGATTCAAAAAACCACCTT
>JAJDTM010000012.1 GCA_022827185.1 Candidatus Poribacteria bacterium
AGGTTTCCTTTGATATGCAAAAGGACCGACAACGACAACGGTTCGGAAAATCAGCAGCAATATGTATTTTTTCACAAAAATCCTCCTATTTGTAGCGTATAACACTTAAAGACCATTTTTTTCGGAGCAAAAGGTGCAAAAAAGGTATTTTATTATACAAACATCAAAAATTATTCTGGATTGACTCCTGCATCCTCTAACGCTGCATTAAGCAACTCTTCAAGTCCACCTTCAACACATGTTTCTTTTTCACGTTTAATAGCAACACCCCAAGGTGTTCCGTTATCCCTGGCTTCTTTAAAAACATTATAGATACACAAGAAGTATTCTGTAGGTTGTAAAACATATTTTGCCCTTAGATACTCAACATACTCGTTTTTATCTGCATCTGTAGCGATACGCCATCCACCAAATTTTTTCTTTTTCTCGCCCTCAACAACGATATGAACCTCCGGTATATCTCCATGCTGACGAATCAATGTTTCTGTGTAAAGTTTGGCATATAGTTCTGGATCATCGGTTTCACGCCATATTTTTTGTTTTTGGGTCTCTTCCAAAACTTTACGATTTGATTTATTCGGCCATAATAGGTAGGTTGCTTTCGCGCCCAAAATTAAATCTTCAATTGAAACTTCAATAGGTTTACCGTCAGCTAACAGCGATAGCCTATAAAATATAGCATCTATATGGACTGCTGGTATATCACCAAATTGCTGTATCAGCATTGCATGATAGTATTTGGCACGCAATTCTGGGTCTTCTTCCTTATACCAATCTCCGGGGAAATCAAGGTTTAGGAGTTCTTCTACCTGCTCATCGGTAATTTCATAGAGTAATCCGCTTGTGTCGTAATATCTATCGGGTAATTCGACGGATACCGTCGGTTCTGTCTCTTCTTCTACTTCGCCGCAACTTAAAAAACTTAGTCCGACAAATAGACACAAAAAACACTTAAGTATACCTCTCATCTTTTCTCTCCTTAATGCGGATGATCGTGCGAATGCTCATCACTCTGTAATATAATTTCAGCACCCATAACCCTCTCCCAACTACTCTGCTGAACCTATCCCAAGAAGCCCTAAAACTCTTATTCCTTTTTCAGTTCGCCCCAAGTCGTTGTTAGCAATTCCGGTTGCGGCGATACCGGCAACGCATACGCATACGCAGGATCAAACCAATCACCCTGAAGACTCGCTTGGTGAAAAGGACCACCAACATGCGTCAACTGCATCCGAACCCCGCTATTTATATCCAACTTGAAGAGTTGCTCGTGTCCGTTAGTCTCCTGTGTATAAAGCACTTCCGAACCGTCCGGTGCTAACGCAGCAACACGGGCATTGGGACCGGCTTCATCAAGAAGTTGACGCAGACCCATGCCGTCGCGATTGACGATGTAGACAGTGAATTTATCGTTCCATGCCTCGTGTAGTTCCCTTGCTTCGTCTAGTTCCTTATCCCCGATGGCAGGCCTCGGATGTTTGTTCCCAGTAATCGCGAGTCTATCCCCCGCAGCAGTCCAAGACGGCCCGTATTGCCAGGGGAGTGTTTTATCGGGGATCGGTTGTTCACGATCGCGGGTGTCAACGTTGATAAATGTCAGTCGCCCCCCGAGTACGTGAGAGACAGAACCGGCAATCTCTGAACCATCTGGCGACCATGCAGGGGAACCCACATACCGGAGGCTTTCGACATCTTCCTCGCCAAACCTCCCCAGATGGAGACTGAACTCTCGACGATCCCTATCATCGTAAACGTAAGCAAACCGTTTGCCATCCGGAGACCACGTCGGACCTCTTTTATGAGCCTTTATTTTTCGCTTGAAGACGCGGCGGACATTAGACCCATCAGGATCCATCAAATACAAGTCCCACACACCTTTCCGCTGGCGATCCGAGACGAACAGAATCTGCTCACCCGTTGGAGACCATGCGGCTTCAAGATCAGTAGCGGGATGCTGTGTTAAGTTCACCTGTTCGGAGCCATCCGGATTCATCATGTAGACCTCGTGATTGCCATCACGGGTGGACGTAAACAGGATTTTTGGGGTCGTCGGTGCTTTTGCCGAAACAGCACAAATCCCCACAGATAATAACAATATTAAACTGAATACAGATAAAACGAATGTCCGTTTCATATATCTTTCTCCGAGAATGGATTGCTGAGTTTCATTTTGTACTTCCGCCAACCTTGACCCATCCCCACGTTGAAACGAACCGTCCTACAGGATTCACCGCCACCAAACCACTCGGTTGCCAAGATGGGTAATAGCCTTTTGTTATGAGTTTCAAATCGCCGCCATTAACGTTTATGATCCCAATATGAACGTCCGTTCCAAAATGGGTACAGGCAAGCTGCGTGCCATCCGGGGACCAAGACGGATAATCTTCACCACTGTTTGTGAGTTCTGCGATGCTTGATCCATCAGCATTCATGAAAAAAATACCACCCTCAACAACGTTTCGGTAAGAAACGAAAGCGATTTTTTGCCCATCAGGCGACCACGCTGGCGCGTCGTCTTCAGCACGATGCTGCGTGAGTTGCTGCAAGTCGGTGCCATCCACGTTCATAACATAAACGTCGCGTGCCTGAGAGTTGCCTGCCAGATCAATTACTTTTGCAGCGAAGGCGAGCCGGTGTCCATCGGGGGACCAAGCAACATCATGGATTCTACTACCAGAAAGACGGTGTATTGGCACTCGAACTGCCTCTACTTTTCCTGTGCGGATATCAAAGATCATAATGAACAAGGTGCCGCCGTAGGCTATTTTCCCGCCATCGGGGGACCAGGCAGGCCGTGTGGAAGCGGTGTAATCTTTTTTCAAAACAGTCAAATTGCCGCCATCTGCGTCCATCAGATGAAGTGTTCCTATCCCTTCATAGGTAGCGAAGGCAATTTCTGCACCATCTGGAGACCAAGTTGGCCAGCCCTTGTGTAAGTCAGGAGTGTTGGTAAGCGGCTGGCGGTTTGTTCCATCCGAATGGATCGTCCAAATGTCCTCAGTCCCTTCACCTGAATCCTTATTCGTTAATAGGAACATAATCTGTTCTGCCGATGCACTATTTTTTTCTTGCCATGTCATGTCCCCGAAACTGAAGATCAGTCCGAGAATTGTAGTACATACGATAAATTTCATGCTGTTAGACAGTTTCACTTTGCGCCTCCTTCGGATTTCATGCGTCCCCATGTTGAAACTAACTTCTCCATGGGCTGAACCGCCAATCGCGGAAATGTCGATTGCCATGATGGATGATGTCCCTCAGCGATCAATTCTAAATGGTGCCCGTCTGCATCCATTATCCCGATACGCTTCTTACCGTCCCAAACCGAAAAGGCAATTCGCTTGCCATCAGGGGACCAAGATGGGTAAATTTCACCACCATCTGTTAATTCTCTCACATTGTTCCCTTCTATATCTATTAAGGATATACCGCTGCGATTTTCATCGCGTTGGGAATCGAATGCAATTTGCCTTCCATTGGGAGCCCAGGCTGGCCAGCGGTCGTGTCCAGGAAGATCGGTTAACTGCCGCAAGTCTGTCCCATCCACATTGACGACATAAATGTCACGTCCTGTTTGGTGATCCGGATTCCAATTGACGAAAGCCAATTGCCGTCCATCCGGAGACCATGCCATGTCATAGGCTCGATCTACCGGAACAAACATTAGTTTTTCTTTTAGCGTCTGGACATCCAAAAAAGCGATCCACGGCCCCGTTCCGCCATAAGCAATTTTCCGTCCGTCAGGAGACCAAGCAGGACGCGCCCCTCGATAGTCCTCTTTTAGAAGCGTCACATCACTTCCATCTGCATCCATGAGATAAAGATTATTTGGTACATGGGTAGCAAAAAAAATCTTGGTTCTATCGGGTGACCAAGTTGGCCAGTTTTTAATTGCACCTACCGGTTTTTTGGTGAGGGTTCGCTGTTCTCCTCCATTCGGATTTACCGTGCAGATCTCGTCCTCTCCGCCGATAATACCTGCTCTTGGAAGACAGGAAAAAACAATCTCATCTGCCGATGTGCTGTGTGGTATGTGCCATGCACTTAACGTTAGTCCGAAAAGCAGCGCGGATAGGATTCTTTTCATTTTTGCGTGTCCCCTTCCCATTTTTAAGACTTTTAAAATAGAACCTTGCAAACTATACATAACGTGAGTTTGAGAATAAACCGTAGTCAACCGTTAATCTGTGGAGCGAATGTTTGATATCCGCTTCACACTGCGCCTCTCGATGCATCGCAATTGACCCACTTATTCAGTTACAATAGGTTAAATATTATTTTTACGGAAAGAAAAAATAAAAAAGCCTATATCTAACTATGAATTATAGGGTATTTTCAGGGAAAAGCAAATTATATCCATAAAAATCACTAATTTTGCTTGAAAGTACCTTTAGGACTAAGGGGTTGGTTAGAGAAATGTGGTAATTTTATTATACGAAAGGGTTCTCTTTATACAAAAATTTTCAAGTATTTATCAAACTCACGTTATACATATTAAAGACTATTTTTTTAAGGGATTTGGGTGCAAAATCCGAAAAAAATGTCAAAAAAATGCAAAATTTTCATTTTAGGCGAAAAATTTCGCTATTCATATTTTGAAAAAATCACAACGAATAACGGCTAAAACTTTGATAATGTATGGGTTTTCTGGATGTATAGGTTACAATTTTCGCGCTTGTTGGGAAAGACCTTTAAAGCGATTTATGGGATATGTTTCAGTTTTTTAGCGGTTTTCCACGTAAAATAACCGTCTGAACGCTTAAATTTTCGTCGACAATAACGAGATCTGCTGTTTTACCGGTAGCAATTGAACCCACTGACGTTGCGACCCCTAAATTTTGCGCGGGTGTTAATGTCGCCATTGTTAATGCATCTTCGAGTGAGTTTCCCCAATTGATGACGTTACGAACACCATCCATGAGGGTAATATTCGCACCTGCGAGACGTTCCATCGGTGTGCCGACATCGAGCCACATCGCACCGTTGCGGACGTATTTCTCGGTGGTACCGGCTTCAAAAGCGGTATCGTGTTCAGAGATTGCATCTTCATTGAGACGATAGGCATCAAGTTGAGGCACATAAGTGGCTAACGCCTGCCATTCTTCAGTGGGGACCCCGGCGAGTTCTGTGCAGTCCGTAATCAACCCGACGGCGTGAATTCCTTTCTGCTGAATCAAGTTATTTCCCCAAAAAGGATGGACGTGGTGCTCGTCAATGATGAGTTCTGCGTGGATATCTGGGTGGGAAAGTACGGCTTCAATGGCACCGAGTGTTCGGTGATGCATCCCGCTCATACCGTTGTAGGTATGTGTGGCGCGTGTTATACCCGCGTCAATCGCTGCCATTGCTTCTTGATATGTGGCATTCGTGTGCCCCATTGCGATAACGATGTCGTTGTAAGCGTCCGTCCTAAAGGCGGCGAGGTGCTTGATAAATTGGAAGTTTTCGTCGTTTTCCGGTGCGATCGAAATTACTTTCAAGGTGCCGTCAGAGGCTGCCCACATTGCGTGGAATTCTTCGAAGTTCGGGGGTGTAATATACTTTGCATTCTGTGCGCCGTTTTTGGCGAGGCTCCCGAATTTCCCTTCAACATACGAACCGATAATCTGTGAACCGTCTGCTACCGGCGCATCAACGACGTGCGCAATAGCGGTTAAGGCACTGTTGATTTGCGCCATACTGCCAGAGGAGATGCCTAATACTAACGAGGTGACACCACTGCGTGCGTGTGCGCGTGCGATTGCCGCTACGTCCTCGACTTCGCCTGTCATCGTGTTGTGACCACCCCCGCCATGTACCAATCCATCAATCAATCCGGGAATTACAAGGCAGTTAGACGCGTCAATGACTGTCCCTGACGGTTGAAGCGTTTCTGTTGTTATCTCTGAAATTGTGTCGTCTTGAATGACGATACTTCCCTGTCCGTAATGTTTTGGGGTGTAGATGTCGCCATTCGCAATCGTCAGTGTTTCCATATCTCCAAAGATGCCTTAAATGTATTTGAGACGTATCGCTGACGAGGTTTCAAACCTCGCCAGCACTGTGAAGGTGTTTGGGGAAGTTCTACTTAAATCTGTTCCGATACCCACAAAACACTTTGCGCGAGCAATCGTAGGAAGGTTTCTACCTCAAAGTCCTGTTGATGTCCGAGTGAAGTATAACAGACGCGACCACCGTTATGCAAACGTGTCCACGCTACGGGTTCTGAATGTTCATCGGTATGCCCCATCAGTAGTAGAGATGTATCGCCCCCAAGTGATGGGTTTTTGTAGAGACTCCCATAGGTATCAAACGCCGGTATACCCTTCAGAATCGGGTGTTCCGTCGCAACTAATTCCACGCGGGTAATGGGTCCATGACCGTAATGCCCTTGGTAGTCGCCACCGAGAACATCTTTGTCAAACGCCAGCCAGTTTTGATACGCGTGGCTGGCGGTCCTGACCCCGACAATCGGTCTGCCTTGTTCACAGTAATCTTGAAATCGTTGGAGTGATGCACCGTCCGTATTAAGTCGGCGCGTGAAGACTAACAAGGCATCTGCGTCATCTAACGCCACCAAAGCAGGATCGTCATCTTCTGAACTATAAACGATTAGATTTGCGTTGATTGGGTAATGTTTTTCAACAAACTGTTTGAAGATGGTCAGAGATACTTCGGAGTCGTATTCAAAAGAGCCTGAAAGCATGCACAAGTTAAGCACGGGTTGGTTCCTTTCTATCTTCTTTAGGACTTACGCAAAAAGCAGTAATTTCAGTATTTTAAACCCCCTAAATCCCCCTTATCAGGGGGACTTTGAGAGAAAATGTGTAAGTCATATTCTTTCTAAAAACAGAAAACTGTACGGATAAGGATTCTTCTCGTCGGGTTCACCGTCGATGCGTTTCACTTCCTGCCACGCTGCCATGTCAAATTCGGGGAAATAGACATCGCCTTCAAACGTGGCATGAATTTGCGTGAGGTAGAGCCTGTCGGCGTGCGGTAAAAAGGCTTGGTAGATAGGCGCGCCACCACATATCATGAGTTCTTCTGCTTCCTGAGAACGTTTAATAACTTCTTCTATGGAGTGCGCAACGATACAGCCTTTCGGAGCCTTATAATCGGTATTTCGCGTGAGAATGATGTTGCGCCGTTTGCCCAAAGGACGTTTAAGGGTTTCAAAAGTTTTGCGTCCCATAACGACAGGCTTGCCGAGGGTCATATCGCGAAAATGCCGCCGATCGGCAGGCATCTGCCACGGGATGTCTGGTCCGTTGCCGATCAACCTGTTTTTGTCCATCGCGGCGATCATTGATATTAACATTTTAGGGTTCTACTCCTTCTTCTTGTTCTCCCATTTCTATCCCACTGACAACCTGTTCAGCAAAATGGATGACTGTCTCTTTTAGCATACGCGGTGCGAGTTTAATCGCGTTTTGCTGTTTCCACTCCATCTTAAATTGGCCCGCCGCTACGAGTTCATCAATCCCGATTTGAACGGTTTTCACATCGGTTTCAAAGTGTTTTGCGAGTTCACCGAGGTTTAGAGGATCCTCAGTTTGAAAGGAGAGCACTTCAATCCACAACCACATCCCCAACCGCCGTGCGAAGTGTGAGAGGTCCTCCGCTGTGTCTGACAGATGGATGATTGATGCGAAACAGTAAGCAGCATGGTGCGGATAGTCGTTCAAGAGTTCTTCAAATTCCTCAAAGATGAGTTGGATGAGGAACCCTGCTTCCTCTGGTAGGGTCAATTCTTCGGCATCGAGGTGATTACCGTTCTGTTCTGGATCACCGAAGTTATCTCCGTTTTGCTTTTCGTGTTCCATTGTCTCCTTTTTACTCATTAGGGTTAGGTAGCACGCGAAAATATGCAATGAAGATCTCAGGTGTTATACCGATTCCTAAGCACGTGATATCTTCATGCGGTTCTACCTTTGTAATAGACATGCGTTTGATCCAATTGTCTGGAAGTCCAATTGCTCGTTCCCCTATTCCACCACTGGTATATCCGATTTCTGCTTGCCCTTGGTTAAACCACTTTCCAGGTTTACTGGAACTGTGCCAATATGCCGTGATCCTGTCGCCTGACTTGAAAGTTTCTGCCTGTGTAAAATTCCCCGGTTTATCGTCATCACCGATATGGCGAAGATATCTGTCTGGTCGAGATGAAGTATAGGCACAAGTAAACGGGACTATCTGTGGTGCCTCCTGCCATTTACCATCAATCCACTTCCACATTATATGAGTCTTAAATGGGGACCCTGAGGTGGATTTCCTCGTGGGGTTAGCCATGATATGAAAGATCGCAAGTTCATCCAGTCTACTCATTCCCTTAATTTCAAGGATTTCATGATTTTCTGCGATTGTGAAAGATGCCGGATACCGCTGTGCACCAATTGGAATGGAAAGTTTCTTCTTTTCCCGCAGTTCGCCTGTATCAACTGCCAATTCCAAGACGTTGTCCTTGAGTTCAAAATTGGCAACTTTTGAATTTGCTGGAAGGACCCAATAAACGGTTATCATGTCTGCTAAGCGCGAGATCGCATATTCATCTTCGTTAGATCTCCCGCAACTTACAAGTAGCAATCCAACGATGCTTATCAAAACTATTTGCAGCTTCATGTTTGCCTCCTCTTAGACAATCATAGGTGCGCGGATCGCATCGTGATGTTGATAATTCTCTAACTGAATGTGCTGCATCTTAAAGGCATCAATTGATTTGATTTTCGGATTCAATACAAGTCGCGGGAGCGGATACGGACTTCGCTTCAATTGGGTCTGAACTGCTTCAAGGTGTTCGTGATAGATGTGCGCATCGCCTAAAGTGTGAATGAATTCATAAGGCGTTAAACCTGTTACCTGAGCGACCATGTGTAGCAAGAGCGAATACGATGCGATATTAAAGGGGACACCTAAGAACATATCACAGCTCGGCTGATACATCTGCACTGACAACTTATCGTCTGCGACAAGGAACTGAAAGCACATGTGGCATGGTGTCAGTGCCATCTCATCTAATTCGGCTGGGTTCCACGCCGTAACAATGAGTTTACGGCTATGCGGGGTTGTTTGGAGCTGTTCAATGACTTTAGCTAACTGATCAATCGTGCCATTTTCCGTTTTCCAGCTTCGCCACTGGACACCGTATATCCGCCCCAGAGCACCTTCACGTCCCCATGCTTCAGCGTTTGCGTTCCACACCGGTGTGCCGAGTTTTTGAAACTGTTCGACGTGATCGTAACCGCGCAAGAAGCCTAAAAGTTCTGCTTTTACTGACCGAAACGCGAGTTGTTTGGTCGTCACGGCAGGAAACCCGTCTTCCATGTTATATCGCATTTGCATACCGAAGAGTGCCCGCGTTACGCCGTTTCTGCCCTCGCGATCAACACCCGTATCCAATATCTGCTGAAGTCCTTCAAGGTATTGTTTCATGACTACTCATTACCAGTGTTTACACGGGTCCCTCTCCTACAAGATTACTCCGGTACATAAAACTACCGATCAGTGCTGCCAAACCCACCTCTTGAGGTGTTAGACATTTGTTCAACCTCGTTCCACTCTGGCGTGTCCACGCGCACAAAAACCCCTTGTGCAATCCGGCTGCCTCTCTCAACATTCACGATCTCGTCTGTGAAATTATAGACTTGGATTTTCAGTTCGTCTTCTTCACCACAGTAGTCGTTATCAACGATACCGACACCCTGCGCCATCATCAACCCCAATTTACGAGGGGTGCTGCTCCGCAGGCATATCATTAGCATATAGCCGGGCGGTGTTTCGACGATAACATTTGCGGGAATCAAGATAATGGACTGCGGCGCAATCTGTGCTGATTCGCGACAGATTAAATCGAAACCTACGGACCCCGCCGTTTCGTATTTCGGCAAGGGAAGCGTTTTATCTATGCGTTTGATATTAACTTTCATCGACATTAGGGTACCGCCACTCCTGCTACTTTGCATGCTATCCGATAGACTGAGGTGCTTGCCGTGATAAACAGCGTTTTCCAGTCATCGCCACCCCATGCTAAGTTTGCGGAACGCTCCGGGACGAGAATAATTCCGAGGTGCGCGCCGTCTGGTGCAAAGACCCAAATCCCGTTCGGACCGGTTAGATAGACGTTCCCTTGGACATCGACTTTCATACCGTCAGGTTTCCCGTTATCGCCTTCTTCTTCACCGAAGACACGACCGTTCGCAATTGTGCCGTCAGGTTGAACATCAAATGCACGCACATGCATCCGTTCAGTGTCGTTAATATAGAGGATCGATTCGTCTGGTGAAAAGCAGATGCCGTTGGGTCTATCGAAGTCGTCAACGAGAAGCACCAGCGTCTCATAGTCGGGAGACAAGCGATAGACACCTTGAAAATCGAGTTCCTTTTCCGATTCGACCCCGTACGCTGCACTGAGTCCGTAGGGCGGATCTGTAAAATAGATGCTTCCGTCAGACTTCACTACAATATCGTTTGGACTGTTCAAGCGTTTACCTTGATAGTGGGAGGCGATTGTGAGGACCTCGCCATCCGCTGTTGTGAAGGATACTCGGCGGTTGGCGTGTTCACAGGCGAGCAGGTGTCCACCTTTATCATAGGTCAAGCCGTTTGACTTTCCGGAGGGTTCACGGAAAATCGTCATTCCTGAGTCAGCATCCCATTTCCGCATCTTATTCGCAGGAATATCGCTGAAAAGTAAAAACTGTCCTGTCGCGTGCCAGAGCGGTCCCTCGGTAAATTGACAACCTGTTGCTATTTGTTCAATATCTGCCTTTGCGTCAACCAAATCTAACAAGTGCGCGTCGCGTACGTCAAGTGCCATGTTTTCCTTTCAAATGTTACACCTAATGTAACATTGCGTGTTGAAGTGTTCGTCTATAAACCCACGTCCTGTCGGGCTTTCTAAAGGATTTTTGATGATGAATCTCTGTTAGAAAAAAATTAAAAAGTGTAACGTTTTCCGTTTGGTATCACACCTAAAAGAACTGTTTGCGTTTTCTTCAGAGAAAGATGCAAGGTTAAAAGAAAATATCTTTGACAACTCTCTTAATTAATGTTAGCATAATCTAAAATGGTAAGTATGGGGTTTCACGTGGCGATCGTGTGCCTTGCACACTGCCCATTTAAAGTAGAGAAAGTGCCTGGGGCGATTCGAACGCCCGACCTTCAGCTCCGGAGGCTGACGCTCTATCCAGCTGAGCTACAGGCACATAAAGGTTTCAAGAACGAAATTGATGCGCATTTATAAATATCTCTAAATATTTTAACAGACGCAATATCTTTTGTCAAGTTTTTTCAGGAAAAAATCTAAGGAGGGATATCAGGGTGAAACGTAAATTCAAACAATTTTCAATTCTCACAGTCTTGGTTGTCTTTTTGTTCAGTTTCGCGCCGGATATTGTAGAGAGTCGGCGTGGTGGACGGAGTTTCAGTCGTAGCCGGAGTTTTAGTCGCAGCTCAAGCCGACGGAGTTACAGTGCCCCGAAACGTTCCTATAGCACCACGCGGAGCCGAAGTAGCACCAGTCGATCTTATACAAGCCCGCGTTCCTCAACACGGACGACGCGAAGCGCAAGAAGCACCTATAGCAGGAGCAGTTCAGCGAGAACTACCGGCACACGTGCCAGCACGACAGCACGTCAAAAGCAGACCGCGACGAGCCGTGCCAAAGCAACGACCGCGACAAACCGAAATACGACGACGCGCAATGCATCTCGGAGCCAACAACGCGCAACGACTGCACAAAATCGGAAGCAAGTGCGACAGCTCAAGGCGGAAAATCGCACTTTGAAGCGTCGAGTCAGGACAGCGGATCGACAAACTGCACGTGCCCGCCGGAATCAACGTTCTACTATTAACATCAACAACTATGGTGGTTATTATCCTGTGATGGGGTATTCGATGTATAGTATGACCGCGGCGATGGCGTTTAACAACTTGATGTTCGGTATCTATTTTCATGACTACTATAACCATGCGATTCAGCGGAGTTACTTATGGCACTATCACCATCGAAATTATGACCGGTCGCATTGGAGTGCCGAGAAGCAAGCGGAATATGAGTTCTATAGGGATTACTACGAAAACCAAGGTGTCGAACCTAACTCGAATTACGTGGATCCCGGGACAAATCGAGATGAAGACTACGTGGCGAGTTACGTTGAAGAAAATCCAGATGAGTTTTATGGTGATGGCGCGGAGGTTTACACTGTTGACGAACTCCCTGATGAGGCGGCAATAAAACAGGAACTTCTCGCAGCTGCTGGCGAGACACCGACAGTCACAACACCGACTACGACAACACCTCAAACGCGTGCGCCACCGGCTACCCGTACCGTTTATGTTGAGAAGAAGACATCCGGTGCAACGTGGTTTCTCCTTATCTTTGGAAGTCTCCTTGTTGTTGGTGTTATTATGTTAGTCATGTATAACAAAGGTTATTTTTAGGTGGTGGTATGGCACTATTTGGTAGAAAAAGCGGGAAATCTCTGTTCGGTAAAAAGAAAGAGACCGAACCGAAAAAACCGGAACGGCATGAATTGGTTGACATCCCGATTGACAGCATGATTGAGCTCTCCGACATCATTACCTATGAAGAGACGGGAGATACTTCGCGTGCTTTCAAACTTGTCACACGAAAAAAGTATGAAGGCGACAGTCTACGTCGTTATATGTATCATATCCGTGATGCTGAAGAAGAGGTAGTGGTCGGTGTTGATCATATCCCAGGCACTAAGGACGAATACGAGATTTCCCGGTGGATTGTTGATGATGAATGTGAACTCGGCGATCCACTACCTGACGCTATGACGCTCTATTATCCTGATCCCGATAATGAAGATGAGGATATCGCTGTTGAATACAGCCGACAGGATATTGTAAATGCGACCCTCACTGTTAGGGATGCCAAAGGCGAAGAAAAATTCGAGGTAGAACTCCACGAATACGCCAGTGATGCGGATGATTTCATGTCTATTGAGCTGTGCGGGGATTGGCTCACTTTCTACACGGGTGTACTCATAAACCGTTCTGATATAGAAATCTACCCGGCAATGGAACCACAGCCTGAACGCAAGTAAGTTTTGTTTCTGATCTATTCATAAGGCGAGGTTCTCCTGCCTCGTCTTATGTCGCGTGTAGTTACAACAGATGGTGATATGAAATGAATATACTCGAGATGACTGATGCTGAAGTTTATGAACACAGTATTAAAACCCTGACAGAATGCTTTGGGCTTGCTGGTGCTACGCGGTTTCTTCAGATATGCCAACCCCACAAGGATGAGGTCAGTGGGACCGAGCAAAAACTCTCTGCTCTTGAGATGGAAGAGATTCGTGAGAAGGTATACAAGGCATACGCGGCAAAGTACCCAGCGTCTATAAAAGGACGCAACCAGAAAATGACCAAACGGTCTGATATTGCGTTTTATGAACTCGGTCTTAAAGCACTTTCGGACGCTCTCGGCCCCGTTGGAATGGCACGCTTTATCAGAATACGCAAACCAAGCACTATCGATTATACTGCAGAACGTCATAAGTGGCTTGATAAACTTGATAAGGACACAATCTTGGCAGGAGTTCAGCGAGCAGAGCAGGAATATTTGGAAGAACAAGTAAAGGGGACAAAATAGGCCGAAACTTGATATGTCAAGACAGCACGAAAACACTATCACAACGAAATTGGTAGACATCCTCAACAGGATGCGGAGCACTTGGAGCCTTGCGGAGCAAACACGTCCTTTCAAAAACAATCAGAAATGTCCCGATGTCTTTGTAACTGAACTGGGTCGTGAACCCGTCGTTATTGAAGTAAAACTTGATGGCATAAGCCCCAATATCCGCGGTGAAGCCCAAGCGAGGCAACACCTCGGTGAAGAACTCTCGCCTGCCCCGAATATGGCTGCAGAGACGCTTACCACTGCGATGGCACTCCGCATCCCTGCTCGCTTCCTACACGTTGAACGTAGAGACTTAGAACAAGAACTCCAACAGGCGAATGATATTCACTATGTGCTCCTGAGTAAAGATGGATCGGAAACCAACAGATTCCCGGATAAAGGATGGGCGGAAGGTACAATCGGCGATGTTGCGATGGCTCTCCAACTTGGTGCAACGCCGAATTCGAGAATTCAGAAAGCTGCTGCACTGTTAGAATACCGCGTCAACCAAGCAGCACTTCTGTTAGAAGCCGCAATCGCAACGCGTCCGAGCATCGGCGCAGCGATTGGTGAAATCCTGCACCAACAACCGGGCGAGCAGACTTCGCGGATGGCGATGCTGATTATTACCAACGCTTTCGTTTTTCAGAGCTCCCTCGCCGGTAAGCCCGAAATGGAACAGGTTTCATCGCTTGCTCAACTCACAGTAGATGACGACACACCTATCAAGTATAGCGACGTACTGAAAGATTGGAATATTATTCGCGAGGTCAACTACCGGCATATCTTCGATGTGGCTAACCAACTTGTACACGCCATCGCAACCGATGACAAATTGGTCGGTAGCGTCCTGTCTATCCTCTGTCGCGCAGCACACGAACTGGTCAGTGGCGGTATCGCCCAGGTCCATGAGTTAGCAGGCATCGTTTTTCAACGCCTCATCATTGATCGGAAGTATATTAAGGCAAACTATACCCGCCCTGAAGCCGTAGCCCTATTGTCAGTATTGGCACTTCCTATGGTGCATCAAGGCAACGTTGACGTCCATAAATTAAAGGTAGCGGATTTTGCATGCGGTACTGGTGCCCTTCTCAACGGCGTATACCAGCGTATTCTCAGCATACACGAACAGACAGGCGGTATCGGGGCGGATATACACGGTAATATGATGGAACATAACATCGGTGGGTGTGATATTATGCCGAACGCGAGTCATCTCACCGCTTCGCTCCTCACCAGCACCTATCCCGATAAGAAGATCGGGCGGACCCGGATTCATACACTCCCTTATGGAAAACAGGCAGATGACAGTTATGCCCTCGGTGCGCTGGATCTGCTCAATGCGCCTGAGCAAATACAAATATTCTATCTCATGGAGAATGAGGCACAGCAAGTCGGCGGTGAAGGGGATGCCACTGTCAACCGGCAAGACACATTTCGACATCGTGAGTTCGATATTGTAGTGGAGAATCCGCCCTTCAGCAAACCGAACGCTGATAGTAGCAGCAGTATCCCGAAACCCGTGTTTGAAGGGAGCGAACGAAGCGAAGAGGATACATCTGCAATGCGGCGCGCCCTCCGAAAAGAAGACATCAGCGTCGCCAATGGGCAAGCCGGACTTGCCTCCTACTTCGTTGATTTAGCTGACAGAATGCTCAAATCAAACGGAAAATCAACAATGGGTTTCATTCTACCGGCGACAGCCCTCGCCTCTCCGCATTGGCAAAAGGTTCGGGATCTATGGGCGACTGAATATCACGACGTGATTGTGATTACGATTGCGGATGCCTAAATTTCCAATTGCACCTTTTCTTCCGATACGGGGATGGCAGAGTGTATGGTCATTGCGACGAAAGGCAGAGGACGTAGCACAGGCCGCGGGACGTTTATCTCCCTGCTACATCAACCGAGGAGTGCTCTTGAAAGTGTGGCAATAGGTAACAGTATTCTCAGGATAGATAACACGCGCATAATGGAAGATACGCCAATTGGCGGCGATGAACTCAAAATAGGCGATGAAACTGTTGGACATCTACTTGACTGCCCGCTACCCGTAGGCGAGGCGTGGGCAGCATCTCGTGTAAAAGCGATGGAGTTAATCCAGTCAGCACACCGTTTAGCAGGCGGAGAGTTGTGGTTACCAACCCAGACGGCACCGATAGAAATTCCTATCTGCCGCGTTGAGGACATCGCAACTATCGGCATGTCACACTTGGATGTTTTTGGTGGGAATGGACGGGGTGCGTTTGATATGGGAACTGGGTGTACCGACAGCGATGACTATCCATGTCTATGGAAAGTGAAATCTCCTTTACAGCGGGCAATGCTTGTACAACCTGATACACACGGTATACTCCGTCCTGACGGGAGACCGAAATTGCAGCAGCTGCTTGAACGAAATAGCCGCGCGCATTACAATTTGGGTTTGCGCTTTAATGCGAATTCTATCGTTGCCCTCTTCACAGAAAGCCCTACGTTGGGAGTGAGTTTAATCAAGAATGTCGCTTTTAAGAATTCGAGTTATGAAATTCCGTGGACACTATGGTGCAACACAACGTTGGGACTGTTTTGCCATTGGGGACATAGCAGTAAACAGCAGCCCGGACGAGGTATGTTATCGCAGTTAACACTATACACCTTGCCTACATTAGATGTCCGGAGCCTCTCTGCGAATGCGTTAGCGGATGCCGATCAGATTTTTGATACGATGAAACATAAGCGGATGTTGCCGTTTAATGAGTCTGACCGGGATCCGGTGCGTCATGAGTTGGATCGGTGGTTTCTGAAAGCAGTTTTGGGCATTATGTCTGAAGATGTACATGTAGCGGTGCATCGTCTCCGTGAAAAACTCTGCGCGGAGCCGAGCATTCACGGCGGTAAAAAGTCTCGGTGTGATTTAGGGGCGGAGGCACGGAAATTCGGTTGGGATTTGGTTTGAGATGTGTTAAAATGTTGGTATGAATCCTGGGGAAAAAGAGGTATAAAGTATGAGAAACGAATTTAACAAAAAACAAGACTTATCGCAGCCCTCTGTGAGACTTCAAAATCGTAGTCTTGAATTATCACCACGGCAATCTGAAATTTACCGGAACCTACAAGCTATCGGTCCCGAAATAGCTGCTTTTTATCGCTCTGGCGTAAAGATACTACAAGACGATGACTTGGAAACTTCTTCCTATCTCTTAGCACATATTGCTCGGGAAATTGAGGGTGGTTTAAGAAATATCTTATCAGAAGAAAAAAAAGAGGAACTGGAATTTGTCATTAGAACCCCCGATGGTAATAAGTCTACTTACGAAAAAGCAAAAGAAGGCAGTTTTAAGTTTGCCACTAGTGTTCCGGGCACAGTCGAAATAGCTTACAACCGAATAGGGAAACATAAAACTTCTATTCTGCAGTCCTTAGGCATTGACGATCCTTCTCCACTTGCTGAAAGATGGATAAGTGTTGCTAAACGTTTTGCTGCGTTTGCCCATCGTCACGGTGCCTGGAAACCTCCCCGACGCAGAGAAGCGTTTGTTCCGCTTTGGCATGAGTTTGAGGATGTCTTGGAGGACTTGGTTGGCAACCATTTCAATCTCCTCAATAGAATAGATCACATACTTAAACGCGAACAGCCAACAGAGAAAATAATACAGACTTTATCTAACCTTCTGAAATCCGAAGTTAGATATGCCTATTTTTTTCAAAAACTGGAATCTCCTGCATGGTTAGAACCGCTAAAAGATGCGGGTTGGTTCGATCCATATAATCAACCAATCTCTCAGAAAATGCCGGATCAGCCCGTCCATTTTTGGCATGCTTTGGGGTACGTGGAGAGGGTTGCTAATCACACTAAGATGGTCCCTTGTGAGGAAACTTTCAGTGTCCTTGCTGATATTGTTAATACTATAGTTAATTACACCAATGACGCTGCGGCAAGTATAGCAAGCGATCACACAAATTCGCAAGTCATCAAAATTATTTGTGCCCTTCCCATAGAGAAAATAGAATATCAGCACCTAACGTTCGTTAGTGTTGCACTGAAATCCAGAGTAGGAGCCACATTAGTGGATCCTACAATCGGTGAAACAGTTTTACCGAAGTTTCTTGACGGAGGTGCCAAAGAACTAACCCTTACGCTGCTTGAAGATATGCTTGATGCCGAAGTCATCCATGGTGACATAAGATCTGTTATGGAGGAGCATTGGCTATGGAACGCCCTTCAGAAACACGAGCAAGGTATCGCAGAATTATGTGGAATCGAAACTGTGCAGATTGCATGTGCGCGGATCCAGGCACTTATTGATGAAGGAGCGTATTCATTTAATATTATATCCAAGATTGACAGTACTCCTTCCGATTATCCTCTCCGACACTATGCTGAATTGTTGGTTGGTTTTACATCTGGTATGTTACGATCTGTTGAATTTGATAATAACGTTGAAGAAATGGTAAAGGATTTGTTACAGGAAGGATTGGCGGTAAACTGCAATGATCCTCTGAAAAAGGAAGCGCTGACTATTTTTGGTCGGATTGCTCTCACCGCTGTCATACATCATTACGAAAATTTGAAACAGCTGTTTTGGGAATGGCAGGGAAACCCACTTGACAGTATTGGACTGAAGCCTGAACTGTATCAGTTGATCAAAACCAACTGTACTAAGTTTAAAGAATCCGAGATTGATAGGATATTACATTGGATCGAATCTGCGCGATACAAAGTTTCCTCCGAGGGGGTTGTCGCTTATAGAAAGCGAGAGTGGTTATCTTCGCTCATGGAGACAGACAACGAAAAAATTGTCTCTGCCTATCAGAAGTATGAGCAGATAAACCCAGCGAAACTTGAAAATCCGGGGTCTCTTTTCAATATTGAAATTTGGGCAGGAAGCTCGAGTCCACTAACTGTTGAAGAACTGTCTGCCATGTCAAATACGCAAATTGCTGAGTACCTTGCTGAGTTTAAAGAACAAGAGGTGATAGTCAGAAGATCGGATCCAACTGAAGAAGGATTAGCAAGTACACTGAAAGAATGTGTTGGGACAAATCCACAACGGTTTACGGATGATTTACAATCCTTCCAAGGGGTCAAGAATTTTTATCAACATTCGTTATTATACGGATTTCTAGAGGCATGGCGGGATAAAAAGGAATTTGATTGGACAGCGTTGCTAAAATTTATCCATCAAATCCTTTCCTCTGAACGGTTTTGGGATGAACAACACGAAACCGGTTTAAATTATAGGGATTGGGTTCTATCTGTCGTAGCTGATTTGGTGACAGATGGAACCAAGAATGATAAATATGCATTTGATGTCCAACTCTTACCTCTTGCCGAGGAAATCCTTTTAATACTTGTAGAAAAGGTTGAATCGGAAGGTCCTGTTATTGCAACCAGAGATGGTATACAGACTGTAGACTTGCCTCTCACTTTTGCAAGTTCAGTCAAGGGTAAGACATTTACAGCGATGATAGATTATGCTTTACGGTTTGCTCGTATTAACAATATTAAACAAGGTAGTCGTTGGCCTCTATCTATTAAAAAAGATTTCACCAATAGATTGGACAGAAACATTGAGTCTTCTATTGAGTTTTCTTTTGCCCTTGGTGCTTATTTACCAAATCTCCTATATCTTGATAAGGAATGGGTTATTAGCAACATAGACAACATTTTCCCTCAACAAGCCGAAGGTTATTGGCAAGCAGCTTTTTCTGGATATGTATTTTATTCCGATATTCGCGAAGAGTTACATTATCTGCTTAAGGCACATGGACACTATCACAAAGGACTAAACGCCAATTTTACTAATGCGGAAGTACAAAAAAGGCTTGTTGAACATATCTGTACAGGTTGGATAGAGGGCAGTGAAACTTTAAACGACAAAAATAGTCTCATTTATCAGTTGATGAACAGTGACAACCCAAATCTTCTTTCACATTTAGTCCGTTTCTTCTGGCGACAAAGAGATAATCTCTCCGCAAAAACGAAAGCGAAGGTTGTTCCAGCATGGCGTGCCTTGTTTGGGGTGCTTTCCCAAAAGATTGATGTGCTGGAATACCAGGAAGTTTTATCTCGTTTATCTGGATGGGTCGCACTCGTTGATAAAATAGATGGTGAAGTCCTGAAATGGGTAAAAATGTCTACGCAGTACATCAGAGGACTTACCGATTCTGCATTTTTCGTTGAGGAACTGCTACCACATGCCACCAAAACTCCAGCAGAAGTGGGAGACATTTATCTGGGAATGCTCACGCATAATGTCTATCCGTATCACGATCAGGAACATATCCAAGGAATTGTCCGTGTGCTGTATAACACCGGACACAAAGAGGTTGCTGACCGGATTTGCAATCTGTACGGCGCCGCCGGGTTTGACTTCTTAAGGTCTCTTTATGATGAAAATCAGAATTGAGATGATGAGGAGCAGCCTGCGTGAATTATTTCTGGTTAGATGCAAGTGCAGTGGTTAAGCGGTACGTTACCGAACCAAACGGAACGCCCGAAATGTGGTATTTTTTTGATAAAGTGCCCCCAGGGCGAATGATGCTTTGCGGGCCTGTCTCTGTTGGTGAGGTTATATTCATCCTTGGACGCCGCATAAAGGACAAACAACGTTTCGATCAACAAAAACAACTGTTTGAGACTGAAGTCAGTCAGCACCCTCAAGTAGCGAAAGTATATCCAACTAACACTCAGATGGACGACTCATTGCAATTCATTGAGGTTTACTCTATCAATACTGCGGATGCTATCATTCTGCAATGTGCATTGGATAAGGCAAACGAACTGAGAATGGATGGACATGACTTAATCCTGGTGAGTAGTGATAAAGGTTTTCTAAAAGCAGCAAGAAGTGAAGGGTTACGGACATTCGATCCCGAAAATAATGCTCGGGCTTATCTGGATGGCTTAATCAATACTTGATAGTTTAGCACGGATTAGTAGTAGGTGCCAATGCTGTTATTTTGATATCGTGAACCTATTTTTTCACTTCTTTAGGAAAAGGAATTATGATACCCCCTATCACGAAACTGCTCATAAAAATTGAACAACTTGAATGGGATTTAGCAGAAGTGAAAAAGGAGTTAGAAACACTTCAAGCACCCTTCATGAAGTCACTCACACCAGAAGAACGCTTGGCTGCCTATTCTGCTCGAACACGAGCACAGAATGAGAGACGGCGTTCATCGCGCAGAAAACGTGATCCCGAAGCTCAAACCCTCACGGCTGAGGAACTTCAGCAGCTTTCGCTGGAGGAAGGCATAAACCCCGAGGACAATCTTTTTAGTAGTGCCATCATTGAAGAACGGGAGAAGCGAAGAGAGTGAATTTTTTCTGGTTAAATGCAAGTGAAAACCAGATTTTCTTTTGCCAGCGGGGGATCTAAGCCTATTAACGCCGCATGTTTACGAGATAAATCCCGCCTGCCACGAGAAGAGCACCGATAAGTAGACTCAGGGTGAGTTCGTCCCCTAAGACCAGATAGCTGAACACAACACCCGAAAGCGGTGTCGCGAAGAAAAGCACGACCAGTTTACTCGCACTATATCTCTCAAGTATTGCAGTCCACGCTAAGAAACAGTAACCCGCGATAACACCCCCTTGATAAAGAAGCGCGATAGCACTTGAAAGTGTCAGCTGCATCGGTGCACCGCGCTCCAATAGCAGATTCATTGCAGCATAACACGGTAGACTCAAACTTAAATACCAGACCAAGAGTCGGTACGGGTGAATGGCTTGAACGAGTAGTTTTGTCACGACGACGCGTAGCCCTAAGAAACAGCCGCTGATGAGGACAAGGACATCGCCAAGGATACTCGTTTCACCTTCACCGAGGTTCGGGGCAACGGTTATGAAAACGCCACTGAAGGCGACGATAATCCCCAATGTCTTCGGAACCGAGAGGCGTTCGCCGGGGATCCAGAAATGCGCGAAGAGTGCCGTGAAAAAAGGATAGACATTAATAAAAATAGTGGAGCGGGATGCTGTTGTGAGTTCGGTGCCGGTGTTCAAACAGATAATTTGAAGTATGAAAATCGTTGTCAGCAGCACCAATCGCGCAAATTCACCGCGGCGTAAACCGAGTGAGACACGGCGAAAGAGCGACCAACCGCCAACGACAACAAGACCTATCACAAAGCGGAAGAACGCCAACGCCATCGGTGGGAAGTCTTGCAAACCGACTTTTATTGAAGGCGAATTCCCACCCCAGAGAAATGCGAGGAGTAAACTGAGGGCAATGATTTTCCCGTGCGGCTCCTCGCTGATAACATTGGGTCTGGGCGGTGTCCCGATAGGCTCGTTTCTGTTTGAAGGCAACTGTTATCCTCGGTGGCAGTTATTGTTCTCTCAGGACTTACACATTTTCTATGATAACTTACATATTACTGCAGGCGGGGTTTGAAACCGCGCCTGCAGTGGGAGCTGCGTAAGTCCTATCTCTGAAAAAAAATTGGGATCAATCGTAGGCACCGGGGCGGTGGTTACCCATTAAACGCTGTTGACGTTCTGTCGCTTGTTCCAAGATCGCTTCATCGAACTGAAATCGGTTCAGGTAGGGTGGAAATTTCTGCGTGATCATCCGATTCGCGTAATGCACTTGCAATAGGTATCGGGTCTGCTCGCTCCGATTCGCGGTGCCTCGGTGCCAGACCTCGCTCCGGAAAATCACGACATCACCACCATTACAGAGGATACTCTGTTCCTGCGCACCTTTCCATTCCGTTTCACCATCCGGTCGTCGTCCAGAAAGGTGGCTACCCGGAACGAACTTTGTTGGACCGAGATCCTCGTAGAGATTATCGAGATAATAGTGGGCAGTTGTGATGAAGATCGGAACCTTGATGCGTGAGTCTTCCAAAATATCCGCTGGCAGTGGAATCGGCAGCCAATCTATATGTAGGCCTTGATCGGGACGGCCCGGACCTGTTACCCAAGCCGTCATGCCGATGACGTGGCAGTCGTCACCGTGAACCGCTTCCGCTAACTCAATGACCGGAGATTTGTCAAGGTAAGGTAGAAAGACAGGGTCGCGATTGAAGGCGTTATTGATATGTTTGTTAAGGAAACCGCTGCCGTTCTCAGGCAAACTGTGCCGGTCAAAGCTTTCAGGGTTTGCGGTGAGTCGATCCATCGCATCGCGAAGCTCCGCGAGTTCTGCCTCGTTAATAACCTTTGGAAGATAGGCATACCCGTCTTCTTCCATCGCCTTGACTTGGTTTTCGAGATCAGGGTAGGCTACGAGAGGTAAGGCTTGGCTCATGATTTTTCTCCTATAAAAATAAAGCACTGCAGGCGGGGTTTAAAACCCCGCCTGCGAAGCGGGCTGCGTAAGTCCTATATAAAAAAAGTGAAAATGGTATCTCCTTCTTGTGTATTTTACAACTTTCGAGGCTTGATGTCAACTTTTTTTCCGAACAATTCGTTAACAAAGTGCATCCAATAGAGTGTTAGTATAGAACAACAATTATCATAAAAAGGAGAAAAAAGAGATGAGAAATGAAAACGTAACGCCCGAAGTTCATGAATCTATTAAAAATGTTAACAATAAAGATACCGCTATCCGTGTGCTGGGGATTGTCCTGGAGTCCTTGCCGGGTAACCTGTTTCATGTCCAGTTAGAAGAGAACGACCACAAAGTTGTGGCGTATCTTGCTGGTAAACTGATGCAGCACAAAATTTGGGTACTTCCCGGTGACCAGGTTACCGTTGAGCTTTCTCCATACGACTTAACGCGTGGACGTATCGTCTGGCGGAATCCCGGTAATTAAGTGATACCCTGAGAGGCGCGCGGTTTTATGAGAAGTGCTAACTGCGTCTAATCGCGCGCCTTCTGTTATGCAGATCAATTTCAATGCCTATTTAAAAACTACATGCTTCCGCAGATGGGACTAACTATGGAAGGGATTGTCACAAAAGCGAAAGGTGGTGCCTACGAGGTACAAGTTGACAAGCAGTGTTACACTTGCACCGTGCGGCACCACCTTATTGAAGATGAAAAGCGACGGCTCGCCGAGACGAAAGAGATGCCGTACGTCGATTTAGTCGCAGTCGGGGACCGGGTACGCATTTCAATACCGGTGTCCACCGAAAACAATGGCTACATTGAGGAATGTCTTCCCCGCGAAACCCAGTTCGGTCGTACCCGTATGGACGGCTGGCGACAGGTTATCGTCGCGAATCTTGAGATGCTGCTTATTATCTTTGCTGCCCGACATCCGACACTCAAACTGCGGATGCTTGATAGATTCCTTGTTACAGCAGAAGCATCAGACGTAGAACCGGTGATCTGTATCAACAAAATGGATTTGGCAAAATTGGAGAATGTGCAACGCGAACTCAAATTATATGAAGAATTAGGTTATAAAGTGGTTTATACAAGTATCATGACGGGTCTCGGTGTCGATGAATTGCGGGGAGTGATGCAGGATAAGATTTCTGCAATTGTAGGTTCATCGGGGGTCGGGAAGTCTTCTCTCCTCAATGCGTTACAGCCGGGACTCCAATTGCGCACGGGTGAGGTTGACAACCGTATCCATAAAGGTCGGCATACGACAACAGAAGTCATGCTGCTACCGCTTGAAGTCGGTGGGTTTGTGGCAGATACACCCGGCATCCGAACGCTCGGTTTGCTTGAAATTGATGATGAACAGGGTTTAGACATCCATTTTCCTGAGATGCGACCTTATATTCCTGAGTGCAAATTCGCGGCGTGTACACACCAGCACGAACCGGCATGTGCTGTTAAACGGGCAGTTGAAACTGGCAATATCAATCCACTCCGATATGAAAGTTATCTGCGGATCTCTGGATTCAAGGAAGGGAGATATGAACGAAACACAGATAAGAGAAGAAACGATAAGCGAAGAACCGACCGAAACACGCGACGACGCAAACGCTGACCTGCAGAAGTGGTCGGATGCGATTAACAACTTGTTACGCATTATTGAGCGGAGTGAACGGAAACTTGGATACTTTCAGAACAGGGTAAAACAGGCGAAATTCATGGATCAACCGAATCAGCGTAAGATTCGGACCGCAGGTGCCCAAATAGGCGAGCACTCGGCGCAATTAGAAGGGTTGCGGAACGAATTGCGGCAGCTGGAACGCCTTTACAGCGGTGGTATTTACCTCCGGCAGACCACTGAGAATGAACTTCGTCAAATTTGGGGATGGATCAACCGACCCGGCATTAGGAATCACCTCTACGCTGAACGGGTCTCGTTTGAGACATTTCTGGAAGACTGGCACAGTTGGGTAGCAAACACGGAGATGCACGCACTCGCTATTGAAATCCGTACCACGCGGCTCCTCATCGGGTTTATGCTGCTCCAATACGATGCGGACACGGTTACTGTCAAATTCGTCATCATTCGCCCGGATTATCGCGCTCGCGGGTACGGCACTGATACACTCATTGAAACCGCCCGTTACGCATTTGAAGAACTCGGTGCTGAGTACGTTACGCTGCAGGTATCACCCGATAACGGACCCGCGCTGATATGTTTTGAGAATGCTGGCTTCCAATACCAGAGTTACACCGATACAACGCGGCAGATTTATATAATGGGGATTGAGCGTAACGAATGGGCAGGTGAAGAAGCAGTGGAGGATCAAGATATGACGCCACAGTTAAGTGCGCCGCTCAAATTGTTCTTTGAGCCTGAGGAATGATTTTCACACTTTTCGATAAGCACTGCAGGCGGGGTTTTAAACCCTGAAGAAACACCCAAGCAAAAACCCAGCAAGGGGCTGCGTAAGTCTTATCTTTCATAGGCATGCCAAGGGCATCTGATAATAAGGGACAGAGGGAAACATCCCTCTGTCCCTTATTTTTTTAAAGTGCATCCAAAAGTGTGTATAGACAGCCAGATAGAATCATCTTGTTTAGTTTTGTTTCGGAGGACACCATTATAAATATGAGAACAGCACAATTATTTTCTGGGACGCTTATCCTTTTGTTAATTTTCGATTTTTTTCTTGCAAGCGGTTCCGCGCAAGATTACACCCGATGGAGTCTCCCTGAAGGGGCTATCGTGCGTTTTGAGAAAGGTGGAGTTCGCGATTTCGCGTATCTTCCGGACGGAAATCGGCTTGTTGTTCTGAGTGCAATCGGCCTCTGGATATATGATGTCCACACAGGCGAGGAATTAGAGTTATTCACAGACTTGGGAACGAAACAAGTGTGGAATTTCATGGTGCCCAGTCCTGATGGTAGGATGCTTGCTGGTGCAAGTGATCATGAAGTAGCGTTATGGGATCTACAAGCTAACAAAGTAGATAAATTGCTTGTAGGACACAATGACAGGATCTATTCGTTGGCGTTCAGTCCGACTGGTGAAACACTTGCCGGTGGCAGTCGGGACACTACGGTTCGACTGTGGGACGTTAGCACGGGGGACTTGAAACAGACCTTCGTTGGGCATACAGAAAGGATCCGTCTGGTCGCGTATTCAAACGATGGCAAGACGTTGGCGTGCACCGCTTGGCGAGATAATACGCTTCTTATTTGGGATGTGGAGACTGAAGAACTCCTGAAAGCCATTACGGGACACACCGATAGAGTTTCAAGGATCACGTATGCTCCAGATAGCCGGACACTTGCGAGTGTCGGTTGGAAGGACCATACGATTCGCATTTGGGATGTTGGTACCGGCAAACTCTTGAAAACCTTTGTTGGACATACAGATCGTGTCAGTTCTATGATCTATTCACGGGATGGCGCGACACTTGTGAGTGGGAGTTCGGATAAGACAATCCGTATGTGGGATATCCGCACCGACGAGACCTTAAAAATTCTTAACGGGCATACAGCGGGTGTTGATTCCGTGAAGTATTCACCGGATCAAGAGACCCTCATTAGTGACGGATACGATGGGACGCTGCGCTTTTGGGATGTTCACACCGGGGAACTCCTGAAAACCTTTACTGCACATAGCTTTGGAGCGAGGTCGGTGGCTTTTTCACCAGATGGCAGCACACTCGCTATTGGAAGAGGAACAGACAGGACAATTTTGTTACGAGATCTAAAGACCGGACAAATAGTGAAGACGCTTACTGGACATACAGATCATATGCTTTCGGTGACTTTTTCACCGGATGGCAGCACACTCGCAAGTGGGAATCGGGATGGCAAAATCCATTTTTGGAATATTAGCACCGGAGCACTCCTCAAAACTGTTCCCGCTCACACGGAAGGTGTGCATTCTATCGCCTATTCCCCGGATGGTCAATCGCTTGTGAGTGGAAGTTGGGATAATGAAATCCGTTTGTGGAATGTTGCCACCGGACATCTCCTGCAAATGTTCACAGGGAATATAACGGACCCCGATTCACGCCTCGGAGTTGGTGCTATTGCGCTCAATCCTGATGGGCGGACGCTTGCCGTGGCAACTGACGAAGAAGTGATTCGGTTATGGGATATCCCCACGGGTAAAGTCAAAGCAACGCTCACGGGGCATCGCGTGAATACAGTCACATTTTCTCCAGATGGCACTATGCTTGCAGGTGGTGGTGGCGACCTCTATTTGTGGGAGGTGCGCACCGGGAAATTGCTACATAATATCGTAAAGGCAAGGGGAAATATCTATGGTGTCGCCTTCAGTCCTGATGGACAGACAATTGCAAGTTCAAGTTGGAAGACGATTGAATTGTGGAATACTGTTACGGGTGAGCATATAGGCACTTTCACCGGGTATCCAGGCTGGATTTACGCGATAGCGTTCAGTCCTGGTGGTCAAACGCTTGCCAGCGGTAATAACGGGACTGTTATTCTGTGGGATATGAACCAGATTCCAGATCCATAGCGTCTTAAAAGGAAAAGTATTAATATGAAAACATCGAAATTTTTTTATACTATGCCGATCTTCTTATTAACCGCTGCTCTCTTTTTATCAAGCAGTTCCGCCCAAGATTACATCCGATGGGGATTGCCTGAAGGCGCGATTGCGCGTTTTGGGAAGGGCACGCTCACCGATTGCGTCTATTTGCCGGATGGTAACCGCCTCGCCGTTTTGAGTTCGATCGGTGTATGGATATACGATGTCCGTACGGGTGAAGCCCTGGATCTCATTACAGAACCGTTCACTGAAGATATGTGCCTCAGCCCCGATGGAAAGACGCTTGCTGCTTCGAGTGACGGCAGCGTTTATTTATGGGACCTACAGGCAAGGAAATTGCGTAAAGTTCTTGTAGGAGAGGCGAATCGAACCTATTTATTAGCATTCAGCCCTACCGGAGAAACACTCGCAGGCGGAAATTGGGACAATACGATTCAACTGTGGAATCTCCACACCGGTAAGTTGTTAAAAACCCTCACCGGACACACAGATCTTAACACAAACGCTACGTCTATCGGCTTTATCGCGTATTCAAATGATGGAAAGATATTGGCGAGTGTCGGTTGGGAAGACAAGACGATTCGTATGTGGGACGTGGATACGGGACAACTCCTGCAGACTATTGATGAGCGTCCAAAAAGGATTTGTAGTGTCGCATACTCGCCCGATAGTCGGACATTGGCGAGTGGTGAAGAAGACTCCAAAATTCGTATTTGGGATGTGGGCACTGGAGAACTCCTAAAAACACTCACTGGACATACATCCGAGGTTAATACTATGACCTACTCGCCAGATGGCACGACGCTCGTAAGCGGCAGTTGGGATAAAACAATCCGCTTTTGGAACGCCAGCACCGGTAAACTCTTGAAAACGCTTACCGAACATACCGATGTTGTGGATACAGTCATCTACGCACCAGATGGAAAAACCGTTACCAGTATGAGTTCCTACGATGGAACGATCTGTTTTTGGGATGCAGCGACGGGCACCCCGTTGAAGACGATCACCGGACATACCGGCTCTTTTGGGAGAGCAGTGGCATTTTCACCGGATGGAACAACATTGACAAATGTTGGAACCGGGGACGATACAATTCCGATCCGAGATGTACAAAGCGGACAACTTCTAAGAACTCTCACCCGGCATGCAGATATAGTGCTTTCAGTAGCCTACTCACCAGATGGGCGGAACCTTGTGAGCGCGGATTGGGACGGTCATATTCGTATTTGGGATGTTGACACTGGAGAACTCCTAAAAACACTCACTGGACACGAAGAAGGTGTTCCATCTCTCGTCTATTCACCGGACGGGGCGACACTTATGAGTGGGAGTTGGGACAATACCATCCGTATTTGGGATGTAGACACTGGTCAGCCCCTGCAAACCATTATAGGGAACATTACAGAACTGGAACCCAGCCAAGGCGTTAGAGCCATTTCGCTGAGTCCCGATGGACAGACGATTGCCAGTGCAACGGATGAAAAAGTGATTCGGTTATGGGATGTGCACACCGGTAAACTCAAAGACTTGCTTGCCGGGCACACGAAGGCGGTTGCTGCTGTCGCATTTTCCCCACGTGGCACCGTGCTTGCAAGTGGGGGTATTGATGCCACAACGTGTTTATGGGATGTGGAAGCCGGTAAACTGTTGAATACCTTTAAAGAGCCGACAAGAAGTAGTGTTTTATCCGTTGCCTTTAGTCCGGATGGACGCATACTCGCGAGTGGATCTTATGAAGTGATTCGTTTGCGCGACACATTCACTAAGCGAAACACGGTTACCCTCACGGGGCATACGACCTGGGTCCGGGCATTAGCGTTTAGTCCGGATGGACACATACTCGCCAGTATAGACGAAGATGGTGTGGTTATGCTATGGGATATGAACCAGGTTATATGGCAATAGCAATTTACAAAAGCGATCTGCATCACTTTCCACCCGAAAAAAAATAATTTTTTCATTTTTTTTTACGAAAATGTGCAAAAGTGCATCCGAAAATGTGTTTAGGTGAATCATTGTCATTTTTATGATGATGGTATCCTAATGCCGCTTCATCGCGGTAGAGAGAAAAAGGAGGAATTTGTTATGTTAGCAAACCAGAGGAGGTGTGACACTTAGTGTTACGCCCTTGCGGTGTGACACTAAGTGTCGCACTCTTTGGAAAGGGACGGAGGGTTTATACCCCTCTGTCCCCCATTTCGCCCTATCTTCAAAGTATGCTACTTTCGGGTCAGGATGCATGCGTTACGTCCTGAATCCAATTTTTATGGCACATTTTTGTGTTTTTGAGTATACTATTAATGTAACTTGCAAGAGGTGGTCATTGTTGAAGTGTCAGTGGCACCCTTGTACCGTTTTAATTTACAAACATAGACATAAATAAGAAAGAGGAGGTACCTATCATGTCATTAAGAGTAAGTTTAAGCCACGCTACATTTCATTTGAACGTATTCAGTTCAGGGCGATGGTGCCTCTGTCCATTATCGACAATTTGATTGAGAATGGCATAGGCGCGATCGCCTCACACTGAGGGAGTTGCTCTATCTATGCCAAGATTTAATCCAGATTTTTGGGAGATTCCGGTCCCGCCGGATTTTTTTGACCAACTCACCACCGAGGACTATCTCTGGTATCGAGCACCTGATGACGAATATACGGAGGCGCGTCGTGCCAAGCGGCAGGCAGTCTTGGAACAGATTCGTCAGATTATCGCGAAGGAGTTAACCGAACGTCAAACCGAGTGTATCCAACTCTACTTCTATAAAGGCAAAACGCAGGAAGAGATTGGGAGTATTCTCGGCATTTCCCGCCGTGTTGTGAGCCAACATCTTTTTGGTGTCACGCGGAACGGGAAGCAGATAGGCGGCGCGATTAACAAAATCCGAAAGGTGTGTCGAAAACTGGGAGTAGAATTTCCATAGGTGCCAAGGTAAAATCTGTAATTAATCTTACAAGTGCAATTTCAATGCGAGAGGAGACCTTGAAGGTACCCTCTCGCTTGGAAGCACTTATTAACGACCTTCCTTAAACCGATAACCGACCCCATGTACCGTCTCAATATGCTTGCCAAATTCACCAAGTTTGCGGCGAAGTCGGCTGACATGTGTGTCCACTGTTCGGTCAATACCGTAATATTCTTGTCCCCATATCACGTCCATCAGAATATCACGTGTAAAGACGCGTCCGGGTGAACGCGCGAATAGGGTAATCAGTTTAAACTCGGTAGCGGTCAGATCGATCGGACCGCCATCGGTTAGCACCTGATGTTTGTCCAGATCAATCGTTAACCCGTGCGTTTCAATCTGTTCGGTGCTTTCTGTTTGTTGACCGACTTGGATACGGCGTAACACGGCAGATACCCGTAGCACGACTTCTCTCGGACTAAAAGGTTTGGTGATGTAATCATCAGCACCGAGTTCTAACCCCGTAACCCTATCTTTTTCTTCCGTCTTTGCAGTTACCATGACGACAGGAATATTTTTAGTTCTCGGATCGTTCTTTAATAAGCGACAGACAATGGTTCCATCTACTTCTGGGAGCATTAAATCGAGTAAAATGAGGTCCGGCGGTTTTTCAACAGCCCGATGCAATGCATCTGCGCCGTTTCGGACGTAATCCGTTTCAAAACCCGCTTTTTGTAAATTATAGCGTAATAAATCAGCGATATCGCGTTCATCTTCAACAATCAAAATCTTAGCATCCATTTAAATAATTCCTTGCGGTCAATTTTAATATCACAATTATTTTAGCAAATATATTACGCACTGCTGGCGGGGTTTCAAACCCCGCCAGCAAGGGGGATGCGTAAGTCCTATTAATATCATAATTATTTTAACAAATCCTGCGGATCATGTCAATGTTTAGAAACATTATGAAAAAAATAGTGGACAGGCACGGGAAATGTGTTATGATTTAGCAAAACAGAAAGGGGTGATGGCTGATTAAAATGCAAAAAAATATAATGTGTCTATCAAAATGGATTTGGAGATTGAATTTTTGCTTGATCTGTGTGCTTACAGTATTCACTTTTTCTGCGCGTAATGTCTGGGGGATGCGAGGGTTCACAGCAGAAAGTGCTGTTACGCAAAAGCAGTATGAGACTGATTTTAAAGAACAGGTTTCAGCAGAAAGATGTCGGCACAGGTTACGACACCTCTCTGAAGAACCACACCTCGCAGGGAGCGAAAATAGCCGCAAAGTCGCCGAATACCTGCGTAACGAATTTGAGAGTTATGGACTACAGGTTCAGGTGTATGAATATCATGTGTATCTTCCGTATCCGCTTGAGGTACACGTAGAACTTGTTTCACCTGTTCAGCATCTTGCTACTGGCAAAGAAGAGGGGTGGGAATGGGATAAAGATTCTTATGAAACGGAGATAGTCCCGGGATACAACGCTTATTCGCCAGATGGAGATGTAACAGCGGAACTCATCTATGTCAACAGAGGGTTACCCGAAGATTATCAAGTCCTCAAGGAACTCGGTATTTCGGTGGCAGGGAAAATCTGTATTGCCCGCTATGGCGGAAGTTACCGCGGTGTGAAGGCGAAAGTCGCAGGCGATAACGGGGCAGTTGGGTTAATCCTCTACTCGGATCCGACAGACGATGGATATATGCGTGGGGATGTTTACCCTCGCGGTCCGTGGCGTTCGGAAGACGCAATACAGCGTGGAACAGTGAAATACATCTTTCAGCATGCCAGTGATCCACTAACACCCGGTTGGGCAGCAACGAAAGATGCCGAGCGACTTCCGATGGCCGAAGCCACAGATCTTCCGAAGATTCCCGTAGTTCCGATCGCTTATCGGGATGCCAAACCGCTTCTAAAAGCACTGGCGGGCCCGAACGTTCCATCAACTTGGCAAGGGGGTCTACCTTTTGCTTATCATATCGGACCGGGACCTGCAAAGGTTCGCCTTAAAGTACGGTGCGATCACAGCACTCGTCCGATCTACAATATCATTGCGACGTTAGAAGGGACAGAATATCCGGATCAGTGGGTGATCTTAGGGAACCATCACGATGCCTGGGTTTACGGCGCGGCAGATCCGGGTAGCGGGACAACTGCCTTGTTAGAGGTAGCCCAGTGCTTGGGTGAACTCGCCAAAAAAGGGATGCGTCCGAAACGAACAATCGTTTTCGCGGCATGGGATGCTGAGGAATTCGGGATCCTCGGTTCAACGGAATGGGTTGAAGACTTGAGATCAACGCTACAAGAGAAAACCATCGCGTATCTTAACGTAGATATTGCGGCAACCGGTGGACGGTTCTATGTGAGTGCGATCCCCTCCTTACGAGAATTAATTCGGGAAGTGACGCAGCATGTGATTGACCCACGCACGCTAAAGCCGGTTTATGAGAGTTGGAAAGCCGCGCAGGGCAAGGAGATACCACAGGTCGGAAATCTCGGAAGCGGCTCAGATCATTCGCCATTTGTTGGACATGCGGGTATCCCCGCGATCAGTATGGGATTCAGCGGTGCTTATGGGGTTTACCACGCCATGCAGGACAACTTTTACTGGATGGAACACTTTGGCGATCCGACGTTTCAATATCAAGCAGCGATGTCAAAAATCTGGGGGCTCCTCGCACTTCAACTTGCCAACGCTGATATTTTACCCTTTGACTATGAGACTTACGCGACAGACCTGATGACACCGCTGAAACTGTTACAAAATTCCGGCTCAAAGAGCAAAATTGCTCGGGGCGTTAAAGCATTGGATGAACTGCTTACGGAGTGGCAACAGGTAGCAGGTTTGCTGAACCAAGGGCTTGTTCGCTACCTCGCTTCTGATGATCTATCTCGGATTGGCGAAATAAACCGGCAGTTGTATCAGTTGGAACGGAATTTGACGAGTGAAACTGGGTTGTCCCTACGCCCGTGGTTTAAGCATCTTATCTATGCACCGGGACTTAATACCGGCTATGCGGCGGTCGTTTTTCCCGCAGTTGAAGACGCTATCGCCCATGGAGATGCCGCTGAGGTACACGCGGAAATTGATCGGTTAGTAGCAGCCTTCACACGGATGATTCAAGGGATTAATAAAATCCGAGAAATGCTGTAATTAGCCATCAGCAGTCGGCTATCAGCCATCAGCGAAAGTCGCGACGGGGCTAAATTGGGTAAGCGCGATTTCTAATCAGGGCTCCCACCGCTTCCTGGGGAAGGGCAAGCGGAAACCTTGTCAAAAAATTAGCCAATACCTTTCTTCATCAAATACCATCTACTTCACTGTGATTTGATGGTGTGACGGCTACTGCTGAGACTGCTTTTAACACGACCAGATCACCAATTTGAAAGGGGTTGTTGTAGTCAGCTTGAACGAAGTAGTGCTCTCCGTCTATTTCAACACAATAGGTGAAGTTATGTCCTTTAAACGCTTCCTCAATGATACGTCCGACTTTCGCGCCACTATTCCAAACATCGGATCTGTGTATTTTTAAGCATTCAGGTCGAATAGACAGAAGCACATCGCCATCGGCATCGCCACCCACTTTTACGCGTCCGAAAGGTGTGTCGGCGATTCCATGTCTCACATACGCGGTAATAAAGTTTGTTTGCCCCAGAAAATCTGCGACGTAATCCGTTTCCGGATAGTGGTATACTGCTTCAGGGGTACCAATCTGTTCAAGAACCCCGTCTTTCATTACGCCTAACCGTTCAGCGAAACTCAATGCCTCCTCTTGTGCATGTGTAACGAGCACAGCACTGATGCCTGCGGCTTTCAGAAGAGATCGGACTTCTTCGCGAGTTGTTTGTCTGAGCCCTGGGTCAAGATTTGAGAACGGTTCATCTAAAAGGAGGAGTTTGGGACGTGCGATCATTGCGCGGGCAAGTGCGACGCGCTGCTGCTCACCCCCGGAAAGATGATGCGGCATTCGCGTTTGGAGTTTCGTCAAGCCGACCATTCGCAGCACTTCCAATGCTCTTTCCCGCCGTATTTTTTTTGCTGTTTTTCGGAGACCGAAGGCGACATTCTCAATGACGTTTTTGTTTGGGAAAAGGGCATAGTCCTGAAACACGAAACCGATCCCGCGTGATTCGGGTGCCACATGGACATTGCTGTTCGCGAGCATCCGTTTTTCCATGGCGATTGTTCCAGCATCCGCTTTCTCAAAACCGGCGATGAGGCGCAGGGTGGTCGTCTTCCCGCAACCACTGGGTCCCAAAAGCGCGAAAATTTCGCTTGGGTATACGCTGAAACTAATGTCTTTAACTATTGGCGGTTGGTTGGCAGTGAACCCTTTTGTAATTCCGTTTACTGTGAGTAGTGGTGTTGGCATTAGGTTTCCGTCTCACCTTGACTGTTGATGGGGCTGATTCTGTCCAATTATCACAATTATATAATGAAACACCCCGTTTTGTCAAATTAGGAGTTTTCGGTTATTTAAAGTGTGTGTCCTGCACCAGAGGATGGCATGTAGAGGTTCAAGGCGAAACTAATGAGACTCAGGATACTACGCGGGATGTAATCGCCTAAAACAAGGCCGAGGAAAAAAGGGATCGCTTTACGATACGTCTGCCATCCGGAAAACCTGAGGATTAGAAACTTAATGAGCCAACTTACCATTACAGGGAACCAGAAGTATATGAGTCCACCCCACGAAGCCCCCGAAAGCACATAGCCGGACGGATGAAGTGTCCACCACAACAGGCGTGTTCGTAAAAAATTGAGAAGAAACACGAAACCGAATCCGCCACACATAAAGGCAACCGCGCTAATGTCGGGTTCTTTCGGATGCTGCAACCAGCTCTGAAGTGGGTTGAAACTCTCCCATCCGAAGCGTCCGACAACGCCTTGGCATTGTGCGAGTACACCGTAATGATATGCCACCTGTAAATAGGTCCAGAACGTTGCTAATGCCCCGACAGCGATAGCAAGTGCCATCCCTAAGAGTAAGGTCTTGCCCGGCATACCAGAACGTTCACCGATCCGTAAAGATTCAATCTGGTTCGGCATCGGATGTGAACGGTTGCAGCGGTTGAAAGCGTAAAGGAAGGTCATCACCGTGAGGTTTGCCCCCCCCAGTCGCCGAGTTCCGAACATACTCACCATCATCTGCCGCGGGTTGATACCGATGACTTCATGGTAAGGGGGTCCAAGTTCGGCACGCACGCGTCCTATCGCGATCGCAAACGCGATAAACAAGGCATAAAACACGCTGATTGCCCAGAGTGACATGCCTGCTGCATAGCAGAATCCAAAGACGAGCCCGACGCTAAGTACCGTTAGGACTGCCACCGTCCGGTAGGAGAAGGGTTCCTTACTATCGTCCCCTCGTTCTCGCCCGATGACATGTCGGAAGAAACGTGCGAAATGCCGTCGGCTCATCCAAAGCGTCAACACAGCGATCCCTACCCAGGCTCCAGAGGCACGATCATTGAGATGCAGGACGCTGATGTTTGTGACACCGACTGCACTGGCGATGACGCGTTCGGCGCGGGTGAGCCAAAAGAAAAACCATGTTGAAAAGGCAAGGTCGAGCGGCATAAAGTAGGTGAGTCCTACAACCGCAAGGTTAAAGGACATTGAAGCGTAGCCGATCGCGTTCCAAGGTCGTTCAGTAAAGTGTCGATCAAGCCGATAGTTAGGTGGTAGGGCAGGAATAACGGGGAAAATATCGTGTAACCCAGCCATCACGCGAAGCAGCGCAGCGATTCCGAATCCAAACCAGAGGGCACGGGAACGGAAAAAACTGCGATTCGTTGTCATCTGCAGCGGCAATTGTGTTAGCGGGAAACTGAGTTTCTCGCGTTCCATCCACTGCTTACGGAGCAGCAGCCCTAAACAGAGCAGTGAACCGTAGAGTAGGAAAATAAAGCCTGACCAGAGGAGTGCGGGTCTCACCCAGATGCGGAGATGCTCTGCCCAATAGAGGCTGGACTCGCCTTCATAATAACCCGCTAAAAACTCGAACTCGTGTACCGTGAGCCATGCTGGAATGTGATGTAGAAAGAGTTGTGCCCATTCGTTTTCCGGACTTGCGAACCAGAACGGGTGCGCGAGGGTTCCCATGAGAATTGCCATCATCGCATGTCCTGAAATGGTGGAGACCATTGTCACCATGATATAGATGAGTAGCAATTCTGCGGGGGTGAATGCAATACGGGGTGAAAGTTTGCGGAGCAGGACGTTGAACGCTATTAACACAACCAGCGTGAAAACGGCGTTGGAAAACGGTGAAACCAGCGTGTAGACCGCATACCAGAGTTCACTGGCGATACCTACCCAATAAGCGTTAACGACGACTAAGATTAATCCGACAATAAGCGCTTTTTTGGTGATGACATCGGGTGGGTTCTCAGTTCTGGAATTCATACGCTGCATTCAATAGGTTATTCCTCAGCTGTCGTTTCGTCAGGGACTGCAGGTGTATTGGCTTGCGTCGTTGAAAGCGGTTCCACCGGTTCCGGTGGGTTAAGATACTTGGCAACTTCATCCGCCTTAATGATGCGGATCGCCTCCCGTAATTGCTGATCGTATGCGAGGTTAACTACCTGATCGATACCGACATAAAGGTTAAAAACCCGTTCAGCGCGCTGTTTTAGCCACTTTAGGCTGACATGGATGCGCTCTTCTTCAAGCATCTGTTGTAACTTTGGAAGTTCGTCTACAATTTTGGAAAAATCTGTCGGTAGACCGTCGGGTTGCTCATGCTGTTCATCAATCCACTGTGTGATGAAATTGCTGAGTGTATCGGTGGCATCCACTTTTCTGAGCATTATCTGTTCTATCTCATCGGGTTCTTCATCCGCAATAGAGACTTGCGGGGTAATGCCTACTTTGTCAATTGAGGTTCCATTGGGTGTGTAATAGGAAGAGATTGTCAACGACATCGAACCGCCGTCTGGTAATGGATACCGTTTTTGGACGAGCCCTTTACCGTAAGTTTTCTGCCCAACGAGGATGCCGCGTCGAGTATCTTTTATTGCACCTGCTACGATTTCGGAAGCACTCGCGCTGAATTCATTGACAAGGACAACGAGTGGGATGTCCAGCGGACAGAGGAGATCGCGGGTTGCGGGGTACTCCTCATTAAAATCGCTTCTTCTGCCTTTCGTTGAAACGATAACACCTTCATTAATAAAAGCATCGGCAATATGGTACGCAGCGTTCAGCAAACCGCCCTGATTGTGCCGTAAGTCTAAGATGAGCGCTTTCATGCCAGCAGCTTTATGTGTTTCAAGGGCTTTGTTGAATTCATCTTCCGTACCTTCTGTGCGTTTGCTACCGATAAAACCTGTAATCCGGATATAGCCGATGTCACCCTCAAGCATCGTTGATTTGACACTGTTGATAGGGATCCTACCGCGGGTCAATGTCACATCAAAAGGGTCAAGGAATTTACGTTTTACTGTAATCGTCACCTCGGTCCCGATCACACCTCTGAGAAGATCGACGACATCGTCAATCCCCATACCTGTTTTTTCGCTGAGATGGATCTGCTTTCCGCCAACCTTGGTAATATAATCTCCCGCTTGAAGGTTCGCACGTGCGGCGGGTGTGTTTGGAATCGGTTTAGAGATTTTAATAAACCCTCGATGGTCATAGTAGATTTGAACACCCAGTCCTCCAAATTCGGCATTATAAAGGTTTTCGACAGCGCGCTGATGTTCACGCGCTGAAACGTAATATGTGTAGGGATCATTAAGAGAGGCGAGTGCCCCTTTGATTGAGCCACGGAACATATCATTGCTATCTTCTATCGGTTTGTAGTAATTTGTTGTGGCAATTTTGATAGCCTCAGTGAGTGCCTCATTTAACGTCTCACGCGTGACGCGTTTATTCCCACTCATTGCATTTTTTTCACCGGGATTAATGAGGAAGAACGGAATACCGATAGCAAGCACTAAAATGATGAAGGACAAAGTGTATCTTTTCATGAGAGTTTCCCTCTGAATTTTGAGATTTGATTCAAGTTCTATACCATTTTAACATGAATCCAAACATTCGTGCAATAGATTTTTTATCTCACTTACCCCCATTTTTTTCTCAAGTGTAAGATTAGGGTTTGTGAAAGGGTATAGGTATGAGAAACCCATGTTAATAAATACCAAAGAGCGTATCCGCTCTACACCGAGGATCCGTGAAAAACGACAGAAGATACCC